>NZ_CP146982.1:0-1374930 GCF_045291275.1 Methanolobus sp. ZRKC3
TACATTTATGAAGATGCTGAAGAACCAACTTTAATATATCTTTAATTTTTCCTAATCCGCCAAGTAAAGGAAAACTTCCAACAGCATTTCGAAAAACGTCTTTTTCCTTTTAACCTATCTCGGTTTTACTGCAAGCCTGCAAAGGTGAAGGAAGATTTTTTCCTATTAGTTTGCATAATCGGAAATTTTTAGCAAATAACCTGTCTGAAATCATTTTATCAAAAAATATCATTTCGTTGTTAATTTACGATAAGATACACTTATTAATACAGTGTCGAATATATTTTATATGGCGATAAGGGGTTATCAAATTGAAATGGAAACATGACAGGGGACTTGAGGGCAGGATGTTGTTGACGATGTTCCTGCTGGCGGCGGTGTACCTATTATTTCTGGCATTTTTGGTCTATACGGGTGCGCCTCAGACATTCATGCTGTTGTTCATAGGCGGATTCATGGCATTACAGTATTATTACTCGGACCGTCTGGTGCTCTGGACCATGCATGCCAAAGTGGTTACTGAGCAGGAGGCTCCTGAACTTCACCAGACCATCACGCGGCTTTGTGCCATAGCGGATCTGCCAATGCCTAAGGTGGCGGTGGTGAACACCTCGATCCCGAATGCTTTTGCAACTGGAAGAGGTCCCAAGAATGCGGTGGTTGCTGTAACCACTGGATTGGTGGACCGGCTTGATCAGGGTGAGCTTGAGGCTGTACTTGCCCATGAGTTGAGCCATGTCAAGAACAGGGACATGGCGATACTGACCATAGCCAGTTTCATATCTACACTGGCATTCTACATAGTCAGGTACAGTTTCTACTTTGGAGGTATGGGGGGTTTCGGTGGCAGAAGAAAGGAATCAGGCGGTATTATTGCAATCTGGATCGTTTCATTGCTGGTATGGGTCATAAGTTTCCTGCTGATACGCGCCCTTTCAAGATATAGGGAATTTGCAGCGGACAGGGGCTCTGCTGTTATCACGGGTCAGCCTTCAAATCTTGTATCGGCACTGACTAAGATAAGCGGGATCATGCCTCGTATTCCCAAGGAGGATCTGAGGCAGGTGGAGGGAATGAATGCATTTTTCATAATCCCTGCAGTTTCAGGTTCTGTAATGAACCTCTTCTCAACCCACCCTTCCACTGAAAAAAGGATTGCAGCACTCGAAAAGATACAGAAGGAGCTTGAACTCTGATGGGACTCAAAGGTATGTTCGATTCCCTGCTTGGCAGGAGCAAGTTACCTGAATCAAATACGGAACGCTTGTTTGCAATATCAACTGCGGTGGTCACAATGGAAGTGAGCCTGAACCTCCATCCATCCGGCAAGGCAGGTATCTGTTTCAAGTCCATGTCCCTTTCCCAGTATGAGAACACCAGAAAGGAAATAGAGGATCTCTTAAGTTACAGCACAAAGGAAACAGGGACCGAGTATCGCATCGAGAAGGACAAATACAACTTCCTCTGGGTCATTCTGGAGGATAAGGACTTCGAGGACCTTGTCACAAATATACACATGATCAGCCAGACCCTGATAGAGCAGGGTTTCTCAGAACAAATTTTATGTGCAGTGTACCGCTTCGAAAAGGAAGGTCCGGTCTACTGGATATATAGTTTCAAGCAGGGTAACTACTATCCCTTCGTACCAAAGGATAAACAGGAAAGGGACAATCCAATGGAGTTTCGGCTCAAATCCCTTATAGAAGTCGAGTTGCCAGTTGAGAAAAATGTGGAAAAATGGTATCCTCTCTGGGGGATGCCATTCTAATATTTTTGTTTAATCTTCGAGTAGACCGCTTCCGGTGAAGATGTCCTTTGCTTCCTTAAGACTCAGGTCTTCAGGCGGGACGATTATGTTGGATTCCACGATACTTGAATCATCAAGCTGCTTTCCATTTGACTTGATCACCTGAATGAGCTTTAAGAGTTCAGTTCTGTAATCCTCCTCATTTCCCTGGTCTACAAGTTCAACTATCCTGTTATCAATTACGTTGAGCTCATCGAACAGACTTCTGGGAACCTCATACTGTCCTTCACCCATTATTCTGATTATCATTTCCCTTCCTCCTTCCTGAGTTTTGCCAGCTCTGACTCGATATTCGATTCCACACTCATCTTTGCAAGTTCCCTGTCTATGTCATCACCACTGCTAGTTACGTCATCAAGGGTGCCTGATTCGATAAGTTCATCAAGTGCGGAGGCGCGTGCCTTCATATCCTCGGTCTTGTTCTCTGCTCTCTCAACGGCAAGACCCACATCAGCCATCTCTTCACTGATGCCAGATACAGATTCATTGATCTTTACCTGGGATTCAGCAGCGGAATACTGTGCCTTGATGGTCTCTTTCTTGGTCCTGAATATCTCCACTTTGGTCGAGAGACGTTTCTCAGCAGCCACCAGTTTCTCCTGCTCTTTTTCAAGATCAGCTATTTGCTGGTCAAGTCCCTGTATCTGCATGTCCAGTGTGCCCTTGCGCTCAAGTGCAAGTCTTGCAAGGTCTTCCCTGTCACTCTTGATGGCATCTCTTGCCTGCCCTGCCAGTTTATCACTGCTCTGCATCAGCTTTGAACGTTGCAGTTGAAGTCTTTTCTTTGAGGTTGCCACCTCAGCCACTCCTCTCTTTACACCCTGTAACATTTCCAGTTGTTTCTCATAGGAATAGTCAAGTGTTTCTCTGGGGTCCTCCATGCGATTGACAAGCTTGTTCATCTTCGCTTTGAGAACGGTTTCCATTCTGTTAAATAGACTCATTTTCTCCCTCCCACTTTTCAGGTATTTATTAGTCAACAGAAATACTGTCATATAGTTATTTGACAGGTTTACTATTTCTATTTTTAGTTTTCAGTAAATATTCTGTACAATTTCAAAAAAGGTTATAATTTTGTACCGAAAAGAAATAAGTACATTTTACTAACGCTCATCTATATAAATTTGTAGGAAATAGTTATTTCTACACTCTTAAGGTGGGATTTCATGAAAACATTAGTAACATATATGACACAGACAGGAAACACAAAAAAGATAGCTGATGCGATTTATGGCGAAATTGCCGGTGAGAAGGATATCAAAGCTATCGGGGAAATAAGTAATTTAGAAGGTTATGATCTTGTATTTGTGGGTTTCCCGGTAATGCAGTTCAATATTCCTGAGAAGGTCTCAAATTTTGTGAAAGAGAATGTAGCTGGCAAGAACATAGCATTCTTCATGACCCATGCAGTTCCTGAAGGATTTGAAGCCATACAGTCATGGACAGGTTCATGCAAGGATATTGCAGAAGGTGGAAATTTCCTAGGTACATTTGACTGTCAGGGTGAACTCGCACAGCCTGTTGTTGATAGGCTCTTAAAAGCCGATGACCCGCAGATGAAAGCCTTTGGTGAGATGGGTCCATCCACAAAAGGACAGCCTGACGAATCCCGTATCCAGAAAGCAAAGGAATTCGCAAAGGAAATTCAGGCAAAGGTCCAGTAATTACCTTATCCTGAATTTGCAAAAAGGTGGAGATAAATATGGCAGGCCAGAAAAAAGCCCCTGTGTTCTGTGAGAAATATTGCTTGATCTGTAAAGGCGCACGTGCCGGGAATGGCATCTGCAAATCACTGCAGAACCTCGAGCTGAAGATAATGGGCGCGAATGGATGTATCTGGGGTAAGGCGAGAACTGACTACTACGGTGTCACGCCTGACCAGTCAATTCCAAGATAATATTTGTATGTAAAAGCTTTGTAAAGAGTTCAGTTTAAGTCACTGGAATCTTTACAATGTTCTTTTTTATTAATGTTTGTGATAATGGAAATCAGCAGATAGACCCATGCACAATAAATTACAATTGTACTTAGGATGAATGGTACATTGGTAGTTCTAAAAACTAAATATTCTACATATTTATCTGTTCCAAATATGCTTGATACAAAAACCGTAAGAAATATATTTAGCAATTTTGGCAGACTTAAACCAACTATCAAAATAGCAAAACTGTATATTTTCTCTCTTGTTGGCTTAATAAAGTTTTGTAAACTCATACTCCATTCCGACGTGATATACATTTAAAAATATTGTCATTATCGGGTAGGGTATAGTCGAAAAAATAATTTTTTATTTTAACTTGTTAATTTGAGGAAATGGTGTAAAGTAGAATTTATCAAGAAGTACCAATAGAGCTACAATAGAAAGTACTAGAATTACACATATTGTTAGTTCCTTTTTTTTATATTTAATAATATACTGAATATTATTTTGTTGCCTTGTTTTTTTCTTTTGTTGAAGCTCCAATTCTATTCTTTCAAAATCACGTTTGTAGGCGAAGAGTATCACATCACCAATAATTATTGCAGCACCAGTAAGGATAATTTCTAGAGTATTCATTTTCCTTTTATTCTCTGGAAGATCATATTTAGAAGTAGTAGGGTATCTAGGATCAGTTCCATATTCTAGCACCTCTTCTCCATCGGTTAATCCATCACCATCCGTATCTGAATTAAATGGATCTGTATATCTTTCAGCTTCATCTCCATCAGTTAATCCATCTTTATCTGTATCAGGATTGATAGGGTCGGTTTCATCCAGATATATTTCTTTATAGTCAGTTACTCCGTCACTGTCTCTGTCAGAATTTTTTAATTCGTAGTAGTTGCTCATTGCTGGATCAGTGCCAATGCGCTCTTCTTCAGAATCATTAATTCCATCGTTGTCGGTATCAATTTCTAGTGTTTCTTCTTTGCTAAAGAAGTCATCACGATCATTGATTCCGTTTCCATCTGTATCAGGATTACGTGGATTAGTTTTAATGAATCTCTCGATAAAATCACCTAACCCATCTCCATCAGTATCACGATTGAAGGGGTCAGTTTTTAGCACATATATTTCTTCATAGTCGTTTAATTTATCATCATCACTATCCGTATCTTTGAACTTTGAGTGGAACGTGTAAGATGTAGGGTCAGTGCCTATATGGTATTCTTGATAATCCGTTGCACCATCCCAGTCTGTATCAATGCTAGAACAACTGGTGTTCAAGTATACTTCCAGATCATCGTTTAGGGAGTCTCCGTCTGTATCATTTTTCAGTGGATTACTGTTGTAGGTGTATAACTCTTCATAATCAGTTAATGAATCTCTGTCATTGTCTGTGATTTTTAGTTTAGTTGTTGACATGGCAGGATTGCATATTTCGCAGGGTTTGTAGCCTGCATTAATTGCATCCTCACTAATCTCGAATTCTTTGAGATCAAATAATTTGATTTTTTTGATTTCAGGACATGAAGGATTATGATACCTCTCAGTATTTTTGTCAGCTTTGTAATTGAAAGAAGTATCATAAGTAGCATAGAAAAAAATGAAGAAAATAGCAATAACGATAAATACATTTTTTATTGTTTCTCGATTCATGGTGATTGCACTTTTTCACATTTAGTATTAATTCACCAACTATGTTGTTTTATTAATAAGTTTCTAAATAATTTAGTATATGCTCAAAAACCTGATGAATGTGAATCAATAAAATTACTTTTTTCAAAGCATATGTTGAAGATAAAATAAGATAATGACACTGCTAAAAGCAATGTCATACATTTTTCACAGTAACGAATATCCAATTTTAATTATCCTTGATGTACTGTATCATCTTCGGTGTCAGCAGAGGTATGATCTGCGGAAGCATGTTGGGTAGCAGATTCTCCATGGCTGCTGGCATGAGGTCTGGCATCTGCTCCTTCATATAATCGGGCATTGGCACTCTCTTTTCCACAGCTTTGAGCATCTTTGGCATGACCTTTGGCATCAGGGATGGCATGAGCATTGGCATCATTGTCGGCATCATGGGCTTCATGAGCATATCCATTCCCGGTACATATTTGACGGTTTTCATCATTGCCCGCATGTAGGATGGCATTGCACCTATCATATCAGGCAGAAGTTCCACCATCATCTCGGTCATGTTCTCCGGTTCCATGAGCTCTATCATCTTGTCAAAGGTGGACCATGCAACAAGCGCATCGTTGGTAGTGTCGGGAATGTCATAACCAAGACTGCGGGCAGCAAGTGCACCAAGGTCCTGGATCTCCATGTTGACATTGTTATCCCTTGCAGCTATCCTGAACTGTACCAGACAGCATGGGCAGAGAGCTGCCATGATATCCGCATCCTGGTCCACAGCTTCCTGCAAACGTGTATTGCCTATTATGCTTGCTACTTTCGGCTCATCGATAAGTGTCACAACTGATCCACAGCACAGTGCTTTCTCACGGTTATGTTCCATCTCCTTAAACTTCACTCCAGGTATGGCCTTGAGGAGTTCACGGGGTGCATCATAAACACCTGCGCCGGCTCTGCCTATGTGACAGGAATCGTGCCATGCAACGGTCTTGTTCAGTGGCTTCACGAATTTGGGTTTGAGCACGTCCAGCTTGTCCATTACTATCTCAGAATAATGCTTTGCCTCGATGTCAAAGTCCATTCCCAGTTTCTCAGCCCATTGCGGATAGATGGTTCTCCACATGAGCATACATGCAGGACATGATGTTACCACGGTCTTCACGCCCTTTTTCTGCATATTGACGATGTTCATTTTCAATATTCTTTCGAAAACATCCCACTTTCCAGCAACCAGCATTGGAATTCCGCAACATGATTCCTTATCACCAAGATATGCAAACTCAATACCGGCATCGTCCAATATTCGCACGGCTCCCACTGCCACATCTTTTTCCACAAAAGATGCAGTACAACCTGCGAAATAGGCAATTTCAGCTTTGTCCTTGATCTTAGCCCTGATATCATCAGGGAGCCACTTGTCCCTGTCAACCCTGTAATTTGCCCAGATGTTCCTTTCCTTGTCAAGGCTCTGTGCCATTATCTCAAACGGAGGTATTGTCATCATACCGCGCTTTTGCACAAAGTTTTCCCTGAGTGTCATCCAGGAACGCTCGATTGGCAGGTCCAGCTGGCAGTAGTAGTCACACATCTCACAAGTGGTACAGGCAAGGAAGGTGTCCACCTGCTCCTGGTCAAGTTCTGCCCTTCCTGCAAGGTATTCCTTGATGAAGAACCATTTTCCGCGAGGTGATTGTGATTCCCAGCCACGTCCGTAGTACTGGTCACACTCGTTCACACAGTAACCACACTGGGCGCAGGTATATGCATGTGAGATGATGTCTCCGGGTATGCCCTTCTCATCCTTGAATGCCACATCTCCGGCTCCTGACATATTACCCACGGCACGTGCCATTGGTTCGAAAGTCTTTGCAAGGGAAAGCCCTGTCTTTATCATGGGTTTGCCTGTCAGGGTCTCGGGGTTCATGATGTCATCAGGATCAACCTGCTGTTTGAACTTCCTGATCTCAGGCAAGCGTTTACCAAAGACATTCTCCGCCTGTTTGGCAAAGTAGAGTCCGGATGAGTATATCCTTCCGCCATTCTCCTCTGCGATCTTCACGATGCTAAGTGCCAGTGGGAATGCGAGGTTGTATTTGAATGACCTTTCCGAATGTGGTATGAAACAGAGCATTATAGCTTCATCGCCATTTGTCACCATTCCCTCCACCAGTACAGGCAGTCCGATCTTTTTGTTGATCTCACTGAATATGGTGTCTATCTTGTCAACAGGAACGACCACTTCAGCCGGAATGAATGACGGACCAAGTCTCTTTACCTTCATGGACCTGAACCATTCCTCTGTCTCATGGTCGGCGATCTCCTGTGGCAATACCTTGCCGCCAGATTCCTTTATGAGTTCTTTAAGACCGCTGATATCCCTTGATTCCGGGTATGCGAAATTGCATATGTATGAACTTGGAAGTTCAGGTCGGTTGTCATCCACAGTTTCTCCGTAATGTGTCTTGTATGGGGCAATATTCTTCATTTCAGCCCACTGCGGATTGATGAAAGAAATGGACCAGATGGGTATCTTCTTCTCACCCGCCTTCTTTATGGCTGCCCTCATGCTCGCAGCATCGGCAAATTCAGCAGATACGGCAGCAGTCTTCTCATATTTGCGCAGGTTCAGGGTAACCTCTGTGATTATGCCCGTGGTACCCATTGTACCGATGATCTTGCCAAGCTCCTCTCCTGAGAACTCCTTTACATCTCCATTTGGCAGAACCATCCTTGCGGATTCCATGGTATCCTGGGACCATCCAAACTCATAACTTCCGTATCCTACACCATTCTGAGCCAGCCAGCCTCCCACGGTCGCTGCCACTGCGCTTGAGGGAACTGCCTGCACTGCAAGACCTTCTTCATTGAGTTTAGATTCCAGGTCAGACCAGATAATTCCTGCTCCCACGGTGACCTTCATGTTTTCCTTATCGATATTGATGATCTTCCTCATGGGAGTCACATCTGCAATGATACCTCCCTTTGTGGGAATTATGCCTCCGTATCCTGAGGTAGCACCAGCTCTTGGAACTATGGGTATCTTGTATTTACGTGCGAAATTAACTATCTCAACTGCCTTTTTCTCATTGATCACTTTCACGATTGCAGCAGGTTTGGTTTTACCAAGTAGTCCTTTTACAAGGGAGGGCAATGCTCCGACATCATGGGTGTAAAAGGTCCTTTCTTTATCCTTGAAATTGACACCTCTGCCGAAAATATCTGATAATTCCTGCTTTTGCAGGTCTGAAAGTTCATATTTATCATTTGCCATTATTAAACCCCGTAAATAGTTTTATTTTATAACTACTTCAATGTTCTTTAGGCAGCAGTATATATACTCACTTATATACTTCCAAAAATGTCCACTTTTAATCAGTTCCATAATTATATTAGGAAACAAGTGGAATGTATTATCTGGTGGGAAAATGCAGTTACCAGACCATAAAACCAAAATTGTGTGTACTATTGGTCCCTCATCCTCTTCCGAGAAGGTCTTGAGGGAACTGATCATTAGCGGTATGAATATCGCCCGACTGAATTTTTCCCATGGGGATTTGGAAGCTCACCGTAAGGTAATCAACAGGATCCGGGATATTTCCAGCGATCTGGATATGGTGGTTGCTATCATGGCTGATCTCCCGGGACCCAAGATCAGGGTGGGGACTATTCAAAATGAACCAATGATCTTGAAAAAGGGCGATTATGTGATCCTCACATCAAGGCATGTGGAGAGCACAGATTCAGTGATACCTGTTCATTATCACCAGCTTTCCGATAGTGTATCTGTGGGTAGTTCCATTTATTTGAATGATGGATTCATCCAGCTCGAATCTAAATGTATCGAGGGGGAGGATGTGCATTGCGAGGTCATTGTGGGGGGGCCGCTATTTTCCAGAAAAGGTATGAACCTTCCTGGCTCCCAAATATTCATTAATCCAATAACCGGAAGGGATCTGGAAATAGTCGATTTCGGACTTGAGGAAGGTCTGGATATATTTTGTCTATCGTTCATAGAATCCAGGGAAGACATAATTCAGGTAAGGGATTATGCGGCAGGAAAGGGTAAGGATATTTTCATAGTTTCCAAGATCGAGCGGGAACGAGCAGTCGCTAATATCGATTCGATCCTTGCGGAAACCGATGCGGTAATGGTTGCCCGTGGTGATCTCGGTGTTGAAATACCCATAGAGAATGTTCCTATCGTCCAGAAGGATATTATTCATAAGGCAAACCTTGCAAGCACTCCCATCATAACTGCAACTCAGATGCTTGAGTCAATGACAGATAATGTCAGACCCACAAGGGCAGAAGCTACGGATGTTGCAAATGCCATAATAGATGGGACAGATGCCGTGATGCTTTCCGCAGAAACCGCTGTGGGTAAGTATCCTGTTGAAGCTGTAAAGACAATGGCCAGGATCGCAAAATCAACGGAAGCATGGAGGGGGCACTCTACTCTTGGAATAGACCTGATGAAAAAAGCTATCAATAAAGGCCATCCGGATGTGGAGGATATGATATCCATTCAGGTGAACGATGCCCTCTGGACCCTTCCCGTGAAATATGTAGTAACTCCTACAGTTTCAGGAAAAACTGCCCGGAACATATCCCGGTTCAGACCTGATACCTGGATATTTGCTTTCAGTCGTTATCCACAGACATGTATGAGACTTGCTATGCAATACGCTGTTTATCCCATATACATGGGCGGCAAGGTGGATGACTGGGAATGTACTTCAGTAGAGATACTGAAAAATATGAAAGTAACCCAAAAAGGGGATATGGTGATATTTACACAGGGGCAAACTACCGGGCACGGCAAACCAGGTGGCACAAACCTGCTGAAGTTCCTAGAGATAGATTAAAAAGGATTTGGGGAAAGCTCAGTCTATCTTTCTCATGATGACCGATCCGTCTCGCATGCGGACTTCCACATACTTTTCTTTTTCTTCTCCGATCTCGTATTTGTTATAGAGCATGGATTCAACGCGGCCTGCGTCCATAAGTTTCCTGATGAGCGCACTATCCTCACCTTTCATCTTGCTTTTTTCAACGGGTGGATTTGCTTTTACCTTGTCCTTGGAGTAGATGGTCCCGCCTATCATCTCAGCGCCAATGTACCCTTTGGCAGCAAGGAATACAAGAGTGCCACTCTTCATGAATGCACCTGCAAATTCTCCTACATTTCCGTTAATTACAACAGTGGCTCCGTCCAGATGTGAACCAGTATTCATGCCTGCATTTCCATTCACTATGACAGTACCGTCCTGCATTAGTACTCCTGTGCCATTGTGGACATCACCCTGAACTGTGATCCTGAAAAATTTGTTGCAACGTGCGGCAATTGTTCCGCGCAGTATGCCGTCATCGATCTCAAGTGTTCTTTCTTTCTCATTGTACTTGTTGACAAGCAAGCTGTCATTCCCCAGCCCGTTGTGAACAATATCCGTAATTGATCGAAACTTTCTGTAAGATTCCATGTCAGATGCCATTTCCACTATGTTTCCCCATGGCTGTGCGATCTTACCTGCGACATATAATGTTCCCGAGACCATTCCCATTGCAGCCTCAGGTCCTACATCACCGTCTACAAATATCCTGCCTGCTTTTTCGACATCTCCGCTTCCACCTAAATGTTGAATGTCAGCTCCTACGCTATACGCAAAGTTCTTTCCCATATTGCCTTTTATGCGTACAGTATCTCCTTTTTTTAATGCGTTCACAAGATCCCTGTAGGTATATTCCGTTCCTTTCTGGGAAGGGATGACAGAATCCGGGTCAAGGGCGTGTTCATGCCAGTAGAAGTTGAAAGTATAGTCACAGATGTGATCCGCGACATCTCTTAGCTCGATATCGACAGGCATTATGTCATCATCCGTGTATCAGACGTGGGAGGCAGCGTGTGCATACCCATATGCTTTCCTTATTGTGCCTGGCAGGCATCAGGTAATTATTATCTTCTCCGCAACCGCAACTGAAACACTTGATGGAGACATCTGTGGTCTTTGGTTGTGCTTCGGCTTTTCTGAGGTCAAAGGGTACAGCTTCTCTCTTCTCGATGGTGATGGCATCTTCAGGACATACGCCCAGGCAGAATCCCATCCCGTCACAGAGTTCTTCTGAAACGACCTTTGCCTTACCGTTGATTATCTGTATTGCACCTTCAGCACAGGGGGATACACATTTACCGCATCCTGTACACTTTTCTTCGTCTATCTTAACTATCATTCTTTGAGCCATGATTATTTCTCCTTACAGTTTTAGTGATGTGTTCCTTCAACAATTTGCATTCCTGCATTTGTTATCGTTCTCTTTATCTCATCAATATGGGGGCATTTTGGGTAGTTCTTCATCTGCATGCAGGAACTGAGGTGCACGATACTGACATCATGCTTTTGCAGTGATTTCATCAGGCGGTGAAGTCTGCGCCCTGAACATCCTCCGCATGTGAAAAATGCTATCATTTCAGTATTATCATCATAACCTTCGAATTTCACAGTTCTCTTATTGAATGCCTTGAAGCAGCCGATACCCGGACATGCTTCCGATACGGTATCACATCTGACAACAGCGATCCTGGTTATTTGTTCAGCATCTCCGATAATATCAACTCCGTTTTTTATAAATAAAAAGGGGAATATCCCCTGAAAAAATAATTAACTTGTTTATAATCCAACTTCTGCCTTGAATTTATCAAGACCCATCTCATTGATGACTCTTCCAAGGCGGTGCTTTGAACCATTGGTCTTACAGAAACTGATTACTTTATCTACGAGATCGAGGACTTCATCCTCACTCAGTTCATCTGCGATGATATCAGCGATCCTTGGTTTGATGGCTGCATTTCCTCCGACCATGACAGTGTAGCCTTTTGGTGTACCCATGACACCAATATCTTTGATGGCAGGTTCTGAACATGAGTTCATGCATCCTGATACAGCCATCTTGAATTTGGATGGAAGTGCCATTCCATGATATTTTTCATCAAGTTTAAGTCCAAGACCTACGGCATCCTGTTGTCCGCGCTTACAGAATGTTGTGCCCGGGCATATCTTTATACTCCTTACACAAAGTCCGATTGCAGCACCTGGTTTGATTCCAAGGTCGTCCCATGCATTATCGATATCTTCCTCTTTCAATCCTACAATAGCAACTCTCTGGGATGAGGTTACTTTTAATGTTGCAGCTTCATACTTTTCAGCAACATCCGCAATTTTGCGAAGTGTCTCTGCTGAAACAATTCCACCAGGTAAGTGTGGTGCTATCGCGTATGTTTCCTGATCTCTCTGTAGGATTGCTCCCTTATCAAGTAAGTCCTTTGCCATTTCATTCACTCCTTATTCAAAAAACCATTTTAATACAGTGATATATTAAGGATACTAACTTATATATTGGGTAGTTTCTAAACTGATACTATGAAAGATTGCACCATTTACAAAACAGTTGACATCATTGGTAAAAAATGGACACTATGCATTCTTCTCGAGCTTTACAAGGGTGAACAAAAACAAAAACGCTTCAATGAGCTTAAGAACAAGCTGCAGGATGTCACTCCCAAGACGCTTTCCATCAGGCTTAAAGAGCTGGAGGATCAGGGTCTTGTCAGGAAGGTAGTGGATTCTTCTTCTATTCCCATCAAATCAGAATACTCTTTGACCGAAAGCGGTGAGGAATTCCTCAACATAATTGATAATATCAAGAAATGGGGACTTAAATGGAAATTCGAGAATCAAGAATGTGCTGGTTCTAACTGCAAATTATGTCAGTTATAGGTGTAATTTCCATAATTTCTGATTCTATGGAACAAAAGATTAATAGGAAACATTCACTAATTTAACTAATTGTATTTCATATCTCTATTTCATTAAAGTGATCAATATGGATAAACAATTAAAAAGATCCAGAAGCAACAGGATGTTTGCCGGTGTATGTGGCGGACTTGGTGATTATCTGGGTGTTGATCCTGTTATGGTGAGGCTCTTATGGGCTATATTCACCGTATTCAGTTTTGGCACCGGACTGCTCATATACATACTTGCATGGGTCATAGTTCCCGAGGAATAACTCTGACCTTGACAGTTTTTTCTCATAATTTTCTTAAATCTTCCTTTTTCCCTTGGTCGCGCCGTTTGGGAATAATATTTCTTGCGGGGATCAAATTGCAGGATGGGTGTATATGCAGGATAAGCTAAGGTCTGATGCTTTTGAGATCTTCCGGAAGGCGCTGTCAGCCGTAGAGCCCTCTTCGTGTATTTCTAATTCGGTGTGCAGGGATGATAATACTCTTATCGTGGGTGACAGGGCATACGATCTTACTTCTTACGAGAATGTATTCCTCGTTTCATTCGGTAAAGCCGCAGTTGCAATGGCAAGTGCCATGGAAACTATACTGGATGAATACATCTCTGATGGTTTTGCAATAACAAAATATGGTTTTGGAGGCACTTTAAAGAAACTAGAGGTGCTTGAGGCGGGGCATCCAATACCTGATGATAACAGCGTGGCAGCCGGAATAATGATCCGTGACATGCTTGAACGAACCGGTAAGAACGACCTGATAGTTTTCCTCATATCCGGTGGCGGTTCGGCTTTGCTGACCCTGCCACGCAAAGGCATATCTGTATCGGATATTGTAGGTCTGACTGATGGACTCATATGTTCAGGTGCCACCATAGATGAATTAAACACGGTGAGAAAGCATCTTTCGGCGGTCAAGGGTGGTGGACTTGCAAAAATGGCATACCCTTCAGAATCTGTCAGTTTGATCCTTTCCGATGTGGTAGGTGACCCACTGGATGTAATCGCTTCCGGGCCAACAGTTCCTGACAGTTCTACCTTCGAGGAATTTCTGGAAATAATTACAAGATATGACCTAAAACTCTCTTCTGCTGTGCAGGGTTTGCTTGACGATGGTCTGGAAGGTGTGCTCGAGGAAACTCCCAAATCTTCAGGACCTATATTTGACAGGACATATCATTATCTTGTGGGTACTAATTCACTCGCGCTACATGAAGCTGAAAGAAAAGCATCAGAACTTGGTTACAACACTCTTATACTGACATCTTCACTTATTGGTGAGGCAAAGGAGGTGGCTAAGGTTTTTGCCTCCATTGCACGGGAGGAACGCTTAAAAGGAATGCCTGTTCCACTTCCTGCATGCATCCTTGCAGGTGGAGAAACGACTGTCACCATGAGGGGAAAAGGAAAAGGAGGCCGTTGCCAGGAGATGGCCCTGTCATTTGGTATAGAGGTCAATGGGCTTGAAAATGTCCTATTGCTTCCTGGGGCAACCGACGGCAATGATGGTACTTCGGATGCAGCAGGTGCATTTGCTGATGGCAGTACATTCCGTGATGGGAAGGATATTGGAATGGATGCCAGGCTGATGCTTCTGAAAAACAATTCCTATTCCTTTTTCAAAGAAACCGGGGACTTGCTGTTAACGGGTCCCACTGGTACGAATGTGATGGATATCTATATACTTCTGATCACCTGAAAAGTTCATTCTATCTATAATTCTATATCCACATCGTAGGTATTTTCTGGATTTTCCTTATGGATCTTCCAGAAGGGCTCTTCACCGTATTGTTCAACGAGTTTGAGGGTCTTTCTGGGAATTGTCTTTGGCCCAAGTACTGCACCTGGTCTCTCCGGGTCATCAATGTAGTCAGTTTCCAGCATGAATCGAGTACCCTGCTCAAGAGCCTCTTCGATGGCTCCTTTTCCTGCAAGGACTCCCGGCATTATTCCAAGCTTCTCGCAGACATCTACAAGCGGGGGTGCGTAGTGTTTTACAACCCGATGCAGGCTGATCCCTGATCTTTTAGCACGCTCTGCTATGTCTACAAGTTCAGGCTCTTCCACGGTTTCCGTATGTAACTGGATGGCGCAATCGAGGTCAGCTGCAAGTGTGAATGCATATTCCATTATCTCGTTGGATGCAGCCCATACTTCTTCGCTAACAGGATAATGCGGCCTTCCGCTCTTCAGCCCTACAGCCTGCCCACGCTCCACGTATCCTGCGGCGATGTCAAGTCCTCCTTTCATGATCTCAACAGCTTTTCCTAGCTCCATGTGTTCCAGAAGCTTTGTAAGTTCTGCCGGATGCACCCCAAGAACTGGGAAAGAAGTAACTTCTGTTTCATTGATCTGTCGTGAAATATCGATGGTCTCTTCAAAGACCGCCACGTGGTCTTCTGCTTTGCTAACATTCACTCCAATGGTCCAGCTTGGTTTCATGACGAGGAATATGTGTGTTCCACCTGTATTCTGGAACTCCTTGACAGCTTTTAGCCCCTTTGCACGTGGGTCTATATGCATGTGCTCGTCTGTGATGGGAAAACGGTGTGTCATATTGTGGTATATGTTATTATTATCTAAAATGCTACTGGACCATCTGATTAATTTTTGTCAACAATATCTTATAAATATGTGCAATGTATATTCAGTTTATGGACTTTGGGTTATTTTTGCGGGATATGGAAGTGAAGCTTCATCTACTATCACTATTTGGTTTATTTGTTATGATAATATTCATTTCAAATTCTCTCTTTTACATGGAACTCTATCCGGGAAGAGCTCGAACGATGGTATTTTCTCTGTTCGTTTTTGTTACTCTTACTTTAGTTACAATGGGAAGGCTTCTTCGATCTATGCAGAGAATTGATTCTGCCGTGGTGTAATTCTATATTATATCAAGTTTGACAGTCAAAAAAGTAATTTGTCGATTGTGGTGCTGCTTCATCGGAGAACACCATCTTCGATCATATGGTTGGGTATGGGGTCCAAATGAAATTTCACATCTCATCCAGATACATTCCCATATCAATCACACGGATTCCACTCTGTGATAAAAGTTCTTGCAGGTTGCAGTTCACAGGGATCTCGTTTAATGGATCGAGTATCTTGATATGAATTCATTAATGTTCTGTATCCTGCCGGATTATTCCTTTCATTGGAGTGGTGAACGTGAATACACTTCCCTTTCCCACTTCACTGCTCACCCCTATATTACCTCCGTGCATTTCAACAAAGCTCTTGACAAGTGCAAGCCCAAGCCCGGTTCCCTGATAGTTCCTTGAAGCTGCGGAGTCGATCTGCTGGAATGGGTGGAATAGTTTTTCAACGTCCTTCTCGTCTATACCTATGCCACTGTCCTTAACACATATCTGTAAAAGTTCATCATCAAAGGTGGCTCTTATATATATGGTGCCTTTTTCATCGGTGAATTTAATGGCGTTACTTAATAGGTTGTACAGTATCTGTTTTATTTTTATCTTGTCCGCAGTTATCAATGGGAGTCTTTCATCGATATCTATAGTAATTTCAATCCTCTTCTTTATTACAAGTGGATTTACCAGTACTACGACATCCGGGATAAGTTCACTTATAGAGAACGTTTCATAGTAAAGTTCCATCTTTCCAGACTCTATTTTTGAGATATCGAGAATATCATTGATTATATTCAATAGATGCTTGCCACTATTGGAAATATTCATGACATATTTTTTCTGTTTTTTGTTCAATGGTCCGGGAATAGTAGCAAAAAGGATATCGGAGAAGCCAATCACGGAGTTTAAAGGAGTTCTTAATTCATGACTCATATTAGCAAGGAATTCGCTCTTTGTCTGGTTTGCGGCCTCAGCAGCTAGTTTAGCTTGAAGTACCATATCCTCTGCTTTTTTCCTTTCAGTGATGTCAACAATAATTCCATGCAGGTATTTGACCTCGCCGTTTTGATCACTATGGGGCAGTGTCTGTTCTTCGACCCAGCGAATATCTCCGGATCTTGATATTATCCTGTATTGGCTGATAAAACATGGAACATTCCTTTTCAGACATTCTTCAAATCTGTCTTCTACACGACTTGCATCATCAGGATGAATTATGTCTGCATAATTTACTGAATTTGAATCCAAATTATTAGCACTGTAACCAAATTGACTGATATTTTCAGAAACACGCTCTACAGGCCACCCCTTTTCATTTTTCCATTTGAAAACAGTTACCGGGCTATGATTAATGATGTTGTTCATATCTTCATTAAGTTCATTTGACCTCTGGAGGGTGTTAAGAAGTTCGTTCAGGCCAATAGGGATCTTTTCGAAATCTACTCCAATATTTGTATTTGCTCGGACATTGAGATTACCGGTCAAAGCAGAATCTGCAATTTGTTTGAAGTCATCTACAATGTCTTCGATCCTTCTGCTTATCGTATTAGCTGTTAAGGACGCAATGATTCCCATAAAGATTATTGCGATTGCTGAGAAAAATATAAGTTCATTCCTTAAAGAAACTACTCCAGCAAGCATTTCTTCTTTAGGGACTACAAGCACGAACGAATAGTTTCCTTCTTTTAATGGTTCATAAAATGCGATGACCTCTTTTCTTGTAGTGGGATCAATTATTTCGATGTGTCCACTTTTCCCTTCTTCGATATCTTGTGACATTTCATGGATATTGCCAGTGAATTCGTATAGGGATCTGTTACCTATCCAGTCTTTATTGGTAGGATGTGACAAGATCATCCCTTTGTTGCTGCTAAGGAATGCATAACCCGACTCAAATATCGTGATGTTGCTGACCATACTGTCAAGATAGTTCAGTGATACGTCAATCCCACCGACCCCTATAAACTCACCATCAGAGAATATGGGCGTTGAGTAGCTGATGATTATTTCATCATTATACCAGTAAGGTTCAGTGATGACATCGGTCTTTAATAATTTTGGTAATGCGTAATAATCTAACTCTTCGTAGTCCTGCAAAGGATCTAGTCCTATAGTACCATTCAATTTGCCCCAGTATGGAATGAATCGGCCTGTGGGATCATGACCTACTGCGTTGATATATTGCTTGTCTTTTCCATCGAACGCATCGGGTTCAAAAGCTACATATGCTCCAATAAGTTCAGGGTTCTGGATGAATATTTCCCGAAGGACCTGATTGGCTTGATCCCTGTCTCCTGTTGCATCGTTTGTCATTGAGTATGCGATTATTCTTCCGATGGTATGGCTTCTCACCATGTCACCGTTGAACTGATTTGCATATTTTCCGGCAGTCTCTTTAGCCTGTTGATAGGCAAGTTCTTCGTGTTGGGCTGTTGAAGTTGATATGATCAGAAAACTTGATGCTATGAGCACAAGAAATGTTCCAATAATGATGTAAATGGTTAGTCTTTTTCTGATCGAAATATTTACCAGATTATTCAAATTTATCTAATTCCTTTAAGAATTTGGGTCGCTTATTGGTGCAGTGAAATATAAACATGTTAAATTATGCTCTGAATAATGATTAAATGTATTTAATACTTATACAAATATTCCAGCATGTGGTTACAGATTATCGCGCAATCTTTCAGCTTCCAGTGCCCTTTCAATAACAAGCTGGGGGGCTGCTCTTCTGTCATACTGCATTTTTCTTCACAATAAATTCAGTAATCTCTAATTGTGTCTCTTTTCTGTCTCTACCATCATTTATCTACCTCAAACACTCCACTACTAGCCAAATTATTGTCAACCGCCATACATACGACAGTATGGTAAATATCTTTACAGGTAAGTGAACCATTTACCTTGCTGCTGATATTATCTGTAAGAGGCTTTAATATGTTGTCAATACCTTCTTTTGACCTTAATTCAAGTTTGGAATTATTTTTCGAATTAAACGGTGGAAATAACATATGGCGGCATTTTCACCGCATTATCGTTATCGTAAGGATTTATTGAGGTTAAAGGGAAAATTAGCTAAGTACTGATATATGACAGCATACCATCAAAAAGAGCCATTGTCATGATATTAATTGTGATTTCTTTGGCTCTGTAGAATCATATCATAATCGCAGTCAATAGGATAATATGGGTGATTTGTATCGATATCTGGCAAAACATTTGATAATTTTGTTCACCTGAATTTGCGTGTGAATATCGGGGATTTCTACAGAGCCATTTCTTTCACTTCTCTTGTATTGTCACAATTCTGAGATTGCTTCAATCTACACAGAGAATTAATTCTGTCATTGTGTAATTCTTTTTTTAATCCCATCATTTTTTGATTGGCATTTCTGCTGGGTATAGCATATATATCATGGGGTCGTTAATAAAGCAAATCTATCTTTATATAAAATAAAGCGCTTCGATTCGATAAAATGTTATTAATTTACGGAGAAAATGATTAACATGGCACAGAAATCGACAATCATTTATACGAAAACCGATGAAGCTCCGGCTTTGGCAACCAGTTCGCTCCTGCCTATTGTACAGGCTTATGTGAAAAACGCCGGAATCACTATGGAAACGAGGGATATCTCCCTGGCGGGAAGAATCATTGCCCAGTTTCCCGAAAGACTGACAGAGGACCAGAAGATTTCCGATGCCCTTTCCGAATTGGGAGAGATGGTCTTAACTCCGGAAGCCAACATTATCAAACTACCCAATATCAGCGCTTCAGTTCCCCAGATTAAAGCGACAGTCGCAGAACTCCAGGCTCAGGGATATGATCTGCCCGATTATCCCGAAGATCCTTCTAATGATGAAGAAAAGGCGATCAAAGCGAAATTCGATATTGTCAAGGGCAGTGCTGTTAACCCTGTATTGAGAGAAGGGAATTCTGACCGCAGAGCTCCTAAAGCTGTAAAAAATTATGCGAAAAAACATCCCCATTCCATGGGAGAATGGAAGTCCGATTCCAAATCCCATGTAGCCAGCATGACCGGCGGAGATTTTTACGGCAGTGAGAAATCTGTTGAAATTGAAGAGGCTACCAATTTCAGAATTTTCTTTACAGATGACGCTGGTAATAAAACACTATTAAAAGACAAAGCCCCTCTTCAGACCGGAGAAATCATTGATGCAGCTGTTATGAACAAAAAAGCGCTTCAGGCATTTCTGGCTGAACAGATAGAAGATGCCAAAGCTAAAGATGTCTTATTCTCCGTTCATTTGAAAGCGACAATGATGAAAGTTTCCGACCCTATTATCTTCGGTCATGTGGTTAAGGTCTTCTTTAAAGAGATATTTGATAAATATGGTGATCTGCTTTCAGAATTGGGTGTAGATCCCAACAACGGACTGGGAGATCTCTATACAAAAATCCAGAATCTGCCTGAAGACAAACAGGCTGAAATCAAAGCAGATATAGAAGCTGTGTATGCCAAGAGACCGGCATTGGCTATGGTTAACTCCGATAAGGGAATTACCAATCTCCATGTTCCCAGCGATGTTATCGTCGACGCTTCCATGCCTGCAGCAATCCGCTCATCAGGCGGTATGTGGGGACCAGACGGGAAACTGAAAGATATGAAAGCCATAATTCCGGACCGCTCTTATTCGGGAGTGTATCAGGAAACTATTGAGTTCTGTCAAAAACACGGTGCCTTTGATCCATCAAAAATGGGAAGCGTTTCCAATGTGGGGCTTATGGCGCAAAAAGCTGAAGAATATGGCTCACATGACAAGACCTTTGAGATGACTGGTACAGGAAAAGTTCAAGTTATCGATGACAACAATAATGTACTCATTGAACAGCCGGTAGAGGAAGGAGATATCTTCCGCATGTGTCAGGTGAAAGACGCACCCGTTCAGGACTGGATCAAGCTGGCCGTTAAACGAGCCAAAGCGACAGGCAATCCTGCAGTTTTCTGGCTCGATGAGAAAAGAGCTCACGATTCACAGCTCATTAAAAAAGTGAACAAATACTTGAAAGATTATGATACTGATGGCCTGGAACTATTGATCAAAGCTCCGGTTGAAGCGACCAAGTTTTCATTGGAGAGAATTAAAGAGGGCAAAGATACAATCTCTGTGACTGGAAATGCTTTGAGAGATTATCTGACAGACCTCTTTCCCATTTTGGAAGTGGGAACCAGTGCGAAAATGCTATCAATCGTTCCCCTAATGAATGGCGGTGGACTTTTCGAGACAGGTGCCGGCGGTTCGGCACCCAAACACGTACAGCAATTTGAATCGGAAGGTCACCTGCGTTGGGACTCTCTAGGAGAATTCCTGGCCTTAGCTGTTTCTCTGGAGCATCTGGGCAACAGTTTTGATAATCCTAAAGCTCTGGTTTTAGCAGAAACATTGGATAAAGCGACAGAGCTGGTTCTGGAAAACAGAAAATCACCTTCCCGAAAAGTGAATGAGATTGATACCAGAGGATCTCATTTTTATCTGGCAATGTATTGGGCTCAGGCTCTGGCTGATCAGGAGAAAGATAGCGAATTAAAAGCGATTTTTGAACCTGTAGCTAAAGCTCTGATGGAAAATGAAGAGAAGATTGCCAATGAGTTGTTAGAAGCTCAGGGCAAAGCTATGGATATCAAAGGATACTACGCTCCAGATGAGGAGTTGAAATCCCAGGCCATGAGACCTAGTACGACTTTGAATGGGATTATCGATTCTATTTAATTTTATTGTGGAAACAAAAGGAAAGCCCCGGTTTCGGCCGGGGCTTTTTAGTATCTAAAAGGCGAGCAGTATGATGGCATCGATGTCTGGGAATACCACATCGACAACATTGCACAGTAGCTCATCAAGAACCCGCAGATATTCAACAACAAGATCCTCCTTTCAACCAACCTTTTCATGGATGTTATCAGTGAGGAATGCTCCGCACTTGTTGGAAGTATCGGACTTATCTACTCAGCAAACATTGGTGACAACTATGCTATGTTCGAACCAGCACACGGCTCAGCACCAAAATATGCAGGACAGGACAAGGTAAACCCTGTTGTAACCATTCTTGCAAGTGCATGGATGCTTGACTACCTTGGTGAAAAGGAACAGTCACAGGCAATCTTTGCAGCTACAGAGAAAGTTATCGCAGAAGGCAAGTATGTAACCTATGACCTTGGTGGTAACGCAAAGATGTGTGAAATGACAGATGCCATTTCCAAGTACGTTGAAGCTGAGATGAAATAATTCATCTCTCTTTCTTTTCTTATTTTTATTGATTATTTTTATTGATTATTTTTCATTGATTATTTTTCATTTTTTAGCTCATATTCTCGATTTTTTCTTCAATTTAATCAAACTTGCATCTCATCTTTTGATAACATAGGTTCCAAACTTTATTTATAGATAAATCTAATAATCTATATAGGGGAATAATATTGGAGTGTGCGTTATCCCCATTTTGTATACTAGGAGAGTGAGAATATGCCAAAGTTCGAAGTGTTCACAGACAAAAGCGGGAAATTCAGATTCAGATTAAAAGCTAAAAATGGTGAAATTATCGCAACCAGTCAGGGATATACTAGTAAAGCCGGTTGTATGAAAGGAATTGATTCAGTAAGGGAAAATGCTCCTGTCGCAGATGTAATTGAGGTGCAGGAAGCACAAGATACCGAAAGTTGAATTTCGAGCAAGTGAAAAAATAGCTGTATGGTGGTTTACCCACCATATTTGTTAAATTTTGACGTAGTCCGAGTTATAGGCTCATTCTACAGTATCGTGCATACGAACCTTGACATAGTCCTTTTCATCTGATCTTGGACTATTTTCATCATCCTCATTGTCATCATCGCGATGGAGGTCCTTTTTCACAATTGTGTTGAATACAAAGTATTTCTTGACATAGGCCAGTATCTCTTCATCGGAAATACATGATACTCTTTTTTCATCGTTGTAGAGTTTTTGAATATCTGCCTGAATTGCCCGAAGACGCCTATCATCCTTACCTATTTCTATCTGAACATCCATAAGTTCATTAAGAGCATCCTGGACCTTGTATCTCAATACTTCTATTCCGGATGAGTCCCCTACAAGGAATATTCTTTGTCCACCTACAACTTCCGGTGGGAATGGCTCGTAGGTGAATGGGTTCTTAAGTACTCCTGCTGCATGGATCCCTGATTCATGCGCAAAGACATTCTTGCCGACTACGGATTTGTTCCTTGGTATTCTGATGCCTATCTCACTTTCCATGAACTTTGCGAATTCAACAAGGCAATCCAGGTTATACTTGTCAAAGCCTTCTACACGCCTTGCAAGGAGGAGAAGTTTTTCCATTTCCGCATTACCTGCTCGCTCTCCAATACCGAGGAAAGTCACATTTGACCAGTTTGCACCGTACCAGTAACCTGCAATGGAGTTGGCAACAGCAAGACCAAAGTCATCGTGGCAGTGCGTCTCGACATTCTTTGCTCCCAGCTGATCAATGAGGTGTTTGGTGATGGTGGGAATGCCAAATGGCTCGTCTACTTCAACAAAGGGCATTCCAAATCCTATTGTGTCGCATATCCTGATGGTACATTCAGGGTCGATCTCAAGTATCTTTTTCACAAGCGGATATACGAAATCGTTATTGTCTGCACGTGTCATATCTTCTACATGTGCACGTGTCCTTAATCCATGGTCCACTGCATACTGGAGTGCATTGAGGTATTTCTCTTCGGCAGCTTCACGGCTTGGAAGTCCCATCTTGTCGTATATGTGTGGGTCTGAAACAGACATGAGTATACCGGTTTCCTCAATACCGTCAACGCTGAGCACTATATCTATATCTGCAGGATTAGCCCTTGCCCAACCGGTGACTTCCGGGAACTCATATCCTCGGTCCATCATTAATTTGATGGCATTCCTGTCTCTCTCATTATAGACAAAAGATTCCAGCTTTTCGATGCCTATCTGGTGCAAATATTCATAAATCTGAATTTTATGACTGCTCTTCATGACGATTCCTGGCATCTGTGCCCCGTCACGTATTGTGCTGTCACTGATGGATACTTCCTGGCCAAGTGGTAATTTGATCTTGGGAAGGTCATCATAATCTCTGTACACTTTCATTCCATATCCTCCTTGGATTAATAATGTCCCGGAATGCGCTGATTCTCTTTTAGAAACGATGGATACCATTCTGGTATTAAAATGCGCGACATTCTAAATTCGGGTAATTCTTATTCAAATGATAACTCGTATTTATCCTATAGACAACTTTATCCTTAAAATGCTTTTCTTTTTTTTGATATTTTGGTAACCATCAAAATTATTTACTATACACTGACCATAACCGTACATCTTTATATTTTAAAATGATTACATGTTGTCTATGTGGAGTGTACTACTTCAAAAGTTTGAAAAGCATCCGGCACAGCAAAAAGTTCTCAGGGTCCTTTTTGAACGTGGTTTCCAGGTGAATGATGATGGAAAGGTGACATCCGGCAAGATCGAGATAGCACATACTCAGCTTGCAAAAGAAGCGGGTGTTGATCGCAGGGTAGTTGATTCTACTACCGAGACAATTCTCTCAGATGACCTTCTAAGAAAGATTTTCCAGAATGTAAGGTCCATACCATTCCTGCCTGATGTGGCTCCGTTGCTAGGCCTTGGTGTTATTATTATCACACCTGATGATGCTGCCAGTACGGGTATACTTTCCAACGTATCTTCGGTTATCACGGAACATAATATAAGTATCAGACAGGCTGTTTCAGATGATCCCTTTTTCACAAATGAGCCAAGATTGACTATAATTACAGATTCCAAGGTTCCTGGAAGCATAGTTGAGAAGTTGCTTGCACTGGATTCTGTAAAAGGCGTCAGTATATATTGATCTTCACAATACTGCCTTTGTAAATGCACGGAATACCCTGAACAGGCTTCTTGAATTTACGGGGTTCAGTAGTTTTTTAATAAGGATGGATGGATGGTCCATGTCTCCGTAGTGTGTGATGGTTTCAAGGATTGCAGGATCGTTCATGGAGCCTATGAGTTCGTCAAGTTCTCCGTCTTCAAGTCCCCCTATGAAATCATGGATTTTCATGCCCATTGCAAGTTCTTTTCCTATCCGGGCCCGCCATCTTTGCTCATACTCTGAGAGCCTCTTGTCTGACGTATCATTTTCCAGTGCAGCCTTGGCGGCAACCTCTCCTGCGATCTTTGCACATACTGCTCCGGTGTATATTCCGCCTCCTGATGTGGGCTTGACCTGCCCCGCGGCGTCGCCTACTATGAGCGTTCCGTCACAATAGGTCTTTTCAAGTGGTCCAAGTGGAATGCCTCCCATTACAATGTCAAGTTTTCCACCTCCATATCCGCAAGCCAGATGTTTATTTGTTCTCAGGAGTCTGTCAAGTTCGGCTATTGCTGATTCGCTACTGCCATCAACAGCAAGTCCTATGCGTGATACATCTTCATTTACAGGTACTGTCCAGGCAAAGAATCCGGGAGCCTGTGAACCCACGAAAAGTTCTACGAAATCCGGGTTTTGGGATCTGTATGGTGCTTCTATCTGTATACCTGGCAGTACCTTCTTTACCTGCCCGAGACCTGCCATCCTGGCAATGTTGCTGCGCACGCCGTCTGCACCTATCACTACCTTTGAACGTATTGTCTGCTTGATGCCTTCCCGGACGATCTGAACTTGCTGCATTCCATTACTTTTCTCAATACCCGTGGCTCTTGTATTGAGGCAGATATCAACTCCCTGCTCTGCAGCCATGTTTGCAAGTCTGCGGTCGAACATTTTTCTGGAAACCACGTATGCCTTTGTTTCCCTTCCATCGATTGGGAGGTATGCTCCGTTCATGGGGTGAATGAAGGCACCACGTACCTTATTGAACACAAAATCATCGGAAGGTTTCACATCACATTCTGCTAATGCTCTTTTACTCAAGAGTCCTGTGCATCCTACAGGTGAACCTATGGCTGCATGGTCTTCTACCATTAGTACAGTAGCTCCATTCTTTGCAGCATATCTTGCAGCGGTGGAACCTATCGGCCCCCCGCCCACAACAACAACATCATATTCCTTAGCTATCGTGCTCATTTTCCTTCAATACAATATCAATTATATCTTTAAAATTGTTTAGTACGTAATCCGGTCTTTCCGTATCAACTATGTCTCCAGCATCATTTGAGTCACCATATCTGGCGTATGCCGCTATCATGCCGATCTGCTTTGATGGCACAATATCCCGTCTTAGACTATCTCCTACAAAAAGAGTTTCATGGGGCTGAAGGCCCATTGAATCAAGTGCGTAGTAGAAAGGTGTATGCGATGGCTTTTTTTCTCCGGTTATATCAAATGTGACGAGGGGGTCAAAGTACCTGCACAACCCTACCTTTCTGATTCTGGCCCTTGTATTCTTCCTATTGGCATCAGTGAGTACTCCAAGTGGTAGTCCAATGCTTTTAAGTTTGCAAATAGTCTCTTTTACTCCCGGGTAAAGCTCAATGTTTCGGACCTTCTCATTCTCGTATATGTTACAACATTCTATGAATCGGTCATCGGTGAATATTTCGTAGTCTCTCAGGTAATCACTGATATTATCCAGGTCCTCAAAACCATGTTTATCTCTGCGGAAATAGCCAAAAAGTTCCTCCGGTTCACCTGTGCCTATGTAGTCCACGATAATGGAGCATGCAAGCATCTTTGCTTTTACAAAATCGAAAAGAGTATTATCCATATCAAAAATAATGCCTTTAATTTCTTCTCTTTTCATCATTCTGAACTCACCCGGTGGAATTTTTCATTGTATTTAGTAAACCAGAATGTATTTTTAGCTTATATCTTAGCTTCCTACTGATTTAATCACTTTGTTAATAAGAAATCTTTTTATATGGGTTATATTTATATAAGTAACATGATAAAGTTTCATTTGAAAACTTCTTCAGAGGGAATATCATGGCCACAGGAGCAAAACTTGAGCAGACAGAAGAGTATGATGCACGAATAAAAGCATTCACCACTTGCGATGAATCTTCTATCAAAAGAGAAGACGAAGGTTTCTATTCCACATGCGGACAAGCTTTCATACGTCTCAGATAATTGATCTGATAGTTCGATACATCATTTCACTGTTCTTTTGAATGGTCATATCTTCTGATCATTTCTCTTTTTATCTGTGGATCAAACTTTGTATTTCTTATGCAAGTCTGTCTGACATATTCTTATAATAGTTGAATAGTTCCTCTCCCCATGAAATAGCGGCAGGTTCAGAACTTGTGATCATGCAGTTGTTGTATCTGCCATTCTTTTCCAGGAGCGCCAGTGAAAAGGATCTGTCGGTTACAGTGATGGCCAGTGGTTTCACATTTTCTCTGTAGATAAAGACGTTCGATCGTTTATCTTTGAAAAATAGATCCATCTCTCTCTCATATTCCTCCTTCAATGATATGAAAATGGGATTATCACTTTGCAGAATAGTAATGTCTGATCGAATCTCACCCTTAATTATCCTGTATACCTCTTCGGTAATTATCATATCCAGTTTTGTTCCTCTCTCCATCATATCTGAAAAGATTAGAAGCTGAGCTGGATGATATATCGAGATAAAGACCATGATCCTATCTGAGCCATCTATTCTTGTGAGCATCTCTTCCTGTTGCTCGAATACGTTTGGAAGATTTGGCTCAAGGACTTCACAATGGCCAAGTTCACCTATTCTGTAAAGCAGTTCCTTTGGTATGGATTTAAGGTCATGTTCCAGCCAGTATTTTCCATAGTACTCATGTGCCTTAAGGGTCATCAGAAAACGATCCATATTCTCAACGATGACTTCTCCCATGGTGGTAAGGCTGCAGTTGCCTTTCTTATAGGTTACCAGTTCCCACTCATCAAGTTTCTTTATCTGGGGTATCATTGACTTCCAGGGGAAATCAAAGGCTGCCTTGATCTCATCCGTATTCTTTGCTCCATCTTTCAGAAATAACAGCAAATCCTTTCTTTTTTCAGAAAGGAATAAAGTGTCGAGTAAAGAAGATTGCATTTAACTCCCAATTGTATCTTGCTCTTGAATGCATATATAATCATTGAAAAAATGTTTCATATCATATCTACTAAGCATAATGGTGTATTCCAGGGACGTTGTATTTTTCTCATCGCATTGGAACATTCGGGTATCTATGGTTATGCCCTACTGGTTTTGGCTATATGGAATCGGGAACAAAATATATATTGAGGGATGGGACCTCGGGAGGAATCTTCTTATGAAATACACCAGAACAATATTATTAATTGCAGCTTTTTTCATAGCAGGCTCTGCTCTTTTCATATCTGGAGCTTTGGCTGCAAATGGTCCGTATATGGGCGGAACGGACGTATCTGTATCATCCGCGGAAACAGGCATACAAAAATACGAATTTTTAATAATCAGAATAGTCACTCCTGAATCGATGGAGGTCGCAGTAGGTGATACTGTAACCTGGAAGAACCTGAAGAGACCAAAGATTCCGGTTGTGCTTGTGAGTGATGATGGTTTGTGGGATGACCAGACTCTTTCCTACGGTAGGATATTTTCCTACACCTTTGAAGAAACGGGTATTTACACTTTCAGTGCAAAGGATAATCCTGCAATAACCGGAACTATTGTGGTTACAGAAAGGAAGATGGAATCTGTAGTTGACGCCCCTGCCAGGGAGGATATGATGGTACCCATGCCGGTGCCCATAATGGGTGACGGTACCGGTGAGCGTGTCAGGCAAATGGAACAGTCTCAGGAGCAGATGCAGCAACAGGTAATGACTCGTATTAATCAGTTCCTTATCACTCGCGTAACAACACCAAATTCAATGGAGGTTCATGCAGGTGACACTGTGATCTGGAAGAATCTGAGGAGACCAAAGATCCCGGTTGTGCTTGTGAGTGATGATGATCTTTGGGACGAACAGACTCTCTCCTACGGTAGGATGTTTTCCTACACCTTTGAAGAACCTGGTATTTACACCTTCAGTGCAAAGGACAATCCTGCAATAACCGGAACCATTGTGGTTACAGAAAGGAAGATGCAATCTGTAATTGATACTCCTGTCAGGGAGGATATGGTGATGCCTATGCCGGTACCAATAATGGATGACGGTACCGATGAACGTGTCCAGTCAATGGAGCAGATGCGGGAGCAGCAACAGTCAATGACTCGTAGTAATGAGTTTCTTATCATCCGTACAGTAACGCCTGAACTCATAGAGATCGATGCAGGTGAGATGGTTACCTGGAGAAATCTGCAGAGGCCGAAGTTTCCCTTTGTGCTTGTGAGTGATGACGGTTTGTGGGATGATCAGACCATCTATTATGGTAAGGTCTTCTCTTACACCTTTGATGAGCCGGGTATTTACACCTTCAGTGTGGTGAATAAGCCTTCTATCAAGGTTACTGTCGTGGTGAAATAAGTTAATGAAAAGAAAATTCTCCTTTCTTTTCTTTTTTAGACCACTTGCTTAGTGGAACATAAGTTCCAGTTCCTCTTCAAGACCCATGTCCACAAGTGGGTTGTATCCATGGGTACTGCCCTCTACTCCATAGAATACCTTTGGTTCCTGAGCTTTGTCAAAACTGCGCTGTGCCAGTTCATAGGGTATGATGCTGTCATTGAAGGAGTGGAACATGACGAACCTGCGTGGTGTTATCATATCAAGATAGTTGTCCGGGTCAATAGAACTGTAGAATATGTAGTCTTCTTCATCCACAAACTCGCTCTTTCCAATTGTATCAATGTTGTATCCTGCTGTACTTATGGTTACGACACCTTTTATTTCTGGATCGATCGCAGTTGCTATGATTGCAAACCTGCCACCATTACTAAGCCCTAGCATGGCAATATCGTCGCTGACTTCGGATTGAGCTTTAAGCACATCAGCAGCCATCAGGGCATCATGCACCATCATATATTCCACTGGTTCATTTCCATTGCTGAAAAGCTCAAGGTCTTGCTCTGGATCCACAGCTCCAAGGTTTCTTTGGTCAATGGTTATAGAGGCATATCCCATGTCAGCAAGAAGCGTAGGTATGGCAGTCTGTTGCTCCTTTGTAACTCCTGCCCCCGGGAGGACAAGAACACCTGGTACTTCATTTTCAGATCTGGGTATTCTCATCATTCCACTAATTTTCTCACCGCGACTTTTGAAACTTACTGAACGGATAATAGTGTCCGCATGTTCTCCTGCTGATGTTAGTTGTGATGTTTCATATTCCAGATCATCTAAATTGTAGGAAAGGGTCTGATTCTCTGAAACAGACCAATCCTGTTCATCAGAATCAATAAAGGTGCCTAGTATTCCAGCCATAATTAGAATAATTCCCAGAATAAGAGTGATTTTTCTATCCGGTCTGGAATTCAAAGTAGGGGTTTGCCTTTTGAATTTTTTTCCTGTTCTCTTGCTCATACTATCAACCAAAAACAGTATTCACGGGCCTGCCGGGAATCGAACCCGGGTTCTAAGCTCCGGAGGCTAAAGTGATATCCACTACACTACAGGCCCATCATTTCATTAGTAAACTGATTCTGGATGTTTTTCATTGGAGATAAATTTGCTGCAACAACGGACAGAGGCTCCTATTTCCTGCGTAGTACACTTTCATTGAGTGGATAGTATGAAGTTGCAGAGTTGATGAGTTCCAATGCAGTATTCCTTTCAAAGGATGTCACTTCGACCCGAACACCTGATGCCTTCAGATGATCTACAAGGGCAGTGAAATCTCCGTCGCCACTTACCAGTACCACAGTGTCAACTTTATGGGCTATAGATATTGCATCTATGGCAATTCCCATGTCCCAGTCTCCTTTGGTGGAGCCATCGGGCCGGATCTTCAATTGCTTTGTCCTTATTTCCCATCCGGCAGTTTCCAGTATGTGTTTGAAACCGGATTGGTCCACACCGTCAGTTTCTACCACATATGCGATGGCCCTGATAAGTTTCCTGCCATTTATGGCGGTGTTCAGCAATTTATAGTAGTCAAGCCAGTCATCATAGATATTTCTGGCAGCATAGAACATGTTCTGTACGTCCGCAAATACGGCAATTCTTTGGTCTGAGGGCACTGTGGTCCTATTGTATTGAGCAGGTTGCATAAGATAACTCCAATACTCTTGTATTATTTCAGGCTTCGATTATAGTTTGTGCCCAATATTGTATGTTTTAGCACAAAGCATGCGTTATTCTTAAATATCACAATTGTGTACTATATGTATTCACAATTGTGAACCAAGTTTGCCAAGGTGGCGGAGCGGCTACGCAATCGCCTGCAGAGCGATACCATCCCGGTTCGAATCCGGGCCTTGGCTTGAGGTATTTTTTAAAATACTTATTTTGTTTTTATCACCTATTACAGGTCGGATCATGAAAGTAAAATTACCATCCGGTGAAACCGAAGAAATGGATGTAGGATCACTTACTGTTGAGGAGTTGCTGTTCAAGCTGGATATCAGCCAGGGAGAAGTGCTTGTATCAAGGGATGGTCATATCATTCCAGTGGATGCAATACTTGACAACGGTGATGAAGTTCGGATAGTGCAGGTTGTTTTCGGTGGCTAACCCGAAAATCTGTCATGCAGTTTCATTCTCTTCTTCTTCTTCTTTTTCTGGTAGTAACTCTGGCATTGAAGGCGGGATGTCTGTTATCCTTTCTCCACCTGAGTAAATATTCATCTTTTTGCTTCTCACAAAACCTACAATTGTAAGTCCACGGGATCTTGCAATATCAACTGTAAGTGTCGTGGTAGCTCCTCTTGAAACAACGATCGGGATATTTGCTATCAGGCATTTCCTGGCCATCTCGGATGAGATCCTGCCGGAACAGATGATGTATGTACTGGAAAGGTCGATGTTGTTCTCAAGGGCGTAGCCTATTATTTTGTCAAGCGCATTGTGCCTGCCTATGTCCTCAACAGCATACATCCTTCCATCGCTATTGTACAGGGCAACCACATGTATTCCTCCGGTCAAAACATGAAGCTGGGAATCAAGGCCTTCTTTTACGGAGTTGCGTATGGTTTGGGAATCAATGGTAAGGCTGGATCTGATCTCAGGAAGTTTGGCGATGTCAAGATAGGACATTGTTCCGCCACAGCCACTTAGAACAGTTTTCTTTGAGGCCAGTATCTTGAAAGGATTCGTTGTCAGCACGCTTGCATTGCTGTCTTCTATCTTAATAGACTCAATCTCATCTATGCCCTTGATGATGCCTTCCGTGTAAAGAAAACCAATAACGAATTCCCGAAGCATGTCAGGACTTATCATCGCTGTAAGTGCCTGCCTTCCATTCACTTTGACAGCAAGCGGCATTTCCTCTATGACCGGATGCTTTTCCAGTTCAAAAGAAGCACCATCTCCTTTTATACAATCTATTTCCCTGTACATTCATAGTCTCCTTGTCAATTCTTCCATTGTATCTATCAGAAGATCAACTTCCTCTTTGCTGTTATACAGGTAGAGACTTGCCCGTACCGTACCGCTCTTAAGTCCCAGATGTTCCATAAGGGGCTGGCAGCAATGCTCGCCTGACCTGACCATGATAGCTGCTCCCTCATCAAGAATATGCGCCACCTCGTGAGGATGTAATCCTTCAACGTTAAAGGATACAACTCCTATTCTTTCGGAGTTGTCTTCGGGTCCGTAAACAGTTATACCTTCAATATCACGAAGTCCTGTGAGCATTCTTTGTGTGATACTATCTTCGTGCCTTTTTAGATTCATCATTCCTGTGTCTTCAAGATATTCCACAGCTCTGGCAAGTCCTATCATTCCTGAGATATTCGGGGTTCCTGCCTCGTACTGCTGATATCCTTCTGCAAGGGTGTAATCATCTGCCGATACATTTGCTATCATACCACCGCCAAGCAACAGCGGTTTGATCTCCTCCTCTTTCATCCACAGAACTCCTGTTCCTGTGGGTCCGAGCATCTTATGTCCTGAAAAACAGAGGTAATCGCAGTCTAGCTTATTGACATCAATGGAGATGTGGGGGACTGACTGTGCTCCATCTACAAGCAATTTAGCTCCATTTTCATGGCAGATGGCAGCTATCTCTTTTACCGGTTGCAGGTTTCCCAGGACATTTGAAGCATGGGTGATAGCGACCAGCTTTGTATCTTCATTTATTGTGGCTTCGAAATCTCCCATGTCAAATGAACCCTGACTATCCGTTCGTATAACTGAAACGTCTACGCCTCTGTTACGCAAGCGCATCCACGGGAGATAATTAGAGTGATGTTCAAGGATAGTGGTGACCACATTGTCACCTTTGTTCCAGCTGGTTCCACAGGCAACCATGTTGATGGCTTCTGTGGTATTCTTCGTCAGGACCGTTGTGCCGTTTTCCCCTCCAATGAACCGGGATATCCTCTGGTGTGCGTGCCAGTATTTCTGTGAAGTCATATTCGCAAGGCGATGCACCCCTCTTCCAACATTGGCACGGTAATGCCTTTCAAATTCATTCATGGAGCTGAGCACCTGCTCAGGAGAAAGGCTGGTTGCGGCATTATCCATATAGGATATGTCTTCAAGGATCGGGAAATCGTTTCTTATATTCTCTACGTTTAGCATATAAGTCCATCCTGACATGACGCAGCTAAGTGAATGTACTCATATTATGTTTTATCTTCACCATGAAGACATTGCTGGTTATCTTCACGTAATTGACGGCAAATGCAGCATATCCTTTCTGCAAGGTCATCAACAGTACCAGCTTTCATATCTTCTGCAAGAATGTGTATGGATGCTTTGACATCCTCGTCAAATACTATTCTATAACCTCTTTTCTTGGAGAGGTATTGTGAAACTGCCGAAGGCGCCATGTCCAGTTCCCGGGCAATTTCCTGTTGTGAAAATCCGCAGTTAACAAGCTCTTCTGCAATCGCTGCTCTGATGGCAGGCAACACGTCCCAGACTATCATTTGACAGGGTAATTTCATTATATTTGCTTCCTATTAATTATCGATTGGTTGTTTCCAATAGATCCTAACTCACAATTGTGAATGAGGTCTCAATCTTAAAAGTCTTTTCTTTGTCCTTTGTTTCAATCTTTCACTCATGCAATAGTCTTATATATTGACAATTGTTAACTAATAATTCACAATCGTGAACTGATAGTAAATGCACGATAATAATGTCGTATTCAGCCTAAAAATGCTTACTATTAACTGGCAGCTAAGGTGCGACAAGAGGTATTCCCATGGATATCAGAGTACAGAAAACATTTGAAGCGCTATTTGCCCTTGAAGACGTCCGTGAGACGCTGCGCCAGTCACTTCCAGGTTCGACTGGTCCTGCAGACATGGATGAGTTCAATGGGCAGATAAGGCATATCAGGTCGATATTAGACGATCTGGAAGCTGGAACTGGCGTTCCCAAGGTCACTAGGATCGGTGGAACGCTTGGTATTCGAAGCCGAGAGGAAGAATACGTTAACATCCAGCCAATACAGGCAGCAGGAAGACTAACCCCCGAGGCTCGCAAGGCACTCATTGCATATGGGGATGGATACTCTACTTGTGACAGTTGCCGCAAGCCCTTCAGACTTGATAAGATATCCAAACCACCAATTGCTGATTTCCATCAGGAACTTGCAGCATTCCTAAACATGGATACAGCCCGGGTAGTTCCAGGAGCCAGGAGGGGATTCCAGGCAGTCACTTCAAGTCTTGTGAAACCAGGGGATCCTGTGGTCGTCTCTTCACTGGCGCACTATACTGAGTTCCTTTCAGTGGAGGCAGCAGGTGGTATTGTGAGGGAAGTTCCTCTCAATGAGAATAACATTATCACAGCCGATGCAGTGGCAGACAGGATAGAGGACGTTACTGCTGAAACCGGAAAGGTTCCTTCACTTATAATGATAGACCATTTCGATTATCAGCTTGCCAATGAGCATGATGTCAATGGGATTGGTAAAGTTGCTCACCAGTACGATATTCCTTTCCTCTACAACGGGGCATATACAGTAGGTGTGATGCCCGTGGATGGGAAGAAGATCGGCGCTGACTTCATAGTTGGCTCTGGTCACAAGAGCATGGCATCTCCTGCACCGTCAGGTGTCCTCGCAACGACTGATGAATGGGCTGATGTGGTATTCAGGACAACCCAGATGACAGGTGACCTTACCAAACGTAAATTCGGGGTCAAGGAGGTCGAGATGCTTGGATGTACTCTTATGGGTTCAACCTTGATGGCAATGATAGCTTCTTTCCCAACAGTGAAAGAGCGTACGCATAACTGGGCTGAAGAAGTGAAGAAATCCAATTTCCTCATTGACAGGATGCTTGAAATAGAGGGAACTGCGGTACTGTCAGAGTATCCAAGAAAACACGCACTTTCAAAGGTTGATACCACAGGAAGTTTCGATGTGGTTGCAAACTCCCATAAAAGAAGAGGTTTCTTCTTCTCAGACGAACTCTCAAAGAGGGGAATAGTGGGAGAGTTTGCCGGAGCAACCCGTTCATGGAAACTCAGTACCTATGGTCTTTCATGGGAAAAGGTGCATTATCTTGCTGATTCTCTTGCGGAGATTGCAGAAAAGTACGAAATAAAGGTCAACAGGAATGATTAGATCCTCATGCCAGAGGATTAACCTTTTCTGCTTTGCACGGGAAGATAAAAAACATGTTAAGTGAGGATGAACTGGAGCGTTATGCCCGACAGATCATGCTTTTTGGTGAGGATGGCCAGAAGCACTTAAAGGATGCCAGGATCTTTATTGCAGGGGCAGGAGGGCTTGGATGTCCAGTTGCACTTTATCTTGCAGTTGCCGGTGTAGGGCATCTGAGAATTGCTGACCGTGACTATGTAGAACAAACGAACCTTAACCGACAGGTCCTGCACTGGGAACCGGATATCGGGAGGGAGAAAGTATCATCTGTTGCAGACAAACTTCAAGCTGTCAATCCTCACATTGATGTAGAAACAGTTCATCTGACAATAGATGAATCCAATGTAAGGGAGCTGGTGGGTGACGCGGACCTTATAGTTGATGCCATGGATAATTATCCTATCCGTTACCTTCTCAATCAGGTTGCCTACGAAAAAGGAATTCCGCTTATCCATGGTGCCATCCGTGGTTTTGATGGTCAGGCGATGACCATTATTCCCGGAGAAAGTGCATGTTTTAACTGTGTTTTCCCAACTGCTCCGCCAACGGAAGTATTTCCCGTTGTGGGTGTGACTCCGGGTATAATCGCCATGATACAGGCTAACGAGGTTATCAAATATCTGCTTGGTAAAGGAAAGCTTCTGGCTAACAGGTTGCTTATATGGAATGGCCTTTCCTCAGAAATGGAATCCATGAGGATATCCAAAAGGCCTGATTGCAAGGTCTGCGGTAGTACGGATAAGTTACAGGACTGATCACCATGATAAAAATTACACATGATGACTTTGATATAAACGAAATGATCTCTCAGGCAAAGACCTCTAAAATGGGTGCCATGGTCACCTTCCTTGGAACTGTCAGGGATGATGATATCGACCAGCTACACTTTGAGGCTTACGAAGAAGTAGCCAACAAGGAGCTTGAAACCATCTCCGATGAAGCCTTTGGGAAATTTGACATCGAAAGTGTGGATGTCATTCACCGTATCGGGGAATTATCCGTGGGTGAGAATATACTGCTTATAATTGTAGGTGCAGGGCATCGTAAGGAAGCATTCGATGCATGTGAGTATGTACTTGAGAGAATAAAGGAAAGTGTTCCAATATGGAAAAAGGAGATCGGCAATTCCGGTAATCGCTGGATTCCCGGAGAAGCCTATAAATCCTGATATTTCATTTTTGACAAAATCTAAATATCAAGCATTCTCTGGATTGCCAGGCGTGCTCTGTCTGCAACATCCTCTGGTACTGTTACTCTGGGTGTGAGACTCTTAAGTGAGTTGTACACTTTTTGAAGGTCTGTTCTTTTCATATTGGTACATATGGCCTGCGAAGATAATGGATAGCATAATTTATCCGGGCAGTCTTTTTTCATCCTGTGGAGTATCCCTACTTCCGTTCCGATTATGAATTCTTTGTTACTGCTCTTGCAGACATGTTCTATCATGCCGGATGTTGAAAATACATGGTCTGCCATGTCAACAACCTCTGCCCTGCACTCGGGGTGTACGAGGACTTGTGCATCGGGGTGAAGTTGGCGTGCCGTATTCACATCTTCAGGTGTGATCCTGTCATGTACAAAGCAGAATCCTTCCCATGGAAGTACCTTTTTGTCTGTGAATCGGGCTACATAACTGCCCAAGTTTTTGTCAGGTACGAAAATAATCTGATCGGCATCAAGAGATTCAACCACTTTTACGGCATTAGAAGATGTGCAGCAGATATCACTTTCAGCCTTCACTTCTGCTGTGGTGTTCACATAACATACCACTGCTGCATCGGGGAACCTTTCCTTGAGGACGCGGAGTTCTCCTGCTGTTATCATTTCAGCCATGGGGCAGTTTGCATCTGGTGCAGGTAACAGCACTGTCTTTTCAGGTGAAAGAATGGCTGCTGTCTCTGCCATAAAGTCAACTCCGCAAAAGACAATTACATCAGCACTCTGGTTTGCTGCCTTTCTGGCAAGTTCAAGGGAATCCCCTGTGAAGTCTGCGATATCCTGCACTTCTTCTATCTGGTAGTTATGAGCAAGTATCACTGCATTGCGTTCCTTTTTGAGCTGCAGTATCTTCTCTTTGAGTGATTCCGTGTCAAGCGTCGTTCTTTCGATATATGTCATGATCAATACCTAATTTGCTATCTCTATTTTCAGTTTGCATTGATTATTTAATGCGATAAGTTCACAATTGAGAATTGTATTTATTGTTATATACTTTTTCCCATTATTTTCAGACCATATATTTTTTAATAATAACTTAATATAATTGGTTGGCATACTCTTTACAAAATAAATTGATAGTTGCTTCAACAAGACTGCAGCAATTACCAATGAGGTAAAAAAGTGATCTACGATATGTACTTCCTTTCCCCTGAAAGTATAAGGCTTGAGATAGAGCACGTATTTCAGGATGATCGTTTCAAGGGTATGAGGCCTTTGTTTTTTCTCCATCATTAAACATGGAAAAAAATTCAGATAATGTTGTGGAAATCATCAAGGAACTTAAATGTGCCAATGATGTTTTTGTCCTTCTTGAAGAACCTTATCTTCGGCCAATAGTCCCGGATGAATATTCTAATCATGTGGCTATACATAGAGTTGAGAATATCTGCAACATGTTCATAGAACCCAGTGTTTTGGATGGATATCTGGATTCATGTACTTTTTTTGTGTTGCCTGGCTGGATAGATAACTGGCAGGAGAATATTCTGGACTATAATATGTGTGGTAAGGATTCAAGATCATTTTTTTCTCTTAATTATTCATCCATTCTTGTCGTGGACACAGGATTTTATCCTGACCTAAAAAGTAAAATAGAACAATTCTCAGAGTTTACAGGTCTTCCTTTCAAGGTATTGCCTGTAAAAATTGATTATTTTGTCTTGTTCATTGAGAATCTCATTCTTCGGTGGAATATCGGGAAAAAGCAGAACCAGTTAAAATCATCCAACAAGAAAGTTGCTTCTTATGCCATGTCTCTTGATTTTGTTAGAAAAATGGCTGATGTACCTGATGAAGCTGAAGCTGTGGATTCTATATGTACATTGTTCAACATGATGTTTGCACCTGAAAATATTGTATATCATTCTTCTACTGATGCTGGGGTGGATGTTTGTGTTTTTAATTCATCTGGCATAGGGGAAGAGTTGATCAACTCATTTAAGCATTCAGATGCAAGCTATATGGTTTTCGATCCTGGCAATAGTTTTGCTATCAAGATATCTGCCAGGGATGAATTGTTGGGAATTGTGGAAGTCTGCAATATAGCTTATCCGGAGAATATTGAAGAATATCTCGGCATTGCTCTGGATATCGCAAAGGCTTCCAGTCTGACACTATCGAATATAAGGCGTTATGAGGAATTATCCCGATCAAGAAAACAATATGCTGATCTTGCCGACATGTTCCGAACAACAAATCGTATTTTAAGCCATGATATTGCAAATAGCCTGCAAGTAGTCACTTCAGCACTAGATGTCTATGTAGATTCAGAAGAGGGTCACTTTATTGACATGGCTATGAAGGCTGCACATAAAAGTATTTCATTAATAAGGGAAATGCAGGACCTTGATTCTGCCTATTCTATTGACAGTGCCCTTAGCATCAATACAGTCAAGGATTTCATAGTTAATGTAGTCGATAGGTATGGTATTCCCTTTTCTATTAATGGGAATTGCCTGGTGCGGATAGATGCAGCATTTGCTTCTGTTGTTGACAATATAGTCAGTAATGCTATAGTCCATGGGGGATCGCACAAGATATGTGTCAATATCAAAAAGATTGATGACATATGCAGGATAGAGTTTGTGGATGATGGTATTGGTATTCCTGATGACATAAAGCTTCGGGTATTCGATGAAGGTTTTAAATACGGCGAAACGGGTCACACAGGATTTGGATTATTCATTGCAAAAAAGACAATTGAACGCTATGGTGGTACTATTCATGTGGAGGACAATTCTCCAAAAGGTACAAAATTCATTATCCAGTTGAGTGTAGCTACTGTGGATAGTACTATGAAATAAAAATAAAGTAAAAGAAGATGAAATAGTTACAGACGCATCTGTAATGAAGTAAGAGAGATAGTTATTGATAACAATAACTATACTTTCTTAATTCTGTAGTACTATTTCGATGTTGATGTCCTTTGGAACACGAATGCGCATTAACTGTCTGAGTGCTCTCTCATCGGCTGCAATGTCGATAAGTCTCTTGTGCACACGCATTTCCCAGTGATCCCAGGTTGCGGTACCGTCACCGCTTGGACTCTTCCTGACAGGTACTACCATCTTCTTTGTAGGCAGTGGAACCGGTCCGGATATGCTTACACCTGTACGGTCTGCAATAGCTTTTACCTGATCGCAAACACCGTCAAGGTTTACAGGGCTGATTCCTGATAATCTTATTCTTGCTTTTTGTGACATGTTCATCTCCTAAAAAATGGAAATGGGGGTGTCTTATTTCTGCTTGACACTTATGCACATGCCTGCGGCAATGGTCATACCCATATCACGGATAGCAAACCTACCGAGCTGTGGAATTTCCTTAATAGGCTCAATTACCATTGGTCTGGTTGGCTTGATGGTTACGATTGCTGCGTCACCGGCTTTGATGTATGTTGGGTTCTCTTCCTTGACCTGACCTGTCTTTGGATCCAGTTTCTTGTCAATGGACATGAGAGTACATGCAGTCTGTGCGGTGTGGCAGTGGAATACTGGTGTGTAACCTACTGTGATAGCGGATGGGTGCTGGAGCACAACAATCTGTGCGCTGAATTCATCAGCTACCGATGGTGGTACCTCAGATGGTCCACAAACGTCACCTCTTCTGACATCTCCCTTTCCTACGCCTCTGACACTCCATCCGATGTTGTCCCCAGGTACTGCCTGTGGGATTTCTTCGTGGTGCATCTCAATTGACTTTACTTCTCCGGTTGAACCGCTTGGCATGAATGTGACATTCTGGCCCTTCTTCATGATACCAGTCTCTACTCTGCCTACAGGCACAGTTCCGATACCTGAGATGGTGTATGCGTCCTGGATTGGAATTCTGAGTGGAAGGTTGTCTGGCTTATCTGGTTCCTGGAGCAAGTCGAGTGCCTCAAGAATGGATGGGCCCTTGTACCATGGAGTGTTTGCGCTTGCTTCCTTGATGTTGTCGCCTTCGAATGCGGATGTTGGGATAAATGGAATCTCAGATGCCTTGAATCCTACCATGCCGAGGAGCTGACCAACTTCTTCCTTTACAGCGTTGTATCTGTCTTCGCTGTATTCAGCTGCGTCCATCTTGTTAACTGCAATGATGAGCTGGTTGATACCAAGTGTTCTTGAAAGGAACACGTGCTCCTTTGTCTGAGCCATTACACCATCAGGTGCTGCGACTACAAGGATAGCTGCGTCTGCCTGGGATGCACCGGTGATCATGTTCTTGACGAAGTCACGGTGACCTGGACAGTCTACAATAGTGAAGTAGTACTTAGCGGTGTCAAATCTCTTGTGAGCGATATCGATTGTGATACCTCTTTCACGCTCTTCCTTGAGTGAGTCCATTACCCATGCAAATGCGAAAGATTCTTTTCCCTTTTCTTTTGCTTCTGCCTTGTACTTCTCAATCATGTGAGCAGGTACTGCTCCAGTTTCGAACATTAATCTTCCAACAAGTGTTGACTTGCCGTGGTCAATGTGACCGATAACTGCTAAGTTCATATGTGGTTTCTCAGCCATTTTCATATCTCCTTTAGTTAAATTATATATGTATCAGTTTGATTTGCCATAATAGGTCTTTTTACGTTTAAACCTTTCTGATGAAATAGGATTTTTGCAGCAAAAAGCTGCAAATCTCTATTTACATGCTCATGAAATCAGATGCTTGTGGAAGGTCCTTCTTAAGTCCTTTCCTTTCTCTGATGCCACTAACAACTTCCCCTGTCATGTTTGCTGGAAGTGTGTCAAATCCTGCGAACTCGGTACTCCACATTGCGCGGCCTTCTGTTGCAGATCTGATGTCTCCGGCAAATCCGAATAATTCGGATACAGGTGCACTTGATTCAATGATGGTCATGTCACCTTCTGATGTCATATCAATAATAGTTCCACGGCGTCCCTGGATCTCCTTGGTTGCGCCACCCATGTTGTCCTGTGGGACCTGGATGAATACTTTCTGATATGGTTCAAGAAGTGTGTCATCTGCCATTAGCATTGCTGCCTGGATACCCTGTCTTGATGCAGGTATTACCTGTGCTGGTCCTCTGTGGACAGCATCCTCGTGTAACTTTGCATCAACGAGTTTGACCTTTACACCCATGCATGGTTCTTTTGAAAGAGGTCCTGCCTTCATTACTTCCTGGAATCCTTCAAGGATAAGTTCCATGGTTTCATTAAGGTGCTGGATACCCTTTGTGACATCAATGTAAACGTTGCTCTCGAATATGTCTGCAATACCCTTTGCTTCTTCTTTGGTAAAGCCAGCTGCCATGAGCTTTTCTCTTCGCTCAACTTCAGGCATACGCATTGATATTTCGCCAGCTTTGATAAGGTCTCTAACTTCCTGCTCAAGAGGCTCGACTGTAACGTAGAATCTGTTGTGTCTGTTTGGTGACTTTCCTTCTACCGGTCCAGCACTGCCACGAATGGTCTCACGATAAACTACAAGAGGTGGTGTTGTTGTGATCTCTACGTTCTTGTCACGCTCAATTCTGTGAGCAATAACTTCGAGGTGAAGTTCACCCATACCAGCCATTAAGTGCTCGCCAGTTTCTTCGTCAAGTGTGATCTTAAGTGTTGGATCTTCCTTTGCCACCTGTCTTAATACTTCGACAAGTTTTGGAAGGTCCTTCATGTGCTTTGCTTCAACAGCAACAGTAACTACAGGTTCACTTGCGTGGGTGATGCTTTCGAAAGCTTCCATACCTTCAAGGGTGGTTACTGTTGAACCGACAATAGCATCTCTAAGGCCTGTTACAGCTGCAATGTTTCCTGCAGGGATCTTTTCCACTTCAAGTCTCTTTGGACCCATGAAAACACCGACCTGCTGAATTCTGTTAGTTCTTGAAGCACCAGATACGTAAACTTCCATACCACGTGAGAGTGATCCGCTGAACAACCTTCCAGTTGCTACTTCACCAGCATGTGGGTCCATTGTAATATCTGTAACCATGAACGCAAGATCTCCATCAGGGTTTGCGTTATTCATGGATTGAGCAATCTCGGATTCCTTGTCTCCGTGCCAGATCGCATTGATCCTACCTTCCTGTGCTTCAAGAGGGGATGGAAGGAACCTGATTACCATATCGTTGAGAACTTCATGGAGTGGGCACTTTTCTGCAAGTTCCTTTATTTGTTCAGGATCATCTGATTTATTGTAATCATAGATCTGCTGGAAAGTGACACCGGTCTTCTGCATCATTGGTACACTGATAGCCCAGTTGTACAATGCTGAACCGAAAGCAACAGTACCTTCTGCTGCGTCAACTTTCCATCCTGCCTTGTAGCGCTCTTCGTTCATACCTTTGATGAGCTTGTTTACGTGGTCGATAAGCTTGCCGAGTCTGATCTGCATTTCCTGTCCGTCGACCTGCAACTCATTGATGAGACGGTCAACTTTGTTTATGAACAGAACTGGCTTGACGTGCTCTTTCAATGCCTGTCTGAGAACAGTCTCTGTCTGTGGCATTGTACCTTCTACAGCATCAATAACTACAACAGCACCATCTACAGCACGCATTGCACGAGTAACGTCACCACCAAAGTCTACGTGACCTGGTGTGTCAATAAGGTTAATGAGGTATTCCTCGTCATTGTACTCGTGGACCATTGAAACGTTTGCGGAGTCAATGGTAATACCTCTTTCCTGTTCTTCTTCATCAGAATCTGTCCAGCATGCATTACCTGCAAGTTCTTTTGAGAGCATGCCTGCGCCTGCAAGGAGGTTGTCTGATAAAGTTGTTTTTCCGTGATCAATGTGCGCAACAATACCAATGTTGCGTATCATCTTTGGTTGACTCATGAGACCTGCAACACGGTCAACCATTTTATCATTTCTAGCCATGTTAACTACCTAATCCTTATTTACTAACTGCTGGACTCGATTAACGTGCTGCCTTTGCAACTCTTTCTTTTCCGTCCTTCTTGTTAATTGAGAAGCACTTTGCATCGCGGTTTGAAGCAGCGATTATCTCTGCTGCAAGGCAACTTGCTGCGCTCTTCTTGGATTTGAATGATGCCTGGTTTGCACCCATTGTGATGTATCTCAATGCGGTGTCAACTCTTCTCTGTGGTGCAGTATCAACTGCTTTTGGTACGGATATTCCGCCGTACTTCAACCTGACAACTTCTTCTCTTGGTCCTGCGTATCCAATAGCGTCTACAAGTACCTGTACAGGGTTCTTTTGTGTCTTGTTGTTTATGATGTCGAATGCATCGTCAACAATACGTAATGCAACCTGCTTCTTTCCAGTGTTATCCTGTGTTCTCATCATATTGTTGACAAGACGCTCAACGATGGAAATGTCAGACTTGTTGAATTGCTGTCTGGCGTGCTTTCCATTGGAGTGAGGGATGATTACGGGCTCAAGGTTCACGTATCTCTTGATTCCACTGTCTACGATCTCTACTTCACTGAGATCCCATTTGCTGAATAATTTGTACATGCAATTATCTCCTTGGTTTCTCTTTACGGCCAATGACCATTTCCCTGAGGGATACGTTGTTCACCGCAGTGACCTTGAAACGTACTCCTGGAATATCACCCATTGCACCACCCATGCGGCCACCGATTCTCTCTACTGTTACTTCATCGTGTTCATCAATAAAGTTGATAGCTCCGTCACCAGGGCAGAAAGCAGTTGCTTGACGACCATTCTTGATCAACTGTATTCTTACACATTTCCTGATAGCAGAGTTTGGCTGCTTTGCTTCGATTCCTACTTTCTCAAGTACGATTCCTCTTCCCTGAGGTGCACCACTGAGCGGATCTGCCTTTACGTCTAATCCGAGGGTACGCCTGTTGTAGCGGGAATCCTTCCAGCGTGCGTCCTGACGCACATTCTTGAGGGTATGAGCTGCATATTTTCCATTTGGCATGAATTATGTCTCCAATATTATTTTCCTTGGTGAATGTTATAATTTTAAATTTTACTGCAAGAATACATCATCTATATCATGATGCCTTTTTGCAACAAGCTTTACTTTTTCAATGTTTTTCCCATTTTTCCCTATGGCAAGTCCCTTGTCCTTATTGGATACTTCTACATAAGCTAATCGCTTGTTGTTCTTGCTCGTAATATTAACTGACCTTACGGCTACGGGGCTGAATGCATTTTTAATGAATTCAGCTGATTCATCCGCATATTCAATGAGATCAATATGTTTGTCCACTGCTTTTTTCACGCGGTTGATATGGTCACCGTTTCTTCCGATGGCTGCACCCATATCTCCTGCCTTGATTACATATATTATACGTCCGTCATCGATTATACAATCTTTAACGGTTGCACTTGTCAGTTTTTCAAATAGTGCAATGTATCTGATTCCTTCCGTGGACAGTTTGATCTCACTCAAATAAGGCAACTCCTTTTAAGCTGCAGCCAGAATGTCAGATTCACCACTGTCAATGATTGCCATTGCTGCAATGATGAATGGTTTACCGCAGGCTGGTCCAAGTTCGGTACCGGTGCCAGGGTAGTTAAGGATTGGTACATTTGTGCTTTCTATCTTTGCTCTTACATCAGCAGGACAGTTAGCAGCAAGTACTACCATCTTAGCTTCATTTTTCACAGCAGCATCAATAGTCCGCTTTGATCCCATGATGACCTCTCCGGTCCTGATTAATTTGATCAGTGCTTTGTCAATATTGATATCCATTTTGATCAACTCATTTGTAATGTCTGTTTGAATCTGTATTGTAATATTTGAATCCGTATATGTAGTTGCTGGTTGTTCTTCCAAATTCACACATATTTGTTCATCTGGAAATTAGATGTACATCGCCTGTACCTAACTTGATAGGTTGTCCGACGATGATGTTCTCTGTAACACCATTCAACTTATCGAGGTCTCCACGCATACCAGCGTCAAGCAAGTGGTTGACGGTAACTTCGAAAGCTGCACGTGCAAATACACTTGCTTTCTCTCCTGAAATTCCATGTCTTCCAATCTGCTTTACTTCACCATCACAGCACATAATGTCAGATACGAGCATGATGTGTCTGACATCAACTGTAAGTCCCTGCTCTGCAAGGGTACTGTTTGCTTCTGTAATGATGGCATTCCTCGCAGCTTCGATACCGAACACTTCGTATATTTCACCAATGTTATTGGTATACGTTCTTGTTACGTCCACACCTTCGATCTGCAAAACATTCTTAAGTTGTGATCCTTCGGTATAGAGGGTATATTCATCTCCCTCTTTCCTGATAACAACTCTCTTGATTCCTTCTATTCCCTTAAGGGTAATGTTGTGAATGTTTTTAGCGAGCTGCAGGAGTTCTCTGTATGATGGTGCGTTCGGTGTGACGATGACCTGATTCGCGATATCGCCGGAAACCGTTACCATAACATCCATCTCATCCCTGAGCTTGTCCGCGACCTCATCTGGTGTGAGTGACCTGTATTTCAAGGTCTTCTCATGCAGGTCAATGATAAGGTGCATGTTTGCAAGATCAGTTGTAATGTCAGCAAGATGTTCTATGTGGGTTGCTTCTATTTCCCATGCAAGATGGCGTGCCTTATCCCTGTCATTTGCCCACTCTTCTTCCAATGCGATAGTCATCATTGGAGTACTGGGCTGTTTCCTTGCATCGACGATCTCTATGAGACGTGGCAAACCAAGTGTTACGTTAATTTCAGCAACACCCGCATAGTGGAAAGTACGCATGGTCATCTGTGTGCCCGGTTCACCTATGGATTGTGCTGATACAACACCCACAGCTTCACATGGCTCCACACATGCATACTCGTAATTTTCTTTTAATTTTTCGATGATGTCCTCAAGCTCTTTTTTGGTAACTCCTACCTTGATAGCATCATCTTTAAGAGTTTCCAGCATGCTTTTTGGCATGTCAAGATTGCTGATCATCGAATCAATAGTAGCTTCACTGATAGCCATTTTAATTCACTTCCTTTCCGGTGATCATTCTAACTACTCTGTGTATAGCTTCAGGTTTACTATAGTCACTCTTTGTAGAGTCAATACCATCTTCACCATACTTGAACTGGACAACAACACCACGTGTCTCACGAACTGATCCGTCATACTGGACTTCAAGATCCTGCAATGCATTAACAAGTCTTCTTTGCAGATAACCTGATTGTGATGTACGTACCGCAGTATCTACCAGACCTTCACGACCACCGATGGCGTGGAAGAAGTATTCAGTGGGGTTAAGTCCACTCTTATAACTTGCTTTGACGAAACCGTGTGCATCTGCACCCAGGTCACCTTTGTCAAAGTGTGGGAGTGTTCTTCCTGCATATCCTCTTCTAATCCTTTCACCACGAACCGCTTGCTGTCCGACACAGGCTGCCATCTGGGTAAGGTTCAACATTGAACCTCTTGCACCGGATTTAGCCATAATTACCGCTGAATTTTCAAGACCAAGCTGCATACCTGCAATGTTACCGGTCTGGTCTCTTGCCTTACCCAGTACCTGCATGATCTTCATTTCAATGGTTTCTTCAAGCGTACGTCCTGGCAATGCTTCAAGTTCCTTTGCCTCATAAGCTTCGATCAATTCACTGACGGTGTTCTCTGCCTCTGTTAGCAAGTTGTTGATCTGCATCTTTGCAGTCTTTGGTATGTCTTCATCACTGATACCGAAACTAAGTCCGGTCTTCATAACACCGCGTATTGCGAGTCTTGTGAAATCGTCAACAAACTGTGCACCGGCTTCACTGCTGTATTCCTTTACGACCTTATCAAGGATCTTGCCTTTGAAAGCGCCAATTGACTGTTCATCAATGGTACCCTGTAGCATCTCTCCGTCCTCGATAACAACGTATGCGTTATACTCGCAATCTCTCTTCTTACATGTGTCACACTTGTAACATACCTGCGCAGGGAATTCCAGGTAGAGTCCCTTTGGCAGGATCTGGCTGAAGATCTGCTTTCCGTTCCACAGTGGCTCTCCGTCCTCTGAATAGCTGGAGGGGTCCGGAAGGACTCTGATGTCGGATTTCCTGAGGAGTTCCAGTGCAGCATTCTTGGTGATCTCATTTTCGTTCCTGGTGAGCAGGAAAAGTCCTGAGATGTGATCGTGTATACCGCCGATGATAGGTCCGCCGAAACGTGGTGACAGGATGTTTTCCTGTACTTGCATCAATATGCTGGCCTCTGCCCTTGACTCTTCGGTCTGGAGGACGTGCATGTTCATTTCGTCACCATCAAAGTCCGCATTGTATGGTGGACACACAGCAGGGTTCAGCCTGAATGTCTTGTTAGGTAGAACCTTTACCTTGTGGGCCATAATACTCATCTTGTGGAGTGAGGGCTGCCTATTGAAGAGAACGATATCTCCATCCATCAGCTGTCTTTCCACTGTCCAGCCAACTTCGACCTTTTCAGCAAGTTCTTCCCTGTTTATTTCGGTAACTCTGATACGTCTTCCATCATCGCGTATTGCATAGTTTGCACCTGGGTGAATGGCACTGCCTCGTGAAACATACATGCGCATCAAGTCCAGGTTCCTGGTTGTTACCATTACGGGTATGGTCATGTGTTTCGCGATTGCGAAAGGAACGCCGACCTCGTTGATACTGAGATTTGGATCAGGGGATACTACGGTACGTGCTGAGAAGTTAACACGCTTACCTGACAGACTTCCTCTAAACCTTCCTTCCTTTCCTTTTAAACGCTGGGTCAGGGTCTTCAGTGGCCTGCCTGATCTGTGTCTGGCAGGTGGTACTCCTGATACTTCGTTGTCAAAGAAGGTGGTCGTATGATACTGGAGCAATTCCCATAAGTCCTCTATGATAAGCTGTGGTGCTCCTGCATCCCTGTTTTCCTGGAATCTCTGGTTAATACGGATGATATCTACAAGTTTGTGTGTGAGGTCATCTTCACTGCGTTGTCCGGATTCAAGGGTAATTGAAGGCCTTACTGTTACAGGTGGCACTGGCAATACTGTGAGGATCATCCACTCCGGTCTTGCACTGTCTGGATCCATCCCAAGTACTTTCACATCTTCATCAGGGATGTTCTCAAAGCGGTCTCTGATCTCTGTAGGTGTGAGCTTGTGCCCGTCCTCTATATAATCAGTTGGCTTTTCAAACTTAACTTCCCTCTGTTCTGCATTACAGTATGGGCAGGTCTTTGCCTTTCGTGCTTCCTTGAACACTTCGTTGATGACGTTATCGGGCATGTGCCCCATTTCTTTTGTATTCTCGATCTGCTCAAGGAACTGATTCTTCTTTTCTGCTACAAGGAGAAGCCTGCTACAGTTGTGGCAGACTGAGCGAAGTGCCTTGCGTATGGTCCTGTTGAATCCTACATGTATTACCGGGGCAACAAGTTCGATATGTCCAAAGTGTCCTGGGCATTCTCCTGCGCGGCTGCCACATGTCTTACATTTGAGACCTGGGTCGATAACACCAAGTCTCAGGTCCATGAGTCCCATGTCGATCGGATATCCGTCATCGTCATAGGTGTCTGCAGTAATGACTGCAGTAACACTCATTTTCCTCACTTCACGTGGTGATAGCAAACCAAATTTGATAGCACCAACCCTTTTTGGAATAGATGGCATGTCATTCATCTTGTATCACCTCAAACAGCATCTTCAAGTCTCAGTCTTGGAGCTACTCCCAGAGACTTAATTTCATCAAGCAGCAACTTGAATGCATAACTCATTTCAACAGGGTGGATGTCGGTTTCAGCACCACAGTTTGCGCAGTACCTTACATTCCTCTTTCTGTCTAATGTAGCTACCATTCCACAGTGTCCGCAGACAAGTTCGACTACCTTGTCAGACTCATCCAGCAATCTTTCCTTCAGTGTCATTGCAGCACCGTGACCGATAAGCACATCACGTTCCATTTCTCCGAAACGCAGACCACCTTCACGGGCACGTCCTTCAGTTGGCTGGCGTGTAAGTACCTGTACTGGACCACGGGACCTTGCATGCATTTTTGATGCTACCATGTGGTGCAGTTTCTGATAAAGGATAACTCCTACAAACACATCTGCGCGTATTATCTTTCCAGTGACACCATCAAAGAACACTTCTTTTCCTGTGTGTGAAAATCCCTGTGTTTTCAATGCAGCACGCAGGTCATCCTCATATTCTCCGGAGAATGCAGTAGCATTGATACGTCTTCCTTCCATTGAACCAATTTTACCGCCTATCATCTCAAGCACGTGACCGACTGTCATACGTGATGGGATTGCATGTGGGTTGATCACAAGGTCAGGTACCATTCCCTTTTCCGTGAATGGCATGTCATTGAATGGTACAATAAGTCCGATAACTCCCTTTTGTCCGTGTCTGGATGCAAACTTGTCACCGATCTCAGGGATCCTCTGGTCTCTGATCTTTACCTTAGCAAGACGTGTACCGTTGATGGATTCTGTGAGGAGGACTGTGTCCACAACTCCTTTCTCATTAGAACGCATGGTGATCGCACTTTCTCTGCGCTGTTCGACCGTGATTCCGAAATCAGACTGCTCTTCAAGGAAACGGGGTGGACTGGTCTTGCCTATAAGAACATCGTTTGCACCAACAACTGTCTCTGGGTTAACCAGACCATCAACATCAAGATTTGCATATGATTCGGGACTACGTGCACCTCTAAACTCAGAGTCAGGTATCTCAAATTTGTCTTCCTGTCCACCAGGGTATCTTCTTTCCTCACCCTCGAAGGTTCTCAGGAAGTGACTTCTTCCAAGTCCTCTCTCAATGGAGCCTTTGTTGAAGACCAGTGCATCTTCAATATTGTGTCCTTCGTAGGACATAACAGCTACAACGAAGTTCTGTCCTGCAGGCCTGTCGTCAAAGTGTATGGCTTCACATGTCTGTGTTCTGACCATAGCTTTTTGTGGATAGTGTAAAAGGTGTGCACGGGTGTCGGGTCTCAACTTTATGTTGGATGTTGATACTCCGATACACTGTTTTACCATTGCTGCGCCCATTGTGTTACGTGGGGATGCATTGTGCTCAGGATAAGGTACCATTCCTGTACAGATACCAAGCATAAGCCCTGGGTTGATCTCCATGTGGCTATGGTTGTCTGTAATGTGTTCCCTGTAAAGTGCAATAAAGGCATTTTCTTCTTCTTCTGAGTCAAGGAATTCGACCTTTCCTTCTTTGATAAGGTCATCGAAGGTGATCTTCCCTTCTCCTACTTGTTCTTCCTCTTCAGGGCTAAGCAATGCTTTGCCATTCTCAACGATGATGAGTGGCCTTCTTGCACGTCCCATGTCCGCGCTGATGATAATCTCGTTAATATCTTCGTAAAGGGTTACGTTGATCTGCTTCGAAATAAGTCCGTTCCTGCGCTGTTGTCTTATGTTTTCAACAAGCTCGGCAGGATCATCAGTTGTTCCTATGAATTCTCCGTTCAAGAACACTTTAGCATCAGTCATCAAGATCGCCTCCTAATCCATCATCCAGTGTATCTGAATAGTTCGTATATCCAATCGGTTCCGCTTTTTCTTCTACAACAGGTGTGGCCGGTGTTGTGGTTTCCAACTCTTCTACATAATCGTCCACTTCAACATCATACTCCGGTACCACAACAGCAGAATGCAATATGGCAGGTTTTACATCCAGGTCATAAAGTATGTTCTTTAGGCCCTTGATGTCATCTGCTCCGGTGGAAAGTTCAACCATCTGAGCAAAGTTCTTGACCAGTCCACAGTTAGGACCTTCTGGTGTTTCGGATGGGCATAATCTTCCCCATTGTGTTGGGTGGAGATCACGAGCCTCGAAGTGTGGCTGAGCTCTTGAAAGTGGGGAGATCACACGTCTTAAGTGGGATAATGTTGAGATGTAATCTGTTCTGTCAAGCAGCTGAGATACACCTGTCCTTCCGCCTACCCAGTTACCAGTAGCCAGTGGGTGCTGCAATCTGTCCGTCAATACATCTGCTCTTACAAGTGTAACTACGTTCAGTTCACGGTTTCTCATGTTTGCTCTTTCAAGCTGATATTTGACATCACGTGATAGCCTGTTGAATGCCACTCTGAACAGATCTTCCATGAGGTCCCCGGTAAGCTTCAAACGCTTGTTGGAGTAGTGGTCCTTATCATCTGGCGTTCTTCTTCCAAGTGCCAGTTCAAAACAGGATTCTGCCATTCTGCCAATGAAGTTTGCCTTTGCGTTCCTATCAGCTGGTTCATTTCCAAGGTGGGGCAGAAGGTATCTGTCAATAACGTAGTTGGCACGTTTGATCTGGTAATCTCTTGCCTGTCCGGATGCAACCCTTGAACCGATCTTTTCCATGGCATCTTCCATGTTGTCGACTTCGGCTTCCTCAAGGTTCTCGAACATGAACTTCATGATCTCAGGGTCAGTTGACACGATCTTCACGAGGTCTTCATCAGTTTCTATTCCCAATGCCCTCATGATGGTTGTGAAATTGATACGTCCTGAAATTGATGGGAATGAGACTTCAAGCAGTGATTTTCTTCCTCTTTCAACAACAACAAGTGCTCTATATCCTCTTCTCTGTGAGAATACCTTTGCAACTTCGATGGTGTCTCCGTACCTTTCTCCAAATTCTGTGAGTATCTTGTTCGGAGCAAGGTCCTCGAGCGTCATAACCACACGCTCGGTCCCGTTAACGATGAAATATCCTCCTGGGTCGAGTGGGTCTTCACCAAATTTGACCATTTCTTCGTCACTGAGCTCTACAAGGTTACAGATGCTGGATTTGATCATCACTGGAAGCGAACCAATCTTTGCTTCCTGTGGTTCTTTTTCCTCATCATTCTCTACTACGCTCATCTGAAGGTACAGGGGTGCGGAGTATGAGAGGTTTCTCAGCCTTGCTTCGTTTGGATACAGATTTTCAATAGCACCATCTGCTTCCTTAACAACAGGATTTTCGACCCGTATCCTTCCTAACTTGATGTATGTGTCTTCAAGATCGGTTTCTATGATCTGTTGTTCGTCTATGATCTTCTGAAGTCCGGTTTCCAGGAACTTGTTATAAGAATCGATATGATGCTGCACGATCTTATCTTTTGTGAAGAACGAAATCGGTATTTGTCCTTTACTTAACGCTATGATAGCACCCTCTTTGTGTAATTTGACGATATTGCAAAAAAGCCATGATAATATTTGATCCTGTGAAATAAACCACTATTTCACATGATGACAAGTCGGTAGTAAAAAGCTTCGCCAGCGGTCTGGCTATTTCTGGAAATTTTGACAACTTCTCCCACTTGTGCCCCGATTTCCTGTATGATGGGGTCATCAACTTTTATCTTTGGAAGCTGTTCTTTCCCTATCTTATATTCATTTAAAAGAGATTTTAATTCATCTTCAGGCATAATTTCATGTTTCGGGATAAGCTCGTGGTCGAGCAGGTTGAATTTTCTCACTGTATATCCTCCCTCAAAAATATGAACGTGAACACATGCAAAAATTTGGCGGGCTCGTAGGGATTTGAACCCTAGGCCGTCTGGTTAAAAGCCAGACGCTCTGCCTGACTGAGCTACGAGCCCCTTATGGTTGATGTGGTTTTGCTGGTGTTGCTGCACGTTCATTTGACTTCGGTGTAGCGGTGACAAAAGGCACTTATCCTATATATACGTTGTGGATGTGCTATTCACATTCTTACGCATTTGGTGTAAAAAGGACTTTATCACTTATAATTGTTTACCTTGCATTCTATTAATGTACTTTCAAAAAAAAGTATTTTCATAATCTATATATACGATTAATCAAGCACTTTAGGAAGTTGAAAATAGATATTTCTCACTGCTTCTATCAGTTATAAGCTGTTCATGCATGCTTTTTCCATGCATATTATGTATATTATATAACAAGAATAGTAAATTCTAAAAAAAGAAAAAAAATAGAGAGCTTGGTGTTATGTTCCGTGCTCCCACCCGTTCATGTAGTCGCTTTGTTCACTGGAAAGTTCATCAATGGTGATTCCCATGGACTGTAGTTTTATCTTGGCTATGCCTATGTCGATCTCATGGGGTACTGGGTGTACTCCTGCTATTAGCTTGTTCTCAGCTATATGCCTGACACAAAGTGCCTGGTTTGCGAAGCTCATATCCATGACCTCTGCAGGGTGTCCGTCACCTGCTGCAAGGTTCACCAGTCTTCCATCAGCAAGCACGTAGACCTTCCTGTCTCCCAGGTTGTATTCCTTGATGTTCTTCCTTACAGTGCGTATGGACTTAGCCATGCTCTTAAGGTCTTCCAGGTTGATCTCCACATTGAAATGGCCTGAATTTGCAAGGATAGCACCGTCATTCATCACTTCGAAATGTTCCTTGTTCAGAATGTCCCTGTTACCTGTGGTTGTAAGGAAAATATCTCCGATCTTTGCGGCTTCCTTCATTGTCATGACCTGATATCCGTCCATGCGGGCTTCCAGTGCTCTGATGGGGTCGATCTCGGTAACTATCACATTGCCACCAAGTCCACTACCTCTCATTGCAGCACCCTTGCCACACCATCCGTATCCACCTACAACCACATTCTTACCTGCAACAAGAAGGTTGGTGGTTCTCATTATACCGTCCCATGATGACTGCCCGGTTCCGTAACGGTTGTCGAAAAGGAACTTTGTCATGGCATCGTTTACTGCAATGACTGGCATCTTCAGTGCACCGTCGCGCTCCATTGCTTTTAATCTGTGGATCCCGGTAGTTGTTTCCTCACATGCGCCAAGAATACTGGGGATCATTTCGGGCCTTTCTGTATGGATCTTGAAGATGAGGTCTGCCCCGTCATCAATGGTGATGTCCGGTTCAAAATCAAGTACCTTGTCGATTGCCTCATAGTATTCTTCAGTGCAGCAGTCATAGCGTGCGTAACAATCAATGTTCTCGCGGCTATCCAGTGCCATTGAAACATCATCCTGTGTGCTCAGTGGGTTACATCCTGTAATTGCTACTTCGGCACCACCTATTGCAAGTGTTTCCACAAGTGCTGCAGTCTTTGCTTCAACATGTAATGCCATTCCAACTTTGTGTCCCTGTAAAGGCTTTTCCTTTTCAAATTGTTCTCTTATAGTAGCAAGAACTGGCATGTGATTGCGAACCCATTCTATCTTCTGATTTCCGGATTCCATCATTTCCTTTTCGCTCATTTTATGTCTCCATTATTTGTATAATTCGTATGATTATTTGTATTATTTATATGTCCGATCTCTCAGGCGTTGATCTTTGAAACCAGCTCCTTTGAAGCTGCTCTTGCCTGGTCGATCACATCCTGCTCATTGATGGATAAGACTTCATAATCTTCCATTAGTACTTTACCATTGACAATGGTACTTTTCACGTCCGTGCCCTTTGCAGAATATACAAGCTGTGATGCGACATCATAAACAGGGGTCAGGTGTGCTTTATTCATATCAACGATTATTATATCGGCGTTGTATCCTTCTTTGAGCATACCGCTGTTGATGCCCAGTGCCTTTGCGCCATTGACAGTTGCCATTTCAAGTAACTGGCGGGCAGGCAATACTGTAGGGTCCATGGTACTTACTTTCTGGAGCAGTGCAGCAGTCTTCATTTCCTCGAACAGATCCAGATTATTATTGGATGCACATCCGTCTGTTCCAAGGGATACGTTCGCTCCGGCGGCAAGCAGTTTTGCCACAGGTGCAATGCCTGATGAGAGCTTCATATTGCTTACTGGGTTGTGGGAAATGTTCACTCCCCTTTCTGCAAGTATCTTGACGTCACCATCAGAAAGCCACACACAGTGTGCTGCAAGTACATCAGGTTTGTAGAAATCAAATCCGTCAAGCAAGTGTATGGAGCACATGCCATGCATCTCCTTCATCTGGTTAAGCTCGGCTTCGGTTTCCAGTATGTGGATGTGTATTCTGACATTGTCCTTTGTTGCCTGTTCTCTTACCTTGGCAAGGAACTCTTTTGAGCAGGTATTTGGTGCATGAGGGCCGTACATTGTGGTGATACGTCCGTCGGCCTTGCCATTCCATTCCATGACAAATTTTCTGCCTTCTTCCAGTTCCTTCCTGGCTCTCTCCTCATCACCGAGGTCTATCATTCCGTAAGAAAGTGCAGCTCTTATGCCGGATTCCTCGACTGCCTGCGCAACCCTTTCCTCATGGATGTACATGTCAGCAAAGGCGATTGTGCCTGATCTTATCATTTCAAGACAGGCAAGTATGGTTCCTGTATAAAGGTCGTCTCCGGTAAGTTGTGCTTCTGCCGGCCAGATGTGATTCTCAAGCCAGTCGTTGAGCTGGAGGTCATCAGCATAACCTCTGAAAAGTGTCATACCTGCATGACAATGGGTGTTCACAAGCCCCGGCATGACTACAGAACCCTGTGCGTCTATTATCTTATCTGCCGTGGCATCAGTTGATGCGCCAACTTCTGTGATGATGCCGTCCTCTATTACCACGACACCATTTTCAATATCCCCTATTTCAGGGTCCATTGTAAGTATGTAAGAGTTCTTAATGATGATATCAGCCAAATTCAATTCTCCTGCTGGGTTTCAGTTATAAGTTCATCCAGATACATTTGCATAATATTAAGCCTCTGTTCTGCAATATCCCGTGCTGAACTGGTATTCAGCCGCTCCATTATCTTGAAAGGCTTTCTTTCCATGTAATCATAGAATCCATCGAAGGGGTCATCGGTATATGCGTTCATGGAAGTCTCCTTCACTGTGCCAATTGTAGTTTTAAGCGCCCTGAGCGCTCCCATGGAAACAAGTGACCTGAATATTCCCACAGCACCAAGTGCATCAAGCCTGTCTGCGTCCTGAAGTATCTGTGCCTCGATGGTCTCAGCCTTCATGCCACGACTGAATCGGTGTGTCTGAATGCAGGAAGTGACATGCTTTATGAGCTCAGGGTCTGCACCTTTCTCTGCAAGGAATTCCTGTGCGATCTCTGCGCTGTACTGTGCATGATTTCCGCCTTCCTTGTGCTCTCTGACAATTCCAACATCGTGAAGGAGCGCTGCAAGTCGCAATGCCTGTAAGTCTCCTCCTTCAGTTCTCTGGATGCGGACACACATGTTCTCCACACGCTCTATATGTGACATGTCATGGGTACTGGGCTCACCTGCCAGTACATCTGCGACAAATGTCCTTGTGATCTCGATCAGGTCCATTAGATTCCCCGACTTTTAGCATTGCTCTTCAGATTCTCTTCAATTATGTACAGTGTATCTGAAAGAACTACGTTGTTATCGTATTCCTCAATGACACTAAGGAGAGATTCGTGTTTTTCGTGTTTCATATCCTTTGCGAACTGGATCATGTTCTGTAGTGCACGGGTCACATTATCCACTATACTCACAGTGGCAGAAAGTGATGTTCTTGAAAGGGGGTTCAGGTCTATGGCAATGACAGTTTTTCCCATTTCCACAAGTTTCTCGCATCTATCGCCATCTTCTAAGGGGACCAGTACCACATCGGCACTGAATATGCCTTCTTCTTCGACGATCGCCCTGTCGTGGGATAGGTCCAGTCTCTTCTCAGCCTTTCCTCCAAGCACTTTTCCTGCGCCATGGGATTTCAGGACTTGTGTGATCCTGTGTATGCGTGCAACGCTGCGATGGAAGAGGTTGACCTCAAGGGTCGCCCCACATACATCTGCAAGCGCCACAAGGCTATCTGGCACCAGGGCTGCAGTGTTCCCATTCACCGAAATGATGGGATTCTCTGCAAGGAGTATGTGAGCCACAGCAGCCCTTTCTGCAATGGCTGCTGATCTTGTGGTCTTTTCTCCCAACAGGTAATCGAATGATTCGCCCCTGCCCTGGGCAACAAGCCCCTGCTGGCTTGTAATTCCCATTTTTATTCCCTCGACTATCTTTTCCCGGGTTATCAGGGAATCGTATCTGGGGTGGTCTTTGGGAATGTCTGTCATTTGTTCCTTAACCTCCACTGTTTAGTTGTTCAATTGCCTGTGTTCAATATCAGTCCCTGGTCTGAAGGAACGATCATTGTCTGGATCTCCTGTCCCTGAAGCATCTCGATATACTTGTAGTCTATAAGTTTCGGGTTCTTTGCAATTTCCTTGTTGATGATGCTCAATGCTTCAGCTTCACCACGTGCTCTTGCTACGGTAGCGTTTGCATGACCATTTGCTTCGATGATCTTCCTCTCAGCTTCAAGTTCTTCTTTCTGCTTTACGAATACCATTCTCTGGGCATCCTGGTCAGCCTGAAGTTTTGACTCAATTGCTTCTGCAACTCTTGTTGGAAGTACAACATTTCGCAGCAGCACTTCTTCAACGATTATACCATCGCTTTTCAATGAGTCTTCCATGTTTTCCTGCATTTCTCCGGCAACAAGCTGTCTTTCCTCTCCATATACCTGAAGTGCTTTCTTGCTGGATACTACTTCTCTGATGGCTGATTTTATTGTTGGGCGGATGATCTTTTCGGCATAGTTCATACCGAGTTGCTGGTGGATGTTACTTGCCTCGTCGGACATCAGTCTGTATCTTACGGTGATGTCCATTCCAAGTGTAAGTCCCTCTTGTGTGAGCGCCTGTATCTGGTCATCTCCTACTATCTGACCTTCGGCTGCTCTGCCGCTCATGGTGTAGGTTTCACTTTGAACTGAGTATTTGGTTACGCTGACCCATGGTGGTACTATGTGTAGTCCTTCGCCAAGTTCGTCTTCCTGAACTCCGCCAAACTGATTGAATTTTACTCCGACCTCTCCTGCTCCTACGGATACAAAGAGAGAGCCGAACATTACTGAAAAAACGATCAATATAACGAAAACAATTGCAATTGACCTGAATATCTTGGAAAAGACTTCAGGTATATCTTTTAGAGGGTTTTCCGGAACACCTTTTGGTGGTTTCGGGTCCCATCCATCTTCCATTACCATGTTAATTTATTCCTCCTTGGAATTGATGTGAAAAAATTCTGGATAGCAGTATACTAATATGTATGATAAATAGGCTTTTGCTCATATTATCCTTATACTGGTAAAACTTGTCTTATAATGAAGCACATTGCCAAATTCGGTGAGTGCCTGCTGAACTGTTTCTTCTTCAGGATTGTTGCTGATGGCGAAAACAGTGTTTCCAAGCATTGCCTGTGAAGCCATTCCTCCGGCAGCTTCAACAGTTTCAATGATATCAATGATCCTTTCATCAGCCAGCCCTGTATCAATGCAAAAATCCCTTGAACATGCCATAAATTCTGCGATGGTGGGTTTTTGCATGAGTTTCTCCATGGCTTTCCTCCCGGTATAGTTTATTCGCCCAAGCAATTCCGCGTTTCCAAGCACAGAACCGGTTGATAACTTTCCAAGGGTGAGGCAGTAAACATCTAGTTCAGGACCGGGGATATGGTCATATTTTCCGGAATCAGGTGCTCCGGGTACAGTCCTGATAACAACTCCGCCCACGGATTGCGCAGCCACATCTCCCAGTCCGCTACTGTTTCTCACCTCAGCCACATGTGCAATTTCATTGAGCTTGTTTGCGGTAAGGTTCAGGGACAGGGCACTATTTAGCGCATAAGCAGTGCTCAGGGCACCAGCGCCTGAAGCTCCCAGTCCACATTCCACAGGTATGTCTGCCTGACATTGCACCTTAACCGGCATGTCAGTTATTATCTCGATAACAGTGGAGATGGTATTTCCGCTGACCTTTTTCCCGTTTAACATTATTTCGCTTTTCTGTATGCCTTCTCCAGCGGTAACTGTGCTCTCGATTCCTGCATTGAGCACTATCCCGCAACCTGTGGATCCTTTCATTACAGGGTTTTGGTGGTCATGTGTTTCAAAAAAGCCAGTAATGTGTGCCGGTGCAAATGCTTTTGCATTGAGTGTGTCGCCTTTGCATTTTTCAGAAATCAATGTTATTCCTCAAGAATCATTTCTGTGATAATATCCATAAGTTCAATTGCGATCTTGTTCTTAGGACCTGCAAAGTTAGTGATTTCCCTGTTGTCCGCATGGATTATGTGAACACTGTTATCCTGTGTCCCCATCCCTTTCTCGCTGACCTCGTTAGCCACTATCATGTCGAGTTCTGCTTCCTCAAGGGTCTGTTTTGCTCTTTGAATAAGTTCATCCTTTCCTATTCCCGCTTCTGCCTTGAATCCCACGATAATCAGTTCCGGGTATGCCTTTCTTACTTCCCTGATGAGTTTACGGGTTGGCTTGAATGAGAGTGTCAGGTCCTTGCCGGATTTTATCTTGGAATTTGCAGCATCAAGAGTATAATCGGAAATTGCCGCAGCACTGATCAGTATATCATAGCCGCTTTCAAGTTCACTGAGCACCGCATCTGTCATTTGCTGCGCACTTTCTGCAAATACATCCCTGATATTCCCCGTACCAACCTTGTTCCTGTGGGCAATGGTGACATCAGCTCCTCTTCTGTATGCCTCTAGGGTCAGCTCAACCCCGGTTCTGCCTGATGCCCGGTTTGTCATGATACGTATGGGGTCAATGGATTCGGCTGTGGAACCGCTTGTGACGAGTATCTTCTTCCCAACGAGGCTATTTATTCCTATCATCCGCTCAACTTCAAGCACTATCTCATCGTTGGATGCTATCTTGGCTATGCCTTCCTCTACCTTTGGTCCAATGAAGCCGATTCCCCAATCCTTTATCTTTTTGATGTTCTCAAGAACAGCCGGATGCCTGTACATATCCTCATGCATGGCAGGTACTATCATCACAGGCTTTCCTGATCCTATGGCAGTGGTCGCAAAGGTGGTGACGCTTGTGTCATCTATTCCTGCCGCTATCTTGCCTATGGTATTGGCTGTTGCAGGTGCGATAAGTAAGAGGTCTGCCCTGCCCATATTGCCGAAGAATTCTACGTGCTCCACCTTTCCGGTAATGGTGGTTATTGCCTCGTTCCCTGTGGCGTAATGCAGGGCCATCGGGTTGATTATATCCTTTGCAGCCTTGCTCATCACTGCATGGACCTCTGCTCCCCTGCGTATGAACTCCCGGGCAAGCTCGATGCTACGTACGGCTGCGATGCTGCCTGTGACCGCAAGCACGATGGTCTTGCCTTTCAATGATTCTGATCTTGTGGACTTTATCCACAGTGTTGGATGTTCATCGGGAATTTCTGGCATATTCTATCCTTTTTTTGAGTAGATAAGTGAATTTTTAGTATTAAAATGAAGTGGCTTATGTTCTACCAGCTTAATTGTAGTAAAAAAGCATGTCCTCAGTTAAGTTTAGCTCTCGCCGATTCCAGGGCCTTTCTATCGACGAGCTTTGAGGCGAATTCGTCTGCCAGCAATTCCAGTTCATCCTCTGAGCGGTTCTTTGTGAAGGTCACCATGGACAATTGCCTGAGTATAGGGGTTTTGGCGTTGTGGCGAATATGCCACATTTCATGGGCAAGTATGGCCTTAAGTTCAGTCTCATCCATCAGCTCAAGCATACCAAGGGACAGGAATATGGCTTTTCCCGAGGCGAATGCCCTGAGGATGGCAGAATCATACTGGTAGACATTTACCTCTCTGTCAATACCGTTGACAAATTCCTGTGGCCAGTCCATGATCTCTGTTATAGGCTGGGCATTATATCTCCTGATGAGTATCCTGTAGTATATTCTTGGCAGGAATATTAGAATCGTGCCTGAGATAAGCACATAAGCCAGATATATCTCGATACTTAGCATCTGGTTGCATTGCATTGCGTAGACCACGGTTGCAATGGTGGCAATGATGAATAACTGGCTGCCCACAAAAGAAGATATTCTTGTAAGGGGTTTTTTTGTCCTGTGGTAGATGCTGAACATCAGTACAGCCATGAATAATGAGAAGAGTAGCAGTGGCAGAACATTGGCATCATTGATGCATGCAACGTAACATTCCACTTCTTCCTGTATGGAGAAAATATCCTGCACCCCTGGATAAATTATTTCTTATCGTGATATTTGTGGAAATTCTCGATGGCAACCTTGCCGAATGTGTCCACAAGGCTGTCAAGGACTTTTCTTGTGATGTTGTTTGCGGTATTGTCCATTGAATCGGCAGCAGAATACAGGTATCTGACCTTCTGTCCGCTCTTGTCCAACTCCCTTGTGGCAAAACCTGCTTTCACCAGTCTGTCCAGTGTCCCCGCTACGCTGGAAAGGGAAATGTCTGTCTTTTCAGTTATCTCGGGTGTGGTCAGCTCGGCATTGTCCCATAGGACTTCCATGATCCTGGCTTCAATGGGGCTGAAGAATTTGGTGAGTCCTTCGTTGGAGAGAGTTATTCTGTCCAGTTTTACCATAACTTTACAACTGCTGTAAAGCCATATAAATTTTGTGAGCTCCTGTTTTTCAAAGGCACATCTTTGCTTTACACCAGGCGTAAAGTTAATCTGCTTTACACTTATTGTAAAATGTAGTGCTTTACACTGGATGTAAAGTGAAATGAATAATCACTAATTTAGGTATGGGGGTAATAGAATACGTTTACACTCTTTAGTATTGAAGGATGTCTTCCGTCGTAAGACAAAACTTGCGGTAGCCGTGCTTGGCGTGGTCGTAGCCGCTACAGCCATTGTAGCCGTGGTCACCACATTTTCCGCAGCAACGGAAGGTCTATATGAGGAATCGAACCGCTTCGGTGCGAATATAATAGTCAGGCCCAAAATAGAATCCATTCCTCTGGTGGATGGTTACAGTTCCATGGGCTCATTGTATGCAGGTGAGAATTACATTGAAGAATCGGAAATATCCCGAATATATACCATCATGGATAGTACAAGCCTGTCGGTTGTAGCACCACGATTGTATGGGATTGCAGAAATTGGTGACGCTTCTGTTGTTGTTATGGGCGTCGACCCTGAGCAGGAGCGATCTCTCAAGTCATGGTGGAATATTCAGGGTCACTGGTTATCCACAGAAGATGCCGGGCAGACCGAAGTACTGGTAGGCTCGGACATAGGCGGTCCTCTGGGGCTTGAAGAAGGTTCGATGATCACCCTTAGCAAGGGCAATATCACCATGGATGTTCGGGTCGCTGGTGTGATAGAGAGCACGGGTAGTAACGAGGATAGCTATGTGATACTTCCACTTGCAAGCTCACAGTACCTGCTTTCAAGGGAAGGGAAAGTTAGCAGTCTGGAAGTGAGAGCTCTGTGTAACGCCTGTCCTGTTGAAGATATGAGTACACAGATAGAAGGTGTTTTACCTGGTATGGAAGCTAGGGCAATGAGCCAGATAGTACAGAATGAGATGGCAATGATCGACCACAGCCGCTCCTCTGCAATGGCAGTCTCCATAATTACCCTGCTGGTGAGCACATTGACGGTTGGTTCCACAATGCTTGCCTCAGTCAACGAGAAACTCAAGGAGATAGGTATCATGCGTGCCATAGGAGCAAGCGACATCCAGGTAGTTTCCATGCTCTTCCTTGAAGGTGCGATCATCGGAGTTGTGGGAGGAAGCATTGGGTTTTTGATAGGAACACTGGCTTCGTTCGTTGCAGCTCCCATACTGGTAGGGGTAACACCTGATCCCATGTGGAATATCCTGCTTCCGGTTGTGGCTATCTGTACGCTTACCGGAATGGTGGCTTCACTTGTTCCTGCAAAGAAAGCTCTTGGAATTGATCCTGCGGAGGTGCTGAGAAGTGTCTGATGATACCAATGTAATACAGGTACGAAACGTGATGAAGAACTACAACCTGGGCTCCAATGAGGTGGCGGTTCTACATGGTATCGACATGGACGTCAGGGCGGGTGAGTTCGTCTCCATCATGGGTCAGTCCGGCTCTGGAAAAACGACTCTTATGAACCTGCTGGGTATGCTGGACCGTCCCACAGGCGGAAGCATCATTCTGGATGGTACTGACATCACCGGCAGATCCCAGAAGGAACTAGTCGAGCTAAGGCGCAAGGCTGTAGGTTTCATCTTCCAGCAGTTCCACCTCATCCCTTCACTTACAGCTTATGAGAACGTTGCTCTTCCCCTGGTTTTTGCAGGTGAGGATGATGGTGGTATGGTCGCAAGTGCAATGGAAAGGGTAGGTTTGTCCCACAGGATGGACCATAAGCCCTCGGAAATGAGTGGTGGTGAACAGCAGCGAGTGGCTATTGCAAGAGCCGTTGTCATGAAACCAAAGATACTGCTTGCAGACGAACCTACAGGTGCGCTGGATGCAGTCACAGGTGCTAAGATAATATCCCTGTTAAAGTCGCTGACCTCTGAGATGACAGTTATCATGGTAACCCATAACAGTGAGCTTGCTGCACATTCTGACAGGATCATTGAGATTCAGGACGGTAACATTAAGGAATCAATTCTGGAATGAATTTCAGGAATAAATTCCAGGATTAAATATCATAAGTAAAAATCGGGAGTAATATTATGAATAGAAAATTGGTCATTGTATCTTTGTTGGCAATAGTGGTATCCCTTTCAGTATTGGGGTGTATAGGCACTGAGGATTCTGCTTCTGCAGGACCGTCCGGTTCAGTAAAGGGAACATGGATAGAATCTCAGGTAAGCGGTGATACTGTATCCATACCCTTAAGCTCAGTTGAAAAGAACACCAATGTTCACTTCAAGGTGAACACCGATATCGGGGAGGTGGCGGTCATGGCCTACAAGCTTGATGGCGAGATAATTGTCCGCTCCAATGTATGTCCTCCATGTGGGTCCATAGGGTTCACACTTGAAGATGATGTGCTGGTCTGTGATGCTTGTGCCACGGTCTTTGATGCCGCAAGTGGTGACGGTATTCAGGGAGGATGTGTGGCATATCCAAAGGAGAGCATACCCTACACAATATCAGATGGTAGCATCGTCATGGATCAGGATGATGTTGTGACCGCTCACCAGAAGACCGTGGAAGTAAATTAGATTTAAGTTATTTTCCTCCCTTCCCATACATGAGGACTTAGTTCCTCATTTTTTATTTTTAATACTATTTTTACTTCTCCTGATATTACTTATATCTGCAAACAAAATTACAATACTTATATTAGTCTGCATTTGTAATAGCCCCTACAAACAACGTGTAAAGAGGCTGTACAACATGGATGAACAAATAAGGATAAGAAAAGCAAACTCATCTGACAAGTCTCGGATACTTTCCCTTTACAAAGAGGTTGCCACGCATTCCGGTGGCATTCTCAGGAAGGCTCACGAGATCACAGGTGAATACGTGGACAAGTTCATGAACAACAGCCTTGCAGACGGTATAATCCTGGTTGCTGAAGACACTGATACCAGGCAGATCGTGGCGGAGCTGCATACTAGAAGACCAGGTGTTGCTGTATTTTCGCATGTTCTGGGTCATCTCACAATCGTTGTGCACCCTTCATTCCAGAGGAAAGGGATTGGTAAGGGGCTTTTCACTGCTTTGTTTGAAGAGATAAAGCAGAATTACCCACATATTCTGAGGGTGGAACTGGTAGCCAAGGAAGGCAACTCCGGAGCCGTCGAGTTCTATAAGAAGCTCGGCTTTGTTGAAGAAGGGAGAATGGAGAAAAGGATACTCAGGGATGATGGGACTTTTGAGGCTGATATCCCAATGGCATGGTTCAATCCGGATTACAAGAGTTCAGGAGATACTGCTAAAATTAGCAATGTCTGCTAATCTCTCAATCATTTGCTAAACTTAATCAAGAGTCCTGTCAGATATATTCACATGAGCCTGAAACAGTCATTATCACTTTTGTTCATTTCACTTTTCATACTTTCATGTGGCTGTTTTGGTATGAATGATGGTGTTCCGTCAGGGGTTGATGAAGCTCCAATATCACAGGTTTCCGCGGGTGAAGAAGAGTTCATTGAGGATCCGGATTACCGTCAGGAGATGCGTGAACTCGTTATTGACATCAGCACCTACTCAAAACAAAAGAATCCCGATTTTATAGTAATTCCACAGAACGGACAGGAATTATTGATAGAAACGGTGGATGCTCATCAGGTATCAGAGGAATACCTCGCAGCAATAGATGGTGTTGGCAGGGAAGATCTCTTTTTTGGTTATGAAAATGACAACGAAGTAACACCAAATGAGAATACCGATGAAATGCTTGCCCTGCTTGATATGGCAAAAGAAAATGGTATCTCAGTGCTTGTAACGGATTATTGTTGGGACAAAACATTCGTTGATAGTTCCTATCAAAATTCAGCCGCCAGAGGTTATATCTCATTTGCTGCTGACAGCAGAGGACTTGATTCTATCCCATCCTATCCCGCAGTGCCCTTCGCTGTAAATTCCGGGGATGTGTTGTCGCTTTCAGATATCGGGAATTTCCTGTATATTATAGATCCCGGGAACTTCGATGAGCGTGGGGATTTCTTGAAATCACTGCAGGAAACCGATTACGACCTGTTGATAATAGATATGTTCTATGATGATATCAGCTTGACAGTGGATGAATTATCAATGCTCAAAACAAAATCCAATGGTGGTTCACGGCTGGTCGTTGCCTATATGAGTATCGGGGAGGCTGAGGATTATCGCTACTATTGGAGCGATTCCTGGGAAAGAACTCCACCATCATGGCTTGAGGCTGAGAATCCTGACTGGGAGGGGAACTATAAGGTGCTGTACTGGGGCGAGGGGTGGCAATCAGTCATTTACGGAAGCGAAGATGCGTATCTTGATAAGGTAATAGATGCAGGATTCGATGGTGTTTATCTTGACATAATTGATGCTTTTGAGTATTTTGAGGGTGTATAAAAAGGGAATCTGAAAATAAATCTAAAAGAGAAAACGAATCTAAAAAATAAAAAAGTAAATGTGTGGTGTTAATACACCACCATTTTTTCAACAAATAGAGTTTTCAATATCTTCTCAATTTCACAACCATGAAATTCCAGAGTGGCAGAGGTACCTTGCAGAAAGTTCCCACTGGTAAGTTCCATCTTCTTCAGTGATTGTCCAGATGTCATAGTCCCAATGTTCTCTGTCTCCGTTCTCATCGAGCTTTGTCCATCCGGTGATGCCGAAATATGTCTCAGATAGGGTATCCATTGCCAGTTTTGTACTTTCATCATTCTCTGTGATGGCATCCAGGTCTACAAATGTAGCTATCCAGAGTGCATCATATGCAGACAATGCGTAAGTTTCAGGAACTCTTCCAAGCTCTTCCTCGATTCTGGACCCAACTGTCTGGTATCTGTCATTCTCTCCAACGTATCCGTATACTGGTGCCTTGACATTGGTTGCTGCAGCAAAAGCGGCCGCATTGTTATCGTTGACCAGTTCTTCGTTCAGTGCTATACCATCACTGCCATACCAGTTGACCGCTGACAGAGCAGGATAGTTCTGAGCTAAAGTGAATATCTCTGTTGTTTCTCCATAGGAGCAAAGAAGTACAGCTACAGACCCCTCGCCATATTCTGAGGTGGCTGATGTTACTATATCGTTCAATGATTCTACTTCTGCAGAAAGATCAGCATTGTCATTTTCGTATGCAATACTTTCAAGTACTACGCCATCAAGAGACTCAAAATTCTTTTTTGTTTCTTCAAAGAGTCCGTTGCCCCATACATCGTTTCTGTACATTGGGATGACAGCACTGATTCCTTCTTCTTCCATGAGTGTAGCCAGAACCATTCCCTGATTTGTGTCGTCAGGTACAAGCCTGAACAGATTATCGTCAGGAATTGCTAAAGAAGGAGCCGTTGACCCAGTACTCAGAAGAATGATATTATTGTCTGTTGCATATTGCAGGACAGCTTCTACCTCTTCACTTGCCTGCGGACCGACAACGATCTTCACTCCCATCTCATCAAGTTCCTTGAGCTGTTCCAGAGCCTTTTCAGGGTCACTTTCTGTATCCTTAACGATCACTTTCACATTCTTCCCTGAACCAAGTCCTGAGAAATAATCATTAATGTCCTTACTTGAAACATCAACTGCTGTCTGGCTTGATTCACCGATAGAGGCAAGATTGCCTGTAAGTGGTAAAAGTGCTCCGATGGTTATGTCTCCAGATTCACTGGTAGCCTCTCCGGTCGATTCAATGCAACCCATTCCAAGGGTTGCTATAAGCAAAATACTAAGTAATACTCCTGTTAGTTTTTTCATAAGATGGTCACAGTCTCTTCAATATGTATAATCTATATTTATATATTTTGATAGTATGCGGTGTTAAATGGGAGATTTTTTATTTAGTAGATGTCTATTTCACATAGAATGGCAAAGAAGGAAAAAGTCGTTGAAAATGTTAATTATCTCTTCAACAAGTATACCGGAAAGGAAAAACTTGAAGGACAAATAGATCACCTTCAATCTCATATAGTTGAGCTTGAGATCGATAATAAGACCCTTCGCACGAAGTTCGAGAAGAGCGCTGCAAATGAAAAAAAAGCTGTGGCTGCAAAACAGGATGCAGAGGAAGCTCTCAATGCGGCAGGATTTCGAATAAGCACACTTGAGCATGAAATTGAGAAAAACAAAGAAAATAGTTTCGACCATTTATCTTTCAGTCATGTGGATATGTTGTCTATTCGCAGGATGCAGGACTATGTGTCAACCCTTTCTTCGCTTAGGTCTCCTGAAGAAACACTGCTGACACTGTATGTCTGTAATGGGAGTTCGGTATCAGGTATTTTTGGAAATGATCCTGTAGAAAAATACATCGACCCCGATACTTTACACCTTCTGGAAAAGATCGATTCTCAAAATGGTTTTGTACTTTTTCATGATCGCGATAGTCTGGTGAATGAGGTCATTATTCCTCCACTACCCGTGGAAACCTCTAAATGGTTGCAGGGTACGGCTTTCAATACCGAACAACTCCTTGGTCTGCTGTCAAAAGAACTATCAATTTGCATTTTACTAGCTCATGCAGGTGAATCTTTTGTAGCATATTCACTGGATTCAAGACATCTGGATTCCTATGAACTGATAAGAAGCAATGTAAAATCCAAACACGGTAAAGGTGGGTTCAGCCAGAGACGTTTTGAACGCCTGAGGGATGAGGAAATAGTTCATCATGCAGACAAGGTTCGGGAATCTCTTGGAGAACTCATTAATAATCTGGAATTTGATTTTGATTACCTCGTAATAGGTGGCGATCAGAACCTTGCGAATCTTATCATCAAGGATATTGATGTGGATATTCCGCTGCTGTTCTCTCCTGTTGATATACGTGTGGAGAAGCATGCCTCTGAAGATGTGCTAAGGCAGGTCTTTCTTTCCAGAAGATATAAGTTATAATATGTGATCAGATGCTTACAAAAGAAGAACTTTCAGGAATAATAGACGCTCTGGGCGCTCTGACACTCGATGAGATAGAGCTGGTTGTAAAAGAGCTTTCTTTCACAAAGAGGGAAGAACCTTCTTCTCCTGAATACATTGGAGAATTATGCAAGGAATCCCTGGCTGAACATGTACTGGAAATAGTAAGCTGTGAGGAGGTCGTTGGTATTGAACAAAATGAGAACCTGTATTGTATACCGGGCCCAAATGCATTTCCTGACATCCCCTTTGAATTAAGTGAAGTAATAGATGTACTTGAGCTGTCAAAGAGGGAAGTAGATCTTAGCAGTGTTTCGAAGCGCTTTTGTGCAAATATTAAAACTAAGGCGGTAGATCTTGAAGAAAAGGTCGATTCATTGCAGGGTTTACGGATCAGTGCTTCTGAGTTTTCATCACTTGAGGCCCAATATAGCAAATTGCTGAATCTTTACTATGATTATGATTTCTGGCTTCCAGAAGGAATAGAGGTGGCAGAGGATGATTTGCAGGTTCTGAGTAAAAAACTTGAGCATTTAAGAGCGGCACAAGATATTTGATGTTTGGGTATTATCTGGTAGTTCATATGGCAAAAGGCAGGCGAGGAAGTCATTCCCGGAATAAGGATGACAGGCGAGACACTTATTATTGGAGAGCTAAGGAAGAAGGCTATCGTTCAAGAGCATCTTACAAACTATTCCAGATAAACGAAAAGCATGAGGTCATAAAAGAAGGGGACACCGTGGTAGATCTCGGCGCGGCACCAGGTGGATGGCTGGAGGTTGCAAAAAAACTTTCTGGAGGCCGCATTGTTGGTGTTGATCTACAACGTATTCTTCCGATCGAAGGAATTGAGACCATAAAGGGTGACATTACTGCTGACAGGACCATCGAGAAGATCTTAAAAACGGTTGGACAGGAAGGTGCCGATGTAGTTATCTGTGATGCTGCTCCCAATCTTTCCGGTAACTGGAGTCTTGATCATGCCAGATCAATCGATCTTACTACTTCTGCTCTTGAGTGTGCCAGAAAGATCCTCAAACCTGGTGGACATTTTGTTGTAAAGGTGTTTGAGGGTGATATGTTCAAGGGTTTCTTTGATAAGGTAAGTCGTAATTTTGCGTTCACACGTTCCTATTCCCCCAAAGCTTCCCGTTCACAAAGTGCTGAGATATATATCATAGGAAAGAAGTTCCTCAGTGCTCCTTTAAGACGTGGTAATGAATTTGATGTAGAGATCACTGAAATTGGTTCAAGCGGAGACGGTGCAGTAACAATTGATGGTTTTGTTGTTTTTGTGAAAGATGTTGAGCTTGGGGACAATGTAAAAATCAAGATAAAGGATGTAAAACCTAATTTTGCGTTTGCCGAAGTTGTGAAACCAAAAGAGGATTGATCATCACATCCACTTTTATATTAATTGTTGCAAGTAATTTCTTTTTTTATATAAGTGAATACTTCATTGTAATAACTTCTTTAAGCCGGTTTTTGACTGGCTTAATCCTATATTTTTATTCAGGAGTATTCGATCATATGTCACTAACAAGTATTGTTCCAAAAGGACCTGCCGGGCGACTTGCTCTTCTTTTTGTAGCAATCATTGTAATGGGTGCTGGTTTTTACTCTTTTAGTGACTATGCGCAGAAGCAAAAGACTATAGATGAGATTGATTCACTCTGGCAGCAGGCTGATGACTTTCGCGATCAGAATGACTTCGGACAGGCAATAGATACCTATAATAGCGTATTTGGTATGATCTCTTCAAATGAGTATCCTGCGGAATATGGCCTGAACCATTACCATAGGGGGAGAACATACTATGAAATGTCTTTCCATGATAATGCATCAGTAAATCTCAAGAACAGTTTAAGTGCCTATGATCAGGCTCTGGTATTTTTTGACAGCAAGAATAATCCAGAGGAATATGCTCTGATTCACTATGGTGTGGGTGATTCTTACCTGAGGCTTTATGCAGTCAGGGATCAGGATGATGATCTTAAGAATGCTATAGGGGCTTATGATACATCACTTGAGTATTATTCAATAGCAAGTAATCCTCTGTATTTTGCTTCTATAAACAATAAGCTTGGAAATGCATATCGAAAAAGAGGAAACTCCAAAAATAACTCAGCTGACCTTTTCAAAGCTATCGAATTCTATGGTGAATCTCTGCGTGTTTTCAGGGAAGATGTGTATCCTGTGGAATATGCCGGTGTACAGAATAACCTGGGGAATGTATATCTTGAGCTATCAGAATTCGGGGATGCGGAGGAAAACATAAGCAATGCGATAATTTCCTTCAATAACGCTCTTGAGGTATTCACCATAGATTCACGGCCAATGGAGTATGCAACTGCCAAGAACAACCTGGGTAATGCTTATTTTGAAATGTCCACGATCGAAGAAAAGGAGCAAAACATCGAAAAAGCGGTTTCCTGCTATCATGAGGCTCTTAGGATTTTTACAGTCGACCGTTTTCCTGCAGAGCATGATGGTGTTATAAAGAACATCGCAAGGGCATATAAGAGTCTTTGATTAATTTCCTTGTTAAATTTCATCCGTATTCTTACGAATGGTTTTATGTATCTGTAGTGCATAGACAGGTCTGTTATTTCTAGTAATTATTTTTGCAAAGCTCTGGTAAGGTGTTATCATGATAGATATGCATACTCATTCCATTTTCAGTGATGGTGAATTGATCCCAAGTGAACTTGTAAGAAGGGCAGTGGTGCATGGTTACAGAGCCATTGGCATAACTGACCACGTTGATTTCTCTAACGTGGAGCACGTGGTTAGCAATGTTAAAAAAGCCAAGTACCTGGAAGATGAACTTGATATCAGGGTGTTTGCAGGTGTGGAGATAACTCATGTTCCTCCACGTAAGATCGCACCTTTGGCAGCAATGGCAAAGGAAATGGGTGCCGAAGTTGTAGTGGTCCATGGCGAGACCATAAACGAGCCTGTTATGCCGGGTACAAATGCGGCTGCAGTTGAATGTGAAGATGTTGATATTCTTGCTCACCCGGGTTTTATTACAGCAGATGAGGTCGAAAAAGCCATTGAAAATGATGTATGCTTGGAGATAACTGCAAGAAACGGGCATAACCGGACAAACGGATATGTGGCAAAGATTGGAATGGAGCTTGGTGCTACACTTATTGTTGACACGGATACGCATAGCCCGGGAAATCTTATAACCCGTGACTTTGCAAGAAAGGTGGCAATGGGTTCCGGTCTAACAGAATCACAGGCTGAATCTGTTCTGAATAATTCCCTTCGTTTCCTGGAATAGTCGAAATAATTCTGCAGTATTCAGCAAGGCACTATCATGGTTCGGAGAATTATTGATATTTCAGTTGGTATTTCTTCGGATATGCCTGTTTATCCAGGTGATCCAAAACCTTCAATTGAAAATGTCTTCTCCATTGACAAAGATGGTTTTGCTGTATCAAAAGTAGGTATCGGAACTCATACAGGTACTCATATCGATGCACCGTCTCATATCCTAAAGGATGGGGCAAGCATTGATATGGTATCAATTGACCATTTTTTAGGCAGGGCAGTTGTACTTGATCTGAGTTATATGGAAAAGGACATTTCACGTGATGATCTGGAATCCTGTTTCAAAAGTTCAGATGTGTATAAGAACGCTGAAATTGATATTTTGTTGCTCAAAACGGTTATGCATAGTTTTGAACCAGTATATTCCGATATCCATGGTCTCACCGTAGGTCTTGATAAAACAGTAGGTCAATGGATACTGGAATACGGGTTTAGAACGGTGGGGATAGATACTCTTTCAGTAGATTCTGATCCTGGTCTTTCTAATCACAAATTGCTTCTGGAAAACGATGTTTGTATCATTGAGAATCTGGACCTCGCTGAAGTAAGAGGGGGAATTTATGAGTTCATCTGCTTTCCTCTCAAACTGATCGGATGTGATGCTTCACCGGCCCGGGCCATACTTATAGAGATATAATTGCAGGTTTCGCCTGGAATATGTATGTATTTTTGTTATTAGTGTGCTGTTATATGGGGATATTTTAAATATTATATATGTACTATTATCTTTGATGGCAGCTTGCACAGGAAGTACCTGTGTCTGTTTTGTTGTTCTTAATATGAGTTATAAAAGTTATTAAATAACAGGATTAATATAGTATAAAATAGTATATATTTCTGTTACACGATTGCTACAATTTTGATGAGGGAATAGCACGAAAGCAAATCAGAAGATGGCAATGCACAGGGACACCCGTGCACAGGTAGGTATAGGTACCTTGATCATATTCATTTCAATGGTCTTAGTGGCTGCTGTAGCATCTGCGCTTTTGATTAAGACCTCAGGTGTTTTACAACAAAAAGCTTCCCAGACCGGACAGGAAACCACAAGGGAAGTTGCCTCGAATCTGCGTGTTGATCGTGTTGACGGAGAACGTGCTATATATTCTACTGCAACAGTGAATGATGGTGTTCTTTCCAGTTCCAATCTAACCTGCTACAAAGGCGGAATGGTGGAATGGCTATCATCTTCTGGTTCATTCGATATTTCGGTAGATGGGGTAAATAGTTCTATTGCTTCCGGTTCTTATTATGAATCTCGCTTTAGTTCCGAAGGCACTTACAATTTTACTGTGAGTGACAGCACCAGTAGTACCACCGGTACAATTACTGTTAATGGTACACAGGAGTATGGGGAGATAAGCAAGCTTCACATATCTATGTCCCTTGGTCCGGGAAGTGAGGATGTTGACCTTTCTCAGCTGATCATCTATCTTTCAGATGGTGCACATGTGGCCAACGTGCGTTATGACTCCATCGAGAAAAACGATGAAGTGCATAAACCTACGGCTGAGTATTTCTCTGTTGAACCTGTAAGGATACGTGACCAGAGTACTTTCAAGGCAACACAACCGGTATTGAGGACGGGGGACATCATGGAAGTAGTTGTTGACATCAGAAAGGTTTTCGGGCTCGATGATGACGATTATGAAGGTCTGCCACCAAGGACTGAGGTCTCATTCCAGGTGAGACCCGAAGCTGGTGCTCTTGTTGTATTTGATTTCACAACTCCTGGTGCATACTTTGACAAGAAGTTCATCTCTCTGCGGTACTGATATAATCAGCCGCATACACTATTTTGCTATTAATCTTTTACATCAGAAATGTGATATTGTATACTTTCCTCTGGCATCGTAAACAAACTCGAATATGAAATCTCCCTTTACAGGGTTTTCGATCACGATTCCAATATTATCGTATCCTTTGGAAGAATACAGGTTCCAATTATCATTTTGGCTCAGATTCCCTTTTCTGAACTGAATGTTCTCCTTGATCAAAAAACGATTCTTCTCTCCGTTGTTATACTGGACAAGTATGGTGCTGTTCTCAACAATCCAACCAGAGTTTGTGAGGTTACCGTCTGAATCCGGGTCAGGGTCAACTCCCATTGACAGAAACCTGACACTTTCCGGTAGTGTGACCTTAACGGTACAGGTGGATCCCTGAACGGCTGTACTGTCTCTCAAGTCTCTGGCATACCCATTCTGAATTGATAATAATTCGACAGCAAGGTCTTTGACCTGTTCATCGGTTTGGACCTTCTCAAAGAATGGGGACACATTGCCCCATGAAACCGTCACAAGGAATAAAATAGTCCCTGTAATGGCAAGGTAGAATACCATTTTCAGGGCGATTGTGTCTATCCCTCTGGTATCTCTGAGGAACCTTTCGCTTTGTGCTTTGATCCTTTTGGATCTATTGCAGCCATTCAAGGAACTTGTCAAGGGCTCGTCTTCGGTGTGAGACCTTATTCTTTTCTTCATCTCCCCATTCCCCAAAGGTTCTTCCTTTGTACTCAAAGATAGGGTCGTAACCAAAACCACCGCTTCCCTTTTCCTCGAAATCTATATTTCCGTCAACTGTTCCTGTAAAAGTCAATGGTTCCTTCCCTGGTTCACAATAGCCAATTACTGATTTGAAACTGGCAGCCCTGTCCTCCTCATTTTCCATGAGTTTTAGCACTTTCTGGTTTCCCAACTTATTCTCCACAAATGCGGAATAAGGCCCTGGAAACCCGTTAAGTGCTTTTATGAAAAGTCCGGAATCATCGACCATCACAGGCATTCCCAGATTTTCAGCTGTCAACTTGGCACCGTAGGCAGCTATAGGCTCTAGTTCATCCTCCTGCATTTCAGGATATCCGTCTTTGTTCTGGATAACTTCAATTCCCTTTGATGCCAGTATGTCCTTAACTTCACTGAACTTGCCCTTATTTCCTGTAACAAAAACTATCTTACGCATATCTTCCTCGTTTCTCTATTTCCTTAACTCTCTCAAGCACTTCATCTGCTTCACTGAAAGCATGTCTGTATCCTTTACAGAATGCCTCGGTAAGCGATTCATGGTCATGATGGCTGCTTATGAATGTCTGGAAAAGCACGTGTATATCCACACCTCTTGCCTCTATACCTGAGTTCATGAATGCCAGTCCGAAATCTATCATGTATATCCTTTCATTGTAGAACAGGAGATTCGAGGTCGTCAGGTCTCCGTGAATAATTCCTCCCATGTGCAGTTTTCCAACAAGCTCTCCCAGTTGCTCGCTCAGCTTATCGTTGATGACATGTTTTAAGGGTGGGCCATCGATATATTGCATTTTAATTGTGTAGTTATCAATATCGCGGATCACAGGCGTTGGTATTCCCAGTCTTCTTGCTTCGGATATCAGACGGGCTTCAGCTCTTGTTCTCTCTTTCCTTATCTTCTCATCAAGTTCTGAGAGCCTGTATCTTTTAGGGACCCTTTCCTTGATGATAATATCATCTTCCAGCTTTACGGTAGCTTCGGCACCACTAGTTAGATACATCTTCCTTCTCCTGTTGATTGTCTTCTATCCAGTTGACCATAACATCATCCGGTCTGAAATTGGGATTTACATGTGAGTCTGCTATTTCTATTATGTTCCCTGAATCATACATCAAAAGACCAAGGTAGGCTATCATTGCTCCATTGTCTCCCATGAATCTTTTCTCAGGAACATAGAATGAAGCTCCACGCTCATCGCACATTATATCCAGCATTTCCCGAAGTCGCATGTTGGCACCTACTCCTCCACCAAGCAATACTTCATTCTTACCTGTATGTGCAAGTGCACGTTCCGTTACTTCCACAACCATTGCAAAGGCTGTTTCCTGAAGTGAATAACATACATCTTCAAGGGAGTGTTTTCTGAGGGCTTCGCTTGCTGCCGTTGAAAGTCCTGAGAATGAAAAATCCATGCCTTTGACAACATAAGGCAGGGGTATATAATTTGTAGATTTCCTGGCAAGTTCTTCTATCTTAGGCCCACCGGGATGGCTGATGCCTGCATTCCTTGCAAACTTGTCAAATGCATTTCCAAGTCCTATATCCAGTGTTTCACCAAATACCCTGTATTTGCCTCGTCTGTATGCAAGTACCTGGGAATTTGCTCCGCTTACGTATAACGTGACCGGATCAGTTGCAGGTGTCTTCCATCGTCCCACTTCTATGTGTGCAAGACAATGGTTCACGCCTATGAGTGGTTTGTCCAGGCTTATGGCCAGCATCCTGGCTGCGGTTGCGACTGTACGTAGACAGGCTCCAAGCCCAGGTCCCTGTGAGAATGAGATCGCATCTATATCCTGTACATCTACGCCTTTTTCCTTCGCTTCTTCAAGGACCTTTCTTACCACATATGAAGCATATTTTGCATGATGCTGTGCAGCTTCACGGGGATGGATACCACCAGTTGCAGGTTTGTAGGTGTCTGTAACCTCTGCGATCAGGTCTTTCTCATTTACTATGGCTGCACTGAGATTCCATGCGGTACCCTCTATGCCAAGGACTGTTCCTTTCAATTTGAATATCTCCAGCCCTTAAAGGTTAGCAGTTTAATATTAATTTTGCTGTCTTCTCAGAAGCCCGACAACCAGCAGTATCAATATAGTAAACGCAGGTTGAATTACCGGTATATTCTTTGCAGGGAGTTCTTCTTCATTTTCGCTGTCAACTATATTCGACCCCGTATCATCCGTTTCATCTATGGTAATACCACTTTCATCAAGTTCTTCGCTTGCAGCTTTTGTCAGTGACTTGCCTGTTATGGCAAATGGGGAGAAACCTGGCGTCTTTGCTTCAAAGTAAGAGTATTCTTCATCAGAGTCAGTCTCAATAGTCGCAAGTTTTTCCCATTTAGTTTCACTGTACCTTCTGAGCGTTACAGACGAAGGGTCGATATTTTGATTCTCTATCCATTCATTTTTTACTCTGAATCCGATAACAGGATCTCTGAGATTTGCCTCATTGACATATCCTGTTTTGCCAACCCAGATGTTCAGGTTCCTGTACACTGTTCCAGGGGCAGGGGTGTCGGCAAGTAAAGAGGTATTTTTCAGTATTTCGATGGTGGTGCTGATCTTTCCTGAATTCTTCAGTGATAGATACCTGATATACAGGATATCACTCTCTTCGCCATCGAAAATGAATTCCGTTATCGAATCCTTTCCAGCGTAAACGGTGAGCACATCTTTGAATTCTATGTTATCGAAATCTTCTCCAGTAGAGCCTCCTCCTCCACCGCCGCCTCCACCACCGGAGCTTGTTGTTGTCGTCTGTGTGCTGGTTGTTATTGTTATATTTGACCAGTTTCCTATGTTGCCTGCATAATCAACAGGTTTGAGGCTGTAAGCGTATGAAGTACCAGAAGAAAGTTCGCTGTCAATAGTTTGCAAGCTGCTGGTGTTTGCAAGGAATGTGCCTCCTCTCCAGATTTCTGTATGGTTGGTGTCGGATGAACTTTGCCATGAGAGTGTAACCGTGGATGTACTGCTTGAACCTGTGAGGGTGCTGATAAGCGGAGCAGTATTGTCTTCGATCGGCGCATAGATGCTCAGATGGGTTATATTTGCAGTTACTGTTTCTGCTGTAATGTTAACAGTACTCCTGAATGGGGTCCAGGCTTCTTCCTCAGGGTCATACCATGCGACAAGCAGTTTGTCTGTATTGTTTACGAGAGCGGGTTCGTATCCGAGAGTCAGGGATACGTTCTGGTCGAACTGGTATGAATAATTTGGGTCCGATCCATTCAGGACCCTGATATCAATTGAAGGCCCTGCTAGAATGCTTCCAAGGTTTGGTGGGTTAGCATTAATCAGCGCAACAGAAATATTGTCCGGTATATTGTTTATCTCTCCTGAGATATTGAAATCAATTACGGGGTCACTTGCACTACTCTGCCATCCTGGTACCTGTATTATCATATTTTCACTTGTATCCAGTGTTTCACCAAGGATTACCTGGAATGTGGTATTTGGGCTGAAGTACTCAGTCAGGGAGTTGTTGAAAGAGGATGAAATGTTTATTGTGTTCGATCCATTTGATAGGGGTACATCAGGGATGCTGAAAAGAGTGTTTGAAACTGGATATGACGCATTGCTGATAACGCCGTTTACATACACGGATACATTGGTCGCAATGCCTGCACTCCCATTGACGTAAATACTATTCTGTGGCAGGTAGAATATGCTTCCCGATGTGGGTGAATTTATTGTGGGTGAGCTTGTAAATACTGTGAAGTTCACCATGGTGGAATTAAGGCTGCCTGTGATGTCACGTGCGAAAACTGTGATATTATGAGCTCCTTCATCAAGATTCAAAGTACCATTGATGGAAAATGCATTGATGGCTGTGGAATTGTTCCCATTGTCAACATTATACCAGATGTCGCAGAGTTTCCTGTTACTTATGTTGATGTCGATGCTCTGGTCTTGTATGACTGCATTTTCGTACAGTTCCTGAATGCTTATCACATTCTCTTCAACATTTGCGTAAAATCTCCAGTCGTAAGTGAATTCCCGACTCAGGTTTGTCAGGGCAGTTACAGAAACACTGTGGTAACCTTCAGCATAAGATTGTCCTGTCAGATTCTCTATCCTGTATCCACCCTCTGTCTCATCATGGGTATAGGTGACAGATGATTCATCTATCGTCATGTTTATTGAGCTGAGCTTAACTCCGTCAGGATGGGTAAGATTCATGGATACAGCAGTTGTACCGTTCTCTGTGTATGTGCCATTTTGTGGGAATTCATCGATATCACATGTGAAGTACATTACAAGGGAATAGTTCTGGGGACCTTGCTGCACAGCTGTACCGTTTACTGATATTGTATAATTTCCATTTCCCTGGTTTATTAATTCTATACCTTCCACATTATTGCTTGTATCCGGGGCTCCATTTCCATAAAATGTACTCCCATTGCTGAAAACAATGAGGTCAAGATTGTTTACCAGTTGTGAATCCGCAAGGGGTATTCCCGGATAATCTGTCCATACAAGTGTTGTTCTGAATGTTTTATTCTCATCGATAAAACCATAGTTCACGGGCCAGTTATTGGGTATGCTGCCGGTTGTGTTCAACGGGATATTGTCAAAATATTTGATAACCTCAGGGTACTTTGGGAATATGGAATTCTCAATATCAACTCGTCCCCATCCCTGGGAATAATCTGGCCTGCCTGATATCTCCTGATGATCTCCTGTGCCGTGTTGTCCGGGGGTGAGGTCAATTGCTCCGTTTATCAGTGTTGCCTTAAGCAGGGCAGCACTTGGACTGCTTAGATTTTCCACATCAGTATAGTATTGTCTCACAATGGCAGCAGACCCTGCAACAATAGGTGTGGACATGCTTGTACCACCCATGTACATGTAATTATCATCAATTATCCCCCATCCTGAATTACTTGTTACACTTGATCTTGTGGATGCAATGAATGTTCCTGGTGCAACGACATCCGGTTTGATCCTTCCGTCATCGGTTGGTCCGCGGCTACTGAAAGCAACTATTCCCTTGATGTCATTGACAAGGTAATCATCTTTTATCGGGTTTGCGGGGTAGAGTGAGGGCATTAGGCTTCCATAAGTGTAGGCTGTAATAGTTGGTCTGTAATTCTCCGATGCACCAACAGTAAGACAGTTCTTTGCAGTTGATGGTGAACCCATTGAATCATTATCTGTCACTCCATTTGAGTCTGAATCTTTTCCGGAATTACCTGCTGAGAAAAGAATTAACATGTCAGGATGTTCCCACATGAACTGGTCTACCTGTTGTGATTCTATGGTATATTCTCCACTGTAAGCTCCTCCCCAGCTATTGGTGTGTATCCTTGCACCGTCATCATATGCCGGCTGGAACATATCACTTAGATCATCTGGCGGGTATACGGTAAAACCTTCGTTTCCAATTGCCTGGAAAACCAGTTCTGCCTCAGGTGCCATTCCACTGTACTGTCCTCCTGAAAGTAAGCCATTCCCCAGTGCAGAACCGGCTACATGGGTTCCATGGCCGAACTGGTCTGCAGAGCTTCCGTCATTTGACAGATCTGTGATGTTCAGTATCCTTCCTCTCAGGTCTGCATGCATTGTATTGTCATTCACACCGGTATCAAGGCCAGTGTCGCAAACAGCTATTATTTGTCCACTGCCATTCAGTCCATAATTATTGAGTACTGTGTCCACATTGATGATACCTGCAGCAACATCATTTTTGATAGTTGGCTGTGTGTATTCCTCTATCCAGCTGACTCCGTTGATTGAAGCGATATCATAGATCCTGTCCTTTGGGATCTGTACTTTAATTACATTTCCTGAATTGGAATGAATATCTCCTTCGATGGCCTCAATGGAGGATGTGACCTTTTCATTATCAGATGAAGAGAAAAGGAGTACGTGGAATGTATCCTTTGTTTCCATTTTAGCACCAGATGCATAAATATTTTCATCATCTAGTATTTCAGGGACGTACTTGTATGATGGTTTGTATTCTCCGATCCATTTGACATTATCCAATAAGTATACCTGCGCCTTGATAGTGGAGTTCATTCTGATGATAAAAGCGTTGTTTGGTACGTAATTGAATATCGCAGCCCCTGTATTTCTAACCTCATCTTTCCATATATCATTCACAGGGCCGTTGAACTGTACTATGTAATAATTCTCGCGATCATCTGCAACCTGGGTTACAGCACTCATGGTCGCCTGACTATTGAATGGTTCTTGCTGGATGGAAATCGTACTTGTGTCTATGTATTCGGTCCTCAGCAGGATCATGCTGTTATCGTTGGTATTATCCATAGCTGTCGCTGAGATCAGGGATGTGAGTGAGAATATCAATAGCATTGAAAGGAGAATTGTACATTTTTTATGCATATGTATACATCCGGTATGTCAACTAAGGGGTATAATGTATATTCCTAAAGATATATATAACCGCTTATAAATATGACTGGATGTGTTTGAGGACAGTGAAATAAGGCATTAGGAAGGCATGAATGAACTGCTGTAGACATTCAAAAAAAAGATTATCGCCTTCTTATCAGGAAGAAGGCAATGGATATGACCATACATGCAAATATTCCGGAAAATCCCGGTATGCTTTTCTCCACATTTGCTGCTGGTGGGTTTATTTCACTCTGGTCCGCAATTTCAAGTTCTATATCTGAGAAGAGTTTACCACTGGATTTGTCACTTTCTTCCTCCAATTTTTCGCCTGTTATTGCAAAAGGTGAGAACCCGGGTGTCTGTGCTTCAAAGTACATGTACATATCATCTGAATCTGTATTTCTGGTTTCCAGCCTCTGCCATGATCCGGCATTGAACCTGTTCAATGTTATACTCTGGGTATCAATTCTATTTTCCTCTATCCAGCGTTTATGAATCCTGAATCCGATCACAGGATCCCCTATATTCTTCTCAGTTGCATATCCTGTCTTGCCTACCCATATATTGACATTTTTGTAAATGATACCTTCCGGCTTTTTATTGGCAATTGCAGATGTATTTTTCAATACTTCAATGGTAGTGCTGATTTTGCCGGCATTTTTCAGTGATTCATATCTGATATACCGGATATCATTGCTATTGTCATTGAATGAAAATTCAATAGCAATCTTTCCTACAAATATCGTACTTACATCTTTGAAAGCGATATTCTCAAATTCCTCTCCGGTGTTGCCACCGCCCCCTCCTCCTCCACCACCGCCGCTACTGGATGTTGGAGTTGATATGGTGTTTGTATTTGGCGCTATATTCACTGTCACTATGTAATTTTGTGTGGTAGCATCTTCAGCAGTTACTGTGTAATTGATCGGGTTTGTGAAGTTCTGCGGTACTCCTGTATTGGGCGATATACTTGCTCCATTGTATGCTATAGTTGGTACCAGTGCTGTAACATTTGTTCCAAAAGGAACTGTCAGATTTATCATCTTTGCTTCTTCGTCAATTACTCCAGTAACTACTGGTTCAAGCCCTGTAAATTTGAAGCTGGTTATCGCTTTAACCGTATTTGGTGCTACACTGACTGTCACAATGTATTCCTGAATGCTGGCATCTTCAGCAGTTACTGTGTAAGCCAGTGGATCTGTGAAGTCCTGTGCCACTCCTGTATTTGGTGTTATGCTTTCTCCAGTGTGTTTTATGGCTGGTACCAGTGCTGTGACATTTGTTCCATAAGGAACTGTTATAGTTACCGCCTTTGCTCCTTCGTCTATTGTCCCAGTAACTAATGGGTCAAGCCCTGTAAATTCGAAGCTAGTTATCGCTTTAGCTGGATTTGGTGCTATATTGACTGTTACTATGTATTTCTGTATGGTAGCATCCTCAGCTTTTACTTTATAAGTCACCGGATCTGTGAAGTCCTGTGGCATCCATGTATTGGGCGATATACTTGCTCCTGTGTGATCTATGGTTGGTATCAGTGCTGTAACATCTGTTCCATGGGGCACTGCAAGGCTGACCTTCTTTTCTCCCTCGTCAACCACGCCAAACACTATCTGTTCAAGTCCTGCAAATTTGAAGCTAGTTATCGCTTTAGCTGGATTTGGTGCTATATTGACTGTCACTACGTATTTCTGTGTGGTAGCATCCTCAGCTTTTACCCTATAAGTTACCGGTTCTGTGAAGTCCTGTGCCATCTCTGTATTGGGCGATATACTTGCTCCTGTATGACCTATGGTTGGTACCAGTGTTGTAACATCTGTTCCATGGGGCACTGCAAGGCTTATCTTCTTTTCTCCCTCGTCAACCACGCCATTCACTATTGGCTCAAGTCCTTCAAAACTGAAACTGGTAATCTTCTTAGTTGTGTTTGGTGCTACAGCCACGGTTACTATGTAATTTTGTGTGGTAGCATCTTCAGCCGCCACCATGTAAGTTACAGGGTTTGTGAAGTCCTGTACCACTCCTGTATTTGGTGCTATACTTTCTCCTGTATGTGCTATAGTTGGTACCAGTGCTGTAACATCTGTTCCATAGGGCACTGCAAGGCTTACCTTCTTTTCTATTTCGTTAACCTCTCCAAACACTACCGTATCAAGTTGCTCAAACCTGAAACTGGTAATTTCCTTGGCTGTATTTAGTGCTACATCCACAGTTACCCTGTATTCCTTAGTTGTACCATCTTCAGCCGTTACCATGTAAATAACAGGGTTTGTGAAGTCCTGTGTCACTCCTGTATTTGGTGTTATGCTTTCTCCAGTGTGTGTTATGGCTGGAACCAATGCTTTCAAATTGGTTCCGTAAGGTACTGTTAGGCTTACCATCTTTGCAGCTTCATCGACTGCTCCATTCACTATTGTCTCAAGCCCTTCAAACCTGAAACTGATAATTTCCTTAGCTGTATTTGGCTCTACATCCACGGTTACTATGTATTCCTTAGTTGTAGCATCTTCAGCCGTTAACGTGTAAGTTACAGGATTTGTGAAGTCCTGTGCCGCTCCCGTGTTAGGCGATATACTTGCTCCTGTGTGTGCTATGCTTGGCACCAGTGCCGTCACATCGGTTCCATAAGGAACTGTGAGGTTTACCTTCTTTTCTGTTTCATTTATTAGGCCATTGACTATTGGCGCAATTCCTTCAAACCTGAAACTGGTGATCTTAGCTCTTACATTGAATTCCCAATCGTATGCAAATTCAGTTCCCTTGTCTGTTGAAGCAGTTATTGAAACATCGTGTTTTCCACTTGCATAAGCTTGTGGCGTACTGTATTCTATGTGATGGCCATGGGGGATGCTGGTGGATGTGAAAGTTACAGGGCTGTTATCAATTCTCATGACAACAGAACTCATGTTTACACCAGCAGGATGAACAATATCTGTTGAAACTATGGTTGCATTATTTGAGATGTGCGAATTGTTCTCAGGGAAATTATTGTTATCACAGGTGAAAGAAAGTACCAGGGAGAAGTTCTGTGGACCATGTTGAACATTATATCCATCAACAGTTATCGTGTAATTTCCTGAAGCTGGATCACGTATTTCGACCCCTTCAACATTGTTTGTCCTGTCAGGTTCGATTCCGCCATTTCCGTAGTATGTTTCATTTGGTCCGGAGAGTTTCAGATCGAGATCGTTTACAAGTGTTTTAGTGGCATAGGGAGCTCCTGGAAAATCAGTCCACACAAGGGTTGATCTCACAGGCTCGGATCCCTTGAAAATACCGTAACTTACATTCCATGAATCAAACATGTCCAGGCTTTGCCAATCGACATATGTCACTACTTTGGGATATTCAGGGAACAATGAATTTTCCACGTCCACAAGTCCCCAGCCCTGTGAATAATCGGGTCTGCCATGAATCTCTTGGGTATCGGCAGTTCCGTATTGTCCAGGTGTCATATCATGGGCACCATTGATCAGGGTCGCTTTAAGCAGTGCAGCACTCGGATTTTCGAATTGCTCGATGTCAGTGTAATATTCCCGTATCAGGATTGCAGATCCTGCGACCAGTGGTGTGGACATACTCGTGCCACCGGAGTATGCGTAATAGGGATCAATTCCTCCCCAGTCGTACCAACTGTTAAGTTGGTTTGACCTGGTTGAAGCAACAAAGGTTCCCGGAGCAACAAGATCAGGCTTGATCCTTCCATCGTCTGTTGGTCCACGACTGCTGAATGCAGCGATACCGTCTATGTCATCTGCTATATAGTCCTCTTTCAGAGGATTTATTGGGAAATCAGAAGGCCAGCGCACCCCCCATCGGGTATATGACCCAATTCCGAAAGTAGTGCCCCTGTAGTTCTCGGATGCTCCAACTGCAATACAGTTCTTTGAGGTTGCAGGAGGTGTGATCGAGTCAGGGTCAACGACTCCATTGTAATCTGCATCTTCTCCAAAATTTCCTGCAGAGAACAATATCAGCATATCCTGTTGGTTCCAGGCGAACTCATCAACCTGGTGAGAACGAATGGTGTAAAGTCCATCATAATTTGCGTAACTCCAGCTATTAGTGTGAATTCGTGCTCCTTTACCATAAGCATCCTGAAACAGGTCGGCCAGATCTAGGGGCATGGAATAATTCTGATTTGCATTTTGCAGGCCTTGAAATACAAGACTTGCCTCGGGAGCTATTCCTTTATACTGTCCACCTGACATTGCTCCGTTTCCGAGTACTGATCCGGTGACATGGGTTCCGTGTCCATTAAAATCTGCTGCACCATTATCTGAATAATCAATGATATCTACAATCCTTCCACTGATGTCAGCATGCATGGAGGAATCATCAATACCGGTGTCCAACCCGGTATCACTAATGGCAATTATCTGTCCATTTCCTTTGAGGCTGTAGTTGTTGTGTACAGGATTGACATTCATGATAGTGGCAGACACGTCATTGGAAAGCACAGGTTCTGAATATTTTTCGATCCAGCAGATTCCGTTAATAGTAGTAAGTTCATTAATTCGATTTTCAGGTATCTTGACTCTTAAGGATGTCTCAGATTCCTGGGGTACATTTCCACCAATGGAATTTATCTCTGCTATTATCCTTGCATTGTCTTTCGGGTCAAAGAGCACAACTATCAGGTCTGCAAACATGTTTGCTGAAACAGAATGAATCTGGCTTTCAGATTCTGTAATTCCGGGAGCTACTTTATAAGCTGGTTTGAAATCGCCTATCCACTGGATGAATTCAAGTGAGTTTACCTGTTCCTTTTCAGATTGACTCATTCTAATAACGAACGCATTGCTTGGGATGTAGTCGGAAATTGTGGCTCCTGCTTCTTCAATTTCATCCTTCCATTCAGGCAGGACAGGTCCGGTGAATTGTACAATGTAGAACTCTTCCTCTGTATCCGAAAAAGCAGTTGCTGAACTTGTGGTTATTTGAGCCTCGGTTTCTGTATTATCAAGGGCAGTTCCTGTATCTATCTCACCGGCTTTCAGGAATATTTTATTTCCGTCGTTCGAATGGCTGTTATCGGCACTAGCAGTCATGCCCGATACGGAAAATATGGTAAGTATCATTAAAATGAAGAATATCCTTTTTTGCATACTCTTGCCCCCGTTTTACACATTGGTTGTTCCCCCTTAACTGTGTATATATTTGAACACCCGGGTATATAAAACAAGATATGTATATGCAAAGTTACTATAAAAATATGTAAATTAATATATGTAAACCAATCAAAGTTTCAAAAAATTCAAGTGCCAGTACTACACTGGCACTATTTTCTAATTTAGAACTGTTTCCTTCTCCAGAATCCTACGTAAATAGCTCCAACTAATGCAATCACGAAGAATGAAGCCATTATGTCAGAACCTGATATGGAATAGCTGCTGCTTTCAGATTCATCAACAACAGTTTCCCTTGTCATTTCATATCCTTCGACATAGTTGTCTTCAGTAGGTGATTTCAGGGATGCTTCTTCTTCCATAATCTCGCCTGAACCAGAATCTGTGTAAGATGTCTGGTTTCTTCCAGTTGTTTCCACAACATTTAGTTCAGTTCCAGTGTTGCTTGAACTCTTCTTGCTACTTGGGGTAGGGGATTTTGGAAGCGGATTTCTTGTTTCTTCCATTATCTTCTTGTAAGTATCCATCTTTGTCTGCGATACCTGGCTCCTTCCAGAATCGATATCACTCTGGATGAACTCATCAATTAGAGGATTACCACAGGTGTGGTGACAGCACGTAACACCATTTTCATTCACCGCGTCAAGATACTCATTTATCAGAGCACTCCTGACTGTGTTTGAAGGATCCCAGTTCCCTGTTCGTATTACCTCTATCAGTCTGCCAGTTGTTGATTCATAGGCATAGGGGCTAACTTCTTTCATCCATTCTGATACCGTCGGATCATTTACGAAAGTCTCGTAGGTCATGTCCCACATATCATCAGTAACAAGTCCAGGTGTCAGAGCTTCAAGTCCCCAGAGATTCTCAACAAAGTTGAGCATCATTCTGGCACCTTCGTAACCATGTGCCATCCATCCTTCTATATTCGCATCACTGAAAACAGTGTAGAGCTCATTCAGAAGGTATGTTTGCACATCCTCTATCTTGAGGTCTGCAGGATTTTCCAGGTTTGCTATTAAGAGTTCTGGTTCTTCACCGGATACTACTTTAATAGTATTTGCAAGGCCGGACATGTATTGGAAGAACTCATCGGTGTTTGTGGCACCGTATGTGTTAGAACTTCTGCTATGTACGAGAACTTTGGTTCCATCAAGTATGCTCTTAAAGACCAGAGTATCGTCTATCGGGATAGACTGTCCTGTTTGTAGCATTATGTACTTCTCAACGGTCTGTCCCCTGATATTTTCGCCGTAGATGTAGCTCATCTTATTGATGTAAAGTTCAGCAAGTTCGCTGTTGTCTTCCCATGTATTGCTGGATGATACTGCATTTGCCATTCCTGTTCCATAGGATCCGTCTTCAGGACCGAATATTCTGAACTGTGCAATGTCAAGTGACAGGTTGTAGTCACCGATCGTGTTATTGAGGGTCAACTGAAGAGCATCGGTATTTTCCCTGACGTAGTTGTCAGGTTCATCCTGCTCGTATGCGATCCTTACGGCTTTGTCTATGAGGTCTATCTTCATGGGGAAAGTGTCCCTGTAAAGACCTGATATCTGTACCAGGACATCGATGCGTGGTCTTCCCAGCTCTTCCGTGGGTATCAGTTCCACATCGACAACCTTGCTGTTGTCCTCGTCCCACACAGGTCTGGTCCCAAGCAGATAGAGTATCTGTGATTCCATTACACCTTCATGACGTGTGGACTCTCCTGCCCAGAGTATGTATCCTGCTTTGTTTGGATACTCTCCGTATTTTTCGTGATAGTCCTCTATCCACTGGTCTACAAGTGCTGTGCCCTGTTCCCAGGATTGAACTGTTGGAATCAGTTGTTCATCGAATGAATAGAAGTTCCTGCCTGAAGGTAGTGTGTCCGGACGGAGTATCGGGTCTCCTCCAAGGTTTGGCTCGATGTATTCTCCATCCATTGCTTTTAGGACCTGCTCAATCTCGTTATTTGACTCAGCAAGAAGTTCTGCATAATTGATAGCATTGTTCAGATAATTCTCCACTGGTATGGAAGTATTTCCAAGTACCTGCATCTGGGCATCTGTAATATTCCTGTTGTCAAGCAGTACCAGAGTAAGCATGTCTATTGGGGCAGATTCTGACCCGTTGTAGACTGCCACAGCATCTGTGTAGTCATCTCCAAGCATGGAATTGACCATACCTACGAGTTTGTCGTCCTTTGGTGCCTGGCCAAGTATGTGAAGTCCATAGGGCATGGACTGGCTTCTCAGATCCCTTAGCACATCATCCAGGTCATCCAGGAAAATGTCCACTGTAGCATTGTCCTCTGCAAGACTCATATCAACTCTGCTGTCAAGTCCCAGATCAAGTGTTAGTGCAATTATGTCCTGAAGATGCCCCTCCAGAATTGATTCGGATTCGGTAACTGATGTCTTGTAAACATTGATCTTGTTGTTCAATACACTGTAGTTTCCGTAACTACCAGCTGATATGACTGGTGGTATCAAGTGATCAATTATGACAGCATTGCCCCTGCGCTTTGCCTGCATACCTTCTCCCATACCGTCCATTACGTATGGATAAACAACAGGTATATCGCCTGTCATGATAGCAGGCCATTCCTCGCTGAGCAGGCAGAAGTCCTTGCCCGGTAACCATTCAACGGTTCCATGTCTTCCCATGTTGACCATTGCATCGGCATCGAACTCATTCTGCATCCACAGGTAGAATGCAATGTACTGGTGGTGAGGTGGCAGTTCTTCGTCATGATAGAGTATTTCGTTATCCTGCAACCATCCTCTTGTAGGCTGCGGTGCAAGGATAACGTTGTCACTGAGGCTGATCTTAGGAATGACCATGAACTTGTTCCCATCTCCATCTGTGTAGACCATTACCTTTCCGGGAGCCTCTCCCCACATGTCGATGACCTCTGTCCTTCTTTGTTCTGGTAGGGTATTGAACCATGAGATGTAGGTGCTTTCAGGGATGAGTTCAACCTTTCCGGTTGCTACCATCTTATCCAGTTCTCCCGGTGCCCAGGTTCCAACATTTCTTCCCTGGTGTACCATGAGCTCTGTGAGCTCTGTCTTGTTGGGTATGCTAAATTCATCCACTTCATAGCCAGCAGCATCCATTCCTTCGAGGAGGTTGACGATACTTGGTGCGACCTCAAGGTATGAGGCACCGATATTGTCCTTTCCTCCACCGTGGTTGTAGTAGATGATAGCAACTTTCTTCTCGGATTCAGCTTTAAGTCCAAGGTTTGCCTGAGCAAGTGTACGTTCGATGAGCCAATCGACCTGGTCCTGATGAGCTACGTATTTTTCTCCTCCGTTTATCAGGTCGGTCTCTTCTGCTCCTATCATGATCGGGTCTATGAGTCCGTATTTTTCAGGGCCATATAACCTTAGCATCCTGTTAACTGGTATGGGATTGCTGACCTTAAGCCACTGGCTTGTATTCATGTATCCGTTAAGGACACCATTGATGACCGGTACACCAAGTCCCGAAACATCGAAGTAGTTACCACGGTAGTTGAAAGAGATAACAGCATCAACTTTTGTGTTCTCACTGTTGTTCAGGTACATGTCAATATGATCAGTCGATGCACCATAGCATGCAACAACATTCACACCTCTCTCCTCGAATCCCTGTATGAGCACATCAAGTGGCTCCATATCCAGCGGATAGTAGGATTTGTAAAATGAGATTCCCACTGTCGGTGCATTTTCATCGAACGTATGTCCATTGGTCCTGCTTGAATACCACTGGAAATACTCGGTGGCATTGTCAGTAAAGAACTTCACCGATGTATCGGTCATAGCCGGATGATAAATTGCGCTTCCAGGAGGGCCTATCGGCTCTTCAACTGTAAGGTCTTCACGGTCGTAGTATTCACTGGCAAGATAGAACATGAGGTTGTCAAAATTCTCACTGTTCGAGGCACCGTTGAGCCAGTACTCCTGAAGATGTGATTTTAGTGCGCTTGAATCATTGTTGAACCTGACAGGGATATCATATTCACTCTCAGGCAGCTGGGTGTTGTATCCAATCACAAGTGCTCCATTGTCAATGGCATCCTGAACCGTTTCCTGCAGCTTATGTGCAGTCGTGGTGAACATGTTGACGTAGATTATATCCATCTGGCTAAGATCCACGTCATCTTGTAATTTATCAGCAAGATAGTAGCTTGCTGTCATGTTCAGATCAGGGTCATTGTTGACTCTCTCTGTGAAATGGGCAAGCTGTACTTCATGACTTGCATATCCTGTAACTATGGATACGTTCAGGTGAGGGGCATTTGAGGGTTTAGCAGCTGCAGCATAGGATCTTTTAAGCAGTACCATATCCACATATGTCTTGTTCGCTCCCTTCTTTGATATTGTCTTTCCTGCTATTGTTGTCCTGTCCAGTAATCCCAGTATTGCCTGATGGTCTATCTCATCGTTCTTTCTTATTGACAGATTGAGTTCTTCTATTGGCTGTCCATTCTCCACGGTTATGCCCTGGACGTTGGTTAACCACATTCCTTCCATTGCAGTGCTATATTGAACTGCTTTAATGAGATAATCACCATTTTGCACATTACTGAATTGGTAATCTCCAAATTCGTCACTTGTTGTGTTCACTATGAACTCAGAATAGGGAGTTGTGAGCATGACATCCACATATGTCTTGTTTGCTCCCTTCTTCGATATTGTTTTACCAGATATTGTTGTCCTGTCCAGTAATCCCAGTATTTCCATGTGGTCAATATCATCGTTCTTTCTCATTGACAGGTTTAGTTCTTCTATAGGTTGTCCATTCTCAACGGTTATGTTCTGAACGTTGGTTAACCACATTCCTTCCATTGCAGTACTGTATTGAACTGCTTTAATGAGATAATCACCATTTTGCACATTACTGAATTGGTAATCTCCAAATTCGTCACTTGTTGTGTTCACTATGAACTCAGAATATGGAGTTGTGAGCATGACATCCACATATGTCTTGTTCGCTCCCTTCTTCGATATTGTCTTTCCTGCTATTGTTGTCCTGTCCAGTAATCCCAGTATTTCATGATGGTCTATCTCATCGTTCTTTCTCATTGACAGGTTTAGTTCTTCTATGGGCTGTCCATTCTGAATGGTTATGTTCTGAACGTTGGTTAACCACATTCCTTCCATTGCAGTACTGTATTGAACTGCTTTAATGAGGTAGTCACCGTTAGGTACATCGCTGAATTGATAATCTCCGAATTCGTCACTTGTTATATTATTAAAGTACTTGAACACGGATTCGTAATTGTATTCATCTTCGGGTTCTGTTATGCTAGGTTCTTCTGTTTCTGTTTCATTTGCCGGAGGTGTTTCCGGATTAGTGTATGGAGTTTCAAATGTGAGTTTTCCAGATGTAGGTTTAAGCAAAACTACTGTACTCTGTTTTGGATATATTGTTTTCATTACATATGTCATACCGGATATTGACGATCTATTTAACATTCCAAGTACTGCAGTATGATCGATGTTGTTGGAACTGTTTATCTTCATGTTCTGTTCTGTTAGGTCAGCACCATTTACTGTTATGTTCAGCATTCCACGATACCATTTCGTCTCATTTGCTGTGCTGGCATCATATACTGCTAAAATGCTGTAATCACCATCATGAATATCATAGAAACTATAGTTTCCAGCTACATCACATATTGTGTCTCCAACAAGTTCACCGGTCCCTTGCTCTACCATAACAACGGTGCTTTCCTTTGGATGGTCTGCGTTCATCACGTATGTCATACCTGATATTGCCGACCTGTTCAGCAGCTTCAGTACTACATTATGGTCTATGTTGTTTGAACTGTTGATCTTCAGGTTCTGCTCATCCAGGTCAGTACCATTTACTGTTATGTTTAGCATTCCACGATACCACTTCGTCTCATTTGCTGTACTGGCATCATATACTGCAAAAATAGTGTAATCGCCGTTTGGAATATTATTGAAACTATAATTTCCAGCAGCATCACATGTTGTATCTGCAACAAGTTCAGCAGTTCCTTGTTCTACCATAACGACGGTGCTTTCCTTTGGATGCGTTGGATTCATTACATAGGTCATGCCTGATATCGATGACCTTTCCAGGAATCCAAGTATCTTATCATGATTAAGCTCGACCTCATTCGTGCTATTGATCTTGATGTTCTGTTCAGTGAGATCCAGACCATTCAATGTTTCATTCAGATGACCTGCATACCATTTCACTCCATCAGAAGCGATATCTGTTGCAACGACGGTGTAATTACCATCGTATAGGTCCGTGAATGCATATTGTCCATTCACATCACAGGTCGTATTTGCAACAAACTCAAACTGGCTCAGGTCCATTGCCGTTGCACTGGCTGAAAACATAACTATGCTCAAGAATAAAATTAAGCATAGTTTTCCAGTAACTTTAAAGTAGTTCCTTCCAACTGATCTATTTTCTATCATATCATACCACCACTTTGTTAATCTTATCCGGGTATCTTTTTCATCATACGAACTTTCAAAATCTACCTAGTTATCAAATACTGTTTATTTAAAAACAAGTTAACTTGTGTTAACATAGCAAAAAAAATTAGTCTGCAGTTTCGTATTCCTCCACAGACATATAGTCCGTATTGGGATCCACAAGCTTTAAGCTAAATATTGAAATCCTTATGAATGTGCCTAATATCGTAGCATAATTATTGTTCATGTACCACCAATTCACAATTGATTTAGTTAATATACACGATAGTATTTGTGTATACAATCATAACCATTCCATTCATGTATTATTATCTAATTGGATAATATTCGTTTTGTTAATTCCAACATATATATTCTTTTCTAAATTATTCCACTATTAGAGTAATCACATAATTATTATGATGCCAATCGCTCGAGTGGAACTAAATAAAACTTAAGAAAAATAAAAAAAGAAAAAAGGCGCTTTTTCAGCCTAAAAAGCGCCGACTAAATGTTTAGAACTTCCTCCTTCTCCAGAATCCTACGTAAATAGCTCCAACTAAGCCAACCACGAAGACTGAAGCCAGTATGTCCGAACCTGTGAATGAAAAATTACTGGCCTCTGGTTCACTGACACTTTCCTTTGTCATCTCATACCCTTCTACATAGTTATCAGGAGTTGATTGCTGTGTATCCTGTGCCTGTGAGTCCATATTCATTCCTGCACCAGCATTAGATTCTTGTGTTTGATTGGATGATCCGGACCCGGAGTCCACGACCTTCAGCTCGGTTCCAGTTTTACTACTTGAACTGCTTCTGGATGTTGTTGCTGTTTCGAGTTGCTGTGCTTGGAACTCTGGTCTTTTGGTTGCATCAAACATTTCTTTCTTGTATGCATCCTGCACTTTCTGGCTAACTCCGGCTGCTCCCATATTGCCTTGCACAAAATCGTCTAGCAACGGATTTCCGCAGGTGTGATGACAACATGTGGCTCCATTATCTGCAACTGCTTCCATATACTCGTTCACGAGTTTGTTGACAACATCATCCGGGAGGTCAATGTATCCTTTACGTACACCTTCCATTATCCTGCCTGTTATGGACTGATAGGCTCCGGGGTTGTTTGCATTGAAGAACTCCTTCATTTCATCATTTATGTATGTGTTATACACGGTTTCCCACATACTGTCGTCAACAAGTTCCGGACTGCATACTTCCCATCCCCAGAGATTGTCCACGAATTCTGACATCATTCTTCCACCTGCATAACCTGATCCTTTCATGCCTTCTATCCATTTATCGTTGAGATACCTGGAGCGCAGGTTTGTGTTCAGATATTTCTCCATGGTGACCATTCCTCCATTTTCAGAATTCCTTGTATCTGAAATATACATGTCTGGTGTCTTACCGGATACATATCTGGTTGCAAGATTAAGGCCTCCGAAGTACTGGAATACATCATCGTTGTCCAGTGTGTCATAGAGGTTGGATGAATCTGAATGTACCGAAGCATCAACATTCATTAGATTTTCTTTGAGAAGGTCAGAACATTGCTGTCCCCATAATTCAGTACCATATGCATATCCCATCTTATTCAAGTAAAGCTCTCCTATCTGAGCTTCATCATCCCATGTCCCGCTTGCTTCTATGGCATTGGAAATACCTATTTCATAAGTACCGTCTCTGACAGCAAAGCAACGCATTGTCGAAATTTGCTCAGCGGTCTCATTGTCATATCCTGCATCTATCAATGCCTGTTTTATTGACATTGTACTCTGGTTCACATAGTTGGTATAGTTGCCAGGGGGAGCCATATTTGCGTATCTCACTGCCTCATCTATCATCTTGAGCTTGTCAGGAAATGCGTCTCTCATTCCTGCAGTTGCATAGACTACATCAATACGGGGTCTTCCTGGGTAATCACCATAACCTGGTTCCAGCTCTGATTCGTTCATCAATACAAGGCCTGTTACCTGCTTGGATGTTTCATCCCATACTGGTTTTACTCCAAGCATGTACAGCATTTCAGCCTCAAGGGTGCCGTGGTCCCTTATGAACTCCACTCCAAACCTTGAGAATGATATTTTTCTTGGATATTCGCCATGTTTGTCATAGTAGTCTTCCAGCAGGTCCTGTGCGAGTCTGGAGCCAAGATCCCATGTAGTTTGTGAAGGGTACAACCTTGAATCGACACCATAGAAATTGCGACCTGTAGGTACAGAATCTGTATTCTGGATAGGATCCCTTCCGGGTCCCGGTGGTATAAATCCTGCATCCAGGGCAAGAATCACGCGATCAAGTTCAGCAACAGATAAAAGAAGGTTATCCCTGTGAATAATTCCCTTTTCAAGGAATGTGCTAACTGAAGAATCATTGTATCCATATACCATGTCCTGTGCATCTGTAGCGTTTGTATTGTTGGTGGTAACTTCCCATACCATCCAATCAATTTTTGTGTCATTCAGGGGTATCCCAAGTGGATACTCAGTAGTATTCGAATAGAATATACTGGATATCTGATTTTCAAAACTGCTTCCAAGCATTGATCTTACCATTACAGACATTTGGTCATCCTGTGGTCCGCTTTGGTTCATGGGTGGGACTTCTCCAAGTACATGGAAACCATATGGGATGTTTTCCTCGGAAATTACTTCAAGGTACTCATGGAGTACATTCTTGACAAAAATCTGGAACTGTGCATCATCTGCCCTATAGGTTTCTATCATGGCCTCATCCACATCAAGATCCTTATGGAGGTTGAGTTCTATCATCTGGTTAATTATAGTTTCTCGATAACCGTCTCTTACCTCATCTGCAATTGCAGGATCATAGTACTCCTGAATGTTTGCGGCTATTTCTGCCATCTCAGCATGCAATCCTCCACGTTCAAGGGTTGGTGTGAGGTGGTCTATGATCAAAGCATTTCCGCGGTATTCGGCTGTCAGTCCTTCACCAACATTAGCTACGATATATGGATATATGTTAGGCATATCCTGTAACAGAAGTGGTGCCCAGTCTGCTGTCCTGTTCATTCCATATGCAAGTCCTGGAAGCCATTCATGTGTACCGTGGGTACCCATATGAATGATAGCATCGGAATTCCATTCGTTATTTATCCAGAGATAGAACGCTATGTACTGGTGTGGTGGAGGTACAATGGAACTGTGATACATTGTATTATCATTTTGAAGGAAACCACGGGCTGGCTGCGGCATGAGCCATACATTTCCACACTGCACAGCAGGGATTACAATGTATTTTCCGGTTTCATTTTCCCATATCATAAGTTTTTTATCATCAGGCATATCCTCAGACCATGGTTCTCCCCATTCATTGATCACGTCATCTTTAAGATTCTGGGGTAACTCATTCTCAAACCATTGCTGATAATCTTCCATAGGGATAAGTTGCAGTCCCCATTCAGTACGGTTGTTCACCATTTCATCAAGGACACCTGGTGCCCAGGAACCTGCATTAATTCCCTGTTCCTGGATCATTTCCAGAAGATGTGTGCTGTTTTCAGGAACATTGGTGAGATTGTAGCCACTCTCATTCATTTTGTTGAGCAGGTTCATCATACTTGACATTGTATCCAGGTAACTGGCTCCGATATTATCCTTGCCTGACGGATAGTTGTAATAGACCACACCAACTTTTTTATCTTCATTATCTTTGCGTTTGAGTTCTGTCCATTTGATGGAGCGGTTTACCATCCAATCAATCTGTGCAGGATTTGGTTCGTATTCATAGACGCCGTATTTTATTTTCTTACTCTCACCCAGTACTATATATTCGAAAATTCCGTCTATATTTGGACTTACTGTCTTCCTTACGGCTTCTTCATTAGAGATGCCTCTGTTCGCATCCGCTGGATCGCCAGAGTCTGGATCTGCGACCATGCCCTTCAATACAGGAACATTAAGATTTGTCAGCTCGGATAAACCATATCCCTCATATTTGTTTACATCCAGTCCAAAGCTTTTGAGTGATATCATACACTGGACCAGTGGCTCTCCACTCTCATCACAGTAATAACCGCTGATGTCATAGAATGTATCAAAACCAGCTATTACATTGCAGCCCTTGCTTTCAAGATCATATATCAGGGCGTTGACAACCTGCGTGTTACCGTCTTTGTAATCTGCTTTATGGAACCATATACCAACTGTAGGTTTAGAAGAATCATATGTCCAATGTTCGCCATTGGATTCATTCTGATACCAATTAAGGTATTGGCTGGTATTATCAAACCAGTATACGTCTGCATCCGGGTGATAGATTCCCTGTGGAAGTATTATGGGTGGCTCACATTCCCAAGCAGATGTGAGTGCCGATTTATTTCCATAGGTCTTTGCAAGATGGACAACAAAATTCTCGGCATTGGTCTTCAGGAAATCCTCTTTTGTACCCATATTGTAGAAATACTTCTCTGTATCATTTTCGTAGGGTTCAGTCCCACTAAATGTATAATCATAAGGGGAAGTATCAATATAACTTGTAATATCTACAAGTGTAGTTCCATTAGATTTTGCTTTCTCTATCTCTCCAGAGAACTCGCTATATTTGGAACCCCACAGCATGTAGGTAAATATAGCATCCTGATTGCTCAGATCAATACTTGATAGGTTACTCTTTGTTGTAAAATATTGAACATTTATGCTTTCGTTATAAAGGTTTGAAAGGCTGGCATATTCAATTACTGCTGCATCATCATAGGTGATGATGGTTACATTTACATGGTTCTCGTCTGCCGATACTACACCTGTTAATGCTACTAGTAACAATAGGCTTAATACTAATGTCGATTTTATTTTCCTTTGCATGTTATCCCCCGATAACGTGTACAGAGCACTTCGAGATCGCCGCCAAGCATATTCGAAGTGCTCAAACACTTTGTTTTAATTCTATACTCCAGATCAGGCTAGCAAATTTGAAACCAAAAATGCTTTTACCTGAATTGATCTGATTATTTAATCATAATTTCATATTTCAAATTGAAACATTAAGTAAACATAAATTGTTTTAATGTAAGTAAACCTGTATTATATTCGAAAAAAAATTAACCTGCGGTTTCGTTGCCCTCTTCCTCCGGCACATAGACCACCCTGCCATCAGCAAGCTTGTAGGCTGTACCAAGAGCCTCGCCTGAACCTCCACCTATCTGGTCTGTCATATTCATGACCTCAATGGGCTTTCCCTTTTCCTTGATAATTATCTTCATATCCTTTTGTCCCGGATTCTTTACGATAGTGATATCTTCCGTGGGACTGAGCAGTTCAGGCAATTGGTATGACATGACCAGTGCCACCAGAAGAGCTACCGAGAAGACCATGGCAATATCGAAGAGATTGGCAACCCCTGTTAGGGGGTTCTGCTCATCTGCATTATCGATAAGTCCTCTTCGTCTGGACCTTCTTGGCTTCATTTCTCAACCTCAAGTGTATCCAGGATATAATCAATATCAGCCATATCCTGCCAGTACCATCTCTTCCTGACCTGGGTAAGTACATAGCCAATAGTTCCTGCAAACAAGCCCACAACAGTTGTAGCAAAGGCAATCATAAGGTTCTCAGCAAGCTGTCCGATATCACCTGATGAAAGACCGATAAGTGCCGGCCCAAGAGGGATCAAAGTCCCCATCAAACCAAGCATAGGAGAAATAGTTGCAACGATCCTTGTCTGTTCAAGTCTCTTTGCCATCCGAATCTCATACTCCTGTGCCAGCCACTCGATGGAAGGGATCATGTTTTTCTCAAGATGCTTTGCAGAATCCTGTGCAAAATTCCTCACCATGAAGTTCTGTTCCAAATTACGAAGTGAACCTGCAGCGCTCTCAAGATCATTTTTGCCAACACCAGTTCTGACATCATCGCAGCATTTCTGTAGATTGCTCACATCGCGATTCCTTTTTGCATACTCCGAAAGGAACTCTCCGATTAGCATCAGGGAGAATACCACAAGTAACAACAGAATGATCACTACCGGATATAGCAGTGAAGACGAAAAAGTGTATAAAATACCAAATATAGAAGACGTAGTATCCATTTTTATTGACCTCTCACGTTATTAAGAACAAATCCTCCAATGATGAATATTAAAAAGAAGAACATGGGAATTATGTCGATCTCTCCTCCAGAAACTGCAGCGATGTTCAGCTGTTTTGCTTTGATATATGCTGGAACTATCATGGCTCCAAGCAGATAGAATATCCCAAGGAACATCATTACGGTTCCAAGATCCTCCGGGCTTCTGTTCATCTTCCTGAAAACAAAAGTGGAAGATATGACTGATACAAAGAAAACGATCCCTACCAGAAAACCAACCTTAAGTCCTGTGGTCTCAAGGCTTGATGCAAGTATCATACAGGAAACAAAAAGAGCAGTCAGGCATACCGGACAAGGGATTGATATCACCATGAATGTCTTCTTCGAGACATCATGCCCGCATGACCATTTTTTCTGAGTGTAGACTCCAGCTGCTATTAAAATAATTGCGATAAAGACATGTAATGTCATTCCAAGGCTGGATATTTTTTCAAGGTAGGACTGGTCGACAAGTCCAACCAGACTGCCAAGCACTATGGATATGATAAAGTATCCAGTGGCAAGGATAAACACATCTCTTCTTCTGATGTTTGCAAATCCGCAACCGACTCCTGTTTTTAGTCCAAAGATGAAAATTCCTATGAGTATGCCTACTACTGCAGCGTAAATGTTGTTCATGTACCACCAATTAAATGTTTTTATTCTCAATATACACACACGTTTCTTGTATATACGTATGAGTACTTTTTTAACTATCATTATCTATAAAGATAACACTTTTAATGAACGCATTTATCTATATAAGTCTATCTGGTTATGGTTTTAATCAAAAGTTTATATAATTATAATGATGTCTGTTAAAAACTCTGCCTTAAAAAGACAGTCATATCTTTGGAAATACACAATAAAAATATAGAGTATCAAAAACAGCAATCGATTGTCTGAAACAGATATACATTCTTTCAGATATCTCGATCAGGCATAAATGAAAATCAGAATAAAATGAAAAAGAAGATCACAGCTCTATGGCTGTGATAATGAAAAAAGTTATTTCTTGAATTCGGTGTAGCCGCACTTTCCGCAGGCACGCCTGTCCTTGTGTTCTGCAAGGAATACTCCCTCGCCGCAGCGTGGGCATGACTGGCGGGTACGTTCGATTGAATCGCCGCTGACCTTAAAGTAATCTTTTACTGCCATTTGTGTCACCTCATTCCTCAGCTGCTTCCTCAGCCTCAGCCTCTGGAAGTGCATTTCTTTCAAGGATGTAATCCTTTTCTATCTGCTTCATACGGTCAGCTGTCTCGTAGATCTTAAGGTAGCCTTCAAGTTCCTGCTTACCGAACTCGTTCTCCATCTTCTGGATGATCACGAGCTCAAGAGGTACATTGAGCATAGCTGCAACTTTTGCTTTAACATCGTTCCTGGATGGTGTTGCACCGTCAAATGCAACGGTGATGTTTAATTCACGCCTGTTGATGAGTGCGTTGTTATTATCTTTAATGATGTTGATGTCCATCTAATTTCCTCCAAATGGTCCTTATTTTTTCATCATGGTCCTGTTCTTCAACTATCTTGCTTAACAGATCCCTGATTTCTTCCTTCTTTGATTTAGTAATTTTTACGAGTACAACACCCTGACCTGGTTGTCCGTATAACACGGCTGAACCTTCGGGTGCCATTAGGATTGCGGGTAAAGCTGCAAGGTCTTCTTCGCCGCGCACAAATATCCTGACATTTTCATCTGAATCGATTGCACTACCAATTGCATCTATCAAATCTTCGGTTATTACCCCTGCTGGATTGTCAACAGATATTTCTTTGAAGCCTTCATGCTTTGTGCCCACCACGACCCGGTCTGAAGCTGGCTCGCGTTTTGTCCGGTCATCCACTATTAGTATGTCCGGTATGATGTCTATATTGAGCAAGTGGAATGTAGTAACATCACCCACGGATATAAGTTTTGTGGGACTTTCCAGGTCCATGGAAAGTTTTGTTACCGCTTCATCCCCGGCGCCAGTGTACAAGACGCCAAAAACATTGCGAAAAAGTGGCCGGAGTATTTCCGGCAAAACAAGTTTCAATCCCAAACTAGCGCACCTTCAAAGCGTATTTGTCCGCTACTTTGACATCGATCTTCTTTGCTATTTCCGAGCGTTCAGGATCAATGATGACAACCATTCCGCTCCAATCGGAACTCAAGTTACTGGAACTACATATAGGGCATGTCTGACCTGTAATTACACGGTGGCATTCCCTGCAAACCTGTTCACTCATATAATTGTCTCCTGGATTATTCTTCCTGATCGGATTTTGGTCTTCTGGCTTCTTCTAACCATTCCATCTTTCCAAGTGAATGCTGTCTCATTGTAAGACCGATCTTGCTTTCTCTTGGTTCCCTTTCATTGATGCTCACTGCGACGATCCTGGTTCTGATCTTGTCTCCTTCTGAGAGTGATCTTCCGCCTGTCTTGCTTGTCAGTCTGCCGTTCTTCCCATCATATGACATGAAATCGTCTGTGATCTGACTCACGTGTAAAAGACCATCCATTGCACCTATGCTTACAAAAGCACCGAAGTCCACGGTTTCAACAATTTCTCCTTCTATGACTTCCTGTATCGTTGGTACGAAGACTATAGAATCGAATTTCACATCGTAATATACTGCTCCATCTCCAACAAGGATGTGTCCTTCTCCGATAGTGTCGATCTTAGTAACAGCTACAATTGCACCGATATTCTTATCGATCCTACCTTCCAGTTTCTCTTTCAAGGCAGCTTTCACATTTTGCTCAACATCTCCGCCCAGAAGGTTTGGTGCTACACGAATTGTGTCGGCAAGCTTCATCTTTTTGTACATGTGATTAAAACTCCAAAGATCCCATTATAAATATTATATTTCGGATAAATCTTAAAAGCGCCTATGATATTATGGCCAATCTGCTTTTTTGACGCAGACATATGACTGAAATGTCTTTATCTTCCAGTCTTTTCCGAAGGCCTATATCATTGGTAAGCACTGCTGCTGAAAGGTTACTGGCAAGATCAACGATCGCATCATCTGCATATCCTCTAGTTTCAAAGATCTCACATCTTTGGGCGAGTGCTTTTGCAACCTTTACAGCCGTTTTATCTTTTCCTTTCAGTTTCCTTTCCAGATTATCCAATTCATTGATGACAGAAAGCGGCACAATGAAGCTGTCGAATCCAAGTCTTTTGAGTTCTTCAAAAATATCGACATTGAATTGAACAGGTATCATCAGGGCATTCGTGTCTATTATTACCTTCAATTCTTAATTACCCCTACACCGATAAGGCGCCAGCGTGAACCAACACGTCTGCTAATTGCAACTTTTGAGTCGATCTCAGCACAGACAGGTCTTTTAAGCTTAACTTCAGCAATGTCTTTTCTTGCGCTGGTGACAATTCCTACGGTGGTTGCGGTACCAACATTGATCATCAGAGGTTCACTTGTCTTGATCTCTCCGATCTCTTCCTCGTCTGTAACACCAACAACTCTTTCCAAAAGGTGCAATTCGAGCTTAAGTGAATCGTGGGTTGGTGGTAATGTTCCAGGTAATCCTGCAACTTGGCCGGTAAGTTTATCGGATTTTGTAAGTGTAGGGTCAAGACTGGTTCCTACGGCAAGAAGTCCTCCTGGAGTTGCTTCCTCGACATTCTCTTTTCCGGCAACTATCTTTGTAACCTTGGTGAAAATAGGCTCCCATCTGGTGGTTCCATCGCTTTCGACCTTAATTCCCGGGCGTATCTCAAGTTTATCAGCTGGGTGCATTTGTCCTGCTGTAAGTGTACCGCCGATCACACCACCGGAAATTTGCTTGATAGAAGTGCCTGGTTTGTTGATATCGAAAGATCTCGCAATAAGCATGTGAGGATTCTTTTCCATCTTGTGCGCTGGTGTTGGTATCATTTTTTCCATTGCCATGATAAGTGCATCTATGTTTACGTTCTGCTGGGCAGAAATAGGTACAATAGGCACACCCTCAGCGACGGTTCCCTTGACAAACTCCTTTATCTGATGATAGTGTTCGACGACCTTCTCCTTTGAGACCAGATCGACCTTATTCTGCACAACGACCAGATTCTTGATGCCTATGATGTTAAGTGCCATCAGGTGTTCTTTGGTCTGGGGCTGCGGGCACTCCTCATTGGCTGCAATAACAAGTATCGCTCCATCCATGATGGCTGCACCTGAAAGCATTGTTGCCATAAGCGTTTCGTGGCCTGGTGCATCGACAAAGGATACTGTCCTCATTTCTTCGGATGGTTCGTCACATTCATCGCATTTCTCAGCAACTGTATAGCACTGGGGCTCCGGGCAATTTGGACACTTTCTGAAAGTCGTATCTGCATATCCTAATCTAATGGATATTCCACGCTTCATCTCTTCGCTATGCGTATCTGTCCATACTCCGGACAGCGCGCTAACAAGTGTAGTTTTTCCATGGTCGACATGACCCACCATGCCGATATTAACACAAGGTTGACTCAATTTTTGATTTCCCTCCCAGTTGGGCAATGATCTAAAAGTGTAATTATTTGATAAGATAATCTATCTATTATCTGCAATTTAGATTTCTGTAATCATTCAATTTATCATATTTAAATGATTTCGAACAATTATGTATATTCATAGATATGAAGTTCGCCTTTATTCATTTCATCATGTAAATAACTTGCCATGCAAAAAGCGACTCGATATATTAAAACATAGTCAATTTGTAAATGTGACATTCATTTCACAATATTTCCGAGTGCTTCCCGGATCCTCTCCTCTCTCTGGAATATCTTTTCGATAATTATTCCTTGAGGTGTTATTTTGAAACTCATGGGTTCCAGGGTTAAATTGGTGCACCTCATTTTTGGAATATAGAGTTGTCGTACTCCTTTTCCATTTTTCTTGTCCCTGTTTATGTAAAGCATGATAGTTCCGAAAGCGATATGCTCTGCTATATTATTTTTAATCCCTGCTTCTTCCTGCCCCATCAAAAAAAGGCTAGTACATTTCTTGTTTGATAGTATGTCGTTGATGGCAAAGAATTTGTCCGCAAACTCTTCGGTATCATGATATAATGCCAGCATGTCCAGATTATCTATTACCACGATTTCAACATCATTATTTATGTCCTGTACAGTTTCAACACTATCCTTTTCAACAAATCCGATGCCACTTCCCATTCTTGATGCATTGCTGATCTTGCTGGTTCTTATCTCAAAAGATTTGATGATAAGCAGTCTTCCATCGTCAGTAAAGGGCTTGAAATCAATTCCTATACTTTCTGCCTGCTCAAGAAAACTCTCTACATTTGTATTGGTGAGTATAAGCATACACTTTTTTCCATCCAGGCATGATCGATGGAGGTAATATATTGAAAGTATTGTCTTTCCTGTACCCGGGGAGCCACTTACAAGAATGCCTTGGCCCTTTGGATACCCGCCTTCAAGAATAAGGTCAAGCTCTTGTATTCCTGTTGGTACTCTATCGCTGGACATGCATAATTAAATGTACTCACTTATATAAAAACAATGTTATGTCAATAAGCTCAATGTATAAAGTACTTGTATTGTGTAAAAAAGAGCATTGGTAAAAACCAATGCTTTTGGGTTTATTGAACTTAAGTTATGATCTTGTCGAGCTGTCCTGTCTCAATAGCTCTTCTGATCTCAAAAGAAACACGCCTTCCGCTACTCATTGGTTTGCGCCAGAGTGTGTTTCCGTATGGGTGTCCTACTGACATATGGACGTTAGTGCCACCGCCAACCCTTGGAGCTACATCATATATGTGGAAGTTAAGATCCTTATCAACACATGTTTGCAGACAGAAAGGACCTATGACGCCTGGATCATAGTGCTTCTTAGCTGCTTCGATGTATTTCTCTGAGAGTCTGAATACTTCCTCAAGCAATGATTCCCTAAGTGTTGCAGAATTGTGTCCACACACTGTGTATTCAGGTGTAAGCTGGTGCTCTGCAAGTTTCATCTGCTGTGGTGCGGGTAATCTGACATGACCATCAAGACTTGTTTCGAATCTCCAGTCTATTCCAAGTATCTCAAGCTTGCTCATTTCGGACTCAATTGGTGAGTAGAACATGTCAAAATTGAAAACCGGTCCGATAACATATCTCTCGATCCTCGCATCATCAAGGGCTTCCTGTGTGATGACTCCCTGTCTGAGAAGTGACTGTGACTTTTCAAGATACTCTTCATATGTTCCTGCGGTGAAGAATCCTCTTTCCAGTTTCTTGACAGCGTGGGGTAATTTGACCATTACAAGCTCATCGATATCCTGTGGATCATTTATTCTTTCAGGGAAGGGCAGTCCTGCCTTCTCAAGAAGCCAGTAATAATCCTGATCAAGTCCTCTCTCTTCACTTCTGAGCATGTTCCTGCTGCCTACAAGAGGCACCTTGAAATCATTCTCGACAGCATCTATGCTGCAATAGGATGTGAATGAACGGTTTGGGATAAAAAGCACATTATCCTCGATCATCTTCTTCTGGATCTCTGGCTTGAGAACCTCATTGAATTTGTCAAGGCAAACGGATTCGTCCACAATGCCCCTCAATATATTTCCGTTTGTATCTCTCTGGGACTTGAAGTAATCTGTATAGGTCTTTTCACGTCCATTTTGGCAAACAGCCAGGGTTCTGAAATTCTCTTCGATCGCACCATCAAAGACATCAAGTGCGGAGTGTGAACCTACTGCTGCTATCTTTATTTTATCAGCGTCATAACCTTCAACAATTTCTATGATCTCTTTCCTGTCTATCATTGTATGGCCTCGATTTATCTCCTCTGATAGTATTTGACATTAATAAACCTGTTCACATCAACAGAGTTATCCCTGCATCAAAGTTCAAACGTTCAACTTTTCAGTATCCGATCTAGATGCCTGTTACTAAATATATGAAAATTGGAGTTATGAATGTCTCGATAAATGCGGCAATGAATACCAGCGGAAAGACCCAATGGAAGAAGAATTTGATGTCTCTTACAAGTTCATCTTTCAGATTTACGTTCTTTCCAATAATAAGTAGCATCAATTGGTGCCCAAGCTTGAATCCCATGGCAGATGTTAGCAACAGCATCGGAATCTCAATGATCCCGTGAGGTACAAGTCCTGCTATAATGAAAAGCGGTCCGTTCTCTATTACCTGCAAATGGATGAAAACTCCGAGTACGAAACCGTTCAATATGAGGAATCCAAGAGGAACTATCCCGAAAATGACTCCCGAGAGTATTGTAATGAACATTTTCACAGCATTATTGACAAAGATCAACAGCATTATTTGAATTGCTGACATGTCCCTTAGCATTTCTGCAAGTTCTTCAAGTCCCGAAAGTGATCCCAGCGCGTAATCCGGAAAAAGTCCGTATGCTATATAGCCTGCAATACTTGATAATATGAGCATCAACGTACTTACCAACAGATATGGTTTAAGTTCGTCAATATAGGCTAGGAGCATCTCTTTTTTATCTTCGCTGTGCATAGCATCAAATTCCAAGTGTCATTCTTATTGTGTTCCTGCATGCCGGAGCTAGTCCGAGTACTATTATTACAAGTTTGAGGAATGTTCTCAGGGTCTTTGATTCATCATCCTCATTGAATTCTTTGTCAAGTACATATATTACCGATATGAATATAAAGAGTTTTAATGGATACATAACAAAGGCCGTGCCAGTGAGGTCTATGAGGTATGCTGGCACCACATGTTTTTCGTAGTAACCAAGAAAATCAATACCTGCAATAGTTGATGAGGCATCAAGCAGGTGTACCCAGAGTATTGACAGATTAAGCTTGTCCTTTAACATCGTCGAGCCAATTTTGTCAAACAGTATATAGGCAAGATATAGTATCAGGCTTGCAGCCCCTATAACAAATATCGGTACCCATGGAAGTTCAACATTCTCCAGGTATAGGAGAATTATGACGTTGACAAGAAACCATCCGCTCCCAAAATATGCAAATATCTTGTGAAAATCCTTACTTTTATCCATCCGGTGAATCCACTTTGCCATAATCAGGAACATCACAGTGATGAAGAAGACTACAAAGTAGATGGTTGGGGTTATGAACAGATAGCTCAGGGGTGCATTCAATGACCCGGAATCCTCTATTACTCGAAGCGATGAGCCTGCCAGTATAAAAGGTATAACTGAAGCTACGAAGCGATCAGTAATTTTGATGTCCATCTTTTTTAACAGTTTCACAACTCCGAAAATACAGATTCCCAGAATTATGGCCCAGGTTATTGTGTTAACAACATTGTAACCACTATCCTGTAATATGGGTTCAATGTAGTACTCATTGATTGCCTGGCTTGCTTTTTCTAATAATGAATTCATTATGATCACAGCAGTAAGATAATATAGGTCTTAATACAACTAACATTTAATAGTTTATGGGAAACAGAGTCCTTTAACAGCAGTTTTTGTTTCTGGAATAGTGACATTCCCTTAATTGAAACTACCTTATCATTTACTAATTAATCATTTACCAATTTAACTCAGGGGTAGAAGTGAATTGATTCCGATGAAAGATGGAATAAAGAAATGGATGCAACTTCCAAGGGATGTCATGGTAGGTCATGGTGTGATCTACGATATCAAGGATGTTTGTAAAGATCTGAAACTTGGAAAGGACCCTCTCATTGTTACTGGCAGGAACACAAAGAAAATTGCAGGTGACATTGTTCGTGATTCGCTGAATGACTGTGGATATAATGCCAGCATATCTATTTCACAGGAAGCCTCTCTATCAGAAGTTGAAAAAATTAAAAAAGAGGCAATTGAGGCAGGTTCTTCTTATCTTTTAGGTGTGGGGAGCGGTAAGTCTATAGATGTGGCAAAGCTTGCAGCTACTGAGATAGATGTTCCTTTTCTGAGTGTTCCTACGGCTGCATCCCATGACGGGATCGTTTCCTCGAGGGCTTCCATTCGACACAATGGAAAAACAAGTTCAATCGAAGCGAATGCACCCATGGCTGTCATCGCTGACACGGAGATCATTTCAAATGCACCCTATAGATTGCTTGCAGCAGGTTGTGCGGATATCATTTCCAACTATACTGCAGTAAAGGATTGGGAACTGGCACATCGCTTGCGAAATGAGTCTTTCAGTGAATATGCATCTGCTCTTTCTCTTATGACTGCTAAGATCCTCATTGAATCAGCAGATTCTATAAAGTTCGATATTGAGAATTCTGTAAGGGTAGTTGTCAAGGCCCTTGTTTCCAGTGGCGTTGCCATGAGCATTGCAGGTTCTTCAAGACCGGCATCAGGTTCGGAACACATGTTCAGTCATGCACTGGATATGATCGCACCAAAACCTGCCTTACATGGCGAGCAATGTGGGGTTGGAACTATCATGATGATGTATCTTCAGGGTGGCGACTGGAGGCGGATCAAGGACTCTCTTGCAATAATCGGGGCACCAACCACAGCTGAAGAACTTGGTATTGAAGATAAGTATATATTAGAGGCGCTTCTAGTTGCACATAAGATTCGTCCTGAAAGGTACACTATACTCGGAACAGGCTTGACGCCTGAGGCAGCCGAAAATATTGCGCGCATCACAAAGGTGATCTCATAATTTATTCATAATCATTCAATTATTTAGGTGATCATATGACTGATAATAATACTATAATTACATTAATTGGCTCACGAATCGCAAAGGATGGCGAGGATTTTATTTTTCTGGGGGAGTCGCGTGAGTGCCAAAAATGCAAACTCAAAAAAACATGCCTTAACCTCGAATCAGGTCGCAGGTACAGGGTTGTAAATATCAGAAGCGACACGGTCCATGAATGTTTCATTCATGATGGCGGTGTTCTTGCTGTTGAGGTGGAGAATGCTCCTGTTCTGGCAGTAGTTGATTCTAAAAAGGCAATAGAGGGCGCAAGAGTAAGCTATGAGAAGCCAAAATGTGAGGAGTACGGCGATAAACTCTATGATCTCATGAACCCCGAAGGCCTGAAGTCCGGAGATAAGTGTATAGTTGTCAAGGTTCTGGAAAGCATTGACGAAGAAAGTGCACCAGGATGTTCCCTTAAGAAAGTAGAATTAAAGTTGTAATTGCTCGGGAATATTTTTTGTAGTGCAATAAAAATAGTAGCTTACATAAAAACATAAAAGTGAATTTATTTAATATTGAGGTAATTAAATGTCTGGTAAGGAGGATGAATCACTTCATCATGAATTTTACACCCAGGAGCGCTGGAACAACTGGTTGAATCAGGTCAGAGAGAGTGATTTTAAGTTAGAGGAGTCTGAAGAGCCCCAGGGTGCGGAAGGTGCCATTTTCGTCAACATGGAAGATGACATAATTCTCGCATGCCTTAAGGTAATCGCAAAGTTTGATAAAGAGCAGATATCTGCAGAGTCAACTCTTGAAATACTGATGGATATCAGGGATATGGTGCTGGCTGAGATAGAACCTATCTCTGAGGATGTGGATATGATGATCGCATCTCTCCAGACATCCCTCATGGGTGGATTTGCAGCATTCGAATGCTATGTGGGCGGTGACTATGATAAGACGGACAAGATTGCCGCTCTGGTCAAAAAAGCCATCAAGGCAGAAGAATCCGATGATGTGGAAATGGTCATTGATGCAATTGCACATATAGGTGCACTTGTTCTCAGCGGTAAAAGGCTTACTGAAAAGACGCTGGAGAAAGTTCCATATGGTCTTGTGGCAGAATGGCTTGACGGAATTGAGTCAATATCCGCTGCAAAGGTAGGTGCTGACAGTTACAAGAATGATGAAGCATATGATGGTCGTCTCTGACCATCTCTTTCATTCTTTTCTTTCATATCAATATTTAATTGATACTTAATTGATATTTATTGCAGCAATTTTTTATTATCTGATCTTCCATGCATACTATACTATCTGAAAAATCAAGTGTTGCAGTTCTTGATCTGACGCATGCGGGTCTGATCATCGCACAGAAACTTGCAGAGCTTGGCATGAATGTGACTGCAGTTGATGTTTACGGAACTGTCGATGATGATACTTTGTCTGCACTTGAGAATGAATATGATATCATAACTTCCAGAGTACCTCTGAAGGTTGACAATTTTGATCATATTGTGAGTCCTGTGCACCTTGATCCTGAATATGAGATGCTCGTCTGTGCAAGGGATGCAGGTAAGAGCATAATAAGCCATCACCAGATCGTGGGAATGATCGTTCTTGAGAGCAAAAAACTTGAGGGTTCAAAGGTAATTGAGATCACAGGTTCAAAAGCCAAGACAAGCTCTGCTTCACTGCTTGCAGATATGCTTTCGCGAAATATGGTGGTTGTGTTACATACTTCCAGAGGGTTGGAGTTATGGGAAAACGGTATTGCTAAAAAGATATATTCCGGGCTCAGTATTGCTCCTGGAAGTATTCTCCTTGCTATTGATCAGCTTGAATCAGAAGGGATTAGTGCAGACTGCTACATCTTCGAAGTTTCTATAGGTGGTACTGGAATTGGGGATCTGGCTCTTATAACAACACTGGAGCCTGACTACTCAATTGCAAAGTCCAGCTCTCTGGCAAGTGATGCAAAACTTCAGATGGTCGAATACGGGAAAACCGGCGGTCTTATCGCCCTGAATTCCCGGGATGAAAAGGCCATAAAGAAGGCAGAGGAACTTGGTAGGGATATTTTCACCTTCAGCGATTCAGAAAGTCTTGACGCGGACCTTCATATCTCTTTTGATGGCAAGACCGTATCAATTGTCTCAAAGGACTTTGCTGTGAATGCTACTGTGAATCCTCTTTACAATGCTTTTTCTTACACTACGGCCTTTGCAGCCTCAGGTGCTATTGCCCTTAACATGGGGCTTGATGCAAAAACCATTGCTGATGTAATTTCCGGTTTCATCGGTCTTGCAGGAAGGATGCAGGAGAAGGAACTTGATGGCAGGATGCTGATAGACAATTCCAATTCAGGCATGGATATCAAGTCTGTGGAAAGAGCTCTGGATTTTGGTCTTTCCAGGACAACCGGCAAGGTGATAATGGTTCTTGGGGAGGAGGCTGAGCAGGTTTGTGAGGGACTTCCGCCTGAAGATGTGGCAAACTTTGTCAATCGCAGGATATCTGATATTGATGAGCTTATCCTTGTGGGGGAGCGTATGCACAACCTATTCCCCGAAAAGGCAATTTATGCTTGCAGTATTAACTCCGGTCTTGAAAATGGACAATCAATTTCCCAGGAAGGGGACCTTATTCTTTCCTGTGTGAAATGCTTCAGGTAATACTTTCAATTTAAATTCTTCTGACTCTGACCGTTGCTTTTATAATCTAATGAATTAGATTATGCAGAAAATTAGTGCATTGTAAGTATACTATTTAACACGATTATTACAAAACATAATAATCAATTTCTTATTATAACTGAAACAATTACGTGATACTATGGCGGAAAAGGATATATCTATCATACATCCGCGGCCAAGCTCCATTGTGGCTGCGTTATACACTTTACGCGATCTGAATGTTGATGTGGCTGTTCTTCACGGTCCACCTGGCTGCTCTTTCAAACATGCCAGGCTTCTGGAAGAAGATGGGATACATGTGGTCACAACAGCACTTGATGAAAACGGTTTTGTTTTTGGTGGTCGTGAAGAGCTATCTTCCCTGCTGAAAAAGGCAAATGAAATGTTCAGCCCTAAACTCATAGGTGTTGTAGGCACCTGTGCCAGTATGATCATTGGCGAGGAAATGCGTGAACCTGTGCAGGATGCAGGCCTTGACGTGCCGGTCATTGAGGTGGAAGTGCATGCAGGTTATCCCAATAATACCAAGGGTGTTCTGATAGCTCTGGAATCAGCTGCGGAAATCGGAATAATCGACACAGATGAGCTGGAAAGGCAGAAACACCTGCTTACCGAAGCTACAAACGTGGAAAAGCGTCATGGTGCTGCAAGTAAGGAATACCTGGAACCATCAAGGGGCGATGTGAAGTACAAGGTTGCAGAGAGGATAATCGAGCTTCTCAAGGAAGGCAAGAAAGGTATTACCATCATGAATGCCAAGAAGGAAACCGGTTACATGTTTGCTGATATCACCGTTGCCATTGACGAGATCGCCAAAAAGCTTGGTAAAGTAGATAATGTTGTCAATATGGCAAATATTGATGATTCACTTGGTCTCCCCCGTGTACGCCAGCACGCAATTAACATCAAGGATGGCTTTGAGGAAAGCGGCACTATTATCCATGAGAATATTGGTGGAATGGATGAATATCCCATTACAGGTGATCTGGTAAACGATCTTATAAAAGAAAAATACAGCGATTATGACTTTGCTGTTATCACAGGTGTGCCACATGCCATACCAATGGACGCCCTCTCAGGAATGGAGGTAATTTCGGTGACCAATGGTCCAAGACAGGTCCATCCGCTAAAGGATATGGGTCACAAATATGTGATCGTTGAGATTGACCTGCATCCAAAGACACTTGGCGTTAGCAAGATAGTTGAGTCAGAGTTCGGTGCAACCATGCGCGAGCTTGCAAAGGATATGCTGGATGAGAATTAAGAGGTGTCAAGATGGGTGAGCAAAAAAGAATAGCTATCTATGGAAAAGGTGGCATTGGTAAATCCAGTACAGCTTCAAATGTCGCAGCAGCATGTGCCGATGAGGGTTATAAAGTAATGATAATCGGATGTGATCCAAAGAGTGATTCATCCATTACGCTTCTGGGTGGTAGGAGGATACCAACTATCCTTGATCTGTTAAGGCAGAAGATCGACATCAAAGAGGAAGATATTGTCTTTGAAGGCTATGGCGGAGTCCAGTGTGTAGAGGTAGGCGGTCCGGAACCAGGTATAGGATGCGCTGGTCGTGGTATCATCGTTGCCATACAGAAACTGACTAAGATGTCAAAATCAATTAATGATATGGACCTCATCATCTATGATGTGCCAGGAGATATCGTGTGCGGTGGCTTTGTTGCGCCAATACGCAAAGGTCTTGTTACAGAGGCTTATATCCTGACATCAGGTGAGTACATGCCTCTTTACGCTGCAAATAACATCTGCAAAGGTCTTGCCAAAATAGATACGCCACTTTCAGGTATCATCTGTAATTCCAGAAGTGTGAGCCGTGAAGAGGAAATAGTCGGTAAGTTCTCAGAAGAGATCGGCAGTGACATGATAGCATTCATACCCAAAGTTCAGATCGTGCAGGACTGCGAAAGGGATGGTTTCTCTGTGCTTGAAAAGGCACCTGATTCCGAGATCGCACAGGTCTACCGTGACCTTGCAACAACGATCATGTCCAATGAGAGTTCTGTAATGCCCAAAGCCCTTGATGACGAAAGGCTTCGTGAACTTACAAGATAAGTGATCAGATGTCAATTTGATAGGAATGGTTCTAATGCCGGAAAGCCCATCGAACACGGATCAGGTTAAGTCCAAGGAAATACCCCGGATACTTCTTTCCGCGGGCAGCTCATCTTCCGGTAAGACCACCATTACCATTGGCCTGCTGGCAGCTCTTACCGAGGCAGGTTACAATGTCCAGCCATACAAAGTTGGGCTGGATTACATAGACCCCAGTTATTATTCTGAGATAACCGGAAGGAGAGCCCGTAACATAGATGGTTTCCTCATGGACGAGGAAGCTGTCAGGGATGTGTTCATCCATGGCGCAGAAGTCGATGGCGAGGCTGATATTGCCATAATCGAGGGTGTGCGTGGCCTTTACGAAGGTTTTGATAGTTTTACTGATACAGGTAGCACAGCACAGATAGCCAAGATCCTGAAATGCTCTGTTATACTCATAGTCAATGCAAGGAGTATCACCCGCTCAGCCGCTGCTCTTGTGAATGGTTACAAGGATTTTGACAAGGATGTTCACATAGCAGGTGTCATCTTGAACAACATAGGCGGTCCCAGGCATGCAAAGAAGGCAACCGAGGCTATAGAGCACTACACAGGCATACCGGTCATAGGCGTGATACGCCGCAATAGCTCCATGAGCATATCCATGAGACACCTTGGTCTTGTCCCTGCAATAGAGGAGCGTCGCAGGGCAGATAATTTCGATGAAAGAATCGATTTCATCAAGGATACCATCAAGAAGGGCGTTGATATCGACAGGATGCTGGATATCGCAAGGTCAGCACCGAAGCTTGAAAGACCATCAACAACAATGTTCTCCGAAAGGAATATCGAGGGCAAAAGACCTGTCATCGGTGTTGCTCTTGATGAAGCTTTCAATTTCTATTATCACGATAATCTTGAACTGCTGCAGTTGGCTGGTGCAGACCTAGAATACTTCAGTCCCATTCATGACAGCAAGCTTCCAGATGTGGATGCTCTTTATCTTGGTGGCGGATATCCTGAACTTTACGCAGCGGAGCTGGAAGCCAATGTTTCCATGCGTGGGGATATTAAAAAAGCATCAGAGGCAGGTTTACCCATCTATGGTGAATGTGGCGGCCTGATGTATCTTACTGAAAGACTGACCACCGGAGTTCAAGGCGAAGGTGCCCATCACATGGCAGATATGCCTGAATCCACCCATGAGATGGTAGGTGCGCTTCCAGGTCACAGTCTCATGGGGCACAAACGTGTTGTAAGCTACAACATAGGTTCCCTTTCAATGGACACTGTAATAGGCAAGACTGGTGATTCCTTCAAGGCACACGAGTTCCATCACTCTGAGGTCACTGAATTACCTGAGGATGCTAAATTTGTCATAAAACTCTCAAGGGGTACAGGTATCATAGATGGCTGGGATGGCCTGACAGTGAACAATACTCTGGGTTGCTATGCCCATCTGGTGGCAAGTTCCTACAGGGAGTTTGCGCCGAGTTTCGTGGACTTTGTGATGAATGTCTAATTTTTTTAGGAAACTATTTAAGGATTGATTTTGAAAGTTAAATCTCTTATTAAATGAACTGAGATATTTGGAAAATCCATGAATAGTACCGAACTTAACACCTATTTTAACAATATCGACTGGAAAAAGCTGGTCGTTTCGATTCTTATTTGCAATGTTGCCGGATTGGCTGGCCTGTTCTTCACCATGCCTTTGGTCTTTGGCTGGTATGAATCTCTGGTAAGGCCTTCTTTTGTGCCACCAAACGAGGTGTTTGGCACAGCTTGGTCGGTTCTTTATATTCTTATGGGAATCTCTCTGTACCTGGTATGGGAAAAAGGCTGGTCTGAGCGGAAAGTAAAGGTCGCAATGGGTTTTTTCGGAATTCAATTGTTCCTGAATTTCCTCTGGCCCGTATTATTCTTCGGAATGCAGTCTCTGGTTCTTGGACTGGTGGATGTGATCCTCTTATGGTTTGCGATACTTGTCACTATACGGTACTTCTACGCTATATCAAAAAAAGCCGCATTACTGCTCGTACCCTACATAATGTGGGTTTCCTTTGCAGTAATAATGAATTATTATTTTGTGATCCTAAATCCCTGAACTAATTCAAAAAAAGGATGTAGATCAAAGTACATCCTTCAATGCATTTGCAGCAGTGTAAGCACTTCCCACACCTGAGATGTAATGTGTGATCCTTACAGCTTCCATGATCTCTTCCTTTGTTGCACCTGCCTCAAGAGCATGCATTGCAAGCACCTTAACTCCGTTCTCAGCACCCTTGGATGCATCCAGAGCCATTGCAATGAGAAGCTTGTACTTCATTGGCATAGTGCCTTCTTCAAATGCAAGTCCCATGGTGTAATCGAGTAGTTTTGCAAAGTCGGGGTCGTTGTCTTCTATTACTTGTAATGGATTTTCTGTCATTTTTATCATCTCTTTCCTTAGTAGCCCTAATTGAGCATTAATGTATAAATCATCATCTTTTCGTACAGTATACTTTATTATCTTCCAACCCAATATTTATTCATAGTGGGTGTGGAAATATGAATATCTCAATAGTGGAGAACTACATTGACAAGAAGGTCGCAATTGAGCTTGGCAGTTCCAACTATGTTACCGGGAAGATCATAGAGTTCGATGATTTTGGGATACATTTCATAGTAAGTGATGACAATTTCTCGGAGATGATCATCGCCTGGCATGACATCAACAAGATCATTCTCAAACCCGATGAATTCCTTGTTATTAACCCACTATGATTAAATAGAAGGCTTGATATCTGCTTCCTGTTCTATTCTTTCATTTTTCCCGGGTGAGCCATTTGATTGGAAAACTAGTAAAAGACCGTGTGATTGCAGAAAAGCAGGCTATCAATGAATTGTACAATACAGGATACTATGGTCGTCCCAAAGATGATGTCCTGGAACTAACACTTGTAGAAGCTGCTCACCTGCTCTACAGAAATAGACTGGATATCGAGCTTGACGGGCGAGCACTGGGATTTGAGGAGTTCTTCAAGATAGCTTCCTTAAGGCAACAGTATTTCGAGCTCAAGTACATTGTTTACAAGGACCTGAAAGAAAGAGGTTTCTATGTCCAGTCCAGTGTGACTGATTTCAGGGTGTATCCTCGTGGCGGACATCCGGGAAAGACTCCTGCAAAGAGTTTTGTTTATGTGAGGTCTGAGCGCATACCAATGCCACTATCTGATCTCTTAACTTCTGTAAATGCTGCTTCCAACGTCCGCAAACAGATGATCCTTGCAATAGTGGATGAAGAAAGTGACCTCACCTACTATGAAGTTAAAAATGTAAAATTAAAAGGAAAGATGAATGAGAATGTCCTTCCTGAAAAACCCATAAGATCGAGCCTGCTCGAGGACCGTGTCATTATATGGGAATCTTCTTCATCACAATATCTCCACAAGAATGGGTTCTATGGAAAGCCGCTGGATGAAGAGCGCCTGCAAATTTCACTTGTTGAAGCTGCTTACCTTTTGGATACTGGTTTTATTGAGATCGAGAACAGTGCGGATGGCTCCATTCTTAACATAGATGAATTCTCTGATGTCGCTTCTTCCATAGAACCTGATTTCATGCACAAGCTCAGGGCATATACTGACTTGCGTGACAGCGGTTTTGTGCCAAAGACCGGTTTTAAGTTTGGTACTCATTTCAGGGTCTACGATGAGGTCATGTCCACAACTAAAATGCCCCACTCAGATTATCTCGCACATGCCATTCCCAGGGATTATGTTTTCACCCTGCCGGTGATGTCCAGGGCAGTGAGGCTTGCAAATAGTGTAAGGAAAAGAATGCTCTATGCAGCTGAAGACAGGGGTGGCACCGCGTACATAGATATTGGCAGGATCAAGATGTGATTCTGGCTTTATCCGGGCAGTGAATTCCGTATACGCTTATATAGAATCGCGTTTCTTCTTTCAGAAGATGTTTGATATTATAGCCATTGATATTTCAGGCAGACACAGGGTTGATGACCACTACTTCATGGTCTGCGCTGCAATTGCAGCTTCGGTGACTGCGGACCATGTGGAGAAGGTGAATCAGATCAATGTACGGTCGTTTACCAGTGAAACTGCACCTGATATACCTTTGGTCATAAAGATGATAGAGGATACCATCGCGGAACTTGAGTTTGAAGGAACCATTGTAACAGAAGCCGGAGACATGTACAACAAACCCCGATGGCTTATAAACAGCATGTTCCGGGAAGATTTCAAGTATCAGGAATCTCTGGGTGAAAGGCGCTGTATTGAGATCGCACATCATGTCTCATTAAGCTCAAGAAAACTTCTTCTCAGGGAAATGGACTTTTAATACTTGGAACAACATAATTAAATTATTCATGAAACGTGCTATTCTGGTAAAGAGGGACGACCCTCGAAGTGATGAGGAAACTAACGTTAGACAGATGCTTGAGTTAGGGGAGCTGGCGAACTCTGCGGGTTACACCGTTGTTGCTGAGATGACCCAAGCCAGACACCCTGACAGAAAGTATCAGATAGGCAGGGGTAAGGTTGATGAACTGGCAGAGTTGGTGCAGGGTCATGATGCTGAAAAGATTATTTTTTACAATCAACTGAGTACCACCCAGATCTATAATATTTCTGAAACCTGTAGCTGTGAAGTAATCGACAAATTCCAGTTGATCCTAGAGATATTTGCGACCCGTGCTACTACCTCGCGTTCGAAGTTGCAGGTAGAACTTGCCCGTCTGGAGTATGAGCTTCCAAAGGCAAGGACAATAGTCTCTCTTCTGAAAAAGGAAGAACGTCCCGGATTCATGGGTCTTGGTGGCTATGAGGACTCCTACGAGCAGGATATCAAGGGTCGGATAAGCCGTATAAAGAATGAATTGAAGAATATGGAAAAGGACAGTAATTCCCTGCGCAAGCATCGTCAATCCATGGGTTTCACCCTTGTGACCCTTGCAGGATACACCAATGCAGGGAAAAGCACGCTATTCAATGCCCTTGTGGAGGAAGATGTCAAGGTTAAGGACATGCTTTTTACCACACTCGTGCCAACAACCCGTTCCATGAAAGTTGTAGGTAGGGATGTTCTTCTTACAGATACTGTGGGTTTTATTGAAGACCTGCCACACTGGATGGTTGATGCCTTCCGCTCAACTCTTAATGAGATATTCCTGGCAGATGTGGTCCTGCTGACTGTTGACTCCAGTGAACCACTTGAATCTATTCGCAACAAGCTTCTGGTCTGCCACGAGACAATGTGGGATCAACTACAAGAAGTTTCGATAGTGACTGTTTTCAACAAAGTCGATCAATTAACCAAGGATGAATTGGATGAGCGCATTCTCAGCCTTGGATATCTGGCTCCGAATCCTGTTGCAGTATCTGCAAAAACAGATTTTGGTCTTGATGCCCTCAAAGAGGAGTTACGTAAGCATTTGCCCAAATGGGAAAGGGCCAGTGTTCTTCTTCCCATGAACGAAGAGAGCATGTCCATGGTTTCCTGGCTTTATGACCGGGCTGTAATCCACAGTATAAAGTACAGTGATAGTATAGAGCTGGATCTGGAGGCAATGAGCAGGATAGTAGGCAAGGTAAATGATTTTATATCCAAACAGAAAAAAGTTGATTAATTTGTTATGTCAAGAAATGTTTAGTTAGTATCCATAAAATATAAATACATGTAACTCGTTTGTATATTTGCGAACGGGTGTCTTCTCTAATGTACCACCAATCCAAACTAACCACCCACCCAAACAAATTTTATTCTCCCGTTCGCTTAAACTTATTCTTCTACCTTTTAGAATTCTTATAAATTGTTACATTTGAATTGTTACTATGGAATTTCTTCTCATATACATCTTTGTTTTTCCATGAATGGAATTACAGGTCTTGCTGTTATTGTGCAATTGTACTAATAATTGAACTGCTTCTGGAAGAATAAATCAAAAAATCCATGAGAATGATCTGGAAAAATCCACCCAAGTTTATGTCCAGACAAGAACAAACTGAGTAACACAGGTTATATGGAAATCCTGATAATCACTGAATTATAAGCCACAGATATATTCGTCCTGGAGTTGGATGTATCTGTGGTTCTTAATTGATATCTATATATGATTTCAACAAAGCTGTAAAAAACTGTTTAATAAATTATTGTGCATCTGCGCAAGTTATAAATACCACAGAGCCATTTGTATGATTGCGAACGGGTTTCCCTCTCTAATGTACCAACATTAATATCCACCCCCCCCACCCCCCACTCCCCATAAATTCTATTTTCCCGTTCGCTTAAACTTATTCTTCTACCTTTTAGAATTCTTATATATTGTTACATTTGAATTGCTACTATGAAATTTGTTCTCATATACATCTTTGTTTTTCCATGAATGGAATTACAGGTCTTGATGTTATTGTGCAATTGTATTAACGAATGAACTGTCTCTGGAATGGAAAACCAAAAAGCCCATGAGCAGGATTCTGGATAATTCACCCAACTTTATGTCCAGACAAGAACAAATTGGGTAACACAGGTTATATGGAAATCCTGATCATCACTGAATTATAAGCCACAGATATACTCGCCATGGAGTTGGATGTATCTGTGGTTCTTAATTGATATCTATATATGATTTCCACAAAGCTGTAAAAAACTGTTTAATAAATTATTGTGCATCTGCGCAAGGTATAAATACCTCAGAGTCATTTGTATGATTGCGAACGGGTTCCTTCTCTAATGTACCAACATTAATACTCAATCCCAACCACCCCCACCCAAACAAATTCTATTCTCCCGTTCGCTTAAACTTATTCTTTTGTGTTTTGGAATCTTTGCTATCTTTTTGATCTTAGTTGCTATTGCAAGATATGATGTCCATTACATTCGTATTTTTACGAAGACATCAATTCTGGTTACATCAACTTTCAATTGAATGGCTGTAGATATGCGTAAAATATAAATATCGATATGTCGTTTGTATACTTGCGAACGGGTCACTTCTCTAATGTACCACCCACCCCCACACATTTTAATTCTCCCGTTCGCTTAAACTTATTCTTCTGTCTTTGAGAATCCTTATAATCTGTTAGATCTTATTTGCACTATGAGATTCGATTTCCATGTACATTCGTATTTTTCCAAGGATAGTAATGCAGATCTTGATGATATCCTTCAATATGCCTCAAGAAATGGACTGGATGGTTTTGCTATATGCGACCATGATTCCATGGAAGGGGGTATTGAATGTGTAAAAAGGGCAAAAGAGATCGGTTCTGAGCAGATAGTCATTCCCGGCCTGGAAGTCACTTCCTCAAAAGGCCATATTCTTGTTCTCGGTGTCAAAGAGTTGATAGCACCTGGACTAAGCCCGGAAGAAACTATTAAAAAAGCTCATGAGCAGGGTGCTGTAGTAATCATTCCTCATCCCTTCAAGTTGACATCCCATGGCATCGGCTATGTAGAAGGCCTTGATGCCGATGCGGTGGAGGTTCTGAATTCTCGTTGTCTGACAGATGGTCCGAACAACAAGGCACGAAAAGCAGCAGAATCTTTAGGATTTCCTCAGGTTGGTGGGAGTGACGCACACGAGGCGCAGATGGTTGGTAGGTGCTATGCGGATATCGGTGTATCTGAGAGGAATGTTGGGGCGGTACTGGGTGCCATACGTGAAGGTAAGACCCGTGCAGGTGGTAGAAAAACGCCTGCAATGTTTGTTGTGAAACAGTTTTTTGCAGGCCAGAAAAAAAAGATAGGAAAAAGACTGGGCATGAGGTCCTGATAATTACAGGTCTCTGATGGCAGAGGTGATGTCTTCAGGTTCTTCAAGTACTGTGATCCCTTCAAGCTCTTTTATAATTTCCACGTTACGAGTATCGATATCTCTGACCTTCAGTTCCACAGGACCGCCTTTGATGGCATTGTAGTTGCAAAGGTCCTTGCATATTCCGCATCCTTCGCATTCCAGAAGCTCTATCTGGTCTGTGATGGCATTATTAGGACAGTTCTCGCGGGGGGGACAATCTTCGCATTTCTGACAGATCTCCCTGGCAATCCCGAAAGGTAGTTCGGATACGACAACACCTGCAATATCAACCGGTACAACAAATACTGGCACACCACCTTTGACTGCCTGGGCAACGGCATTGCTTACCAGTGAATCAGCTGTTCCATGTGCTATTTTGGACACGGTATTGGAAGTTGCAGGGGTTATAACAAGGGCATCATACTTGTCCAGCAGGAAGCGTCCGGTCTTTGGCCAGCTCTTTCCCTGTTGGCTTTCAAGGAATATCTCCTCAAGATAATCTCCTCCTGATATAAGGGAGAGATCATTCTCCAGTCCATACATTCGGATAACTTCCTCTGCTGCACTGGATAAAAAAGTGTTTATGCGAATATCTCCGATTTCAGATCTCAGCTCCTTAAAGACACTGAAACTCCTATTCAGGAAATGTCCTGCACCTGTAATACCCCAGGCTATCGTCTTTGTCATAGCGGCAGAAAAGGCTTTCAGACTATTATATTTTTCTGCTTTGAAAAAGGTTAGAGGTATTCGTAAATGATCTTCATTGCCTCTTTTTCAGAATCTCCGCCACATTTGTCCACTAGATCTCCATATGCCTTGATGAGCTTCACGTATTTCTCATCGCCTGTCAGATGATATCTGGTGGCATGTATGCATGCCTCGATCACGCCAAAGAGTGCTCTGTTAGGCGCTTTGATCCTGCATTTGTTGATATGTGCGCGTATGGGTACAAGTTCTGCTACAAAGGCTTCTGATGTGAGCTTTGTGTTGACACACTCAAAGACCACCCAGCTCTGTGCCTCCTTAAGGGTGGAGATAGTGATGCCGTCAAAGCTGACGTTTTCAAAAGATGGATCGTCGAGGTCTGTAAAGGTAGAGAGTGCGAATAATTCAGGATCGCTGGTTATATTGGCAACAAGGAGCTTTCCGGATACTACGTTCTCATAGGTTGTTGAACCCTTGAAAAGACGGATGAATGTCTTATCCTTCTTTCTTATAATGCCCATGGGGGCTGCGTTTAGTGTCCACCCATTGGTGGTTGTAACGATTGTTTCGGATATCCCTTCATTTATTCCGAATTTATCAAGATCAAAATCATTTTCCTGCATCAGTACCTGACTCCTCCAAGTAGCGCAATGAATAGGCCGGCTATAATAATATCAGCTGTAGACCCAGGGTTTATTCTTCTCTCCAGAAGCTCTGTGTTAAATTTCCTGATCAAAGGTAGAACCGTATTAAATGTAACATTGTTATTATATAACTCTTCTACTATTATTTGGGCACGCTCTGAAACATAGTTTGCGGTTTCTGTGTCAAATTTAGTGGTTATGAAAGTATCTTCATTCTCGGAAAGGAGCTTAAGAAAACTGTAAACCACGATATCATTTATATCTGAATTCAACTTTCCGTCCAGCAGATCTCCGCTCATACCTTTGACAATCAGGTCTGCACACTCGGTGCATCGCTTAAATCCGTAAACCCATTCATTGGCAATAAGGTCATAGCTGCTAGCAATTTCCATCAAATTATAGAGACTTACATTCTTTTGCTGAAGCTCGTCAATGGAATCCACATTCTGAAGGTCGAACTCATCTACAGGATTCACTTTGACGCCTGCCGTCTCAAAGCAACTATAAAAATCAGCGGCATCAGCGGAATTCGTATTCCTGACAATTGTGTGTGCAAGTTCTGTCAGTTCAGGGATGCTGAATTCTTCCTTCTTTGAAAGGATCCTGCCTGCCGCCATGGCAAGAGGCACGAGTAATATGATGGCGCCAAAATGCGTATTTCCACCTTTCTGCCAACTGACACTTTCTGTGACTGCATTCTTGATAAGCCTTCCAACACCATCATTGCATCCGGATGCTTCTTCCATAACAGGATACATGCTGATAGCCGAGGCAAGAAAATGTTCGTAACGTGTGTCCTCGTAATCATCATAGCGGTCGATGTTGCCGGGCTTTGGTGAAGAGGAGACCTCAAGGCACATGGCAAGCTGGGCACATCGGGCTATATATGAATTTACGGGATAGTTACCTTTTTCCATTTTCAGGCTGGTTATTTCATTCATCTGTCAAAGTGATGGGTTTTTTTGCATTTTTGAGAATATGGTCTGCCAGATCCCTTTTAAGGTTCATGTATTCAGCATCTGAAAGGCCAAGAGTTTCAAGTACGCCGTCTCTTAAGAAACAGGGTTTTGATATCTTACAGCACCATACAAGACTGCCAAAGCATGTACTGTCTCCGTATTCCAGCATAGTTCCCTTTGCAAAATCCCTCTTTATATCTGCAAATTCCTGGGGGGTATATCCAAGCTCATTGAGTTTTCCATGCAGGGGGCATGGTTTTACCGGAAGGCAACAGTATGCAAGTCCACGCAGGTCTCCTTCGCCTCTGCATACGTGCTTGGCTGCATTGTACCATCCTACATTCTCCTGGAGAGTTGAGATATTTGACACTAGCTGGCTGATCAAATTCGGATTATCAAGTACTCCTCTTGCAACAGATATCATATCTGCTCCTCTTGAGAACATTTCCTTTGCAGTGTTAAAATCTGTAACGGAGTTGTTGCATATGAGGAACATTCTGGTGGAATCTCTGATATTCTTTATGAGCTTGAGATCTGCTCCGGCTCCTTCTCTCATTGCATCCACATGCAGGATATCGGCGCCTGCGGCTTCTATCTGCTTTACAAGTTTTGTGTCATCAACGACATTTCCTCTTATCTTTACAGAAAGCAGAACACCTGTTTCCTTGATCTTGCTTATCCATTCACTTAGTTTAGGGATGTCATCGAGCAGCGCCTGGCCGGTGCCAAAATCAGTCATTTCCTTCTGTCTGCAGTGAGCATCCAGCTCAAGGATAGCACCTTCTTCCTTTACAATGGTGGCAGCTTCCAGTAAAGGTTCAATAGTCGTACTTCTCACATTGACTGCAATAGCGCTATCACCTTGAACAGCTTTGATCTCATCACGGATAAGCTTGAAAGCATCGTCTGCTATGAACTCTTCTCTGCCTCTTGCAATCATATCTATAGCGGCTATTTTTGTATCTTCATCAAGGTTATATCCGCCAAGGATCACAAGCCCTGCATCATTTGCATTATCATTTACAAACTGACTATCGGTTATACCGCCCATTGGAGCAAGTGCTATCGGATTTTTAATTTTGATGTATCCTAATTTCAGGTTGAAAAGTTCATCAGTCAAGTTTTTACCTCTGCTTACTGCATTTGAATATGCTGCCAGATACTGCTTGTTTTCATATTAATATATCGCTGTAGTTCTCTGGGTATGGGGTGAACTAGTTTTAGTAAAGGGCTGAAAAAAGACAGTTAAAGGTTACCTCGCAACCTTTCAGCGTGAATAATACTCTTGATCGCAAACTGCAATGCTGCCCTTCTCATGGTACACTTCTCTTCAGCGCAGATTGTATTGACACTATTAAAAGCATTGATCATTGTTTTGTCAAGTTTCTCACGGACCTTTTCCTCATCCCAGTAATCCTGATTAAGATTCTGGATCCATTCAAAATAACTTACAACAACTCCACCTGCATTTGCAAGTATATCGGGTATTACCATTACTCCCTGATCGACAAGCAGCCTGTTTGCATCCATTGTGGTAGGTGCATTAGCAAGCTCAAGGATTATCTTTGCTTTTATGTTCCTGACATTCTCCTGATTAATTTGTCTTGAAAGGGCTGCAGGTATCAGAATATTACAATCTGTTGTAAGGAGTTCTTCATTTGATATATTCTTACTATCCGGGAAATCTGTCACAGTTCCGGTCTGTTTCTTGTGCTCTATGACTTTCAGTATGTCAAGCCCGCCTCTATTGAATATACCACCACTGGAATCGCTTACTGCACATATACTGTATCCTTCTCTGTAGAGGATCTGTGCAGCATTCTTTCCCACATTTCCAAATCCCTGTATCGCTATACTGGTAGTGGACTTGTCCAGGTCCGTACTTTTCAAAGCTTCTTCAAGTATGCATATCCCCCCAAGGGATGTGGCGATCTTCCGTACCTTGCTTCCTCCCAGCTCGACAGGTTTGCCTGTTACGATGGAGGGAACATGCTTTCCTTTTATCTTTTCAAATTCGTCAAGTATCCAGACCATAATATGTTTATCAGTGTAGGCATCAGGCGCAGGGATGTCTTTAAAAGGCCCTATATAATCAGATATCTCTCGAATATAAGCTCTTGTAACTCTCTCAAGTTCACCTCTGCTGAGTTCTTTAGTATTGACGACAATGCCACCTTTTGCTCCTCCAAACGGTATGTCTACAAGGGCACATTTAATAGCCATCAAAAAAGCAAAGTTATTGAGGGTATCAAGTGTAAGTTCCGGATGATATCTGATGCCCCCTTTAGTAGGCCCTCGTGCATCATTATACTGGACTCTGTAACCAACGAACATCTTAGTTTTTCCCGAATCCATGTGGACGGGAAAATGGACTGTAAAGGAGCGTTTTGGCATGTCAAGCAGATCAGTTTCTTCTGAAGAAAGGCTTAGATTTTCATAGACGTTTTCCATCTCCATCATGCAGAGGTTACAGGTCTGTACACTTTCAGAGTGGATTCTCTCGATGTTATTAGTTATCAAAATCAAATTCCCCATTTTTCATTAAACAGCTTAATGTTTTTATGGGGATGTACTAAAAGGTGTCGTAGAAGATGCAATATATCATCTCTCACTTAGGCTGCAAATTGATTAATTCCTGGGGAATCAATACTCAAAACCTAAATACTATCACCGCAAACATTTAAAATAACCATTGATTCAAATCGGTGGATTCAATAATGTGGAGGATAAAAATATGGAATGTCTAGCATGTGGAGTAGAAACAGACAACAAGTATTGTGACAAGTGTGGTAAAGTGATGGATGAGGTTGTACAAAAGGTTGGGGAAGCCCGCTGGAGTGCCATCGATGATTGTTCTTTTATATACCCAATGGTTCTTAGGGTTGCAAAAGGTGAACTTACAGTCAAAGATATTATCCATTCTCTGGAAGTTGAAGACTGATCAACTTCCTCTCTTTTAATATAAAAAAGGAAAAAGGAAGAGTAAGCCAGAGCTTACTTATCCGTTCAGTATATCTTCTGCAACATTTCTGTATGCATTCATCACGTAGTCGATTCCGGTTACCTTTTCTGCTTCTTCAGTAAGTGTCATAAGGTCTTTACGTGAAAGTGTGGAAAGGTTGAATCTTCTGGAACCTGCCATGAGCTGCTGGAGTCCTACTCTTGTCTTTTCAGCATAGGAGTAGATGCCTATTGCACCGAGTGGCATGTTCTTTATTTCGCTGCCATAGCGTTCTTCAAGTTCCTCGTAGTGCACGAAGATCTCTTCAGGTCTCTGTCCGAATTCGGAAACAGTCTTTGGAAGGTCATTTTCGTCAATCCACTTGCCGATGTTCTTACCTACCATACCTGGGATCATGAGGCCACGGCCCATGCATACTGCCTTGAAGTAAGGTGCGCCCATTGCAAGAACCTTGTAGATTCCATCTTCACTTGAGAATCCGCCTGCCATTGCAAGGTCTGGTACTCTCTTACCCATTGAGGTGAGCTTATCTGCAAACTCCTGGACAAGTGACTGGAGGTAGATCGTTGGTGTTCCCCATTCTTCCATCATTGGCCATGGGCTCATACCGGTTCCACCAGGAGCACCATCGTATGTAAGAAGGTCGATCTTAGCGTCTGAACTGTACTTAATAGCCATTGCAGTTTCTGCCATGGAGTATGCACCGGTCTTAAGTGTTATGCGCTTGAAACCGATCTCTCTGAGACGGTCAACTTCTTCATGGAATCCTTCTTCGGTCACGAATCCAAGTCTGGAGTGTCTCTCGAATTCCCTGATAGCTCCAACCTTGTATGCTTCCTGTACGGATGCAAGTTCTGGGTCAGGAGTTACGATGTAACCTCTTCTCTTAAGTTCGATAGCACGGTCGAGGTCCTTTACCTTGATCTCTCCACCAATACATTTTGCGCCCTGTCCCCATTTCAGTTCAATGGTGTCCATGTTGTGTTTGCTGGCAAGGTATTCTGCAACACCTAACTTTGTGTCTTCAACATTCATCTGGACAAGCATTTCACCATAGCCGTCATGGTATTTCTCGTAGAGTGCGATCCTACGGTCCATCTCTGGGGATTCTGTTACTAAACCGTTATTGTCTCTTTTAAGTCCAGGGTCTATACCACAAACGTTTTCTCCACAGACGATGGTGATTCCTGAGATTGCTGCACCGATTGCGAAGTGTTCCCAGTTCTTCCTTGCGATCTCAGTTGAACCGAGTGCACCGGTGAAGATTGGTACCTTCATTTTGACCTTCTTGTCCCATCCATACTCTGTTTCTGTATCTACGTTAGGGAATCTTGCGGTCTCCGGGCTTGGTATTATGTCCTCAGGCATTCCGATAGCGCCAACAGCATATCCCTGGATGTTGATGTGGGAATAGTCAACAGGATAGTTCTTGTCTGCACCGGCAGTGATCTCGCCGAAAGGTCCTGGGTAGAGTACTTCTCGTCCTCTGAAGGTTGCTTTGAATATTTCACAGTTTCCACGGCATCCGTCCACACAGCGGGTACAGATTCCTGAAGTTGGAGCTACGCTTTTTGACCTGTTGAAAGTCCTTGTTGCATCATTTGCATTTGGTTGTCTAAGATTTACCATGCTATTTACTTCCTCTATTTTGAAGCTACTTAACTAATAATGGAATCAGGTATGATCATTATATCAGTAATTTCCTAACCACGGAGTAGCTTATAGTAGGCTAACGGATGTCTATTGCTAACATTTATATTTATCGCTATAATTGGAATTTTGGGTGTTAAAAAAGGCACCGAGATGCCATTTGCTTATTTTTTAATATTTAAAGATATCCATGCAACATCCTTTTAGGCACTTTCATTTGAAATCTTTGCAGGAACTAAAAGTTTGAATACAAAGATGATAACATAAATATTGTGAGGTAGCTGGAAACTTATTCAGAAGGTAAACGGACTAAACCACATCTAATGCCACTCTATCTGCGCTGATCTGTGTCAGGGCATATCCTGCGTATCTCTGGTCAGGAGATGGAAGTAACTCCTGGCTGTATGAAGTACATGTAAAGTACTGTTCCTGCCAAAATGCTGAGCAAAGCATTCCTTTTCCACATATGCAAACTTGCTACTACTGTTATGCATAAGGCCTCAGGAATTCCGAATGGTGCTGACCACAGGGATATGTCTTTGAGGGAGTAGATCACCAGAAGCAGCATTATCATGGCTGGGAAGTCCCTTTCAACTACACTCAGAAAAGCAGGTTGGCTTCTGTTCCTGAAGAAAAGGAATGGTAATGCTCTTGTAAAGACTGTCACAAGAGTTGCTATTAATGTGATGGTCACTATATTGTCATTGAGCATTTTTCTGTACCTCCTCATAGGCCAAAAGTATCAGGGTTCCGATGATGATAGAAACAAGTAGCATGTTCTTAGCTCCTACAAAGGCGAGTGCAAGACCTCCTGCAACGAGTGCCACGACAAAAGGATATCTGTTTTTTGATGAATGATATTGTTCAATGCTCAGGACCACAAAAAGAGCTGTGAGCGAAAACTCCAGTCCGTTCAGGTTGACCTCCAGGGACTGCCCCAGCAGTGCGCCTAAGAAAGTTCCTGTTATCCAGTATAAATGGTTCAAACCTGTAACAAATGTGTAGAACCATGATTTAGGGAGTTCTTCGGGTACATTGCTTGCTGTAATGAGGGCATATGTCTCATCCGTAAGCCCGAATATGAGGTATGGTCTGGCACTCTTGATATCGGAGAACTTTGTAAGTAAAGAAAGCCCGAAGAATGAGTGTCTCAGGTTCAGAAAAAGCATTGTCAGAACTATTTCCAGCATTCCTGCACCGGCTATTATCAATGCTATCGCAAGGAACTGGCCCGCAGCCGAGTATATAAGAATACTCATCAAAACAGCATCTGTCCAGTGGAATCCGTATCTTGTGACAAGCAATCCAAAAGCTATGCCTATGGGTATGTATCCGAACATAACGGGTACTGTAGCCCGGAATGATTCAGCAAGAGTCTTGATCTTAGCATTCTCCATCCCTTTGTAAAAAAAACATTGTTATACTTTAGGTTTTGTGTGGGAAAACATTCAATTCTTATGGATCCCGCACGGAGTATGTACATTCCTGGGTGAATAAAATAGATAAAGCATAAGAGTTCACACTATACTGGAGGTTTAATGCATGTTACAAATTATCAGGTGCCGTGATCTTGGTTTCGATGATGACTTCATTGTTGCCGATAATGATCCTCAGAAAGTGAAAGAAAAGATAATCGATCACGTAAAGACCGAGCACAGGGAAGACTTCGAATCATTTTCCGACTCTCATCAGGAGGAGATTCTCTTAAAGATAGATGTCCTGGTCAAAAGAGGCTGTGGGTGCGGGGTACTCAAGCTGTGAACTGATCTTATCTGGGCTTGACGCTCCCTTTTCCTGATTTGAAATACATATAGATCCCTGCCAGGATAAGTGGGACCATCATTCCGACAATGAAAGTCGGGATTCCTATTTCTGCATAATGGTTACATATGGAACTAATATAACCGTCAGTAGGTCCTGATACAGCTCCTGCAAACATGAAAAGTAAAAGTAATGTAATTACAGCGATACCACCTATAAGGTATCTGTTATATTTCATCCACTACCACCATTTAAAGGTGGTATCAGGTGTCTTATAAATTTTATGTTATGTTATCATCATCTATTTTTTAAGTATGTTTTTATTTAATAGAAAATATTTCTTCATATTATATTTCGCTTAGTTTCCTTCTGTATGCGACAAAGATATATAGTAGATGTCTTACTCTCTTCAACTGAGAGAGGAAGGACGGCCGCCGGGTCATTGACCTGAGGAAAGTCTCCCCATCATCCAGACACACGAGTGCCTGTGAAGGGCACCGGGCGAGAGCCTGGGCAGTTGCAATGCAACTCATGCAGTTTTCTGCATGCTGGCACAGAAACGATACCACTCCATGTTAATGCTGTGATACTGAAAGGTTGAGGTCTCATGGACTGTGGATGGAACGGCGAAACCTCGTGGATGCAAGTCGGAAGTAGGGATAAAATGGTTGTCTGACCATTCCCGAAGTTATTGACGCTTAGCCGAATGCCGTCAATGCAGCTCTTATGGGCGCATCTTCCTGCCAGGCGGGTCGATGTATTGCATCAACAGAAGGGAGCTTACTCTCCTCACTCACTAATTCTTATTTTTCAGCCAGCTTAGCTTGAAGTTAAAAAGGAGCCATTTCAGGTATTCCTTATAGCTCATTTTGAATGAAATAACATCAAAGAAGTTATCAACTATCTGGCTTTCACTGGCAAATGCCCTCAGTGTCACTTTTGGAAAACGATGCATTATTTTGGCAAAAAGAAGAGAATACTTCAGGTGTTCTCCGAATTCAGAATAGCATCGTTTTTCATATTCTTTGAGCTTCAGGAATTTAGCATCATTGCCAGAGTTCTCAGAAATTACCTCCACAGCAAGTTGTCCTGATCTAATAGCATAGGCCATTCCTTCGCCGGTGAATGCATCAACAAAGCCTGCTGCATCCCCACTCAACATGACTCTTCCTTTCACAAGATCTCTTTTATAGCCACCGCAAGGTATTATATGGCCATTGAGCTTGTACTTCCCATTAAAATTATGATTGACAAGGAAATTACGCATTGCCAGTTTTGGGTCTGCCAGTCTGTTATCAACACTGCCGATACCCACTGAATAATAATTGTCATGTGGAAAGATCCAGCCGTATCCCATTCCTGAAACTCCAAAATGCAATTCAACGGAATTCTTGATTTTCTCATCTATTATTTTATTATCCTCTTGCACTTCCGTAACAATGCAGACTCCGTACTCGTTCTTTTTGTCCTTTTCACGGATTGTATTTTTCAGTGTTCCCTGGGAGCCTGTGGATATAATAACAAATCTGGACCTGTAGGTTGAACTATCGGTTTTAATTTCTACATGGTCATCCCGATCCATAATACTGATAACTTTTTCCCCATTGTGTACTTCAATGCCTGTTTCCTTCGCTTTTTCAAGCAGATAATCATCGAATATGCTTCGTGTAACCATAATGGAAAGACGATAATCCTTGAATCTTTCTATGGAACTGTCGCTGAAGCATATTTTTCCGCCATGTACTTCTTTTTCGATAATTGAATCCGGTATGTCAAAATCAAGGTAGGACCTTGCATGCTCTGATAAAGCCCCTCCACATGGTTTGTATCGTGGAAAAGCTTCTTTCTCTATCAGAAGAGTATTTAATCCATTCTTTCCTGCAATTCTTCCTGCAGATGATCCGGAGGGACCGCCACCAACAATGATTAGATCATACATGATATCGCCTGTAATAGTTCATTAAGAACTTTAGTTGGAAAACATTTCCAGTGTTTCAAGCACTCTGTCGTACTCCACTTTAGTGCTAAAACATCCATCATTTAACATTGCTACTCCATAGGTTATTATGTTCTTGCCTTTCAGTCCCATCATGACCTTGTTAAGCTCATAGTCACAGGCGATTAAAAGAGCGGCATCATAGTCTTCTTCTTTGATGATATGCTTGACAAATGAAGAACCGGTTACGATATAGAGCTTATATCCGTACTTGACAGCATCTTCTTTGAGTCGTGCAAAAATGCATTTACCACAGGAGGTGCACTGTATTCCAGTTCTTGCAGATGATGCAGGACAATCCAGTGACCGCATGCAATGGGGAGCAATTATCATACGCTTGCTGGTTTTTGAAAAATCATCCCTGCTGGATATGTTCTTCAGGGAGCTCATCCATTTGTCGAGAATTCTCGTGTCTGAGAACTTGAAGAAAAAGAACTTCAGGGGCATGTAGAAGAAATCCAGTATGCCTGAAAAAAAGCCTGCAAGCCATACATGTCTGTTCATGCTTATCTTACTGACAGCAAGTGCGATGGTGGCAAGCAGGACTGACATGATTATAAATATGCTGATGATCAGGCCAAGTAAACTATACATTGCATTCCTCCATCTTACTGATAATCTCGTTAACGTCTACTCTTGTGTCAAAACATCCATCCCGGGTCAATGAGATCCCCTGTACTACCATGAATGGTGAACAGCCCTGCATGGATTCAGCCAGCTCGGGATAACACGCCACACCGATGCAACTCTTTGGTCTGTGGGCTTTTATTATCTTTTTCACAAAACTTCCACCGGGAATGATGTATACCTGGAAATTATATTTTTCAGCAGCTTCACAAACATTTCCAATATCGCAAAGACCACATATCTTGCATTCATAACCGATAATAGGGTCACATCTTGCTTTGCATTTTGGGCTACGCAGGCACTGCGGCAGGAATATTACTCTCTCGTCCTCTACCTTCCTGAATTTGTCGATCATCACCGCATTGCGTACTTCCACAAGTATCTCATCGATAAGCGTATCCTTTATTCCAAATACCCTGCAGATCCATTTTGCCGGCCCGTAGAACAGGTAAAGTATTGAAAGCACAAAATTGGGAAAAAGAATTCTTTTCTTCTTGAAACTGTATATTCCAAGCAACAGGGCTATGCCTATTGTAAATATCGCGAAAAAGGCAAGGCCTACAAAGACTTTTCCAAGAATCTCGTAAGGTATCTGCATAAACAAACAAAATAGCGCTGTCAGGTATATTTAGATTGTCCTTGGAATAAAAATGAACTAAATAAAAAAGAAGGTAGAGTGATCAAGATCACTCTGGTGCGTCGCTAAGGTCAATTCCCATTGCTTCAGCAGTGAGAACTACTACATCTTCAACTTCAAGTTCCTTAGCACCTATTGCGTCCCTTCCGTCACTGAGGTTTCTCTTACAGAATGGGCAAGCGCTTGAAAGGAGGTCTGCTTCGGTCTCAAGTGCATCTTCAACACGTGTTGATGCAACTCCAAGTGCAAGGTCAGGTATACCTGCCTTTACTCCACCGCCAGCTCCACAGCAACGCTGGTTGTCTTCTATCCTTTCCATCTCGACAAATTCGATTCCAGGGATTGCTTCAAGAACAGCCCTTGGTGGCTCGAATACACCTACGTGACGTCCAAGGTGGCATGGGTCGTGGTATGTGACCTTCTTGTCAATGGACTTCTCCCATTTGATCTCATCCTTTTCGATAAGGCCCTGCAGGAACTGTGTGATGTGCATTACCTTGAATGGAAGCTCTTGTCCTGTAAGCCTTGGCCAGTCAATGAGTGATGCTCTGTAACATCCTGCACATGCGTAAAGAACGATCTTTGCGCCCTTTGCCTTGATGTTGTCGATGTTAGCCTGTGCATTCACTTTAGCAGCATCGTTGACAAAGTACTGTCCGGTCCTGATAAGTGCGGAGCCACAGCATATCTCATTTTCACCGAGCATTGTGAACTTGATGCCGAGCTTGTTGAGTACACGTGTTGTTGCAAGAGCAAGCTTCCTCTGCTTGAGTTCTGCGGTACATCCTCCGAAGTAAAGGATCTCTGCCTTATCTTCGACCTTGATGTCATCAGGGAACCAGTTTACTCTGTTCTTGTTGTCTTCCATGTATGGGTTCTTGTACTCGCTGATAAGCTTGAGGAACATTCCCTGCTTTCCGTATGGGCCATTTCCACGCTTTACAAGGTTTGCACGCATGGATTCCCAGAGTTCAACAGTGTTGATAGCGGATTCACAGACTGTTGCACACATACCACAGGTGGTACATCCGTATACGTCATTCTTGAACTGCTCAACCTCTTCCTCTGAGATCTGCTTTGGACCGAAAAGTGTAGCGCGAAGTCCGTAGGACTTGTTAATGTATTCTCTCCATCTGAGGATCTTGTCTCTTGGTGCAAGTCCTGGGTCTGCGCCTGATGCATCATAAGTTGGACACCAGTCGACACATTCACCACAGCGGCTGCATGAGTCAAGTTCCATAAGCTGGACAGCTGTAAAGTTCTCTGTATTAATTGAAGGTTCGCGTTTTGCCATTTTTATTCTCCTCCCTTGTTTGCAAGGAGTGCGAGTGGTATCGCAATCATGTGTATATATTTACTGAATGGGATGTATGCAATACAGAACAGCAGTGAGATAACTACGTGGAACAACGATGAAGGTGGCGCCCATTCTACTGGCAAGCCGAAGCCCCAGAATCTGCCTGTCCTGATCCCGTCTGCAATGAATCCTGAAATTGTGATGACGGTAAGTCCGATAAGGAGGATTGAGTCATAAGCAATGGTTGCTTCCCTCAGCTTTGCAACGAACAGTCTTCTGTAGATTGCAATTATAACTCCGGTAAGCAGGATGTAACTGAATATGTCGTTTGGTACAGCGAGAATCTCTCTGAATACTACTGGTACCATAAATTCAGGGAGGGAGTGTGCATATCCCAGTGGTTCGCCTATCATGTGTATCATTTCGACAAGGAACATTAACATTGACATGACAAAGAGTGCCATCCATCCAACGAAAATGGTGAAATGCATGAACCATCTGACCGGGCTTCTTCTGAGGATCCTTCTCTGGAAGAGCACATCAAGGACAAGGGTTGCAATAATAGATTGGTTATGAACATGAGCATGTTCACTCATCTGGTATGCAAGCATTTTTGGGAACGCAAGAATGCTTCCGGATGGTTCCTGTCCATAGCCTGTGGATCCCATGCCCCATTTCTTCAAATTCATATACATTCCGATAATGAAAATACCAATGGACAGGTTGGCCATTATCATAACCTGCACAAAAGTAAGTCTTAAGGCGTCACTTACGCCTGCAAAATACTCCATAGACATTTAATTTTCTCCTGATATTCATATGAACTTTATAAATGTAAATCTAAGGAACTAAATTCGTTTTTACTTATAAGTAACCGGTTTGGTTTGCATGATTGTGGTAGGGATATTATTTAAAGATTGTCATTATGAATATCTGCATCAGGAGACCGATTGTTTGAAAACATCCTGAATTAATTGCCGCTTCCCTCGCTTAATTAGCCTTATATGTAGTCCCTCCCTTACTAAGGAGTTACATAAATGGAGCTACATAAAAAGAGCTGCATAAAAAGCAAAAAGAGATTTTTCATGAACCTTAGAGTAGTACTTGTTGAACCCCTGTATCAGGGCAATGTTGGTTCGGTTACCCGTGCCATGAAAAACTTTGGTTTTTCAGATCTTGTGCTGGTGAACCCCTGCAAACTTGAAGGCGAAGCAAGGGCAATGTCTTCGCATGCGCGTGATGTCCTTGAGGGTGCAGTGCATGTATCATCACTTTCGCAAGCCATAGAAGATGTTAGTATCGTTATAGGTACTTCAGGAATCACAGGCACGAAATTCGATGAGCACATAAGGGTCCCTGCTTATACTCCCCGTGAGCTTAAAGAGCGGCTTGCAGGTGTAAGTGGAAATGTTGCTGTGATATTTGGTCGCGAAGATCATGGTTTTACCAATGATGAGCTTAAGATGTGCGATATGATCACAAGTATTCCCACATCAGATATCTATCCTGTAATGAATCTGTCACATGCAGTCACTTTGATCCTTTATGAACTTAGCAGTGTGGAGGCATGGGAAAATCCTCTGGCTGATGCATTTGATATTAAGTTACTTTACGAGCATCTCGATGAGCTTCTTGAAAATATCGATTACCCTGTGCACAAAAAGGAAAAGACAAGTCTGATGCTCAAGAGAATATTTGGCCGGGCCTGTCTGCTTCCCCGGGAAGTGCAGACGCTGCGTGGGATTATAAGAAAAATAGAACGTAAATTGCCAGATGAATAGGACGAGTTTCGAAATGTTCATATTCTTTAAGGTATATTTTCCAATCCAAGCGATTTTGAAATATTATTATAATAATTTTGTGTAAAAATGACTGAAGGAAAGTGGGATGAAAAGTTCAAGGCTTTTCTAAAACAATATTACTGGGATGACGTTCTGCAGCTTGCAAATGATTATCCTGACCAGAAAAGTCTGGAAGCTGATTTTTCAGATCTGGAAATATTTGACAGGAATCTTGCAGAGGAATTACTTTATCAGCCCGATGAGGTTCTTCCGTCTGCTAATAGTGCCCTTCAGGATATTGATCTTCCTATTGAGAAAACACTTGTAGATGCAAAGGTCCGTTTTGTAAGGGTGCCCAACAAGATCCCAAACAGGGATTTAAGAAGTAAACATCTTATGCAGTTTGTTGCCATTGAGGGTATGATACGCAAGGCAACAGAAGTTCGTCCTAAAATAGTAGATGCAGCATTTAAGTGCCTGCGCTGCGAACATGTGACCATGATCCCGCAGACCGAGCTTCAGTTTGTGGAGCCTGTGGAATGTGAGAACGAGACATGTGGCAGGAAAGGACCTTTTAAAATACAGATTCATGAATCTACTTTTATCGATGCCCAAAAACTGCAGGTGCAGGAATCTCCGGAAAATCTCAAGGGAGGTACGCAACCTCAAAGTCTGGATGTGGATGTGAATGATGACCTTGCAGGTATAGTGAAACCAGGTGACAGGGTTGTGCTCAATGGTGTTCTCAGATCTCATCAGCGTACAACACGTGAAGGGAAATCTCCCTTCTACGATCTGGTTTTGCATGCCAACTCCATTGAATATATGGATCTGGAATTTGACGAGCTGGATATAACTCCTGAGGATGAGGAAGAAATACTTGCATTAAGCCGTGATCCTGAGGTCTATGACAAGATCATTAAATCCATAGCACCTTCCATCTATGGTTATGAAGATGTCAAAGAAGCTTTGTCACTTCAGCTTTTTTCAGGTGTTGCCAAACATCTGCCGGATGGTTCAAGGGTCCGTGGCGACATACACCTGCTATTTGTAGGTGACCCGGGTGTTGCAAAAAGTCAGTTGCTGCGTTATATGGTAAAACTCTCTCCCAGGGGTGTGTTCGCATCCGGTAAGAGTGCATCATCCAGTGGTTTGACGGCAGCAGCTGTAAAGGATGACCTTGGAGATGGGCGCTGGACGCTGGAGGCCGGTGCTCTTGTAATGGCAGATATGGGTATAGCTGCAGTTGACGAAATGGATAAGATGAGTACGGAAGATAAGAGTGCATTGCACGAGGCTATGGAACAGCAGACCATAAGTGTTGCAAAAGCAGGTATCCTCGCTACACTGAAATCCAGATGTGCACTTCTTGGTGCTGCAAACCCTAAATACGGACGTTTTGACAGGTATGAAGGTATAGCCCAGCAAATAAATATGCCGCCTGCACTTATATCCAGGTTCGATATGATCTTCGTGCTCCTTGACACTCCAAATGCAGATCTGGATTCCAGAATTGCAAAACATATCTTGAGGTCACACTATGCCGGCGAGCTTTCGGAACAGCGCAAGAACATGCCGCTGAGTGAAATAAGCCAGGAACAGGTCGATGCACATATGGATGTGATTAAACCTATCATCGATCCTGATCTGATGCGCAAGTACGTGGCTTACGCACGCAGGAACATCTTCCCGGTAATGGAAGATGATGCCAGGGAACACCTGATCAAGTATTACATGGATCTTCGAAATATGGGTGAAGGTAAGGATTCTCCAGTTCCTGTGACTGCCCGTCAGCTGGAGGCGCTGGTCAGACTTGCAGAGGCAAGTGCCAGAGTTCGTCTCAGTGATGTAGCAACCCTTGATGATGCCAAACGAACAACACGCATATCTTATTCTTGTATGAAGCAGGTAGGTGTGGATCCCGATACAGGTGCATTTGATGTTGATGTGATTGCTTCAGGCACCAGTAAGAGCCAGAGGGACAAGATTAAGATAATTAAGGAAATCATCAAAATGGTAGGTGAGAAGCATCCGGGAGGCAAAGCTCCTCTTGAAGAAGTATATGCTGAAGCCCAGGCACAACAGATAGACCGGGAACATGCCGAAGATATGGTTTCCAAGATGAGGCGCTCCGGTGATCTGATAAAGCCGGATAAGGAACATGTAAAAGTTGTATGACTGATGTGATTCAATGTATCTGAAAATCCACCGTTCTGGTGACAATACGATCGTCGCTGTATGTGATGAGGAATTGATAGGTAGGACTCTTAAAGAGGGAAATATAGTTGTAACGATCACTGAAGAGTTCTACAAGGGTGAAATTGTTTCGGAAAGTGAGGTTAAGGATGCAATATCACAATCATCCAATGTGAATATATTTGGTGAAAAGGCAGTATCCTGTGCTATCGAATGTGGTGCTGTGAATTCATCCTGTGTAAAGATTATTGATGGTGTGGCACATGCCCAGATTTTCAGGATTTGATGTTTTGAGGTTTAATGTTTGTGAGGTTAAGTTATGACTGATGGTGTGAATGCAGATGGGAAAAATGATGTTCTGAATACATTTGAAAAAGATGAACTCATTGAAAAGGTGGCAGATAAACACAGGCGTTTTATTAATGAGTATTCTTCGGAATTTGCTGAGCTTGAAAGCAAAATGAATTCTCTTAATGAGATAATTGTTTCTTCCACGGCGAAGAAAGAGGACGTTCTAAACAGAATTGATATTCTGACTGAAAAAAGACAGTTGTTTTATCACCAGGCTGAAAAGCAGTTCGATGATCTAAAAGCAAAGTTATCTGGCAACCCGGATATTTCCAAAGAATTGAGTTCTATCTATGAGATGGCTATGAAGTTAAAAGGTTCTTTGAATCCGGATGAGGAAAAAGAGCGAGCCAATTCTACTTTTGAAAAATTATCCTCAATTGACCTGTCTTCTGATCTTCAGAATATGGTTGCTTCTATCAATGCAAAGATCAACGATGCAATTGCCTCTAATGTGGAACTTCATTCGATCAAAGGAACAGATGGAGATTTCGACAAGGAGAAACTTGAAAGTGAAGGAACTATCAGTGAAATAGGTCCTCGCCACAGCTGGCTGAAGAACAGGATAAATAGTCACAAAGAAGCACTTAATTACTGGGAAAATGTGTCGAAAGGACAAGACGCAGAAGTGGAGGTAAAAGCATGACCGATGTATCTACAATGTCCGAAAAAGACCTCAAGTTAAAGGTCAATGATATCAGGACTCAGATTACCCATCACGACCGTGAATTAAAATCAATTTACAGGGAACTGAAACTTCATCGTACCAATTCGGATGATCTCAAGGCCAAACGTGATGAACTCAATGCAAAGGTAAAGGGTATAGTTGTAAAGGCCCGGGATGCACGTTCAAAGAGGGATTCCATCAATGCAAAGATATCTTCCCTGAAAGCATCAAGGAACGAGTTTCTGGAAAAGAGTAAAAACTTCTCCAATGAAATGTCCGGACTAAAAAGCAAGCGTGATGACCTGAACAAACAGTCGAAGGGTAGTGTTGAAGCACTTTCAAGAGCTTATGCAGCAGATCTGGATACATTCCTAAATGGAGATATTCCCCTCAATCACGAGATTGACCTCTTTAAAAAACTGTTTGATCTGAAAGAGCGTCTGGGGGCAGCTTTCAATGCTAACGAGATCCATAAGAAGCTCATGGAAACCTATGAGGCATCAAAAGATACCTTTGGTTCCAACGCGAATGTCGGTTCCGAGATAAAAGAGCTTGCTGAACAATCACAAAAATATCATCTTGAAATGCTTGAGCTGTACAAACAGGTGGATGAAATTCGTAAGGAAGCTGATCTGGCACATACCCAGATGCGTGAAAAATTCACAGTTACTGCTCCTATAAGAGAAAAGATCGATCCTCTAAAGGCTAAGGTCGTTGCTCTGAGGGAAGAACTTGATGTATATCTTGAGAAAGTAAACGAGATACAGCTTGAGAAGGATGAAAAGAAGCAGGAAGAACACCTTGTGGTGGCGAAGGAAAAGCTGGATAAGAAGGGCCGCTTAAGTCTTGAGGATCTAAAGGTTCTGATGGAAAAGGGAGATCTGAAATTCTGAGATCCTTTTTTCATTCTTTACTTTTTGCGGGCATAAAGAGCTGCACTTAGTGCTGCAAGGGATGCCCATATTATTTCAAATCCTGCTATTGTTGTATTGCCTGTATTATCATTTTGTTCCATTCCTTCACTTTCGTTTATGTGGGAACTGTTATCTTCTTCAAATACAGGTTCTGGAAGTTCCATATCAATGTACTGGTACACAGGCTTGAAAGTAACAAGCTCGCCTCCCGGACTTGAGTAAATTGTATCCACTGTCAGGTTGAGTATCTGATATTCGCGTGAGTAAGTAAGAGTTTCTCCTTCTGCAAGTATACTTTCCTGAATTACATTATCATTAAGTGATAATTTGATCCAGGCCTGTCCACTTTCCTGATTGACACTTTTTACAATGATGGCATATCCTTGATAAAAATCCCATTTTTCTCCGGTGGCAACAAAAATGCCTGTTCCATTGATAAGTGCTTCACTCTGTGCAGCGCTAGCTGTACACTGGATAAAAAGAATGGATATCAGGATGAGGGCTATAAGGTTGAACTGATTCAATATATGCCTTCCATGCATGGTCAATCGGTTTTGTATCGACAGCTTCCTGCAATTATTTCTTCCCTGGAGTTATGTTTGTCCTGGATCAGAAGTGCTCCGTTCTCTGTAAGTCCAACAGCCTTCCCTTCGATGGTTCTTGTGGGCGTTGTGATAATGACTTCTTTTCCAATGGTGTCTGAGAATGATACCCACTCATTCACAATAGTGTTGAACTGCTGTGTGGTGAACTTGATGTATTGTTGTTCAAGTTCATAAAGCAGATCTCTGATGAAAGTGGTTCTATCTATTTTCTTTCCCACTTCTTCTTCAAGGCTTGTTGATGTGCTGCTTATGTCTTCTTTAAAATTATGAATATTGATATTGGCATTGATACCAATTCCGAGAACGACATAGTCCACCCTATCTACTTCAGCATCTACCTCGGTAAGTATGCCACATACTTTCTTTCCATGGATAAAAACATCATTTGGCCATTTGATCCTGGCATCAACTCCCAGATCCCTGATCACTTTTGTGACTGCCAGACCTGCAACAAGTGTTATCTTTGAAGCATGTTCCAGTGGTATGTGGGGTTTTAGTATTACTGAGAACCATATTCCTCCGGGGAGTGATTCCCATTCCTTGCCCATGCGTCCGCGTCCTCCTTCCTGTGTCTCTGCCAGGACTACGGTTCCTTCTGGATTTTCATCAGCGATTCCCTTGGCGATATTGTTTGTTGATTCTACGCTGTTGTAGTAAATGATCTGCTTACCAAGCAGGTTTGTATTAAGTTCATTTTTAATATCGTCGGGAATAAGAACATCTGGTGAGGACCTTAGCATATATCCAACTTTAGGCGTTGATTGAATATCATAGCCTTCATTTTTTATAGCCTTGATGTATTTCCAGACCATTGCCCTGCTAATTCCCAGTTTCTCCCCAATTTCTTGCCCTGACACAGTATTGTTTCCGGCAGCTTTTAAAAGCCTGATTATCTCTATTTTGTTGTCAGCCACAGCTATCCCTCTATATTCTATTTGCTCCCACACTATATATTAAACCAGTTGCTTCTTTATTTTGTCTGCTTTTGTGCAGCACTTATATACGAACTCACAGCAGCAGTAGCCGCAGCTACTTTCTGTTCCTTTGTATCAAGTACAGATGCCAGTGTAATTCCTTTCTCGGTTTCTTCTTCGACTACTTTCTTGACTTCCTCAATGATATTATTATCATCAATGAAGTGAGTCGTAAGTTTTGCCTCTTTGAAAGCTTCACTTCTCAGCACTGCTTTGTGGAATGGTATATTGGTTGTTACTCCGACAACCACATATTCATAAAGTGCACGTCTCATTCTGGCTATGGCCTCGTCCCTGTCCGCACCCCATGCGCAGAGTTTTGAGATCATAGAATCGTAATAAGGGGAAATTGTATAGCCCATGTGGACACCACTGTCAACGCGGATCCCGGGTCCTCCTGCAGACCTGTATCTCTTGATCTTTCCTGGTGATGGTGCGAAATCATTGAGCGGGTCTTCTGCATTGATACGGCATTCGATTGCCCAGCCTCTGTGGGTGATATCTTCCTGTTTGAATGGAAGTTTTTCTCCGCATGCAATGTGTAATTGCTGTTTGGCAAGGTCTATGCCTGTGATCATCTCGGTAATGGTGTGCTCAACTTGTAACCTTGTGTTCACTTCAAGGAAATAGAACTCTCCTTTTGAGTAGAGGAATTCCACAGTGCCTGCATTCTCATAGCCAATTGCTTTTGCAGCCTTGACTGCAGTCTCTCCCATCTTTTTACGAAGCTCAGGTGTAATTGCTGGAGATGGTGCTTCTTCTATGAGTTTCTGGTGTCTGCGCTGAATTGAGCATTCTCTCTCCATCACATAGACTGTATTGCCATATTTGTCTGCAAGTATCTGGAATTCAATATGTCTTGGTTCCTCTACATATTTCTCAATGAATACAGTAGGGTCTCCAAAGGCGGATGCTGCAACAGATTGTATTGAAGTTAGTGAGCTTTTAAATTCATCCTTGGCATGAACTATCTTCATTCCAATTCCGCCACCGCCTGCTGATGCCTTGATGATCACAGGGAAACCAATGTTTTCTGCTATCTCGCTGGCTTTGTCAACATCGGAAATAGCTTCATTGATTCCGGGAACCACAGGAACACCTGCTTCTATCATTGTGTTCCTTGCAGCAATTTTGCTTCCCATCTGGTCAATTGCTTTGCTTGTAGGCCCTATGAAAATAATACCGGCTTCTTCGCATTTTCTGGCAAATGTGCTGTTCTCGGAAAGGAATCCATATCCTGGATGTATTCCGTCTGCTCCGGTTTTGATAGCAACATCCAGAACTTTGTCCATGTCCAGATAACTCTGGCTTGAGGGTGCAGGTCCTATGTGATATGCTTCATCTGCGTATTTTGCAAAAAGTGCGTTCTTGTCAGCTTCAGAGTAAACTGCTACTGTGGATACGCCAAGCTCACGACATGCACGCATGGCACGGATGGCTATCTCGCCTCTGTTTGCAATAAGTACTTTCTTGAACATGATCCCCCTCCTCAGTTGATGCTCAAAAGAACGTCACCTGAGCTTACGGCATCACCCTCTGATACGAAGATGTCTTTAACTACTCCGCTGTGGGGTGCATGGATAGCATTTTCCATTTTCATTGCTTCGATAACGCAAACAGTGTCGCCTTCGGAAATCTCATCTCCAACATTGACCTTTACAGAAAGGATCATTCCCTGCATGTGGCTGGTAACTCCACCTTCAACATCTTCAGGGGGCTTCTCATGTGCTTCTGTAACTGTAACAGCACCACCTACCGGATTTACCTTTACGTTAAAGGTCTCTCCGTCAACATCTACCTTGAAATCAGTGGGTATTGCAGCATTCATTTGTGCACATGGGTTCTGTTCTGTGACTACAGCTACAAGCTCTTCCTCTTCAAGCTCTCCCCTGAGGAAAGCAGGTGCAATTGCAGGATAAAGTATGTATGTAAGGATATCTTCCTCTTTTTTCACTAATCCCATCTCTTCAGCTTCTGCTTTCTTCTTCTCATATTCCGGTTCGAGAAGGTCTGCAGGCCTGCAGGTGATCGGCTCCTCATCCTCTATGATCATTGCAATGATCTCATCGCTTATCTTCTGAGGTGGTCTTCCGTAGAGGCCACGAACGTAGTCCTTAACTTCCTTTGGAATTACCTTGTATCTCTCTCCCATGAGGACATTGAGCACAGCCTGGGTGCCCACTATCTGGCTTGTAGGGGTAACAAGTGGTGGGTATCCAAGTTCTGCACGTACTCTTGGCATTTCCGCAAGTACATCATCATACTTATCCAGTGCATTTTGTTCTTTTAACTGGGATACGAGATTTGACAGCATTCCACCTGGGATCTGGTAACGAAGGACATTAGTATCTATCTGCTCTGAGATCGGATTGAGTATACACCTGTACTCTTCCTTGAGCTCCTTGAAATAAGCAGCAACTTCGGCGAGCAATTCCATGTCAAGTCCGGTGGCACGTTTTGTTTCTGCAAGTGCAGCAACTATTGATTCGGTTGGTGGCTGTGATGTTCCCCATGCGAAGGGGGAAAGTGCAGTATCTAAAATGTCAACACCAGCCCTGCATGCAGCAGTATAACTCATTGGTGCCATTCCTGACGTACAGTGGCAGTGCAGGTCTACGGGCAGGTTAACCTCTGATTTGAGTGCCTTGACAAGGTCGTGTGCCTGCTGTGGTGAGATGAGTCCTGCCATATCCTTTATGCAGATAGAATCACATTCGAGTTCTGCAAGTCCGGTTGCCAGTTCAACATATTTCTCAATGGTATGGACAGGGCTGATGGTGTAACTAATAGTACCCTGTACGTGTGCTCCTTCCTTCTTGGCAACGGTTATTGCTTTTTCCATATTGCGGATATCATTGACAGCATCAAAGACCCTGAATATGTCAATTCCGTTCTCATGGGCTTTTTTGACAAATTTTTCCACGACATCATCGGAATAATGCCTGTAACCTACCAGGTTCTGACCCCGTAAAAGCATCTGTGCAGGTGTGTTTACCATATGTTTTTTGAGTTCCTTAAGCCTCTCCCATGGGTCTTCATTGAGGTATCTTATGGAACTGTCGAATGTGGCTCCCCCCCACATCTCTAATGAATAATATCCTATCTCGTCCAGTTTCTCCACTATTGGTATCATGTTGCGAGTACGCATACGGGTAGCAATGAGTGATTGATGCGCATCTCGAAGAATGGTTTCAGTAATTTTTACTTTCATGGGAATCCTCCGGGAAATATTCTGATATAATGTATTAGTATGAATGATAAGTGTGATTAGTTCAGCCTAAAGGCTCGACAAATGAATTTTAACATTATATATCATGTTATTTTATGTAGTTTCTGGTGAGCATTTATATACTAGCGCCAAAAATAGTTTCACTATTTAAACTACTGTATGTGATTTCATTAATCAATGACACAAAGATGCATAAAATCAAAAAAGTAAGTAAATAATCTTTTTCAGTCAATAAAAGTCCTTAACTTTAAAATTTCAATGAAGTTCTCTTTCCATTTTCCTGTTTTCGGTAATATCCTTCATGATGCAATGGCATACCTGTTCACTTTCATGCTTATTACTTTTGTATTTGTAATTGAAACTAATTGTAATGCGCTCTCCATTCTTTTTGAGCATATCGTACTCTGCATGGTCTGAATTATCAAGGTTGGCCATATTGAAAGTGGATGTGAATTCAATTATGTCTTCAGGGACCAGGAAAATGTCCATATATTTTCCAATTGCTTCTTCTGCACTGTATCCGGTCATTTCCGTCCAGGCAGAGTTCACATTTATCAATCGACCCTCTTTTGTCATCAATTGGCTTGGAAGGGGTGAATTCATGAATAGATCTCTGTAATCCTCCTCACTTTCTCTAAGGAGTATTTCTGCTCTTCTTTTATCAGTGATGTCCTCTCCTGATGCGATGACCCCTATTATCTGCCCCTTGTCATCTTTTAAGGGGACATTGGTCCATCTTATTAATCTCTCATCGCCTCTGCCGTCGATGATTCAGTTCTCATAATAGCCTGGATAACCTCTTAAGCCTTTTTTGACACCGTTGAAGATGCTCCGAACTTCATCCCTGTAATTCTCAGGGATGAACTCGTCCAGCCAGTTCTTTCCTATGACATCTTCTTCATTGATCCCAAGCAATGCTGCCCCTTTCTTATTTATCAGGCTGCAATTTCCTTCATTGTCAAGTACTATTAGTATAACTCCCACAACATCGAGGTATGTCTGCATCCTGATCTTTTCTTTTTGAAGGAGCATTTCTACCTTTTTCCTTTCAGCTATCTCAACCTTGAGTGAATCATTCAGTTTTTCCAGCTCTTCAGTCCTTTCAAGAATCATTTTCTCCAGTTGATCCCGATCCTTCACCAGGCAGTAGTGATCGTTCATTGATTCGGTAATATCGTCAAATATAAGTGTGGCTCCTTGTTCACCATCATCAAAAGTGGAAGGTATTATCTTGCAATTGAAGTAATATTCTCTGCCTTTGATCTCAACTTGTACCTTTCCTGTATATTCATTTCCTTCAATGGCTGTTTTTAGATTCTCAACAAGTCCCGTTTTTGCAGCTACGGGAAACAGTTTGTAGTCAATCTTTTTACCAATTACCTGATCCTTAGTAAGGTCCAGAAGCTCAAGAAAATTCTTGTTTGCCTGTATGGCTATAAGGTTACTATCGGTGACAAGTATAAAATCTGAAGAAAAATTGAGTAACGATGAGGTTGGTATTCTTTGTGACAGGCAGTATATTTTGGCAGTACCAATGGCTTCCATATCTACATACCCGCTGACTCGCAGCATTTCCAGATACTTTGCAACTGTATTCCTGCTGAGTTCCAATTCTCTGGAAATATCAGTTACACTCATACCTCTTGGTTTGGATCGGAGTACTTTTTTGATCTTGTCAAGTTCTGCTTTGTAGTTATTCACCTAAGTATGGAGTAATATTTTTATATATAATTTTATTGGAGTATTCAAATCGCATAAAGTTGTGATATTCTATCGATTCTTTTCACATGCACAGTATGTGAATATTTTCCAAGTGTTACAGTTTAATAATTATATTTCTACATATTTATTATGTATGGCATCATATGATTTTTCTTCCACTGTAGTGTGTTTTCTCTTGCATTTATTTTTCAACATATAACAAATTATCAAATGGTTATTATTTCAATCATTGCTGTTTTTATAATTGAATCTCTTCGATCTCTATATAGTTTATTATTTTTATAGTAATTAATTATATATATCCTGACCATGAGGTATTCTTTTACAAACAAAAAGTTGGTCAACTTAAATGGTGCACAATTGCACATGAGTTGGAAGTTTTTTCGTGGTATTATAGGGGGACAGTGTCCTGACAATAAATTCAATCACCATCTTTCCCGAATTTGAAGTCAAAGGATATGGAAGAAAGACCATCGAGATGTTCAAATCCCATTTTGAAACAATAATCGCAGACAGGGTCAGACCCGAAGCAATAGGTTTCTGGGATGTCTGATGTTCCTTTAAAAGTGACAATATTGAAGGGCTGAGCTCCAATGAAAATCCCCCAGATGCTTGTCATTGTAGTTTCCTATTATACAAACATCTAGGAAATTTTCTTCCACAAAGGATTAAACAACGAAAAATCAGATTTAGTATATGAGTGAAATGACGTTTTTTGAAATGCTGTTGGAAGCATTTCCTTTAAGTGGTGAATTAGGCAAAAATATAATCATGTAACCTATATATAGGTACTACAATAAAAATCCGCCATTTGCCAGGATAGTACCCGTCTAATGATATTTTCCTCACACCTTCCTTTATTATGGGTTATTGGATACATGTTCAAAGCAACTCCCCAAACTTCTCTGGATGCTTCGTGGGAGAATTGAAGGTTGTGATGATATAATCATCTAATACTTGCAAGTCCAGCAACTAAAACAATGCCTAGCATCATTAGAAGGCAGAGAAAAAAGCAGCTTAGAAAAGAGACATCTTTACTGCCGCCCTTTATAGATGTCTCCTCTCCTAAATTTGATATCTTTTCGGATATCTGATTTGATGAGCCACTCCCCAACCCATGATAATAGTTGTTACTCAATTGTTTATATTTGTTTCTATTTTGTTGCACATTATTTGTATGGAGAGAAAAGCCGAAATTAATATAATCTATTTCTGATTAAATTATAGAACAAGAAAAAACGTTATTAGAGGCATGCTATTTGGGGAGTGGGGGTTAGTGTGGGAGTGGGGGTAATATGTATTAAATACATAAAATAGCTCGCATGCCTCGCCCTCTCAATAGTTACTCTAATATTAATAGTTTCTCATTTTAATTAGTGAAAAAAAATTTAAAAATGTTATGCTGTGGTCACCTTACTTTTTTTATGAGTTATATGTATCGTTTTTCTTTTCTTGGCGAAATTGGATAAGCTTTTTCAATATATGTAAGTTTATAACCTCATTTAGATTATTTCAACTCTGGAGAAAGGGAAACTCGGAAATCCCAATTTAATTTATTTTTATTTACAGGTGAGAAACCACATCTGACCATCGCTTCTTTAAACTGCCTGTTTGTGATAAAGAAACCATCTGGTGATTGCTCAAAAAGAAGTTTAAGCGCATAACTGGCGTAATTTTTCTTTGCTGTTTTTTGTGGGAGTATATTTAAATTAATCCAATCATCAATGGTTTTTATTTCAATGTCGCTTAATTCGTAGTCACCCATTTTACTCACTCCTATATTTCATAATTTATTACTAAAGTACCACTGAGATGTGCTTTGATTTCCTTAACCTGGCGAATTGGGAAGTCCTGTAAACTTATGGATTTTACTGATCAGAGAATTCAGAAGTAAATATCTTTTATCACTGCTTTTTTTGGATTCTCAGGATCAAGCCTGATTACGACCTCATCCCCTTCATTGAAATTAAGCTCCATCAGTTTAGATGTAGGGATAGCATTTCCCCTTAAATATTCCTCGCCCTGATACTCATATTTATATTCAATCCTTGAACTGCTTCTTTTATAGTAATATGGCGAATCAATATGACCTGTGATATCGATACCATGTGAGTATAGGTTATGGAAAAAAGTGTCTCCTCCACACAAGATAAACGGGCCCAACAACAATAAAAAACATCTCAAAATCATACTCGGATACGGAAAATGGTTTTGATTTTAAGAAACCGATAATAAAAAATATTAAAGAAAGGAAAATGCCACTTATTGCAAGATTGGACGAATAATCTATTTCTGAAATTCGATAAAAACAAAAATTTTTATTCTCTTTTTCCATGGCAGTAATTTACTAAGCATTGATACATTTAAATCTTTTTTTTTATTTCATCAATTTCCATTTTTTCCTTTATTAAGGGAAATTGGAGAAGAAAAAGATAATTGCAGCAATAACAAACAAGATTACAAATTAAAAATAAAAGTTCAGTTTTCTGAGTTACCTATACCCGCCCTATGCAAGTTCCTTTTCAAGTGTTTCGACAACTTTCTGGAGGACTTCGATTCTGGAATAGTATTTATTATTTGATCCTATGATGGTCCAGGGGGCGTATATGGTGCTGTTCTTTTGAAGCATTTCTTCTACTGCATCTTCGTAGAGATTCCATTTTTCCCTGTTCTTCCAGTCATCGGGGGTGATCTTCCATTTCTTGTAGGGTATTGTTTCTCTTTGCTTGAATCTCTCTAGTTGCTCATGTTTGTCAATGTGCATCCAGAATTTTATTATTATAGTTCCGTAGTTGGCGAGGGTTTCTTCAAACTCGTTTATTTCCCTGTAGGCACGGCTCCATTCCTGTTCGCTGCAAATACATTCCACTCTCTCAACCAGTACTCTCCCATACCAGCTTCTGTCAAAGACGGCAATGTGTCCGGCTTCCAGCATTTCGTTGTAGAATCTCCAGAGGTAGTGACGCGCAATTTCATGATCAGTCGGTACTCCTATGGGTACAACTCTGTAGAGCCTCGGGTTGAGTTTCTGTACAAGCCTTCGGATACTCCCGCCTTTCCCGGATGCATCCCATCCTTCGAAGATCGTTATAATGGGTCTTTTTTGCTCGAATGCTTTGTACTGAAGGCTGGCCAGTTTTTTCTGATAATGTTTTTTCTTTTTTCTGTATTCATCAGGAGATAATGATCCACTGAGATCAAGATCTTTCAGGGTCGATAGGTTCTGGGCAGGAATGATGCATTTTTCTCTTTTTTCCGCAAACTCGTCATCCTGTTTTTTTTCAATGAGCTGAATATTTTCCTCAACCGCTTCAATAAAAGATGTCATGATCTTTATGGTTGCATAATTAAGGTCATCAGATTCAATTAGTATCCACGGAGCAGCGGGAATATCGGTTTTTTCCAGTGTTTTATCGATTATCTGGAAGTAATTCTCATACTTATTGATGAAATCCTGCTCCTTTTCATCTTCAACAATGAAAAGAGGGATCTTTTTCTTTCGTATCTCCTCAAACCTTTTCTGCTGTTTTTCTTTGCTTACATGCAGGAAGAATTTGACTATAAGATATCCATCGTCCACAAGCTGTTTTTCAAAGTAATTTATTCCTTTGACACATTTTTCCATTCCATTCTTGTTTTTCCTGGAATGTTCAATGATGGCTCTTCTGTACCAGCTCCGGTCGAAGATAGCAATATTTCCTTTTTTAGGTATCTTTGTCCAGAACCGCCATAGAAATGGTTTTTCCTCTTCCTGGGTGCAGGGCTTTCCGGTAGTATAAAGTTCAAATCCCATGGGATTGAGTGGCAGAAGAAACCTGTTAATAATGTCTGTCATACCCGAGGCATGCCATCCTTCAAAGACCACAATAACGGGAATGTTATTTTTCCATGCTTCCCGCTGGACTTCTCCCATCCTGATCTTCAGTTTGTCTATCAGGCTAAGATAGTCTTTTTTCTCCATGGATCTTGAAAGGTCTATCTGCTCCAGCATGCTGCTTACCTCTGTCCTAGACAACTATCGATCGAATGTAGCCACTCCACACTATCAGGGTTATCAACCCTGCCAGAAAGATCGCGACAAAGGATTTCACAGATGTTCTGAAAAATTCCCTGGAGCCTGTTATCCTCATGTAGAATGGTTTTGATATCGTACTGACAAGACCGGCTATAATTGCAGTTTCGGCAGCAGTCTGGTAGGAAATACTTCCTCCAAAAGCTAGTGCTGCCATGGATGCGGTAACTGCTGAACTGCTGACCACTCCTCCAAGTGCGGTTGCATAAGCTCCCAGAGGACCGGCAACATCGTTTGCTGCATTTGCCAGAATAACAAGCAGAGTGAACACTGCCCCAAACTTCAGTGCAGGTCCAAGTGCAAATGGGGATTCCAGTGTTATGGTTTCCTCAATATTTTCCTGAGTCCTGTCCTTCATTGCTACAAAGACAAGTGTCAGGATCCCCATTACTATGAATGGCGGTGCCATCAGAACTGCGGTCTTACCACTCGTGTCGATTATCAATGCAATGATTGTATTGCTGATTATCATGGAAACCACTGCAAGCATCGATCCTATATGCAATTCATCTTTAAGCAGTGGTCTGTTCTTTGACATGGAAGCAAGGGCTGCAATAGTGGCTTCACTGCTAATGAATCCTCCAAAAAAACCGGAATAAGGTATTCCTCCCCTTGCCCCCATCTTTTTCAGAGATATGTAACTTACAAAGCTGATGGTGGAAACAAGTACCACTATCAATATAGCTGACTTCAGGTTCACTATCCCAAGTAATAGCTCTTCCGGGGCTATTGGGTACAATACGAATGCTAAAGCCAAAAACTGCAAAGCATTTTTTATGTCTTTTTCAGAGAGATGTTCTGCGAAGGAGTGCAGGGGTTTTTTCTCTATCAAAAGGAAGGTGATGAGCAGACTCGTGATGATGGCTATCAGGAACAGTCCCTGTGATACAATTATTCCAAGCAGGTATGTGGAGAAAAGGGAAACGGAGCTTGTGAGGCCTGATCTGCCTTTTGTTTCACTTGCTGTATAGACCAGAGATACACTGAGTATCGCTGCAAATAAGGTACATATAATGAGTATTTCAGGTCCGATGTAGTCAACCAGAAAACCTGCTATCATTCCTGTGATACAGGTTATTGAAAATGTCCTCACGCCTGCAAGTATCTTTTTATCGGCTCTCCAGTGTTCTCGCTCAACACCTATGAGGATGCCTATCATCAGAGCCAGGCCGATCTTTTGCAGAAAATCAAATACTACAGGGTCAAGCCCGATATTATAGATAGCTTCCGTGATAGTGCCTCCTGCTTATTCAGTACTATATCACTTATTTTAGTCTCATGTATTATATTTATATGTTTTAGCATAGCTGCTATACACATTTTTAGAGCAGGAAAACATTTAATTCCTGCATACATATAGTTAATTGTTCCTTTTTAATTTTGGATCTGGTACCATGCCATGGATCAACAAAAAAAAATGTGTTTCATGTAAGAAATGCGTAAAGAAATGTCATGTGGATGCAATATCCATGGTAAAGGGAAAAGCTCGTATCGATCACGATGAGTGCATCAATTGCGGGAAATGTATAAAGATCTGTCCTGTTAAAGCGATATTGAAAGACAGGGATATTATCGATATCGAGGTTGCTTCCAACATCCAGGATCTCAAAAGATCACTTTCAGTATCAAAGAGTAGAAAACTCAGGCGCAGGATGGTCAAGGCCCGCATACGCCGTATCAATATGGAAAAGAAGATCCTTCAGGCTACACTTAAGGAACTGAAGAAAATAGACCCATAACTATTATCATTCAGATGCGGGGGTAGCATAACGGGTGCCATGATTCATGATGATCTTTCAAAAGAAGATGAGAGATTTGAAAATGGAGTTGCTCTTAATATGCTTGCATCGCTCCCCTCCCTGAAAGAAGCAGGAATAATTCCTGATGATAGTGTGCGTGATGCTGCACGCAAGTTGCTGATGTTTTATTTTAAAAAGATGCTTGAGCACGAAGACGGAACAAAGCTTGGCTCAAATATCGAAGAACTTCATGACATGAGGGTTGCAGCTATGCGTATGCGTTCGGTGATAGAGGTACTTGAAGAATATCTCGATATGAAAGAGATGTCTTCGTATTTCAAAAGCATAAAGGCAACAAGGAAACATCTGGGTTTAGTGCGTGATATTGATGTTTTTCTGGAGAAGATAGATGCCTATATTAAGCTTCATCCATCTGAAAATGGGACTGGAATTGAAAACCTTAGAGTTTCCATGAACAAAGAGAGAAAAAAAAGACGCAATAAGATGTTTTCATATCTTGGAAGTTCGAAATACAACAGTTTCAAAAATAATTTTGCTGCTTACTTGCTTGATGATAATTCATGGAATATAACCCAGAAACAGAAAAAATGTGACCGTCATATCCCGCAAAAAGTAAAAGATATAATTCCCATTTTATTATACACGCAGCTTGCAAATGTCAGGGCTTATGATTCTCTATTCTCCGATGACTGTACAATAGTCCCATCCTTTGAGCAATATCATAGTCTTCGGATAAATGTTAAGATACTGCGATATACACTTGAGTTCTTCCGGGAGGTGCTTGACCCAAAAACCGATCACGTAATAAAAGAGTTCAAGATATTGCAGGACAATCTTGGGGATATGCATGATGCTGTAGTTGCCATCGATAACCTGAAAAAGTTTGAAAAAGATGCTAACTGGAAAAAAGTAAAGCAAAAGAAGACAAATTTATCAATTGAGGGAACATACTATTCAGACGTAAATTCCTATATGGGATATTGCAGAGAAAAGAGGCATGATCTGGTAAAAGAATTCCAGGTTTTATGGTCAAAGTTTGTTGATCCGGATTTTAGTGTGAGCTTCTCTCAGTCAATTGCAGGTATTTACTTATCTTAAGAATAAATGCGAAATATTCTATATGACTATGGCTTGAAAGCATGCGATATATGTGAATATTTATGAATATGTATAAGGCTATTAATTACAAAATTACAATGTTTTTGTCAAAATACAATGCATTTTCCAATTAATCAAAATTTAAAAATATGATCATCATGGATAACGGATTGAACGAGTACGTGAACAGAGAGGTAAGCTGGCTATCTTTTAACGAGAGGGTACTTCAGGAAGCAATGGACCCGACTGTCCCATTACTTGAACGTTTAAAGTTTCTCGGAATATTCTCTTCAAACCTGGATGAGTTTTTCAGTGTCAGGGTTGGCACCCTACAGCGTATGGTTGATGCGAATGTAGAGCCAAAGGCTGTACTTGGAGGTTCCCCGAAAAAGGTCATGAAGCAAGTACATAATATCGTACTTGATCTGCGGGATAAGTTTGATAAAGTATTTGCTGAACTAACAGGTGAACTGAAACTCCATAATATTTGTATTGTTGATGAAACACATTTGAATGGATCCCAGCAGGATTTCCTTAAAACCTATTTTGAAGAAAAAGTGAGGCCTCGTCTTGTACCTATCATGCTTAAGGATAATCCTTTGTTCCCCTACTTGAAAAACCAGGTTATCTATCTGGCTGTGGATGTTCGCCGGAAATGGGATCCACAGGGCTCCAATTATGCTTTGATAGAAGTACCTGCTGATGTTCTGCCACGTTTTATAGTCCTCCCGGATGCGGATGATGGGAAAAAATGTGTTATCATGCTTGATGATATCATCCGTTTTAGACTTGATGAGATATTCTCGATATTTGAGTATGACTCCATAGGCGCATTCACCATAAAACTGACAAGGGATGCTGAACTTGATATTGATGATGATGTAACTAGGAGTTTTTTTGAAAAAGTATCCGAAAGCCTGAAAGAAAGGAAAAAAGGCCAGCCTGTACGCCTTGTTTATGACAGGAATATTCCATATCCACTTCTTGATTTCCTGATAGAGAAACTTGATCTTCTTGATTTTGAGAATATTGTTCCAGGCGGCAGGTATCACAATGCCAAAGACTTTATGAATTTTCCACAGATAGGCCCGGATTCATTTGTTTATGAAAAAAGACATCATCTTCCACAAAAAGATCTGGTACAGTACAAAAGCATATTCGATGCTGTAAGGGAGAAAGATATTTTGCTTCATTACCCTTACCAGTCCTTCGAACATTTTATTGATCTTTTAAGGGAAGCTGCCATTGATCCCAATGTGATGGGCATAAAAGTGACTCTTTACAGGGTAGCCCGATTTTCCAATGTTGTCAATGCCCTTATAAATGCAATTAAGAATGGAAAGGATGTCACAGTTGTCATTGAACTACAGGCAAGGTTTGATGAGGAATCTAATATTTACTGGACCAAGAAACTTGAAGAAGCAGGCGCAAGAATTATCGATGGGGTGCCGGGACTGAAAGTGCACTCCAAGCTCTGTCATATCACACGTAAGGAAGGCAACCAGCTTGTACATTACTCCTGTATAGGTACCGGTAATTTCAACGAGTCCACTGCAAGGTTGTACTGTGATCATATGGTAATGACCGCAGACAGAAGAATAACTTTTGAGGTAGACAAGATCTTTGATTTCTTCAGTCACAACTATAAGGTCTATGACTACAAGCATCTTGTTGTATCTCCTCTGCACATGCGGGGTATTTTTGAGAGATTCATCGATGAGGAAATTAAAAACGCTAAAGCCGGCAAACCTGCATATATACATTTGAAAATGAACAGCCTTGTGGATAGCCAGCTGATACAAAAACTGTATGATGCAAGTAATGCAGGCGTAAGCATAAAAATGATTATCAGGGGAATTTGTTCTCTGGTTCCCGGTGTAAAAGGGCTTAGTGACAATATTGAGGTTATCAGTATAGTTGACAAATACCTCGAACACTCCCGCATTATCATATTCTGTAATAACGAGGATGAACGATACTTCATATCATCCGCTGACTGGATGGTGAGGAATCTGGATAAACGTGTGGAGGTAGCCACACCGATATATGATCTCAACTTGCAGCATGAGCTTAAGGAATACATGCGCTTGCAGTTCAAAGACAACAGAAAAGCCAGGATAATTAACCAGCGTCAGGATAATACATACAGGGTCGTGGATGACGGGCAGGAAATATGCCGGGCACAAGAAGATATTTACAATTTCCTTGAAAGAGAATTGTTAGAAAAGGAGAACACATTATGAAATTTGCTGCTATTGATGTTGGTTCCAACGCTGTACGCCTCCTTCTGGCCAGGGTGGATAATGCAGGTCCGGAGCCCATATATGAAAAGATTTCCAATATACGCATGCCTATTCGCCTTGGAGAAGATGCTTTTGTTCACGGACGTATTTCTGAGGAAAAAGCTGACAGGTTTGTTAAATGCATGATCGGTTTCAAGTATCTTCTGCAAGCCTACGAACCAATTGATTTTATGGCTTTTGCAACTTCTGCAATGAGGGAAGCAGAGAACAGTCAGATGATCGTTGACAGGGTCAAGGAAGAGAGTGGCATTGAACTGAATGTGATAAGCGGCAGGAAAGAAGCAGAGACCATCTATTCAAATCGTATTGAAAAGATACTTGATAATCATGAGGGTCCCTATCTCCATATAGACGTGGGTGGTGGAAGCACCGAGGTTATTTTATTCGACAAGAGCAAGGTAATGGCTTATCGCTCGTTTAACATAGGTGCTATTCGCATACTTGAAGGTCTTACCTCAAAGAAAGACTGGGCTGAAATGCAAAAATGGGTCGCAAAGGTTACTGCCAATAACCAGCCAGTTTCAGCTATTGGCAGCGGTGGTAACATTACCAAGATATTCAGGCTTTCAAATGCGAAAGTTGGAAAAGCTCTAAAGCTCAAAGAAATGAATAAAGTACATGAATGCCTGAACAGTTATACTCTTGAGCAACGCATTACCAAGCTGGGCTTGCGTCCTGACAGGGCGGACATCATAATTCCTGCTTCGAATATCTACATGTCAGTAATGGAATGGGGAAATGTTGATACCATTCACGTACCTCAACTGGGACTTGGTGACGGGATGATACATGTTCTGTATGAGAAACACAAAAAGAATTATGTGTGAATCAATATTTTTTGAATGTCTTGTACATGAGAAACATTTGACAAACTGATTCTCTACGTATTTTTATTTTTTAATAATTGCTTTTTGCCGCAATCAGGCATCGCCATGTTCCGCAATCCCATGTTCATAATATATATATACTGATTTGATGCAACTTTTTCATGTAGTATATTATGTGAAATTTCGGGGCATCATATTGAGTAATTCAAAAATATTTCAGGATGAAGCTAATGAACCAGATAAGTCTGGTTCAAGTGACGTAAAAGAAGGGGCAGTCTATCTGGGAATTGATATTGGCAGCTCTAAGGTGGCAATATGTACATCTGAAGGTTCCAGATCAGCAGAACCAGCTATGGTGGCCTATTCTGGAAATGATTTCCCCAATGATTCCAGCGGTGAAGATGTGTTTTATGGAACCGCAGCACTTGAACAGGGTGGATCTGGTATAAAGGAACCCATAAGGGAACTTCTTTCAGGCAGAAATAATCGTATAGCTGTCAGACATTTACTGGAACACTGTATCGTAAATACAGGTATGTCCCTGCCTCTGGAAAATACCCGTGCTGTGGTAACCGTAACTTCGAATGCCGATACCTCTTACAAACGTACTATCCTTGGGATAGCAAGGGAATTGTTCAGGGATGCCATGGTCGCAGATGATCTTTTCTGTGTAGCCTATGGAAGTGGTAAGACAGAGGCTTCCATTTTTGTTGATATTGGTACGTCCTGTACGAATATATGCTGCATCAGCGGGGATGTTCCTGATAACTTTAACTTTCTGAGAATAAGTTCTGGAATTGATGACATAGAAAGGGAATTGGTCGATCTGGTATCTGAAGAGCATGAAGACCTGTTTGTCCAGGGGAAACTCGCAAGGGAATGGATAGTTTCTCATTCATATGTTGGTAAGCATGAAGGTCAAATTAAAGTTGAAGTGCCACTTGACGGATCTCTCAGAGAGATAGATATTACAGAAGAGCTAGGTCTTGCGTCTGAGTATCTGGTATCTGATATAATATCAGGACTAACAAAGATACTATCTGCCATTGATCCAGAAATTCGTGAAATGTTCAGGAACAATATCTATGTTTGCGGCGGTGGCAGCAAGATACGCAACATAGACTGTTTTATGGAAGATGAATTGAAAGAACTCGGTGGAGGTAAGGTCTTTTTGGTGGATGATCCCATTTTTGCAGGAGCTATTGGTGCCAGGATGCTCGCAGAAAAGATGCCACATGAGTTCTGGGAACAGCTGAAAGGATAGGATAAAGAGATGGATATGATATCATGAATTCATTAAACTGGAAATCTCCGAAAAAGGTTAGCAAGAACTGCCAGGATCTCACTCCGAACATTTATCGTAAGCCTGCAATTGATGATGTTGATGTAAAGCATCTTCCTCAATCCCATGCCCCTGTTCCTGAAAAATATCAGCCAAAGATCCAGAAGGTAGTATATAAAAACACGGATGTTGAATTGGGGCAGCTTCAGAACAAATACGAAGCCGGTATAAAGGAATACGGGGAAAAAGAGGCAGTTCTGGATAAAATGAGATCGCGGTATGAACTGGAATTTCAGGAATATCAGAAGAAGCAGGATGCCCTTGAAAACCTTAAAACAGAGTTCTCCCGGAATGAGGCAGAACTCAATCGCAAATGTTCAGCTCTTAAGTCTGCAACATTGAAGGTTGAAGAGAAGGTACCTGATGGGGAAGTTACAGAACTGAATTATAAACGTGCTGAATTTGAAAAAGAGAAGGCAGCATTGGAAGAACAACTTTCCAATCTCGGGATAGCACGAAAAGAGTATGATTTGCAGATAAAAGATCTTGATGCTGATAAAAAACAGCTAGATCTCGATCACTCCCAATATGAGGTGGAACTGGAATCTTTCCAGAAGAAGAAGGCTGAGGTCGAGGAAAATGTCAGACGACTTGAAGAGCAGTTATCCTCTGGGAAGGAAATTGATCTTGATCTGGAAGGGGTCCAGTATTCTACAGCGGTTGAACTTGTCAGGTCCAGTTATTATTCCGAATTGAAAGAGCTGAATCACAAACGTGCTGACCTTGAAACACTCAAAGCAGAACTTGAAAATGAAGAGACATCATTGCTGGCTAAAAGATCTACAATAGTGGAGATAAAAGAGCATATTCAAAAGGATTTTTTGGATTTGAAACCAAAGCTTAGCGAGCTGGAGACAGCTATCTCTGACTACGAGGCTAAATTAGGGGTACATGAAAGCAACAAAGAGACATTATCCAAGTCTGTTTCCATTTATGAGTCCGACCATGCTTCACTAAAACAGAAGCAGGCAGAATTCAAGAAAGTTAAAGAGCAATACTTAAAAGATGAGGCTTCAATTTCTGAAAAACTTGCCAGTATCGCTGAGTCCAAAAAGAAAATGGAGCATGAATTAAAGATCCTTGAGGCAAGCTCTGCTGAACTGGATGAAAAGCGCAGTTTACTGAAGGATAATTCTGAAGCATACGAGAGTGAAATTCAGGTGTATGAGAACGATCTCACTGCATACGATGAGAACAAGAAAAAGCTTCAGGACTCTATCTCCGTGTATGAAGTAGATATAAAATCCCTTGAAGAGAAACGTGTTGAAGTGATCCGGCTTAAAGAAGAAAGGTCCAGTGAAGAAAAAGCGTTGAAGGAAAAGCTCGAATATATCCGCAAGAGCAAAGAAAGCATCCGGGCAGAGGAAGAAACCGTTGCCTCGAAAACAAAAGAGCTTGGATCGAAGCGCAAAGAGCTTGATTCTGAAATTGAAACTGTGGCTGCAGAACTTGAGGACAATTCCAGACTGAAGAAAAACCTTGAGCATGGCAAAAATGAGCTTGAACATAAGCGTAAGGAACTTGATTCACTCATCGAATCTGTGAGAAATGAGATTGGTACACATGTGACCATACGCCGTCAGCATCTGGACATCAAGAAAACGAGTAAAAAGCTGGAGCAACAGTCAACTTATATCCGAAGTCTTGAGGATAATGTTAAGGAATTGCAGCTATCACTTGAAGAAGCCCGCTCGGATGTAAAGAAAAATGAGGTTTTCACACAGATATTGAAGACGAATCTCGATATATTAAAATGAAGTAGAATGTGCCTCAGAACTCATAGGGTTCATCATTGATCAGAACGGTTTTATCATCACAGGCACATTAAGTTTCAATATAAGTGATATTAAATAACAGTTTTTATTTCGTCAACGATTGCTTTTGCAGCATCTCTGGGATTCTCGGACTGGTAAATGCCTCTTCCAACAATTACCCAGTCAGCACCGGCTTTGATTACGTCAGATGCACTACCACCCTGAGCACCAACGCCAGGTGAGATTATGGTAACTTCATCGCCAATTATTTTTCGAATCTCTGTAACTCTTTCCGGTCTTGTTGCAGGAGCAACGATACCGAATGCTTTATTGTCGGCAGCCATCTTTGCTATATCTTCTCCTACATCCTGCATGAAGTCAAGTGCACCGGGGTGGCTCATTTCTGTGACCACGAAGATGTCCTTGTTCCTTTCCTGGGCGAGGTTCACGCATATCTCCAGGCTGTCGTGTCCTGTGAATCCCTGAACTATTACTGCATCTGCACCGGCATCGAAGACCTGTTCACATATCAAACGGTTGGTGTTTGGGATGTCTGCAATCTTGAAATCCGCAATTATGGGTGCAAGTTTTGAAAGCTTGCTGATGATATCAAGTCCGCATGCAAGTACTATCGGGTAGCCTATCTTTATGGCATCCACGTATTCTGCGACATCTTCTGATATCTTTATGGCTTCATCACTGTCAAGTACGTCCAGTGCGAGTATGAGCCTTGTGTTCTTTTCCATGGGATAAGCTCCTTAGAGTTTTGCGAGTCTGCTTCTTGCGGCAGCGACCATTATTGGCAGGGTTATGGTGGCATCGGAATGCACGGTTACTGAACGTGCGGTTTCGCTGACCTTACCCCATGAACGTGCTTCATCAAGGGTTGCACCACTAAGTCCGCCAGTTTCCGGTGTATCCATCGTAAGCTGTATGGCGTATTCGAATTCCTGGTGTGTTATGAGCATTGACTGGAAGATGTAGTTCTTAGGTACACCGCCGCCGATCAGAACAGCTCCCGGGTTCTTTGCTTCGTAGCAGATATCGATTATTTCTCTCATGTCCGCAAAAGCATCAACGTTAAGTGGATTCTTCTGCTTGTATAGCCATGCCTGTAAACCTACCATGGAATCCTGTATTGCAGGACAGTAAACTGGTACGTTCATGTCAGCCGCTACTTTGAGTATTGAATCCTTGTCCTCGATGTTCTGTCCCAGATGGGTGAGCAGTTCCCTGATGGATATTGTGTCACTTCCGATATCAGAGAGCACAGCCTGCATTTTCTCCTCGAAATCCACGAAATATGGTTCAGGCAGATAGACATCGTATATCCTGTTAATCTCATCATGTTTCAGTTCGATGTCATCGCATTCAGAACAGCCCTTGTAATGGTGAAGTCCCATGGATTCCACGATCTCGTGTACCATGTTCGCACCGGTTGTCACCAGTACATCAATATATCCGTCCTTGATAAGATCAGTAACAATAGCCCTCATTCCCGCAGGCACCATAGCCCCCGCAAGTCCGAAGAAACTGGTAGAACCTCCAGCCAGCATTTCGGTATAGATGTCCACCGCATCAGCCAGCTTTCCTGCACCGAATGCACATCCGCTTATGGATTCAATGAATGAGTCCACGCTCATATTCTCTGTGATCTTTGCCTGATTAATAGGATTTTGGAGTTTATCTCCGCATGAGTCATGTTGCATAAGAAGTCCTCTGTGATTTAGCAGAGTTAATGTTAAGGTTATTCTTTAAGGTTATTATGGAATCGTTATGATATGTGGGAGGAATGTGTAAGTTTCAAACTCAATCCTCCTAGTCGTAAATGGGGGATAGAGGTAATAGTAAAAAACACTACGTTTTTTCTTTTTTGCCACTCCCCATCAAGTCACCTGTTAACAGCAATTACGATAATGTATTTAATTTACCGAATGTAATATGTTAATTATACTTTGTCAAATTATGATGCATAATTTGTGGGTATGAATGGGAGTAGAAATTGCTTTAGGGGGTATCATTCTGGTCTCGATCTCTGAAATCACCGTCACAGAAATTCTGATAATCTTATCTCTGATCTTCTTCTTGTATGCTTTTGTGTATCCTAGGTCCCAGCTCAAGAGGATCAGGATGCAAAGGCTTTCCAGGATCAAACGGATGGAGCGCATGTGGGGCACAAAGGTTCTTACGATGATACACAGGAGAGAGGCAGTTTCCATGTTCGGTGTTCCTGTATACCAGTACATAGATGTTGAGGATGCTGAACAGATACTTCGAGCCATCAGGGAGACCGGCGACCGGCCCATAGATATCATCATGCACACACCCGGAGGTCAGATGCATGCCAGCATACAGATCGCACGGGCTCTTAATAATCATAAAGAAAAGGTCAGGATAATGATCCCACACCATTGCATGTCAGGGGGTACCATCATTGCCCTTGCTGCAGATGAGATCTTAATGGACCCTGATGCGGTCATAGGTCCGATAGACCCACAGGTGGGCGATCTCCTTCGTGGAACCTACCCGGCACCCTCATGGATATATGCAGCCGAAAAGAAAGGGATGGAAGCTGATGACACGACCATCATCATGAGCGATATATCAAAAAAAGCAATGAAGCTTACAAAAGATGTTATCATGGAATTGCTTGAGAACAAAATTCAAGATGAAGAAAAAAGGAATTCCGTTGCTCAAAAACTATTAAGTGGAGAGATGATACATGTCACTCCAATCTCTGCAAAAGAGGCTATTGAACTGGGTCTGCCGGTCAGCACTGAATTGTCTTCAGAAGTCCATGATTTCATGAAATTTTTCAGGTCTGCAAAGATGAGCGTGGAATATATTGAGTAAATTGATTTTTTGAAAATTGAAAAACAGATGGTTTAAAATTACCGTTGCGTTTTTTGGTTATTACTACTACCTCTGGATATGTTGCAGGGTTATAGATTAGCCTGAAAAACGAAATTATTTCAATAAGGAATGGTGTCGGAAAATCCATCTTCTTCCATTCATATTTGAAATTCATGGGCATAACCATGAGTTTCAAGCTCCCTAATAAAATAATCAGTAGTTATATTACCGTTATCAGTTTATATCATTACTTGCATACTATAAATTGGTCATAAGGGAGTAGGCTGTAAAATGAAGTAAATTCAGGAAGGGTTAACCACCGATTCCGAACCAGACTTCATTAACGCGTGGCTGCAACAGAATAAATCCAGGACGGATTAACCTCCGATCCCGAGCCCGACTTCATTAACGCGTAGCTGCAATGAAACAAATTCAGGACGGATTAATCTCCGATCCCGTACCAAAGTTCATTAAAGCATGGCTGAAATGAAACAGATTCAGGACGGATTAAGCTTTGGTCCCGAATCAAAGTTCATGCCTTGTGACTACCTTTCTATCTATTTTGATTAATCTTGGAGCGTATAGCTATTGTTTTTATTGTTTTTCGTTTTTCAGGAATACGGTTTCGGCAATATAGGATCGATCATCAAAAGAAAAGAGCCGAGAGAACGTTTTGCTCACTCAATGTTGTGAACATTCAATATAAAAAAAGAGAAATGGAAGAGATCACTCTCTCCATTCGTAAATGTAGTTTGTTCTGTAGCTTGCACCATTCTGGTATGCATAGCGTATTCTGAATGAGCCGCCAAATGCGTTTGCCCACGGTGCGTCTGCTTTGAATGTACCTTCCTTGACGGTACCTGTTGGATCATCCCATTGCATATTGAAGAAAGCTCCATATGTTTCATCTTCCAGATAATAGCCGCTTGCGGTTCCTCTGTCGATCGGTATATCTGCTGCGTCTATGGTAATAGTGCTTGAGTCACCAAGTCCAAGACCGTCAGTTTCCATAAATACGGATTCTTTCCTTACATTGATCGAGATCTCTTCTTCAGCAGCGTAGAAGTCTTCTGGTTCTTCAGAGATTGTTCTTACCTGTGCTGTCTCACCGTCGTTTCCTACGTCACTGGTAAATACGTTACCTCTTTCGTAGTCAACATCGTATGTGTAGTATTCATGTGTCTTTTCTGGTTTGTCCCCGTAGTCTTCAACTGTTGTGAGATACCAGCCAGGTACTATGCCTGATGATGTTGTGGTTGTTGATTGTTCACTGGTTTCCATGTTCTCGAATTCTGCTTTCTGGCTGCCTATTGCTGCACCGTCCAGAAGCTCCAGTGGTATTGAGACTGTAGTTCCATCTATTATCTCGAATTCGACTGATTCTTCCACTCCTGCTCCGCTGATTATTACTTCGTAATCTCCAAGAGGCCATCCGTCATCCGGCTTTTCGAGTATGAAGGTTCCACGTCCGAAGTCTTCGCCAGTTTCTGATTCGAAGGTGTAGATGGAGTAATCATTGTCAAGGTAGATCCATTCTACGTTGATCATGTCGTATTCAAAGTTGTCGTAGATGAACCATGCGTATAGCTCTGCTGAATCCTTTGAGTATTTCAGTACCTTATCGACTGGTATGAAGTTCTCTGTTGATGATGTCATCATTACTTCAAGAAGTCTTGGCGTACCTTTGGCTGTCATATCGCCATATTTATCTGTAACTGCGTCCACGATCTGCATTTCTTCTTCGGTTGTTCCGAAGCTTCCGGGCTTGTATGAGTCGCTTATGTCCGTACATCCGGAAAGTGCGACTATACTCAATATCAGGAGTATTGTTATTATTAATTTTGATTTCATTTTTACCAACCTTACCCTTTTATTTAGAACTTGTACCACCGTTCTGTGCAAGTTCTTCCATTAAAGTTACATTATGTATTTTTCCCAAGCCACTAGTATTCTCTTTTTAACCATTAATTTACAGATTCTGCTTCTATTTAAAATTAATTAAATTTATATTCTCTATAATTTTTAAATTTATATTTTTCTCACATCTCATTCAAATAACAAACATTCCCTTCTCATCCACACTACAAATATAAATATCACATAAAACCAATCTCCCTTAGATGAGTTCCATTCTCAACAGGATAATCTCGAAACAGTGCAAGATGTTTACCAAGGTGAATGCGATGGCAGAAGAAGAAAAGCTCTGGTTCTGCTAAAATGACCATCGAAATAGAACCTATCATTGAAGAACCTGCACTCATTGTTAAGAACGAGACAAAGGCACTGGTACTTGCAGATATCCATCTGGGTATCGAGTGGGACCTGTACCGCAGCGGGATAACCATACCCAGCCGCATGGAACACGGACTTAAACGCATCAGAGGATACATCCGTGAGTATTCTCCTGACAGGATAATATTGCTTGGTGATGTGAAACATAACGTTCCTCAGATATCATGGCAGGAGAGGGATGAGATTCCCTATTTCCTGGAGTCGCTGGCAGAACACGCCCATGTTGACATATTCCCCGGCAACCATGACGGTGGTATCGAGTATTTGCTTCCCGAGGGTGGCGATGTAAAGGTGCATCCGGTGCGTGGTGCCATCATCGAGGACGTTGCTTACTTTCATGGACACACCTGGCCTGACCCAAAACTGTTCTCTGCCAGTTACATCATAGTCGCTCATAACCATCCTACCATCCGCTTTACCGATTCTCTTGGATATGCCATGGTGGAACAAAGCTGGATACGTACAAGACTCAATATCGATGTATTCCGAAATCATTTTAATAGCCTTGATCTAAAGGAAGAAGATGGTAGCTGGAATGATCCGGAATTAATAATTGTCCCCTCTTTCAATGAGCTATGTGGCGGGGTGGCATTCAATGAATCATTGCATGACGACCTTCTGGGTCCCATGTTCTCATCAGAAGGTGTGGACATTGATAAGGCACAGGTCTATCTTCTTGATGGTACACAATTGGGAGCGCTGAAGAATATACGTAAAATGGAAGACAGTAGAGTTCGTAAAAGGAAAAGAAACGGGAAAAGCAGGGGAGCTAAAAAATGAGTTTTGGTAACATATTCGATTCATTCAACCCTGCAATTCAGGAAGCTCTCAAGAAGCAGGGCTTCACGGCCCCCACGGAACCTCAGGAGAAGGTATTCCCGTACATCCTGAAAGGCAATCATACTTTTCTTATAGCTCCCACAGGTTCTGGTAAAACTGAATCTGCTGTCCTGCCGATATTCAATAGTATTCTCTCAAAGAGCCAGGAGCAACGGGTGGGAATATCCGCACTCTACATAACTCCCCTTCGTGCATTGAATCGCGATATGCTCTTACGTATCCAGTGGTGGGGGAAGGAGCTGGGTATAGATGTACAGGTTCGTCACGGTGATACTACTCCGTACCAGAGGCAAAAGCAATCAAAAAATCCACCTGATTTTCTGATCACAACTCCCGAAACCCTTCAGGCGATGTTCACCGGTTCACGCTTGCGCAAGAATCTGGAATATGTGACCCATGTCGTTGTGGATGAGATACATGAGATGGCTTCATCCAAGAGAGGTACACAGCTTGCGGTTGGCCTTGAAAGACTGGTTGAACTTTCAGGTGAGTTCCAGAGGATAGGACTTTCGGCAACAGTGGGTAATCCTGAAGAAGTTGCCAAATTCCTGGCAGGAGCTGAAAGAGATGTTTCCATTGTGTCTGTATCTCTGCTCAAGCTTCTGGATTTCAATGTAATGGTACCATCCATAACGGACGAGGATTACGAGATTGCCAAGAAGGTTGGCTCTGAGGTGGAGTTTGCTTCCCACCTACGTTCCATTCGGGATATTGTAAATGACAATATCTCCACACTGATATTCGTGAACACTAGGCAGAGTGCTGAAGCTCTGGCATCGGGGTTTAAGATACTGGAGCAATCAATTGGTGTACACCATGGTTCACTTTCAGTGGATTCACGTATTGAGGCCGAGGAATCCTTTAAAAGCGGGGATATCAAGGGATTGATATGTACTTCCTCCATGGAGCTTGGAATTGATATCGGTAATGTGGACCACGTGGTACAGTACGGCTCACCCCGCCAGGTTTCAAGACTCCTGCAGAGGGTAGGTCGTGCAGGGCACAGGATACACGAGATATCAAGGGGAACCATTCTGGCGATCGGACCCGATGATATTGCCGAGGCCATGGCCATATCCAAACTGGCTCTTGCAGGGAAGGTCGAGTGCATAACTCCTCACATGAACTCCCTTGACGTAGTGGCAAATCAGATATCAGGTATAGTGCTTGATTTCGGTGATGTTGAAATTGAAAAGATATACCTCATCCTGAAAAGAACCTATCCATTCAAGGACCTGCGTATCGAAACACTGAATAAAGTGGTGGAGCAGGTAACTGATTATAGGATGGTCTGGCGTGAGGAAGGCTCAAGTTCCATCAGTCGAAGAAGGAAGAGCTGGCAATACTATTATGAAAATCTCTCCATGATCCCTGATGAGAGGAAGTATGAGATATTCGATATAGTCACAGGCAGAACAGTTGGTGTTCTTGATGAGGCGTTCGTTATAAACTTTGCAACTCCCGGTGCCGTGTTCATTACCAAGGGTGATATGTGGAGGGTCATTGAGATGGTCAGTGACCGTGACAGGATAAAGGTAGAGCCTGTACGGGGTATGGGTGAGATACCAAGCTGGGTGGGCGAGGAAATTCCTGTTCCCTATGAAGTTGCCCAGGAGGTCGGAGCATTACGCAGGGAAATAGCAAAGCGAATCCTTGAAGGCGTTGACGATGAGGGTCTGATCGAGTTCATAAGGGACAGTTATCCTGTGGATCTCAATGGTGCTGTGGAACTGCTGGCACTTATGCAGGAACAAGTATCAGGTGGGTTCCCAGTGCCCGATGAACATTTGATCGTAATTGAAAATGATGATGAGGCCGTTCTTATCAATGCGTGTTTTGGGCATAATTGTAATGAAACTCTTGGAAAGGTACTGACATCCCTGCTTGCAGCAAGATATGGAAGCAGTGTCTCGCAGGAGATTGATCCTTACAGGATACGGATGCAACTTCCACGGCGCATCAAAGCCCCGGAGATAGAACGCCTTATCAATGATATTCAGCCGGAGCATATTGAGCCTATCATAGAGATGACTCTTAAGAACACCTCCCTGATGAAATGGAAGATGGTGCATGTGGCACGCAAGTTCGGTGCTCTTAGCAAGAACATCGATTATGACCGCATAAGCATGAAGAAACTGCTTGAGATATACAAGGATACTGCCATGTATGACGAAGTTATACGTGAGATATTCCACAACATGCTGGATGTATCAAGGGCAAAGGATGTGCTGGAAAGATTGGCATCAGGTGAGATCCAGTTGATGATAAGTCCATCTTCTCCTATTGGGAAAGCAGGTTTTTCCATGAAAAGGGATCTCGTTGCACCTGAAAAGGCTGACCGTTCCATTGTCATGGCATTGAAGGAGCGTATTATGAATGACAGGGTGATTCTTTTCTGTCTTCATTGCAAGAAATGGACTTCCAGAAGGCAGGTTAAGAACGTACCTGATGTTATAATATGTCCGGTTTGCGATTCTAAAATGATAGCTTCCTTAAAACCATGGGAAGAGGATGAAATTAAACTTGTTAAGAAACAGGGTAAAGTCACTTCTGCCGAAGATATCAAACGCATCAGAAGGGTATATCGTAATTCGAATATTGTCATGACCCATGGTAAAATGGCAGTCATTGCCCTTGCGAGCAGGGGTGTGGGGCCTGAGATGGCAACACGTGTCATACAGAAAATGAGACATGATGAAGAAGCTTTTTACAGGGACATCCTGATAGCTGAAAGGAATTATGCAAAGAACAAACGGTTTTGGAGTTAATTTCTCTAATTTGATCAGAGTTAATTTGAATAAAATATTTAACTCGAACTGAGTTTGTTGCAAACCCTTTGTCCTTTTTCTGTGAGCACATAGGTCTTGCCAGTAGAAATGTCATTTCTTTTATGACACGATGCTGATGAGGAGCAATTACAGCATCCTGACGCTTCAATATTGTCATCACACTGCATCTCCAGATAACCCATGTGGACCATATTGTCGATTAGTTCTTTAAGTCGGTCAGTATCAATGCCCAGTTTATCTGCGGTATCTGCGAGGGTAAGGTTCTCAATATAGAGGTATTTCAGGATCTCCTTTATCATTGACTTTGCAGCCTCCTGTTTTCTTCATCTTTTATATCAAACTGTTTTTTCCATTTTACATAAGCAAAAAGTGATAGTAATCCGAGATATATCTCAGGTCTGAGGTCATCAATAGGGGTCCATCCAATGAAATCCTCGTTTTTCAACAGGTACGCTTCAAGTATGTTCCCCGTTGTCACGAGTACGTATATCCCTGCAAATATGAGTGCCAGCAGTATGCCTACATAGACATATGCGATCCCTTCTTCAATTCCAGCACGTAGTTCCATGGACCCGTAAATGAACACAGTTCCCAGCAGTATGAGAATGAGTCCGCTCAATATGTCGTGGGGGATATGAAGTGCCTCTGTAACAACAAATGGCAATCCACTGGTGATTGGTTTACCTGACAGCACTCTGATAATTCCGGTGCTGGATTGTATTGCTCCTGCAATCACGTAGGCACATCCCAATAGAAATGCCAGGAACATTTTGTTCTGTGCTGTCATTTTCATTCTTTTACCTCACATCTTTCAATATCCAAGGTATTTCCCTCCCTGGTATACTACAAAGGCCATTACCCATGCAACTGCAATTCCATATGCAATTGCAAATATTGTCCATTTCCATGATCCTGTCTCTTTTTTGATAACACCCATGGCAGCTACACATGGCATGTACAGGAGACTGAATACCATAAGGCTCATTGAGTTAAGTGGGGTAATTCCTGGATCTGCCAGTAGATTTTGTGAAAGTGCTGCCTGATTCTCTCCGGCTCCAAACAGTACACCAATGGATCCAACAACGATTTCCTTTGCAACAAATCCAAAGACCAGGGCTACTGATATTCTCCAGTCAAATCCAAGGGGGCGCAGGAATGGTTCAAAGAAATGCCCTATAATTCCAACATAGCTTGATTCACTGCCGTATTCAACTCCCCATGGGAAAGATGCCAGTACCCAGATGATTGTAACTCCGAGAAGTATGATAGTGCCTGCTTTCTTGATGTACATTGCACCGTTATCCCACATGTGAATTACAGCGGATTTGAGCTTTGGAACACGATAGGGTGGTAGTTCCATTATAAATGGCGCAGGTTTTCCTTTGATAACTGTCAGCCTGAAAAGTTTTGCAGATACCACTGCCACCAGTATGCCAAGTATATACATTGCAAAAATAACGGTTCCTGCCTGCCTGCCAAAGAATGTACCTGCAAACAGTATGTATATAGGTAGCCTGGCTCCGCAGGAAACAAATGGAACCACAAGTATTGTTATAAGTCGGTCCCTCTCATCCTCGATACTTCTTGCAGCCATGATCGCCGGCACGTTGCATCCAAATCCCATTAGCATGGGTATGAATGATTTTCCGTGCATGCCTATCTTGTACATCAGGCGGTCCATGATGAATGCTGCCCTTGAAAGGTATCCGCTTCCCTCAAGCAGGGATAGCAGGAAGAACAATATGAATATATTGGGGACAAAGATCAGTACTGCTCCCACTCCTCCGATGATACCATCGCCTATGAGTGATGCCAGCCATTCCGGCTGCAGGTTTGACGTGACAAAGCCAGCAAGCCAGTTAACTGCAAGCTCGATCATGTCCATAAATGGTGTTGCAAATGCAAAGGTAAGCTCGAAAGCTCCCCACATAAGTGCCAGAAATATAGGGATGCCAAGATATTTGTTGGTAAGCACCCTGTCGATCATGTCGGATTTAGTAAGTACCTGGTCAGACCGGGTACATATTTGCGGAAAAATGGTATTGATGGCAGAGTAACGTTTGTCTGCAATATCAGCTTCATATTCTTCCTGATCAATGGAATTCAGTATGTTTATTATTTCTGTGCCTACTGAGCTTTTAGAGACCTTGTCCTTGATGTTCTCATCGCCTTCAAGCAGGCGTATGCTCATCCATCTAAGGGGATATTTGTCTGCAATATCCATGTCAGTTGCAAGGACTCTCTCGATCTCAATGACCTTACTCTCTATCTCGTCCCCGTAACCAATTTCATGACCGTGGTGCTGGTCGTTATTTCTCTCTTCAATGACCTTGTCCAGCAGTTCATTGATACCTTTTTCCTGACTTGCAACAGTTTTGACAATGGGGGTAGCAAGCATTTCCTCCATCTTGTTAAAGTAGATCTTATCGCCTCGCTCATGGGCAAGGTCACACATATTTAGCGTTATAATGATCTTTGTTTCCAGCTCCATGAGCTGTGTTGTGAGGTAAAGGTTCCTTTCAAGGTTCGATGCATCCACTATTTGGATAACTATGTCTGGTTTTTCCTCAATGATAAAATCCCTTGAAACGATCTCATCCATTGAGTAGGCTGTAAGGCTGTATGTTCCGGGCAGGTCAATGATCTCAATATCATAGTCCTTGTGCCTTCTAAAGCCACTCTTTTTCTCAACGGTCACGCCAGGCCAGTTTCCCACATGCTGTTTGGATCCGGTGATCGCATTGAAAAGTGTTGTCTTCCCAACGTTCGGATTACCTGCAAGGGCGACCCTGATCTTTTTGTTATCTTCTGGCATTTTAGTTACCCGGTCTAAAAGCAATATCCTGTTTATCCACTGAAAGAAATCCTGTTATCATTCTATTTTCTGAACAAAGATATCTCTTGCTTCCATTTTTCTAATGGAAAGGTTGTACCCTTTGATCTTGAATTCAAGAGGGTCTCCAAGCGGTGCTCTTCTCAGAAGCTCTATCTCCGATCCCGCAACCATTCCCATATCAAACAACTTTCTCCTGATGGAAGAGCCCTTTACCCTGACCTTGAGTATTTTAGCTTTTTCTCCGGGTTCAAGGGTGTCAAGTGTGGTTTCGTTCATAACGAGCAAATTTATCCCTGCCTTGTCTGACTTGAATAATATTCTATTGTTGTATGACAGTTAAAGTTTCAATGCTATGCATGCGTTGAAAAAATCCGCATGTTCACTGCTGTTTTTCCCCATGTATTGGGCATTTATCCTTTTCTGAAACCTTGCAATCGATGTATTCCCCGGTTTCATCATAATGTCTGAAATGGTCCATCCAACATGGCCATTCATCTTTCATATTAATGAATTCCACAAACTTGGTTAGCATTTCAAAAGTTTCAGGGGCAAGCACATGCTCGATCTTGCATGCATCCTGATTGGAAGTATCCTCATCAAGCCCGAGTATGAGAAGGAAATCTCTTATGATGGAATGTTTTTCCATTGTGGATTTGGCAATCTTTTCGCCTTCTTCTGTAAGTGTGACTCCGCCATATTTCTCGTAGTTGATGTATCCCATCTTGGTGAGCTTCTTGAACATTCCTGTGACACTGGGTGAACTAAGTTCCAGCTCCCTGGACACGTCTTTCACCTGAGCATATCCTTTCCTTTCAATTATTTTTTCAATTGCCTTGAGATAATCTTCAGCTCTTTCAGTTGTCATATGAAACTACCTTTTGTCACATTATACATTGTTGGATTAACTATTATGTTTTCATAGGCAGGACTACATTATAAAGGTACTGCAATTAATTAAAAAGAAAAGGGATGTCTCAGATCATTTGCTCTTCTCTGCAAAATAAGCTGCTATCCTATCCATACCTTCTTTGATGTTCTCCATGCTATTGGCATAAGAAAAACGCAGGTGTCCTTCTGCTCCTTTTCCAAAGTCTATTCCCGGTGTGACTGCCACTCCTATGTCCTCAAGTATCCTCTGGCTCAGTTCCAGTGAATCCTCGCCAAATTTGCGGGCATCAGCAAGAACATAGTAAGCACCCTTTGGTTCGCATTTGACTTCAAGACCAATCTCTTCAATACGCTGTAAGAGGTAGCGTCTTCTTTTGTCATAGGTTTTGACCATTTCATGACCCTGGTCCTGGGGTCCGGTAAGAGCTGCGATCCCTGCTTGCTGGACAAATGCATTGGTGGAGATGAAGAAATTCTGCTGTATCTTCTGCAATGTCCTCATGTATTCCATCGGGGCAATAAGGTATCCCAGCCTCCAGCCGGTCATTGCATAGAGTTTTGAAAAACCGTTGAGTACGAACGCGTTGTCCGTAAATTCAAGAATTGTGTGGTCTTCTCCTTCATACACGAGTCCCTGGTATATCTCATCGGAGATTATGGGCACATCACCTGCTACTCTGGCAAGCTCTTCCAGAGTGGATGCAGGTAGTACCTGACCTGTGGGATTGGATGGTGAATTTATGAGAATTGCTTTTGTTCTCTCATCTATCTTCGCTGCCACATCTTCAGGCTGCAGTATAAATCCGTTATCTTCATTGGTGTAGACAAAATCCGGTTCACCGCCAACTGCTCTGACGAAGTTTGGGTAGCATGCATAATGGGGATTGGACATGATGACCTTATCTTCCGAATCAAGAAGTGCCATGAATAAAAGAAGCATTGCAGGGCTGGTTCCGGATGATATGATTATCTGGTCCGGGCTAATATCAACGTTAAATTTTTGTTTGTAATTGTCAACAATGGCAGCCCTGAGTTCGGGCGAACCTAGGCTATGGGTGTATTTTGTGTTCCCGGTGCACATGGCTGCGTTTGCGGCTTCACATATGTGCGAAGCCGTGGGGAAGTCAGGTTCTCCGATCTCAAGATGGATTATGTCCCTTCCTTCTCTTTCAAGTTCCTGTGCTCTTTCAAGTACCTCCATTACATGGAATGGTGGGATGTCCGTAACTCTTCTGGATAGTTTTATGCTCATTGCAATACCCTGCTATATGTAAAACAGGACAGGGCAAAAATATAAAATGTTTTTCTTTGAAAATCACTATAAAGTATGGTATGTAAAAAAAGTGGCCTGAATCAGGCCAAAAAAAGGAAAAGAAGGATTTTATTTTATTTTATTTCCTTTCCTTTGCATATGCCACAAGTGCGTCCTTGATTCCCCACTTGAATGCTACGACCACAGCGATTCCCCATGCAATAGGTCCTATAAGGATGTAGAATATGCTTGTATCGATAAGCAATGCATCCAGTGCAAGCAGTATCACAACAAGTGCAAGGAATCCTCGTAGTGCAGGCAGCCAGACATTTGAACCTTCCACACCTGTCATCATGTTTCCAATGTAATCTGCGAACAAGTCTATTGCCAGCAATCCAATCAACAGTATCAACAGACCTGCAAAGAGGTTTGGCAGATAATCCAGAATGCCCTGTACCACTCCTGCAATGAGGGTAAGCTGAAGTATGTTCAATGCGGCCATTATGAATATCAGGTAACCAAACAGTTTCACAATTCCTGATATTATTCCTGATGTGTGGAGTCCGCTTGAACTCATGGACTTACCCATGGATGTTTTCTCAACCTTCTCATCAATACCTGCTGCTATCAGTATATTTTTGATAAGGTCTGTAATGAAATCAACTATCAGCAATCCAATGAGCAGTACCACAACAGCTGAAATAATCAGTGGTATATACAGGATGATCTGTGTAATAAAGTCTGCAACGATCTGTATTTTCAATATATCAATAATTATCACTGCGAATATGATATAAATAAACCATTTGATGACCGCTTCGAATACCTGTACGGTTGAAACTCCTGTCCTTGCTATCATTCCGCCTATGGCTGTTTTATTAATAAGTTCATCAAGCCCTATCTTATCGAGGATCTTTGCCCCGATCTTTCCAAGAGCTTTTCCCAGAATTATACCTACAATAAGCAGTACTATTACCGCTACTAATGTTGGAAGAAAAGCTATCATTTTGTCTAACATCATATACAAGCTATCAATAATCGGTGATGTTGCCATTTTAGTTCCCCCTTTTGAATTAATACATCTTTCATATGCCTGACGTTGAATGGCGTCATGCTCCCTTTTTACCAATACAAAATTTGATTATGTTACTATTTAAGGCAAACAGAACAATAATTTAGAACACAAACTCCTTATCATACATCCGTAGTTTCTCTTTTCTTTTAAGGACAAATATCAGGTGGAAAAGCAGAATACTTATGAAGATGATAAATGGTTATATGGAAAGAAGCGACCTCCTGTTTTTCAGAAAATGGTTCCGGAAATACGTAAGTAATTTCTATTCTGATGATTCGTTTATTATGCAGAACATAAGATTGAAGGAGGACCATAGCTGGAGGGTATGTTCTAACTCAATTAAGATTTCAAATTCTAAAGGACTTTCTGCCAGTGATCGGTATCTTGCAGAAACAATAGCTATTTTCCATGATATTGGAAGGTTCGAGCAATTCAGCAGGTATGGAACATTCAAGGATTCCGAATCAGAGGATCATGCTTTTCTTGGCGTTAAGATACTAACTTCAGAGGATATCCTTTCACTCATGGCATCTGATGAGCAGAAAGTGGTATATTTTGCAGTGGAAAATCATAACAAATTCAGTATTTCTGCTATTAATGATGAAAGATCTGTGCTGCACTCGAAGATAATAAGGGATGCAGATAAACTTGATATTTTCAAGGTCTTTATTGATGAATTCCAGTTCAGGGAATCAAACCCAAACCCTGCTCTATATATGGGATTTCCTGATGATCCTGGATATTCAGGGTCTATAATTGAGGATATTTTCAACAATACCCTTTCAAGTATAGAAAATGTAAAAAATCAAAATGACCTGAATCTGATCCGTCTGACATGGTTGTACGATCTGAATTTTACTGAGTCTTTCCGTCTGGTTGAAAAAAGGAAGTATATTGAAAGGATCATGGAAACTCTGCCCCAAAATGCTGAGATGATGTCAGTCCGTGCTCATCTTGAAGAGTATCGTGATATGATGCTCGGTTGAGCATACCTTTGTTGTTCATTGTGTTATTTTGCCCAAATCTCATGAAAAAAGGTTATTCTTTGCTATGATGTTCTTATTTTATCTGGTTGAAAGGTCAAACCTTACAAAAATAACTTGATCCACTAGTCAACTCTATAGTGAATAAAAAAGGATTGGCCGGATAAAAATGGCTGGTTGGTTAGCTGATTTGGTGGTACAGTATTAACTCGGTATGGATCCGGCCTATAACTAATTGTATGAGTCATAATTATAAAAACGTATCTATTTATTAATTTGCAGTAAGATGTATTTTGTTACTGTAATATTGTCTAAGACTATGTGCCAGAATGCTAAGAGTTTTCTCGGATGGATGAAGTGAATATGTGTTATAAAACAGGTCCAATAGATATATTTTCTGTTTTCCTGGATCAATTACTTTCAATTTTTATGTGTATATACATGAATGAATTGAATATTCCCATTGCACAATTCACATTCACAATTTAAAAAAATTAATTAAAACCAATGTAAGTTTTATTTTATATATAAAATTATGTCTCATGATATCTTTTTATCCAGAAATACCATTAACCGTATAAGGTATGTGTGTGCTTTTGTATGTACCACCAAAAACCATACTTTATCCCGCACGCATGCCTTATATGGGTGGTGTCTACTTTTTCTTACAGTTAATTATTAATTAAAGGAATCCAAAGAGCTTGGCATATGTGGATTCAAGATTGCCTGGAATGGCTAGCCAATAAAGCTGCGGGGTTTGTTGCTACAAAAATGTAATACGGTTACAATAAGTTTATATATTGTTACTATTATTATTTTAACATAAAAATATTAATATAATGCAGTGGGGATGAATTGTGGTTTCAAAACAACTCGAAGATAAGTTTCAAATGTTATTTGATTATTCGAGTGATGCAATCCTAATATATGATCTGAATAGTAAGATTCTTGAAGTAAATCAAGTTACTTGTGAATTTACTGGCTACAGCCGGGATGAACTACTTCGAAAATCAGTAATGGATTTGGATTCTCCCGAATTTGCAGAGAAAATACCTCTTCACATAAAAGAGCTACAAAAGAAAAAGAAAGCATTTTTTGAGAGCATACTTCTTTGCAAGGATGGGTCCACTGTTCCAATTGAATTAAGTAACCGCTTAATTGAATATGGTGGCAAAACTGCAGTGATTTCCATTGCCAGGGATATCACAGAACGCAAACATGCACAGAATATATTAGAGAAATCTGAGCGAAAATTCCGAATTTTATTTGAAAATGCAAATGATGGGATCTATCTGCAAGAATTGAATGGAAGAATCTTTGAGGTGAATGAAGTTGCATGTCAGCAGATGGGGTATAGCCGGGATGAAATGCTTCAATTGTCACTGAAAAAACTTGATGTTTCAGAAGATGATGCACAGAGCCGACTAAAGAAAGTATTGGATGATGGTCATGCCATTTTTGAAACAGAAGGTGTCCGTAAGGATGGCTCCTGCATCTCGCTTGAGATTAGCAGTCGTGTTATAGAATATGGTGGGAAACCAGCAATACTATGCATTACCAGGGATGTAACAGGACGTAAGCATGCCGAAAATGAACTATTATATGCAAAGTTAACAGCAGAGGCTTCAACTCGTGCAAAGAGCGATTTTATGACGGCAATGAGTCATGAACTGAGGACTCCACTGAATATTATAATCGGATTTGCAGATATGTTGTGTGATTCTGATTACGGTGTACTTAATGAGGATCATCTAAAGTATGCAGGATATATCCATGAGAATGGTAACAAACTTTTACAGATGATAAATGAGTTACTGGAGATATCAGAAATAGAAAGAGGGGAATTGGAGCTTCACATCAGTGAGTTCTCCGCTTATGATGCAATAGAAGAAGTGTTGGCTGGATTAAATCCCAAACAGCTGGCGAAGAAAATTTGTATTGTATGTGATATTGATGGTGAATTTAAAACTATTAAAGCAGATAGGAACAAATTCAAACATATAATGTATAATCTTCTGGATAATTCTATCAAATTTAACTTAGAGGGGGGATCAATTGCCATTGAAATTACAAATGAAGGTAATTTTATGCAGATATCTATCAAAGATACTGGTATTGGTATATCCTCTGAAAAATTACAAGATATTTTCTTACCATTCAAACAAATTGATTCAGGAATTTGTCGTAAGTATGCTGGGTGTGGAATTGGTCTTGTACTTGCCAACAAGTTCATCAAATTGCATGGTGGGGAGATTTGGGTTGAATCTGAGGTCAATAAAGGTAGTACTTTCACTTTTAACTTGCCTGTGATACTAGATTCAACCGCCTTATTTGTGGATCAGATATCCGCCTGTCTAGAGGAAAGGTCCTTTTAATTATGTACAATATATTGCTTGGTGTGATGTGCATTTAGTTTCCTGGATTATTTGGATGGCGACAAAAGTGTATCGTACACTTCGGGTGCTATATGAGTGGATCTTCGTTCCCTATGCATTATGCTGCTTGACTTCCAGTCACAGCCCGTAGGTGGTGAATAAGTAGTTATGTTGTGGAGTTCGGGGGGGGTCTTATTTTTGGGTAATTTTAAGTAAATTCTCTCTGTAGTATGTATGTTTTATATTATTATTATTAATATAAAATCCCTCTATTTCGATTGGAAAAAATCTGAAATATTTTCTCTATAGAATCGTTATCTTTCACCACAGTTCATTTAATTCCATTGATCTGGTAGGTAGGATAGATCAAAAAATCAAAATCATCAATGAAACAAAGGTTTTGGAATAAATGAACTCTGGCACAGGCACAACTCCAAAAAGGAGGTGTAAACATGCTGGCAAGTCAAAGATACTGGAGTGTAACAGCCAGGACAGTTTCATACATTGGGCTATACATTACAGTAAAGAACGCTCTTTTAGTATTCTGACAACTGGGGATTTCTAGAAGATTTAACCAAATGAAAAATAATAGGGGCTTTTAACCCCGTGATTTCAAGCCCCTGGAGAGATTCGAACCCTCGGCCTGCTGATTACGAATCAGCCGCTATACCGCTAAGCCACAGAGGCAACTGTGATATGTAAAAGTGAACCTACTAATTGATTTTAGAATTTAACCATTTCGCTCATAATGCTTTTCATAGTACTTTTACTTCGATGCAGACGTTGTACTGATGGGGGGCGTATGAACGGACGACCCTTTCCTGGATGATCTCGATGCTTCTTCCTGCATTTTCCGCAGCTTTTCCGATAAGTTCCACGGCGCCTTCAAAAAGGTCATCATCAGGCGTAATATCATAATAGTGGATGGTGGCTTGCGGGGCACAAAGTTTGATGGCAGCATCAAGGAACTGGTGGGCGTTGTGCGGAAGATTCATTATTACATGGTCAGCCACCGCCGCAAACTTTTCTGCTTCTATGTTTGCATCTCCTTCAATGGCTTCGATATCCTCTACGGAGTTGAGTTCAATGTTCTTGCGCAGGAATTCAACTGCAAATGGGTTCTTGTCTATGGCAATAACTTTCTTTGCAGGGCTGTTCTTTGCAATGGGGATGCTGTATGGTCCCACGCCTGCGAACATATCAACTACTGTTTCTCCTTCATTGATCTGTTTGACAATGCGGGCGCGTTCGGTTGCCAGACGGGGAGTGAAGTATGCCTTTTCCAGGTCCACGTGATATCTGCATCCGTACTCCTTGTGTGTTGTCCATGTCCTGTTCTCGCCTGCAATGGTCTTGAAACGCCTTGTCCGAAACTCCCCTTCAACCGGGCTTATGGCTGCAAGTACGGTCTTGACATTGGGTTTTATCGTCATTATGGCATCTGCAACTTTTTCGGGTTCAGGCACGTCGGACTCTATGAGTACTATATCGCCTACTATCTCAAAATGGGGTACGTTTTCCAGCAGGTCTTCAATCCTTGGTATGCCTTCATGCTCTTCAAAGTCTGCTTCGGAAAGCTCGATACTTTCATTCTCATTCAGTAACTCAAGCTCAGTATCATCAGGAATTCTGGTCAGGGGCAGGTAAAGGTATCCCGGGTCGGAGTTGATCTTTGCGGAATTGTCCAGTAGCTCAAGCTCAAGCAATAGCCTTCTTACTGGCTCACCTTTCTGTTTTGATACCTTGATGCAATCTTTCTTCATGTTTTAAGTTCCCAGTACGAACCATGATCCGAAAAGGACCAGGAATAGTCCACATGAGAGTAATACTCTCTCATATACTTTTGGGGACATTACTTTCTTCCCATGGCTAAATGATGTTGAAACTGCGGTAAAATAGCTCAGGTCCGCGATCCAGTGTCCTATGACAAAGAGTAATGCCGCAAGTATGCCTGTTTCAAGACCTCGTAATACGAGTGCGCTGCCTGCAGCCAGCCACCAGAGCCAGAAATAGGGGTTTGTGGCCGATGTTATTATTCCTATTGCAAGTGGATTGCCGGAACTGGATGTATGCTTCTCAATGGAGTTTGCAGCACTCTTTGCGCCCCGGATGGTCATGAGCCCGAAGATTACCAGGATTCCTCCTCCTATTATGGATATTGCAAAAATGATATTATCGCTTACGGATGTAATGCCAAAAATAATCAGTATGCAAACGAGGGACTCAATAATTGCATGTCCCACAAAGACTTTTGGTCCTGCTTTCCATCCGCTCTTCAGGGAGGCATCTATGGTTGCAAAAAGCATGGGTCCGGGCACCAGCGCACCTGTCATCCCTACTACAAATCCGATAACAAGCATTTCTATTAATTCGAGCATGGCTTACACTGGCAGATAGTTTGAATGCTTAAAATAGTATGGTCAAATAATGACAAAAGGAAGAATACTCTCCCTTTGTTGATGTACTAAAAAAGAAGATTACAGAATGATCTCGATATCGAGCTCTTCTGCAAGTTCCTTGTACCTGTTACGGATAGTTACTTCGGTCACGCCGGCAACATCTGCAACTTCACGCTGTGTTCTGCGTTCGCCGCAAAGGATGGATGCGATATAGATAGCTGCAGCGGCTACACCTGTTGGTCCGCGACCACTGGTCAATTCCTTTTCGGATGCCTGGCGCAGGATCTCAACACCTCTTGACTGTACCTCACCTTTCAGGTTCAGACCTGAACAGAATCTTGGTACATAATCTATTGGTGAAGTTGGCATGAGCTTAAGGGATAACTCTCTTGAGATGAACCGGTATGTCCTTCCAATCTCTTTCCTGCTTACCCTTGAAACTTCTCCGATCTCGTCAAGTGTTCTTGGAACACTGCACTGGCGACATGCTGCGTATAATGCGGCAGCTGCCACACCTTCGATACTTCTACCGCGGATAAGGTTCTTGTCAACAGCTTTCCTGTATACCACAGCAGCGGTTTCACGTACTGTCCTTGGTAAACCAAGAGCTGATGCCATACGGTCAAGTTCAGACAGTGCAAATGCAAGGTTCCTTTCGGTAGCATTGCTTACTCTTATCCTACGTTGCCATTTTCTCAGCCTGTAAAGCTGTGCCCTGTTCTTTGATGAAATTGATTTACCATATGAGTCCCTGTTCCTCCAGTCGATCATGGTGGAAAGACCTTTGTCGTGGATGGTGTAGGTCATTGGTGCACCCACACGGGAACGTTTCATTCTCTGGTCATGGTCGAATGCACGCCATTCAGGCCCTTCATCAACGAATTCTGCATCAACTACCAGTCCACAGTCACCACAGACAAGTTCTGCTCTTTCATAATCCTGTACCAAGTTACGACTGTTACACTCGGGGCACTGGACCTTTGCCTTTTCGACTTCAGGACTTTGCTCCTTTTCTTTACGTGCCTTGATCATTGCACGTATCTTCTCCCTTTCGGAGGAATCTGAATGTCGTACCCTTTCTACTTCAACCATTTTCATCACCTTTAGCAAATGAGTTTAAATTGTTTTGGAAAACTCTATATTATAGATAGTTCCGGAATCAACGATGTTTTTTATCATTGAATCAGGCTCATTGCATGTACATACGTTCTTGTATGAATTCCTGCAAATCAGAATTAGCGATTTTCTTGTCAGGTTTGACAGCAAAATATGGCCAGTCGACGGGTCCAAAGATACTTGTGATCTTTCCAACCCTCTTTATAGATTTGTCAAGAACAGAATAATTAATTCTAGGCATATCTCTCATAGATCCAGAGAATTCTTTTTCATCTCCTCTGATTATTATTTCATTCTGTTTTGAGATATGCAAAACTTTACCTAATCTCTTCATGTGTGCCTTGTACTTTATATGATTTTATTTACGTGACTCTAAAGTGGCATGCATAGTATATAAATGCATCGCAGATGTTTTAATATGATAATAATTCAGTACTAAAAGATATCGCCATTATTATTGACAAAAATGCTTTTATTGGATGCTGTTACCTGCTTTCCGTGACACTCAGTAACAGACCACAACCTTAAAGTTATAACAAAACTATTGAGGCACAACTTACAGACTTAGACTTATACATACTAACTATTATCCATCATATGTCTTATGCATGGAGGAAATTTGGTGGCAGACAAAAAATTCGTATATTTTTTCGGAAACGAAGAAACAGAAGGCAAAAATAGCATGAAAGATCTGCTTGGTGGCAAAGGTGCCAATCTCGCAGAAATGGCGAACCTGGGAATTCCAGTTCCGCCCGGATTTACGATCACAACCGAGGTATGTGTCCTCTATCTTAAAAATGGTGCTTATCCAGACGGGGTTCTTGACAAGATCGACACTACAATTAAGAAACTTGAACTTGCAAGTGGCAAGAAGTTTGGGGATGTCAATGATCCTTTACTTCTTTCAGTCAGGTCTGGTGCACGTGTCTCCATGCCCGGTATGATGGATACTGTTTTGAATCTGGGTATGAACGATGCTTCCGTGGAAGGTCTTGCAAAGAAGACCGGAAATGAACGGTTTGCATATGACAGTTACCGTAGGTTCCTTACAATGTTCGGTGACGTTGTGCTTGATATAGACCACCATGATTTCGAATCTGTAATTGAGGCCAAGAAGAAGGAACTTGGCGTTGAAATGGATACAGATCTCGATGCTGGAGCATTGAATGACCTTGTAGAACAATTCAAACTTATCATTAAAGACAACACAGGCAAGGATTTCCCTCAGGATCCGCGTGAGCAACTTATGATGGCCATTGAGGCCGTATTCAGCTCATGGAACAACCAGCGTGCTAAGACATACAGACGTCTGAACAATATCCCGCATGAATGGGGTACAGCTGTCAATGTGCAATCCATGGTATATGGGAACATGGGTGAGACATCCGGTACAGGTGTTGCCTTTACAAGAGACCCTGCAACAGGTGAGAAGAAATTCTTCGGTGAATACCTGATGAATGCTCAGGGCGAGGATGTTGTGGCAGGTATCAGAACTCCTCTTTCCATTGATACATTGCAAAGAACAATGCCTGACGCATATAACCAGCTTGTAGACATTTATCTTAAACTTGAAAATCATTTCAAGGACATGCAGGATATTGAGTTTACAATTCAGGAAGGCAAACTCTACATGCTGCAGACAAGAACCGGTAAAAGGACTGCTGCAGCTGCATTGAATATTGCTGTTGATATGGTCAATGAAGGTCTTATCGATAAAAGGACTGCTCTTATGAGACTTGAGCCAGAGCAGATGGACCAGCTTTTGCACCCAATGATCGATCCAAACTCTGAATATGATATACTTGGAACCGGTCTACCTGCATCTCCTGGTGCTGCCGTAGGTAAGGTTGTATTCACAGCAGAACATGCTGAAGAAATGGCATGTCTGGACAAAAAAGTCATTCTTGTAAGAACCGAGACATCTCCTGAGGATATTGGTGGGATGGATGCAGCTCAGGGAATCCTGACGGTACGTGGTGGAATGACCTCTCATGCCGCTGTGGTTGCCAGAGGAATGGGTAAGCCATGTGTTGCAGGCTGTGGTTCAATAAGTATTGATATGGCTAATAAGATCTTCACGATCGGTGAGATTGCAATAAAGGAAGGGGATTACATTTCCATTGATGGTGCATCAGGCAGTGTCATTCTTGGAAAGGTACCTCTTATCACTCCTGGGGTCACCGATGAACTTCACACACTACTTGATTGGGCTGATGAGGTCAAGGAAATGGGTGTCAGGACAAATGCAGACACTCCTCACGATGCATTAGTTGCCAGGGAATTCGGTGCTGAAGGAATTGGATTATGCAGGACAGAACATATGTTCTTTGGCGAGGACAGGATATCTGTAGTACGTGAGATGATACTTGCAGAGGAAAAAGAGATCCGTGAAATAGCTCTTGCTAAACTCCTCCCAATGCAGAAAGAGGACTTTGTCGGCATATTCAAGGCAATGGAAGGATATCCGGTCACAATTCGCTTACTTGACCCGCCTTTGCATGAATTCCTTCCAAAAAGGGAAGAATTGGCAGAGAGGCTCAGGCTTCTTGGGTCAGAAGGTGCTGACAAGCAGAAGATCGATAAAATAAGAAAGGTTATGGATCGTGTCGAATCACTTACTGAGGTCAACCCGATGCTTGGTCACAGGGGATGCCGTCTTGGTATCACATATCCTGAGATATATGGGATGCAGGTGCAGGCAATCATGGAAGCTGCATGTGAACTCAACTCAGAGGGAATGGAGATAGTACCTGAAATAATGATACCTCTGATATGCCATGTAAATGAGCTAAAATCTGTAAAAGAAAATATCGTAAGCATCATTGAATCCGTACTTGCAGAAAATAATTGCAAGATGGAGTATCTCATTGGTACTATGATCGAACTTCCAAGGGCAGCTCTTACTGCAGACCAGATAGCCACAGAGGCAGAGTTCTTCTCATTTGGTACCAACGACCTCACACAGACAACATTCGGATTCAGTAGGGATGATGCGGGTATGTTCCTTCCGGTATATGTGCAGGATTCTATACTTGAGAACGATCCTTTCGCAGTCCTTGATCAGGGTGGAGTCGGTGAGCTTGTCAGGATAGGTATTGAAAAAGGTCGCTCAACAAGGCCTGATATCAAGATTGGTATTTGTGGTGAACATGGTGGAGAGCCAAATTCTGTCAAATTTGGTTATAATGTAGGTCTGAATTATGTCAGTTGTTCCCCATTCCGTGTACCAATTGCCCGACTTGCTGCAGCACAGGCTGTTATTGAGAAAGAAGAATGATCTTAGTACGGGTATATCCCGTATTCTTTCCTTTTTTTATTTTTGCTATAAGTTGTAATTTCTTATTTTGAAAGTTCACACTCTGGCTTAATTGAAAATAGCGTGATCTGGTGAGTTGAAATTACTAATCAAAAAAAAGAAAAAAGAATAGAAGAGCAATGCTCTTCTTAAAACATCAATATGCTCTCTTGATCATATAGTCTGCTATGGCGCTGAGAATATCCTTTGATTCAGAGTCATCCATAACATTCAATAGTTCCTTGCCTTTCTCTATGTATGATACAGCAAGGTCTCTTGCATATTCGATTGAACCTGATTCTTCAAGAGTACGTACAGCTTCGTTGATCTCCTCGGTAGTTGCTTCACCTTTTCCGAAGATTCCAAGTTCCACACCATTGTTAAGTGCATGAATTGCTATAAGCGTCTTCTTGCCTTCCATCAGGTCGCTCCCTCTAACCTTGCCGAGAACTTCCTCTGGGGTTATCATGTCGATGACATCATCATATATCTGGAAAGCAATACCTATGAGCCGTCCGTATTCAAAGAGTGCGTCAGCGACTTCATCAGATGCCCCACCTAGAATTGCACCGATCTGAGCAGATGCTGCATAAAGCACACCTGTCTTTTTCTCGATCATTTCAAGGTACTCTTCCTGAGTTACATCAGTGCGGTCCTCGAATTCAACATCCATCCACTGTCCTTCACAGATATCTCTGCAGGTCTTGGATAGTATGTCTATGCATTTGAGGATACGCTCAGGGTCGCCTTTAGCACGGGTCAGTATCTCAAAAGCCTTTGAGTATAGTGTATCTCCTGCAAGAATTGCACCGGCTTCTCCCCATTTTACATGGACTGCTGGCATTCCTCTGCGAATGTCATCCTTGTCCATGATATCATCATGAACAAGTGTGAAATTGTGGACAAGTTCCACAGCGACTGCTGCAGGAAGGACCATTTCAAGGCTTGAGCCTACTGCTTCGGCTACAAGGATGACAATGGAAGGTCTAAGTCTTTTTCCGCCTGCATCTGGCAGGTAGCGGGCTGCCTTGTAAAGCTCTAGTGGCTTTGTAAGGGGTAAATAGTCCTCAATTCCATTATCAACGTGAATTGATCGTTTTTTAATTTCCTCTATCAGATCCATAATAATCCCATTGACAAATCGTTTTCAGCCTTCTTCGATATAAAGCTCTTCACCATTCCTTAGCAGGTGCAGTGTATCGCCAAGTTCGTATCCTGCATCCTCAGCCATCTGGATATATTCACTGTGCATCTGGATATTTCCATGCGCAGGGATTACATGTTCGGGCTTAAGCATCCTGAGCAGTTCCCAGTGGTCTTCACGGTATGCGTGTCCGGAAACATGGACATTATCGTAGATCCTTGCTCCCTTCATCTTCAACTTTGTCTCAAGTGAATAGCGATTTGCCTGTGTCATTGGGTTTGGTATTATATTAGCTGAAAAGATAATTCTGTCAGCGACCTCGATCTTATATGGTGTATCTCCGTTTGCAATTCTTCCAAGAACTGCACCGGGTTCTCCCTGGTGACCTGTAACTACAGGAAGGTACTTGTTCTTACCCTTGTCCATTATCTTGGCAAGTGCCTTGTCAATGTCTCTGCGGTTTCCGTATATCTCTACGGATTCAGGAAGCTCTATGTATCCAAGCTGGTGGGCTGTTCCTACATATCTCTCCATTGATCTGCCAAGAAGTATTGGTATTCTGCCCATTTCTTCAGCGAATTTGACAATGGAGTTCATACGGGAGATATGGGATGCAAATGTTGTAACGATCATGCCCACATCAGATTCTTCTGTTCCAAGCAGTACATCCCTGAGAAGGGAATGTGCAATTTGTTCAGAAGGTGCTTTTCCGTTCCTTCCTGCATTCGTACTTTCGGTAATAAGGGCAATAACTCCCTCATCTCCCAGTTCCTTGAGCCTTTCAAAGTCAGGTGCCTCTCCAATTGTAGGTGTCCTGTCAAGTTTGAAATCACATGCATATACAACACTGCCGCTTGGGGTGTGAATTACCAGGAATATAGTATCGATTATACTGTGCTGTGCGTTAACAAATTCCAGCTCGATATCCTTTGTGACCTCGATCCTTTCGCCTGCTTTCAGGGAAACAAGGTTGTTCTTAACGCCGAACTTTCTTTCGGAGTCAATCTGGTGCTTGATAAGTGCGGTGGTATACGGTGTTGATATGATTGGTGCAGTGTATCTGTGAGCCAGTTTTGATATAGCTCCAATGTGGTCCAGATGTCCGTGGGTACAGACTATAGCTCGCACATTTCCATTGACCTGCTTCATGATCGTATCGTCAGGAATTGCTCCCATTTCGATCAATTCAAGTGAATGCATCTTATCTATTTCTACATCTTCGTGGATCTGCACTCTATCAAGGCGAAGGCCCATATCAATGATAATAATATCTTCATTGATCCTGATCGCAGTCATGTTACGGCCCATTTCATTGTAGCCGCCAACTGCTATAATTCCTACTTCTGTCATTTAATATCCTCTGATTTATTAAAAATCTAGTTTTTTTAATCCCTTTGTGATTAATGATCGTTAAACAATGTGGAATTTGCTGTTCTCAGAACGCAATGCAAATTCTTTGGCATTAAAGCCTCTAAGTTCGATGTACTCTCTTGTCCAGCCTGTTATTATGGCAGGGGCAGAGTGTAGCTTCTTTACATCCTTGCATCCGCAAAGGAACATTGCTACCTTTAGTTCATCAAGTAAATTTGAAATGCTTTTTACAACCTCGTCCTTTCCTTTCATGGCAGGTGCAACAAAAGGCAATGCAGAACTTGCAACTCCTGCACCGAGAGCTATGGATTTTGCGACATCGAGTCCAGTCCTGATGCCTCCAGTGGCAATTACAGGTAGGGACACGCTGCATTCTACAATACTTGGTGCAGTGGGAATTCCAAAGTCCCAGAAAAGCTCCCCAAGCATCTCGGAAATATTATCCTCTCTATCTCTGGCACGGTATACTTCGACACCGGACCAGCTTGTACCGCCAACGCCACCCACATCAATGGCTTTGGCACCGGCTTCTTTCAGCTGCAGTGCATCTTCATGTGATATTCCTGCACCTGTTTCCTTAATTATTATCGGGGTCTTGATCTCCGCGCATATCTCTCGGATGCTGTCAAGTGCACCTGTGGCATCCTTGTCACCCTCGGGCTGGATGGCTTCCTGCAGGAAGTTTAGATGTATTGCCATTGCATCCGCATCTATCATCTCAATGAGCTTTTCCACACCTTCGATCCCATACTCTTTGATCTGTGCAGCTCCGATATTACCGTAAATAAAAGCATTTGGTGCCACGTCACGTGCCACTCTGAATGATTCTTCCTGTGAGGGGTCTTCGATAGCAGCTCTCTGGCTGCCGACACCAATACCCACTCCTAGCTCCTCTGCAGCACCTGCAAGGGCAGCATTTATGGGTGTAGTATCGGGATGTCCTCCTGTAATGGAAGCTATCATGAAAGGTGCATTCATCCCTTTTCCAAGAAAATCGATAGACAGATCAATATCATCCATATCCATTTCTGGAAGTGCCCTGTGCACCAGCATGATATCATCAAATCCTGCTTTGATCTTCCTTGATTCAACCGGACTTGTCGCACACAATTTAAGGTGCTCTATCTTTCTTTGAGATGTGCTCATAATAGTTCCTGCTCCCTATGGCTCTGTCTTTGATATCGCAGTGCCAATGCTCTCTCCATTTAAAAATCCCGATATATTACCTGCATTACCTGCGTTGAATATATAGGAAGTGGTATTTGATACCTCACTTAGGTCTAAAAGTTCAAGTACCTTTCCCAACATGCCGCCTGTTACGTCTGTATTTGCAGAGCCGCCAATAAATCCTTTAATATTATCAAAATTACCGGGATTGATGTTCGCAATGGTTTTTCCATCTCCATCAAGCACCCCGTTCTCAGCACTTCCAATACCTACCCTTTCTGCATTTAACTTCGATGCAAGGTATGGTACGATCTGGTCACCGGACAGGACTGATGTTCCAAGCTTCTTATCCATTACTACATCGCCATGCAGAACGGGAACAAATCCGGTATCCAGCATGGATGTGATGATGTTAAGGGACATTTCGCTTATCCTTCCATCATCTGAAATTGTGCAGTTCATGGGGTGCAATCCAATTGCACTCACGCCAGCTTCATTCAGCTCATCAACAATTATGTCATTGAGTTCCTTGACCGACCTGTGGGTAATTATGGACCCAAGTGGGTCGAATTGATCTGTAAGTCCGTAACGCTTTGCCTGTGGGTGGCCGAAAGAACCAGCACCATGTACGATTACCAACCTGGACTTAAAACCTGCTATCTCTTCTGCGATCCTTCTGATCTCTTCCTGTCTCGCAGCTCCATTATCGGCGCTTTTGTCGGTAATTACACTTCCGCCTATCTTTAAGATCGTAATTCCCTGATTATTTCCCATAGTTACGACTCCAGTCGAACACCTTTATGTGTATTTCTTGTAATTATCGCTTCAGCGCCTGTATCTCTGATCGCCTGTGCAATATTTTCTGCATCATTATTTTCTGCAAGTGCAACAATACATCCGCCACCGCCTGCTCCTGTGATCTTTGCAGAATATGCTCCGGTGCTGCGTGCTGCGTAGACCAGTGCTGACAGTTCGGCTCCGCCTACGCCTATTGCATCAAGCAATCCCTGGTTGACATTCATGAGTTTTCCAATGGTGGAGTAATCGCCATTGTTCACATGTTCCTCAGCGATATGTGACATGTCTCCTATGCTTGTAAGTATGGGGTCGATTATGTCCGGGAACTCATCACGCAGTCTGGCTACATTTGCAACCAGTTCTTTTGTTGACGAGAACTTTCCTGTGTTTCCGACAACAATTGAACAATCAAGTGCATTGAGTTTTTTCCTTTCCGGTATCATTACGACACCGCCCATTGTGCTTACGTATGTGTCTGTGGGACTGGCGTTTCCCTGTACTTGCCTTTCAACATCATGTCCAATAATTGCAATATCCTCAAGTCCCAGTTTACAGGAGAACAATTCGTTCAATGCCTGTATGCTTGCAATGGTTACTGCAGCAGATGACCCAAGGCCTGATCCCACCGGAATCTCCGATTCGATCTTAATATGTACGCCCTTTATATCAGCAAGGTCCTGCATTTTCTCAATGACTCGTGTGATATAAGGATGTGTTTGAAGGTCAGGTCCCGTTATCCCCAGTGAAGATTCAATAATAGTTGTATCGCTAATTTCAACCTGTACTCTCGTACGCAGGTCAATGGCGCAACAGATAGCGCTATATCCATATACGACAGCATGTTCGCCGAACAGGTATACCTTTCCTGGTGCAGAGCATGTTATCATTTGCAACTCCCGTGGCTCATAGATGTCTTATTCAACAGTTATTGCTGCATATCCCACAACTGCAGAATTATCTCCGGTCACATCGCCACTTGTGGCATACTTCAGCAGGTTGACGTCTTTTCCGCCAAGCTCTTCAGCCGCTGTGAGCATTGCTGCAATTGGTCCGAAACCACAGGCTGTAACATTCTTCTCTTCTTTTCTGCGATAGAATTCCGAAATATCCATTTTCATGATAGGTTCTATCAGGTAATGGTCATTTTCAAATGCTACGTCTGCTGGCTGATAATGTGTAAAATCGCTGGACGCGATAAAAACAACTTTTTTGCCACTTGCTTTAACAGCTTTTGCAACTTCCTGACCAACCTCAATTGCAGTTTCCTCATCCTGCAATCCCATGCAAATAGGCAGTATTTTGAAATCACTGCCGAACATGTGCTGGAGGAATGGTATCTGCACTTCGATGGAATGCTCGAAGCGGTGGGCCATCTCGTCAAGATCTACAATGCTTCCTGCAAGCTGCTTTCCAAGCTCTCTATCAGTTTCTATCTCCCCGAGTGGGGTGGTCCATCTATCCTGTGAAAGAGCTACCGCAGACCCATATCCTGTATGGTTCGGTCCAAACAGTACATAGGTGTCAGCTTTTGGTAACGATGCAAAGGCATGTGCTGCCACTGCCCCGGAGTATATGTATCCTGCGTGGGGTACGACAGCACCTATTATGTTCCTTTGTACGTTATCCGTATCTTTAAAGCATCTGCTAAGCTCTTTTTTCAGGCTTTTCGGATTCAATGGATAGAATTGTCCAGCGACTGTTGTTTGTCTCATACTACTGATCTCCCCATATATATACGGGTTTTTTCCTATTTGTAGTATGCTTTTACAGGCGATAGCCTGTTTAGACGGATGCTTCGAATCTCTCTAGTTCGTAATTGAACATTGAGTTGTTTGCTGATGTAAATTCTCTTGCAAGCAACCAGTAAACAAGGGACAGTGCCTTTCTACCTTTGTTGTTTGTTGGAATTACCAGGTCAACCTTTGATGTCATGTTGTTTGTATCACAAAGGGCAACTACAGGTACACCAGTGTTTACCGCTTCCTTGATTACCTGTGCATCACCGGTTGGGTCGGTCACGATTACTACATCAGGCTCGAAGAAGTGCTCGAGTGATGGGTTTGTGAGTGTTCCTGGAATAAATCTTCCTACCATTGATCTTGCACCGATTGCTTTTGCGAACATCTTTGCAGGGAATTGACCGTACTGCCTTGCAGATACTACAAGTATCTTTGCAGGGTCATACTGGGAAAGGAAGTTTGCAGCTAACTTTATTCTCTCGTCTGTTGCCTGGATGTCAAGCACGTAGAGACCATCTGTCCTTACGCGGTAGACAAACTTCATCATGTTCTCGGTCTTCTGCTGGGTTCCGATGTGAACTCCTGCTGCGAGGTACTCGTCGATAGGTACGAGTGATGTGCTTTTCTCTTCCTCTGTTGCAGCACTTACTTCTTCTGTGGTTGTCGCTTCAATAGTTTCTACATTTTCAGCTTCAGTAACTTCAATTTCTTCAGTAGTATCCATATAATCACCTAATCAATCTCTCTTTTAACCGTAATTGGGATTACTCCCAGTTCAAATTCTTTCTTTGCAAGGTGCAGGGAATTTACACTTGGATCATCTATAAGCACCGGTGCTCCCATCGAAATCTGTAATGATCTTGCACCAACGATCCTTGCCTTCTCATACCTTGTATAGTGTTCTGTACTCAATAGATCACCTTACGAAAAGTTCCGTCACAAATTATCATAAAAAAGTTAGACTATAGTATCACCTATTGGAATGAAAAGTAGCTATTACTTTGCATATGCCCATATATTATGGCTCTATAATCACTTTGAATTGTATTCGGAATCCCTCCGAATGTGGTTCTCCAACAAGATGTCCAGTATCGTATCATAAGATAAATGGGGTAACTGATCAACTCAGTTACCTTATACCTACTCGTATTCTACTGGTATGGAGCTAATGTGTCCACAAGAGTCACGTGTGAAAGGATCATTCTGCGGCAACAGTATCTGGTGACTCCAAGGTCATCAAGTACCAATGCAGAGTCTTCTCCTTCTGCTACGCGGCTTTTGTACTCCTCCCAGCAGTTTGAGATCACCTTTCCGCAGGTGAAACATCGAACTGGAATCATGTTTTAAAGCCTACCTGTATGATTTCTGATATCTGGCACGTGCACCTGGTCCACCAAACTTCTTGGTTTCCTTCTGTCTGGAGTCGTTTACCAGCAGATTACGGTCGTATGCCATGTAGCCATCACGAATATCGGTGTCGTTGGTCCATTCAACGATACCTCTTGCAATAGCTGTCCTTGCAGCGCTTGCCTGTCCCATGATTCCGCCACCGTTAACGGTGACATCGATATCAACTTCCCCAGACACATCTCCTGCAAGCATGATTGCCTCATCGATCTTCAATTTGGCAAATAAAGGATCATAAATTTCAAGGGGTTTCTTGTTGATGCGCACTCTACCTTTACCTTTCGTGACGGTAGCACGTGCGATTGCTGTCTTCTTTTTACCAGATGAAGTTACAACTTTTGTCGTCATAATAATTCTCCTTAGAACTTAGCACCCATCTTCTTGCTGATGTCTGCCAAGGTTAGGTACTTGTTTGAGCTCAGACGATTCATGTCTGCTTCTGCTATTTTTGTGAGTTCTGCATTTTTAAGTTCTAGCGGAACACCTACGTAGATCTTTAGACGACCCATTGCGTCCTTTCCTCTTGCACGCTTGTAAGGGAGCATTCCTCTTACAGTTCTCTTGAGGATTCTGTCAGGTCTCTTTGGGAAATAAGGTCCGAATGACTTTTCACGTCTTCCCATTTCTCTGCTAGTCTTGTATTCTAGCATGGTAGTGACTTTGGAGCCGGAAACAACTACTTTTTCAGCATTAACTATGTCTATTGTTTCGCCTTCAAGCAACCTCTTTGCAACAATGCTCGAAAGTCTTCCCATAATGAGTCCATTTGCATCGATAACTGTCATCATGATCACCTACTGTAAGATCCTGATTCCTGATCCCTTTGGATTTTCTTCAAGGATCTGTTCAATGGTCACGCATTTTCCGCCAAGGTCAGTGATCTTCTGCTTTGCAGTGATACTGAAGTTCAATGCAGCTACTGTAACTGCCTTGTTGATGGCTCCTGCTCCGAGTACCTTTCCTGGTATGAGGACGGTTTCGTTTTCTTTTGCGTACCTGCTGATCTTACTAAGATTGACCTGTGCATAATTCTGTGCCGGTCTTTCAAGCTTCTTAGCTACATCTCTCCAGATCAGTACATCATTGTCGCGAGATCCATCTTTAAGATCTGCAACTAAATCTGCTATTCTTGGATTAGTCTTTCTTCCAATTTTCATTAGAGTTTTCTTACTCATAATGTTCCTCCGCAAGATTATGTCTCACTCACGCACAAAACGCGTTCGAACATCTGTTAGATGTCAAATTCAGTAAGGACATGGTGAATTTATGTTAACAAATTCGTGTCTTGAATAACATCAATAGTACATAAAGGTTGTGTGCTCATTCTTTATTAAAGAACTTATCATAGATTCTTTCGTATAGATCACCGATATCACATCCCATCTCTCTTGCTACAATAAGGCCTGCTATCTCTATGCTCACGAGATCTTCAAGTTGTTCCTGCTTATTGTTTATTGCTGCAATGACTTCCTTTTCAGTAATTGAAGCCTTTGCAGATATTGTGGAGATCATCTCTTCAATATCGCCCTTCTCAATAAAAATATTCTCTGAGGGCTTGAACCCGTTCGGTATCTCCACTTTATCTATATCAAAATCAGGTGTGAGCTTGTCACCTTCAAACTTTAACATCCTTGATGCAATTGCTTTGTCCCTTACCTTTGAAGCAAGGTCAGGTGACATCCATTTAAGATCAAAAGAAAGTGCAAACTCAAAATCCTTGATCGAAAGCAAAGAGCTTGCATTTTTCTTAAAAGGAGTTGCAACAACAAGAGTTAGTTCATCCATTATGAACCACGTCTAAGTTCATCTATTATAGTATCTGCTACCCTGCCACATTCAGTACGCTTAGGTCCGTCAATGTGATTGATCTGAAGTACCAGCAATTCATTCTCAAGACTTGCGCGCAGAAGGTATACGTCACCCCTGAAAGCTACCCTGTTATATTTACCGTCAAGGTAGCTATAATCCAGGTTGATCTTGAAATCCATAATTCCTTCTTTTTCGATGGTTTCAGCAATTTCATCAACATTTTCATAGTTCAATGGCATAAAGTCTATGCCATTGGTTACGATTTTCACATGGATATCTCTCTTGGCTTGTATCCGGTGTCCTCGCTGGGTCACAGACTCGGTAACAAACATACCGAACTTACCATTCATATTTGCCATTACCTTTGTAAAAAAAGGCAGATCCGAATGGTAGCGGTATTTCTGCTCAAACTCTATTTCCCTATGGGGAAACTTGTGATAAATTCGCTTTCGCATCATCTGGGATTCGAATAATGTATTTTATTTTTCACTCAAAGATCTATAAGCTTAGCGTCAATGATTCCCTCGACAGCCTTCATCTCATTGAGTATTGGCTCTGGGACATCAGAATCGACATTAAGCGCCATCATGGTCACTTCACCTATCTTTGCCCTGCCAACCTGCATTCCTGAGATATTGATATTGTTCTTTCCAAGAACAATGCAGCAAGGTCCGATAACATTCGGCATGTTTGTGTGCTTTGCAACGATCATATAGCCGGATGGTATTATGTCAACATGCTCGCCGTCAAGGCCAACGATCTTTCCTTCTCCACCGATAACTGTGCCGGTAATGGAAACCTTTTCATTGTCTTTTGATAGTTCCATGCTGATGGTTGATGCATATTCATCAGATGTATCTGATTTCCTCTCAACCACTTCGACCTTTCTTGCTTTAGCAAGTGAACCTGCATTAACATAGTTTACCGCAGAGCCAAGTGCTACCTCAAGCATTCCCTTCAATGCAGCAACAGTGACAGGTCTTGTGTCCTTCTCGGATATCTCGCCGTTGTATGCTATCTCTATCTTATCGTAGTTCTTTCCAAGTAGTTGTGCACAGGCTTTACCGATGGTTTCAGCAAGCTGGATATATGGTGCCAGGATGCTCATTACCTCAGGTTTTACGGATGGGATATTGATGGCATTCTTTGCAGAGCCGCCATTTAGAACTGATATTACTTCTTCGGCAACTGAAACTGCAACGTTTACCTGGGCTTCTTCTGTGGATGCACCAAGATGAGGTGTTGCTATAAGATTCTCGCATTCAAGCATTGGGCTGTCAAAGGGTGGTTCGCTCACAAAGACATCCACTGCTGCACCGGCTATCTTTCCGCTCTTGAGTGCATTTGCAAGTGCCTCTTCATTTATGATACCGCCACGTGCACAGTTGATGATCCTTGCATTGCTTTTCATTGCTGCAAACTCGGCCTCATCTATGATGTTCCTTGTTTCCTTTATAAGGGGTGTGTGAACGGTTATGAAGTCAGCTTCCTGTGCAATTTCCATTACGGTCCTGAGCTTGACCCCAAGTTCCTTTGCCCTTTCCTCGGAAATGAATGGGTCGTATGCGAGGATGTCCATCTCCAGTCCCTGTGCTCTCTTTGCAACCTCAGCACCTATGCGTCCAAGACCTACAATACCAAGCGTCTTTCCATTGACCTCTATGCCCATGAACTTCTTTCTTTCCCACTTCCTTGCTTTTAAAGATTCATTTGCCTGGGGGATATTTCTGGAAAGGGCCATCATCATTGCGATCGTGTGCTCTGCTGCGGAAAGCATGTTTCCTTCAGGTGCGTTGACAACTATAATACCCTTTTCTGTTGCAGCTGCAACATCCACGTTGTCTACTCCAACACCTGCTCTGCCCACAATTTTCATATTTTCAGCAGCTTCAATAACCTTTCTGGTTACCTGTGTACCACTGCGTATTACAAGAGCACTGTATTCCGGGATCTTCTCCACAAGTTCATCTTCTGAAAGTCCGGTTATTACGTCTACTGTAAAATGCTGCCTAAGCTTTGTTAATCCTTGTTCTGATAATGGATCACTGACTAGTACCTTCATATTATATGACTCCATAAGATTAATGTGATTTTTAATGATTGATGATAAATGACTTCCGTCTGGTATGTTGATAGTAACGTAATTATATGTTTTATAATTGTCTACAACCTGCCAACGATCTCTCATCACTCGTTTTTAGATTTATCTTCAAGATATGCGTTTTTACATATAATTAACCATTTAAAAAGTTAAGTATCAGAATAGTTCTCTGCTCTGGATCTGATTGTATATGGTGTGGTATTAAACCAATTTGCAACATTATATTAAAAAGTAAATATAATAATCTATTTTGTAAATAAACAGAAGATATAAATAGATATCATAATTCATTATTTGTTTATAATCTTCATATTGCATGCTATTGATATTGACTATTGTATCTGTTCGGAGTTTTCATGAGGGGTAGGTTATACATCGTCTTGGTCGCAATGACGCTTGGTCTTATATTTTGGGTCCTAGATGCATTTCTGGACTACCTTGTCCTTGGCAAGGGGTCATTTTCCGACCAGTTATTTTTTATTTCTTCTCATGAATTATATCTTCGTTCTTTTGTTGTTCTAGCTTTTTTGTTTGCCGGAATCACTGTTTCTGAAATGTCCGTAAAACACAAAGCAGCTGAAAATAATGTGTGCAAAAAAGAAAAGGATCTTTCATTTCTCTGTTCGACAGCTTCCATTGCAGCCGATTCTCTTGAATTTGATGTTTTTTTGAATGATATTTTGAATGAGCTTCTCTCTTACCTGGATGCTGATTATGGTCTGATATATCTTATTGACAGAGATTCGGGTGAAGCCATGATCCATGCAGATTTCGCAATTCCTCCCAAACTGAGAGCATCCCTGGACAGCATGCCATCAGATGGTCCCCTGATCTCATATCTCAGGCAGGTTACGCATCAGCGCAAAAACATAAACCAGCCCTTTGTTATCAGTTCTCATTTCTGCTTCTGCCCTCAAAGCGAGATTGATGACTGCATAGCTTTCCCCCTCATTTCAAGGAATATACTCATTGGTTTCTTTTTAATTTCTGTGAATGGTCAGGATGACCTAAGTGATGGGGATATACATGTCCTTGAAAGTGTGGCAAAACATGTTGGGACAACAATTGAGAATATGCAATTGCTGGAGGAGGCTACCTGTGCATATGATGAGCTCAAGTCAATAGACAAGATGAAGGATGAGTTTGTTTCCAACATTACCCACGAACTTAAAACACCTCTCATCTCCATAAAAGGATACAGCGAGGTTATGTATGAAGGCATGCTGGGAGAATTGACTGATAAACAGAAGGAAGCTATGAAAACTGTAATTTCCAACTCTGAACGGTTATATGGGCTGATAGAGTCCCTTTTACATATGAACACATTCCGGTTCGAAAAAAACCATGTATTTTCGCCTGTTGTTCTTACAGATATTCTGGAAAGCTCGATAAATGGTCTTACTATGGGGCTCGAGGGAAAGCAAATAAAGTTGAGACGAAATTATAGTGGGAATCTCCATCTTGTTTATGGAAATGGTGATTTCTTAAAACAACTTTTTATCTATCTCATTGACAATGCTATAAAGTTCTCACCGGACTTTTCCAAAATTGATGTATCTGCATTTGAAGAAGGTGATATGATGCACATTGAGGTATCTGACAATGGTATTGGTATTCCTGCAGTTCATATGGATAGGATATTCGATCGTTTTTATCAGGTGGACGGTTCAATGACCCGTAATTATGGCGGCAGCGGTCTTGGCTTGTTCCTTGCCAGGAACATAATTGATGTGCACAAGGGCAATATATGGGCGGAAAGCAGTGAGTGTATCGGAACACGGCTTCATGTTCAAATTCCACTATATGATACAGGTGTGCATTCTGATGTACAATATTCAGTTCAGGAAAGTCGGGTCACTCTTAAACAAACCTGAAATATATTCTCCGGTTGTTCTTGCCTTTGTTCTCTGCTTTGAATATCTCTATATGTGGTATTTCTCCAGTACTTGATATATGAGTTCCTCCACATGCCTGCCTGTCAATACTTTCTATGCTTATCACTCTTATATCCTGTATCTCAGGTGGGAATGCATCTTTGAGTTTAACCACAGATGGTATCTCAAAGGCTTCATCACGTGGCATGATGGCGATGCTCACAGGAACATCCCGGTCGATTATCTCATTCACCTTTGCTTCGTAGGATCTTATCTGTTCCCTGTCAAAATCCTCCAGGTTGAAATCGACACGTGTCTTGTCTTCAGCAAGCTGGTTACCACTGATCTTCGCTCCAGTTTCATTATGGATCATGGCACTGAGAATGTGGCATGCAGTGTGATATTTCATGAAGAGGTATCTTCTGTCCCAGTCAATGACGCCCTTTACTACGTCTCCTTCCTTAAGACCCGGAATCTCAATCTCGTGGCTCACCTTTCCGTCAAATTTACCTACAAAAACGACAGGGAACTCATCTCCGTTCCTGATGAGTTTTCCAGTATCATGCGGCTGTCCACCGGCTTTCGGGTAAAATGCAGTCCTGTCAAGCGTCACAAATCGTTCATCCTTTACGCTTTCAACTGTTGCTTCAAATTCTTTCAGGTAACAGTCGGTCAGGTATAATTCGCTCATGCCTTGATTTAGGGAGGTTTTGAAGATATATTTTTTGTACAGGAATACCTCGTACAAAACAATCATATAGTATCCCAAATAAAATTTTATATGAATGCCTGAAGACCAATCTACCAAGATCTCTATTTTCCCGATAATGATGGTGAATTTCATCGGGACACTTGGACTGAGTCTGGTACTTCCATTTCTGGTTTTTTTGGTTGAGAGATTTGGGGGAAATGCACTAATTTACGGTATACTTGCATCCATGTATCCCGCTTTCCAATTGGTGGGTGCTCCTCTTCTTGGTAAGTGGTCTGATGTCTATGGCAGGAAAAAGATATTGTTCTTCAGTCAGGCAGGTACCCTGGCATCGTGGTTGATATTCATGTTCGCTCTTTTGATTCCGGTTGTATCGGTTCTGGATGTGAGTTCCAATTCACTTGGAAAATTCACAATAACAATTCCACTAATACTGTTATTTGTGGCAAGGGCATTCGATGGCCTGACAGGCGGTAATGTATCTGTTGCAAATGCCTATGTGGCTGATATCACCAGTGAGGAAGACAGGAGTAAGAATTTCGGACGTATGTCAGTTTCCATGAACCTTGGATTCATTGCCGGTCCTGCACTTGCGGGACTCCTGAGTGTGACCATATATGGTGAATTACTTCCGGTTCTTGCAGCGGTTATAATCTCTTTTATCGGCACTGTACTGATTGCATTATTTCTACAGGAATCAAAGGAGTGCATCCAGTCGTTCAACAACAAAAAGAATAATGTAAAAAAATTACTTGCATACGAATTTGGAAATTGTAATGAATCCGGGAAGGGTCCGCAGCCAAAACTTAAGGATGCTCTGAAACTTGACCACATTCCTTTCATGCTTGTTGTATATTTCCTTGTTTTCCTGGGTTTTAACATGTTCTATACAGCTTTCCCCGTTCATGCAATTGATAACCTTAAGTGGAGCGTTGCAGATATGGGGATCTACTTTTCAGTATTGAGCTTGATGCTTGTGGTGGTGGAAGGTCCGGTACTATCTTATGTATCAAGGTTCTTTTCCGATGCAAGACTGGCAATATTCGGTGCTGTGGTTCTGGCCAGTAACTTTGTACTCCTGTCGTACAGTGATTTTTACCTCACCTATCTTGCAGCAGTTCTTTTTGCAATAGGTAACGGATTCATGTGGCCTTCAATGCAGTCTATTCTTTCCCGGCTGGCAGGCAGGGAACATCAGGGTGTTGTGCAGGGTGTTTCTGCCAGTTTTACAGGCATAGCAAGTATAATCGGATTGATTGGTGGTGGTTTTTTGTATGAGATGTTAGGGTCCGGAACTTTTTTTGTGGCTGCGACTATGGTCTATCTTGCATTTATCCTGTCCTTCAGGTTCCTGTCCTTTGAAACAAAAAAGTAGGTGGAATAAATAATTGATGAAACGATGTTCCTATTGCTTTTTTGCAGTATTTATTTTAATAAAAGGATATAGGCTACAATGACGCATTATGGATGTGTAAAGTCCTACAATTGCAACAAATGCAAAAACCCACTTCCAGGGCTCCGATTCTATAAGGTCCAGTGACAATGCTGTTATTGCTATTGTTCCCATCACTGCTCTTAGTACAAGGTCGATACCCCCTACATTCTCCTGAAGAAATATTTCGCTCAAGTCCATATTAATTACCTCCCCAAACCTTTCTTTATTTACTTTGATCGAAAGGCTCTGGATAAAAAAATGTAGGTGATAACAGTTATACTTTTTCGAATATGACTGTTTTCACTTGCAAATCATCCCGCTTAACAGAAACAGTTTTGTACGGGTATTTAATATATTGCACTTAATAAAACTGTGATATGGTGCTGCTTAGTGTCTGATAAAAGAAAAAAACGGGAATTTTTTGATGATATTTTCGAAGTAGATGATTTTGAGAATGTCGAAGAGATCATGGATTATATTATGGAACGTCTGGGAATGGACCTGAGTGACTTATCCAAAAAGGCTTTCATTAGTGCATTTTCCGTATCAAATCGTTCCGGGGATAAATCTGGGATAAGGGAGTTAGGAAATGTTTCTGATGACAATGAAACAGATGGATTTGAAAGACAACAGATGCGTGTTGATGATCCAAGTCCATTGATCGACGTGTTTGAAATTGAGGGTCATATACATGCAATGGCTGAACTTCCTGGCGTTGAAAAAGATGATATAGAATTGTATGTCACCGAAAGCACCCTTGAGATAAAATTTTTGAATTCTGAAGAAGAAAGCTCGGAATTGATCGATTTTTCGGCTACTGTAAATCCTGATAGTGCAAGAGCAACTTACATAAACGGTGTTCTTGAGGTCATAATGGATAAAATAGAATTTGGAAAGGCTCGTTTGATAAAGATCGATTGAATTACTTAAATTTCATTCAATATTTTCTTTTTAGCTGATGTCATCCTAATTTTTCCTCATCATTAGCTGTAATGAATATCTGTATTGCAAGGACACAATACTACATACAATTCAGGTGAAACTGACAGGCTTAAATAGTAGTCACCAGATATCAAAGCCACTTTACTTTCGGGAATATTGATTCTCATTTGTAATAACCATAAGTAATTTATAGCCGCTATAATTATTACTTTTACGCAAAGAGGTATTCCAATGGTCAAAAAATCAATTCATGATATTAATAATAGAATAAAAGACGGTAGTGTCAATGTAGTCACTGCTGAGGAAATGGTTGATATTGTAGGTGAGCTGGGTGCAGAGGGTGCAGCTAAAGAAGTTGATGTTGTGACCACCGGTACCTTTGGCGCAATGTGTTCATCAGGTGTCTGGTTCAATTTTGGTCATTCGGAACCTCCTATCAAGATGCAGAATGTATGGCTCAATGATGTCGAGGCATACACTGGTGTAGCTGCAGTTGATGCTTTTATTGGTGCTACCCAGTTATCTGAGTCGCAGGGAATAGAATATGGGGGTGCGCATGTCATTGAGGACCTTATACGCGGAAAATCCGTTGATCTGCATGCAATAGCACATGGTACTGACTGCTACCCAAGAAAAGTGCTTGATACATCTCTTTGTCTTGATGACATGAACCAGGCAATTATGCAAAATCCACGTAATGCATACCAGAAGTATAATGCTGCGACAAATGGAAGTCGGCAGACGATTCACACTTATATGGGTTCCCTTCTTCCCGGATTCGGCAATGTGACATATTCCGGGGCAGGTGTTCTCTCTCCGCTGTCCAATGATCCAAGTTACAAGACCATAGGTATGGGCACAAGGATATTCCTCGGTGGTGCCCAGGGTTACGTTATAGGACAGGGTACTCAGCATTCATCTGCAAGCAATTTCGGAACCCTGATGTTGCAGGGCGATATCAAGGAAATGAACTCTGATTACATCAGGGCAGCTAGTTTCACTGGCTATGGTACCTCCCTTTATGTGGGAATGGGTATTCCAATTCCGATCCTCAATGAGGAGATAGCTGCAGCCACAGCTGTGACAGATGCGGATATCACTACGAACATACTTGATTATAGCGTTCCCAGCAGGGACCGTCCTTCTTTGCGCCAGGTCACATATGAGGAACTGAGATCAGGTTCTGTTGAACTCAATGGCAAGGATGTCAGAACTTCTTCCCTCTCAAGCTTCAAGAAATCCCGGATAATAGCAAACGAACTTAAGGACTGGATATCCAGGGGCGAGTTCTTTGTTACTGCTCCGGTGGAGAATCTGCCAACAGGCATATCAGCCAGACCAATGAAACAGACCGAAGGAGTAACCCTGGTTTCTGAGATAATGTCTGCAAATGTTGTGACTATCAAGCAGGATGCAAGTGTTTTCAAGGCTGCAAAGACCATAATGGAATCGAAGTTCGACCATCTTCCGGTGGTCAGTGCGGAGAATTCACTGGTCGGGATAGTAACCTCATGGGATATATCAAAGGCAGTGGCTGAAGACAAGTTTGACCTTGTGGAAGATATAATGACAAGAAAGGTCACGACTGCAAAGGCAGATGAGCAGGTTGCTGTTGTTGCTCGCAGAATAGATCAGAATGGTGTTTCGGCAATGCCTGTTCTCAATAATGACAAAAATGTCATAGGTATTATAACAAGTGGGGATATCAGCAAGCTGGTTGCAAGGAGGTCATGAGCATGAAAATAAAGATCAATATCTCAAGTGAAATTGTCACAAAACCCATTCTTGCGGAATCAATTCTTGAGACTGGTATTCTCCTGAATGTTTCACAGGCACACTTTGAAAGTTCCTATGGTGAAATAGTTGCAGATGTAGATGAAGAAGAGTTCGAAAAGATATTTCCTGCTCTGACTTCAAGGGGTGCGGATGTGATAAGACTGGACACTCCTATAAACTGGGATGAAGATGAATGTGTGGAATGCAGTGCATGTATGTCCGTATGTCCCACTAATGTCTTTTCACTGGATGATGATTTTAGCCTGATCGTGGATCAGTCAAAGTGCATCCAGTGTGGTACTTGTGTGGATATGTGTCCTCATGATGCACTTTCTCTTAAAGACACGCGACCTATCTGAAGCTTTATGATCAATTGTGTTTGTATGAAAGAACAATACCGTCTGAAGGAAACTATAGTTACTATTCTGGCAGATACGGCAAAGCACATGGATGCTGCCAGGGAGGCTATAGTCTTCCACAGGAAGGAACTGGAGCACTATATCTCCGGTGATCCTTTTTTCCAGAGCACCCTTGAACCTTATTGTGTGGGGCAGGATGTTCCCGAAGTTGTCCGCCGGATGATAGATGCAGGCAATGCAATGGGTATTGGCCCCATGAGTGCGGTCGCAGGTACCATTTCCGCCCTTGCGGTGGAGGCAATGGTGGAAGCAGGTGCTACTTTTGCCATAGTTGACAATGGAGGCGATATTGCAATGATCACTGACCGTCCGGTGGTAATGGGAATTTACGCTGGTGAATCTCCCCTGAAGAACCTGGGCTTTGTCATGGAACCCCGTGACAGCATTACCGGCGTATGCACTTCTTCCGGGACCGTTGGCCCATCAATTAGCTTCGGGATGGCTGATGCAGCCGTAGTTTTTTCAGATAATGTTTCGCTTGCTGATTCAGCAGCAACAGCTCTTGGGAATGCTACGGGTCTGGGTAAAGATGCCGTTCAGGGATCATTTGATGTCGTAAAAGATGTTCCTGGAATAAAGGGTTCCATTGTAGTACAAGGTGAGTACATGGGTTTTTGGGGCAGTGTCCCCGAGCTGACAAAAGCCAGAGTGCGGTATGAGTGCATAACCAAAGGCTAAGCCATAATGCACTAAAAATTGCTAAGGATTAATGATAAGAATGCTATCGAAGCATCCTTTTCATTATTTATTCAGGCTGTATGTGGGACGTAGGGTATTTCCTCGTAAGGCTGTATGACTACAAACCCTTCTCCTTTGAAGGCCATCTGGATACTTTCTCCGCTTGATCGTCCTACAAATGTCTTTAATGATATGTCTGTTTTAATATCCGGATTAAGGTTTCCAGACCATGCAACAGTTGCATTTGGATCTGTGAATACTGGCTGGTCTTCTGTGACTCTGAGCGTCAGAGGGTCGTAATGTGTGGTAATTGCAACCATTCCTGTTCCTTCAAGCTTCACATTAAAAAGCCCGCCTGCCATCATCCCGGCAACCTTTCTCATCATTTTGATATCCCAGCTGATGTTTTCCTCAAAAGCGAGAAGATCATTTCCGTTTACGAATATGGACTGGTTGTCGAGGTTGATTATGGATATCTTCTTTCCACTGTCAGCAAGGTACACTTTTCCTGCACCTTCAGCCTTTGTCAAGCTAACTCCTTCTCCCGTGACCGCTTTCTTCATCATTTTTCCAAGGCCATGCTCAAGTACACCTTCTCTGGTGAATTTTACATCACCAAGGTATGCTACCATGGCTCCGCGCTTGATCCAAACTCTTCCGTTAAGGTTTAGTTCTAACATCCTATCGCGTTCAAGTTCAAATTTACCTTCTCCAAGGTCCTTTTGCCCGGTGCTTTTAATGAATTCATCTAATGAATAGCGTGCCATTTTCGATCTCCCTTTATTTATCAAGATTATTGAATGTATATTAATCTACAAATATTAACTAAGTTTCATATGATATTTACGTATATCTGTGGCAATCGCTGTGAACATTAATTTGATATAGTGCACACACTAATAGATTATTAACAGATGAAATCTGATAATTGAGGAGTGTGAGATATTTTGGTAAAAGTTACTCTGGTTCATGCTGAATGGTGTCATTTTTGTCCGACTGCAAGGAAGACCTGGCAAAAACTAAAGGAACAATTCGACTTCGAATATGAAGAAGTAGACATTGATACTCCTGAAGGAAAGGAGCTTGCAGAAAAATTCAAGATACGTTCTATACCTACCACCATCATTGATGATAAAGTGGCTTTTGTGGGTGTACCGGACGAGGATCAGGCAAGTAAGGTCGTAAATTAATGGGGTTTAACTATGTATGATATTATCATTGTAGGAGGGGGTCCTGCAGGTCTTACAGCAGCGATATATGCTGTCAGGTACGGTCTCAATATTCTTGTACTTGAAAAGAATGTGGTTCCGGGTCAAATTGCAACAACCGATGCGGTTGAGAACTATCCCGGATTCACGACAATAGCTGGTTTGGAACTGATGGACCGCTTCAAAGAACATGCAGTCAGTCTTGGAGTTGAGGTACAAACCACCGAGGTAAAAAAGATCGAAGATGGCGATGGCAAAAAGACAGTTATCACACATGATGGTGAATTAGAGGCAAAAGCTGTCATCATTGCCACAGGCGCCAATCCCAAGCACCTCGGAGTTCCAGGTGAAGAAGAAATGATCGCAAAAGGCGTTTCTTACTGTGCCACATGTGACGGGCCATTCTTTTCAGGGGAAGAGGTTATCGTAATAGGCGGTGGTGAATCCGCTCTTACTGATGCGTTGATCCTTTCAAATATTGCCAGCAAGGTATATGTTATCCATAGAAGAGACCAACTTCGCTCATCCCGAATACTGCAGGAGAGGGCATTCTCCAAGGACAATATTGAGTTCATCTGGGACACTGGTCTTGAGAAGATAGTATGTAGTGATGCAGTGGAGGGGGTAGTTCTCAAGAATGTGAAAACCGGTGAAACCACAGAGATGGATATCAGTGGTGTGTTCATATATATCGGCATAGTCCCAAATACCTGGATGGTTGATGTAGAGAAAAATGAACAAGGCTTCATAAAAGCTACCGAAAAGATGAAAACATCTGTCGGGGGAATATTTGCTGCAGGAGATTGCCGTGTTACTCCTTTATGGCAGGTAGTCACTGCCGTAGCCGATGGTGCAATAGCGGCTGTTTCAGCTTATGAATATATTGAAGGTCTTGAGCTTGAACAATAAGCATATTCTTGCTTTTGAATAGGGATATGGGGTGATTTAAGATGACATGTATAAACAAATGTGGAAACGCGTGCAATGGTACACTCTGTCTGAATATATGTGCAGATTCCAGCGCATCTGATCTTGAACCGGTGGCTCAGGTAGTCCATACATTGCTTGGGATTCCGATAACCATGCGTAGTCGCAATTGTAATGGTATTCGTATGGAAAGGGGCGTAGTTCTTGATCGTGATTATACCGGTCCGCTTCTGGAAGAGGCAATAAAAACCAGCAAAATAGTCAGGGGTGTGCCCACCGAAGGTGTGTATAAGGGAAAATCAGTGATAGTAACTCCTATCAGAACTCTTGAAGGCAATACAATAGGTGCAATAGGGGTAGTTGATATCGTTGCAGCTCTTGATATTCTGTCGATGTTCAAGGAATATCCTGGAATTGTCGATGAAGTGGAAGAATCACGAAAAAGGTTGAAGTGATTTTTCTTACAATTTTTTGAAAGAATGGTATTTGACAGCCTTTGATATAATAATGGAAACAATGGATATGGCTATTGCAAGAATAATGACCATGAGGACATTTCCACTTTCAGCCGCTTTCATCAGACTATAGAACAGGAATACACTGAGTGAAAGACCGACCAACATCAGTAATGCAATTGGCATGTTGTATAGTTTTTCAAGTGGCAAGCTCATAAGAGAAACATTGTTTCATTTCTTTTATAGTTTTCTATTATTTTGGCTGTTCATTATAGCTTATAATAGACAATCTCCATTCAGGTTAAATATTACCTTTGTCTAAAATAGATATGAGCAAATCATGGACTTAAAGAGCATATTGAACAAGATCAAGGTCAATGAAATGGACCTTGATGCAGCCGAAGCACAGATTCGTTCCATGGGATATGTCCCGGTATCAGATATCGCTAAGATCGATATTTTCCGAAAGCATCGTACCGGTATCATGGAAGCCATACTTGCAGAAGGCAAGGATCCAGGGGATGTTGTCGAAATCGCAAAGGCACAGATAAGTGCTACTGGGAGGGTGTTAATAACTCGCCTTGGCGATGACCACAGGCAGTCACTGGAGAGTCATTTTAGATCAGAGTTCATAGAGTGGAGCTTGCATCGCAGCGCTGCCGTTGTTCACGATGGTACACCGGCACCTAGCACAGGTGGAATAGTTGCTATTATCACGGCTGGTACTGCAGACATCGATGTTGCTGAAGAGGCAAGAATGGTTGCCCATGAGATGGGGTGTGAGACAATTGCTATTTATGATGTGGGAGTTGCAGGTTTTCACAGGCTGGTTGGGGAGATGCAAAAGATCCAGGAAAAGAAGCCTGATTCAATAATAGTTGCAGCAGGCAGGGAAGGGACATTGCCCACAGTTGTGTCGAGCCTTGTGGATGTGCCTGTGATCGGACTTCCCGTTTCCACTGGTTACGGTGCAGGTGCAAAAGGCGAGGCTGCATTGCTTTCCATGCTACAGTCATGTTCAGTCATCTCTGTTGTGAACATTGATGCAGGTTTTGTGGCTGGTTCTTTTGCTGCACGTATTGCCAATACAGTTGCAGAAGCCAGGAAATGCAACAATTTGTAATTTCAAACTTTAAACAAAATATAACAGGGTATTATGAGATCACTCGTATTTGAACCGTTTTCAGGTGCTTCCGGCGATATGATACTTGGAACACTAATAGGGCTTGGTGCGGACAGAAAGAAAATCTGTGAGATGGTAGAATCTGCTGTGGATGTCAAGATATCTGTTGGAACTGCCAATAAACGTGGAATTGAATCAGTTGATGTGCATATTGATATTCCTCATGAGTCCCATTCAAAATATTATCTCGAAGTAGTTGATACAGTAAAGGATGCAGGATTACCCGCTGCAATTGAGGAAAGTGTGCTTGATGTTTTTTCTATTATTGCGGAAGCTGAATCAAAGATACATGGCAAGCCACTGGGTGAACTACACTTTCACGAAGTGGGGCAAAAGGATGCCCTTGCCGATGTGATAGGTTCCTGCACAGCGATCCATGATATTGCTGCAGATTCCATTTTCTGTACGCCTATAAATGTTGGGGGCGGTATGGTCAAAGCTGCACATGGTATGATGCCGGTGCCAGCACCCGCAACCCTTGAGATATTAGGACAGGGCAAATTATTATTCCACGGTTCAGGAAATAGGGAGCTGCTGACTCCCACGGGCGCTGCCATTCTGTCACACTTTGCAAAACCTGTGGATTCCATTCCAAGAGGTCAGGTAATTTCCGTTGGTTATGGAGCAGGAAATGCAGATACTGATAACCCTAACGTCCTGCGTAGCATATTGATGGAAACTGATAGCATGATATCAAAGGATATCATTGAGGTGCTTGAGACTAATGTGGATGATGTCACCGGTGAGGTTCTGGGAAATCTTTTCGACAAATTACTCTCCATCGGTGCCAGGGATGTTGTTATCATACCCGTTACAATGAAAAAGGGGCGTGCAGGTCATATTATCAAAGTGATAACAAGACCTGAGAACAGTGACAGAATTGCGCGTGAGATCATGAAGGAGACTGGAACACTTGGTATTCGTGTAATTCCGACAAAACACCGCTTTGTTGCTGACCGACGGATGGACAGCGTGAACATTACGCTAATAGGTGAAGTATTCGAAGTTGCCGTGAAGATAGCACAGGACAGGGGTGGTGAAATACTGCATATTTCTGCAGAATACGAGGACTGCCGCAAGGTTGCCGATAAGGTTGGAATTCCGCTCAAACAAGTCATTCGTAGGGTCGAAGAGGAAGCCTGGGGGAGATTTTTGTAAAATTTTGTAAATTTTTACATCTCTAACCACAAACAATGTAAACCATTGCATCAATTACACAACAAATGATAGATGATGTCATCAAGAAATTCAAGGACCTTGACAATAAGGAACTGCGTATAATCACTGGAATTGAGATTGGGATGAAGCACTATGAGTGGGTCCCAATAGAAGAACTTATCAAGTTTTCCAAACTCCCCTATGGGACACTGGATTACAAGTTAAGGGAACTCATCAAGAAAAAGATGGTAGTTGCAACCCATATTCCATATGATGGCTATCAGATATACTTTGATGCATACGATGCGCTTGCACTGAACACTTTTGTGAAGAGAGGTACCATCAGTGCTATTGGTGATGAGATCGGTGTTGGCAAGGAATCGGTTGTGCTTGAAGCGGTAAAGGACCCTGAACTTTCCATTGGTGAAAAACAGGGTGTCATAGTAAAATTCCACAGGGAAGGCAGGACAAGTTTCAAACAGGTCAAGAGGCTACGCTCCCATCTTGCTGAAAGAGAGCATTTCTCATGGATATATGCTGCCAGACTTGCTGCAAAAAGAGAAGCAGACATAATGAAGCAACTCTACCCTGATGTATCCACTCCAAAGATAATTGATCATAACCGCCATGCACTGGTGATGGAAGTTGCAAACGGCAGCCTCCTGTACAAGACAAAACTTGGTGACCCTGAATGGTTCTTAGATGAGATCATGCGCCAGATGAAGATAACTTATAGCAAAGGCATCATTCATTCAGATCTAAGTGAGTACAACATTTTTGTTTTTGACAAAGGTGTGCAATTCATTGACTGGCCACAGTATGTTGGGATCGGTCATCCTCATGAAGATGAACTGCTTGAGAGGGATATCTCTAATGTACTCAAGTATTTCAAGCGGAAATACAATATCAAAAGGGATGTTGCTGAACTCGCTATTTATATAAAAGACATTGAAGAGTCATAGATATATCCTATCATAATCATAATTTATTATATGGGAAACGGGGTTATATACGGCATAGATATTGCAAAAGGTTCTTCCAGGGCTCAGGAAGTTCCAAAATATGCACTTGCTATTTTAAAGGACGGCGAGGTAACTCATCATAGGATGCTTCGCAGGCACAGGATCCTGAGGATGGTCCAGAAGGACCATCCTGTATACATTGCCGTAGACAACATTTTTGAACTGGCTGCCAATAAAAAAGAACTTATACATTTTCTAGAGAGACTTCCTCAAAACACAAAACTAGTACAGGTTACCGGAGGTATTCACCAGAGACCTCTGCTTCGTCTTGCACAGGAGCACGGCCTGAAAATGAACCAGTTCGATCCGAATGAGGAAGCAGAAGTATGTGCTATACTTGCAAGCCTTGGGGTTGGCTGCGAGGTATCTCTTTTTGAGGATATGACCAAGATAAAGGTAAGCAGAGCACGTTCTCTTGGCAGAGGAGGGTGGAGCCAGAACCGTTATCGTAGGAAGGTGCATGGTGCTGTCAGGGAAATGAGCAGAGAGATCGAACATACATTACGTGATTTTTCAAAGGAAACCGGTTTTACGTTCAGTACCAAGATTACGGAGGGCTTTGGAGGTTATGTACGGGCTGAATATACTGTTAATACCCGGAGAAATCTCATTCCCGTAAAACCATCTGTGCATGCTGATGCTCAGGTTACCATCAGGGGTGTCGAAAGGGATAAGATAAAGTACATACCCCTGAAAAAAAGCAGACGCAAATACACCATAGTCGGAATCGATCCCGGCACCACCGTGGGAATAGCTATCCTGTCGCTGGATGGTGAATTATTGCTATCGAAAAGTGCTCGTGGTATATCTCACGATGAGGTTGTCCGTCTCATCGCAGAATACGGAAAGCCTGCTATCGTAGCAACCGACGTTCATCCTACTCCTGCTGCAGTTGAGAAGATACGCAGAAGTTTTAATGCAGTCATAGGTACTCCCGGAGGGGAAATAAGATCAGAGGATAAGATCGCACTGGCACGTCCATTTGGCTATTCCAACGATCATGAAAGGGACTCGCTTGCTGCAGCATTAACCACATACAGGTCTTATCGTAATATCTTCTCACGGGTCGAGAAAAAGACTCCGCAGTACCTTGATATTGATAAGGTCAAGTTCCATGTCATCAATGGTGATCCAATAGATGAGGCTATCGAGAAGGTCTCCTCTGCCTCAAAGGTGAAGAAAACTGTTAAGCAGGAAGTGAAGGCTGAAGAAGTGGATGTTGATGAGCAGGTAAAGAAACTCAGGGATGAATTGCATCTGAAGAACTCTCAAATAAAACAACTGAAGGACTATGTTTCAGAGTTGAAATCCGCTCCCCTTGAAAAAGAAAAAACAATAGAAGCCCTTGAGTCAAAAATAAGGAAGATCAAGTCACAAGCTTATGAAAAATTAAAAAGGGACAAGGAAATACAGATAAGGGACAAAGAGATCACAAGGCTAAAAAAGGAGCTTCGTAGGTCAAATAGATCTCTTCAGAAACAACGTCTGCAAACAAAACATCTCAAACAGATCAGAAAGAGGGAGATGAAAGGCGAGGGCCTGCCTGTAAAGGTCATTTCCTCATTTACAAAAGAGGCTATTCAACATACCAAGGATGCATATGGGATTAAAAAAGGGGATATTGTATATCTTGAAGATCCAAGTGGTGGTGGTCCCATAACAGCTTCCATGCTTGTGGAATCCGGTATAAAGGCAGTGATTATTTCCGAGGATATGCCGCATGCTGCCCTTGAATCATTCTACGATGCCGCAATTCCTGTCCTCAGCTCTCTGGAAATTCAAAGGGTGGATGATTTTGCAACTGTTGTTCCTGGCAGGCTCGATGAGGAGATCGCTAAATGGGAGGAGGGTGCCAGAAAACGTCTCAAGGAAAAGGAACATAAGCAATTCAAGCACATCCTTGATGAATACAAAAGTGAGCGTAGAAGGGGACTTGTTTAATGTTTTATCAGGATGGGACCTTATGTTAACAGGATATAATTCATGAAAAGATCTTCTTTGTTGCTGGCCGGGGGTCTTGGTACAAGGCTCAACGGGAAAGAAAAGGCTTTACTTCCATTCAAGGAAGGTGCTCTTATAGAGAATACTTTGCGGGTTCTTGATGAAGTGTCAGATGAAGTGGTCATATCCTTAAGGGACGAATCTCAGGTTCAGTATTTTTCATCTTATTTGCAGGGAAGAAAGACGGTAACTGATAGTATCAGGAACATAGGTCCACTTGCCGGAATGCTTGAAGGCTTCAGGAAGGCCGAAGGGGAATATATTCTTGTTGTTGCATGTGATATGCCTTTCCTTGATTCGGATATCCTCAATGAGCTGTTTGAAATGGTTCAGGGGCATGATGCAGTGGTACCTGTTAGCCCTGGTGGGAAAAAAGAACCTTTACATGCTGTATATCGCAGGGACCCAATGATATCCCTGATAGATGAGTCCATCGGCGAAGGTGATAGGTTTGTCCTCTCTCCTGTGCTCAAGCTATCTGATGTCATCTACATGGATAAAACCGAACTAAAAGAAATAGGTGGACAACTCAGGACATTTGCCAATATAAATTCCCCGGAAGATATGGAAATGCTAAATGACAACGAGGAACTATAATCTTATGGAGTGTGTAGAATGGATCAAAATATTGTAATAGAAGGAGCTATCAAGACAATCGCAGAAGAATACGATTTTGACGTTAAAATTGTAAGATATGCAGCTTCCAACTCCGAAGTTCCCATGGATCTTGTGAAAATGGTTGATGAGGGCATATATTGTTTCAGGGGACCAAACGATAATATTCGCTATGGTAATGCTTCTCTTTGCCTTTCGAACAAGATTCTCAGGAACAGTGGAGTGGCAAAGATCCTTCTTCCACTTATTTGTGACAGGATCAATGACTGGGATCGGGAGAATATCGAAGATCTCCTTTCATTACTAAAGAAAAGTATCTCTATTATGGAATTGAACCCTGATACGTATCCAGGTTTTGAATCATGTGGCATTGATCCCGAAAACTTCCCCACAGAAAAAATTCCCGATGGTCTGAGTGATAAGCATAAAGTCTGGGCAATGGATAAAAAAGGAATGTGTCTGGTGGGCGATGAGGCTGATCAGCTCATCCATATTGATGAACTAAGGGGATAGGTTATTATTTGCATTTTCCAGTTGCAGTTTTTTCAGGATACTCTCGATAACTTAATAATAGGTTAACGGCATTAGCACTCGCTGGAAATATTTATGAGATATAGCTTATACTTTTTACTATTATATTGTCAAAATCTCGGAGCTGGTTGGCGAGATGGAAAACGGAACCCCTGAAGACTGGTTCAAAATGGCTTTTGATGCCGAGGACCCTGAAGAAAAACTGGAGTACTTTGCTCTTATACTGGAATCCGGATCGAAAGATCCCGAACTCTGGAATGATGGGGCTATTGCGCTTGTGTGGAATAATAAAGGTATTTCCTACGCGTTCATGGGCATGTACGAAGATGCCATTAAATGTTTTGAACGATCACTGAGCCTTAAAAGAAATGATACTGATGTCCTATATAATCTGGGTGTAGCACTTTACACCATGGGCAGAAGCGAAGAAGCGATCACATATTATGACCGGATACTTGCCCTTGATCCAAAGAACGATAATACGTGGGTAAGCAAAGGTGATATTCTTGAATGCATGGGCAAGCACAATGAAGCAATAGATTGCTACAGCAAGGTTCATAAAGGGATCGAACTTGATGATAAATTTGCTATTGTATGGTACAAAAAAGGACTCTCATATCTTGGACTTGGTCGCTATGATGATGCATCTAATTGTTTTTCACGTGTACTGGCTATAGATCCTGAGCATAGCGATGCCATTGAGACTCTCAAAAGAACCATGCAAAAAATAAAATGATGAACGAGTGGTTATGTTCAGAGCTTAAACAGTTATTCTTTCTCCAAGCTCTGGTGCATGTGCATTGACGCCTATCTCATCGCTTATCCACTGTGCAAAACCTTCCGCTTCTTCTCCATGCATGGTAAATACATGCTCTGTGCCTCTGTCACAGAAATCCTTTACGATGGATTTCAGTTCCCTGTCACCACAATGGGCTGAGAAGTCATACTGTTCAAGCTTGATCTTGAGGTGCTGCAATACGCCGTCATTCTCGATAACTCCTGTATCCACAGCCATTCTTCCGTTTGTTCCCTCAACCTGATATCCAGTGATCATGACCTTTGATTTTGCATCCTTGTATAGCTTTTTCAGGTAATGCATTACAGGTCCACCATTGAGCATTCCTGCTGTTGTTACAATGACAGAGGAATCAAGTGGGATTCTGTCGCGCTTTCTTCCATTTACCACTGTTGCATTATCAAAGGCTTTCTTCAGGTGTGTTGGGTTGCGTAGATAATCAGGATACTTTGCCATTATTTTATAGGCAGCAACTCCCATGCCATCTACATATGCGGGAATACCATGTGCATCGAGAAGCATGAGTATTTCCTGGGTTCTTCCAATTGCAAATGCGGGAATGATCACATTACCGCCAATATTAAGTGTGTCTTCCAGGGAATCAATGAAAGCCGATTCTGTCTCTTTTCGGGAATGGTGTTCTTCGTCAAAATATGTACTTTCAATGATCAGGGCATCAGCCTTTGGGAATTCACTGGCTCCGGATACCAATCGTGTGTCAATGGTATTGATATCTCCTGTGTAAAAAAGGCTCTTTCCATCCTTTGCTTCCACATGTATGCCTGAAGCGCCTGGAATATGCCCTGCATCAAAGAATTCTACATTATAACCATGAGTGCTGAATTTCACTCCGACATCTACCTCATGTGTATTTTCCATGAATCTTGTCAGGTCCATGCTATCATAAGCAGGCATTTCGCCCTTGATCTCAGCGATCTTGAGCGTATCTCTTGCAAGCATTGTTGTAAGGTCAAATGTTGGTGCTGTCATGAATACATCAGGTTCCAGGTCCATGAGGCTTGGAACGGCACCGGAATGGTCCAGGTGGGCATGTGAGACAAGTACGACCTCAGGTCTTGCACCATTAACCGGATACTCAAAAATCTCTCCAGGTTTGAGACCATAGTCCATCATTATCTTTTCATCGACCAGAACAGCCGAACGCCCCATTTCTCTGCATGCCCCATTGAATTTCAGATCCATCATTTACACCCCGGTAAAGACAACATTATGCAATAGCGTCCTGCCATCCTTTTAATTTCTTCACAGAAAGACTCGTAGTTTTGGAAAGCTCGAACGCATCAGCAGCTATCAGTTCATCCACACTTGAAATACCTGCCTCTGAAAGTTTTTCAGCAGTTACTTTACCTATGCCGGCGATATCAGTAATATTTTTCGGTTTGATCTTACCGTTGTTGTTCTTTTTTTCCTCTTCCTGTGTCTTCTTCCATTCTTCGAAGTTACACTGGGGGCAACCGAGGTCCCAGGGTCGTTTTCCTGGGTTGATTATGCGTATGTGGTAAAGTCCATGATCTTCGCATGTTTTGTCGGTTACCACTATCTGTCCGCTTCTTGGTAAAGGTAAGGCAAAGTTACAATCTGGATATCCATCGCATCCAATGAAACGTGATCCTCTTTTGGACCGCATAATCATTAATTTTGATTGGCAACTGGAACATGTTCCTATGATCTTATCTTCTCTTAAGCCTGCACGCAATAATTCAGTTATGTCCTCTCTGTTTTTCTCAAGATCGTTAAACATGGAATCAAGCATTTCTCTGGATTCATTCAGAACCTCTTCCTCGGGGATCTGACCTTCCGCTATCCTGTCCATGTCATTTTCGAGTTTGCTGGTCATTTCCGGTCTGGATATGGTGGGTGCGAACTTTTCAAGTGCTTCCACAACAGCGTAGGACGTTTTGGTGGGTTGTAGGGGATTACCATGAACATATGCCCTTGAATATAACTTGCTGATAATATCGGCCCTGGTTGCCTTTGTACCAAGTCCTAGCTCTTCCATTATCTTTATCAATCTTCCCTGACCATATCTGCCGGGAGGTTGCGTTTCCTTTGCTTGTACTTCCTTTTTGATTATGTCGAGCTTATCATCTTCTTTTAATTCAGGTAGCAACCTGTCTTTAGGAGCATTATAATGGTAGTACCATCTCCATCCGGGAACTACAAGCCTGGCGCCGCTTGCTTTGAACTCTTCCTCGCTGATGTCGAATCTTGCGCGTATGGTTTCCCATTGTGCGGGCTCGGCAAAAGTCGCAAAGAAACGCCTGACAACAAGCTCGTAGAGTTTCCATTCCTGCTCATCGAGTTCTGATTTTTTTGCAAGTGATACAGGGAAGATGGGCGGGTGGTCCGTGGTCTCTTTTTTACCCCTTGTGGGCACTAGTTCATCTTTTGATAGTAACTTTTCAGCGTACTGCTTGAAAGGTCCGGTTTTGAATATCTCTATTTGCGCCCGCAGGTCAATGCTTTCAGGGTAGACTGTGTTATCGGTTCTTGGATATGAAATAAAACCATTCGTGTAAAGTGATTCTGTAATTCTCTTTACATTTGCAACAGAAAAACCAATTGAACTGGCCGCAACCATAAGTTCAGTTGTATTGAAAGGAGTTGGCGGTTTATCAGTCTTAGTTGAAGTCTTAATACTTGAAACAGTGGCAGTATTACCTAATTTGTCCAGAATACTGTCAACTTCATCCTTGTCCTTGAATCGTTTTGTCGCGTGGTCTACCTGAAATTCCTCATCGTCCTTTGTTTTGAGCATCGCTGAAAGTTCCCAGTAAGGCTCAGGAATGAATACATCCCTTTCTTTTTCACGCTCAACGATAAGTGCAAGTGTTGGTGACTGTACGCGTCCAACAGATAGGAACATCTTTCCCAGTCTTCCGGCGGAGATTGAAATGAAACGTGTAAGGGAGGCACCCCAAACCAGGTCTATGACTTGACGTGAATGTCCTGCATCAGCCAGATTAAAATCTACCTCCGTGGGATTGGCAAAAGCATCGTTAATTGCTTTTGGGGTAATGGCACTGTAATGTATCCTGTCAAACTCTAGATCTGGATTCACTGTCTTTAATATCTCAAGGGCTTCAGCACCTATGAGCTCTCCTTCCCTATCGTAGTCAGTGGCAATTGTTACTTTTGTAGCCTGTTTTCCAAGTTTCTTAAGTGCTGATACAATCTTGACTTGAGTAGATGCAGTTATCACTTCTGCATCTACTAACTCTCTTGCTTCTACTTTTTGCCAATTATTGTATGCTTTTGGAAAATCAAGTTTCACAATGTGTCCGCTAAGCCCGACAAATATCTGCTTGTCTTCATCAGAACCTATCTCGAAGGTATCAACCCCATTAACCCTAACTTCCTTTGGTTTCTTCGGGGCAAGGATCTTTGCTATCCTCTTTGCCGCAAGGTATTTTTCTGCTATGATGAGATGCATGTTATCTCCGTAATCCCTCAAATGAATAATAATGATTTTTATAAACCCGTATTTGATATGATATCCGTAAAAAAATATTTATTTTGATACGAATGTCCGGTGTTTTCATCTTAGAAACATTCTGGTAAATATATCTGTCGCAAATCACGATGTTAAATGATAAATTCTTTCAGGCAAGGATAAATTTGGATTACTCTGGAAACTGTTGATCAAAAAATCGAATTGCGGATATATTGAAACAGTACAAAATCCTTCTTGCTAATAATGGTTAATTGGTCATATCGATAATTTCTGTCAAAAAATCAGCTGTAATATTGATCAGATCAAAGTCCAGATTCTCTATAATATCATTTTCCGTATGTGTTAGCTCTAAAACGCTTTCAAATAAATTGGACGAGGTAACAGCAATACAAGGAATTCCCTGAAAAGCAAACATTGCATGATCTCCTGCATACCACTTTTGTCCAATTTCAATCTTTTTATTCTTTGAAACCCTCGCATCAATATCACTTTTCATTTTTTCGCTGAAATTATATAGCGATAAAGCCGAGTTTGATTTTTTATGCCCAGGAGAATCAATATTGATTACGAGTTTTATTGGCTTGTTTTCTTTTGATATATGATCCAGATATTCTGTCTGTCCTTTCACTTCATAGTACTCCTCTCCATTGAAAGGAACAAACTCTATATCAAAATCTGTTTCCTGCTCTCTTATGTTCTGCATAATTTTTAGCATCATCATAACTCCTGATGCGTTATCAAGAGCCCCCGGTGTTCCATATTTTGTATCCATATGGGCACAAATAATTATTTTCCCACAATCATCTCTTCTTCCTTTTCTTGAAGCGATGATCTGTTCACTTTTTACTTTTTGGACTGATGAGCTGATACATAAATATGCTTTATCATGTTTTTCTAAGATCATGTTGCCAACAAATTCGTTAGTGTATGCTACTGGGATAGAAAAGTTTCCATCTTCAAGGAGCGGAAATGGATCAAGTCCGGACATTGGATGCTTTCCTGTAGCTGCAATAATTGCACAAGCTTCTGTTTTTAATAGACCTTCTATTATCCTTTCATGCTCTTTCGGGTAATAAAATGGAAAATCTTTTGGCATCAGTGGCTCTTTGGCAATATTTCCCTTCAAAAGCAAAATCTTGCCTTTTAAATTCCCTTCTTTTAAAGCATCAGGCTCTTCTATTACAACAATTTCCCCTTCTCCTTCATATGGTCTGGAAAATGGGCAAGGTTCGATCTTGAATTTTTCATCTTCTATTTCCAAAAATGAAGTGCTTTTTTCCCAATAATTACACTCAAAGGGTAAAACTTCTATGTCGTATCTCATACGGCTTATTTTATTCTTAAGGTATGACAATACGCTTTCATTGCCTGAAGAGCCCAAAGGACGTTCAATTATGATCGAGTCAATTTGTTCATCAATTTCTTCACGATTAAGGAATGTCATATTTTATATGAAGATGTTATCAAATATGTTTTTATTGAAAAAATAATAAAAAGGCTCAATGTTTTGTTTGAGGTCTCTCTGACACCTAGTTTGGTTTATAAATAATGCAGTTAATACATAATTTTGTAGAGAATTTGGAGGATGATACTGTGGAAGAGGATGAATACGAAAGTTTTGTCAGCAAGGATCAATTTGGATTTTATGACATTTCAGCAGAGGGGGCCAAGAAGATGGTAGACAAAAAGGATGCTTTTGTGCTTGATGTAAGGGATCAGGCTGCCTTTGATAAGGAGCACCTTGAGGATGCACATCGCATAGATGTCCTTGATATTGAGAACAAGGTAGATGAGCTCCCGCAGGACAAAAAAATACTTGTATATTGTGAAATCGGTGTTCTGAGTATGGCAGCCGGTAAAAAGCTCCTTGAATCAGGTTTTAGCGAAGTTTACAATATAACCGGTGGTTTCCAGGAGTGGAAACAAGCAGGTTACCCAACTGAAAAATAATATTAATTAATACAAATAGTTCTAGTAATGAACTATAATTTAATTTTTTGAAATTAACAATAGTAAATTCTTATCTTCAGGAGATCGTGACATGGAAAACAACTATGATGAATACGTCACCAAAAATGTTCTTGGTTTCTATAATGTCAAATTACCCGGCGCAAAATTGATGCTGGAAAGTGGTGAGTTCTTTGTGCTTGATGTGAGACCTGCCAGTATGTTCGGAACTTCTCATCTGAAAGGTGCTGTAAACATAAACAATGCAAGTCTTAGTGGTCGTATGGATGAGATCCCAAGAGACAAGAAGATACTGCTCTACTGTACTATCGACCTTTCGAGCAGGAACTCTGGCAAGAAACTAATTGAAGCAGGCTTTAAGGAAGTCTACAATATGGTGGGTGGCTTCAAAGCCTGGAATGCAGAAGGTTGTCCTGTTGTGAGCGACAGCTGATTCTGAATATTTTTAAATGTGTAGTTTTCAAAGGTCATAACATGGCTGATATAAGATTGATCTCATGGAACGTAAATGGCATCAGAGCAGCACAAAAGAAGGGTTTGCTTGACTGGTTGGATGTGGAAAAACCTGATATATTGTGTGTTCAGGAAACGAAAGCCCGGAAAGAGCAGCTTGATTCTCAACTTGCCGAGCCGAATGGCTATCATAGTTACTTCTCCTCAGCAGAAAAGAAGGGCTATAGCGGAGTTGCCTTATATTCAAAAACAGAACCTGAAAGTGTTAAGTGTGGTTTCGGAATTGACAAGTTTGACACTGAAGGCCGCACATTGATAGCCGATTATGGTGATTTCGTACTATTTAACATATATTTCCCTAATGGAAAAGCTTCAAAAGAAAGGCTTGAGTACAAGATGGAATTCTACAATGCTTTTCTGGAATATGCTGATACTCTTAAAGGTAGAGGTAAAAAAATCATTGTCTGCGGTGATGTCAACACTGCTCACAATGAGATAGACCTTGCTCGTCCTAAGGAGAACGAAAAGATTTCCGGTTTTCTTCCGCAAGAGAGGGCATGGATAGATAAACTCCTTAGCCATGGTTATGTGGATACTTTCCGGTCATTCAACCAGGAGCCGGAAAACTATACCTGGTGGAGCATGCGCACACGTGCCCGGGAAAGAAATGTGGGCTGGAGAATTGATTACTTCTATGCAAGCGAGAACATCGTGGAAAACATCACTGATGCGTTTATAATGCCTGATGTCATGGGTTCTGATCACTGCCCCATAGGGATAGATATGAAGATCTGATCAACTGGAAACATTTTCAGTTTCCGATTCAGTCAATTCTCTTCATTTTCTATATTTTTTATTGCAAGCTTAACAGCCTCTTCAGGGCCATTTGCTTTAATGGTTCCTTCAACATTCCATTTTGATTCAAGGCAGATGACTTTCTTTCCCATTTTCAGGGACAAAGCTATTTCGGAAAGGGTTCCGTATTCGCCATCAATTGCTATCAGGGCATCGCAAGACTGTGCTATAATGGTATTTCTGGCATGTCCCATATTGCTGAGTATTTCTATATCAATGTAGGAATTGGACTCATTACGCTGACTGCCTGGTAGTATTCCAATGGTGGTGCCTCCTGCATTTTTTGCTCCCATTGAAGCTGCTTCCATGACACCGCCAAGTCCTCCGCATATCAATATCGCACCATTGTTTGCAATCTCTCTTCCAACCTTTTTTGCAATATGCTCTATGTAGTTGCTGCAGGAACCAGCACCGATAACTCCTATTTGGATGCCCATGAGATGATCTCCAGGTATGTATTACATGTATTCGCTCTGTATCTGTAACACTTCTTTACTGTTTTTAGCAGTTGAGTATTCTTCAAGCGGTTCGTGGTTCAGTTCTAAAAAAGTGTGTCCCCAGTTGAATTTGCCCATTACCTTCTCAGCCTGCTTTTTATGCCCCAGTATATACAAGGCTGCAGCAAAAGCTTCTACCGAGGTTAGTTTGAAAGGCCTTCCGAAATTCACCGGATTTGCTGCAACAAGGTATGGCAGAGCACGATGTTGTAGATTCATTCGCATGATCTGGGGGAATACTTCCTCCAGATGTTCCCAGGAGCAGTCAAGTACAGTTATCCCTTTTTTCACATCGTCGGCAGGGGATATGGCTTTCTCGGCCATGGGGTCAAGCAATATTGATCCTCTGGGTATCTTGTTCACCTTGTCAAATATCCTGGCAAGGTCGAAACGAGCCATTTTCTTTCCAGTGCATTTTTTTGGGTCGCATTGCTTTGCATGATAAATAAAAAGTTTCAGGTCATTTTCGTACATTTGATTCATGGCTCTTTGTTCATGTAATCCTATATATTGATTGTTTTGCTAAATGTCAAAAAGGTATATTATTATAGTTACCTTTTTATATTTACGATGCATTTTCTAATAAAATACGTTTGATTGATGTTCAAATAAATGTAATTATACAAACTAAATCTTATTACACTAACTAAATCTTATTATACAGTTAATCACCATTATATGCTATCCAACGTGTTATCGGGGTGTTCTATGACCGCAAAAATATACGCAATTGTATCAGGAAAGGGTGGCACTGGTTCCACAACAGCCACAATAAACCTTGGAGCTTCGCTCGCAGGTTTTGCAAAAAAGACTCTTATTATAGATTCAGATATCGGAATGCCTAATGTTGGCCTGATGCTTGGCATTGAGACGACAAAGGCAACATTGCATGATGTTCTCACAGGCGTGGATAGCCTTAAAGATGCTATCTATGACGGTCCTAACAACCTGAAAATAATTCCGGGTAGTATTTCGTTGCAGAGTTTTTTGCATGTTGATTCGGACAATCTGGATGATATTATTGAACAGGTAAAGGAAAAATATGAATTTATTTTGATCGATGCACCTACTGGTATCAATAAAACATCTTTGTCTGTGCTGTCACTTGCGGATGAAGTTATTCAGGTCATGAATCCTGATATTGCATCTCTTGCTGGTGCCATGAAGATGAAAGCAGTCTCAGAAAGCATGCACAAGCAATTTAAGGGAATTATTGTGAACAAGACTGGTGTAATAGCCAATGAAATGAGTGGTGATAGAATCGAAAACACTCTTGGCCTAAAGATACTTGAATTTCTCCCCGAAGATGTAAATGTGAAAAACTCGGTCGTATTCAAGGCTCCAATAGTCGTTAAGTATCCTGGTTCTCCTTTTTCCGTAGGTATCAACAAGTTGTCAGCGGAAATGGCAGGTATCAAAGTTCCTGCAGTTGAGACCTTTGTCGAGGAGAAGAAATCCAAGTCAAAGATGGGAAATAGATTCTCCCTTTCAAAGAAAAAGAAGTGAGGAATATTTGTCGTTGCTAAGAAACGAGTCGATATTTCATATCTGGTAAATTGAAATAGATCTTTAAGTGGGGCCGGTAACAATGGATGATGATTCTGGTATACAGACTAATGATAAACTAAAAGCAGACCCTCTTCATGTTGATGGCGTGAAGGTGGGGGATACAGAAGCTGCGCTTGAAAATGAAATTGATATCCTTTCTGATCTGGAATATGCGGAAGTGACTGATCACCAGGAGTTTGGGGAAGACCTTGCAGATGACAATACCAGTGAGATACTTCCTTTTGTTGATGATGACTCATTTGTAGATGAGTTAGCAGATCTGATCTTGCCTGCAGATGAACTTGTAAGTATCGAGGAATTGAAGAGCAAGGTTAATGCTCTGATTCCAGATGATATTTACGAAGATGACATACTTGAAATGGATATAACTTCCTGGGAGAAGGTCATTACAGAGATATTTGAAGAAGAGGTTATCGAAGAAGAAATTATCGAAGAGGAAGATGAATCGGAATCCCTGGTCGATAAAGTCAATAAACTCTTCGCAAGGAAGAAGATAAACCTTGATCCCTATAATATCGTTGAGCATGGTCCTATAGTTGATTTTACAATATCTGCAGATGATCCTTTCAAAGAGGTAGAGCTGTATGGGGTAAATCCTCCTTATGGTTACGTGAGAATAGCATATAACCCTGAATCTCATGAATTCCAGTATCAAGTAATTGAACCTATTCTCACTCAAAAAGAGTATGAATTACTCAAAACAATAAAGCTGAAATTCATAGAAACGCTTGATGTCAATCTGAATAATGTTACCAGGAAGAATGCAGAATCATATCTGAGAGAAAATGTCATAAGATATCTGGAAGAATATCAGATTGATATATCTCCAAGAAAACGTGAACGTATTATGTACCACATTGTGAGGAACTATGTGGGATATGGTGATATAGATATATTGATGAGAGATCCATACATTGAAGATGTCTCATGTGATGGTCCTAATACTCCTATTTATATTTACCACAGGGAATATAACTCGATTCCTTCCAGTGTAGTCTTTCCTGATGATAATACACTTGATTCATTCGCAATACGGATCGCACAGATATGTGGAAGACATGTATCGATTGCCAGGCCTTTGCTGGATGCTACCCTGCCAGATGGTTCGCGTATCCAGCTTACTCTTGGGAGGGAAGTAACAACCCGTGGAAGTACTTTTACCATAAGGCGTTTCAGGGATAATCCAATAACTCCGACAAACCTTGTTGATTTCCATACATTCTCCACTGCAATGATGGCATATTTGTGGCTTGCAGTTGATTCCAATAAGAGTCTGATATTTGCAGGAGGTACTGCATCTGGAAAGACAACCGCGATGAATGCGGTTTCAATTTTCATCCAGCCAGAAATGAAAATAGTTTCAATTGAGGATACAAGAGAACTCAATCTATCCCATCCCAACTGGATACCTGGTGTTACTCGTGCATCTTTTGCAGGTGATGAAAAGGGTTCTATCGAGATGTATGAACTTCTTAAGGCATCACTTCGCCAAAGACCTGAGTATATCCTTGTGGGTGAGGTTAGGGGTGCAGAAGCCTATGTACTATTCCAGGCAATGTCCACAGGGCACACAACTTTCTCGACAATGCATGCCGATTCAGTGCAGTCTGTAGTTCACAGGCTGGAAAATCCTCCGATAAACGTACCGAGGATCATGATACAGGCATTGGATCTGGTTGCTATTCAGGTTCAGGTCAAGGTAAACGGTGAACGTGTAAGGCGCTGTAAGACTCTGACTGAGATAGTTGGCGTAGATCCAAGAACCGGTGAACTTCTTACAAATGATGTATTCTCATGGGATGCTGCAAGAGATATATTCCAGTATTCCGGTAGGTCGTACATAGTTGAGAGTGTCATGGAAAACAGGGGCTGGACCGAGGAAAGGGTTCGTGATGAGCTAAAACGTCGTCAGGATATAGTTGAATGGTTACGCAAGGAGAAAATATCAAAGTATGATGACTTTGCGAAAATCGTAGTTGCCTATAATCGCGAGCCTGAAACAATAATGAAAATGGTGAGGCAGGGTTTGGATGGCTAATCTATATTTCGTATTTGCCTACAATCTTTTTGGAAAATATTACGAAAAGAGAAGGCTTGAATACTTCGGTCTTCGTCACAACCTGTTAAAGAACAGGATGGACATTGGCTACGATGTGTATATGTCCGGAGCACTGCTAAGTGCTACGATCTGTGCTTTTTCTGCTCTGGTATTTTTCACGACAATAATCGCAATATTTGGTGTTCCTGAGCTTAAAGCTAGCCGCTTTACTTTTCCTTTGTGGTTTGCACCTTATCTTCAGTATAAATCGATTGCAGTAGGATTATTTGGGGCAATTATTGTCTTATTACTTGTATTTTCAATAGTCTACAAGTTGTTCATACTCTATCCTGTTATTACGTCAAGTGATAGAAAAAGAAGGATCGACTCTCTGCTTCCGTACGCTGTTAACTATATGGCTGCGATGTCCGGTGCAGGTGTGCTGCCCGTTGATCTTTTCAGATCCCTTGCAAAAAATCCTATATATGGTGAGGTGGCAGTGGAATGTAGATTCCTTGTACGTGATATTGAGATACTGGGCCATGACCTTGTAACTGCAATGAAGAATCTGACTGCGAGTACTCCTTCAACGGCTCTTCAGGATTTTCTTCAAGGAGCCATAACAGTGATCACTTCAGGTGGGGACCTTGAGACATATTTCCAGATAAAGACCGAACAATATCTAACGGAGAATCGTCAGAGCCAGAAGGAATTCCTGGAGACGCTTGGTCTTCTGGGGGAGACCTATGTCACAGCCTTTGTGGCTGGTCCTCTGTTTCTTATTGTTGTAATATCTATCATGTCAATGATGGGTAATGTCCAGATAGTGTTCCTTTATTTGATCATATACGCCATGATCCCAGTTGGCAATATTATGTATGTGATCCTTATAAGTGCCATGAGTCAGGAGGCCTAACATGAACTTCAAAAAAATGTTCAAGTCCTTCTCTCCGGAATTCGGTGCGGATATTTCCGAAGAAGAACTGTGCGAACTCGAAGATGCTTTAATCGATTCAAAAATTACAAATGCCAAGAAGAATGTACTTGCAAAAAAATTCTTGAAAAACCCGGCACAAACCATTTTCAAGTACCCTGGATATGCATTTCTCATAAGTATTCCGGTAGCTATCACCGCTTTTGTAGTTGGCATGATGTTCGCATGGGGCACGGTAATGATGGATGATGTGATCATTTTTACTGTACTCATATCCATAACTCCGCCTGCAATCGCATATCATAAAAAACAAAAGAACACTGGTAATATAGAGGAATATCTTCCTAACTTCCTGAGGGATGTATCAGAAATGAGCAAGGCGGGTCTCACTTTGCCAAAGGCTGTGAATACTGTTGCCAAAGGTGAATATGGGGCCCTTACAAAGGAAGTCCAGCACATGGATTCCTCTATGTCCTGGGGTGTATCCTTTGAGCAGTCATTGCTCAATTTTTCAATGCGTGTAAATACGCCTATCATTGAAAGATCTGTAGCCCTTATCACTCAGGCCAGCAGGGCCGGTGGGCGTGTGTCTTCAGTTTTAGAAGCGGCTGCTCGTGATGCCAGGGAAGTAAAGATCCTGGAACGCGAAAGGTGGGGAAATATGATGGTTTATGTAGTTATTAGCTACATGTCTTTCTTCGTCTTTATTTTCGTGATAGCCATGTTGACCACATCATTTGTACCAGCAATGGCAGAGGCCGGGGCGGCTGCTGCAGCTTCTGGTGCTGGGTCTCAGTTTGTAGGTGCTTTTGATCCTAGTTTATATGGCAGGTTGATGATGCATACTGCTGTACTCCAGGGTTTTATGAGCGGCCTTGTAGCAGGACAGATGGGTGAAGGATCTGTATTCCAGGGTCTCAAGCATTCGATCATTCTGACGCTGATCGCCTGGACAGTTTTTACATTCCTTATTTAAGGCCAGAATATATCTCTCTGGCTTTTTCATCTATTTTTGAGAAAAGGTCGCTGCCATTAGCATCTATGCCTACAACGAGCGGTCCGAATTCCTTCACTTCAAGAACCCATACAGCTTCGGGCATACCAAGCTCTGGCCAGTGAACCTCTTTAACGCTAATGATATTCTCTGCGGCAAGTGCTGCACATCCGCCTGTAAATGCAAGATATACGCATTTTCCCCGAAGTGCTTCGGTGACATCTTTCATACCACCTTTTCCAATAAGAGCAAGCACATTATGCTTCTCAAGAAGTTCAGGTGTCATTTTGGACATGCGGGCACTTGTGGTAGGTCCGGCGGCAATGACCTCCCATTTTCCGTTCTTCTCCTGCATGAGCGGACCGCAATGATAGATGACTGCTCCATCAAGATCAAAGGGAATATTCTCACTCTTTTCAGTCTTCTCAAGGATATGCGCATGCGCTTCATCTCTGGCAGTGAGGATAGTTCCTGTTAAGTAAACGATATCTCCGGCACAAAGACTTGTAATATCTTCTAATTTCAGTGGCATTGTCAGATGATATTCCATTATTCATCACCTCCAAGTGTGGCTGATGCATGACGATTGGCCCAGCACTGGATGTTCACAGCTACAGGAAGGGATGCTGTGTGACAATGGGCTTTTTTTACGTGTACTGCAAGGGCTGTAGTGTTTCCGCCAAGCCCCATGGGTCCTATTCCCAGGGAATTGATATCATTGAGTATGGAGGATTCGAATTCATCCATCTCTGTCATCTCTTCAAGTAAAGATGCCTTGGCAAGTCTTGCTGCCTTGTCAAATGATCCTCCGATACCCACGCCAACAACAATTGGTGGGCATGGTTTTCCTCCTGCTTTCAGGACAGTTTCAAGGATGAAGTTTCTTATCTGGCTTGTTTCTGTAGGGTTGAGCATTTTAATGGTACTCATGTTTTCGGAACCTGCACCCTTTGGAGCTACGGTTATCTTTAGTTTTTTCCCGTCAGAAAAACTATACTTTATATCTGGTATCCCATCTCCGGTGTTATCTCCGCTGTTGCTGCGTGTGAGTGGGTCAACAGCATTTGGTCTAAGAGGAATTGATCTGGTAGCCTTTCTAACTCCTTCTGAAATGGCTGATTCAAGGTTGAAGTTGATATTGAGCTCTCTTCCCATCTCAACAAAAAAGATCAATATTCCTGTATCCTGGCAAATGGGTATTTCATTGCGCTTAGCAATATCAATATTTTTGAGTATGGCCTCTAATTGTTCTTTGGCAACTGGGGATGATTCGCTATCCCTGGCTTTTCTTAATGCTTCTATCACATCTTCAGAAAGGGTAGTTTCAGCTCTTTTCAGAACATCGATCGTGGCAACTACTACATCATCGTAAGAAATATCATTTGACAAAAAAGATCACCTTTAGTATTTGGCACAGGAATGGGGATTCAAATCCATGAGCACCTATGTGAGTATAATTAAAGTATTCTATCATTTCAGGGTAGTAGGCTTTTATGTTATTTATCATACTCATGTTTTAATTGAGGACTTAATAGATGTTGGCTTAACAGCAAAAGCATAAGAATAGCAGGTAAAAATAGAACAGCATTATAAGTTGAATATGGTGCGAGAGGGGGGAATCGAACCCACGAATTCCTGCGAAAATGGATCTTGAGTCCATCGCCGTTGACCGCTTGGCTACTCTCGCACTTGAGATTAACAACTCTTCTATAGCAGTATTTGTTATAAATTTATTGGCATGAAATGCCTGAAACCAATCATTAAATCTGTTTAATTGGAGTTTTTATCTTGAAAGTAGAACCTTTTCCAACTTCACTCTCAACTTCTACAGTGCCATTGTGAAGCTCAACGAGTTGTTTGACGAGGGCAAGTCCAAGTCCGGTACCCTGATATTTTCTTGATTCTGCCGAATCAACCTGCCTAAAAGGCTGGAATATTATATTTTGTTCCTCTGGTGATATTCCAATTCCCGTATCTGATACTTCAATTGATAATTGATCGTTATCATATCTTGCGGTGATGCGTATATTCCCGTCCTGTGGAGTAAATTTAACTGCATTATTCAGGAGATTATACATGATCTGTTTGAATTTTATCTTGTCAGCATATATTTCTAGATCATCTGGTGAGATTTCTGTCTTCACATCTATATTTTTCTTTACTGAGGTCGGATAAATGAGGCTTTCGACATCTTCTAAGATTTCTTTTGTTGTGAAGTGCTCACAATTAAGTTCCATTCTTCCTGCCTCGAACTTTGAAATATCCAGGATGTTATTTATTAATTCAAGCAGGTGATTGCCACTATTTGTTATGTGGGTTGAATATCTTTTCTGTGCATTGGTCAGGCTGCCACAGTTTTCTTCAAGCAATATGTCTGAAAAACCGATTATGGAAGTAAGTGGTGTCCTGAGTTCGTGGTTCATAGTTGCCAGAAATTCCGACTTTGTCCTGTTCGCTTCTTCGGCTGTCATCCTTGCAATGATAAGTTTCTCCTGTGTGTCTTTAAGCTCGGAAATATCCTGAAAGCTCTCCAGAATGTATTCTTCGCCATCTATGGTAACTACCTTTGCATTCTTTAGAATTGGTTTTTTCTCTCCGTCATGGCATTTGATGGTAGTATCCATCCCTTGAAATCCATTATTTCCTTCTTCCCATATGGGGCATTTTTTAGAGCTGGAGCCTTTTGGACATACTTTGTCACAAAGTTGTCCTATCAGTTCTTCCCTGCTGTATCCTGTAATCTCACATGTCCTGCGGTTGACGTTCTTTATAATGTAATCTCTGCCTATTATTAGAGTTCCGCCAGGCATATATTCATACAATGTATGGAGTCGCTCTTCGCTTTCCTTCAGTTTTTTCTCGATTTTCCTCTGATCTGTAATGTCATTGTGGTATCCCAGATATCCGCATACATTACCTTCTTTGTCAAGAAGTGCTGAGATCTTACATTCGCAGAAAAGGAAAGTTCCATCTTTTCTACGAATCCAGACATCTCCAAAATAGGTATTTCCAGAGATGGCAGTATCATGTATGTTCTTTTTAATTTCTTCAAAAGGGGGATGTGCAGAAAAAATCTCATAAGACATATTTCCTATAAGTTCAGCAAGATCCCATCCATAAAGTTCCTCTGCAGCTTTGTTCATGTATAGGATCCTGAAGTTTTCATCAGTGCACATTACACTATCGGGGGATATGTCAATGATATCTTTAAAGTTCAATGTCATTTTACTGCCAACCATTAATTTTTTTCTCCACTTGTAAAAATGTATTGTATTGAATGCATAAAATACCAATTCATTCAAACTGTTTCAGTCACTATATTTAAAATTTTATATTTGGGTGAAATCATTATACTTATATTCTGTGTAAAACCTGGAAAATATGGAACTGATGTGATGGTAGCAGTGATATGGTAGTTGTCCGGCCGAATGGTTTGATAACTATAAGCTAAATGCTTTTGTTTTATGCTTTCAAAGCACATTTTCGGCTTTTGTGAACTTTAATTGTAATTACAAACCGTTGATCTGAGGTCAATATCGGGTCAAGTTTCTGCTTGTCATATTGCAGATTTTGTCTGGAAAGACCTGAACAACAACGGTGTACGGGATGCTGAGTACTAGATCTCGATCTAGAACGAAAAACGATGAGGCAATTTTTGTTTTTTGTGGTAAGCAATACTCAGGCTATTTATCATTTTCAAATTTCATGTGAAAATTAAATAGAAAATAGATTTTCTACAGAGTCGAATGTTCAATATTGCCGTATAAAACATTATTAATTTATTATTGGCAACTAAAATATTTGGTATACATGGCATAAAATCCAAACTGTTTTCCCACATACTATAGTGTCTCTATTTGACTTTAAGATTTCAATCCAATCAATAGATTTGGACTATTGGTGAGCTTCGAATTAATATCATCATCATGATTTGCAAGCCCAATTCTCATTATATCATCAGGATGGTTTTCCCCGTCAGTAGCACTTTTTGTATTATTTCCCCACCATCCTGTATCCTCTGGAAGAATACTGGCAGTTCTGTAGGCTGTATAATCAAGACTGATTTCTCCTGCCATGCCTGGAATAAACAGACCCGGTATAAACTGGAACACAAAAATGAGTGCGATAAAAAAGAGTGATGATCCAGGAAGAAAGTCTGTAGAAATTTGCCAGTTTTCGTCTGGCATTCACAATTAACATGGTTTGAATAATATACAAGTATGGTTGATAAATAATAGGATTGATTCGGAAATTAATTTTGAACTAATGTTTCGAACCAAAATTTCGGAACGAAGGTTCTAAATAGATGAATAATCTAACTTGTATTAGTAAGCCATTTGAAATCTGGCTTTGGTGGTATAATAAGATACGATAAATGCTGGGGGGCATTATTATTAGACGGAGTAGACTAGATATTACACTTGAAATTTTAAAACTTGCTATGAACGGGGCTAAGAAGACGCAGATAGTTTATGGGGCAAACTTGAATTCTACAATAGCGAACAAGTACCTCACAAGGCTGGAAGATAAGGCTCTTATAATTCATGATGATGGATTATTCCTGACCACGGATAAAGGTCGCCTTTACAAAGACATGGCTAGTGAGCTTGAAATCACGTAATTATTAACTTGAAAAAAGAATAGGGGATACTGGTTAAATTAATCCCAGTATCTTTGAAACTTTAAGCATCACATTTGCAACTGTGAAAGTAATGCTGTTTGCAAATCCGACAGGTTCTATTACAATATTGCCAGAGTCCATGCCATCAATGAAAGTGTTCAGGGGATTATCTGATTCAAGGACCTCGTAAACGGTATCTTCATTTGTGCCAACTACAATGGTTGCTTCTATTTCTGTATCAGCCTCTATCTTCTCGAAAGTCGTGATTTTTGATTCTTCGGTAACTGCTTTTATGTATACCTCTGTCCCATCGTTCATTTCGATAACAAGCTGTATCACTTCATTTCCAAGCAGACTGTTGATAAAGGAAGGTACCTGGTCGGAAACTTCATTATATTCATTAACTTTCAGTTCAAGGTCAGTGAAGATATCAGCACTTGCTGGCTGTATCATCAATAATGTCATGATCAAGAGTATTCCTACAATTTTCTTCATGTTACTCCTCCATAAGCGTACATTTATATTTATGGGTCTAATAGTATTAAATAGTAACTTTTGCTCAAATGTATGCTGCCTGCTTTACAATACATTTTAAACCCTGGGTATCATATAGGCGCTATTATAGAGGACTATTCTGATGGGAGAAGTAGTAGTAAGTGATTCGATGAGGCTTTATTTTGAAGATCTCGAATCGCGACTAGAAAAGGAAATTGAAATTGCCAACAGCGCACGCTCAAAGGGAAGAGACCCCAAACCTCACATGGAGATTCCAATTGCCAAGGATCTTGCAGACAGGGTCGAGAATCTCATTGGTGTCAAGGGTGTAGCCGAGCAGATCCGTAAGTTCGATGAGACTATGTCTCGTGAAGAGGGTGCACTTGCCATTGGTAAGGCTGTAGCCGAGGGTGCTGTTGGTGAATTCGAATCAAAATCAGATGCCATAGAGGCTGCCATCCGAGTGTCTGTTGCCATGTTGACTGAAGGTGTGGTCGCTGCTCCGATCGAGGGCATAGACCGTGTGGATGTGGACAAGAATGATGATGGCAGTGAATTCATAAGGATCTATTACTCAGGTCCCATTCGCAGTGCAGGCGGCACTGCTCAGGCACTTTCAGTGCTTGTAGGGGATTATGTCCGGCGGGCTGTAGGAATTGATCGCTACAAGCCGCGCAAGGAAGAAGTGGAAAGATACGTTGAGGAGATCTTGCTCTACAGGCGTGTTGCTACATTGCAGTACACACCCAGTGAGGATGAGATCAGACTTATTGTTGAGAATTGTCCCATCTGCATAGACGGAGAACCCACGGAAGCTGAAGAGGTGGAAGGTTACCGCAACCTGGAAAGGATAAAGACAAACAGGGTCAGGGGCGGTATGGCTCTTGTCCTGGCGGAAGGTCTGGCACTGAAGGCTCCGAAAGTTCAGAAGCATGTAAGGAATCTTCAAATGGATGGCTGGGATTGGCTTGACAAGCTCATATCCGGTACAAAAAGCAGCGATGATGATGACACAAGCATTGGCGTAAAACCAAAGGACAAATATCTGCGTGATCTTATTGCCGGAAGGCCTGTTTTCTCTCACCCCATGCGTCCGGGTGGTTTCAGATTAAGGTATGGAAGGTCGCGAAATACTTCCTTTGCTGCGGCGGGAATAAGTCCTGCAAGCATGGTCATAATGGATGATTTCATTGTTGCCGGTACTCAGCTTAAAGTGGAACGTCCGGGAAAGGCAGCTGGCATGGCTCCTGTAGATTCGATCGAGGGCCCGACTGTAAGATTGTTCTCAGGTGATATAGTAAGGGTAGATGACGAAGAGACTGCACTTCTTCTACATCCGGAAGTGGAATGTATTATAGATATAGGTGAGATCCTGATAAATTATGGTGATTTCCTTGAGAACAATCACCCACTTATACCTTCTTCTTATTGCTTTGAATGGTGGATACAGGAATACGAAAAGCTGGCAGGAAATGATGCCGATATATCTGAGTTAAAAGATCTATCCCAGGAGCTTGCACTTGAATTGTGTGAACAGTACAACGCTCCCCTCCATCCAAAATATACGTATCTGTGGCATGATATTGAAGCAGGGGATTTCGTATCACTTGCTTCTTTCGTATCGGAAAATGGTTTGCTTTCAAGTGACTCGGTGACTCTCACTCTTCCCTTTGAACAGTCAGTAGATTGCGGTATAAAAAAAACACTTGAAGATCTGCTTGTACTTCACAGGATAATAGATGGCACCATCTCTATCGAAAACCCAATGCCTTTGATAAAATGTCTTGGGCTTGATGTGGGTTTGAAGAAAACCTGGAGTTCATTTGAATCTGATGATGCACTTTCTGCTGTTAATGAGGTCAGCGGTCTGATAGTCCGTGCCCGCGCGCCTATGAGGATAGGTGCAAGGATGGGGCGCCCGGAGAAATCCAATAAGAGAAAGATGACTCCTGCTCCGCATTCTCTTTTCCCTATAGGGGAGACCGGAGGCAATACCCGTAAAATGGAAACCTCTGCAAGTTACAAATCATCAATGAACAGTAAGGTGGGGCAAATAAGGGTTGAGCTTGGCAGCAGGCTATGTCCTGCATGTGGAATGGACAGTTTTCAGCATCGGTGTGAATGTGGTGAATTTACCGTTCCGAAACTTTTCTGCCCCCGTTGCGGCATTTCTGTTCAAAAGGACGAGTGTCCTAAGTGTGGCTCTAAGACGACTTGTGTCAGGATGCAGAATATTGACTTCAAGCGCATATACCAGAATGCGTTTGAGAATCTGGGTGAGAGGGAGAGCGTCGACATAAAAGGTGTCAAGCGTATGATGTCAAAGCACATGACGCCTGAACCACTGGAAAAAGGCATACTTCGTGCAAAACATGACCTTTTCACTTTCAAGGACGGAACTGTCCGATACGATATGTCGGACATTCCTCTGACGCATATAAGGCCTGATGAAATTGATGTTCCTTTTGAGAGGATAAAGGAACTGGGATACACGGAGGACATATATGGTAATCCTCTTGAACGTGATGATCAGGTAATTTGCCTTAAGGTGCAGGATCTGGTTGTTTCTTATGACTGTGGTGAGTATCTCCTGCGTACTACCCAGTACATTGACGACCTTCTTGTAAAATACTATCATGAGGAGCCTTACTACAAAGCAGAGAACATTCATGATATTGTGGGTATTCTTTTGATGGGTCTGGCGCCGCATACTTCCGCCGGTGTTCTTGGCAGGCTCGTGGGTTTTACAAAGGCATCCGTGGGTTATGCACATCCTTTCTTCCATGCTGCAAAAAGGCGTAACTGTGATGGTGATGAGGATTGTGTAATGCTGCTGATGGATGGGCTCATTAACTTCTCTCGTAATTATCTACCCGACAAGAGGGGTGGGCAGATGGATGCTCCTCTTGTGCTTACCACCCGTATCGATCCAAGTGAGGTTGATAAGGAGGCGCACAATATTGATGTCTGCGACCACTATCCTCTTGAATTCTACGAAGCCACTCTTGAATATACCAATCCCAAGGAGTTTGAGAAGAAGATCGACCTTGTGAGTGGCAGGCTGGGAACTCCTGAGCAATATGATCACTTCATGTTTACGCATGATACTACTGATGTTGCCGCAGGTCCGCTGAATAGTGCGTACAAGACCCTTGGCAGTATGGTGGAGAAGATGGATGCTCAACTCGCTCTTGCTGACAAGATCCGTGCAGTGGATGCGTCAGATGTTGCGGAAAGGGTTTTGATGTCACATTTCCTTCCGGATATGTTCGGTAACCTCAGGGCATTTTCAAGACAGAGTACAAGATGCCTTAAGTGCAGTGCAAAATTCCGCCGTCCGCCTTTGACAGGAGTTTGTCCTAAATGCGGTGGTACTGTGATTCTTACTGTCCATGAAGGCTCAGTGAAAAAGTATCTCGAGGTTTCAAAAAAGGTCGCTAAAGACTATAATGTCTCCAGCTACACAAAACAGAGAATAGAGCTCATCGGCCTGGATATGAAATCCCTGTTCGAGAATGACAAATCCAAGCAGATGGGTTTGTCTGAATTTATGTGATTCAGCTTATAGCTATTCCAACGGCGTTTATCTCATTGATAAGCTCCGTGAGTTGTTCCACTTCAAAGTCAAGAACCTTTTCTTTTGTCATCCCGATGGACATTTCTCCATCGTATGTAAGCATCTCAGGTCCTCTGCGTATGAATCTCTCGATCCCGTCTTTGGAAAGTACTTCTTTAACTTCGGGGTCATGAACAAAAGCCCTTCCTGGAATGATCACTGTTTCCTTGACCTTGGTAAGATCAAGTGCCTGGAAATCCTCTATTGTTATGAGGCATCCAATATCCTTCTCCAAAGCAACTACATTAACGGTACTTTCGAGCTTTTCAAATATTTCCGCAAGACGCTCAACAGATGCCCTGCTTGTGAGAATTGTTGCGTCCTTTGTTACCGCAGGGAGTTTTGCAAATGCCTCTTCCTCATTCCTTATGGCAAAAGGAGAGCCAATAAGTGGGTCCTCAAGGGGTGTTCCTGTGATTCGCAGATCGTATTTTTCTGCCGCAGTGCGTACAATTTCTGTAAATTCGCTTATGCTATGTGATTCTATGCCTTCCATAACAGGAGCGTTAGCAAGTATCAGCCCCTCTTCGCGTTTATTGGCAAAGCGCATGAGTATGGCTCCCTTTGCACCCATTTTTTCAAGGTCACTAAGTGTCTTCTCGAGAACTTCTCCGTCATTAACTCCCGGGATAAGTACAATGGCACCATAGACTTCGCAGTGCTGGCAGAACTTCTCCAGTGCCTGCAGGGATATCTCCGGTGAGGGGTCGTTCATATACTTCCTTCTGAGCTCAGGATCTGTGGCAAAGACGGTAAATGACACTTCTGTAACTCCATACTGGATGAGATAATCGGCTTCATCCCCTTCTGTGAATCCTTTTCCACTTGTGTATCCAAGGTGGATCGGAACTTCGAATTTTGACAGGTTGGCTGCAAGGTTCAGAAGATCGGGATAACAGCTGACATCCCCGCCTCCGCTAATGGTTATCTTGTCAATATCCTCCTGGGTGTAACGCATCTTTTGGTGAGTTTCCTGAAATACGTATTCAGCAGGTTTAAAACTTGAATATGCTTCTCTTACGCCTCTGGAGCAATAATCACAGCCTTTGCTAAAGGGAAGGCAGTATTTGCAACCGAACGGCTCTACTTCTTTTACTTTCTTAAAATAGCAGTAAGCACAGAATCCCTTGCAGTCGATTCCGGGATTTCCTCCAACATCAGCAGTGATCTCCATAATGAGTTTGTACATAATATGTATGTTATAAACTTTTGTGGTTGTAGCTGATGTTTTGTTGATGGCATGGAATACAAAGGGTACCTTTATATATCTGTATTTTTTCGATTTTTCTACGATATTCAATAGTTTATAAATATTGGGATAGTTCACTCTGTGAATTGTTACTAACAAGTGCTATATCCAACACATTAAAAATTATATTACTCAATATATTTTATTTGTCACCGATGAGTGCTGAATTCCGTAGGACCAATCCAAAAGGTTTAAACGTCATAGTATCTTAATTAATCCGAGCATCCCATTAACTGTGACTTGTACAGGTATAATTATGTGGTACAGAGGAATTGAAATTCAGTTACTCAACTGTACATTTTCATGATGGGTGATTTTTGAATAGAAACATAGGAGGAAAATATACGTGTCTGATAAAATAGACATTTACGACGACAGAGGTAAACTGTTGGAAAGTGGCGTTGATCTTCTCGCAATTGCGCCAACGAGAAACGCAGCAATACAGACTATCATTAAAGACACCAAGAGGACAGTCGCAGTCAATCTCGCAGGTATCGAGAAAGCACTTAAGACCGGTTCAATGGGTGGCAAAGCAAAGAAGATCCTTGGTAGGGAACTCAACTACGATATCATTGACAATGCAGGTGCAATCCAGGATGCAGTTGCAAAGCTCGTTATGGTAGACGAAGGCGACGACACCAATGTAAAGGAACTTGGTGGCGGAAAGCAGATGATCGTCCAGGTACCAAGCGTAAGAGCACAGGTTGGTGCTGACTTCGTATCTGCAAGTACCGTAACCGGTGCAGCAGTTGTACAGACAATCATTGACATGTTCGACACTGACATGTTCGATGCACCTATCGTAAAGTCCGCTGTATGGGGAAGCTACCCACAGACAATGGACATGTCCGGTGGAAACATCGCATCCATCCTCAGTATCCCACAGCAGAATGAAGGTCTTGGTTTCTCAATGAGGAACATCACAACAAACCACATTGCAGCAATCAGTGGCAGAAGAGCAATGAATGCAGCAGCACTCTCATCCATCTTCGAACAGGTTGGTATGTACGAAATGGGTAACGCTGTAGGTCCTTTCGAGAGACACCAGTTACTTGGTCTCGCTTACCAGGGCTTCAACGCAAACAACGTTGTTTACGACATGGTCAAAGAGAACGGTAAGGAAGGTACAGTTGGTACTGTGATCCAGTCCGTTGTAGACAGAGCTCTTGAGCTTGGTGTTATCTCAGTCGATAAGACCGCACCATCCGGATACAACTTCTACAAGGCAAACGATGTTTCCATGTGGAATGCATGTGCAGCAGCAGGTCAGCTTGCAGCAACACTTGTAAACTGTGGTGCCGGAAGGGCAGCTCAGAATGTATCTTCAACTATCCTCTACTTCAACGATATGCTTGAGAAGGAAACAGGCCTTCCTGGCTGTGACATGGGTAGAGCACAGGGTACTGCAGTAGGTTTCTCATTCTTCAGTCACTCCATCTATGGTGGCGGTGGACCAGGTATCTTCAACGGTAACCACGTTGTAACCAGGCACTCCAGAGGTTTCGCAATTCCTTGTGTATGTGCAGCTTGCTCACTTGATGCAGGAACACAGATGTCCACAGTGGAGAAGACCTCAGCACTTGTAGGTAACGTGTTTGGATCTATTCCAGAGTTTAAGGAGCCAGTTAAAGCAGTGGCAGGAGCTCTCTAAGACGCAACCCCCTCCTAAAATATCACAGGAAAATAAAAATGGCAGACACTTTCCCCGAAGAAGATTATGTGCAGCTTGAAATATTTCCTTCAAGATTGCTCAAACCAGAAACTGCTCAGTTATTGCTGGGTGAGATTGCTGAGATAGATGGTATTATAAGACTATTTATCCACGGTCCTCGTATTCCCCAAACTGTTCCATACGGTCCGGCTACCGGAGAAGTTGTGAATCATCGTGGGAATAAAGTTATCGAGGTCGCAGGTCAGTCAATTGAGCTTGTAGTATCTGTTGGTAGCATCCGTTTAGAGGTTGCGAACGCAGATGTAAAGGAGCAGATAAGGGAAGTTTGTGAAAAAGTACTTCCGTTCACATTTGAATTCAGAGAAGGACTCTTCATTCCCAGAAAGCAGACAGTCACTGACTATGCAAAGCGTGGTCCTGGTGCTGATCCCTTGCTGACCGGAATGACCGATCCAAAAGGAAAACTGAAGGATCTCCCAGTATGTATCTTGAAATCTGAGGACGCTTGATCATGTTCGGTCGGGAAACACAGGTTGTTGATTGCAGACACGGTATGGGTCTTGGTAGAGGCGGAGGACTTGCCCAGCGCGGTACTCTTTCCGAAACCGGAAGACCTGATGTGATAGCAATTGCAATGAGTCCCGGCAGAAGACATATCACAAAACCCGTTTGTGAACTCACATACGGAATGCGTCGCGAGGAGATCCAGGTAAGTGTGCTTGTGCTGAACACCGGCTCTGGTGTTCCGGATACCAATGTGGGTTCCGGTTCATTCGGAATAAGCCCCGAAGAAATTGCACAGATCAACAGGCACAAAGTTGCTGTGATCCACACTGGTAACATCAGAGATCATGTGGTACGGAAGGTAAAAGCAATTCTTGAGGAAGTAAATATTCCTGCAGTAGTTGTTTGCCAGACCCTCGTAGATTTCGAGGATTTTGCAATGGCAGGGGTAAAGACAAGATATGTGAAGCCAAAGAAAAGTGATATTTTAGCAAAAGGAAGGGTGATGGAAATTGTGACCGGAATTACACGAGGGGAATCATGTTCGAGAGAAAAACTGAACGAACTCGTCAAAGCCGTGAAAAGCACAATGAGATCATTAGAGAATTAGGAGTGAATAATTATGGCATATGAACCACAATTTTATCCAGGAGCAACATCAGTTGCTGAAAACAGAAGAAAGCACATGTCCGGTAAAGTTGAGAAGCTCAGAGACGTCGCAGATGACGATCTGGCAATGATTCTCGGACACCGTGCACCAGGTAGCGACTACCCAAGCACACACCCACCACTCGCAGAAATGGGCGAGCCAGAGTGTTCAATCAGGGAAATCGTAGCACCAACCCCTGGTGCAGCTGCAGGTGACAGAGTAAGGTACGTACAGTTTGCAGACTCAATGTACAATGCACCAGCAACACCATACTTCAGATCTTACATGGCAGCTATCAACTTCAGAGGTGTCGACCCAGGTACACTTTCCGGTCGTCAGGTCGTTGAAGCTCGTGAAAGAGACATGGAAGAGATCGCAAAGTTCCAGCTGGAAACAGAAATGACATGCCCAGCACTCGGTGGACTTAGAGGCGCAACAGTGCACGGACACTCACTCAGACTTCCAGAAGACGGTCTTATGTTCGACATGCTTGACAGATGCAGAGTAGAAAACGGCACTGTAATCATGCACAAGGACCAGGTAGGCAGACCAATCGACAAGAAGGTAGTTCTTGGTAAGCCAATGTCTGCAGAAGAAGCAGCAAAGAGAACAACCATATACCGTGTAGACAACGTTGCATTCAGAGACGACGCAGAAGTCATTGAATGGGTACACAGGGTATTTGACAAGAGAACCACCTACGGCTTCAAGCCACAGAACTGAGGTGATGATAATGGCAGATGACAGACAGAGAAGATTTGCAAAACACATGGAGATTAAGTGGACAAAGGAACACGGCACCAACAAGATGGAAGGTGGCGAGATCACTGATATGGTCGGACACTACCACAGACTTGGTGTAGACCAGAATCCACGTAAAATAGAGATGAGAAAAGCTGGTGAAGATCTTGCAGCAAAGAGAGGCCTTGTAGGTTACAACCCAATGATGCACTGTGGTGGTATCCCTCTCGGTCAGAGAGCAATCACACCATCATTCCTTTCAGGCACTGACGACATGGTCGAAGTAGATGACCTCCACTACGTCAACAACGCTGCAATGCAGCAGATGTGGGATGACATCAGAAGAACCGTAGTTGTCGGTATGGACATGGCACACGAGACCCTCGAGAAGAGACTCGGTATCGAAGTCACACCAGAAACAATCAACCACTACCTTGAGACACTCAACCACGCACTTCCTGGTGGAGCAGTTGTCCAGGAACACATGGTCGAGACACACCCAGCACTTGTAGATGACTGTTTTGTAAAGATCTTCACCGGTGACGATGAACTTGCAGATGAAATAGACAGCCAGTTCCTCATCGACATCAACAAGCAGTTCCCTGCAGAGCAGGCAGAAGCAATCAAAGCAGCTGTAGGCAAGACATCCTGGCAGGCAGCACACATTCCAACAATTGTCAGCAGAGTAACCGATGGTGCGCAGACAAGCAGATGGATGGCTATGCAGGTCGGTATGTCCTTCATTTCAGCATACAGCATGTGTGCTGGTGAAGCAGCAGTAGCTGACCTTTCATACGCAGCAAAGCATGCTGGTGTTATCTCAATGGGAGAAATGCTTCCAGCAAGACGTGCACGTGGACCTAACGAGCCTGGTGGAATTTCCTTCGGACACTTCTCCGATATAATCCAGACCAGCCGTAAGACCCCAGAAGACCCAGCAAACGTTGCTCTTGAAGTAGTCGGTGCTGGATGTATGCTCTACGACCAGATCTGGCTCGGTTCATACATGTCTGGTGGTGTAGGTTTCACTCAGTACGCAACTGCAGGTTACACCAACAACATCCTTGATGACAACCTCTACTACAACGTAGACTACATCAACGACAAGTATGATGGTGCAGCAACAACAGGTACTGACAACAAGGTCAAGGCAACCCTCGAAGTTGTTAAGGACATTGCAACAGAATCTACAATCTACGGTCTCGAAAACTACGAGAAGTATCCAACAACCCTCGAAGACCACTTCGGTGGATCCCAGAGAGCAACAAGTCTTTCCGCAGCAGCAGGTTCCGCAACCGCTATTGCAACAGGAAACGGAAACGCTGGTCTTTCCGCATGGTACCTTTCAATGTACCTGCACAAGGAAGCACACGGACGTCTTGGTTTCTTCGGATACGACTTGCAGGATCAGTGTGGTGCAACCAACGTACTCTCATACCAGTCCGACGAAGGTCTGGCTGTTGAACTGCGTGGACCAAACTATCCAAACTACGCAATGAACGTAGGTCACCAGGGTGGATACGCTGCAATCACCTCCGCTGCACACGCAGGACGCGGAGACGCATTCGCAGTCAACCCACTTATCAAGGTCTGCTTCGCAGACGACCTCATGCCATTCGACTTCTCCAAACCAAGGAAGGAGTTCGCAAGAGGATGTCTCAAAGAGTTCGAGCCTGCTGGTGAGAGATCACTCATCATTCCAGCAAAGTAAATTTCAGGCCATAGGCCAAAGTAGGCTTTTTGCCTACTTTTTTTCTTTTTAGTTCAATTTTCGCAGAACCTACTTTTTTCATTCAGATAATAAATCTGAGAAATTGATTATCAAGCTCATTCTGCTACTGTTTTAAGATCATTTCATGTATTCTATATTCAATATAAATTTGATTCTGGCTAGTGAGAATCAATAAAAAAGAAATTTGCAGATATTGTATGTAAGTAATGATATGAAAGGAAAGCCTTTCAGATCATTTGAACTAATCTCATTATTCAGATCGTATTGATATCTGCGCCTATTGATCTCATCTCATCGAAGAAGTCTGGATAGGATATAGCCACGGATTCAACAGTGTCAATGGTTGTGTTACCTGCTACCATTCCGGCTATTGTCAGGGCCATGACTATTCTGTGGTCATGCCATCCATGTACATCTGCACCCCTGAGTTTTCCTCCGGTAATGGTTAACTGGTCCGGCTCTTCTTTTACTGTGATCCCCATCTTGCTCAGCTCCAGAGCCATTGCGTGCAGTCTGTCAGTTTCCTTGTAGCGGACATGTTCTGCATTCTCAATAACGGTAATGCCTTCTGCACATGCGGCAAGCACGGCAACAGTGGGTACAAGATCAGGCGTTGCGCCTGCATCGAAAGTGGTTCCCTTAAGCTCCTTTGCAGTAACCCTGACAATTCCATTATCTTCATCCCATCGTACTTCGGCACCCATGCGCCTGAGCACATCAATGATGGCCTTGTCTCCTTGTTTTGAAGGGAAGAGATTTTTAACAGTAATAGTTGATCCTGTCATCGCGGCGGCAGCCAGCAGGTATGAGGCTGATGAGAAATCTCCTGGAACAGTGTATTCTTTGAGATTATACTTCTGGTTTGCCGGGATGATGAATTTGATGTTGTTGCCTTCCTCCACAAGTATCTCTGCACCTGCTTTCTCGATGAGTTCAGTTGTGATATCAACATAAGGCCTGGATTTCATCTCTCCCTTGATGGAGAGGGTAGTACTCTGTGTGGTCAGCGGGCATGCGATAAGTAGGGCTGATATGAACTGGGAGCTTATGGAGCCGTCTATCATTGTAATAGCGCCTTTAATTCCTCCGCGGACCACAAGAGGTGCGCATCCATTATCACGTGTGGAATATGCATCAACGTTCAGCTTGTTCAAAACATTCAGAAGGGGCTGGTTTGGCCTGCCTCTTATTGAACTGTCACCTGTCAGAACTGTCACACCGTCTGTAAGTGCCGCAACAGCAGTCATAAAACGGAGGGTTGTCCCGGAATTTGCGACATCTATTATGTTATCAGGAATCTTGGGTTTGCCTTTCACCCCATGAACTATTAATTTGTCATCCATTTTCTCAATATCTGCTCCGAATGCCTCACTTGCCCTCACAGTTGCAAGGGTGTCGGCGGACAGAAGCGGCCTGTGAATTACAGACTCGTCAGATAACGCTGCAATGGTTATTGCTCTGTGAGTATAGCTTTTTGAAGGTGGTGCAAACAATTCACCACTGACACTTGAAATTCCAACAGAAACTTTCATTTTATCCTCTTTCCTTAAAATGGAGATAATGGGAAATTAGCGGAAATAATATCTCTATGATCTGATTTCCTTCCCTTTAGCATCGAATAACTACATATTGTACTTTTGCCTATTAACCTTACTGATGACGCAAACCGATCGATGTTATACTATAGGATATGGCGGCAGAACGCCGGATGAGTTCATTCAGATGTTAATGGATAATGGCATCAGCAACCTTGTGGATATTCGCAGATATCCGCACTCCACTTTTGAGGAGTTCAATGGCGAATCGCTACGGGATACCTTGCCAAAGAACTGCATACTCTATTACCATTGTGAAGGGGTTGGTGGCATGCGAGACTCGAAGTATGTCGAGTACATGGAAACTGATGAGTTCATGCAAAGTTTTACCCGCTTAATGACTCTGATAAAAAAGATCAATTCGGAAGGTCAGAAAGTTGTTTTGATGTGTGCTGAGAAGAATCCCAAAGGTTGTCACAGGCATTACCTTTCGACAAAAATAGAAGAAAATGGTATAGAGGTGATCCACCTGGTGGAGTCCGGGCAGACAAGCCTCTTTATGTATTAATTATTTTTTTTGTTCATCTGGAATTACATTGTGCGAAGACGCCTGATGCGCTCTTCTGTTGCAGGATGTGTCCTGAATAGGTTCATAAGGCTGCTTCCCTTTAGCGGGTTCACAATGAACATATGCGCAGTGTGTTGTGATGCCTGTACATCTCCCCTTCCTGGGCGATATTGTGAGCTTCCATGTTCCAGTTTCTCAAGGGCGCTTGCAAGTGCCCATGGTTTTTGTGAGATGCGTGCTCCCTCTGCATCCGCTGCAAATTCTCTGGACCTTGATATTGCTAGCTGGATTATTGTGGCTGCCAGAGGTGCTACGATTGCCAGGGCAATGAATCCAATAATACTATTACCGTCATCATCTCTTCCGCCAATTCCTCCAAAGATCGCTGCCCACCTTGCCATGGTAGCGAGCATGGTGATCACACCGGCAATAGTTGCTGCAACTGCACTGATCAATGTGTCACGGTTCTTGACATGTCCAAGCTCGTGTGCCAGTACTCCCTCAAGCTCTTCCGGGCTGAGGAGGTCGAGTATTCCTGAAGTGGCAGCTACTGCTGCATGCTGCGGATCCCTGCCGGTTGCGAATGCGTTTGGCATGGATGTATTGACAATATATACTTTTGGCATGGGAAGATCAGCACGCATGGCCAGCTTCTGCACAATTCCATACAACTGCGGTGCTTCTGCAGAAGATACTTCCTGTGCCTTGTACATTTTCAGTACGATCTTGTCACTGTACCAGTAACTACCAAAGTTCATGACGATCGCAAAGAGAAAAGCAATCACCATTCCTGAAGGACCACCGATAATGCGTCCTACAATTACCAGCAGGCCAGTAAGTGATGCTAACAATAATGTGGTTTTTATCATATTTCCCATGTTTTTCCTCGTAGAGCTAACTTTACAAGTCTTTAAACGCAACAATAGGTTGATTGTTCTTCTATAAAAACATATCTGTTACATTCTAAAATAATCTTTGGGATATAAAAAAGGCAGAGAATGAACGAATAATCATTCATATCTCTTCGATTGAAATATTTTCCTCTGAGTTAATCTCCTCAAGGAGTGCTTCTATCTCAGCCAGCTCTGCTTCAAGATCTTCTATCTCAGTATCGGTAAGCTCTATGCCTTCTTCACTGAATGCTGTATCAGCAGCACTCACGTCTGAGATCTCAGTGATAACTTCTTCTTGTTCTTCTGTGGTGGTTTTATCAGCGCATCCGGACAACACCAGACCCAACATGACAACAGCCAGCACGAAAATGTATTTCATTTTTGACATTCTCATATCCCCTTAACTGTTGTTCTCATCTTCGGAGTCGCTGTCAGAATCCTGGCTTTCATCATCTTCAGGATCGTCAGATTCATCTCCCTCATCTGATTCCTCTTCATCGTTTTCTGATTCAGAGTCTGTTGAATCGTCATCAGGTCCATTCTCATCATCTGAATCTTCGATATCTTCATCACTTTCGTCTTCTACTTCCTCATCTACTTCTTCTTCATCGTCTTCATCATATTGACTCTCGGCCCATTCGCCATCGGTAATCTCTCCGTCCTTGCTAGTGGTGTAAGTTCCCTCTCCTGCAAGCACTACGGAGCCTGTTCCTTCAGCGGTAAGTGAGATGTCGTCTCCACGCAGCATGACTGTAAGGCGACTACCCTCGATAGTCACATTTCCGCTGAGGTCGTGGAATACAAAAGCACGGTTGTTGTCGTCACTGTTGCCTGAATCGATATTTGAGGATTCATAGTTTGCATCATCGGTATTGATGGCTGCATCACCAGCCATATCCTTGACCACAAGCTTTGCATCGGTAGCTGTGATTCCCAGGAGGAGGTCACCTGAAAGCACTGCAGTTCCCTCGCCTTTTGCTTCGAGAGTACCAGTTCCGCTAAGAAGGACAACACCTTGTCTGTATTCTTTGATATCCTTGAGTATGTCCTTGAGCACGAGATTTGCCAGATTGATGTTCTTACCTGCCTCATTCATGTACCTGAGGGTTTCACCATATTCTGCATCTCCCTCTCTGAAGGTGTTCCTTGCCTGCTCGTAGTTTTCCTCAGCTTCTGTTATGTGCTCCTTATATTCATCAAGCATCTCTTCAAGTTCTTCAACATCTTCGCCGTTATCCTTCAAGCGCTGGATCTCATTCTCAAGGCGGACACTGAGTGCATTCGATGTCCTCAAAACAGACACCATTCTGTTGTTGATGTTCTTTGCTGAATCGGCTACCTGCTCTTTGCGTGCATCCTTCCAGATCTTGTTTATGTCCCTGGCAGCTTCCGCAAGTTCTTTTCTTGTACTAGCTTCTGCAAGTTCTTCCTTCTCTGCTTCCAGTTCCTCAATGTAGCTGTCATCAATATTCTCATTGCTTTCAATGAGGCTAATCATACGGTCGATGCTTGCATCAAGATAATCCTTAGCTGCCTGAAGTGCTTCTTCTGAATCAAGGTTCTTGTTATTGGCCTTTATCTTTGCAAAGTTGTCCTTTGCATCCATATAATTGGCACGTGCATCCTTTGCCTGCTTTACCTTGTCCCTTATTTTATTTGCATTCTGGTTCCTTGGCGCATCATCATCCGCATTGACCATATCCCGATCTCTGTCCTGTTGCTGTATGCCAGGTGCATCGTCGTTGTCGTCATCAATTTCTTCAGCTGTAGAACTTTCGTTCTCCTCAGTATCATTTGAAACTCCGTTGTTGCCGTTCATTCCGTTGTCTGAAGCCGCAAGTGCACCAGCAGATAGAACACTTACCAGCATAATGGCAACAGCGAAGTAAGCAATTATCTTAAATCCTGTGTTTTTCATTGTGTTTCCCTCTTTATCTCTTTAAATCTTTGAATATAATGTTACCAGTTATCCATGGTCGTGACTTATCTAATAGTAACTGTATTACAGGTCTTGGCAAATCCTGTCGCGATCATGCTTTTGGTTACCATTGCAATCAATGCTGCATTTGTCACATGATCTATCTCTGAGTTGGTCGCCAGCACAATTATTGATGTAATTGTCGCATGTTCCGTCTTGTAGTCTGTCACCATCGCAGTCGTTATTGAAGTTATCACATGTTCCGTCCTTTAGACAATCCTGGATAGGTTCTGCAAAAGCACCTACTGTAAATACGGTGGCTAACATAAGTGCCACAGCAATGCATGTTATTGTTCTGATCTTCATAGTCCTACTCCTTTTTCATTTCCCTTATTATTGGTTTGTGTCTGCAAGCTGCAATATTGGCAATATGCTTTACTTGCAATTACCCGATTATCAGATGCGGATATAAGCATGCTTTACTTTACTTACTTCGCCTGTCTTTACGTTCTCTTTTTAGAGACTTAAATAGCTTTATTTTTGGGTTTAAAACTTTATCATACTTTAAAAATCATTATTAAGAAAACATTATATGCCATCACTTCATAAATATACCTCTTGTGTCAGATAAGAAGATACTTTGCATATTGATCATAGCGTTTCTCATATGTAGCATCCTGGTAACAGCTGCAAATGATACGGCAAGTATTCACGGCGCTGTCTACGATTGGGATACCTTTTCTCCGCTTGAGAATGTCATTGTGGAGGTGAACTCAACTCCTTCCCAGTCCATACTTGCAAAGTACGGGTTGTATTCTTTTAATCTACCGCCGGGTGATTATCTGATTACAGCAAAATATTATAGTAACCAGACACTCGTCTACTACACCGAGGAAGAGATCACCATAAGTGATAATGGTGATTACGTACTGGATCTACTACTAACACCTACATATCTGCCTGGTACATTTAATGAAAACGATTTTTCCGAACTTGAGGAGATCGCAGCCCTTGCAGAAGATGAAAAGGGAGAAGGTTATGTTTCTCTACTTGCATTCGCCCTTGCTGCTATAGCGGTTCTTGGACTTTATTTTTACACAAAAGGTAAGAATAGGGGTGGTGAAGTTGTTTTGGTGGAGCAGCCGGAGGTTCATGATGTTCAAGCTGAGTCCATGCCTGATTATCCTGTTGCTGATGATCAGTCCCTGCCGGATGACCTTCAGGAAATGCTTGCCATTATAGCAAGCTCCGGTGGAAGGATGACCCAGAAGGAACTTCGAACAAAAGTCAAGTATTCTGAGGCAAAGGTCAGTCTGATGGTCTCGGACCTTGAGGACCGGGGTATTGTTCGAAAGTTTAGGAAAGGCCGTGGTAATGTTATTGTTTTGGAAGGTTATGAGTAAATAAACCAAAATGTATAACTGCATTTAATGAATATGAATAGAGAAATCACTTAATGTAATTTTATTAGAATTTATTATCATATGAGGTAGTACATGCGAGTTTCAATGGACCTTGAATTAAAGGATATTCCCGGGCAATTACTTCTTGCACTGAATCCAATTTCAGACTTTAAAGGCAATTTGATCACAGTGGTGCATCACCATGAAAAAAGGACACCCCGTGGTACAATTCCTGTACAGGTCGTGTTTGAGATAAAATCTGACAAGCTCGATGACATTATTTCCAGATTCGAGGAAAGCGGTATAGGCGTTGTAAGTGTTGACGAGAAACGCTATCTTGAACATGGGGCTGTGCTATTGATAGGTCATATAGTTCATACAGACATACAGGATACTATCGATAAGATCGATAATACGGGATGTGCAGAAGTCGTTGATCTTAACCTTTCAATGCCAAAGATAGATATGCCTTCTTCAGCTTCCTTAAAGATAGACGCTGTCAACAGGGAAGACCTTAATTCTACGATCAATCTGCTCAAAAAGATTGCCAAGGAGAAGGACTTGCTGGTTATAGAGCCGATAGAAAGCGAACTGAGGTTGATGTAAGTGAAAACGATACGTGCTTCTATTATAGGATTTGGGGCTGTGGGCCAGGGTGTTGCAAAGGTCATACTCTCAAAAAGCGATTATTTGAAGAATATAGGTATCGACCTTAAGGTCGTTGCAGTAGCAGATTCAAGAACCGCAGCAGTAGATTCCAATGGTCTTGATCTTTCTGCCGTCCTTTCCAGAAAGACTGAACAGGGTACTGTAGGTACTGATAACATAAGTGGTACTGAGATAATAAAGACCATTGATCACGAGCTTGTCATAGAAACCACCCCTACAAATATTGATACTGGTGGTGTGGGACTTGATAACATGGTAGCTGCTTTTGAGAAGGGTATTGATGTTGTGACATCCAACAAAGGACCTCTTGCACTTAAGTACTGTGAACTTGGCGAAATAGCAAAGAGTTCGGGTTCCCAATTCAAGTTCGAAGCTACCGTAGGGGGTGCAATGCCTATTATTAATCTTGCATCCGAAACTCTTGCAGGTAACAAGATACTGAGCATGGAGGGTATCTTAAATGGTACCTGTAATTACATACTCTGTCGCATGATGGAAGAGCATGCTCCTTACGAGCAGATGGTGGCAGAAGCCCAGGAACTGGGTATTGCAGAGACCGACCCTACCTATGATGTTGAAGGTATAGACACTGCCTGCAAACTTGTGATACTTGCAAATGCCATATTTGGGATGAATGCTACTTACAAGGACGTAACTGTGACCGGCATTACCAAAATAACACCTGAAGCACTTCTTATGGCCCACAATGATGGCTATGATATCAAGCTGATAGGTGAGGTAAGTGGCAGCAAGATCAATGTCGCCCCAAAACTTGTTCCAAAGGATAACCCACTCGCTGTTGGCGGAACCCTCAATGTTGCATCCTTGCAAACCGATATATCCGGCCCTGTCACAATTACTGGCAGAGGTGCGGGTTCGATAGAAACTGCAAGTGCCATATTGAGTGATATTATTTCCATCTACAGGGAATAATTCAGATATCATCTGAAATCTACGAGGTCATATGACAAGTTTCAGAGAATTCGCACAGGCATGTAAGGTGATAGAGGAAACTTCAGGTTCACTTGACATGACTGCACTTGTTGCTGATCTGTTTGACAGTGTAACTCCTGATGAACTCCCTGTGGTAACTCACTTTGTGATGGGTGAGATATTTCCTGCCTGGAGTTATGAGGAAGTTGGCGTTGGTGCCGGAATTCTCTTTTCCGCACTTGCCAAGGCAGCAGGTATTTCTGTAAAGGATATAGAGGAACTTGTCAGGGACACTGGTGATATTGGCAAGACGGCTGTCCTGGCACTCAACAAGAAGTCCAAAGGACAGGCAACTTTTTCATCTTTTCTTGAAGAGAAACATGAATTATCCATATTAGAGGTATTTGAACGCTTCAGGGATATTTCAAAGGTGTCAGGTAAAGGTTCCCAGGCATCCAAGATAAAGAATCTGCAGTATCTTTTTAATTCAGCTTCATCCGAAGAAGTTGGTTATATTTCTCTACTTGCCATAGAAGAGCTGAGGATAGGTGTTGGGGAGGGGCTAGTAAGAGATGCCATTGCAAAGGCATTCGATGTTCCTTCCGAGGATGTGGAACGTGGCTTCATGCTCACCAACGATATGGGACTTGTTGCAACGACTGCTAAAGAAGGTGGAGCGGATGCAGTGCGTGGACTTGGTCTTAAACTGAACCGTCCTATCAAGCTGATGCTTGCACAGATCACTCCTTCGGTGGAATCCGCACTTTCAGATATGGAAGAGGCTGCCATCGAGTGGAAGTTCGATGGTGCCAGGGTACAGATACACAAGGATGGTGACAATGTGATCCTTTATTCCCGCAGGCTTGAGGATATCACACATTCTCTCCCGGATATCGTGGAATCTGTCCGAAAATTCGTACATGCCGATACTGCAATACTCGATGGTGAAGCTGTTGCAATAGATGGGAATGGACGGCCCAGGGCATTCCAGGACATACTGAAGCGTTTCAGAAGAAAGCACGATGTTAGTTCCACTGCAAAGGAAATTCCACTGACGCTTAATCTATTTGATATAATGTATCTTAACGGAGAAAATCTGATAGAAGAATCTCTTGTTAAGAGAAGGGAACTGCTCTTATCATGTGTTGAGAACGATACCACCATTCATGTTGATGCTCAGGTAGTAACAAACGATCTGGAAGAGGTTGACAGGATATACACTGAGGCTCTTAAGGGGGGGCATGAAGGTATAATGATCAAGAATCCAAATTCGCCTTACTCTCCTGGAAAACGTGGCAAGAACTGGTTGAAAAAGAAGCCTGTGATGGAAACCCTGGACCTCTTAGTAATTGGTGCTGAATGGGGATATGGTAGACGTACCAGCTTAATGGGCTCCTATGCACTGGCATGTCATGATAATCAAACCGGCAGGTTCCTGCCTGTAGGTAAGGTGGCTACTGGTTTTTCAGATGAGCAACTTACAGAGCTAACTGAGATGTTTTCCGAGCTTATCGTGATGGAATCCGGCAAGGAGATCGAACTGAAGCCCGAGGTAGTTTTCGAAGTGGCTTTTGAGGAGATCCAGAAGAGCAGCAACTATGAATCTGGTTATGCCCTGCGCTTTCCCCGGCTTGTCAATATAAGGGATGATAAATCGGTCGAGGATGTCGAGACTATTGAGCGCATTGGAGAGATGTATCGCTTGCAAAGGGAAAGAAGCTAAACTTTTTTGCAAACATTAATATGCAGACTCTTCAAATTATGAACCACAAATAAGGATTCTGTGATCAAATGATGAAAAAGATATTTGCAATTTTTATGATATTCTGTTTCCTGTTCCTTGCAGGTTGTGTGGAAGATACATCTTCGGATATGGAAGATGTGCAGGATACTGTGGATGAAGGGGAAGAATTACAGGAAGATCTGGATGGTACCGGGGTCTATAATGAAACAAATACTACAGGGCCAAAAACAGTGATCGTTTATCTGGAGAACTATGCATTCGATCCTTATGTTGTTACCATCTCAGCTGGTGATACTGTAAAATGGGTTAAGAATGACCATCCTGCCCAGATAATCAAAGGAAATATTTTCCAGTCACAAACCATGAGGGAAGGGGATACCTATAGTTTCACCTTCGAAGAGCCTGGAAATTATGACTATCAGATAGTCACCCATCCCTGGACTCCAGGTGGGATAGTTGTTGTTGAATAAAGTTCGAATTTTTGTTCTCTGCGATCAGGACTTGCCCAAGTCCTGTTTTCACATATTTTGAATTGCTTTTCATGCAAAAAATTAATCATGTTGGGTTATTAAATAATAAATTGCGGATGAGTGGATTTTGGTGGTGTGGCAAATAGATGACAAATATACCTTTGATGTCAATAATTGTGCCAGTTGTATTATTGTTGAGCTTTCTTGCCTACTATATCTTCGTACCTAAGAATCACAGGAGAAAATATGCTGATATCAGCTTGAAAGGTAAGTATGCTTACTATTTGTTTTTCAATTTACTGCCTTACCTGTTGATCGTTTCTTTTGTTTACCTATTTGTGAAGTTCCAGAATCTTATCGTTGACTATCTCAATATAGTTCCATATTATGAACTGGCGGAGTACATCTTTTTACTTGAAGGGGGTACTGTAAGTCTTTTCCAGAATATCATGACTCCGGGGCTGACCTACTTCAGTGCATTCATATATATATTCGGATTTTCCTTCCTTCTGATATTCACTTTTGTTGTACTCATCAGTACTAAAAAAGTGGAAGCTCTGCAGGAGTATGCTATTTCAATAACTATCATTTATCTCGTGGCATTCCCATTCTACATATTCACACCGGTTAGGGTGACTGGTTATACTCTGCCTTCTGTTGTTCCTTTGCTCTATGAGCTCAATCCAATAATATATGAGGTATTGAGCAGTGTTGATCCTTATCTGGACAATTGCTTTCCAAGCCTGCACGCTGCCCTTTCTACAATGGCAATGCTGGTTATCGTGTTCCGTACTGACCTTAAAAAATTCAAAGTAATGGTAGTAATTCTGGCACTGCTTATCCAGTTCACCATATTCTATCTGGGGATACATTGGATAAGTGATTTCATTGCCGGCATTTTGCTTGCATTTTTGAGTTATTATATTGCTACCAGATACAGGATGAGAATAATCAAGACTGTGGCCTATTTGTTCAGTTTGGAGGGTGACGAATGGAAGGATTAGATCCATCTGTCCCACTGGAAAATGTTTCCGATCCAAAAGGGCTTCATATACAATTCTATGTTCTTTCCCTTTCCAAGCTTTTCAAGGACCTGGGTACAGGAATGCTGGCATTTTTAATTCCCCTTTATATTGTCAACCTTCATAGTCCGAATTTCGATGCTGTTCCACTTGTTGTAAAAGCCGGTATCGTAGCAACAGTATTTGGATTTTCAAATGCTCTGTCCCAGCCATTTTTGGGTAAGTTTTCTGACAGGATAAACCGGAGAAAACCCTTTGTACTTGTGGGATTGGGTGGGTTCACCATCCTGTCCGCTATGTATGCCAACACAGATGTATTCGAAATTGTTGTTCTGCTGCGCATGGTGCAGGGTGTTACCGTTGCTGCCATGGTTCCTGCAATAGTTGCCATGGTGACACATTTTTCAACGACCCATACCCGGGGAAAAGCCATAGGGATATATTCATCACTCCGTGGCTTTGGTTTTGGTAGTGGCTCGATCCTGGGTGGTTTCATTGTGGATCAGTATGGTTTCACCCCTGCTTTCTATGCATGTGCATTTCTCGGCCTGTTAAGTACCTTGCTGGTATATTTCTTTGTCAATGAGACTTATGATGACTCCGGCAGTGCAGACCAGTCTTTGCAGTTGCAGGATAATAATTCACAGTTTGTGATACTTGCAATAGCTATATTCACGATGATGGTGGGAATAATGGTCATCTTTGCCTTCCTTCCTGAGTATGAAACAAAGCTCAACACAACAAAATTATCGTTGAGCATTGCAGTTTCCGCCTATGTGCTGGTGAGAGTACTATTTCAAACTCCGGTGGGTTTACTTTCCGACAGGTTTGGGAGAAAAAGAATCCTTGCTTTGGGCCTACTTATGAACGTTCCGATAGTAATTGGACTTGGTCAGGTAGAAAGCATAGACATGTTAATTGGTCTGAGGGCTCTGCAGGGGATATCAATGGCTGCAGTAGAAACACCTCTTATGGCTCTTGCAGTGGAACTTACGGGTGGTTCTGCTGTAAGTTCAAAGATAAGTATGATAACAGCTTCCCAGGCAGCAGGTATGGCACTTGGACCACTACTGGGTGGAATTCTGGGTGGATATGTTTCCTTTGAAGCACCGTTCAATATCTGCGGCATCATGATGATCCTATCATTTTTCATGGTGCTGATCAAAATAAAAGAGCCAAAACGAATTCCTGTTGATTGATCAAATGTTATGTGTTTCCATTGGTCTTAAAACTCATAAAGGATTTTTCAATATCTTTCCTTTCTTTTATATCATAGAAGATGATCACTGTTCCAATAGTTTCATTGTTCCTATTGTTGATGGGTGATCCGAGGATGTCTACTGGAATATTGTTATCATTTTTTGAAATGAGTATGGTCTGATCAGCAAGTCCATAGAATGAACCTTCTTTTAAGACTTTATCAGTGGGGCTGCCTGCATATTCTCCCGTATCTTCGCAAACAACCTTGAATATTTCTTCTATGTTCTTCCCCAGAGCTTCTTCTTCTCTGTAGCCAGTCAAAGCCTGGGCGAGAGGGTTGATGAGTTTTATCTTACCCTTTGGGTCGGTGGTAATTATTGCATCGCCTATATTGTTCAATATAGATGTGATCCACTTTTCTTTTTCGAAGAGCTTTTCTTTTTCCAGTTCATTTTTATGAAGGGCAATTTCTATATTTGTTCGAAGTTCTCTCTCTTCAAATGGTTTCAGTATATGCCCGAACGGAGCTGTCATTTTAGCTCTTTGGAGTGTTTTTTCATCAGAATAGGCAGTTAAGTAAATAATCGGTATATTCAGGGTATCATGAATTATTCTGGCTGTTTCAACACCATCCATTTTTCCTTTCAGGACTATATCCATCAGGATAAGGTCTGGATGATATGCCTCTGCCATTTTCAGAGCATCTTCTCCCTTTGAGGCCATACATGGGACTGAGTATCCAAAATTCTCAAGACTATCTTTTATGTCCATGGCAACTATTTTTTCGTCTTCGACGATCATTATTTTTTTGTTTTTCATGAATAGTCCCTTCTTTTATAGGATAGCTCTTTGAAAGTTATTTTGAATTCTGTACCATTTTCATTTTTAAGCTCCAGGTCACCTTCAATTTGTTCAACCAGGGAGTTCACAAGTTGCAAACCAAGTGAATCAGTGTTTTTGAAATCCAGGTGATCAGGGAATCCAATTCCATTGTCCGAAATAACAAGTTCATATCCTTCTTCTCCGTCAGGTTTCATTTCTATTTTGATCTCACCGGAGCCTTCCTTGAAAGCATGTTTCAGAGAATTTGATACGATCTCATTAATTATCAAACCAAGTGGTATGGACGTATCTATGCCCAAAGTTATGTCTTCAACATTTATATTTATTTTGACATCCTTTCTTAAATCTTCGTATGAACTTACTAAATATTCAACTAAACTTTTAATATACTTCCTCAAATTGATGTCATCGAGATTATGTGATTGGTATAGTCTTTCATGTGCAATTGCCATTGATCTTGCGCGGTGCTGGCTTTTCCTGAAAGCTTCTATAACTTGAGGGTCGTTGAATTTTCTTGACTGGAGTTTTAACAGGCTTGATATCACCTGGAGGTTATTCTTGACCCTGTGATGGATCTCTTTTAAAAGCAGGTCCTTCTTACGCAAATTTTCAGTTTGCTTGATCTCGGTGACATCTGTTACAACTGACATTACTTCATCTTCCCCACTTGCCACGATGCGAGCTTCGAAATCTCTCATCTCGTCTTTGATGGGCAGCTGGTAATGCATTGTTTGCATTTTATTTGTTTCAAGTGCTTTTTCAATGATCTTCAACTCTTCTGCAGCAATATTTTCGGGTAATACATCATTGATGTTTATGCCCAGTGGTACATTGGGAGATTCGTAAAGGCATTCTTCCATTGAAAGCTTGTAACTGCATATTGTTCCATCTCTTTTGACCTGAAACATCATGTCAGGGATGGCCTGAATTATGGCTTTTATAGTTTTATCTCTTTTAGCAATGGCTTCATGGGACTTTTCAAGTGATTCCAGCATTCTGTTGGCTGAAGTACTAATATGTGCAATTTCATCATCATCCTCTTCATCAAGGCGACTTGAAAATGCTTTGTTCCTTCCAATATAGTCCAGTCTGGCGTTGAGTGAATTGAGCTTGGATATGATCATATTCTCCAGCAGGGACAGGACAACACCTCCAAATACGGCGGCTACTACCAGAAGTGTGAACAAGAGATATGCTGTGGTAGTTTTTCCCTGTCGGTGTATGATCCTTGTCATCTCTACGCTAAGTTCAATGGAAGGATTTCCATAGATGTCTTCCAGAATTAATGAACCAATAATTATGCTTTCATTTACCGGATCAATGGAAATCATTTTTTCAGAAACAGTTTCCTCCAACACAGGCTCTATGTGTTCCATTCCCAGTGTTGTTCTGGTTCTTTCGGACATAACTGCCATTTCAGCAGAATTGAGGTGGCGTCCCATGATAACAACTCTGCCTGGCTCACCTGTCATATTGCTAAAGGTTATTGGCTGGGATGTTATCATCATTATGTTGTCTTCAAGGGCTAAATATCCTGTTTTTCGACTGTAGACATCTTCATGTTCGAAGAGGTAACTCTCATTTTCAAGGTGTTCTATGATATACTCGAATGTGTGTATCTCTTTTTCATTTACAAGATCCATACCTTTTGCATAGATCAGGTCGCCTGAAGTATCATAAAAAAAAGCAAAATTGATCCTTTGATTAATGAAAGTACCATCCATCAGATAATTCTCAACGTAACTTGTATCATTTTCGGAAACGAATTGGTATGTTTCATCCCACACAGACCAATCTGCAGTTTTTTTTTCAAGGTCCACAAGGTCATTATTGATGAGATCCCTCGCACTGAAAACATCTTTTTTCAGTTCTTCTTCCTCAAGATAGTCATAACTATTCATTATAACAAGTTGCGAGCTTAGATAAAGGGCGATTATAAGCCCGATCAAAGTTACACCGATAATGGTCAATGTCTTGTTACGTAATGAAGCCATGTAAGTGCACTACCTCTGGATGAATGATGCATAAATAAGTATATACATTTTCATAAAATAATATAAGTATGTGCATATTATCTGTATATAAATATTTCTATATGTTTAAATTGCATTCAGTGTTGTAATTACCACAAATTAGCCAAAAAAGAGTTTAATTATTTATGTGCTATAAAAAAAATAAGCATCAAGGTTTTCATGGAAATGGTATGTAACCATTTCACATCGATTTTACCCTACGACGCTCATTTCAGGAATCCTGATGGAAGGTGTAACTGCTCCTCCTACCTGACGCACATCTTTCCCGGCTCCATCAACTTTCAGGAGCATGTCAAAGATATTGCCTGATATCATCAGTGATTTGATGGGTTTGTCTATCTTTCCATCTTTTATGGTAAATGCATTCCTTGCTTCTACCGAGAAATCTCCTGATATACCATTGGCTGTGTGGGCACCTATGACTGTATTTATGTAGATGCCTTCATTTGTATCGGCAATGATGTCAGTACCGGGTATGTCTATAATGAAGTTTCGAGTGCCGACAGAGGGTGTTGAGAAGTATGAGCCTCGGGTCCCATTTCCTGTACTTTTCACGTTATCCTTTCCAGCTGTGTAGCTGTCATAAAGATATGATCTGAACATTCCATTTTCAATTACGGCAGTCCTTTGTGAGTGGACTCCTTCATCATCGGATATTCCAGTTTCAATGCCGCCTTCAAGTAGTCCATCATCAATGATGGAAAGCTCTGTTGCAGCCAACTGTTCTCCTATTTTTCCAATAAGGTTTGAACGTCCTTTTTGAACATTATCCGCGTCAATGGATGGGACAAATGTATTATCGATAAGATCTGAAAATGCAAACGGATGCATTATGACGTTTGTTTTATGTGCCTCTATTGATATTGCATTCTGTGATCTTTTGGCAAGCTCTGCAGCATTTATGCCAATCATTTTAAAATCTATATCATCATTTCTTGAGACTGCAAAATCATAAGCTGTTGAAGTATCACCTGAACTTGTGATCACGTCCACAAATCCTGAAATACCGGTTCCGTTCTCTTCCACCTCAACATCATTGGTGTTCATTATCAGGCTTTTTCCATAAGTTCTGGAGAAATTGCCTGATGTGACAATTACTTCCGGAACTGTTCTGGAACCATCTATCATTTTCATTGTTTGCCTGATACAATCGTCCAGTTCCATGTCTTTTAGCTTTGGGTCAAATATTCCTGAAACACTTGGGTATTTTTCATTGGATGGCAATGATACCCAGTCGGGGTCACTGTCCCTTACCTTTGCAGAGCTGACTGCATTTTTGGCAGTATCTTCTATGCGGCTCATTATATTGGTGCTGGCAAATCCTACCGCTCCATTGATAACTGCACGGATGCCAAGTCCCTGTGAAACACTTTCTTTTGCACCTTCTATCTCGTCCTTACGGATATCAACAGAAGTCTTGTGACTTTCCATTATGAATATCTCTGCCTCATCAGCTCCAAAGCCAAGTGCAGCCTTCAATCCTTTCTGTGCCATTTCGTACATTTTCAGGCACCTCCTACCAGTGCTTCGGATATCATAAGATGTGGTGATCCATCAGTAACAGGTACTAACTGCCCGCTTTTACCGCATCTTCCTGAGTTCATCTTCAGGTCATTGCCAACCATCTTAACATTGTTCAGTATCTCCATTGTATTTCCCGATAGTGATACATCTCTTATCAAGGTGGTAAGTTCACCATTTTCGATGAGATATCCTTTTTCAGCGTTGAACTGGAAGACGCCTTCACCTGTGTTGACCTGTCCCCCTCTTGAACCTATGAGGTACATTCCATCTCCGATCTCTTCGAGCATCTCTTCAAATTTTGAGTTGCCGTTATCGATATATGTGTTGCTCATTCTGACGACCGGTCTTGAGTGTCCCTGTGACCTGCTATGTCCGGGAATCCCACCAAGTTTTTCTGCAGTTTCTCTGGAATGCAGGTATGAACTGAGTACTCCATTCTCTATGATCGTTGTTTTCCTGGCCTGTGCACCTTCATCATCGAATGGGAAATAGCCATATTCATGCATTGTAGGGTCATCTATTATCGTAATAAGTGGGGATGCTATCTGCTGTCCTATCCTGTTCTCAAGAATAGAACTTCCTTCAAGCACCAGGTCTGCTTCGGATGCATGTCCGACGGCTTCATGAGCGAAAACTCCTGCCAGTTCCGGATCAAGGATAACAGGCATGTTTCCACCTTTTGCAGGTTTTGCATTCAGTAGTTCAAGAGCTGTGTTTGCAGCATTTTCCGCTAGTTTGCCTGCATCATGCTGTTCAAATATCTCGTACCCTGTAACTCCGAACCTGCTTTCTCTTCCTGCCTGGTATACACCATTTTCCGATGCCACTGCGCTTATTGCAAAACCAGTTCTGATAAGTTCATATTCGCCTTCGATACCATTTGAATCGCTATACTTTACCTTTACCACTGATTCACTGTAAACGGCACTTGAGCTACTGATGCCATCTTTTCTGGCATATGAGCCTATTTCCTGGAGCTGCTTTACCTTTTCTTCAAGTGAGATGTCCTGTGGGTCGATCTTCACTTTGGGATGGTTGGTAACAACAGGATTTTGAATATCCTTCAGTTTTACTTTTTCTTTGGGAGATTTATCGTTCATACTTTCAGCAAGCTCTGATGCAGAACGTATGGCTTTTTCAAGGTCAAAATCCCCGTCAGCTGACGTAAATCCCCATGAGCCACCGCATAGTGCTCTAACACCTGCTCCTTTAGTATAGTTAACAGATACCTGTTCGATCTTCCCATTGTCGAGAACTATGGATGTGCTTGTTCCCTCAATGATCCTTGTGTCAAAAAAGTCTACACTATGCATGTTTTACTCCCAAAATAATAAAAATCCCTGCTTATGCAGGGACAACGTCTGGTAAATCAACATTCAGGTTGAGGTTCATCATATTCTGAAGTTTCTCAACTATCATGTTCTTCTTAGGTCCGACAAGACTGTGCTCGATAACTTCCACAATATTTGTTACCGCCACAATTTCTATCTTATCTTTATAGGCTTCTTCTATCATGACATCAGCCTCATTGGATTTCGGAATGATCACTTTCTTTATTCCTGCCTGGGCTGCCGCTTCTATCTTGTAGGTGGCACCACCAATTGGTAATACATCTCCGCGGACAGAAAGCGATCCTGTCATTGCAACTGACTGGTCAATGGGTATTCCTTCAAGAGCAGATATGACTGCAGTGGCTATGGATATTGACGCACTATCTCCTTCTACACCCTCATAGGTTCCGATGAACTGTATGTGGATATCGCGGTTGGTAATGTCAGTACCTGTGACATTCTTAATAACTGCCGATACGTTTTGAACAGCTTCTTTTGCAATATCCTTGAGCATCCCAGTAGCAATTACCTTTCCTTCTGCATTGGATTGTGCCGGTGTTACTCCTGCCATGATCGGAAGTACGATGCCTGAATCTCCTCCCATGACTGCAAGTCCGTTGACTCTTCCAATTGCTTCTCCTTTCTTCTGGAACAGTTCGTAATCCTTCTTGCGTTCAAGGTAACTGTCAGCAAGCTGCTGTTCTATGGATCGTGCCATTTTCTTAGCTGCAAGCACATGGTCTGCAGTTGTGATCTTGGCATCTTCGGAATGTGCTATATCTCCGGCAACTCTTACAAGTCCACCAAGGTCACGCAATTTAACCGTAAGGTGGCCCTTTCGACCTGCTCTTCTCTGAGCTTCCCGTATCACTTCATCCACAGCACCCTTGTCAAATGGTGGTATGTGTCCATCCCGCATGACTTCCTGTGCTACAAAACGCACAAGGTTCTTGCGGTTCTCAGGGGTATCTTCCATGGAATCTCTCATGAACAACTCATATCCATATCCCTTTATACGGGATCGAAGAGCTGGGTGCATCTTTTCCATGGCATCCAGGTTTCCGGCTGCAACCATTATGAAGTCACATGGCACAGGCTCTGTCTTTACCAGAGCACCTGAGCTTCTCTCAGATTGTCCGGTAATCGGATATTCGTTTTCCTGGAGTGCTGTAAGCAGGCTCTGCTGTGATTCAAGGCTCAAAGTATTGATCTCATCAATGAAAAGCACACCTTTGTGTGATTTGTGTATATCACCACTTTCAACCCTATCGTGTGAAGGTGTTTCCAGTCCGCCTGACTGGAATGGGTCGTGCCTTACATCTCCAAGAAGTGCACCTGCATGTGTTCCGGTAGCATCTATGAATGAAGCGTGCTCTTTCTGATAATTCGATACTATCAGTTTAGGGATCATCAGTTCGTCTTTTGGCAGGAACTGGCGTGTAAGTAATAGTATCATGATGGCTGCGATAATACCCCAAAGCAGTTGTCCGACATAGAAGGAATACACAATGATACCAAATACCAGTATCATCATCAGCATATTGCGTGATTGCGCCTTTTTCTGCGCTTCCATCTTGTGGGCCATTACGATCTCCCTGCCTTTTCCGGCAGGAACTGACCTTATCTTTGGATTATTATTATCTTCAGGATTTGGATACACCATTATATCCTGTAATTCTTCCATTGGAAGAAGCTCGGCCATTGCCTTTGCAAGTAATGATTTACCTGTACCGGGGCTTCCGATCATCATTACATGTCTTCGCTGGCTTGCTGCTTTTTTAACAACCTCAACTGCATGTTCCTGGCCTATGATCTGATCGATCAGCAACTCAGGTACATCGATGGAGTCTGTTGTTTCAAAAGCATCGTTGTACAATTCCGTCTCATCGCCGGATGTTGTTATTTCATTCTCCATAGTCGACTCACGAAGTTTTTGATTTGTTCACTGTGGTACGTACAAAATATATACTTAGCGGTTTTTTTTGCAATTGTGCAATTTATTTTGTGTGGACCTTACAGTATATATGAAGTAAAAGTTAATATGCAATAATGTCATCTCGATGTAATAAATCTATGTGTTATTTCAAACGGATATGCATATCATGAGGCCAGCTTTACTATTCATCTGTATTTTAGTCATCGCGATATTTTCCCTGCCAATGACAGGTCATGCTCAATCTGGGGCAGAGCACTATATCCATTTTAACAAGATGACCGTTGATTTTGAAGGACAGGATGCAATGGTAACCATGTCATATGACCTGAACATGTTTTCCAGGGTATATGTTTTGTTTCTTGGCAGTCACAACCTAAAACCAACCCTTGAGACTGTTTTATTCGATTTTGATGATATAGAGGTTGTCAGGATAGGCAGAAACGAGGCTTCTGTTTTTGTGCAGAATATCTCTCGTGAGAATGAAGAATACTTCCTTCATGATTCTCATCCTCTGGGTGCGAAAGTGGATGTGCTGACAATGATCTATCCAGATGGTTCATCAAGGACAGTTCCGGATGCAACTTCAACCCCGAATACATTTTATTCTGATGTTTGAGTGCTGTTTTTTTATTTTGTGTGAATACAAAAATTCAGATCAATCATTGCCAAGTTCAACATAAAAGGCAATTCTGGCTTCTTGGGACTCATACATTAAAATAACTGAATAGCCAGCTACATGATTATTACTCAACTGGGTCCTGAGGAGATGTGCGTGAATCATGGCAACGTAACCTCATAAGTTGCGTCCTTATTCTAAGACAGGTGGGAAGGACAGTCAAGTCAAGGAAATATTGGACCTTTTGGTCATTGCCAAGTGGTGAAATAAGAGGTTTCATCCTACCTTTAACTCGTACCTTTTTATATGAGTTACAGTGTGAATCAAGTTTGTCCAAAAGGTTTATCAATGATTATGCAATAGGAGAGGTGCTGATATGTGCCTGATGCATGCGGTAATGTCCTCTAAGATGGATGTGGCTCATTGTCAGGAACTAAGCTAAAACTTATTCGCAAAATGGGCTCGTGGTCTAGATGGTTATGACGTCGCCTTGACATGGCGGAGGTCCGGAGTTCGACTCTCCGCGGGCCCACCATAATCTCTAACAGGGATTCGATAAGTTTAAATATAAAAAAAGATATTAGGTGCTTCGGGTCATTATGCCCAGGTAGCTCAGTTGGGAGAGCGCTGCCCTGAAGAGGCAGCTGTCCCCGGTTCAAGTCCGGGTCTGGGCATCTAATGCAAAGTACATCAGTAGTGTAGTGGTTATCACCGGGCGTTGCCAACGCTCGAACCCGGGTTCGAGTCCCGGCTGATGTACTCATTTTTTTAACTTCACTTTTTTAACAAAATCTAATATTTGATTCAGTAACGTTATTTATTTTCTATTTATCCTGACAACATTAGTTTCTCAAAATAAACCAAATGTTCATTCAACAACTCAAAGGATGTGATCTTCCAATGTCAAAAGATAAAAATGAAACACAATGCAATTCATGTTCATGTGGCTGCTCTGGTGGTGGAAGTATGTTCAAAATATGGATACTTGTAGGAGCTTTGATTGGACTGGTCTGGTATTTTGTCCAATGATTACTGTACTGACCTGGATATTTTAAAAAGGTCAGTAAAAAAATATACTGTACCTGCCAAAACAGCAGGTACATTCCTGGAAAATTGAGTTTTTTGTGGATTATTCTTTTCTTCCGAACCTTCTAACCAGCATGGTGACAGCTACAAAAGCAAGCATGGTTACAAAGATTCCCGGAGCAGGCAGGAATTTCTTCTCAACCTCGAAGCTGCCTGTGAGAGTACTGATCTGTACCTCATAACTACCAGCTTCTTCTTCGGATGTACTGAAATCCACAGTTGTTTCCTCATCCGCATCGAGGGAAACTGTCTTTGAATCCCTCATCTCTCCGCTGGTGAGCAGTTCCACATCAGTCTCACCAGCTACGGTTCCAGTGTTCATCACATCTACTGAGATAGTCACATTTTCACCTGTCTTCACGAGAAGTGGTGCAATCTGCAGGTTTGAATAGGAAAAAGCTGCTTCCAGGGCAAGCACTTCGAGATTGAACTCAGCCTCGAGATAATCATCCGACATTGAGCTAATCTTATGAACACCTGCCTCCTGCACTGTATATCTCAGTGAGCCTTCTGCATTGGTGCTACCTATGAGGATTCCGTCGTAATAGAGCTCCACGCCTTCTACAGCTTCACCATCGATGGCAGTGAGTGTTGAAATGGTGATCCTGTCTCCCTGCTTCACCTCATCTGGTGAGATCTCTATCGCAAGTTTTCTACTGGCGTCATCAGGGGAAACCACTTCTACGTCGAAGTTTGCGGAAGTGAATCCTTCCTTTTCAGCACTTACAGTGAACATGCCTATGGTTTCTGGAGTGTATGATACGATACCTTCCCTTGAAGTCATTCCTACATCATTGTTTCCAAACATAACGACGGCATTCTGCACAGCTGCACCCCTTGATGTCACCTTTATTGTTGCAGGCTCGTTCTGCAGAAGGACTGTCTGCATGTCAAGTGAAAGTGATTCAGATGGCAGGGTGGATACCTCTATGAAAGGATAGTATCTGACACTACCGGAATCAGCGACCTTGAAGTGTATGTTCCCCATTATTGCAATGGTCTTGTCCCTTGTAAGGGATATCGTGTCTTCGTTTCTCAGGGTGACCTCATCCGAGGAGAAGCTTGAGACTTCCATCTCTCCGAATTTATCATTTGATTCTATCTCAACATAGTCCTCTGATATCTGGAAGATACCTTCTATAAAAACAGCATTTGTCTCGGTTCCTCTAAAAATGTCCCTGAAGTGCACGACTATCATTGGTACATCATCTGTTGAACCAATGTCCTTCTCATAGACGTAGTCATCGTTATCTGAAACCACTGTTGTATCCACTTCTTTTCCATTCTTATCAAGCGATACCAGTACGCTGCTGCCATCAAGGTCAACCTCTACTACCCTGAGTCTGTATCCTTCCTCAAGGACCAGTGCAGAGCCTGAGAACATGGAAGTTCTGCGGTCATTATCAATAAGTACCTTTGAAAGCTGCCCATCTGAGAGCATGCTCACATCGTCTGTGAATTCATTGTCCGGATAGCCTGCAAAGTATTTTTCAGCGAGGAATCCTATCACCTGGAATTCTCCCCATTCGTTGTGGTCAAAGCTTACGTCCTGTGCTATGCTCCTGTAAACCAGGTCACCATCATCTATTCTCCTTCCGCTTAGTTCTCTTATCTCAAGGGACTCGGTACCGATACCCTCATCGATATTGTAATAGAAACCTTCGAAGTTCAGTGGTGTCCATTTGAGCTTCTCATCCTCTGCAACAGTACCCCTGAGTTCATATATGCCAGGCTCTGACATATCCACAACAGGTCCAAACCTCAAGGTGTTGTCATCTGCGACCAGGAATTTTAATTTGCCCATTATAGTGACGGAGTTTCCTCTTCCAAGTGAGATGGAGTCGGAGTTATCCAGGCTGATCTCATTCTCACTCAGGGACTTGATCTCCATTTTCCCGAACTTGTCCCCGGATTCGACCTCCACATAATTCTCAGATATCTGGAAAATACCCTCCACAAAGACTGCATTTGTCTCTACTCCCCTGAAAATATCATTGAAGTGTACTGCGATGATGGGTACATCCTCTTCAGAGCCTATATCCTTCTCATAGACATAGTCATCGTTTCCAGAAACAATGGATGTATCGACCTCCCTGCCGTTCTTCTCAAGGGTTACAAGCACACTGTTCCCATTAAGGTCAACTTCTACTATATTGAGTTCATAGCCTTCATTAAGTGTGAGGGATGAGCCTGAAAAAAGGGATACTTCTCTGTCACTATCCATAAGGACCCTTGTAAGTTCACCGCCGGATATCAGACTAACGTCATTTTTTGCAAAGGCAGTATCATCCGTGTAACCTGCGAAGTAACGCTCTGCCATAAATCCAATGACCTGGTAGGATCCCCACTTGCTTTGGTCAAAATCGGTGTTTATGGGTGTCGTGCTGTATTCGAGATCCCCGTCATTGATGCTTCTGTCAGTGTAACTGTCTAGTTTGACAGTAAGTGTTTCCGATCCTTCCCCCGAATCAAGGTCGAAGTAGAATCCGGAATAACTGAGAGCATTCCAGGTATATTCAAGAGATACATTCTCATCAGCATCCCATATGCGATTGCCAGTGTTGTTTGTATCTGCAATCACAACGGTTGCAGATAGCATCATCGATACAAATATGAACATACTTACCAGTAATAAAAAATGATTTCTCTCTTTCACATTAAACCCCCTGTATTGATAATGACGGAAAAGCTTCCATCATAAACAATATACTAACATTTATCGATGTACATATATATCAATTTAATCAAGCTGCATGATACAATTTCGTTATAAAAACCGCCTATACCTTCAGCAATTAATTGAAGGAAACTTCTCTGACATGTTAGAAAATTTAATCCCTGCTCTTCAGAAAATGCTGGTAAATCCTGTTTGGTTTTACCGGAGAATAGAATTGTAAAAAAGAAAAGTGTACCTGCTGTAACACAGGTACCAAAAGTTCAAAGTTGTCCTTCTATTCCACCCTTTCCGTTCTTTTTCATTACGAACATTGCGACACCTGCCAATAACGCCAGTATCAGGAATATTCCCGGTGCAGTAAGCAACTTCTTCTCGACTTCAATATTGCCTGTAACTGCTCCTAACTGGACCTCGTAACTTCCCTTTTCCTCTATGAAGGTTGTGAACTCAACACTTGTTTCCTCTCCAACATCAAGAGAAATGCTCTTTGCATCTGCCACGGTTCCGTTGATCATAAGCTGAACAAGGGTATCGCCTTTGGCCGTACCTGTATTCGTAACATTGGCAGAGACTGTGAATTCTTCTTTTGTCTTTACAAGCAGAGGAGCAATGATAAGCTCGGAGTAGGTGAACCTTGCTTCAAGGACATCTATTTCCAGGTTAAACTTAGCTTCAAGATACTCATCGGATCTGGTACTGAGTTTGTGCACACCCGGTTCTTTTACGGTGTATGTGAGCATGCCGTCCTCGTCACTTGTGCCTATGAGGTTACCATCGAAGTACACCTCCACATCTTCCACAGACTCGCCACCAATTGCGGTTACTGTGGAGATGGTTATGGTATCCTGTTCAACTACATTATCTGGTGAGACCTCGATAACAAGTTTCCTGCTGACATCATCAGGGGATATTACCTCAACCTTGAAAGTTGCAGAAACGAAGCCTTCCTTTTCTGCCTTTACAGTATAGATTCCGGCTGTTGTTGGTGTGTAGGGGATAATACCTTCATTTGAAGTATCGCCAATCCTGATATCACCGAATGTAACAACAGCATCTTCAACTGTTGCTCCTCTTGATTCCACAGTGATAGCTGTCTTTTCATTCTCCTTGATAACCTTAGGCATATCTATGGAAAGTGATTCAGATGGTAGGGTAGAAACTTCTACGAAAGGATAGTATCTGACATCGCCTGAATTCGCTACCTTGAATGATATATCGCCCATTATCTCAATGGTGTCGTCTCTTGTAAGACTGATGGAATCCTCGTTTTCCAGAATGACCTCATCAGATGAGAAACTATCTACAGTCATCTCTCCAAACATCTCATCAGATACTATCTCGATAACATCCTCAGACACCTGGAAGATACCTTCCACAAAGACCGCATTTGATTCGCTTCCACTGAATATCTCATTGAAATGGACGACTATTACCGGAACATCATCTGTTGAACCGATATCTTTCTCGTACACATAGTCATCATCAGAAGAAATGATGCCTGTGTCAAGCTCGCTTCCGTATTTCACAAGTCTTACCATTACACTGCTACCGTCAAGGTCAACTTCCACGATCTTGAGCTCATATCCATCTTCAAGTATCAGTGATGAGCCGGTATACAGTGTGGTCTGCTTGTCTGTGTCAATAAGTACCTCAGACAGTTGTCCGTCTGAAAGGATACTCACATCATTTGTAAATTCATTATCCGGATAACCTGCAAAGTATTTCTGTGCAAGGAAACCAACAACCTGGAACTCTCCCCATTCATTGTGTTCAAAACTGACATCCTGGGCTTTGCTTTTGTAAACGAGATCCCCTTTTTCTATGGTCCTTCCATTCAGATCTTCTACTTCAAGGGATTCAGTACCTATTCCTTCATCGATATTGTAGTAGAATCCTTCAAAGTTCAGCGGCGTCCATTTAAGTTCCTCATCTTCTGCAACTGTACCCCTTAGTTCGTAGGTTCCGGGTTCAGACATGTCAACAACAGGTCCGAACCTGAGTGTATTATCATCTGCAACAATGAACCTGAGTTTCCCCATTATCTTAACAGTATCTCCCCTTCCAAGGGAAATGGAATCATAGTTTCGCATTGTGATCTTATCATCACCAATAGAATTGACTTCCATCTCACCATATTCATCATCAGCTTCAATCTTCATGAAGTTCTCGGATATCTGGAAGATACCATCGATAAATACTGCATTGGTCTCAGAACCCATAAAAATATCATCAAAGTGAACCGCGATCATGGGTACATCTTCATTTGACCCGAGATCTGTTATGTAAACATAGGTATCGTCCCCGGAAATGACGTCTATGTCTATTTCTTTGCCGTCTTTTTCAAGACTCACAAGCAAATTGTTTCCATTCATATCAACTTCCACAATGTTTAGCTCGTATCCTTCTTCAAGAATAAGTGAGGAGCCTGTGAAGAGTGATTTCTTCTCATCTGAATCAATGAGTACTTTTGAAAGTTCCCCGTCAGACATGAGGCTTATATCATCTCTGGCAAATTCGGTATCATCGCTGTAGGCAGCAAAATACTGCTCTGCCATAAATCCGATTACCTGATAAGATCCCCAGTCATTCTGTTCAAAATCTGTTTCAATGGAACTGGTTATGTATTCAAGATCTCCATCATTGATACTACGGTCACTGTCACTGTCCAATTTGACTATGAGTGTTTCCGACCCTTCTCCTGAGTCCAGGTCAAAATAGAAACCTGAGTAACTCAGTGCGGTCCATGTGTATTCAAGTGATAGATCGTCATCAGCATCCCATATCAGATTGCCTGTGCTATTATTTGCAGCTGCGGCAGCTGTTGAAAAGGTATTTAATGCCAGCAACAGGAATGCTGTCATTAATACGAGTTTAATAGTTTTTTTCATGTTCATCCCCTCAATCAAGATTAACGGTGGTTAGTGGTAACTAGTATATATTAACTTCAATGTATCTAAAGCAAAGTATATTAATATGTATTATAAATTCGACCAACTTATCATAAAATATTAATGCAGTGGTCTGAAATTCAGAAAAAAGATAATTTAAAAATTCAGGAAATAAAAATAGAAAAAATGAACTCCGTCTTTATTTAAGATGGATCGACCAACTGCCTCCATTCTTTTCCATGCATATCTTGTCTTCTCTGGCAAGCCAGCCCATGGCCATAAAAGCTGTTTGCGCATCAAAACCATTATCTTTCAGGTGGTTCTTTATGCCTGCCAAATTAGTATCGCCGCTTTCAAGTAATCTATAGATATAGCCTGCTGCTTCTCCGATGTTCACACAGTTTTCATCCATATTGTTCACTCCTCAGTTTTAAATATTCTGATCTATCTAGTTTACCTACAATCATCGTGATGAAACCAATCCCAGTTCATGCACTGGAATCAGATAATCCCTATATATTTGATATTTTTTAACTATCATAAAGATTTCGAATCGGGATATTTGAAGCCTGCAAAACATCCTCTGCATATGCACGTGTCAATTCAGCCACACTCCATGCCTGGGAAATGCATCCTCTGGGTTTGTGGGGTGCATCGCCATCAAATATCTCAGATATGCTGCCAAGTCCTGCCTCATCAATATGTATTCTGAGTTCGACCAGAAGCTTTTCCAGAGATTCCCTGCATTCCTGAGAATCCGGGTGAGTTTTCCTGTAGGCTGTAATATAATGTCCAAGCAACCATGTCCAGACAGTGCCATTGTGGTATGCCATGTCCCTGTTTTCTGTATTTCCATGATATGTTCCAATGTATCTGGTATCTTCAGGAGATAATGTCCTGAGTCCGTATGGTGTCAGCAATTTCTTTCCTACCATTTCAACAATACTTAAGCTCACGCTTTCAGGTAGCATGGAAAAGGGGAGTGAAACTGCAAGTATCTGGTTTGGCCTGATGGAAGCATCTTTGTTTTCATTATTTCTATCTCCAGCTTCACCTGAATCTAAGATACAATCATAGAGGAAGCCATCTTTTTCGTTCCAGAATTTTTCTATGAAACTTGATCTGGTAGTTTCAGCGATCCCATTGAATCGAGAGTTGTCCCTACCAATTTTGTCCCCCATATATTCTGCATATCTCAATGCGTTGTACCAGAGAGCGTTAATCTCACAGGTCTTTCCTTTTCTGGGGGTAACCTCGAAATCACCAATTTTCGCATCCATCCAGGTTAGCTGCCCTCCGTGTGAAATAAGGCCGTCCTCATCCATCCCTATGTTGTAATCAGTTCCGGATATGTAGTGATTGATGATATCTTCAACAGTGTCCCAGACCTTTTCTAAAAATTTAGTGTCATTGGTATAGTCAAAGTATTTTCCAAGGGCATGAATGAACCAGAGTGATGCATCAACAGTGTTGTAAACAGGAGTCTGTCCAGGAAATTCAGGGAACATATTTGGTATGAGTCCCCTCTGACAATGGGATGCGAAAGTTGAGAGTATCTCCCCTGCAATATCGAACCTGCCATTTACAAGTGTCAGCCCCGGTAATGCTATCATCGCATCCCTTCCCCAGTCTGCAAACCAGTGGTAACCTGCAATTATGGATTTTGCACCTGTAGTTTTCCGGTCAACGATAAATGAATCTCCGGCAAGCAGAAGTTTACGATAGAAGAGATCATCTATATGGGCTGATGCTACAACTTCTTCCCTTCGCAGCAGCTCATTTTCAAATATTTTTTTTATATCTGTATTATTTAGTTCGCCTTTATTCCCGGTGGATGCAATAATGAAAAAGCTTAATTCATTTTCCTTGCAATGCATCTGAAAATAGCCCGGATTCAGATTATTTTCTCTGTATGGATAACCTCTGTCTCTCTCCACATCATATTCCAGGTCATAGTACCAGTATGCTTCAGGTCTGTATTGCATGTTCGAATAAAGCTGAAATTGTCCGTTCCCTGAACTCAATCTCACATCATTATCTCTAGCTTCCTGTTCAAAGACCATTGTATCAGAAGTGGTAAGATGGTGTATGCTCCTGTTGTTTATAAGCGGGAGGACCTTAAAACTAAACTCTGTATTAGAAGGATTGGAGATATTGTACTGGATAACGGTGCTGTTTTCTCCATGTATCATCGTTATACTTTTTCTTATCTCGATATCGTTAACATTGTATTGAAAAACGGGAAGTTCTTTCATGGAAAAATCCTGCAGGTACTTATAGCCTTCAGGATAAAGCTTTCCTGGATACTTGTGAACTGCAAGGTGATGTATCTTCGTGTCGATAATGATCTCCTCATCCAAGGATGAAAGCAGCAACATTCTCTCCACAGGTGGGTTCATGGCTGCTATCAGAAGACCATGGTACTTTCTTGTATTAAGACCGGATGGGGTCGAGGATGCGTATCCACCCAAACCGTTGCTTATTATCCATTCTCTCTGGTTTTCAGTGTCATTGTAGGGTGGGTTCATAGGTTTCCTGGCTCGTAAACAAGAATCAAGGTATGAACTTCTTCATTTAAGCTCATCAAGCATCACGATGTTGTCCAACATCAGGGCACAGCTCCAGCATAATGGTATGGCCCATGAAGGTCTGCCGGTATGTTTATTGACCTGCTCCGGTAACATTCCGGCGCTCGTTCTTCCCTTGAGTGACCATCTTATGTATTTGAGAGCCTCGACCACCAGCTTGTTGAACTCATCATCCTTTCCATAGGTTTCCATTCTTGACTTTGCCAGTGCGAGATAGGCTTTCGATAACCAGAGGGTGGTGACTATCCAGGGGTTCCCGTCTATATAGGGGTCATTCTCATATCTCTTGATGCCAAAATGTCCATTAACGGGAACCCGGAGCTTTTCTTCGATGTTCTTGATAATGGAATAGATCATATCCCTTTCATTTTCATTGTCTGCTGAGAGCATGTTGAATGGAACAAAAGTACCCAGGATGCTGGCATCAACTATTGGGTCGATCTTATCGTGAACGATACCTTTGGCAAAGTATCCTTCAGGAAGCCAGAGCTTTTCGATAGTTGTACTTTTGATAAGCGATGCTCTTTCCCTCCACCTGATTGCAAGCTCTGTCTCTTTATAATCATCCGCCATTTCCGCAGCTCCGATCAAGCCTGCGTAAATGGCGGCGTTAGTATAGGTGAAGATCCCTGCGTAGCTTTCCCACAGGCCGATGCAAGATTCATGAAGACCACCGTTTGTTCTTTTCATCAGGTACTCTGCAGCACAAAGTACCGTTGCCCACATCCAGTCCAAAAACTCGGTCTTGATGTTCTTCCCAAGACTCTGATAGTATCGTTCAATTGCGAAAAGTGTGGATCCGGTCTCATCTATCTGGGTGGAATAACTGAAATTACCCCAGGATGGGCCTGAACTGCCGTCCAGCCAGTATCTCTGGAACCAGGACCCATCAGGCAATTGCGTATCCCTGCACCATCTCAGGAATTTTTCACTGAAATCAGGGTATCCTGCATTAAGCAATGATATTACTATCTCTGCAGAATCACGGTTCCAGCAGTATCCATAGCCTCCGCTCATCTCAAATTCATGATCGAATTCCGGAGCAGCTACAAAAGAGCCTTTTTCCGGGTCATTGAGAATGCTCAGTGTAAGCAGGGAGCGGTTGAATGCTTCCAGCAGCTCAAGTTTGAAGAACTCAAAACCTGTGTATTCTGGCATATCTAAAAGTTTCTTGCGTGAAAGCCACTTGATCCAGCCATCATGTGTGTCGTTAAAAAGTTCTTCAACAGCTTCATCCTGGACACTTCGAAGACGCTTGTATAATAGTTGTCTCGTGGGGGCTGCACCGATGAAGATCGTGAACTTCGCCTCAGTTGAAGCATCTATGTCTATCTTCCAACCAATGGCATTGTTTATGTTGCCGATATCTTCCTTTCCCCTCTGGAGTACACCGTCTTCCATATCGTATTTGGCATTTGTCCACCAGATGGTATCCAGTGCCTTTCCTATCTGCCACTCTTCAAATTGCGGAACAGTTGATATTCCAAGATTGTAGTTCTTCCAGTATTGTACAAGTATGCCCGATTCACTGTCACAGAATGCAGAATTCTTTTTCTGCATTTCTCCTACCTGGAAATTGGAATAGTAGAAGAATTTCCCATGAAATCCATTTTTGGAACTGATCTTATAGTCCCTGATAAGTATAGGAAGTTTAGGATGGATGAAATCTATGATCTCCATCTTCAGCCCATCGCTACGCTGAAGTTCTGTATGCACAATGTTAGTGTCCTCAATGTATCGCTGGTTTGGGACCCATTCATGGTCAGTGGACCAAATAAGTTTCTTGCCATCATATAGGCAGGCCTGCGACTCTTCTATATGCTGGGCAAAGTCCCTGTCAGGATAGAAGAAACCGAATATTTCGCCCTTCTTGCCCATTGTCACAAGCAGTTTTTCGTTTCCGAGGATGGCATTGGGTTGTTTGATCAACTGATCTCCCCTCTCATGACATGCTCTATCCTCATATCTTCCGGTGCAGGGGATACGAGATGTTCACATACCTCGGATCCCATGCTCTTACAATATGATTCGTGTACCTGAACATTCCTTCCCGCAACTGCAGATATGAAGCCCGCAAAAAAACCACTGATATACCCGCAGACTGGCATCTCATTCTCTCCGTATGCCTGTGCAATGAAGGAATCCTTCACTTTTATAGAACCCACCAGTGTTTCATGATCGACGTCACATTCCAGTATGCCCCATCCTGCAGCCATGAATAATTCCCTGAGCAGGTCCAGACAATTGTTCTTGTTTACATCAACGATATCCTGCAGGTATTTGACCATCTCTGATCCGCTTTTTATTCCTGTGAGCATCAGTAGTCCTTCTGCTTGCGGGGTATGTTCATGTATTATTTCCAAGATGTTCACGAACGTTTGGGAACGCACGATTATGGCTCTTTCTCCCAGAAGGTTGAGGGGGAACTCTACTGACTGCATGACCCGGTTCTTCGAGATCCCGTAGTCAACACTCAGTACCACATTCATCTTTTTGAGTTCGTCCACAATTGCTTCCAGATCTCTGCCTCTATCGACTTCGGTAAATATCACATATTTTCCCCTGTGGGGATCTTCCGAACAATCAAGATATGCAAACCTTATGTCCAGTTCTTTGTCCGCAAGGAAAGATGTTATCTCCGCTTCGGAATGCAGCGTATTTTCATATTCTATCTTGAACCAAACCACTTCTGCTTTGTTGTCCACTCTTGAGAACATATACAGATCTCGTACCATACAAAAAACTCCATATGAATATAGGATTGTTAGGCATATAGCATTATTCCATTCTTCCCAGCTTTTCAAATACCCGGGTTTTGAAATCCATAACAACAGCCATAAAATTCACTGCAGCATCATAGGGTGTGGTATGTATACTGAAATACGAATGCACATCTCCATCCCCCAGCCACTTTGTACTCATGTAGTAATAATGGTCCGATGTCAGCAGGTGCTTCCAGATACGTATCAATTCAGGGTCTGCCGTGGATCTCACGTATGGCTCAAGTAGTTTCATTTCCTCGAAACAGCGTCTTTGCATGTCATTCCCAAGCCATGCGCTCGTATCCCTTTCAATATCTGCCCAGGAGATGGTTGAAAAGTCCCCGACGTCTATCTCACCTACAGGAGCATATCTGTCAACTGTCATTGAAGGCGTGAAGAATTGCACTCCCTTATCGAGTACTTCTCCTGGCATGGCCTTGAGGAATTCGAATATTCCGGTATCTTCCCACTGGTGTTCTCCGAATGTCTCGTAGTCCATGAAAATATTGGCAGTATCTCCCATGGCGGAGGACACCCAGCGAGCCCATTTATCAGCTGTCAGCGGGTGCTCTTCCCACAATCTGGAGGAGAATCTGTATCCTATATCGTCACTTAGCTTGAAGTTTCGGAGAAGCACTGCGATATTACTGCCTGCGGCTTTGTATACGTGGTTCGGTGATCTCATTCCAAGAAGCCTGTCAACACCTTCCGTAAGTATCGCCTTGTATCCCATTTCCTGAGCCAGCGAAGCTACACTATTGTTGTACAGCAGTTCGGTGTTTCTGAACACTTCAGGTTCGAATCCAAGCAGTTCTGAAGTAATGTCACGGTGTTCTCTTACTTCTTCCACAAACTCTGTTTTGGATTCAAAAAGTGATGCAAGAGAATGGTAATACGTTTCATCGATAAATTCCACGCAGCCAGTATCTGCCAGGTCTCTGAATGATTGAAGTGTATCATCATCCCATTTCTCACACTGACTTAGAAGCGTGCCCGTGACTGACATGCTGAATTTGAATCTGCCGTTCGTTTCATCTATTAGTTTAAGCAGCGTATTATTTGCAGGAAGATAACACTTGTTTGCAACTCTCAGGAATATCTCCTTGTTCAGTTCTTCATCAAAATACCTGCCAAATCCACCGCTGCCTTCAGGCCAGAACCACTTGAGCCTGTATGGTTGGTGCACTTCAAAATAAAAGCATATCGACCTCATCGGTCCTCCTCCAGTAAAGCTCTTTTGATATCTGATATTATCGAAAAATTATTGACCGCTTTCTCGTATCCATGCCCATATCCGTCATTTCCCATCTCCAGTAATATCTCGCTTTGCTGAAGATAGCGGAAGATGGCCTTCATTTTCCCAGGGTCGCCATGCTTCATTTTTTCAATCTTTTTTCCAATGTTCTGGATCTCATGCAGGTACAGGTGTTGTGCATGGTTTCCCATCAGGTTATGCATGCCATAGCGTGCAGTCTTTTTTGATTGAAGGGATGGCAACTTCTCAGCCTTGAACTTCTCAGCTGCTTCTTCAGGGTGGAGCATTTCAATGCCATGAGCTTCAAGGCTTGCAGGCAGCTCCTTAAGGAAGCTCACTATTTTCTCACCATTTTGCAGATGGTTATGAAGCGAGTCATACTTTATGTACAGGGTGACGATATCTCCCTGCATATTTGCTATCCATGTGGCAAACTTATCTGCGATCAAAGGGTATCCGGACCATTTTTTATCTGAGAAATATTTTTCTATATCCTCACTGAGATTGATGTGCCTTAGCAGTGTGGGGATATCATTATGGTATACGTGTACCGGACCAATGCCATTTGAAAGGTTATGTGAACCTTCGGAAATAAAGCATTCAAATCCCATTTCTTTTATAATTTCCATTGAGCGTTGCTCAAGCAGCAGTTCACTATTTATGAAAGTTGAAGGGGTGATGCCAAATTCACTTTCAATGGCATTCACATGCATTTGCACCTGCTCCCTGAACTCATGTATATCCGGGAAAAGGGAACATATCGAGTGATAATAGGGAGATGCAGCAAAATGCGCTCCTTTCTTTCCCAGCAACCTGAAACTTTCCATTATTTCCGGTGCCCACTTGCATTGCTCCATAAAGATCCCTGATATATCGAATGTGTACTTCCCTCCTCTTTCAATGGAATCTATCAGGGCATCATTGATCACTTCGATATCACGCTGCAATCGCGAATAATTATTAAATGACCTCTCAATATCAAAATAATTATCCATTGCAGGAGTTGTATATCCCTCACGCGGCCAGTACCATCTGGTTGGCAGCGGAAGGTGAACTTCAAAACATACGCATACAGCTTTCATGAGTCATTCCTTTTATCAGCTATTTTCGTTTCCCGTTTTAGGGACATCATTATTTTCAGATCGTACCATTTCCACAGAAAATGGTGGTGTATATGTGTTATAAATCCCGGTCATTTATCCTCTTAAATCATAACCATTTTCTTCTTCTAAAGTAAACAACCATAATGGCAGATAATAATACGATAATCACCCATACGAAATGATAACCCCATCTCCATTCAAGCTCCGGCATATATTTAAAATTCATTCCATATATCCCGGCTATGAATGTAAGTGGGATGAAGACCGTGGCTATTATGGTCAGGGTTTTCATGACCTCATTCATCTTGTTGCTGATACTTGAGAGATAGACATCCATCATTCCTGAAAGTATATCGCGGTATGTTTCTATCATATCAGCAACCCTGATCGTATGGTCATATACATCTCTGAGAAAAATAAATGTAGAATCATCAAATAGTGGCGATTCTGTTCTTTCCAGATTACCTATAAGGTCCCTCAGTGGCCATATGGACTTACGAAGGTAGATCATTTCCTTTTTTAGATAATGAATTTTTTGTAACGTACTTGAATCAGGGTCTTCCACAAGCTCTTCTTCTATTTCTTCAATAGATTCTGATATTTTCTCGATAACGACAAAATAATTGTCTACAATCGAATCAAGGAGAACATATGCAAGGTAATCTGCTCCTTTTGAACGTATGCGTCCCCTGGAATTTTGCAGTCTTTCCCTGACAGCACCAAAAGTATCCCCTTGCATTTCCTGGAATGAGATTACATAATTTTGTCCGAGGATTATGCTTATCTGTTCTGCTTTTATGCCTGATTCTTTATCTTCAATCCTAAACATTTTAAGGACAAAATAAATGTAAGAGCCAAAATCCTCCATTTTTGGGCGCTGACTGGCATGTACTATATCCTCCATTACAAGTGGATGCAAGCCAAAATGTTTGCCTATCTTCTCAATGTTTTCAACTTCATGGATGCCATCTATGTTTATCCATGAGACCCCTTTTGATTCTTTGAAGTGAAAGCAATCTTCAACATTCTCAATTAAAGTCTCCTGGTAATTATCCTGATCATAATTGATTGCGGTTATTCTCATCTTTTCAGTCCGCATCTCTCCGATATGGATCAAGCTACCGGGCATCATTCCTGTTTTTTTAGAAGTACCCCTGCTAATGTCTTTCATAATGGTCACTTGCTCACATATCTTTTCAGGATGAATATGGTTTCATCAGGATTTGGGTTTATGGGGACAATATCTTCCCGTAGGTTTCCACTGTCTGGTCAGCTATTTTGTTCCAGTTATATTTCTCAGACAACAGTTTCTTTCCCTTTCTTCCCATTTCCCCATCGGAATAGTTGGCAAAAACATGATTGATTCCCCATGCTATGGATTCAGGGGTTTGGTAGGTGGTTATCCCGTTTTCGAAGTTGTCGACAAGTTCCACAGCATTGGTGGCAACAATGTTCTTGGAGGCATCCCAGGCTTCCAGCAAGACAATTCCAAAAGGTTCGTTGCGGCTTGGAACGCACATGAGATTGCACGCATTCATCCATTCCTTCTTTACCTCTTCACTAACGTACCCAAGGAAACGGCAGCTATCCTGCACATTGAGCTCATGGACTATCTTTTCACATACAGGTCGCATTTCTCCTTCGCCAATGATCACGAACTTCGCGTCCCACTTCTGGTCAAGCACCATTGGAATTGCTCTGGCAAGGATGTCCGGTCCTTTCTGGTAGTTCATACGACCCACGAAAAGGACGACAGGTGCATAAGGATGTATATCATACCGCTTTTTAAGTTCTCCCGGATCAACATCCATCCTTATGCTGCCTTCATTGAGCCCGTTGGATATGATGTCTACTTTGTAATCGGGTACCTGATAGAGGTGCTGAACTTCATTTTTAAATGTAACTGATGTTATTATTATCCCGGCTGATTCATAACCGCCTTTCCATTCCCTATGACTTATTTCGATGGCTTCCCACCAGTCTCCATGAATATTCCCGTTCCTTCCCCATTCAGTGCTGTGATAGGTTATGATAAATGGAATTCCAAGTTCCCATTTGAGCCTGCATGCAAGGTTTACCGGATGCCAGTCATGGACGTGTACGAGATCAAAGTCCCCAAATTTCTCCTTTGCTTCCATGAATGCAGAGTACATGGCATCACACATGCTGTCCATTTGTTGCACAATTCCTCCGAAAAGAGAATGGTTGACACGATGGTAATGCACACCATTGACTATCTCATATGTGGTCATATCCTTATTCCGACTGAATATATGGACTTCATGACCTTTCAGTGCCAATGCCTCAGCCAGTTCGGAAACATGGGGTGCAAGTCCACCCACCTTGACCGAATGCAGGCTTTCCCACGAAAGCATGGCGATTCTTAATGTATTTTTCACGAAATTACTCCCTTAAAATAAAATGAATTATCCTTACAGTCTAATCTCTGTTAAGAAGATGGTCCACTGCGACTTCAGGAGGCATCGTATTGATGTAGATGCCAGTGTTCTTTTCGAAGCCCGCAGTTATTGATGTTACCGGTTTGATACGCACGTTGAAGTGGTATTGCGTTTCATGTTCTAACTGGAAGAACATGTAATTATAGGCAAGTTCAGGAATTGTTTCATTCAGTTTTGATACTGCAGATCTGATGCAATCCCCCAGGGAAAACAGCATCTCATCCGTGAAACCGGATATGTGGTTTACATGCTTGAGAGGCAGTATCCATAGTTCATAAGGCACCATGGAAAAATAGGGTGCTATGACAACAAAATGCTCATTCCCGTATACATATCTCTCTTGATCATTTTCCATGCTTGCAATATCACAGTAGGGACACTTGTCCAGCTCTTTAATTGTGTCCATTTCTCTGGTGAAGCATGAAGGCATTAAGGGAATAGCAATAAGTTGTGAATGAGTATGCTCAAGTGAAGCACCTGCTTTTTGACCCCAGTTCTTGAAAAGTGATACGTAACTGATCCCGTCCTTTGACTGGTAATAATTCACCCTGTCACGATATGCCTGCATAAGTAGCAGTATCTCATCATCGGATGAGTGGTGTATCCGGCTTTCATGGAATGGATTCTCTATAATGACCTCATGGAATCCGTAGCCTCTGTCCACAGTAAAATCCGATGTTTCCGGCTCATCCGCATCAGGTGAGAGCGCAGGAAACAGATTTGGGATGCATCTTATATCCCAGTTCTTGATATTCTCATTATCACTGTCCTGTAATATCTCACCATTTTTGTAAACAGCTGTTGCAGGAGGTGTTTTATCCTCATAACCTGCGCAGAACACGCAGCTGGATGACCTTTTCTCATCACCACAGGCTTTCGGGGCAGAGGGTCTTTTACTCCTGCCGGATGCGACAATGCAGTACTCTTCAAGGAAATAATGCTTGCGTATTTCGGACATGTTTATTCCATCCGTGTTCCTGTGAGGAGTTCGTAGTACTGCTTGATGGGATCATCCCAGCTCATGTCACCTGCAAGCAAACTCGCTTCCTGACAAAGCAGATTATATTTGATCATATCATCGGTGTAGGTATCAATGAAGTAGTCCATGGCAAGGGCATAATCCGAGATGGATTCAATATAGGGCAGGTTAATATTATCAACAACGATAACTCCTCCCATTCCCATGACCAGCCTTTTAAGGGTTTTCAGTGCATCACTGAATCCGCATACCTTACTAACAATGCTTGGGGTGGCTTCCTTTCCAGCCTCAAGTCCTGTTAAGAGGAACGGCTCATATCTGGAGGGGAATACCCCTGCGATACATCCTGCCATGAATTCGTCGGTACTCATATTGAGCCCTCCATCATGGTCAGATATCCATTGCGGATACAGCACTGCAGCCACGTGCCTACTGCCACTGGGGATGTGTGGACAGTCAAGCCTTTTTTCCTTGATCATCTGTTGTAGCCTGATCTCTTCTCCCACAAGCACTTCATCAGGCAGGTTGATCGGGAAGTTTTCCGGAAGCTCGGTTTTTGGTCCCTGGGCAGCTACAATGAAACACACTATCCTGTAGTCCTCATCAAGGTGGCCTGCAACTATCTGGTTCTTGAACATCCTGTCAAGTATCACAAGTGAATCCAATAGATCCGGGTATCCCTTATTCTCGATCTCTATACGTGATATCGAAAAGATTGGTATGATCTTCTCAGGTGGGATCTTCTTACCGTCATTAACGCTGTACATTGTTTCCGAAAGAAAGTCCTGTATCTTTTTTCTGCAGGCCATCTTCTTTTCCCAGTCAATGTCATCATCATCCAGATCAACTCCGTTGCGTACAATGATGGAATCGATATCATAGAACAGCTTGATCTCCTTACTTGTTGAATCACCTACAGCTGTTACGACATCTGAATACGCTGAAAGTGACTCGAGTTTGGCAAGATTTACGGGTACGCCGCTATCCCATGAACTATCGTTTTCCATTATCTTTTGTATGGAACGGTGTCCGGATGACCTGCCAGGCAGGGTTGCATGGTATGTAGCCACGGTATTGATGCTGATCCCGAGTTTTTCCAGTCGTGCAAGGGCGTAGAATGTACCAAATTCATGGCAATGCAGTGAAACATGTACAGTAGGCATCAGGGATGCTGCAAATTCTGATATTGCCTTATCGTGATATTCAGTTGCGGCCTTCTCCCTTGACTCCACAGCAACCTTGATGAATTCAGAAATTGCATAGGAAAGATTCAGGTAATGGGTATACTCCACACCATTACTCATATCCTCAAAACTCATTGAGTCAAGTCCTACAAGATCGTATGCTTCCGCTTTGATCATATTTGAAAGGGACATACTTTTGGATTTGTATTCGGCGAGAACTCTGCAATAGTCTTTGCAATTGAACATGATATACAGTATTTTGATGCCCTTTATCTCCCGGCTTCCCAAATGTGATTCAATACCTCGTAACTTCAATATTTCCAGGATTTCAAGCAGTTCACCTTCGGCTTCGTATTCATCGAATTCACTCATATCCGTGATTCGATTCAGCCCCTTGTTCCAGTCGGCACCGCTATGTCCATAGTAAGGTCCTGCAACGATTATTCTGGGAGCAGTTTCTTTTTCAATGATACCTTCACCTATCAGGTTGGCAAGATTTCTTGCTTCGGCATCGATGACATTCCAAATTCCTCCCATCTTATTCGATTTTGGCCCTGCCTCTTCCCCAGTGATAATTATACATTTGCTCTCCAGCATGTTTCAACTCCCTTAAAGTCACTTATTTCATTAGTTCCACTTGTATTTTAAAATATCTGATAGATAGTTAATCTTTTCGCATTCTGTAACGTAAAATGTTTTGCTATCATTACGATATCTTTAATTACTTAATAAACAGATTGATAAGTGTATTTATATGAGGGTTTTTGTTGAAAGAAAAAGTTCATGAGGTTAAGATAAAACTGTTCCGTTGATCCTTACATTCATTTTCACATTCTTTTTTATGTTATGACAGGGGTTATTATCTGGTGAGTGAATTTTTATCAATTTTATTCGATCCACAGCAAGTTCTGTCTGTAGTAGCCAAGACTTTGTTTGTCATTTTTTTGATACTGATCCTGAACACAATATTGAATGTGGTCAGAAAAGGTCTTCTTCTTAAAGCAAAGACGAAGAAACAGATATCCAATGTAGAGATATTCACTCAGATATTTCGTTATTTTTTCACACTTTTGATTATCATCTTCGCAGTGTTGTCCTATTCTAGTGCCTGGTCGAGTTTTGGTATCTTCTTGGGATTCTTGTCAGCTGCAATGGGTTTTGCTCTTCAGAAGCCAATAACGGGTATTGCTGCCTGGATGATGGTAGTAACAAAGAGGCCTTTTGACATAGGTGACCGGATCATAATAGGTGATGTCAAAGGTGATGTTCTTGATGTAACACTGACCCACATTCATGTAGCCGAGATTGGCGGTCTTATAGACGGTGAGGAAAAATCTGGCAGGATAGTGATGGTTCCTAACTGGCTTTTGTTTGAAAGGAACATAGTCAATTATACTTCCAATGATGACTTCGTGATGAACAAGGTGGTCGTGAATGTGACCTATGAGAGTAATCTGGACCATGCCATTGAGATAGTCGATCTGTCGGCAAGGAAATATCTTGCAGGTATCATTGGAATGAGCCCCGGTGGTCCTGAGATAAGGCTTGATTTCCAGGCAAGTGGTATTGATGTACAGGTCAAGTATTTCTCACCTGCTCGTCACCTGCATGAATACTCGACCAATATAACCAAAGAGATCTTTGATAGGGTTAGAGTATCAGGTGATGTTGAGATAGCCTACCCGCACACCGAAGTAGTCTTCAGAAAAAAGGGTGAATGAACCCTCACCATTTCAAAAACCTGCTGACAGTGACATTCTCTTTTCTGATACTATACTTCCTTAGTTCATCGATTCCCAGCAGAAGCAAGGCAAATGGTATTGCTATGGCTATGTATTTCAAGGATATCGCTGCGGTGTTGAATATAAGGTTTCCAAGCGGGTTGAATGCAATAAAACTCAGGATGAGCAGCTCACTTGCAATTCCAAGAAGTACCATCTTGTTGTTCAACAATCCTTTTGTCAGGACGGACTCCCGCCTTGTCCTTGAGGTAAACACGTTTGCTATCTGGCATACTATAACAGCTGCAAAAAAGGCGGTGATAGCCTGCATATAAAGAATATCGGAAAATGGTAGTTGCTGTCCCCAGCTCCATCCTCCGTCAAAGAGGACTGCAAAATAGCAGGCAAAACCGGCAGCAGCTTCGATAGGTCCCTTTATTCCATAGGATGTCAGCAGGACCTGTGATGTTAGCAATTTCTCATCCTTTGCCCTGGGGGGGCGCTTCATTATATCGCCCTCGCCTTTTTCCACTGCCAGTGAGAGCGCCGGAATTATATCCGTACCCAGGTCGATGGCAAGTATCAGCTGTACGTTCATTGGCAGTGGTAGTGCCAGCAGTACAAAGGCTATGAATGGCAATATCTCCGGTATGTTGCTGGTCAGGATATAAGCGATGAATTTCTTGATGTTATCAAATACCGTCCTGCCTTCTTCTATTGCATTGACGATGGTTGCAAAATTATCATCCAGCAGCACCATGTCAGCAGATTCTCTCGCGACATCCGTACCGCTGCCCATGGCAACTCCCATGTCTGCATTCTTCATGGCCGGTGCATCGTTGACACCATCTCCTGTCATGGTAACAATCTCTCCGGCTTCCTGGAATGCTTGCACTATCTTCAATTTTTGTATGGGAGATGTACGCGCAAAAACTATACTTGGTGCTTTCAGCCTGCTAATGAGCTCCTCAGTAGATAACTCTTCAAGTTCCTGTCCCGTTATAAGGACTGGTTCTTCATGATCTGTGGTAAGGCCTACCGTTGAGGCTATTGACTTTGCGGTTACGGGATGATCGCCTGTTATCATGACAACTTTGATACCTGCCAGATGGCATCTTTCAATGGCATCTTTTGCCTCAGGTCTTGGTGGGTCTACAGCACCTGCAAAACCGAGGAATATAAAATCTCCATCGTATTCTCTTTCTTCTTCAACCTGTCTGTACGCAAAGGCCAGCACCCTTTCGCCTCTGGCTGCCATAATAAGGTGCTCATCTTCAAGCCTCTCCTTCTCTTTATCATCGAGGGGAACTTCTTTTCCTTCAACAAGGACATGGCTACACATGTCGATAACTACTTCGGAGCCTCCCTTCATATAGGATTCCTTATTTCCTTGGGGGGTGGAGCAGATAACCTGCATTCTTTGTTTCTTCGAATCAAATGGATATTCTTTCAGCCTGGGGTAGTCTGCCTGAATTATCCTGATATCTTCAAACCCGTTCACATAAACAAGCAGTGATCCTTCGGTGGGATCTCCTTTGTATCCGGGTTTTACTTCAACCAGTCTTGAATTATTACATACTGTAGCTACACGCAAGAGTATATCAGTGGGAATTTCGCCTTTTTCCACATCGATGTATTTTGACCCTGTGAATACCGAATGTATTTTCATCTTGTTCTGGGTCAGTGTTCCGGTCTTATCGGTGCAGATGACTGTGGTCGAACCCAGTGTTTCCACGGACTCAAGCTGCTTGATCAATGCGTTTCTCTTAGCCATTCTTCTGGATGCCAGGCTAAGGGCCAGTGTTACAGTGGGCAGAAGTCCTTCCGGTACATTGGCAACTATGATACCAATGGCAAAAATGAGGTTGGCAAGGAATATGTCCTGAATAGCAAAACCGATGATGAAAAACGATATTCCCAGAAAGATAGCAATTGCAGATATAATCTTTATGAAGCGGTTCAGTTCCCTGCGTATCGGAGTATCCACGGATGAAGTCCGCTCCGTGAGAGTTGCCAGTTTTCCTATCTGGGTATCCGATCCTGTGCCAAACACAAGTGCCTTCCCGTTGCCTGTCTGGACCGCAGTGCCTGAGAATATCATGTTCCTGCATTCAAGCATGTTGGAGTGGGTACATTCCAGTGATCGAAGCTGTGGCTCTGCTTCACCTGTGATCGGTGAGTTGTCAACTTTCAGAGAATTCTCCTCGACAAGTCTCCCGTCAGCAGGTATCTTGTCCCCTTCCTCAACATATATCACATCTCCCATGACTATCTCGGAAGCCAGTATCTCTTTGACCTTGCCATCTCTGATAACCCGGGCTTTAGGCGGGATGAGGTTTCTAAAACTTGCCATTATCTTTTCGGCCTGATACTCCTGGATAAAGGTAAAACTCCCATTGAGGATAACAACTCCCAGCAGGGCAATGGCGATGTAGATATTACCCTGTCCAGGGTCCAGCCACTCGGCTAGAAAGGAGAGCCCCGACCCGAATAGCAAAAGTATTGAAAAGAAGTTCCAGTATTGCTTAAGGTATTTCTTCAGCAGGCTTTCTTTACCTGTCTCTTCAAGTATGTTCATGCCGCAGAGGGATAATCTTCTGCTGGCCTCGGATCTAGAAAGACCTTCGGCTCCTGCAGACAATCTCTCAAAGATCTGCTCTAATTCTATATTATGCTCATCACCCTTTGAAGAGCATTGGAAACCCCTGTTCTCTTTAGCTAGCATGACCCCCAATCACACCATATGTGTGTTGGTGGCAATGAGATAAAGTATTTATGATTGTAGCTTACTCTCCAAGTGTATGATATCTCTTTGCCTGCTACTAAATTTGGAATGACATATAGATGTTCCAAATGCCTGTAACAATGAAATTCACAGCCATTGCAGCCAGCAAAAGTCCCATTAGTCTTGTAAATACAAGCATTCCGGTGTATCCTAATAATTTATAGACTCTTCTGGAGAATCTATATAATACAAGAGTAATTCCGAAAGTTGCAATTATGGCTAACAGAACGCTTCCACTCTGTATTATTGTTGCAGAACCACTCATCAGGACTATTACTGTGGTTATGGTGCCCGGACCTGTGAGCAATGGCAAGGCAATGGGGAATATCCATATATCAGTCCTGTCCTGTGATTTATCTATCTCATTATCTGTTATGCTTTCTCTGGATACTTTTGCAAGCATCATGTCAAACGCTACGGTAAAAAGAAGTATTCCGCCTGCAACCCTGAGGGAATCTATCGTTATTCCAAAAAAGTTCAGTATGAGTTCTCCAGAAATTGCAAAGAACAATGCCATGATGCAGGCAAGTGTCACTGCCTTGTTCGCTATTATGTTCTTCTCTTCAAAGGTCAGTTTGTTAGTCAGGGAAACAAAAGTAACAACAGCACTCAAGGGGCTTACAATGGCAAACAGGGATGCGAAAGAATAGGTGAAGAATTCCAAATTGTTCACTTTATTGTTCTCCTGGGGTGGGTCCTGCTATATAGTAAGTCAATCACAGTGTTACTTATTGTTTTTCCGTCGATGAAATTTATTCGTCACCAGTAACCATTCAGTTCACATTCGTCAACTACATCCAAGGGGTCTACATGAATGGTGGTTCCTGATATGTATGCCACATTTTTCATGAGTTTCTGTCTGACGTCAATGGTGATGTCATGTCCTTCCTTCACTGAAAGATCCGAGTCCACTGTTACGTTTACTTCGGTATGAAGTCGATGTCCTATCCAGCGTACCCTGATACTTGTGATGCCGCGCACGCCTTCAACATCGTTCACAGCATTTCTTATATCATCGATAACTTCCGGATCAACACCATCCAATATGCGACTGAAGACCATTTTTCCAGACTCCCATGCTATCTTCAGGATGGCAATGGTTATGATGAACGCGATTATAGGATCTGCAAGGGGATATCCAAGCCAGACTCCCACAGCTCCTGCCAGTACTGCCAGACTTGTGAACCCGTCAACCCTTGCATGGTATCCATCTGCTATTAGTGCAGCACTTCCAATCTCTTTTCCAACTTTTATACGGAATTTTGCAATGGCTTCATTACCAAAAAATCCAACAACTCCTGCAAGTGCTACCACTTCAACGTACTCTATGGTTTTCGGATATTTCAACAGCTCAAATGCTTGGTATGCCGCAAAAAATCCGCTGAAAATGATCAGAATGACTATCACAAGGCCGGCTACATCTTCCATGCGGCCGTAGCCGTATGTGAATCTCTTACTCGGTTTTTTCCTTATTAGTGAGAAAGCTATCCAGAGTGGGAGTGCAGTTATTGCATCGCTGAAATTATGCACGGTATCTGCAAGTAGTGCCGCACTTCCTGATATGTACACTATGATAATTTGAACAATTGCTGTAAGCATCAGTCCGATGAATGACCATTTAACAGCCTGCTTTCCTTTTTCAGTGGTAATAAGGAGCGGGTCTACAGCACCATGAGTCTCTGTATGAGTTTTGGTCTTATCATCATGATGCATGTTAATAAAATTGAGTCCAATCCTTTATGAATATTTTTATGTGTTCGAATCACATTCAGGAATGCATTTCAGGTCCTTAAAATAAAAATCGTGAAAAGACTGTATGATACGACTTTTCCTGGTAATTTAAAAAGTAATAGTGTTGGATGGGAAAGAATTGAAGAGTTTCAATTCTTTTTCTTTTGTTTTTCCAGAATATCACTGACAAGCTTCATGGCACAGAGATCACCGCACATGGAGCAGGCTTCACTTCCGGTTATCCTGGCATCACGTATCTTTCTTGCACTTTCTCCATCAATGGCAAGCTCGAACTGGGTTTCCCAGTCCAGATTCTTACGTGCATGTGCCATTTTATCATCGGTTGCCCTGGCACGTTCTCTCTGTCCTTCTTTCGCAAGGTCGGCAGCGTGGGCTGCTATTCTGGTGACTATGGCTCCCTCTCTTATGTCGTCCTTTGTTGGCAATGCAAGGTGCTCTGAGGGGGTGGTCATACACAGGAAATCTGCACCGCACATGCCGGCAAATGTCCCACCAATTGCTCCGGTAATATGGTCATACCCTGGAGCAATATCTGTGACCAGGGGGCCAAGAAGGTACAATGGTGCATCATCACAGAGCTTTTTCATTCCCTTGACACTTAATTCGATCTCGTCAATGGGCACATGTCCGGGTCCCTCAACAAAACACTGTATATTTGCTTCACGGGTTCTGCTTACCAGCTCTCCCAGGCTGATGAATTCCATGAATGAAGGTCTGTCTGAGGCATCGTGGATGCATCCCGGTCTCATTCCATCCCCAAGGCTGATCGCCATGTCATACTCACGTGCTATCTCAAGGAGGTAGTCATATTCAGTATAAAATGGATTGTCCTGCTCATTATGGATCATCCATGCTAGGGTAAATGATCCTCCTCTGCTTACGACATCAGTTATCCTTTCGTCGCCTTTCAATCTTTTTATTGAATCGAGATTAACACCGCAGTGGACTGTAACAAAATCGACCCCGTCTTTTGCATGTTTGCGCACAGCATTGAACATGTCGTCGGATGTCATATCCACAACAGCTTTCTGGGATGCTGCAGCCTGATATATTGGGACTGATCCTATAGGTATGTCCACAGAGTCCATGATCTTTTTTCGTATAAGGTCAAGGTCACCGCCGGTCGAGAGGTCCATGAGTGCATGAGCACCGAACTTTTCGGCTGTTACTGCCTTTTCCACTTCCTCATCTATATTGACGTAATCCCTGGATGTGCCTATGTTGGCATTGACCTTTGTGCTAAGATATTTCCCAATGCCTATTACCCTGCATTCTCTTTCAGAGTTATTGGGAATCGCTATGGTCCCTTTGGCGATGCAGGAACATATTGTCTTAGCATCGATCCCTTCATCCTTTGCCACAGATTCCATTTGCGGCGTGATGATTCCTTTTTTAGCATCTTCCATTAATGTCATTGTTACTCCAACAGGTGTCCTATGGCTTGATTATCTGCAAATACAGCATTGTTACATATATATGTTTCACAGCACACTTTTTTAGTTTCACTCCGCTTAACTTACTTTTATCTAATATCAGGGAAATATGTGCATCCATGTCAATAGTCGTTTTTACAGAAAAGAATAAGGCAGCTTCACAAATTGCACAAATATTGAGCGAGGGATCTTTTAATCGTGCATCTGTGGCTGGTGTTTCTGTGTACGACTTTAAGAAAAGCGGAAAAGAATGGCGGATAATGGGTCTTTCCGGCCACATCATGGGCTATGATTTTCCCGCAGAGTACAATAACTGGAGGGAATGTGACCCTGCTTTACTTCTTGATGTTCCTCCGGTTAAGAATGTGACCAAAGAATCATTCTCCAAAGCTATAACCCTACTTTCCAGAGATGCCGACCAGCTCATTCTCGCCTGTGACTTTGACCGCGAGGGGGAAAATATTGGTTTCGAGGCAAAATCAATTGCTGAAAAGGTATCATCTGCTCCGGTTAAAAGGGCACGCTTCTCATCTCTTTCATCTGGCGAGATAAAAAAAGCATTCGATAATCTGGTGGAACCTGACACTAATCTCGCCATGTCTGCTGAAGCCCGTCAGATCCTTGATCTTCGCATGGGTGCGGCTTTTACCAGGTTCATGACTCTCTCTGTGAGGGAAAGGGCGCGAACAAAAGGGGTCATATCTATAGGTCCATGCCAGACACCGACATGTGGTTTTGTGTATGAGAGGGAACGGTTGATAAGGGATTTTGAATCGAAGGACTTCTGGAAGATCGAAGGTACTTTCAGCTCATCCGGGAATGACTTTGTGGCAAGTCATCGTGGTGGAAATATTCCTGATGCGGTAAAAGCGAAGCAGATATTTGGTGGAATAAAGGACATAAAAAAAGCTCTGGTTGCCAGGAAAAGCGTAAAGGAAGCTAAAACCAGTCCACCTTATCCTCTCAACACTACTGAGTTTTTGAAACGTGCTTCCAAATTCCTGGGTGTCAGTCCTGATGTTGCACTTGAAACGGCAGAGCAGTTGTACCTGTCGGGTTTTACCAGTTATCCAAGGACAGAGACCAATAAATATGCTGATGATTTTGATTTCAATTCCAAGGTGATGGCTTTTACCGCAGGCAATTATAGGGAATATGCACTTTCAATAATTTCCAATGGTATAAACTGCAGGAATGGTACTCGTGATGGGCATGACCACCCCCCGATCCATCCTATTAAGGCTGTATCCAGGGCAGATGTGGAAAAGAATGTAAGAATGCCGGATGCGTGGATGATCTATGATCTTATAGCGAGACATTTTCTTGCTAACCTGATGTCTCCTGCTATATTTGAAAAGACCCGGCTTGAGATCCATGTGGGCACTGAGATATTCGATACCGCAGGATCTGTGATGAAGGATGCTGGATGGCTTGCAGCTTATCCCTTTGAGAACAAGAATGATAAACTCCTTCCTAATGTGTCTGAAAAAGAATTGCTTGATGTAAAAGAGATAAGAAACATCAAATCCCAGACTGCTCCACCCAAAAAGATCACTGAGGCAGAGCTGCTCACATTGATGGACAAGCATGGTGTCGGTACCAAGGCAACAGCTCCTTCTCATATCGAGACAAACAAAAAACGCGGGTATTTTGAAACTAAAGGGAAGACCATTTCAATTCTAGATACTGGTTTTACGTTAATGGAAACCCTTGATTCAACGGTTCCTATACTCATACATCCTGATATCAGGGCTCGTATCGAGGCTTTGATACAGGATGTTGAGGATGGCAAGAAGGATTTTGCTGCTGCTCTTCTGGAAGGTCAGAATCTGATCAAGGATATGTATGCTCAGCTTAGTTCAAGCAAGGGGGATATTGTTGCAAAACTTGCAGGTACGATCCAGGATGAGCAAGTGGCAGCAGACAAGAAGAATTTCATCGGTACATGTCCTGAGTGTGATCGAATGCTGCGTATTGTAACTACTGATAAGGGTCGCTTTGTAGGTTGTTCTGGCTATCCTCAGTGCAAGAACACCTATGCGCTTCCAAAGGTGGGTGCTCTCAGTATTCTCAGGTCAAAACAATGTAAAAAGGATGGTGTTGCCGTTGTCAAGGTGGGTAGCAAGTATCAATGGTCAGTGGGGATTGGTCCGTGTTTTACCTGCGATTGTGAAAAGGAATGTTTCCCGCCTGAGGTTGTAGGCCCGTGTCCCAAATGCGATGGTTCGATGTTCCTTATATCTACCAAGGACTCCCGCTTCCTTGGCTGTACTAAACGATGCGGCTATACAAAATCTATCCCAAAGAACGGTCGCCTTACTGTCATGAAAGATATATGCGAGCAATGTGGCTGGAAAAAACTGAGGATCAAGGAAAAAGAAAAGGATGCAAGAGAGTTTTGCATTAATATCAATTGTCCTTCCAGAAAACGCATAACTGACAAAATCAATCAAAACTGATTTAGAGTGAAATAAAGTTTACTTGATTTAATCCAAAATCCAGCAAACTATTATATAGTATTACATGCATTCTTTAAATTAGAGGTGAAGGTTAGGGCTCAATTCAACTTAATCTTCTTAATTAGATTGGTCTTGGAGTATTTCTTCTGCGCGGTATCCATTTCCTCAAAAATGCCTTCACCTCAAAGCCTCCACTCTTTTCCGAATTTATCATCATAGCAGATATCCTGTATTTCTTTTCTTGAAGATGTGGCACTGTTCACTGCAGGGTGGCCTATTGCAATCACAGCCATGAGTTCCAGTGATTCCGGGCAACTAAGAATCAAGTTCACTTTATCTTTCTGGTTCAGGATCTCTCCGAGCCACACTGCCCCAAGTCCAATGTCGTGGCAGCATAGTAGCATGTTCTGTATGGATGCGCCGATTGCCTGAACGTCTTTTGTATGATTATACATGGTGTCGTGGTCAAGGAAAACAGCTATGAGCAGAGGAGCACCTTTGACCACAGTGCAGTAGTGGGTACAAGCTGAGATATCTTCGATGGTCTCTCTATTTCGGATAACTATGAATTTCCATGGCTGGTTGTTAAGTCCTGAAGGCGCCCATCTTCCTGCTTCAAGGATGGTGTTTATGTCTTCAGTTCTGATATTGTCTTCTTTAAATGTTCTTATACTTCTTCTTGAGAGAATAGAATCAGTTGTCTCTGGCATTTTCTAGCTCCTTCTGTTACATAATTTGTGAAATTGTTGTTGAAAATAATATGTCATGGATACTTATAGGTTAGTTTGTATCATAAGGTCGTAGTCTATATGTAGCTTAGATTGTTTTCTCTTTGTTTCAAATTCAATAACCCTTATTAATTAATAATGAGAAGGTCATGATATGGTCAAAAGGCAAACCCTGAAAAACCGCGATTTTGGATATGAGCTTTCTGGTATGGAGCATAAGCTCATATTTGATAGTGATGACATGGGCTTTGTTCGATTTGATGGCCGAAGTAGGAGTCTTTTTTATCTGGATCCCTCTCCTTTCCTCCCAACACCAAAAAGAGATATCTACATAATTGACGACATATCTGTTTTGAAACCAGGCAAGAACGATCTTATCAAAGTAACATCCTTTGAAACAGAAAGAGTTGTCAGGGGCACATTTGACAATCTTGTTAACATTGATATCAGGTATGTAAAAGCGTGGAAAAAAATAGATCCTAAAAAAGTCCTTCACAGACAAGTAATGGATAAAGAGGAGTATATTAATTTCTTCAAACATCCATTTCATAAGGCAGATGAAAACCTGGATAGTATTTCGCAGTGCCTTGCAATGTGTTCGGTTTCATCAAATGCAATTGGGATCAACGAAAAAGGTGGAATTGATTCCGGTATATTCACAAACAAACGTGGATGGAATTCATTTACGTCTTTACAGAGATTAGTTCCCAGGGAATTTAAAAGTGTAAAATCGCCTTATTTTTATAGTTCTCTTGAAGTTGAAAAGAAAGTTAATCCACTTAGCAGCATGGAAGTAAACCTTTCAATACTGATGCCAAAAGATACATTTGTGCATGTGCCTATTGTTTTTGATGCAGAGAGGCGTCCCAAGTCTGCTTATTCTGAAGATGTATCTTTTGAAATTCCATTTGTAAGGGCTCATCTTCTTGATTCTCTAATGTTTCAGCCGGAGGTCACACAAAAAGCGGAAAAATGTTTGACCGATAGGATATATGAAATGACGGAAACATTCACGAATTCACGAAATCTTGTTTACAAGCAGGACCTTGGGGATGCTGCTCCTAAAATGGGTTCAAGTATTGCCCGAATGAACTTTAGCAATGAAGTGTCAGTTGCCAATGTACGTGAAGGTTTCGATATGTGGATGGATATGTTCGTCCATTCATCAAAAGTCCAGCAATCCAATCTTTCTCCAGGTGAGATATTCCGCTTGCCAAAAGAAGCAGCTCAAATATATCTTCAATTAGAGGATATCTTTGGTATTGATGTGATAATCTCCATGGAAGATGTTGAAAGGATATCTTCGCTCACGCCTTTTGAATTATCGAATGCTCTTACTGCATTGAAGAGTGCAGGTGCAATATATTCTCCAAGGATCGATTTTATTAAATTACTAGCATTTAAACTTTAGCTGGAGTTGTGGTATGATGAATGATGATATAATTGAGATCGATAAAAAAGCAACTAGGCTGGGTTATGAGCTAATGGGTCTCGAGGATGAATTAGATATCATTATCGAGGGCATAGGGCATGCTATCAGTGAAGTTGAAAAAACAGAACTGTTGGATAAAAAGGATAGAATAGAGCGTGAGATCGCAGATATTAAAGATGAAAGGTTTAAACTTAATCAAAGATTATTTGATTCATTCTAATTACAAAATAAATATCTGTATGGGTTTAATCCCTATTTTTGAAAATAATAAAAAAACAGATGTAGACCAAAAGGTCTACTTCTCGTTGAGCTCGCTGTTGAGCCAGGGCATCTTTGCTCTGATCTCTTTGCCGATCACTTCAAGAGGGTGCTCCCTGTCCTGTCTTTCCATTGATGTGAGTACAGCTCTGTTGGTCTGGCCTTCAAGGATGAATTCACGGGCGAATTCCCCGTTCTGTATCCTGTCAAGTGCTTCATACATTGCTTCTCTTGAGAGGTCGTTGATTACCTTTGGACCTACGGTCATGCCACCGTATTCTGCGGTATTGGAAACTGAATACCACATCTTGTCAAGTCCACCCTCGTGGATGAGGTCGACAATGAGCTTAAGTTCGTGGCAGGTCTCGAAGTATGCCATCTCAGGCTGGTATCCAGCTTCGATGAGGACTTCAAATGATGTTTTGATAAGGGATGCTACACCACCACAGAGGTCGACCTGTTCACCGAAGAGATCGGTCTCGGTTTCCTCGCGGAAGCTTGTCTTGTATACACCAGCACGGGTACATCCGACACCCTTTGCGTGTGCGAGTGCCATTTCCATTGCCTTTCCGGTTGCATCCTGATAGACTGCTACAAGACCTGGTACACCAGCGCCATCAACATATGTTCGTCTGACAAGGTGACCCGGGCTCTTTGGAGCTACCATGTAAACGTCAACGTCCTTCTGTGGGATGATCTGGTTGTAGTGGATGTTGAATCCGTGTGAGAACACGATCGCATTTCCAGCTTCGAGTCCTGGCTCGATCTCACTGTAATAAACCTTTGACTGCACTTCATCAGGGAGGAGTATCTGTATGACATCTGCTGCCTTTGCGGCATCTGCTACTGTCATTACTGCAAGTCCGTCCTCTTCTGCCTGCTTCCAGCGTGCGCTTCCTTCTCTGAGACCAACTACCACATCGAGTCCTGAGTCGTGAAGGTTCTGTGCCTGTGCATGTCCCTGACTTCCATATCCCATTACTGCAATCTTCTTGCCTTTCAGAAGGCCAAGGTCTGCATCGTTATCGTAAAACATCTGTGCCATTATAATACCTCTCTTGAATGATAGTCAATATTGTATGATTTTACTGTAACTGTGTTTAAAGATTCAAACATTTTTCGCCCCTCTCTTCAGGGCAATTCTGCCGGTCCTTACCATTTCCTTGATTCCGAAAGGACGCAGCAATTGTTCAATAGCTTTAATTTTTGTATCGTCACCTGTGATCTCGACGGTCATGGACTTAGGTGCAACATCGATTATCCTTGCGCGGAATATGTCTGCGATCTGCATGATCTCTGACCTGTTATTGACATCGGACTTGACCTTTATCATGGCCAGTTCTCTCTCAACAGTGTCTTCGTTTTTCAGGTCGGTGACCCTTATTACTTCAATGAGTTTGTTGAGTTGCTTTGTGACCTGTTCAAGAACCTCATCATCACCCTTAACAACAATTGTCATGCGGGATACTGTGGGGTCTTCCGTGACGCCTACTGTCAGGCTGTCGATATTGTAACCTCTTCTTGAGAACATGCCTGCAACTCTTGTGAGTACTCCATACCTGTTCTCAACCAGAACTGAAAGTGTATGTCTCATTCTTTCCTCTCCAGGTCAAGTATTTCGTTGATCGCAGCACCTGCCGGAACCATCGGTGATACATTCTCTTCACATTCGACTATAAAGTCGATCACTGTGGGTCTTCCTGATGCTATTGCCTGCTCGATAGCAGGACGTACTTCTTCTCGCTTTGTTGCTCTGATTCCCAGTGCGCCATAGGCTTCTGCAAGTTTTACGAAGTCAACACTGTCCTGTATGCAGGTTGATGAGTATCTCTTATCGTAAAACAATTCCTGCCACTGTCTGACCATTCCAAGGTATCCGTTATTGAAAATAGCCACAATTACAGGTATGTCTTCCTTGACCACAGTTGCAAGTTCCTGTGAACTCATCTGGAATGAACCATCTCCTGCAATATCAAAGACGATCTTATCAGGTCTGGCAACCTTTGCGCCAATTGCTGCCGGGAATCCATAGCCCATTGTTCCAAGTCCGCCTGAGGATATGAATGTCCTTGGTTCTTTGAACTTGAAGTATTGTGCAGCCCACATCTGATGCTGGCCCACCTCTGTGACTATGATGGCATCCTTTGCGGCTTCGCTTATCTGCTCAACGATATACTGGGGCTTGATGCCGTCACCGGATGCAGGTTCGATGTAGTGTAGTGGATACTCGCGTTTCCAGTGTGCGATCCTTTTCATCCATTCCTCTGATCGTGCCTTGCCAACATATTTGTTCAGGCTTGTAAGTACGTTCTTTGCATCACCTACAATTGGTACGTCTACCTTGATGTTCTTGGATATCTCAGCAGGATCGATGTCTATGTGGATTATCCTTGCGTTGGTTGCAAATGATTTGAGCTTACCTGTGACCCTGTCATCGAAACGAACACCCACTGCTATGAGCAGGTCTGATTCCTGTATGGCATAGTTGGCATACTTTGCACCATGCATACCTGGCATTCCTATGAACTGGGGATGCTCTACCGGGAATCCTCCCATGCCTGTAAGTGTTGTCGTAACTGGTGCCTGTATCTTTTCAGCTAACTCCCTGAGTTCAGGTGCTGCCTCTGAGCTTATGACTCCGCCACCTGCGTATATTACAGGTTTTGATGAGTTGGCGATTTCTGCAGCAGCTCTTTTTATCTGCTGGATGTTACCTTCATAGGTGGGGTTATATCCGCGGAGCTCTACCTTTTCTGGATAGTGGAAATCTATCTCTGTTGTGGTTATGTCCTTTGGAATATCGATCAATACAGGTCCTGGTCTTCCTGTGGACGCAATGTGGAATGCCTCTTTGATTATGCGTGGCAGTTCATTCGCATCCTGCACAAGGTAATTGTGCTTGGTGATCGGCATGGTGATGCCGGTAATGTTTGCTTCCTGGAATGCATCATTGCCCAGAAGGGCGGTTGGTACCTGTCCTGTAAAAGCAACCATTGGTATGGAATCCAGGTATGCATTTGCGATACCTGTTACTAGATTCGTAGCTCCCGGTCCGGATGTTGCAAGGCATACGCCTGTCTTGCCTGTTGCTCTTGCATACCCTTCTGCAGCGTGTGCTGCAGATTGTTCGTGGCGAACAAGGATGTGCCTGATGCTCGAATCGTATATCTCATCGTAAATAGGAAGTAATACCCCGCCAGGGTATCCGAAAATAGTATCAACACCTTCCCTGTACAGGCACTCGATGAAAGCTCTGGCACCTGTCATTTTTTCAGTTGATTCTGTCATATAAATCCTCTACTTATAGTGTAGTCAATATGTGTTCTGATTCTGATAGATGTATAATATCTGTCTTATAGGTTTCTGGTTATATCAAACGGTTGATGCCGTTAAGGACTGCTTCCACAGATGCCATTACTATATCCGTACGTGCTCCTCTTGATGTGACCATCTTTCCATCCTTTGATAATTTCACCAGTACTTCTACAAGTGCATCAGTTCCACCTGTTATGGCATCTACGTGGTATTCCTCAAGTTGCACGTCGGCAAGACTTGAGATCCCCTTCTTTATACTTGCAAGGGTAGCATCCACAGGTCCATCTCCTGTACTTGCTTCAACGACTTCCCTGCCATCCACTCTCAATTTGACGGATGCTGTCGGAGTAACCTTGTTTCCTGATACCACTGTGTACTCTTCCATGATGACCTTTGCTTCCTTCTGGATGTTGAGTACGGTTTCTGCTATGGTCTGCAGGTCGGCATCAGTTACCCTTTTACCAAGGTCTCCAAGCTCCTTTACACGGTCGAGTATCTCGTGAAGCTGTGAGTCATCAACCTCTAATCCCATCTCTTTGACTGCAAGGGTAACAGAACTCTTGCCTGCATGTTTTCCAAGTACGATCTTACGTTCCCTGCCAATGACTTCGGGGTGGATGGGTTCATAGGTCTCGGTATTTGCAAGGAGTCCGTGTACGTGTATGCCTGCCTCGTGGGTGAATGCATTGCCGCCCACAAGTGACTTGTTAGGTGCTACTGGCACTCCGGTTAGCCTGCTGACAAGCCTTGAGGTCTTGAAGATATTTTTAGTTGTAATTCCGGTATTACACTTGTATAACCACTCAATGGCCATGACCACTTCTTCTAAGGATGTGTTGCCAGCCCGCTCTCCTATGCCGTTGATGGTCACGTGTGCCTGCTGTGCGCCAGCCTTGAGGGCCGCAATGGTGTTGGCGGTGGCAAGTCCGAAATCATCGTGGCAGTGTATGCTCACGGGTGCCTTTACTGCAGAGGTGATATCCCTGAAGATCTCATCTGTTCTTTCAGGAACGAGTAATCCTACGGTATCACAGAAGCATAACCTGTCTGCTCCCGCATCCACACCATCTATGTATAATGACTTGAGAAAATCAAGGTCTGCCCTTGAGGCATCCTCACCACTAAGTTCCACTATGAGTCCATGTTCCTTTGCATATTCTGTGACGTCCACAGCCATCTGCCTAACAGTTTCCCTGTCCTTGCGTAACTTCACGTTGATGTGCAGGTCAGATACAGGTGCTACCAGGTGAATTGAATCCACATCACAATCAAGTGCATAATCTACATCAGGTTGCATGATCCTGCAATAGCTGCAGATCTCGGCATTCAATCCTTCAGCGGTCACTGCTCTTATGGACTCCCTTTCACCTTCTGATGTGATGGCAGATCCCGCCTCGATCACATTCACGCCAAGTTCATCCAGCTTTGTGGCAATTGCCACTTTATCCGCACTGGTGAGCGCTACGCCTGGTGTCTGTTCGCCGTCTCTAAGAGTTGTGTCTAAAAACCGGATATTTTCAAATAATACGATCCCTCACATATTGTTGTCTGCTACTCAGTAGCAGCCTTATGGGATACATCAAAGTGATATATATGTATAACGACTTTATATCACGATTTATCACTAGATGCTCATGTTTGAATGGTGGAAGTGGCCTAATTTGGTTGTCTGTGTATGCGTAGTTATATTTTAAAGAAAGTATTATATTTGAGTTTTGACAATGTTTATACAATAACGTAATCCTTGGTGGGGTGGTAATTATTTCAATAAGTTCTGGGGTATCTGCAGATATAGTGTCTAATGTTAAATTTGATGGGGGGAATACTTCTGGTTATATCAATAGTAAACAATTAATTCATAGAAAAACAATTGATGGCCATATTTTTTACGATAAAAGAACAGGTGTTATACATAATGAAATTCCTTCTGAATATCGATGTGATGATACTCAGATCCTGAATATGCCTACTTTTGAATCAACTGCACCTCTAAAAGTTTATTTTGATCCTACATATCTTTGCAATTTGAAGTGCAGGCACTGTATTACTCGTTCATCTCCAAATGCGGATACAAAAAATGAACTCACTTTAGAGCAGATAAAGAACATCTTTAACCAGCTAGCCAGGGTTGGTGTACTCGAAATAGCAATAACCGGTGGAGAACCTTTTTGCCATCCTGGGATATTTTCAATTATCAAGTATGCACAAGATGCTGGTTTTAACACTACCATAAGTACGAATGGCACCCTTATCACCACTGAGGTCGCGAAAAAACTTGCCGAGCTTGAAGTTTTTGAGACGAGGGTCAGTTTTGAGGGGGCGCAAATTGTTAATGACAACATACGTGGTCATGGGGTTTATAAAAAAGCATTAAAAGGGATTGAAACACTATCTCGAGCTGATGCAAAACCAGTAGCGCGTCTGACATTATCCAGAGATAGTGAAAATGACTTGGGACAATTTTATTACGATCTATATCAAGCAGGTGTTACTAAACTGAAAGTAGCGGTTGTAAAAAATGCTGGAAATGCATCCAATCCTGAGAATAAGGATCTCTTTGGATATGTCTCAGATGATGAAAAGGGAAGATATCTTCAGGAACTTGGTACTAAATATGAAATCGAAGTAGAATTATCTTCTGAGGACTTTCATATTAATCCCAAAGATGCAAAGGATAGAAAACTACGGCATGCCATTTGCAAAAATTGTGGTGCAGGTTTTGAAACGGGTTACATATCTCCTCAGGGGAAATTATTGCCATGTTCCACCATGCCCCATATAGTTTTTGGAAATTTGTCTGAAGAATCATTTAATGATGCATGGGGCAGTGATATTGCATCAACATATCGTAACCTGGCTACTAATTGCAATGAAATACAACTTTGTAAGGTAGAGGATATAATATCTAATTTTGAAAGCTCTGCAAAGCTTCTATAATAAAATAGGTGGGAAATCCCACCTTAAAATCGCTTAGAAATAATCGTTGACGTTGAGCACGGCCTTTACCAGCAGGTCAACACTGTACTTCAGGTCTGCAAGGTCGAGGACTTCTACAGGTGAGTGGATATACCTCGTTGGCACACTGAGCACGCCTGTGGGTATTCCTTCCCTTGTCAGGTGAATTGCAGTTGCATCGGTTGTACCGCCATCTCCTACATCCATCTGGTATGGGATCTCGTTCTTATCGCCAGTTTCCCTCAGCCATTTGATGACCTGTGGTGCTGCGATAAGTCCGCGTCCTGAAGCATCTACTACTGTGATGGCAGGTCCCTTTCCAGTATCAATCACGGAATCCTTCTTTCCGATGCCGGGATGGTCTCCTGGTATTGTGGTGTCGATTGCCAGTGCTACATCAGGCTCGAGTTTGAATGCTGATGTGCGTGCACCCTTAAGTCCAACCTCTTCCTGCACGGTACCGACAACGTAGACATTTGCTTTTACATCCATCTCGGAAAGCTGGCGCATGGTCTCTATGACTATTGCACAGCCTGCACGGTTGTCAAATGCCTTTCCGGTTATCTTGCCGTGTGCAAGTTTTATAACCTCGCGGTCCATGGAGATAGGTGTTCCAACCTCTATGCCCATCTTCTCGGCATCTTCCTTATCCTTTGCACCCACATCAATGAACATGTCATCGTATTTGACAGGCCTCTTCTTGTCCTCTTCCTTCATCACATGCGGTGGTTTGGACCCGATAACTCCCGGGATTGGTCCGTTACTTGTGTGAACAATAACTCTCTGGCTGTGTAGTGTCTGGTCGAACCATCCTCCTATCTTTACAAAGCGCAGGAAACCCTTGTCATCGATGTATTTGACCATGAGCCCGATCTCATCCATGTGTGCTGCGAGCATGATGGATGGTCCCTCTCCCTTCATATGGGCTATAAGGTTTCCCATTTTGTCTGTGCTGAGTTCATCGGCATAGGGCTTGAGTTCCTCTTCAAGCATAGTCTTGATATTGCCTTCGCTTCCTGATATGCCATGGGCATTTGATAATTTAGCAAGTAATTCTTCCATGATGATCATCTTTTAAGTTAATTCATGAAGTATAGGACTGAGGGAATATAAGGTTTGAGTAATGTGTTAAAACAAGGCTAAAAAAGAGAAAAAAGGTGGGTAAGTGTATTTACTTACTCTTCCTTGCGGCGCTGGAAGAAGAATGCCAGACCAAGTATTGCAGCTACTGGGAGTGCAACGGTTGGGAACTCTGGTATTGCATTAAAACTGTGTGATCCGGTAGCATCAAACTTGCCTGCTGCTTGCGCACCAGTTATTTGAACGCCATTGGCATCGTAACCCAATACATCTACAAAAACGGTGTACATTGTACCTACTGCAGTTGGATCATTAGCCAATGTGACAGTAAATAAATCTAAGTCTGTGTCAGATGGTGCAGTGACTGCTGCAGTATTTCTTAAAAGTGTTGCTGTAAACTTACCATCGTTTGGGAAAACTGATATTGTATAGTTAACGCTCACTACGTTAGTATTAATTCCAGTTTGTTCCAAGCTTAGGTTAATCGTTTGACCAAGGGCCATGTCTATTGGGTTGCTTGCTAGTGAATTTCCCTTATCGTCGAGCACTTGTGCGTCCCATGCTTGTGCTGTGCCAATTAAGCTTAGAAGCACTAGCATTACTATGCTATATTTTAATAATTTCATTTATTGACCACTCCTTATTCATTCCAACATTTGAAAATTTATCCTACGCTTAAAAATGTATGTTTTTTTTTTACTTAAGGGTGTAAGAAACTATCTTCAGAATATGAAAAAAAAGAAGTGGATTTTTCTCTGTCTATACAGAGATTTACTTCAAAAAGAAAAAAAAGGTGAGTAAGTTAATTCACTTACTCTTCCTTGCGGCGCTGGAAGAAGAATGCCAGACCAAGTATTGCAGCTACTGGAAGTGCAATGGTTGGGAATTCTGGTATTGCATTAAAACTGTGTGATCCGGTAGCGTCAAATTTGCCTGCAGATTGTGCACCAGTTATTTGAACACCATTAACATCGTAACCCAATACGTCTACATACACAGTATACATTGTACCTACTGCAGTTGGATCATTAGTCAATGTGACGGTAAATAAATCTAAGTCTGTGTCGGATGGTGCAGTGACTGCTGCAGTGTCTCGTAGTAGTGCTGCTGTAAACTTACCATCATTTGGTGTAACTGATATTGTATAGTTAACGCTCACAACGTTAGCATTAATTCCAGTCTGTTCCAGGCTTAGGTTCAATGTTTGGCCAAGGCTAATGTCTGATGGATTGCTTGCTAGTGAGTTTCCATTTATGTCAAGTACTTGTGCATCCCATGCTTGTGCAGTGCCAATTAAACTTAGAAGCACTAGCATTACTATGCTGTATTTTAATAATTTCATTTTCGTACCACCTATTTCTAATTAAGATTACTACTGAGTAATATTCCTTATATTAATCTTTGTATTTAAACATTTGTAAAATCGTTAAACTGTCATAATCATCATTATGATGTGGTGATTGGTATTTTATAGTTGTAGCGTAAAACTCCGATGTCTTTAGCATCGGGGATATAAGCGTCTATTACTGCCTCTTGTTCTTGATTCTGATACATATTAATACCATTACAGCGTATATTATATTATGCGGAAATCGTATAAATTCCGTCTGTACCCCACCAAAGAACAGGGAATTATTCTCACAAAAACCTTGGATGTATGTAGATACATCTACAATGAATTCTTAGCAGACAGACGGAATGCATATGAAAGATGCAATCAAGGACTTACTACATTTGGCCAGATCAATCAGATCAAGTATCTTGAGTTCAATACGCCAGTGCAATCTCAGGTCAAACAAGATGTCCTCAGACGACTTGGCAAGTCTTTTGATGCTTTTTTCAGACGGTGTAAATCCGGGGATGTTCCAGGTTATCCACGGTTCAAGGGAAGGGACAGGTACAATAGTTTTACGTACCCTCAATCGGGTTTTTGGATAGAAGGAACTAAACTGAAACTGTCCAAGATTGGAAACATCCGGATAAAGCAACATCGTGAGATTGAAGGCAAGGTCAAAACATGCACTATCAAAAGAGAAGTGAATCAGTGGTATGCAGTGTTCTCTGTTGATATGGGTAATAGTCCTGCAAAAGTAAATCCAAATACCTCCATTGGTATTGATGTTGGACTCAACTCATGTGTTACTCTGAGTAACGGTGGGCAATTCGATTCACCGGAATACTATCGTAAGTCTGAGAAATCTCTTGCTGTCCAACAAAAGAGACTGGGCAAGAAGAAGAAAGGTTCCGAGAACCGACTCAAACAAAAAAACATAGTTGTTAAGGTTCACAGAAAGATACGTAATCAAAGACTTGATTTTAACCATCAGTTGAGTCGAATACTGGTTGATAGATTTGACAGGATAGTATTTGAGGACTTGAATATTCAGAACATGGTTAAGAATCATCACCTAGCAAAATCGATATCAGATGTTGCATGGGGCCAACTAATTCTAATGACAAAAAGCAAAGCGGAAGAAGCTGGTAAGTATGTCGAATTAGTTAATCCTTATAATACATCACAAAAATGCAGTAGTTGTGGAAGCATTGTCAAGAAAGGTCTATCTGTCAGAGTACACAAATGTCCTGACTGTGGACTTGTACTCGACAGAGATCACAACGCCGCAATTAACATTCTTAACTTATTCACCGTAGGGACTACGGGAAGGGCCTGTGGAGCCATGAACAATAGTTCGGGCTGTGAAGCAGGAAGCACCTAAATCTTTAGTTTAGGTGTAGTTCACGTTGATACATAAAATGCCCATGTTTCCACAACTGTATTACCTGCCTGGTCAGTGACACTAAGGCGGACTTCTACTTTTCCACTCTCAAGTCCTGCTGCATTGTAATAGATGGAACTATAGTCTTTTTCTGTGCTTGCCGTTACGTCGATGCCATTGACCTGCAGAGTTGTCATGTCCCTGTCGATTCCTGCACGATCATCAGTGAATGAAGCTGTGATCGATGGACTGTTGGTATTTACCGTATCTCCATCATCCGGACCAAAACTCTGTATTGTCGGCTCAACTCTGTCAATAATGAATGTCTCTTCCTCATACAGTGTCTGGGAATTGATGGTCTTTGCAGTGACTGTGACACGTGCTGTACCATCTACGTTGTCAGCATTATCTTCGTCATCCTCGTAGACATCTGCATTGTAGATGTACTCGCCATCTGATAATTTTTCAAATCTGACATCCAACTTACGTCCGGACCTATCCTTGACCGTTACCGTCGGATTATCTTTCAGGGCAATAGATGGTGTTACTGTAATCTCTGTTCTACCATCTGTCTTTCCAGGATCAATGGATATGGTGAGATCTTCCAGGGATTCATCGGTGTATATTGTGTCAAACGTGTAGGCTGTGTTGTTGGCATAGTCCTTTGCGAAGACCTCTACGTTGTAAGTATCCTCTAATTCCACAGTGTATTTGGCAGTCCATATTATGTTATCCTTGGTCGTGAGTTTTATGTACTCAGCTTCGCCGAAGGTCTGGGGTGTTACCAGGCATTCTATTTCCATTAACGGCTTGCTTGATTCTACTGTCAGGTATGTGAAGTCGCTAGTGGGGTTCGGACTAATGTCCAGTTCAATTTGTGGTGCTGCATTGTCCACCTTTGTGCTGGTGTCAGCAAGCAGATGTTCAGTTTCCTCATTCAATGCGTTATCCACAGCCTTTGATCTGAAGTAGTATGTTTCTCCCTGCTTTCCTTCGAATTGTGTGGAAGTTGTTGTAGTCCGGCTCAACCATCTTTTCCAGTTGGTACCATCGGTGCTGTAATCTATGTCGTAGTAATAGATCCCTGAACCGATATCTGTTCCGTTCCAGTTAACGACGAACCTGTTCTCATTCACACTTTGAGGTAATGGGAGTACTTTGGATACCGGCAGGTCAAATTCAACCGTGTTGTCTTCCTTCAGGTATGGGGATGTGTATGTAAGTGGCATGAAACTCACCTCATCGATGCTGAATTCCACAGCTTCAAGTTCCATGTTGCTATTCTGCGCCAGAACGAATGTGAGTGTGTTCTTTCCCTCCTGCATTGTGACAGGCACCATTATGTGCTGCCACCCTTCATCGCCATTTATTCCGTCTGACCATACTGTCATATCATTGAGTATGACCCACTTGAACTGCACCTCCTCTTTACCTGGACTTCCTTTTGCATAGTTGTCCTTCAGGAAAGCAGAAAGGAGCACGTCTTCAGTTTTATCACTGTATATTTCCTGCTGCAGGGAATGTTGCACGTAACCCCATTGTGCCATATTGCCTTCAAAAGTGTTGTTGATAACAAATGCATGTGAGGAATAGATTCCTGACTCGTTCCGGTAAAGTCCTGTTACTGATTCGCTGTTTGAAATGAATGTCCAGCCATCATCTGATTCCATGGATGGGTTCTTTATTTGTATGAAATCAATTGTCTCGGAACTTGTTGATTCAATACCTTCTGTACTAATTTCCTGGGTTAGCCAGAGGTGCACTGATCTATATGGCCAGTTTCCAACTTCGTCTTTGTAAAGTGCAAACTCCAGTTTCTGCTTTCCCTGCTTGTAGCGGACTGGATTCAGGACTAGCTCCTGTTCCCATTTATCCTCGTGTCCAAGAGTTACTTGAATTTCTTCCAGCACCGTACCATCCAGTTTTGCTTGCAGCGTATAGTTTACATCAGCATGTTCATAGTTCTCGATGCCTGCAATTATGTGAATGGGGTTAGAAGTGGAAAAGTTTTCAGGATAATTCTCTGCCATTCCATCAGGACCCAATATGTAAATTGCTGTGAATGTCTCCTTTTCCTGCGTGGTCTTTGCATAAACTAACATCGCACCTGCAATGATTATTGAAAGAACCATTGCTATCATGAGTGCTTTTGTAACCTCAGGTGGAACTCTGTCGCTTCCTTTTGTTACAATCGCTTCATTGTTTTGCTTTCTGATAGTAGATACCTTTTTCCGACTCTTTGTTGTGAACCTTTTTTCCTGTATGTCGGCAGTTTCGATCTCTTCAGTTTCTTCTTCCTCTATCTCATCGGAGTTCAATGACTGGATAAAAGCACTGTATGAAAAACTGAATTGTCTCTCTTCAGGCAGGCGTTTTCTTGAAAGGTATGCTAGCGTGACAAATATTAGTGTGAGGATTGCAAGGGATATTGTGATGGAATTTGGCCTGAACTTCCACTCAGTAAGGCTGACAATGAATCCGTCAAAGACCATGATTACAATGCTGAATCCTACACTGAGTGTAAATCTCTCGATGCCGGATATCTCATCCCTGGATGGGAATAATGCAGATATGAATGCATATCCCGGAATAAAGAAGATAAGCAAGAGCGCAAAGAATATTCTCAGGGGTATTTCATTGAATGGAGGTATGAGGATGAATATTATTGATAACAATGAAGCTATAAGCAGTAATTTAAGGTCATGTGTATAAATGCACTTTTTTGAGTTAGACATCTGCGCTCCTCATATCCTGAACAGTGATTAGAATTTGAATTACTTGCGAATTGAATGTAATTATTTGCTAAAATATATAAGTGTAAGGTGCTATTGTAGTACAGTCAATAAAATTAGTATGTTACAGAGGGGTCATTATTAAAAACAAAGTTCTGATATTTCTCATATTTGCTTTTCCTTCTCTTTTGCTGGCTTTACCGGTGTTCTATTTTGCAGGCTTAGCAGCAGGATTACTTGTCCTTGTGTTGCTTGCATTTATTGACTGGAAGATATATCACTTATCTGACAGGATACTTCTCAAATGGTACCACTGTGAAGCAATGCCACTTGCTGAATATGCCAATGTTCACTCTATGCTGTATACATTTTCAGACAAGGTATCTATACGCCTGCCCAAGCCATTCATTTTTGAATCCATGGTTCCTGTTATATTTTCAGTTGGAAGTGATGATGCTTCTAAGATTGTGATGTCCAGGGGGCTGCTGGAATTATTGAACAAAAGAGAATTGGAAGCCATTATTGCAAGGGAGATTGCACGGATCTCTGAAGGTGACGTGGCTCAAAATACATTCATATCTATGATGGCAGGTATTATTGCATCACTTTCCACGGCTGCTTTATGGATGTCCATGCTTGGCGGCTTTGGTCAGGAGGGTGACCCTGCCCCAAGGTTCATACGATTTGTGGCAATGGGGCTTGTAATGCTCCCTGCAGCGTTGCTGGTGTATCTGGGAGTTAGTGATCAGGTTTTGAGTTCTGATGCAAAGGCAACCAGTATATTGGGACAAAAGGACAATCTTGCATCTGCTTTGAAGAGGATCGATACTGAAATACGCCTTCATTCAGTTGAATATTTCAATCCCGGGCATGCCCAGCTCTTTGTAGTGAATCCTGTAAAGGTTAATTCCCTTTATGATATCCATCTTTCTTTGTTTGTTGCAAAGCCTGATATGACACAGCGTTTGATGGCGTTAAGCAGTTCTGGAAATGTCAATTGATTGAGGTAGAAACATGTTCTCAGAAATACACTACTACTTTACAATTCTTAAGGACTGGCAAAAGGCTCTTTTGTTCAGTTTCGTGTCATATTCATTTGTTCTATTTGGCATTATTGTGGCAATTACATTCATGCTGAAGGATTTTAAGTTCCTGCTGGTATTCGGTTTGAGCTTTGTGTATATGGGCTCGGTAATTGCAGCAATGCTGGTAGCCAGGAAAATATTTAAAAAAAGGTTGATGGAACAATAAGTGTTCCATCTATTTTCTATTCATGATATACATTATTATGCCGGCTGTAAAGGCAAATATCATCCAGCCGATATGTGTGTGCACCATCATCATTACATCTATGCCGTACAGGTATGCTGAAATGTAAAGGATTAAAACCCTGACAAGATTTGCAATGTATGCGACAAGTACTGCAAATCCGAGGAGTTGGAGTGATTTTCTGAAATCCATCTTCTCCATTCTGGAATATCCGGCTACTATACCTACAAGCAGGAACATGGAATAAAGACCAGAGCATGGTCCGCCTATGACTATGGTCATGGGTTCTGCTCCGTAAAGTGTCACTGTTTCCGTGGCTATTATTTCGACTGGTATGCCAAGAATTTTAATCATGGCAACAGTTGGCATAAGGACCAGATAGTGATCAAATAGGTGCAGAAAGTCTATTTTCAAGGCACCGAACATGCTGTAGAAAATGAGAAATAATGCAATGAAAACAGCAGAAATGTAGGCCCCAAATTCACCCAGACTGTGGAGTTGAGGTTTATTGATTCCGAATGCAATCAAAGAAATACCTAAAAAGAATGTCATTGAATCCAATGTACCTAGAGAACTGTGGGTAATGAAATTGTAGAGTAGGTCGGAAAATACGATAAATAATCCCAGTACTATATACAATCTTGAGTTTTTCAGAATCACTGACTTAGTTAAACGAATTCGTGTAAATAAGACTGCAGCAATGACTAGCAAAGCCACGCCGACATAACTGGAACCTTCGGCAAGTTCTATAGTAGCACCTGTGAATAATGCAAGTATTAAAAGTATTATAATAATTGTTTTGTTATCCTGCATCATATTCTGACCTTTGTTCAATCTTTATCAAGAACTATTTCTCGTTGCTAAACTATATCAAGTTTCTGTCTAATGTTTGCAAAATTATACTGAAAACAAAAAACACTGTAATACAAAAAAATATAATATAGTAAAAGGCACAATGTATTTTATTCTCTAATAATTCTATGGTACATATAAACGCATATGATTGAAATTAAATTGAAAGGATGTGGGGCAATAATGAATAGAGATTTTACACTATCAAAATACCAACAGCTTATTGAATCTATTATTGATACAGATTATAAAACAACAACTGTATATGATTACTTATTATCGGAACAAAAGAAGTGTGTAATTTTACGCCATGATGTGGATCGTGAAATTGAAAGAGCAATGGAAATGGCTCAACTTGAATATGAATATGATATCACATCAACCTATTATTTTAGACATACAAAAGATGTGTTTAAACCAAAGATAATAGAAAAAATTGCAGACATGGGGCATGAAATTGGATTTCACTATGAAGTAATGGATAAGGCAAAAGGGGATCCTGAGAAAGCAATCGACATTTTCAAAAATGAGCTTGAAGATATGAGGGAAATATCAAATGTTGCTACAATCTGTATGCATGGGAATCCATTAGCATCATGGTCAAACCGTGATCTATGGGGGAAGTACAATTTCAAAGATTTTGGAATTATTGGAGAACCGTATCTCTCAATTAACTATAACGAAGTTTTTTACTTAACGGATACTGGGAGAACATGGGCAAATATGAACATACGTGTGAAAGATGTTGTAGATACATCTTATAAAGGAAAAAACCACTTATCGGTTGGCAAAATATCTTCAACAGAAGATGTTAGTAATCTTATACTCTCTGAAAAAATCCCCAAAATCTGTGTACTTGTACACCCTAACAGGTGGTGTAATGATACTTATGGATGGACTAAAGAATTCATCTTACAAAATCTGAAAAACGTTGGGAAGGCTGGAATAGTTTTATACAGATCAAAAAGTAATAAATAAGTGAGCATAGGTGAAAGTTAAACAAAATTAAAAGTTGATATGCTATGGCACATGATTTTTAAAATCTAACTTTAGTCTATTTAAGCCGATGCCATAATTTTTTAATTTCAAATGGATAAAATAACATTCCTGGAATTGGATCATCAAAAGATAGTGTATCATAATATAGGTTTTTACCAAAAAAATGAGAAAAAGACATGAGCGTAGGAATCTTATTTGGCTCATTCTTAAGAATGTCAGAGAGGGACCGAAAATCATTTATCAAGAATCGAGTCTTGACACCCATTTTATAGTTGAAAACAGGTTTTACATCACCATCAACAGCCATTTGGTACAACAGATATGGAAAATCAACGCCAGCTGCAACTGCTTGATTTACTGAACCCCAAAATCTGGGGTTAATTTCAATTACATAAGGTTTATTTGTTCTAGAATCTAATTTGAATTCTACCATTGCAACCCCATGCCAATTTAAATATTTTAGTATTTTCACAGCGATTTTTTCCATTTCTTTGTGCTCAGTACTTATCCGACAAGTACTAGGTCCTCCACTGGATGGATATTCTCTTAACCTCTTATGTGTAAAAATTGCCCTTGGATCCCCGCAATTAAAAAGTGCTGATACACCATAACCATCTCCTGGGATATATTCCTGAACTATTGGAAGATTTGATGCAGATAAATGAAAATTCGATACGGTTTCAACATATTTGGATATAAATTCCTCTTTTGAATGAACATAAGATAATCCAATGCTGCTTTTAGTATTTTTTAATTTTATTACTGCAGGATAGTTTAACTTTTCAGCAACTTGTTTAATCTCAGACATATTGTTTAAATTATATGTTTTTGGAATAGGAATATCTATATCTTCAGCAATTTTTAATAACTCACCCTTGTCATTTGCGCGCATAATTGAATCATAATCATGAAGTGGAACTTTTAAATAAGGTGTAAATTTATGCTTATACTTTGCAATTAAGTATGTCTCTTCTGAATTTACTGGAATCAAAGCTTCATAATTATTTTTTTTCACATTTTTCAAAATACAATTAATGAAAGACTCACTGTTTTCTATTGGATGGGGATAAACAAAATGGTCCTTAGAATACTTTGAATAATATGTAGGTGCCAATTTTGTGTAATCAGAAGTTGTAACATCTATTCCATTACGACCCAATGATCTTGTAACAACCAAAGATTTGGCACTATGCGCACTAGTAACTAACACTCCCATAGAAAGTTATATTAATCAACATGTTATTAAAATTATTTGTCATGGTGGGGAACTTTGTATTAACAATAGATGTAGAAAATATTTCATTATATAGAAATAGAGGGGATGAACACACCCAAAATTTAATGTGTGAAGTGGGATTGCCAAGAATAATTAATTTACTGGCTAAATACGATATAAATGGGACCTTTTATTTTACTGGAATGTTTAGTGAAAAATCTCCTGAAGCAGTCGAATATGTAAAAGATCACGGTCATGAAATAGCATGCCATGCATATGATCATTCTGTATCAAAGGCATTTGATCTCTTATCATATGAACAGCAAGTAAAAGAACTTAAAAAAGCCAAAAATACGATAGAGTCATGCGGGGGTAAAGTAACTTCATTTAGAGCACCTGCTCTTAGAATAAATGAACATACGGTAAAGGCATTGGAAAAAGTAGGTTTCAAGACTGATAGTTCTGTAGCATCACAAAGATTTGACGGTCCATTCAGCTATGGCATGAAAAGAAAGCTAAAATGGCTATCTGCACCAAGAAAACCCTATATGATGTCCTATGAATCTCCAATGAAAGCAGGTGATTCAAATATACTCGAAATACCCATATCTGCAGCGTTGGTACCATTTATAGGAAATACAATGAGAATCAGTCCTACTTTGATAAAAGTAGTAAGAAAATATCTATACCTAGAATCAAAAATGATTGATAAGCCAATCGTCTTTCTTTTCCACCCTGGAGAATGCCTGGACCCTGAGCAAAAGATCATAGCAACAAGGCGTTCAAATAACCTGTCCGAATATATCTTTGCAGATTTAATAAGACAGAGGATGAAAATTAGGAATATGGGGGAAAAGTCAATAGTTCTGCTTGAAGAAACAATTAAAAGCGGCATGAACTATGGTTTTGAGTTTGTCAATATGAAAGAATATGCTAAAAACTATAAAGAAGGTGTGGGGTTACATGAATACAAAGTTGGAAATCTTGAAGAATGTAAGTGAGAATGAGTGGGCTGAATATATATTAAATCATAAAAACTCTACATTCTTCCACCAAATTGGGTGGAAAAATATAGTAGAAAATACATATGGGTACAAACCATGTAATTTGAGCATATGGGATGAGGGTAAACTCAAAGGTGTGCTTCCTCTTTTTTTAATTGAAAGTAAGTTATTTGGTAAAAAATTAGTTTCACAGCCTTTTACATCCTACGGAGGAGTATGTGCTGATAGCGATTTTTATACGGGAAAACTGTTGGAGGCTGCCAAAAAGCTTTGTATTGAAGAAAAATGTTCATATCTTGAGCTTAGAAACATTATCAAAAATGATATTTCAGAAGAATCTGATAAATATGTAACATCCATTCTGGAACTAGATTCGGATCCCGATATTTTATTGAAAAATACATTAAAACGAAACAAACGGAAAAGTATATATAGGTGTTCAAAAAGTGATCTTGAATGGAAGTGGACTGACAAAACCAAAGAATTCCATAATATTTATTCTCACAACATGAGGAGACTTGGAACTCCGGTACATGATGAAAGATTTTTTAAAAATATTCTAAAAGAGTTCCCTGATAACTCAAAAGTACTAGTTGTATACAAGGATAATCTGGCGGTATATTCAGCTTTTTACTTGATGTATAAGGATACCATAATAAATTCTTGGAGCTCAGTTCTGGAGGAATATAGAAAATACTACCCAACTGATTTTGGAATTTGGAACGCAATTAAATGGGCTTGTGAGAATAACTACAACTATTACGATTTTGGAAGAAGTCAAATAAATTCAGCAAATCTGGATTTTAAAGAACGCTGGAGTGCTCAAACAAAACAACTCCATTACCAATACTATTTGAATACTGCCAAATCCATCCCAAATATCACTTCTGAGAGTTTTAAGCGCAAAGCATTTTCAAAAATGTGGAGTTCTATGCCTCTTAAATTAACTAAAGTTGCTGGGCCGGGACTTAGATCTAATTTTCCATGAAGTGATTGAAATGGCTACGCACAATAATAAATATTTACTCTTAAATCTTCCAAATCCAGTAAATCAAAATATATATCGTGAGTTTGCAGGAGGTTTTGGAACACTTGGTTCGCTTTCTAGCGAAACATTGATTCCAACATATCTGCTCTATGGAGCATCTGGATTAAGGGACATGGGTGCAGATTTTGAAGTTCTGGATGCACAGGGACTGATGTATGATTATGAAACATCACTAGAAGTAATCGATAGTTCATCACCTGATGTTGTGATAACATGGCTTTCATTACCCTCATTATATGATGATCTAGACCTTGTCGAAAAAATAAAAGAAAAAGTTGGCACAGTCGTTGTACTAGGCGCAATAGGTAATGTGATGCCAGAAAAAGTATTAGAAAAAGCAGACCTGGTTGTAAAAGCTGGATATCCACACTATAACGCCGTAAAAAATATATTTAAAGGTATCGAAGAGGATGATTTTGCCCAAATAGAGGGTGCTTTCTACTATGATGAAAACCAAATTTTGGTCCAAAATCCTGTCAAATATGAAGAAACAGTAGACAACCTTTGGTTTGATGTTTACAAAGAAATACCAATAAATAGCTATTTGGGAGACGTTGAAGGAATAGACAAATCCTTTAATTGCGTTCCTATTTTAACAGCTGTTGGATGTCCTTATTCGTGTATGTACTGCCCCTATCCATTGGGATATGGCAGGAAGGTTGTTCATAAATCAGTGAAGCAAACTGTAAAAGAAATAAAATATCTAAAAGAAAATTTTGGAATAAACGGATTTGTATTCAGGGCACAAAACTTTACTTATGATCACAAATGGATCAATGAATTCTGTGACACTATCATAAAAGAAAATTTGAATATAAATTGGTTAGCAGAGACACGAGCTGATCTTGTATCACCGGAGCTACTCCAAAAAATGAAATCTTCCGGATGTTTTAGGATACACTATGGAGTTGAAACTACCGCAGATGAACTTCAAAAAATAGGGAAGCCTGGATTGGATATCAATAAAATAAAAGAAACCTTCAAGATCACCAGGGATCTAAAGATTTTTACGATGGCACACATGATAATTGGCCTCCCTGGAGAAAATAACAAAACACTGGATAAAACAATCCAAACCATTATAGAACTTAATCCTGATGCAATGAGTGTCAATATCGCAACACCATATCCCGGCACTAAGCTATTTGATATCGCAGATAATGAAAAGTTAATCGAAACATATGATTTCTCCAAGTATACAAGCTTTGATTCCGTTATGAGGACTAAGAACTATAGCAAGAAAGAGCTTTTGGAAGCAAAGAAAAGAATGAAACGGGAGTTCATAAAAAACAAAATCTTATGCGATAGCAGTTTTCGAAAGCGATATCTTCGTTCAATACCTAGAAAATTAAAAGCAAGGATGATTAGCTTTGTGTGATCAATCATGCCATTATTATCAGTAGTAATAATAAGTCGAAATGAAGAGCAAAACATTACCAGATGCATCGAATCAGTTTTACTTGCTGTTAAAGGCATGGAGCATGAGATTATATTAGTTGACTCTGCATCTACTGACAATACAATAGAGATTGCAAAGCAATATCCGATAAAGATATTTCAATTGAAGTCTGAGTGGATGCTTTCAGCTGCAGCTGGACGCTATACTGGATATCTACAAACAAAAGGCAAGTACATACAATTCCAAGATGGAGATACCATACTGGATAAAGACTGGTTCAAATATTCGCTGCCTTTTCTCAAAGAGCACACAGATGTGGCAGGTGTCGTGGGGATAATTACCCAAGAATATTACGATAATGTAGTTGCTAAGAGATGGGTTGAATCGGCTAAGAACCAAGAGACTGGAGAAATTGAATATTACGAAGAGGATATATTATTAAGAAAGAAAATCCTAGATGAAATTGGACCTTTCAATCCTCATCTAAAAGCACTTGAGGAGGGGGAGCTCAGTTATAGAATATTAGCAGAAAATTATAAACTGGTTCGGCTTCCAAATAATATGTCCCATCATTTAGGGGGAGAGGATGAAACAGTTTTAGATCTGATGCGAAGAAAAAAAAACTTTTCGATAGCTTGTGGGCAAATTTTAAGGTATTCATTATACAATCAAAAGATATTGGGTGCACATTGGAAAGATTACAAGTACATAATATCCTTTTCTTTTATGATGCTATATGGTATTCCAAGTATACTGTTAATGCTTGCAGGTGTAAATAACTTTATATTACTGTGGTTAGCTGGAATTACATTATTGTTTTTTGATATGGTTTATGAGAATGATCCCATATTTGCAATAAAGCATTCAGCCAGCATGTTTATTAGATGGCATCATTTCTTGAAAGGATTCCTTATAATACCAAAGAAAATAGACGATTATCCTATCGATATAATAGTAATTAAAAGTGGGGGAGACTATGGGATGGGTCAATAAACTCAAAAATGTTGGAATTACAAAAATAATAGATATATCTGAGAATATAGGCCATTTGCAAATAAAAGGCAAAGAAAGTTCACTATCAAATGTTGGACCTCAAGAGTTCATCATCCGGACCGCAGATTCAGAAAAAGATATCAAAAAGGCACTGCAGATTCACGGGCATTCCTCAGATACCCCGCCACCAGAAGAACGGATATACAAACTGTATAGAAAGTTTGGCAAATATACATTCCTTATTGCAGAGAATGATAAAAAGGTGATAGGTTATTCCTTTTTTAAAATTACTCCCTCAATATCAAAAAATAGGATATCTAAAAAAGCATTTTTAGTTTTGTTGGGTACACACCCAGAACATAGAAATAAAGGGATTGCCACAATTTTGTTAAGAACATCATTACAAATATTCGAAGAGTGGGGGGTCAACAAAGTTTATCTCAATGTCGAAAAAAATAATAGGTGTGCGATTGCTTTATACAATAAGATAGGATTCGAGCCAGTAGAGAGAACAAATGAAAGATCATGCCTTAGATTGGAATACTGGATTGATAATGTATGATATTTGACCTACATACCCATTCAAAATATTCTTTTGATTCGTTGCAAAAACCAGAGAAAATGCTTAAAGTAGCATATAAAAAAGGGTTAGATGGAATTGCAATAACAGACCATGGCACAATTAGGGGTGGGTTAGAAGCACTAAAATGTAAAAATCCGGGAGTAAAGATAATCGTCGGAAGTGAGATATCGACTGAAGTGGGGCACATCTTATGCCTCTTTTTAAATGAAGAGATAAAAAGCAAAAGCGCGATTGAGGTTATTGAAGAAGTGAAGGAACAAGATGGTATGACTGTGTTAGCACATCCCTTTCAAAAAAAGAAGCACATTCCGGAAATGATTTTAAAGAAAATAGATGCAATTGAAGGATACAACGGAAGGACATCACAGGAAGCTAATATAAAGGCGATGGAACTAGCCAAAAAATATAGGCTACCGATAACTGCGGGAAGCGATGCACATTTTTCTTTTGAGATTGGCAATACAAAAATGATATTAGAATCAGGAAATTATGTAAATATGAAAAAAACAATTTTAGCAAATAATACAATATTCTACAATCATAGCATCAAATTTCCAAAGTCTTTTAGTAGAGTTGTGAAATTGATAAAAACAAAATTAATTTGAGTGTCTTTATGTATCCAATAAGATTCATTAAAAAAATAATTCACTTAATCATGCGGCATACTCCCGGAGGATTTATAAGAATTAAATTACTGAAGTTACTTGGGGCAAATATTACGGGGAATGTAAAAATAAGTCAAGATTTTTTTGTATTTGATGGGGGAAATACAAATTATCTTACAATAGAAGATAAGGTTGGAATAGGTCCCAATGTAACTATCGTAATTCATTCAGACCCATCACCATCTCCTCTTGAAAAGATTTATCCAAAATCATCACTGCCTGTAAACATAAAAGAAGGTGTTTGGGTTGGGGCTGGGGCAATAGTCCTGCCAGGAGTAACTATAGGGGAATATTCAGTCATTGCTGCAGGTGCTGTTGTAACAAAAGACGTACCTCCATATACGGTGGTTGCAGGAGTTCCAGGGAAAGTCGTTAAAACAATTAATAAAAGTTTGCTTCGGTGAGTTAAATGAAAGTACAAATAGATATTGGGCATCCGGCCCATGTACATTTTTACAAAAATTTTGTGCAGATCATGGAAGAAAGGGGCCATGAGATTAAAGTCACAGCACAAAAAAAAGATATTACATTAGAATTACTTGACCTAATAGGTGTCGACTATGTATATGCAGGACAAAAATACAATGGGATGTTGAAAAAAGCAATCGGAACCATTTATAGGGATTATTTATTTTATAAGTTGGCAAAACAATTCAAACCAGATATAATTACAGGTGTTTTAGACATGTATGGGGCTCATGTGGCCAAGGTGGTAGGTTCTAAATGCGTAACGTTCACTGACACTGAGGGGGCGAATTTAATCCGACATTTAACAATGCCATTTATAAGCGAAATATACACCCCCTCTTGTTTCAACATAAATCTAGGTAAAAAGCAGGTAAAATATACTGGATATAAAGAGTTAGCATATCTTCACCCGAAGTATTTCAAACCCGATAAGACTGTGTTGGAAGAGTTAGGCATCAAATCAAATGAAAAATTTATAATAATTCGTCTTGTTTCCTGGCAAGCCAGCCATGATATCAATGATAAGGGATTTGAGAATTTAGCAGATGCATTATCTATTTTGGAGAAATATGGGAGAATCCTAATAACATCGGAATTGAAATTTGAGGGAGAATTAGAGAAATTCAAAGATTATGAAGTAAAAATATCTCCTGAAAAAATGCACAGTCTATTGAGTTATGCCACCATGTACATTGGCGAAAGTGCAACCATGGCAACAGAATGTGCTGTGTTAGGAACTCCTTCTATATTGATCTCGACCTCACGCAGGGGATATACAGATGAATTGGAGGAAAAGTACGGTTTGATCTATAATTTTTCAGACCCATTAAAAGGTCAATCACAGGCACTGAACAAGGCAATTGAACTGTTAAGTGGCGATAACATCAAAAATGAATGGACACGTCGACGTGACACGATGCTCTCAGAAAAAATTGATGTTACTTCATTCATGGTTGATTTGATTGAAGGATATCCCAATTCTGTCAAGGAGGTTTTGGATAAATATGATTGTAGCTATTCATCAGCCTAATCATCTACCCTATTTGGGCTTTTTTGACAAAATGTTAAATTCTGATATTTTTGTAATTCACGATGATGCGCAATTCACGGATAGTGAATACATCCATCGCAATAAAATCAGGATTCATGGTGGATGGAAGTGGATCACAGTACCGGTTTTCAAAGAGAAGATGCCAATCAATGAAATAAAAATAAAGAATCAAACGGATAAAAACGCAGCTGCATGGAACAAGGTACATTTCAGAGAGATACATGCAAATTATAAAAAGACACCATATTATGATACATATTCCGATGAATTAGAAAAGATTTATTCTAAGGAATATAATCTGTTAATAGATTTGAATATGAAAATCATCGAGTATTTAGTGGAAGTTTTTGATATTGATGTGGAAATAAGATACTCAAGTGAATTGAAACTAGAATCATGTTCTACCGAAAAACTTGTTGAAATTGTAAAGGCCTTTGGTGGAGACGCTTATCTCGCAGGGGCAGGAGGACATAACTACATGGATGAGTCTTTGTTTACTGATATCAAACTAGTATTCCAAGAATACAAACATCCATCATACAAGCAACGTTATCCTGATTTCATCCCAAATATGGCAGCTATAGATGCTCTTTTCAATTTAGGGGGGTTGCCTAGTTGAAATTCATACCGCATAACAAACCGACGATCGGGAAAGAAGAGATTGAAGCTGTAATTAATTCATTATCCAGCTTGGAGTTAACAGTTGGTACAAGAATTCAGGAATTTGAGAACAAGTTTTCTGAATATATGGGAATAGACTCAATCTCGACCTCATCTGGAACATCTGCCATTCATCTTGCATTAAATACATTGGGAGTTGGTAGGAATGATGAAGTAATACTTCCATCGTATACTTGTGTGGCAGTTGCATACCCTGTACTATATCAGGAAGCTAAGCCTGTATTGGTTGATGTAGGGGCTGATTTTAATATAGACCTCAATGAAATCAAAAACAATATCAGTGAAAGGACAAAGGCAATAATAGTTCCCCATCTCTTTGGATATCCAGCAGATATCCAGGAGATTAGAGAGATATGTGATGAAAAATGCATATTCTTGATAGAAGACTGTGCCCAATCAATAGGGGCAATCTATGAAAACAAAAAGGTCGGTACTTTTGGGGATATATCTGTTTTTAGTTTTTATGCGACCAAATTGATGGCATCTGTTCAGGGTGGAATGATCTGTACAGATAACAAAGAGTGGATTGAAAATGTTAGAGATATAAGATATCATGATCAAGTGTGCTCTCTTGAAGATATGCGCATGAAATATAGTTATATGATGTCGGATATCGATGCAGTCATTGGGATTGAACAGCTAAATAAACTCGATACATTTATAAAAAGAAGAAGGGAAATTGCCAGAATATACAGAGAAGAAATTGTGAATGTGGAACATCCAATAGAGCTTCAACATAAAAAACACGTATATTCAAGATATGTTCTCAAAACTAAAGGTAAGGATAGAATAATCCAAGATCTTAAAGAGAAGAACATAAGTTGTACTACGATGCATTCTCACCCTCTCCATAGAAGAAAGCTATTTTCAATGAATCAACAAAAGTATCCGCATACTGATGATATTATAGCTTCATCAATTTCTCTACCAATTTATCCAACACTTGAAGATGAGGATGTACTGTATATATCAGATACCTTAAACAAATTAGGGGGGTCAGTATGAATAAAGTTTCAATACATCAGCCAATGTATTTTCCATATCCAGGCATATTTAATAAGATCAAAAATGTTGATGTCTTTGTATTTCTGGATGATGTGCAGTATTCTAACCAGTATTATTACAACAGAAATCGCATAAAAACATCAACTGGGGAACATATGCTTACTGTTCCAATAAAAAAACATTTTGGTCAAAATTTAAACGAAGTATTAATCGAGAATAATATACTATGGCAGAAGAAGCACATGAAAGCCTTTATTGCAAACTACAACAAATCAGAGTATTTCAAAGATTATAAGGATTTTTTTGATCATGTCTATGCTACAAAGTGGGAGCGACTCCATGATCTCAATATGTACACAATGACATACATTTTAGAACAATTAGGCATAAAAACACCATTCTATTTTTCATCAGATATCCTTAAAGGCAAAAGTGTTAGCGGAACCGAGAGGTTGGCTGAAATTTGTAAAAAATTAAAAGCGGATGTGTATCTTTCAGGAACAAGCGGCAGGGAATATTTAGATCTGAAATATTTCCATGAAAATAATATAAAGGTTGAATATCAAAATTATGAACAAATTGAATATAAGCAATTATATGGAAATTTCATACCAAATCTAAGCATAGTAGATTTACTTTTTAATCTTGGGGAAGAAACAAAAGATTATGTTTAAAGATCACGCATTTTTTTTGCAGGAGTCCCTGCAACTATACAATTTGATGGAACATCTCGATTAACCAGAGAATTAGCGCCAACTATTACGTTATCCCCAATTTTCACTCCTGGCATTACTATGCTGTGAGCACCTATGTACACATTATTTCCAATTATCACCCTATTGTAAGCTTCACCCAATCCTTCGAACATATCTTTTGAACTATCATAGCAAAGAATCATGGTCCATCTTGTAATCTTAACATTGTCTCCAATTTGTATAAATGAAGGTTTATGTAGATCGATATAAGCCTTTGGAGATATGTGGACATTCTCACCAATCTTCACTCCTGCCTTTTTCAAATATGTCATTCTCATATGTTTTTTAAAGTTATTAAATGTGCTTCTTCCAAAGATGAGTGGTTTCAATAAAGCCTGAATCATACTTTCTAAGTTAATACCACAACTATTTATACATATTTGAACAATTAAAAGCGGGGAATTCAATGAATCAAAAAAACATTCTCGCTGTAGGAGCACATCCTGATGATATAGAAATCGGATGTGGTGGAGCTGTTGCTCAACATATACGCAACAAGGATAACGTAATTATGGTCGTTATGACCGACCCTTACTTCACATACCACGACGGCAAGGTCTTGAGGGATAGTGAAGAAGGGAAGCTAGAAACGATTAAAGGAGCTAAGAAATTAGGTGCTCAACTGATACATCTTGATTTTGAAACGAAAAATGTTCCATACTCATCAATTACAGTTGAATCAATTAATAAAATTATAGATGATTACAACATAGACACGATATATACTCACTGGTATCATGATACCCATCAGGATCATATGAGGACTACACAGGCTGTGATGTCAGCCGGCAGATATGTCCCAAACATACTCATGTATGAACCTGAATATCCTGCTGGACGCTCTCATGTAGGGTTTAGAAACCAATACTATGTAGATATTACAGAAACCATCGACTTGAAGATGGAAGCCCTCGCAGAACATAAAAGTCAAGTGGGCAAATACGGGGAGCATTTTCTTGAGGCTGTAAGAGCACGGGCAAGGCACAGGGGTTATGAGATTAACGGCAGATATGCTGAGTGCTTTGAAGTAATAAGGCTAAAGGGGGATATATGAAATATATCCTAATCACGCCTTGTAGAAATGAAGAAAAAAACCTCCAAAATTTAGCCAATTCAATCATATCACAGAGTATAAAGCCTCTAATGTGGGTTATTGTGGATGATAGAAGCGATGATAATACTTCATCTATAATAAAAGGTCTGGAACAACAAAATGAGTGGATACATGGCTTATACCTGAAAGAAGTCGGTGAATACATGGGATTTCACTATTCCAGGGTGTGCAATCAGGGATTTGATTCTGCGATGAAATATTGCTCTGAAAACAATATAAGTTATGAATATATTGCTTTGGTAGATGCAGATAATATTCCTGAAGTGAATTATTTTGAAGTTCTCATGCATGAATTGGAAAAAGATAATAAGCTTGGGATAATCAGTGGTACTAACGCATTTATAGATCTCGACGAAATGAAGAGTATTGATGATATATCTGCTATGTTTGATGCATTTGATTCTCTCGAAATTCAATATTCAAGAGATGACTTACCAATGGGGTCTGCCAGAATGTGGCATAAGCAATGTTTTGAAGAAACCGGAGGCTATATGCCAGTATATGCTCCCGACGCTGTCTCTACCGTTAAAGCAAAGATGAAAGGGTGGAATGCAAAAAGAATTAAAAATGCCAGAGTGATTGAAAGACAAGCCTTTGAAACCCAGGGCATATGGACAAGATCGAAAGAAATTGGAAACTATTATCACTATTTGTGGCACCCTCTCTCTTATGTGCTAATGAAATCAATTAAATATTCGTTTGAAAGACCCTATTATAAAGGAGTTGGATGTTTATTTGGTTATGGGAGGTCAGCAATCGGCCGAAGGGAGAAAATCAATGATGTAGATGTGAAAGTCTATTATACGCAAGTAAGGCCTAAAGAGCTTAGATCTTTTTATATTGCAAAGTTTAAAAAAATGCTGGGAGATGGCAATAATTCCTAAAATTTCAGGTGCATTTTCAATTAAAGCAAAAGCTTTGCTATTTGCATTACTAATAATATTAGTACTTATATTGCATTATCCAATGAGCTTTAATGAGATTGGTTGGGACTCTTTCGGAATTCATCTCCTAGCAAATTCATTATCCGAACTTGGTTATGCCAAATGGTGGATTAGTACACTATCCGTTTTTGGAATGTACCCCTATTCAATTTCAAGTGCAGTGCCATTTTTATTATCAAGTATTTCACAGACAACTGGTATTGAAATGGATTTTTCTATTTTTTTGGTCTCCATACTTTTAGGACTTTTGAGTATATTTACATCATATATGATGGCAAGTGCTATTTTTAAAGATGAAATTTATAAATTTTTAGTAGCTTTTACATATGCCACATCACAAGGGGTCTTATTTTATACTACCTGGACCGCTGGAACACGTGCTCTTTTCATAGTACTACTTCCACTATTTATTTATCTATTACTATCATCACTCAAATCCATCAAATATACTACATTAACAATTTTTATGTTTTTGCTTCTTACTGCTACTCATAAAATGTATTATTTTATATTTCCATTGATAGCATCTTTTTTATTAGTTTCATTCTGCCAAAAGATAAAAACAAATAAATTAAAAGAAGAAACTAATATTTTGTTAAGCATACTTTTATGTTTCGGTTTTTTAATTACTTTATTAATCCCCTTCTTTACAAGAACTTTCATGCAATCTACTTCGAGATACGAATCGATTATAATGATGATTTTTGGATATATACGCTATAATGGGATTGCAATAGTATTTATTATTGGGGGGTATGCATATACTATATTAAAAAGCAATAAAAATAATTCCGAATGGTTTATTTTATTATCACTAATGTTACTTGCACCTTTATTTTATATAGTTACCTATATGAAATGGTTCATTCTTTCATTTTTTGCAATTTTTGCAGGAATTGGAATCAAAAATTTGATAAATACAAATAATGGTTCTAAAATAATACCAATTGTATTAATAATATTCATAATTTTTACTGGATATTACCAATTTATGCATTTTTCTGATACTAGCCAACCCAATGAAAGATCCCTTAACGAACCCATTTATTTTGCTGGCTTCTGGTCTAAAAATCATATTTCTCCTCAGTATAATATGGTAAGCCACAACAGCTATACGGGGGAAAGGGTGGCATCAGTATCAAAAATACCCACAATGATTGGTACAGAGGTGGTTGATTACACTTATGGATTTGTAGACGAAAGCATTCTGAAAGATATAAATCGTTTACCATTAACCTCCTTGAAAACATATTTTGATTCACCATATATAATCCAAAATACTTCAGTTAAAACTTCATGGTATATTGAAAATACTTTTCGATACCGAACAATTGAAATTGCAATGCCTGTAATTTCAGAACTAAATTTATCTTATATGATAGAAGATAATAAAAGAGGTACGTCCATATTTTTAAACTCATTAAGTGAAACTAGCGATAAATACTACGACAATGGGAGAATTTGTATCTGGGCATTAAACAAACAAGAGGGTAAAAAAACATGGAATTGATATATTACTACCCTTCTGGCAGTGGTGCACCTTCGAAAGTGTCAACTAGTTTATTTTCATCCCTTGTAAATAATGATAAATTACCTTTTGATATCAAAGTATTTCCTCAAAATAAAAAAAACATACCTCAACTAAAAGAAAAGTATGAACATATTAATATAGTGTCTTTCAAAGAAATAACTTCTAATTCTAAAAACTATATTGTTCACATACCAATGAGCCCACTCGTATACCCAAATAGGAAATTTATGTTGCAGTTGACTTCTCTGTTCAAAAAGCACAAAGTTATATTGAACTATCATGGAAATCCTAAAGAAGAATTGAAAATAAAGATATTAAAAAATCACGATATTAAATATTTGACATATATCCCTGATTACTTCATATCTCCTTATATGATGCATAGCGCACAAAAAATCGTATTGAATTCTAATTTAATGTTAAACTCGATGAAATCACAATATCGACTGAAAAACGCCGTTGTAATCCCAAATGCTATCGATAACACATGGTTTGAAAAGACAGATTCATGTGAAATAACAGGAGAACCATCTATATTTTATCATGGTAGACTTTCTCCTGAAAAGGGAGTTGATATTTTAATTAAAGCTTTTTCAAAAGCAGTAAATAAATCATCGAAAGCATCTAAAACAAAGTTATATATTGCAGGTGATGGTCCTTCTGGAAAAGACCTGCAAAATTTGGTGATGAAATATAATCTACAAAACAACATCGAATTTTTAGGCATTTTAAATCAATATGAACTGAAATCATATTTAAGCAGCGTAGATGCTGCCATCTACCCATCTGTTTATGATGCTTTTTCATTAGCTATTTTAGAAGCATTTTCGACTGCAAATGGTCCAGTATATTACTCTAAAAATGCTGGGATAAATGATTTCGTATTACTTGATGGATATAAATTCAATTCCTTTTACCCAACCATAGATGAAATTTGTATAATAATTGAAGACCTTGTTAATGAAATCGACAAAAAAAAAATAATTAGCCAACAAAAAAAGTTTGCTAAAAAATATACTTGGGATAAAGTTGCTGAACAGTATATTGAATTATATAAAACATTTATTATATAATGTATATCCTAAAATTTGATTAATTTAATATTGCTGTCATTATTACAATTCCAAGAAAAGATGTTTCTTCAGCTCTATATCTTGGAGCTTTGCACACAAAATCAGGAATTTGAATATAAAGTTGGTATTGTAGAAAAAAATAGAATCATCAAGGTGGCTTAAATGCATCGATGATTTCTTTTGAGTCGTTTTGTTAGTGAAGGTATTTTCATGAAATTCATTAAGAACATCTCTTTTAATAATTTCAGCCTGTTTTTCAAGTTCCTCAGCCTTTCTAAATTCATCTGTAATTTTCTTAATAGTACCAGAATCAGGCACAGGAATATTAATTTTTTTTGTTTCATTCCATTTGATTCGATGCTGCCCATCCCTGATGATAGTAATAGATTGTCGGCTCTTGCTTCATATGAACGAAGAATCATCCATACAAATATGGGGTCCAGATTTTCTTTAGATCGATATATGATATATTCCTTTGAAACCACAGCACCATCAAAAGAAGGTGGTACAATTGCGGTAGCATCATAAACAGAACCAAGATTGGAAATTACAACATCATTTGTATGTACTTTAAAAAGAGTATCATATTTTGATTCAGAAGCTTCTTTTTCTTCACCCTTTACAACATGCTCTCCATAGGTTACTTGAATGAATGTAATTTTTTCATCTGTATCTTTGGAGTTTATTACATCTTCAGGTGGTAGAGTATCTTCATCATGATGTCGACAATATCACTTAATGAAATAATTCCTAGCTTATTCTTTTTCCATATTGGAACTTGTTGCCTCGGAGTCAATAAGCAATGCTTCACATCAAGTCGGTCTTTCAATCTTTCGGGGGGATAATCTTATTTTCAATAGATTTATCACCATTCAAGAACATTTGGAATGATTTAGATATGCGTTGGATTTCCTCTGAGGCTTTCTCCCTTCTCATGATATCTCTGTTTTCTGTACACGTTTATTGCAATATAGGCAAAGCTCATTACTACAACAAAAACAACATGCATATGCCAGGAATAAAAGGCGAAAATTACATCGTTGTGAAGTCCTTCACTGTAGAATATGTTATCTGTTGGAATTGTATTCTATAAATCGAGAACTACATCTATTGCAGGAGCAAAAGCATATACAAAAAATAACATGCAGGTTATTGTGATGAGGATTAGAATAACCGCTATATCAGATTGGTGTTTGCTTCTTCATGCATGCGAATCCCAAAGCCCCCGATAATCACTAAATACTGCTATTACAAGGAATATAACACACTTATTAGAACCACCACAAAAACTCCTATTATTGCAGGCTGGATATCCAAAACACCTGTAACAATTCCCAATAATGCACCTATTACAGTTACTGATATCAAAACCATAATTGGAACGCTTGTAATGGCCAATGCTGCATTGGCATCTTCAGTTAGTCCCTGAAAAGTATTTTGATCTCTAGGTGGAGTGGCTGGTGCTTCCTCTGTCACCATCCATGTCCACGTCTGGCTAACTTCAGTGTTACCATCATTTGCAATTGCGGTGATGTTGAAGGTTCCAGCCTCTTCTCCTACTACCGTAACCTCGGCATAGGTAACATCAGTATCTGTTTCGATCGGGACACCATCCTTGAGCCATGTTACCGTAGCTGTGGCTGAGGTGCTGATGGGGAATGTCTGATATTCTCCAATGGTGGATGAGGGAGTGTCGTCAGATGGAGAAACTGTTTCACATATCAGTTTGGCTATGTAATAATCTCCACTGTCTAATGTGGTTGTATAGGTGGTGAGTCCACTTGCTGTTTTTGATTCTATGAGCGAGTCTGTGGAAGTGTATAACTCATAGTCACTTGCATGTGTGTTATTAATTGCCACTGTGACGCCGGATGACTCACTTAGTGTGAAATTGATTCTTTCTACATCGTTGCTGAGATAGTCAATCGTCAGGTGGCTGTTCTTGGTATAATTTACTGCTACACTGTTACTACTTGGAATCAAGGTGAGTGAGTCGTCAAAGACCACATGCTGTTCTAACGGTGTATCTGCGTCTTTTGTGAAATATAAGCTTGATCTGTCAGGATAGAAAAATGTATCGTAGTGAGAAGACTGTTGGTTTTCAAGGTAAATATTATTAGATTTTACAATGGTTCCATTATAATCAGTGTTTCCACCAGTATCGAATTTTATATGTAGTTTGTCATCTACATCGTTAATATCCTGAAACGTTACATTATAGGGGGTAACGCCCATCATGTATATGTCACAAACAGACTGTGTTTCCATGATATTAGCACCATATATTATGACATCTGAACTCTCAAGAACAGATAATGCAGAATTATAAGCACCACCTCTATTATAGATATATACATTGCTTAAATCAACAATAGGCGATTCATGAATTTTGTATACACGAACTCCACCGCCATTGTCACTTGACACTAAAGTGAGATTCCACGACCCAGGGATAGAATCTCCATATACAAGATAGAGTCCCCCCTTCCCGCAGTCATATACTGTAGAATTTGTGATTGTTGCATATTTCCTTAATTCAAAACCTGAATATGCGCCTTCATATATTGTTATGTTATCAAATACACTCCCTTCATTTTCTACATGTATTCCCGCACCTTGACGCACAGTAAACTCTGTATTCTTTATGGTTGCAGCAGGACCGAGATAAAGACCACCTGTGTATGCACTTGATGGATTAGATGTGTCTATTATAGAATTGTTCAGGGTGAATGAATCCCAACTCCCAAACGCCCATGAATTGATTGCAGTTGATATAGAATCATTGATAGTACAATTATCTATAACAATGTCACCAAAATATCGCCTGAAATTCATAGAATATAGGTTTATGAACGTATTATCCGTCAGTGATGCAGTACCGCCCGAATTATACCATCCATAAAAGTATAATCCATCCTTTCCTGTTCCACTATATCCAAGATATGATATATTCGAGCCTATAATATGTCCTTTGGAATCCTTTGCTCTGCTTGAATCTCCGTAAATGAGGTGTGGTCGGGGGGTACTAACAGTTGAGTATATTACATCCCCTGTACCTGTATCCCAGGAAGTTATTTTTGTATCATCTATATTCAGTGTACCCCATGTTTGAATATATGTATCCTGACCACCCGTGCCATTCATTTTTAGCCAAGTACAATCCAAATCATTGATCGAGAATGTAGCACCCGATTCCACTAGAATGTTTGCCGATAGTAGCCATTCGCCACCGCCAAGGTTCTGCAATGCGGTGGTGTTACTGATGGCTGTATTCACATCTGTGAGAGTTGCAGGGGTTGTATCATCTATTGTGATTAGATTTCCTGTTTGTGTGATAGTTGCACTTCCCACCTGCACAGCTATCAACATCACCAGCAAAAAAACAATGATTGACCGAATGTTCATTGTTCAATCCTCCTTCACAATGTTACTTTTGGAATATCTGCCTAGATACAACCTTTTCAAGAGCATATAGTATCCTATTCATCATATGTGTAAGGTGTAATAAGGCTATATTATTTTCTACAAAGTATTATCAGTTTTGTGGAATGATATAAATAAATATTTATTCGGCTCTGTAGAAATCCTCATTTGAATGACAAATATAACCTTGAAATATCTGTCAAGGTTATGCACTAATAGCTTGAATTTAACCTCTTTTGCTTGATTCCAGTACCTTTTTGCCCTAAATGTTCACCATATTTTATTTTAAGAACAGAGAACATCGTTTCGACCAGATTTCTATTATGGTATAGTTCCTCATCAAATTGGCATGCCATTTTTCTACGGTACTTGCCTTTGATTTTCTTTCTTTTTCTCTGTTTAAAAGGAATCATCGCAATTGATTTTAATTCATCTCTTGTTAGCGAATGTATGTCTTCCGAGTCATAACCTTTGTCCATCACGTAGTACTTCGATTTACGGGTTTTATGAAATTGTTTTAGCAATTTCATTGCATGCTTTGCATCATGCACAGGTTTGCCTGATATCTTGAAACCAGTAACAATGAATTTTCCAGTATCAACAGAAATACTAGTTTTTAGGAAAGATCTTCGTTTCTTTCCCGTTCTCCAGGAATAATAGTAGCTACAGTGACCACTAGTAAATCCACTTGAATCAATAGCAGTAATCTTTACTTGTTCTCCGTGAGAATAAAAGAGTTTTAGTGTTTGTTGTAGCAATGCATTGAAATAAATAGATTTTATTCTTGAAATGAATTTGTGAAGCGTAGTAAAGTGCGGAACCTATTTTATCCCTATTCTTGCTTTAGATCACTTAATTACTTCAATAAATTCTACAATATCCTTATAATTTCATCGAGATACTCTTTCAACAAAACCAATACCAATAACTGGTGTTGTGTATATTTTCTTTTGGAATATTTGCAACTATAGATCTGAAGGTGTGAGTTTCCTGATACAGTTAGCGCTGTATCAACAAACTTTAAATATTTGTTAAACAAAACACAATCATCTCTTTGTGTTTTCTGTGGTAAGTAATCAGGAGTTTTATTCTTCTTAAATTATGATGTCAAAATAAAATAGGAAGGAGCATTTCTACAGGGTCCATTTAAAACTAATTCAAATTAGAAAATTGAGCTAGTAATAGTATAATGACAGAGCTAAATTAAAGAATATCCTCATAAATCTTTATATATTTCATAACTGCTTTCTCTTGTGGAAATAATTGTTCAATCTTATTTTTACCTTCAAGTCCATATTTAGTAGCAATATCTGGATTTTTTATTAATTCAATGACTTGTTTAGCTATTGCGTCAGAATCTTCTGGAGGCACTAAAAATCCTGTTTTTTCATGTTCGATTACTTCTTTTAATCCCCCGATATTACTTGCAACCACAGGTACTGATAATGCAAGAGATTCCATTGCCGCAAAAGATAGCGCTTCATAACAGACAGAAGGTACCACAGATACGTTAGACATTGAGAGGAATTGCTCAACATCATTTCTATATCCAGTAAAAACAAAATATTTCTCCAAATTCATATCAGATACCATATCTTTTAATACATCAAAATAAGGGCCATCACCTACAATGAAAAAAATCACATCGGAAACTTGATCAATTATTAATGGTGCTGCTTTTATTAAGTATTGAACACCTTTTCTTTCAGTTAATCCCGCTATACAGATTACAACTGGATTATTTTTTTGATTAGCTTTACTTATTGAATTAAATCGATCTAAATTTAGACCGTTATAGATGGTAATTAATTTACCGGGCTTCACATGGTAATATAATTCATGGTTCTCTTCTATAAATTTTGATACGCAGATGATTTTATAAATACCAATGTTGAATAATTGTGCTAAAATACCATAATACACTCTTTTTAGCCCATGTTTTAATAATTTTTTTCCAGGTTTATTAGGTGAAAAATGTTCAGTATAAACAACTGGTGTATTATTTAAATGACAGTATAAATTAATTGGTTGATAGGGCGTAGGAAAAAAGTGAAAATGAACAAGTGAAGGACTAAATTGTTTAATCAATTTTACAAAAGTTAATGTATTTTCATAAGTTGAATTAGTCTCTGAAAATGATATTATTTTTGCTCCGCTACTAATCAATTTACTATAAACGAGATCAATCGGTTTATTGACAACTGCAACTACATGTTCATATCCAGATTCAGTTAATTTTTTTGTAAATGCTATAATGAATTCTTCAAAAGAACCAAGTCGAGTAGGTTCTATCGAACATATTGACAATACTTTTTTAACCATTATTATTTTACCCCCAAATTTAATGCCATACTCTTTAAATTCAAATTTTAATCAATCACAATAATTATTGTCGACTAGTAATTTTTCTAATTATGTTTATATCATCTTGATCTAATGATTTTGTTGCGAACAATGCAAGAATGTATACAATAAGTGCAGTTAAAACTGAAAGTATTATAGAAAACTGGAGAACATTTAAAGTAATTATCATTGCACATCCGCATAAAATTGGGTTTACGATTTTACTAACAGGGAACAAATATAAATTTCTTGATATATAGTAAAAAGACACAAGGAAAAATGCACTATTAGAGATAACTGTTGCTATACTTGCACCATTATAACTCCAGATGGGTATTAAAATCATATTTAACATAATATTTACAATTGCGCTTATTAGGGTAGAAAGTGTGTATATTTTTTGCTGACCAGCAGCTATTAACATATTTGACATAACACTATTAAAGGAAATAATAACTAATGACCACACTAATATTGATAATGGTTTAGATGCTTCTATAAATTCAACACCATAAACCAATTCAATGATTTCAGAAGAAGTTGAACTAATGACAATAACTATTGGGAGCATGACTATAAGCAAATACTTAACACTTAAATAATAAGTTTTGATCATTCTTTCTGTAGAATCTTTAAATGATGATGCCATAATTGGGAATATAGAAGCAGTCAATGCAAATGTGATAAATAGAACTGGTTCTGAGAGCCTATATGCCGCAGAATATATTCCAATGTCCGCATTCGCTTTTATAAAAGATAGCATTATTATATCAACTTTATTATGTATTATCTGGATGGAACTAGAAAGTGCTAAAGGTAAGGATTGCAATAGCATATACTTGCATAATTGTCTATCAAATCCAAAGTTAGGTTTAAGAAACTTTTTAGAAAAAGTGTAGTTAAGACTCAATTTTACAATTTCTGATACGACAAGAGAATAAATAACATATATAAGAGGCTTTTCTAAATATATTACAAACAATATCAAAATTGCAGATAATATCCTATATGCCAACTTAGAATAAATATTGTATTGCATTTTTAAATTTGTTTGGAATATGGTTGAATAGAAATCACTAAACGAAATGAAAAATACTGTCAATGATGCTATATAAATATAATATTTAGTACTGAATGGGTAGTCGGTCAGGCTTGCTATCGATATTGCCACAATCATGCTTAATACAGTCAAAAATAAGCGTATAATATATGCATTACCTATAATCTTAGTTGCCATATCCTTTTCTTGGCTCATTTCCCTTACTATAATGAACTGCATTCCTAGATCAGATGTGATATTGAAAAATGCAAGATAAGCAAAAACAAAGTTATAAACTCCAAACAATTCACTACCTAAATATCTAGCAATTTGTATTGTTACAAAAAAAGATATAATCCTAAAACTAAGGTTTCCTAAGATCAATATGCTCGTATTTTTTGCAATATTTTTTATTGTTGACATGTGTGCTGAACAAATCAATTAGATTCAATTATTTCATTTTTGAAATCGATACAAATCATTTTCATTTAAATAAAAATGAATGGCATTTGAAAAAGAGTCTGAAAATATTTCATGGTTTATATATATGTCAACAAAATTAAATAATACAAATTCCTTAGTAACGGCATGTTCATGCAATTTAAATACAGGTTCATATCTTTTTGGTCTATTGAATTCCAAAAACAAATTAAAGAATCTGTCTATAAAATTTGAGGCTATTTCCATGAAAAGTTCCAAACATCCTATATCTCAATTTATTATATATGTATTGCCCCTGTTATTAATAGTAATGCATGTATCTCCGGTAGATGCTGCAATAATTTATGATGAATCTGCAAATACTATATACGTTTCTGATGAAAATACCAATATTCCGGCCATATATGCCACAATAAATGATCCAAATGTAATTTCTATGCCAAAAACTGGAGAATATTTACTTAATTCAAATCTAATTATAGAAAAAGATGCAGTTTTGACTATAAATGATAATGATTTATATTGGCTTAAAATCAACAGTACCATTGAATTTACTCTAAATGATTTTAGTTGTCCAGTTCCAAGTTATACCATCCCTGATTCCTATCTACTAAACTATACCGTTACAGAAGGGGAAATTTACCATATATGGAATAACGGTACATTGAATATAGATTCAGTGGAAATCAGTAGTTGGGACACTAACAAAAACGCACCTGCAGAAGTAGTTACTGATCATTGGAATCAGTTAACAACACCTCGCTCATATATTGTAGCAGCATTTGGCAATGATGCCCATGCAACCATTACAAATAGTAAATTACATCATTTGGGGTGGAGTTGGGGGTCAGTATCAGTATTCTGGCCATATTATACAACAAAATATCCGTATTATACAGCAAACATAGGAGTTAATGGTCAAGGTGAATTACATCCTGACCATCTTATAATAGATACAGGTTTAGCATTTTACAATTCAAATGACAATTACATTGTAGACAATACAATATATTCCATGAAGTATGGCATTTTGATGTTAGATAATTCACATAATAATATCATATCAAATAATGTAATTTATAATACCATTAGTGATGGAATAATATTTAAGCATGAAAATGATTTCAACACTATACAAAATAACTATGTATATGATGTTGGTGGGCCTGGTATTGAGCTGGTTTTCAGTAGTGACAACAACACCATTTCAGATAATTATGTATCTAATTCGGGAGCATCCGGTATTTACCTCCAAGCAGGCAATAAATACAATGAAATCTACAATAACATTGTAGATTATGCAGATGGGTATGGAATGGAAATATATTCTGGAAGTAGTTGGAACCATATCTCTAATAACACAATTACTAACACAAGTAAGTTAGGGGGAGCTCCTGCGCCAGGTCTAGAAGTCCGAGTCGCACACTACAATATAATAGAATCAAACACGATAAGTAATGGAAGATCTGATGGAATTCGACTTTATTACTCTTCAGATGGGAATGTTTTGAACAATAATTATATCTCTGAAAATGGGGAAGAGGGAATTAAAATATGCGGGCGTTCTCACTCATCGGGAATAGATTTCGCATCTGATAACACTATAAGTAATAATATTATCGAAAATAACAACAAAAATGGAATAAAATTAGAATCTGCTTTAAACAACATAATCAATAATAATTTTATTTCACAAAACAATGGTTATGGCATATATAAAGATAGTACAAGTACAACTAATAGTATATATAACAATGTCCTTTCTGATAATACTCTTGGTTTAATCTATCCACAAGAAGATTTATCCTATGCCACAGTTTCCGGGTATGTGAGGTCTTCTGCGGGTTCTATTATATCTGGAGCATCCGTCTTCAATGATGTCACACCTGAGATTGTCACCACAGATTCCAGCGGATATTATACTTTTACAGTACCTGCTAATATCCAGGTTGTAGTAAGTGCTGCAAATGAGGGCTATTATTCGAATACAATATTCCTGAACGTTGGGGAAACAGATATTTTAAACGCTGATCTCGTTTTAGATTCAACTGAAATGGAATCACCGATAAGCAGTGGTACTACATCTAATGTAACCAGTATATATGGTGCAGCTTTGATAGATGGTGACCTCAACGAGTGGCAGAACGTAGCAGGAATTAGCATAAATGGGGTCAGTGGCAGGAGTCCAGAAGAGGACAATACGGCACTGATAAAAGTAATGTCTGACGAAAATTATCTTTACTTTGCTTTGGATGTGGCGGATACAAACCTACAGGCAACAGGTATGAGTGAAAGTGATGCTCTGCATCTTGATGACAGTGTAGAGATATACATTGATACATTGAACAACGGTGGCACAGCCCTCCAGACGGATGACTATCACTTCATAATAAACCTGAATGATGCAGTTGTAGATGATGTCGGCACAGGAAGTGGAAAAAACTACACTTACGCCAGTAATATATTAAAGAGCATAAACATAATGGGAAGCAAAAATTCAGACATTGATATCGACACAGGTTACATAATAGAAGTTGCAATCCCATGGGGTGATATTGGTGGAATGCCTTCGGGTGAAGTTATTGGTTTGAATATTGGAATAAATGACTGGGATGATGCAACTGATGGAAGGCAATACTTTGACCTGTGTAGCCTAACAGGTGCTACCAACGCTATACCCGACAGTTGGAAAGATGCATCAATAGTTAAAAACATAAATGCAGATTCGACAATAATTACTATCAGTCCAACGAATCAGGTAGTCACACCAAATCAACCATTCATGATCGACTTTTTGATTGATCCATCAGTGTCCATAGCAGGAGCACAGTTAGACCTTCTATTTAATGGCCAAATGGTAACTGTGGACAGCGTAACTGAAGGCAACCTCTTTACCCAAAATAATGCAGATACACTTTTCAACGGCGGAATTATAGACAACAATGCAGGAAGGGTGGCATCAGTTTACAGTTTAATCCTGGGTACATCTAGTGTCACCTCGTCAGGAACAATGGCAACCATAAGCATGAATGCTGGCAGCAGCACAGGAATTGCTGAATTTGATTTATCAAATGTGATCATCAGTAGTACAAACTCAAATGCTGTACCATTTAATGTAACCAAGGCAACAGTTCTTGTGGACACAGCACCGCAGTTCAATTCCATACCTGCAAAATCAGGGGATGAGGGGTCCACTCTAACTTTCGTTGTGAGCGCAACGGATGTAGATGGTGATGACCTTACATATTCAGCTACATCACTGCCATCAGGTGCCTCATTCAATGCAAACACCGGAGTATTTACCTGGACACCAGCGGTTGGTAATGCCGGTACATATAATGCCCGGTTTGAAGTCACAGACGGATATCTCAGTGATACTGTCAGTGTAATGATAGCCGTGAACGAACTGAACAATGTGCCTGTTATCACACTCTTTGAACCTTCTAACGGTGCTGAGTTCGAAGAAGGCTCAACTATAGGTGTAAGTGTGGCTGCAAGTGATGCAGATGGGCAGAGTTTAAGCTACACCATTAAAGTAAACGGGAATATCGTCAGCAATTCCGCAGATTACATTTGGAGTACTGATTACTTCTCTGCAGGTACATACACCATCACAGCAGTTGTAAGTGATGGTATGGGCGATGTAAGTTCAACACACACCATAACCATCACCGACCTGCACCCTAGGTGGGATGTCAATGAGGATGGTTTAGTGAATGTCCTTGACCTTACTATGATAGCTCAGAACTACGGTTCCACATACACATCAAATCTTCCAAGATGGGATGTTAATCAGGATGGGATTGTGAACGTCTTAGATCTATCGTTACTTGCAAGTCACTTCGGTGAAATCGTAGCTTGAAAGACTTTGGATGGTGTGACTCCTCCATTGAGGGGTCATAATTCTATTTTTTAATGTTTCTACATCATTTGAAACTACTCTTTTTGAATTCAGATCATATCTTTTCTAAAATAAAAATGATTATAGAAACTTCTCACTAGATTCCTATGGCTGTGTGTAAACAGTATGTTTTTTAGTTCTCTAACAACATTATTGTGGCTACAATAATTGTGTAGCCAATAATAAAATACCTGGGTACAAGGCAAGTCCCATAGGCTAGGTGGCTACAATATACTTCTGTTAATTGACCAGTCTACTGTAAGTTGCAGGAAAAAAGAAAAAGGATGTATTTTTAAGGTATAAAAGGTCGAACCTTAAATCCTTCCAGGCATCAATATTCCCAGCACACAGAAGATCCCTGTAAGTGCATACATTGCCCATGTAGCCTGCTTCTCCGTAACATTACGGTAGTAAGGCAATACCCATTTCAGTGTAAGCGGGTTTGGTACTTCCAATATGCCATCGCCTCTGTCCTTTCCGAACTTTGCCACAGGGAATTTCATTGCCCTCCAGTAGGCGTACATGAGGAAATTGATCGTATGCGGGATGAACATTATGAACCCACTGATGATGAATCCCTGAATTACTATGATGGTGCCTATGGCAGCCCCTATTGTCAGGGAGCCGATATTGCCCCAGAAGATCCTTGAAGGGTATTTGTCGTAGAGGAGGTATGCCAGTGTGGCTCCGGTAACGCTTACAACAGCAAATATGTTCTCGACGTCACCCAAAAGAGCTGATTTTATGATGAGTGATATCAGGATGATGGTTGAAAGTCCCGAGGCAAGGCCGTTATATCCGGAATGCATGTTCACAAGGTTAGATGCAACAAGCACGTAAGTGGGTACTATGAACTGCAGGTAGAGAATTCCCAGCTCTATATTGCCCACTGCAGGGAGAATAAAGGCGGTGTGGGTTGCGTACTGGATCAGGGGGTATGAGCAGTAGTACATCAAGAGAAGTTTTGTCACTCTGCCGATATCTATCATATCATCCAGTATGCCAAAAAGACCAAAGAGCGCAATGACGATGAGCACTACGTAATTGGTTGTGGAGTACTTGAAGAAGAGAGTATTCAGTGAGAAACACACCATTGCTATTAGCAGGATGGCGATTCCGCCCCTGTCCGGGACCATGGTGTGTACATGTTTGTAATAATCCCTTGCGAGTATTCCTTTTTCAGCCAGTTTGTTGATGAAATATGGTATTGATATGTATGCCACAATGAACGGTAGTAGAAAATTACTGACCAGTACCATGCCATAAATTGTTGAAGGAGATTCGATATCTAAAATCATTTAGCCACCCTGATGTTATTCCGACCCTATGTATTTTTCACAAATTAGACATTATTTGTATATAGTGTTATGCATCTTGGCATACTTTTTTTGATATTTCTTAATTCCATGGTCATTATGAGGATGAGATTTGGCATTGCACATATCTTTATATAGTAGTGTGCCAAATCTTTAATCTGAATAAGATATGTGGGTTATTGTCCTATTCAACAGATGCAACTATGCTCTTGAATGTGGTTACTTTGCAAGGCGCAAGTTTGCATATTTAAATTATAAAGGTGGTACATATGAAATTAGTGGAGACAAAGTGTGCAAATTGTGGCAGTTCGATTCATGTCTACGAGGATTACCTTCGTGATGAGATGTACTGCACCCTTAATTGCATGAAATCAGATTCAGAAATGGTAATGGTAAAAGAATCATCGGGTTTTGCATCAGTAAACCTGGCATGACCTTTTTTCTTTCCATATTTTTCCCGTTTATTCTAGATTAACAATAAAAACTTTATAATTCATTCCCTATTCTATTAGCATGAACAAAATCCTTATCACAGGCGGAATGGGCCAGGTCGGCAGTTATCTCGTAGATCGGCTGCATAAAAACTACCAGGTAACCATACTTGATAATTTGTCATCCAGTACACGCTCAGACTTCCCTTATGGTGTGGAACTTGTAAAGGATGATATCAGGTCTCCTGTGGCACAGGATCTGGCAGCTTCACATGACGTGATAATTCATACTGCTGCGCAGATAAGCGTCGTGAGGTCTATGGATGAGCCACTCTTCGATGCCGACAACAATGTCTTTGGCACGCTCAACCTTCTGGAAGGTGCCCGCAAGGGAAATATCGGAAAGTTCATTTACATGAGCTCCGCTGCGGTATATGGCAACCCGGAGTATCTTGCAATTGATGAGCTGCATCCCCAGAATCCTATGTCTCCCTATGGTGCAAGCAAGCTCTGTGGTGAAAAATACTGTACCATGTACCATAAGGCATACGGATTGCCAACGGTGTGCATCCGTCCCTTCAATATATACAGCCCAAGACAGGACCCTTCAAATCCGTATTCGGGTGTGATCTCCAAGTTCATAGGTCGTGTAAAAGAAGGCCAGGCTCCTATCATCTTCGGCGATGGCTCGCAGACCAGGGATTTCGTTTCAGTGCATGACATAGTTGATATGATCGCCCTGCTCATAGAAGATGAGGTTTCCAACGGCGAAGTATTCAACGTGGGCACCGGCCAGATAACCAGTGTTAAAGAACTTGCACAGATAGTTCTGGATATATTCGACTCCGATCTGGAAATAGAGTTCAGGGACTGGATGCCCGGGGATATAAAAGACAGCTATTCTGATATCTCAAAGGCAAAAAATATTGGTTACAGTCCAAAGGTAGAGCTTAAAAGAGGTCTTCAGGAAATCGTGGAATCAATTGATTCTACGTAATTATTTTATACCAGTGCTCATTTTATTATAAGGGTTTTATGAAAATACTCTTAAAAAATAGGATTGTTACACAAATTGCACTGGGGTTATTATATTTTATGCAGAAACTGCTCAAGCTGGTTCATTTCATTGTGAACTATGATTACAGGAACAATAAATCCCGGATCTTCCTTTTATTGACTTTACTATATGCAGCTATGATCTTCTATCTGTCCTCACGCTCGGACATATCCATACCTGCAAGTATGCTCGAGATGCCTCTTCTTCACACGATAAAAGATTTCCTCGAAAGCTCAGGACTCTATTTTGCAGTTGATCTTGTTGAATATTCCTACTATCACAGGGACAAGATCGCACACATGTTCCTGTATTTCGGCCTTGGTTTACTTCTCCACCTGACATTCGGAAACTCTGGAAATACTTTTCTCAGGAAATATGCGGCAGTTTTCGCAGTGGTCCTGGGTGTCATATATGGAATAACCGATGAAATTCATCAGTCCTATGTGCCCGGGAGGACTGCAAGCGTACATGACCTGCTGGCAGACGGTATTGGCGTTACCATTGCGCAGTTAGTGTTCATTCTGTTTGTATTGAAGAGCCTGCAAAACAGAAAAGAAAAGAAAAGAAAAGAAAAGAAGCGCCTTGATAAGGCGGCATCTCATTATTTATTCTAAATTCAATTCAGGGAATGGTTGTTCTTGTCACCGCGTCCGATGCCCTTGTAGACAAAACCTGCATCAATGAATGTATCAGGATCGATTACATTCCTGCCGTCCACTATCACTGTGTTCTGCTTGCCTGTCAGTGACTGTATTGCATCTGGTGTCAGGCTGAAGTATTCCTTGTGTCCGGTGAAGATCAGGACCACATCGGCTCCGCTGACTACATCTTCTATATTCTTGTGGATCTCCACACCTGGATATTCAAGCACATGCGGGTCGTGTACAAGTATCTCTGCACCAGCTTCGATCGCGATATCCCTGTAAGGTTCGGATGGGGGGTTGCGTGCATCATCTGAGTCATTGATAAATGCCCAGCCAAGCATTGCTACCTTTGCACCTTTGATGTCCTTATTCAGTCTCTTCAATGCTGCAACTGTGAGATTGAACATGTGTACGGGCATGAAGTCATTAACTCTTCTTGCAAGCACATAAATGGATTCTGCATCTTCCGGGTAATCAAGTACATCTGAACCCATTGTAACACCACGCTCCAGATGGTATGTGTCCTTTGTCAGGCAATGTCCTCCAACGCCGGCTCCTGGCCAGAGCACAGCCCTTGTGATACCTTCTCCTTTAAGACTGTCAACACCGGTCCTTACATCGTAGACATTGATACCCATGGCTTCACAATAGAGGGCAAGCTGGTTCATGGCAGCGATCTGCAGATCCCTGAGTGTGTTCTCGGTGGTCTTGGTGACCTCGGCTGCTGTGGCGCTCATTGGTATGATCTTACCCTTTGTCAATACCGGGCTGTAAAGTTCCACTGCTCTGTCGGTACTTGCCTCGTCTATACCGCCGACTATACGGTCGTGTTCCTGGATGTTGCGCAGTAGCCTGCCTACCATTACCCTTTCAGGTGCATGTGAAAGAGCAAAGTCCTCGCCTGCTATCAGGCCGGATTCCTCTTCCAGTATCTCCTTCGCCATGGTTTCGGTGGTTCCGGGTGTAATGGTTGATTCAAGGACTACAAGCATACCAGGTTGTAGGTATCTTCCCACATTGCGGATACCTTCCTTCAATGCTCCAAAATCAGGTTCAAGTGCCTTTGGGTCAGCAAAGGGTGTCTGGATGGCGAGGGTTACTGCATCCAGCTCTGCGATTCTTGAAAAATCAGGTGTGCACTGGAACTTCCCTGCATCCACCACTCTTTTAAGTAGCTCCTCAAGCCCTGGCTCCTCGCCTTTAAGCGGGCTTTCTCCCCGGTTGATCATCTCTATCTTATATCCTGAGGATGGGGAATCCCTCTGGAATCCCAGTACAAGATCGAATTCTTCGGAATCTGCAAATAATGCGGCTGCAGGGATACCAACATATCCCATGCCTATGACTCCTATCTTTTTGATCGGGCCTTTTTCCTTGATTATATTTGTAAGTTTTTCAGTCATAATGATCACATTTGTAAAATTAATCCTGTTGTATCTGGGTGAGTTTTTCTTCCTCGTAGGACTGGATTGCTGCAAGGCTTACTTTTAGTGCATGCATTCCGTCTTCTCCGGAGGGTTTTGGCTTTCTTCCCTCTTTCACACAATCCACAAAATACTCAAGTTCGTTTCTCAATGGTTCTTTCTGTTCTATCTTGGCTTTTCTTACCCAGCCGCTGTCATGCAGTTCCACGGTCTGGTCAATGTAATCCAGATATGCAACACCTTCCACACCAAGAGCAGTAAGCTTCCTTACTTTGTGTGGGGTAAGCCAGTTAACCTCTACGAGTCCTGAGAATTCATGGTCAAAGCGCATGTGTATGGTGGCATGGTCCTCGAAGGAATGTATATCAGCTCCTGCAACAGCGTAGACCTGATTTACCTCTTTGCCGTAGAGGCATGATATTATATCTATATCGTGAACACCTATGTCCAGGATCACACCTACGTCCCTTATCCTGGGGTTGTATGGTCCAACCCTTGTCGTGGATATGGACACTATCTTTCCAAGCAGGCCGGATTCTATTATCTCCTTGAGCTTTATGACCGCAGGGTTGAATCTCTCGATATGTCCCACCATCACAAGTTTTCCATTCTCCTCTGCAGCATCTATAATCGCCTGCGCATTCTCAACGCTGTCTGCAATGGGCTTTTCCACAAGCACGTTGGCACCTGCCTCTATACATTCGATGGCAACCTTTCTGTGCATCTTCGTGGGAACAACGATGCTTATGGCATCCAGATCCATTTTCAGAAGCTCGTTGTAATCGGTAAATGCCTTTGCATTATATTCCTGTGCGAGTCCTTCCACAAGATCTTTGTCTATGTCCGAAATACCTGCAAGCTCTACACCTGGCATCTCACTGTAGATGCGTATGTGGTTCTTCCCCATGGCTCCGGCGCCTATGACTCCTACTCTGATCACTTATCTTCACTCCACTGTCTGATATTATCAATAATAGTATCTATCTCGCTCTCTGTCAGCTGCGGATGCACTGGCAGTGAAAGCACTTCCCTGCTGGCCTTCTCTGACTCCGATAATGTGTCCGTATAACCCAGTTCCTGGTACAGGGGCTGCCTGTGTATGGTTATTGGATAGTGGATGCCTGTGCCTACGCCATTCTGATTGAGGTATTCTGCGAGTTTGTCCCTTTCACTGCTGCAGATGGTGTACTGGTGAAACACATGTTCGCATCCTTCCTTTATCGTGGGGCAGCTTATGCCTTCGATATCCTGTAACCCCTCGGTAAGTCTCTTAGCATTGTACTGCCTCTTCGCAGTGTAATCATCAAGTTTGCCAAGTTGGACAAGTCCGATGGCAGCACATATATCTGTCATGCGCAGGTTGAATCCCAGCATCTCATGCAGGTATCGCTGGCTAGAGCCATGGGCGCGGATCATGCGGGCTTTTTCTGCCACTTCCGCATTATTGGTTGTTATGATCCCGCCTTCACTGGTGGTCATATTCTTGGTGGGGTAGAAGCTGAATGCTCCTGTGCCAAAGGATCCCACTTTTTTCCCATTGTATTTTGCACCGTGTGCCTGACATGCATCTTCTATAAGTGTAAGTTTGTGATCCTCGGCAATTTCTCTAATTGCCTTCATGTCCGCAGGATGGCCGTATAGGTGAACCGGCATGATAGCCTTAGTTTTACCTGTGATCTTCTCAGCTATCTGGTCCGGATCAAGATTATATGTCTCATGCTCGATATCTGAAAATACCGGTCTTGCACCGGTGTATAATATGGAGTTTGCAGTTGCTATGAAACTGAAAGAACTTGTGATGACCTCATCACCCTTGCCAATGCCATGTGCCAGCAGAGCTGCATGCAGGGCAGCAGTTCCTGAGTTTACGGCAATTGCATGTTCAGTTCCGGTGTATTCTGCAAAAGCCGCCTCAAAGTCAGCCACACGTTGGCCCTGGGCTATCATGCCGGAGCGTAGAACTTCTGTGACTGCCTGGATCTCGGCTTCGTCAATTTGTGGTTTTGCAACAGGTATCATTGTATCACTAAAATATGTTTATTTATATATTAATCAAATACTGGCTAGGTATTATTTATATATTGTTTATGGCTTCCAGCTTTTCAGGCAGCTCAATTATCTTTGCAGGAAATCCAATGGCCAGTTTCCATGCAGGTACGTTCTTCGTTACCAGGGCTCCTGCAGCTACCATGGCACCTTCTCCAATTTCCACACCCGGGACTATTGTTGCGTTGGCACCGATGGACACACCTTTTCGAAGTACTGGTCCCTCTGGCTTGTATTCCCCTCTTATTGGGTACTTGTCGTTTGCGAGCACTGCGCAGGGTCCGATGAAGACATTGTCCTCAATGGTCACATGGGTGGGGATATAGACATTTCCCTGTATGCTGACATTGTTGCCTATTGTTACGTTCCCGTCTATTATCACATTGGTTCCCACAAGTACGTTGTCTCCGATCAAGGTATTTTCACGTATCATGGCATTGTGTCCGGTCTTGAACCCACTTCCAGTTTTCACATTACTGAAAATGGTAGTTCCGGCTCTTATGAACGACCCCTCTCCAATAGTGCAGCCTGAAAAATCGTAATCATCTATTTCCTTGTTCTCAGCTATAATTTCCAGAAGTATATTATGCTGTGGATACCCCAGTGTGACATTTTCCATGATAGTGGAGTTATCTCCGATCTGCGTACGGCCATAGACTCTTGCAGAACTATGGGTATAATTTTTGTTTATGATCATATTCCCACCCTTTCACTCTTGTATAATATTTCTTTATTCATATAAGCGTAATTCATAAAATATCAGAATACTGGCAAAAACTAATTATAAAAATCATCTATATAATATTTAATTATGCTAAAACCCAAAGACCGTACAAAAGCCAATCTTTATGGCATCAAAGGTATGCATAACGTCTACTCATGGCAGGGACTTGCCATCCATTTCAAGAACAGTTCCCGGGTCTCTAAATGTAGTAGTTACGATTCATGTATGTCTGACAAAAGATCGCGTTCCTGTTATTTTTTCATCAGGCGTTCTGATGCCATCTATATGCTGCAGTCCGAGTTCAATGTAACCATAAGTCTTGCGGAGAGGCTGCTTGACACATTGCTTGATATGGGTATTACACACTCTCTAAGATGTGCTGTTGCAGGCTTTTCTTCATTTGATGAAAACACGCGTGTAATGGTCTTTGATGAGGATCTCTAGGGCAATCAAAACCTTATTATGCGTACAGGATAATCCTGCTGCCATGTTCACTATTATTACAGGTTCACAGTTTGGCGATGAAGGAAAAGGAAAGATAGTAGACCTCATGTCCGGGGATTATGATCTGGTTGTCCGTTTCCAGGGCGGAAACAATGCAGGTCATACTGTAAAGGTCGGTGAGGATGTTTACAAGCTCCATCTTATTCCTTCAGGTTTTCTCCTTGATTCAAGGGTACTGATAGGTCCTGGTACTGTGGTAGACCCTGAAGTTCTGGCAGAGGAAATGGATATGCTGGCAGAAGGTGGTATCGAACTTTCTCCTGAAAAGATGGGGGTAGATGCCAAGACCAGTATCATCATGCCATATCATATAGAACTGGATGTCATGCGTGAGGCCAAAAGGACTGAGAAAATAGGAACAACCGGAAGGGGTATTGGATTTGCTTATATTGACAAGGTTGCCAGGGATGAGATCCGTATGGCGGATCTTACAAGTAAGGACAAGCTTTTGCAAAGACTTTCAGAACTTGCACCATCCAAGGAAGCAGCTATCAGGGAACTTGATGGCAATCCTGGTATTGTAATGGATGAGCAACTCATTGATAAGTATGTAAAGCTTGGAGAGCGTCTGGCACCTTATATCACAGATGTTTCCTATGAGGTTAACAAGGCATTGGACGATGGGAAGAGCGTACTCGCAGAAGGTGCACAGGGAACTCATCTCGATGTTATTCACGGTACACAGAAATTCGTAACATCCTCCTGTACCATAGCAGGCTCTGCATGTGCCAACATAGGTGTGGGTCCTACAAAGGTAGATAGTGTTTTGGGCATAGTAAAAGCCTATATCACCCGTGTTGGTGAGGGTCCCATGCCTACGGAACTCTTCGATGATGCAGGCAAGCAGATCCAGACTGTCGGTGGGGAAGTAGGGACTACAACAGGCAGGTCCAGACGTTGCGGCTGGTTCGACCTTCCACTTCTAAAAAAGGCAATTTATCTTAATGGCTATACGTCTATAGCCCTGACAAAGCTGGATGTATTGTCAAACCTTGATCCGATCAAAGTATGTGTTTCCTATGAACTTGGTGGCGAGGTACTTGATTATCCTCCTGAGGATGCGGCAGACCTTGCAGCATGCAAACCAGTTTATGAGGACCTTCCTGGATGGGAAAATGATCTCACTGCTGTGAAAAGTTTCGATGACCTTCCACAGGCTGCAAAAGATTACGTACTATATCTTGAAGATAAGATGGGCGTTCCAGTGGATTATATCTCAGTTGGTCCTGCAAGAGAGCAGACCTTCAGAAAATGAGTTGTCGGCTGCGCTTCTGCCGAAACACGTATATACTACACGATAGTTTAACCATTCTAACTCCAGCTAGAACTTATTAGATATTAATCAGTGAGTCCATGATTGATTATATCACAATTGTAAGGAGAATAATATGACAACTGCATATGATGTACCTGCAGCTAACCTGATCGGAAAGGTTGCAGAAAATCTTAAGGCGAATGATAAGATCAACCCACCAGAGTGGGCAGCACATGTAAAGACCGGTGTACACAAGGATCTCCCTCCAGTAGAAAGTGACTGGTGGTATACTCGTTGTGCAGCAGTCCTCAGGACCGTTTACACACAGGGTCCTGTCGGTGTAGAGCGCATGCGCTCCATCTATGGTGGAAAGAAGGATAGAGGAGTAAATCCTTACAAGAAGGCAAAGGGAAGCGGCTCTATTGCAAGAGTAGCACTCCAGCAGCTTGAAGAAGCAGGCTTTGTACGCACCCTTAAGAGTGGACGTGTTGTGTCCTCTCAGGGACAGTCATTGCTTGACAACATGGCATATCAGGTCAAACAGGAGCTCGTGGAAACCATTCCCGGCCTTGCAAAATACTGATCATTCAAATCGTTCAATAACAAGGGCACACTGTTTACATCTTTAAGCAGAGGCGGATTCCATGGCAGATGATCTTGAATCTATAAGAAGAAAGAGACTTGAACAGCTCCAGCAGCAACAGCAACAGCAGGGCGGTCAGCAGCAGATGGCTGGTGCCGACATGCAGGCAGCTATGCAGCAGGAACAGGCACAGGCTGAGATGGAGGCAAAGAAACAGGCCTTACTTCGTCAGATTCTGACTCCTGAAGCACGTGAACGTCTGACTACGCTGAGATTGTCTCGCAAAGAGATGGTGGAGCAGCTCGAGTATCAGCTGATCTCGCTTGCCCAGAGTGGCAGGTTGCAGTCCAAGATAGATGATGAGCAACTCAAACATCTTCTAACTCAGATGCAGCCCAAGAAGCGTGAGCCTACCATCAAACGCATGTGAGTTGACACTCCATGCAGGTCTCAGTTCTGTTCAGCGGAGGAAAGGACAGCTCTCTGGCAGCAATTATGCTGGAGCCGTTCTTTGATGTTGAACTTGTAACATGCACATTCTCGCTGCTTCCTGTTGGGGATATTGCACGGGAAACTGCAGAAAAGCTGGGACTTGCAAGTCGGGTTGTCTGTCTTGATAGGTCCATTCTCGAAGAATCTTACGAGATGATCGTCAAAGACGGCTTTCCCCGGAATGCTATAAATCACATACACCGATCAGCGGTCGAATATATCGCATCTGAAAAGAAGGCTGCCTTCATTGCAGATGGTGTTCGGCGTGATGATCGTGTTCCTGTGATCGAGCACTCACAGGCAAGGAGCATTGAGGACAGGTATGGTGTGCACTATATATGTCCACTGAAGGGATTCGGTCGTGCTGCTGTCAATGAGATGGTGAAGGAACATCTGGTAATCGAAGAAGGTCCAAGTGAAGGGATAATCAAGTCGGATTATGAAACTGAACTTCGGGAGCTTATCAGGCAAAGAAATGGCCCGGATATGGTGGGGGAATTATTCCCGTCACATGTCCAGTCACGCGTTATTGAACGAAAGAAGACGTAATATCAAGAAAATCAATGAAATGGTCCATGATTAAAGATTTATAACATAATTATGTTATAAGTTCAGAGTTTGATTGACATTTCATATTATACAATTACAGATCATATCATAGGTGAGACAAGTGAGTCACAATACTAAAGGACAGAAAATGAGGCTGGCAAAAGCACACAGGCAGAACCACAGGGTTCCTACCTGGGCAATTATCAAGACCAACCGCAAGGTCGCAAGCCACCCCAAGAGAAGACACTGGAGAAGAAGCAGTCTTGATGTGAAGTAAGTAGGTGATGATAGTGGCAGATGATGTAGTAAAAGAACAGGTATACACAATTCCCCTTCGTGCAGCAAAAATAGCACCAAGGTGGAAGAGGTCCCATAAAGCTGTAAAGGTCATCAGGGCATATCTCATAAAGCACATGAAGGTTGCTCCTGAGCAGGTCAAGATAGATAAGACTGTCAACGAGAAGGTATGGGAGCGCGGTTCAGAGAAACCACCAAGTTCCATTCGTGTAAGGGCAGCCAAGTTCGAGGACGGGGAAGTCCAGGTCGAGCTTGCATAATAGAAATATAATGCATCTTCTCTTCATAACTGAGATATATAATGATAAGAACTCTAAAAATTCACGATAGTCCTATAATAGGGGCTTTTGCAACCTGTACTGAAGAGGTTGCACTGGTCCCTCAGGGTACTGGCGCTAATGTTTGCAGATCTCTTGAGGATATGCTTAAGGTCCCGGTGTTCCAAAAACTGATCAATGGTAGCACTGTGGTTGGTTCCATGTGCAGGGGTAATTCCAGTGGCTTACTGGTCCCCAGAACTGCCATTACAGCGGGTTTTGATGACCTTGACATTCCGGCTTACAACTTACCGGGCAAGTTGAATGCAGTGGGTAACGTTGTACTTGCAAATGATTCTGCGGCATTGGTGCACCCTGAGCTAAGTGATAGGGCTGTCGAAACAATTGAAAATGCTCTGAAGGTCGAAGTTCACAGGGGTACTATCGGCGGCATAAAGACCGTTGGAATGGCGGGTGTTGTAACCAATAAAGGTTTACTTGTGCATCCACGTGTCAGCGATGCTGAAATAGAAGTTCTTGAGAAGATCTTCGGACTTCCTATCGCCATAGGTACCAGTAACTTTGGTACTCAAATGGTGGGTTCTGGTGTCATTGCAAACTCGAAGGGTTATGTTGCAGGCTCGCAGACCACAGGTCATGAACTTGCAAGAATTGAAGATGCATTAGATTTCATACAGTAGATACTTAATAAGGATTTAACAGGTGATTTTATATGAAGACATTCCAGGTCAAAGGCACATTCAAAGCCGGAGTTTCATGGGAAAATTTTACAAAGACCGTTGAAAGCCAAAATGAGAAGAATGCACTCGATAAGGTTTATTCTCTCTTTGGAAGCAAACACAGTCTTAAAAGAAACTACATTAAGATCGACAGCATAAACGAGGCATAATCATGGTAAATACAAATGAACAGGACCCAAGGACACTTGCAATGCAGCACGGTGAACTCCAGAAGCGTGCTGAATCTGTTCAGCAGCAGATGAGTATGGTTCAGACGTCTGCGCAAGACTGTGCCAAAGCTCTTGCCACTGTTGAAGAACTCACTGGCATAGAAGAAGGTGCTGAAATTATGGTCCCGGTAGGCTCCGGTTCATTTGTATATGCAAATGTGTCTCGGATCGATAACATAGTCGTTAATATCGGGGCTGGCGTTAGCGTCGAGCGTCCTCTTAACGATGCAAAAGAAATACTTGAAAATCGCAAAGCAAAGCTCGAAAAAGCATTTGAGAACATGAGTAATGCTCTTGCACAGATCGGGCAGCAGATGCAGTCAATAGAATCATATCTGTCCAGTCTGCAACAACCTCAGGGACAACCTGGTATTCCACCGGTTTCCCAGTAATTCTTTTTTAACTTCTATTTATTTTTGCGGGTTGAATCCAGTGTTCAATAAACTTAAATCCAAACTAAGCAGCTTCAAAGAGAAAATTGGGAACAAAATAGATGAAAAGGCTGTAGAGATAACGCCTGAAGAATCTCCTGATACTACTGCCGAAGTTGTTGAGCCTGCAGTTGAATCTACAAGCGCTGATATTTCCTCTTCTTCAATATCCACAGAAGTTCCTGAAAAGAAAGAGCCCAAAAAAGCTGGCTTTGTACAAAAGGCAAAGGCTTTGGTACTTGAAAGGGAATTCATTCTGGAGGAATCTGATCTTGATGAGCCTCTCTGGGAGCTTGAAATGGCCCTTCTCGAGAGTGATATTGCACTCTCTGTATCTGAAGCGATAGCCGAAGCCGTTAAAAAGGAGCTTGTAGGCACACGTCGCAGAATTGGTAAGAACACCGGTAATATTGTAGAAGAAGCACTCAAAAAAGCCATCTATGATGTAATGAGTGCCAATGTATTCGATATGGATGATTACATCCGTGATGCCAAAAAACCCGTTCATATCGTTTTCGTAGGTATAAACGGTACTGGTAAAACCACCTCAATTGCAAAGCTCTCCAAGCGCCTGAAAGACCAGGGTTATTCTGTTGTTCTGGCTGCTGGTGACACATTCAGGGCAGGGGCCATTGATCAGCTTGCAATACATGCTGATAATGTGGGTGTGAAGGTCATAAAGCATCAGGAACATGCAGATCCTGCTGCGGTTATCTATGATGCGGTACAGCATGCAAAGGCTCATAACGTTGATGTTGTCCTTTCTGATACTGCAGGTCGTATGCATACTAATATAAATCTCATGGAGCAACTCAAGAAGGTTTGCCGCGTAAGTCCGCCTGACCTTTTGATATTCGTCGATGAGGCAGTAGCAGGTAATGATGCTGTGGAAAGGGCTGCCCAGTTCAATGAAGCGGTTCCTATCAACGGTTCTATCCTGACAAAAACAGATGCTGATTCGAAGGGTGGTGCAGCAATATCAATTGCCTATATCACCGGAAGTCCCATATTGTTCCTTGGGATGGGGCAGGGTTATGATGACCTGCAAAAGTTCGATCCTCAGTGGTTCGTAGATCAGTTATTTGCTGCATGATGAGTCCCCACTCCCATTGCAGTTTCATTCCTTTTTAATCTTTGATCTGGCAAGCTTCCTTAAGCTCTCTTGCCAGTGTTTCAATTCTTTCAGTGACGTTCTCTCCTGATGCAATTATATTTACGAACGCAGAGCCAACTATCACCGCGTCAGCACCTTCTGCTATTACTTCAGCAGCCTGCTCCTTACCTGATATCCCAAATCCTACTGCCTTGGGTACATCAGTATGGATGCGTGAGAGTATATCTCCTGTGGAACTTGCAACATCTGCTCTTGCTCCGGTAACTCCAAGTCTTGAGACAATGTAAACAAAACCTGATGTCTTTCCAAGGATCATCTTCATTCTTTCATCATCGGTTATCGGTGTCACCAGAAATATGAGATCTACTCCATTTCCTTTACATGCTGCATGCAGCTCACCTGATTCCTCCGCTGGCAGGTCTGGCACGATGATGCCTGTAATGCCTGAATCTGCACAATCCTTTGCGAATTTTTCAATACCGCGCTTGTAGATGAGGTTATAGTATGTCATGCATACCAGGGGTACATCCGCATCAATGGAAGCTGCCAGTTCGAAATACCTGTCAGGATTCATCCCTGCATCAAGTGCTCTATGTGCAGCTTCCTGTATTGTGGGTCCGTCTGCAACAGGGTCTGAAAACGGTAATCCAAGCTCTACAATGTCAGCGCCTCCTTTTATGAGTGCACTTACTATCTCTTTCGTTTCCTTAAATGAAGGATCTCCTGCACATACGTATGCTATGAGTGCTTTTTCATTCTTTCCTTCCAGTTCCCTGAATTTTCCATGAATTCTCATTGGCAGACCTCCTTGTCTCCCTGTTCTTTCAACTTGAAAACCGTTTCCAGATCCTTGTCTCCTCTTCCTGAGAGGTTTATGACCACAAGTTCTCCAAGCTCTCCGCTTTCTGCCATATTCATGACATGTGCCAGAGCATGGGATGATTCAAGTGCAGGTATTATTCCTTCTTCCCTGCTAAGTTCGTAGAATGCTTTCAATGCATCTTCATCGGTAACGTATCTGGGTTCGATCCTGCCAATGTCTGCAAGGTGTGCCAGTTCAGGTCCGACACCGGAATAGTCCAGTCCGGCAGAAATGGAGCTTGATTCAAGGATCTGTCCATATTCATTCTGCAACACTTTGGTGTGTGCTCCCTGAAGGACGCCATCTTCACCCACACAGAGTGATGCTGAGTGGAGGGCTTCCTTTTCTGTAGTTTTCAAGCCACATCCTCCTGCTTCTACGGGGAATAGCCGGACGTCCTTGTCTTCAATGAATGGGTGGAATATTCCCATGGCATTGCTGCCTCCGCCTGTGCAGGCTACAATGGAATCAGGCAATCGTCCTTCTTTTTCCATGATCTGCTGTTTGACTTCCTGTCCTATGACGCTCTGGAAGTCTCTGACGATCATGGGGTATGGGTGTGGGCCTACGACAGAACCTATAAGATAGTGGGTGTTTTCCACGTTAGTTACCCAGTCACGTAATGCTTCGTTAATAGCATCCTTAAGTGTCTTTGATCCGGATTCCACCGCATTTACCTTTGTTCCCATAAGTTCCATGCGGTAAACATTCATGTGCTGGCGCTGCACATCCTTTGCACCCATATAGACCTCGGTCTCAAAACTAAGATTCGCACCCACCATTGCAGTGGCAGTTCCATGCTGTCCAGCTCCGGTTTCGGCAATAAGACGTTTCTTCCCCATGTATTTTGCCAGCAATGCCTGTCCCAGGGTATTATTGAGCTTATGTGCACCACCGTGGACTAGATCCTCTCTCTTCAGGTAGATCTTAATTCCGTACTTTTTGCTGAGATTCTTCGCCAGATAAAGGGGTGTTTCTCTGCCTGCGAATTCCTTCATGTAATAATCCAGTTCCTTAAGAAAAACCGGATCAACCTTATATTTTGCATATGCTTCTTCGAGTTCCGCAAGCGCTGGCATCAAAACCTCGGGTACGAATTGCCCGCCATATTTGCCATACATCGTTCCTTTCATTCTATCACTCTTTTACGATCCGGATAAGTTAGTTAAGTGCTTCAACGAGTTCCTTCGTTTTTTTATAAATGTCATTACTTTTTATTATAGATGTGCCAACAAGTATTCCATCTGCACCTGCATCAATTACCCTTTTGACGTCGGTTACATCGTGTATTCCGCTCTCACTGATGATTATATGCTCTGCACCATTATTTTTGTCAAATTCCCTTATTATAGGTGCAAGTTTGACTGTCATATCAAGGTTCACATCCAGTGTACTCAGATCCCGATTGTTTATACCTATCATTTTGGCATTAGTATCAAGTGCAATATAAAGCTCTTCTTCATTATGAACTTCAACAAGTGGCTCAAATCCATTTTCAATTGCCTGTCTGACCATATCTGCGGTTGATTTTCCAAGAATACTAACGATGAGTAATATGAGGTCACTTTCAATTTCCCTCATCTGGATCTTATTTATTATGAAATCCTTGCGTAGGACTGGGATCTCCACATTTTTTCTGACCTCTGCCAGATTATGGGTGGAACCATTGAAAAAATCAGGTTCTGTTAACACAGATATAGCAACAGCGCCAGCATCTTCCATTTTCCTGGCAATATTTGCTGCATCAACAGGACTTATATCCATCAGTTTTCCCCTTGGGGAGGCAGGTTTTACTTCAGATATGACTGGTACTTTTCCTTTGCTCTGTTTTTCTTTGATAGCTGCTATAATATCTCGCTTTATCAGGTCGCTGTCTATTGCCTTACCTTCCTTGCATTGGATATTTTCTACTCTCTTCTCGGTTGCCTTGACTATATCTTTGATAACAGAATGCATAAATAACCACTATTGTCCTTTAATGTACAAAAAAGTACATAGCATTAATTATACTTAAACGTATTGGCTATATTCCTTGTCAAAAACATTTACTTTATGTGTAATCCCTTTCTGGAATTTAAAAAGAACAGCGATCTTATACCTGGGGTCTATCTGCCATGTTCTTCCCATGGATCGATGTCTTATGTATTTCAAAGAATTTACTTTCTCTAAAAGCAGTTAGTTTAAGTAAATCAAAGTATAAAGAAATGAGTCGCACATTATATGTTGGAATGTAATTAAGGCATTCTCTCTATGATCTGCTCTATTCTCTTAGCCTTCTTGTAGAATGTAGTGGTGTCTTTGAGGAAATTGACTGCTGTAATACCTTTATCTGTAATGATGTATCCGCCGCGTTTGACCTTCTCAGCCAGTCCTTCCAGCTGGAATACGGTTTTCATTTTGCTCCCAATACTGCCCTTATCTGCAAACTGATCGGTGTATTCACGAATCTCTGAGAATTCTGTGATAGTTCCTTCGTTTTTACCAAGGACTCTGAGTATAAGCCGATACTGTATGTCGCCAGGTCCCTGGTGGATGCCCAGTGATTGGTAGAAGTTCGCAACTTTATGTTCGAGCTCTACATCGATATCATCTGACATTGATGTGCTCCTCTTCTTCATCTATGTCATCATCATAAAGTTCGTACTGGTATGTTTTTATGCCGAGCTTTTCCTGCAAGGTCATTGGTGGGAAATATGCAAGGAATGCCTGTACAGTACCTATTAGTACGAAGATCCTTGCTGCAAGTTGCATCACATCAACCAATGTTATCATGTCAGTGAGCATGAAATCAAAAACAAATGATATTGCCACCAGTGGCAGTGCAGTTCTGTATCTGAGTCTCTTTGGCATACGTTGGAGGAATATCAAAAAGAGCAATCCTATTATCATTGCAGTGGGGATTACAAAAAGTCCTGCCATGTAGATGCTAATTGCGATGTTACTGTTAATTGTGAACAGGGATGAATATGCTGTAATATCAGGTCCTATTACGCCACTGGAATATATCAATGTCAGGAATGCTGCTCCAAACATCACAAATAGCAGTGATATGTAAGCACTTATTCTCTTCTCTCCTGTTATTATATAGATTATGAAAAATACCAGTGGTACCGAGACAAATGAAAAAGGTATTGCTGCAAGGTTGTACATCAGCAGATCAAGTTCCGGATTGCCAAAGTATGCTGCAATCATCCTTATTGTAGTGGGGGAATATGTAAGGCCTACCATCAACCACAATATGACAAGTGACCACAGTGCAGGCTTGCTTTTTATTCCATGCTCTTCTTCGCTTTTGGCAAGTACCCATGCAAATGAGAATGAAGAGATGGCAATTGCAAAACAGATCGTTGCATTTAGTAGTAAGCCTGTATTAGTCATGGGGTAACCTCTGGGTATTAATTAAAACCAGCCTAATTTATATTAATCGCCTTATTATACAAAAAGATATGTGTTTGATGTTTAATGTTTGATATTTCCAACCAATCATTATATATATTAAAATTGATAATATAATTATCAAATACATATTTATGTATTTATAGGAGGATTGTATATGAAAGCAAACAGTAAATTATTCATGAAGAAAGATACTCGAGCCCAGGTGGGTATCGGTACTCTTATCATCTTTATCGCAATGGTACTCGTAGCAGCCGTTGCTGCAGCAGTACTCATTCAGACATCTGGTGTACTGCAGCAGAAAGCGCAGTCAACAGGTAAGCAGGCAACCCAGGAAGTCTCATCCAACCTCATGATCAAGAGCGTCGAGGGTGTACGTGCAAAAACCAGTGGAACTTCAATGTCAAACACCGTAGATCTTTTGAAACTCCAGGTGTCTCTCAATGTTGGTAGCTCACCAGTAGATGTAAATCAGGTAGTTGCTTCTATCACAGATGGTACCACTACAAATACACTTATTTATGCAGGCAATACGAAATCCTATGCAACTGCAGGTAATTCAAATGGTAATATGTCCTCATTTAGTAGCACCGATGCAGCTGCAAACCTTGTGAAATTGTTGACCGCAAATTCAACAATTGACTCAACTGTATACGATAACTCTAAGAGGTATTATACAGTTCAGAAGGTTCGTGATGAAGATTCCTCATTCTCTCAGAGCAACCCTGTAATGAATTCCGGAGACCTCATTACTTTATACATTGCAACAACATCTGCTGCAGCAGTAACAGCTGATTATCAAATCGTTGGTGCTTCTGATACCTCTTCAGGCCTCAAGGCATCCGGTTTGACCCTTGGTACAAGGACTCCAGTAAGCATTGTCCTCACACCAGAGGCAGGTGCATCAACAATTGCAGAATTCGTAACACCTTCCTCATACGGTGTTAAGGAAACAGTAGCACTGCATCCATAAAACTGCCGAAGTGTAGATTTCTCTACACTTATTTTTCATTTTTTCAGAGTTGATTCCTATGAAAACAAACAAAAGATTGATGTTGTCGGGGGATTCAAAGGCTCAGGTAGGTATTGGTACTCTTATCATCTTCATTGCTATGGTCTTGATCGCTGCCGTTGCAGCATCTGTGTTGATCCAGACTTCTGGGGTGCTTCAGCAACAGGCGCAGTCTACCGGTAATCAGGCAACCCGTGAGGTCTCTTCAAACCTGATAATAAAAAGTATTGAAGGGGTCCGTGCTAAAAACAGTAGCACAATCATGGCATCTGACATATCTTTAATGAAGGTGAAAGTTGGCCTGAATGTTGGAAGCTCTCCTGTGGATCTTAACCAGCTTGTTATAAGTATAACTGATGGTTCTAATACCAATAGCCTTCTCTATGCTAATAATGCTAAGACCCATGGTTCTTCAATGGCAGATTTTTCGGATTCTGCTGATGCTTCAACAAACCTTGAAAAGCTATTGACCAGTAATCAATCAAGTCCTGGCGTGAATGCGAGGTATTTTTTCACAGTTCAAAAGATACGTGATGATGATATTTCAGTTTCACAGGGCAATCCTATAATGAATACCGGGGATCTTGTAACTATATATATTTCAACGGTTTCAGATGGTGATCTGGCATATACTTCCATTGGTGATATCACCACAAGCGGCTCACAAAAGGATTCTTATCTTGATGTGGGGCCAAGAAGCACTGTGGGCATGGTATTGACTCCTGAGGCAGGTGCAACAACAATTGCAGACTTTGTAACTCCATCTTCGTATGGTACCAAAGAAATTATATCTCTCTATCCATAAGATGGTCATCTGACCATCACCTTTTTTGAGGGGATAATATGAGCACAAAAATTATTTTATTAATAATGTTTTTTCTAGTATCGTGGATGACTCCAACTGCTCTGGCAGATGTTTCTTTTACAAGTTCGGTTGACATTCTGGAACACTCGGTGAATCTTACTATAAGTGAAAAGTATACAGTTCTCGATGCTGAATCATTACGAATGGACCTGGATATTGATGGAAGTGGTCTGGTTGATGGAAATGAATTGGAAATATTTGAGTCTAATTTCATTGCTAACAGGTCTGATCAGTTCTTAGGTTACCTTGAAATTGATGGTAATGCCTCATCCACGTGGCTTGAATCTGTGGATATATCATTTCAGAACGCACAAGGTGATGTGGATGAAGATGAATTGTTTGTCAGGACAGTTGTTATTTATGAATTTGACCAGTCCTTGTCTTCCGGTGAGCATGATGTGTTGATACTTGGCCATCCATTGATCGATCATATGCAGATAATACTTCCTGAAGGTATGAGTCCGATATCGTTTGATGGTCTTGATAATTCTTCACTTATATCTGAGAATGGCAGAATGGTGCTTGAAGGTGCCAGTGGCGTGCGTTCATTTATGGTTGGTGAAAAGCCTACTTTTGAGTATGCTGTATTTATAGAGATGTATCGAGAGCCATTTTATAAGAAAGCCTTTTTTCTGCCTCTTTTGATACTGGTCGAAATATTGTTAGCATCACTGGGATTATATATATTTAAAATGAATAAAATTAAATAGTATTGTTGTCTATCTATAATCGTTATATCATCACCAGGTGCATACATGAAATATAGGTATTATGTCATTCTTTTATTGACTCTTGTTATTCTTGTCTCTATTAGTGGATGTGCCAGTAAATCTCCGGAAGAAGCAGCTGAAACTTCGGTTATATCTTTCCTGAATGCTGTCAATGAAGGTGAGAATGGTGTTGCTTTCGATATGTATCGTGGTAAAGATTTCCTGGTTCCTGCAAGTATCACGATGATATTTGGGAATAAAGGTATAGAGCAGGGTGGCGTTAAAGGGATAACTATAGTTTCCAATGAAGTAGCAGGGCCAGTTGCGATTATAAAAGCCGAGTGCAGCGTTTCGATTCTGGACTTGATGGGTAAAGAGAAGGATGCTAAGGTAGTTCCTATTTATTTCAGGGTTCAGGATACTGACCTTGGCTGGATCATCACCCGTGTGTCTTTTGATTATCCTCTTGAGATCGATGATGCTGAAATTGTAGATGTTGAGGTGGAAAAAACTCCTGTCGATATGATTGCCGATAATGCGCTGTTAATAGGGGTAGTTTCTTTTGCAATGCTGGGCTCTGGCGTATATCTGGATAAAAAGGATAATGCAAAGAAGAAGGAGAAAAGCAGGACTATTGATGTATTAAATGCAACTCCTCTGCAAAAAGAGGTTATAATGCAGTATGTCAAAATAATGCCTCCGCAGCAGACTACAGTGGGCAGTAAGACTGCTATTGATGTGTGGGTGAAAAATTCTGCTCAGCAACCATACAGGAATTTTGCAGTAAAAGCTAAATTTGGAAATACAGTTGATGTCAAAACTGTAAACTTATTCTTTGAAACCATAGCACCGGGTGAAACTGCAAAAAGAACATGGATCATCAAACCCAAAGTCTCTGGCTGGGTGGCAATAGAAGAACCCACAGTGGTTTTTGAATATGCATATACAAAATACATAGGCGTTCTTGACCCTGTGTGGGTACAGGTTCAATGAACTTACTTCATATTTTTTGAATTCTAAAATAGCTTTTGTTTGGCAAAAGTCTTTCAAATAAGGCGGACCATAGAATGTATACATTTAACACTGGATGCTAATATATTATCATTGCTGAATCAATTTAATTCCATCTGCTGTTATGGTGTATGCATGTTTTCCCGGTATGTATCCGCTACACCTGTTCTTGATGATCTCCATATGCCTTTGCAAATTATTTCCATCAAGCTTCTTTTCCAGGAACAGTACAGTGTCTGCGATATACGACCATTTGCTAATGTTAATTGCAGTTTCCGGGATCTCTCCAGTTACCATAAGAATTATATTTCTCTCTTCAAATTCAAAAAACAAATTTTGGACAAAGGTTCTCAACTCGCATCCTCTGAGTTGTCTTTCTTCAAAAGTACTGTCTATTTCTTCAAGGACGGTTACCGGATCAATGACAACGCGTGATGGTGATGAGTTGAGCACATTTTCATTGATGTATTCAAAGAGGGAAAAGTCTCCTTTACAAATGATATCAGAATCAATTGAATGGATGCTAAGCTTACCTGAGTCAAGTACATCTTGATCAAAAAAACTAAAACTTGAAAGCGTGGCTAATATTTTATCTTCTGACTCAGAGAGCAGTGAAATATAGGTGCATGTTTCTCCATTCTTTGCAGCCTCAAACAATGACTGGATGCATAGGTTAGTCTTGCCAGTTCCGGTTTCTCCTGCTATCAAAATGCTTGATGATCCTACAAATCCTCCGCAGAGAATCTCATCCAAACCCGTTATATAAGACGATTTTCTCATTTTATCTTCCTAAAACGTCAATGTTATAATTATTTATATATTTTTTGTAAATGTAAATAATATATGGGCACTATATTTCTGCATGATGATTCTATTTTCAAAATCAATTACGGGGAATTCGTAAGGCAGGTATGTCCTTAAGCAGCCTTATATAATATTAAATCAATCGAAATAGCTTAAGCTTAATAATTCATCATATTTATGTTGGTAGCCATGTCGGAATTAAATAATGAGAATGAAGTTTTAGGAAAATTGGCGAACCTGGAAAGGCATATCAAGTCACTGGAAGCACGTATTTCCAAACTTGAACTATCTTCTTCTCCCCGGGTGGATGATAAGATGGCTGTCTTCCTTAATGTGCCTGATTCAATTCGCAAATCCCTTTTTGCAGTTTCAAAACTGGAATTCTGCACAGCTGATGAGGTCAGTAACATCACTGGTAGGCACAGATCAATTGAGAACAAATATCTGAATGAACTTTATCGTGCAGGTTGGATCGAAAGAGAACGGAAGGGTAAAAAAATATATTATTCCCTGAAGAAGAGAGTACTTGCTGAGAAGGATGAGTACTGGTCTGCAGTCGAAGAAGTTGAAAGCAAACTGGATCAATTGCTTGGGTGAGATCAATGTTGCTAAGTTTCCACTCCTATAAGGGCGGCACCGGGAAGACAACTCTTGTTGGTAACCTCGGAATCCTGCTTGCCAAAAACGGTCAGAGGGTCTGTATCATCGATACTGATGTGAGCGGTCCTGGTATTCACTCTTTGTTTGACATCAAGTATGAAAAAACATTGATCGATTTTCTGCAGGATGCATGCAATGCAAAAGATGTGGTCTATGAGTATGGTGATCTTGATCTTTTCATAGTGCCTACAAGGGCATGCGAGGAGGATATATCTACATTCTTCAAGACTCCCCAGGAAGCACGAAGTAAAATGAAGGAGCTTATTAAATCTATAAAAAGTGAATTCCATATAGATTATTTCCTGTTCGATTGCAGTCCCGGTATTAACAAGTCGAGCTTGCTGGTGATGAACATCGCAGATGAGGCTACTATTATCTCAACCATAGATGTTCAGGATATCAGGGGAACTTATATTCTTTCCAGCATGGCAGATAAATTAGGTACACATGCAAATCTGTTGTTCAACAGAACTCCAAAGGACAAGCAAAAGGAGATAGGTGATGTAGTTAAAGATTTCAGTGATAAGCTCGGTACTAATTTACTTGGATCGATACCATTTGATGAATCTGTGGCACGTACCTGGTCCCGGAAGATCGTCATGTTGGATGATCCTGGATGTGCTTATTGTGTCCATCTAAAGGACATTGCTGATAAACTTGTCTGAGCTTATGCATGGGCTAGTATGGTCTGTGGATCAGGATAGATCTAACTCTTTGATCTGCTCGCCTACGATCATGTCAAGCTCTTCTCTTTCTTCAGGTGTTAGCCTGAATAGCTCTTTTATTTTATCTGTATCAGTTGATGGAGCTGATCTAATGGATAATCCTGTATCCGTGAGTAAGTAATTGATTTGCTCTCTTTCGGATGCACCGTTCATTATGATCATATTCGTATCGACATCGAAGGCTATGTCGTAGTTTTTCACAATGCTTTTTTCAAGAGTGGCATCAAGAGAATCATTTTTGTATGACGACAATAGTATTCCCTGGTTTTCACTGCTTTTTCTGATGAGTGTTTCAAGGAATCTCTGATTGGCTCTTCCTTCTGCAAAAAGCAGTAGATCCTCGAGCTCATCAATGATCACTATATGCCTGTTACCAAAAAGTAGTTTTTCCAGCTTCATCATCGTACTGGTCAGGTTCCTGGATATCTCAAGAACTACCACATTACCGTTGAGATTCTGAATAATGTTTTCAGACTTTTCTTCCCTGTACAGGTAAATTATGGGAATCTGGAAGTAATTGTGAATGTCAGAAACAATGCCGGAGATTATGGCGGGCATTTTTACATCTTCGGAGTATCGGAAGATTAGACTTTTTCCATTGATTGATTCCAGAAGGTGGATTGGAAACAGGGTTTCTATGTTGTTTTTTATCATACAAGTTAGCCATTGATCTTTATTACTATCATCTATTCATTTTTGTAATATTAATATAATGGTAAAGAAAGAACAATTTCTCCAGAATATCTGTTGTTGCAATTATTCGTTCATTATTACCTTCAACGCTAATTGTTTTTCGCAATCTATGTCCGAAAAGATTAAAAGCTATTGCAACAGATGTTATTTGAGGTGATTTTGTATGTCAAAGTTTCAAAAGAGAAGTACTGAAAGAAAAGGCGAAAGGAAATCTGTAGAACTGGAAGAAAAGCTTATACAGGAAAACCTCAAAGATCTGGTTTCAGAGGGCGGTGAAGTATCAGATTGAATGTGAAACTGAATATAGAATTGTTAAATTCCGACATGCCTGGCAGGGAACTGGAGGTTTCGGAAGGTACGACCTATGAAAAAGTTCTGGAAATTCTTGATATAAATCAAGAAACCGTTCTTATTTTAAAAGAAGGGCATGCCGTTCCATTTGATGGAATGGCTGTATCCGGAGACTTAACCATAATATGTGTTGCATCACAGGGCTAAATCTAATCGAATACATTAGGATTTAGGCTCTGTGGAAAAATCATTTTTCTATTTATTTTTTAATCATATTTTTTAAAATATACTAGTGGATTTGCTGTAAATCTTGTATCCACTATTATTTTCAGGATTCTGGAAAACCTATGCATGATGTAAAGTATGCAATAGCTATTGATAAACTATGTCTGGGGATCTCAGGAAAGTGATTGGGCGTTTAATGAAACACTGTATCATAATAGAAATCTGGTTGAAACGGTGTTCTTTGTTCTGAAAAGAAATATGGTGTAGAAATCAGTTTAAAAGTATACAAGAATCAAGTAAAAAGAAGTAGTAGTTTAATTATGAGTGCGTAACCTTGACTGTTGTGTCAAGGTTATCTTTATTGCTCATATTAAAGCTCAATTGAGCTAGGATTTACATCCTTTTAGTGATATCTTTAAGCTTTGTGATAGCATCCATCGTTGTCTTTGTGTCTTCTATGATCTTCTGTTCATAGTGTTTGATGATGGATTCAACAGGAGCTGAAAGCTTGTAAATCTTTGTAGGTCTGCCTTTTCCTATTGCTTTTTTGTTGTGGATCTCGATCCAACTTCTTTCACGCATGTGTCTCATTGCAACACTAACTTCAGGCTGTCTCAGACCTGTACTCATCTCAATTTCCTGGGATGATGCTTCATCCACGTTTGAAAGGTAGGTGAGTGTTGTAGCAACGTTTCTTGACATTCCCAGACTCTTCAAGGCATCAATGAACTTGTAGTCTGTATCATCCAATATTTTTACTTCGAAATCTTTCATAGTCTAATAACCCCTTATTAGTTGGCTCATGTACGAGCTTCTATTCTCTAGTTATGTCATTATTATATTTAAAGTTATATATGCTCAAAATTAAAGTGAGAATAGATTAATAATGGGTGACTGTTTCTATAAATTCTTTAACAAGCAATTGAATTTCATTCATGATGTCTTCCAGTGAATTGAAAGATGCAATCTTCTGATCCAGGAATAGTTCTTCTTTTATTTTTCTGCCAACGATGTCATCATGCCCGGACATGACCCTGAATACCATCGATCCTGGGTAGATGTGGGTTCTGTGGGAAAATCCATCCCTGTCTCCGTCAGTTATTCCTATGATGGGTATGTTGAGCCTGTAGAGTATGTCACCTGCAATCTCTGTTGTATCATCGCCAACAGTTACCACAACCTGTGCATCTTCGATGATCTCAAATGTCCTTTCAGCTTCATGATCTATTATTGCTACTCGTATTTGCTGGCTTGAATCCATGTCCAGAGCCGGCTTACTATTTTCGGTAAAAGGTTTTATTTCCGGCTGATGGCCAGAATTACTCCTGACTGAAAAATCGTTACTTCTTAAGGGTCCACTTTTGACCCAGCATTTGGTGATGTCAATAGGTATTCTATCTTCATAAGCGTGTAATTTTTCCAGCCCGTGCTGTTTTATTTCAGCGCCCTTGATGTCGGTGATAAATCCGTCTTCTGTGACTATCTGTATGTCCTCTGAATTTGAAAAGCCAACAATGATCCCATTGACAAGTATCTTCTCTCCAGGATGCACTCCGTAGACCTTCCTTATTATCCTGTGGCCATGGTCTTCTATACGAATGGGTGTGACCGTATCGGGAACATCAGACAAGGGTAGTTCAAGTACTCTGGATATGTCCTGTGCAAGGGGGATGGATCCTTTGTTCCAGGGAATTATCTCTCCGTCAGAACTTGAAGGTCTTTCCACTTGGATAAGTGGTTTGCAGTTTCGATTGCTGAGTTTTGAGACCACTATATTGGCAAAGTAGTATCCGTTGTAGATGCTTTTTCCATGGTTAAGCAGAAAGACAACATCCTTTGTCTTGAAAAAATCCTCTATGCATTCACTTGGTTTCATAGATGCTTTAATGTCAATGGTATTTTCCATGTGGGCATCAAGTACGGCAGTTTTTCCAATGGTGCCGGCCATTCTGGCTGTGCAGTTCCCGTACCTGGCAAGTATCTCGATGATCTTTAAGGCCATACCTGTATCAACAATATGCGGACCGTGGATAACTATACCTATTTCCATATTTCTCATTTCTATATTTGCTTGTGTGAATATAATGATTCCCGGAACAATAAACTATTAGTTTCATAAGTTCCACCTGAAAGCTATGAACAAAGTTAGACTTACATGGCTCGGTCATTCCTGCTTTGAGATTTTTTCCGGAAAGGTGATCCTTATTGATCCATTTATTGATGAAAATCCTGTGGCTACGGTTTCAGCATCAGAACTTGACCCTGATATCATTGCCGTTACTCATGGTCACTCGGATCATCTGGGGGATACGGTAGAAATAGCGAAAAGAACTGGATGTACGGTGGTCTGTATTCATGAGGTCTCACAATACCTGAAGTCAAAGGGTATCCAGACAATTGGGATGAATATTGGTGGTACTGTGAAAGTGGACGATATCAGTTTTACAATGACTGATGCCAGGCATTCCTCTTCCATTGATGAATCCGAATGGAGCTTTGATGGTGGCAGAGCTGCTGGTTTTGTTATCACTATTAATGATATATCTATTTACCATGCAGGTGACACGGGCCTTTTCAGGGATATGGAACTTATTTCTGAGCTCTATAAACCCGATGTTGCAATAGTTCCCATAGGGGGCAGATATACAATGGATGTGAGAGATGCCGCAGTTGCGGTCCGGATGTTACAGCCAAAACTGGCAATTCCCATGCATTACAATACTTTCGAGCAGATAGAGCAGGATCCCATAATTTTCAGAGATTTGGTAAAAACGATGTCTAATGCAGATGTTCTCATAATGGATGTTAATGAACAGGTCGATATCTAAAATGAAATAACGCAATTTTGCTGTTGTTTTTCGCTGCTCTATGGATAGGTTTATATTTTATTATGTAGAGGTTATATTAGGCAAAAGTCAAGTTGTATTTATAAAATATTATATCCCCTCAAGTTCTCGTCATACGGCTTTTGCCATTAACTTTATACACCATTTTTCAAATATTTCTGTAAATGTTATTATCTGAAAGAATTCTTGGCTACTTGTAAAAAAGAACAGCTGAAAAAAGTAGTGGACAATTCTTTGCCCACAAGGATTTGCTAATATTTTCGCTTTATTCTGTCTCGTTTCACTTCACTTGTAGCACTTATCAAGATGCTCCTGTGGGCTTGGCTTTGTCGCCAGACTTACCATAATTGCTGCTATAAATGCAAGTGGTGTTGCAATCAGAATAGGGTCAACAACGGTCCAGGTGCCTGTGAGTATCGTGGCTTTTCCAAAGATTGCCTGACTTATGCCAAGTGGCACAGCTTCCTTTGCATGTATGAACGTAATCCAGAAGAGGCTTGCAAAGGTTCCAACAAGCAGACTTGCAATTGCACCTTGTTTTGTCATACGCTTCCAGAACAGAGCTCCTGTATATATTGGGAGGAAGGCTGCTGCGCAAAGTCCGAAGAAAATTGCTGTTGCGCGTGCGATGATACTTATTGGAAGTATGTATGCAAATATTACGCTTGCAATGATGGTAAATGCTATTCCTGCACGTGTGATGTTTATAGTCTGCCCCAGTTCTCCTTTCTTTATATACTGGCGGTAAAAGTCATGTCCGATAGCGGTTCCCATTGTGTGGAACTGGGAGCTGAGTGTGGACATGGCTGCAGCGAGCAATACAAGCATGAAGAGTATGACAAAGAGTTCAGGCATTGCGCTGTTAATGTATTCGGGCATTATGAGGTCTGTATTTCCCTTTGCAGCTACAACGGAGATTATCCCGAGTTTATTGAAGAAATAAACGTTTGATAGTGCACCTACTGTAAATGCAACCCCGGTCATCATGAGTATGAATGGTCCTCCTACAAGAACGGCCCTATTCAATGCCCGATCATCTTTTACGGTCATATACCTGACTGCAAGCTGAGGTTGTGCAAGCACACCAATGCCTACTCCCAGCACCAATGTTGAGACGAGTGTCCACCATATGGGGGATCCGAAGGCCGGCATTGATGTCCACCCCAGATGTCCTCCAGCTGCAAGGCTTTCAGGCACAAGGTTGTCCATGGCTGTGAGTGCCGAGTGGGCTGCAGTGACACCTCCGAGTTTGATGTAGGTGAGAACGAGCAATACTGCCATTCCTATAAACATAAGTGCACCCTGAAGTGCATCGGTATACATGACTGCGATGAGTCCGCCTGTGATGACATAAGCAGCAACAATGACAGTGAGGATAAGGACTGCAACATCATAGTCTATGCCAAGGGCGGTTTCAACGAATCTTGCTCCTCCAATAAGGACAATTCCTGCATAAAGGGGCATGAATATGCCGATCAGTGCACCTGAGAACCCTTGAATGAATCTGGACTGGAACCTTCTTCCTAGTAGTTCGGGGAAGGTGACCGCATCGAGTTTTGCTCCCATGCGTCTTGTCCTTGAACCGAATATGACAAAGGCTATAAAGATCCCTACAACTATGTTCATCACAGCCAGCCAAAGCAATCCCATTCCAAGAGCACCGGCAGCTCCTCCAAATCCTATAATGGCTGAAGTACTGATGAACGTTGCACCATAGGATAGTGCAAGGATGTAGGGATTAATTTTCCTTCCTGCAACCATGTAGTCTTCGGATCTCTCTGTTTTCTTATACCCTATCCATCCCAGGTAGAAGATGATCATCAAATAGATCAACATAACAACACCGAGCACTGGTGTACTTAAAACCATTAGAGCACCTCTTCATCATCTGCGCCATCGTTCCATTTCAAAACACCATAGACTATGCATCCAATGGCACTCAGGAAGCACAGGACATAGGCAATCCATATCTGCGGATCATCAATTCCAAGCATAATTGTAACTCCTTTTACCGTTTTTACTATAAAATCATGATATGTATTATCATGTCATACGTTATCATTCACTTTTATATAAGTTTTCTCAGTGTGAATTTGTGCACATTTTGAAAAATGAAAAAATGATAGAAAACGAATATGGGGGAAATAAAAGTGGTTGTTTATATCAACCTGTTTTGTTTAAAAGGAGGATTTACGAGTCTCACTTCATACCAGGTTTCTGGTTTAGTTCGGATCTCTTTACGACTTCTTCAATTCTTCTTTTTCGGGTATCGCTTCTTTTTGCATCGGCAATCCATCCAATATATAGGTCTCTATAGGAATTAGCAAATCGGTTGAAGTTCTGCCATGCCATTTCATTTTTCATCAAGGCTTCTTTTAGCTCAGTGGGAATGGGTAGCTTCTTTTTTGCTGTATATGGATCTGACCATTTTCCATTTATCTTTGCTTCTTCGATCTTTTCCAGACCTGCCGTTGTCATCCTTCCTTCTCTAATGAGTTTCTGTGCTCTTTGTTTATTGATTGCTGACCAGATACTATTATCTTTGCGAGGGGTATATTTTTGCATATACCTCTTATCGTCAACTGTTTTGACCTTACTGTCTATCCAGCCAAAGCATAATGCCTCTTCCACTGCATCTTCATAGGGGATAGTGGGTTCCCCAGTATGTTTTTTGAATAATATCAGCCAGATTACTTTGGAGCTATCATGGTTCTTTTGCAACCATTTGCGCCACTCTTCTCTGGTCGTTACATATATTGTGTTGGGGGAGTCCATATTGTTTTAATTGTTTTTTCTTTCTGAAATTTACTATCTATAATCATGGTCTAGCTGCTGGAAAAGGGGGGATATAATGGGCTTGTTTGTGTAATGTCTGCAAAAGTTTCATGAATATTGACATCGGGATTAGCGAAAAATTTCCCCCTCTGGTTCTATAGTATCTCTTCCGGGGACTAATCGGAATTGTTCCTTTCTTTATGATCTCATCATAATTTTTATCTACATCATCTGGTGATTCTGCATGAAAAGCAAGTTCGAAAGAAAGTCATTTTCTATCCTGCTTAAAAATTTCGTGCTTTGTTGCATCTGCCATAATTTCATGCGTAGAAATAACGAACCTCACACCAGGGTTTTCGAATTCTATGTAACTATCCAATTTGAACTTGAGCTTAAAGTCAAGAACATCCCTGTAAAAAATGAATATTTCATCAAATTTTGATCAAATGATAGTGATGAAATCTATGTTTGCTTCCATATTGACTATTTTCTGGAAATACTTGGTATCAACTGAACCTACAAACTCCCAAAAATCAAGTCGTTGATCAAGGGTATTTATCATTCTCTGGTGTCGCTCAATCATTTCCTGAAGATTAAGTATAAGCAGAGGATTCCCTTTATCATCTTGGCAAGTATATCCATCTTCTCATCTGTCAGATGATCGCATACAACGAATCCTTTATTTAGATTCCTGTGTCTAAAATAGCGACTTACATGAGTTAATTCTATACTCTATCTAAGAGATGTTGGCACTGGACTGCCTGAATAGTTATTTTATAAAAAATAGATGGAGGATTAAAACCTCCCATTCATTGAATATCAGTCTCTCCTGCGCTGGAATATGAATGCTAGGCCGAGTATTGCAGCTACTGGGAGTGCCATTGTTGGGAACTCTGGGATTTCTGTACATCCAGAACCAGCCCCTGATTCTACTTTGATATACCCCATACCATAATTATATCCTTTTATGGTCACCATCTCTATCGAATGCGACCCGGCTCCAACAATGAAGCATCCACTGCTAAGCGTGGGTCCATACATGGGCACATCGCTGGTAGTGCCGAGTAGAACGCCATTGTCATAGATCTCGAACACGTCACCTGTTAAGCAACAATCTCTAATGTAACCGTTGCTTGGCCAGCAGACGTGAAAGTAAATGGATCGGAATAACTAGGTATTGGGGTGGTAATAGGTTCCGGCACAGTACTATCCTGCCAGAAAAAAGCTGCCTCCCCGGCACCTATTGTTATGGGTGGATCATGTATGTCAGCACCGGGAGCATCTGGATCCCAGTTAAGTTCCCCCGTGCCCGCGTATGCTACACTACTCATGGCAATGCAAACAAGCATTCCAAGAACAATGGCAATTTTCTTTGAATTGTCTTCATTTTCTAACCCCTTGTTAGTTACATTTAAATATATTTCCAATTTACGCTTTAATTTTTTAAAGCACATATACATATAATTACTATTCTTATAATTTGTTTGCGAAATTGAACTCAGAAATAAGCTTACTTCAAAAGGAATTAATATCGGCATATTTATAAAAAAATAAAATGTAGGACAAAAATAGGGGTTATGGAACAATGTTAATCGTAGGCATTAGAACTGCAACAATGACAAGCAAGGGCCAAATTGTTATCTCTTCATCCATGCGGAAGGGTAATTTCGATGTAGGCGTCGAGTTGCAGTAATTGTCAAAAATGACTCTATAAAAATCAGGCCACTCGAAGGCGAAGCATGGAATTATCTTTAAAAGATTAACTATGGGGGGGCCAATGAGTGGCGATGTTATCTTTTGTCAATAACATTAGTCAATCGTAAAAATGAGTATGAAGCATCCTTGGATCATTTTCATGTAGTATTCACATGAATAAAATAAATGAGATCTCATTTAACTATTATTTAAGAATAACTGGTAATCTTCTGCTACTGGCTGGATGGCGAATTCCAGTTCTTTCTTTCATGGCTCATAAAACTATTTTTTCATAATTGAAATATTCAAAGAAAAAAGAAAAGAAAAAGAAATGACCATCATTGGCCATATCAACCTACTTTTTGAAACAAAGTTCTATATGTTCTTCAGAATCAGGCTTTGTCATAAGGCTGACAACAATAGCTACTACAAAAGCAAGTGGTGTTGCAACAAGGATTGGATCAACAAGTGTCCATGTACCTGTAAGCAAGGTTGCTTTTCCAAAGAGCGCCTGGCTGATGCCCAGTGCATTTGCTTCTTTCGCATGAACAAAAGTAAGCCAGAACAGACTTGCAAATGTTCCTACGAGCAGACTTGCGGTTGCACCCTGGCGATTCATGCGTTTCCAGAATATTGCTCCACTGTACATCGGAAGGAATGCTGCAGCACAAAGCCCGAAGAATATGGCTGTTGCACGTGCAATAATTCCTATTGGTAGTACGTAGGCCAGAGTGACGCTGATAACAATGGTCGTTGCTATTCCTAACCTTGTGATATTGATGGTATTGCCAATCTTCCCTTTCATGACAAATTCTCTGTAGAAGTCATGTCCGATGGCTGTGCCCATGGTATGGAACTGTGAACTCAGTGTTGACATTGCAGCTGCAAGCAGGGTTAGCAGGAAGAATATGACGAAATAATCAGGCATTGCACTGTAGATGTATTCGGGCATGATCTTATCGATGTTACCGCCTGCTGCTTCAAGGGATATGACTCCTCTTGTATCCAGGAAATAAACGTTTGAAAGTGCTCCGACCACGTAGGCTACACCTGCCATCATGAAGATGAAAGGTCCGCCTGAGAGTACTGCTCTTTTGAGTGACCTTGTGCTTTCGACTGTCATGAACCTGACTGCAAGCTGTGGTTGTGCGAGTACACCGATCCCAACACCAAGGATGATCGTGGAAAAGAGTGTCCACCACACAGGGGAGCCAATTGTAGGCATTGATGTCCATCCTGTATGTCCGATGGCTGCCAGGTTTTCAGGAACCAGATGTGCCATATCAGTAAGTGACTGGTGTGCTGTGCTTATTCCTCCAAGTTTTGAATAGGTCAGGACAAAAAGCATTGCCATTCCGACAAACATGAGTGCACCCTGCAATGCATCAGTGTACATGACCGCTATGAGTCCACCACTGATAACATAGGCTGCAACTATGACAGCAAGCAAGAGTACGGCTGTATTATAGTTTATATCAAGGGCAACTTCCATAAAACGTGCTCCTCCGATGAGCACGCCACCTGCGTATAGTGGCATGAATATGGTAATAAGTGCACCTGAAAATCCCTGTATGAAACGTGATTGGTACCTTTTTCCAATGAGTTCGGGGAAGGTGACTGCTTTGAGGTTCGCACCCATACGTCTGGTTCTGGAGCCGAATATTATAAAAGCGATGAATATTCCGATGAATATGTTCATGAATACAAGCCATAAGACTCCCATTCCAAATGCTCCGGCATATCCGCCAAAACCGATTATTGCGGAGGTACTGATAAAAGCTGCACCGTACGATAAAGCCAGTACGAATGGGTTGACCTTCCTGCCGGCAAGCATGTAATCATCAGTGTTTTTTGTCTGCTTGTATCCCAGCCAACCAAAATAGAATACTACTATCAGGTAGATGAGAACTAAAATACCAAGTAATGGTGTGTTAATGGCCATTAATTACCATCTCCTTTTTCCTCACCATCGTTCCAATGGATCACTCCGTAAAGAATGCATCCAATTGCGCTTACGAAGCACAAAAGATATGCAATCCATATCTGTGGATCATTTATTCCTAACATGTCGCACTTCTCCTAAAAACCATGATGACAGATGTTAGCATGAATCATACATATTAGGTTTTCGATTCGCTAGTAACACTTTTACTGGGGTAAAAAACACGCATAATCTATTTATTATATCAAGGAATAGTAGAAAAAGTATTACGAAAATAAAATTTTGTAATATTCATATGTGCGTGATTGTCTTCACAATTATAAAAACACAGTTTACCTCAAACAATCATACACAAAAAATCGGGTACATGCAGTACCCGATTCCTCCTAAGAAAAAAAGAAAGAAGTTTATTTTTTAATGCTGGCTTCTATAAAAGCAGCCCTGCTGATCTGCTTAACTTTTGCATTGAACCCGGCATCTTCAAAAAGCGTGATCCAGTGCTCTTCTTCCCTCTTAGTTCCGTGGTGATGGTCAAGGGGTTCCACAGCAAATACCTTTCCTCCGTCATCAAGTACTCTTCCTATTTCTGAAAGTGCTTTGGGTATGTCGTCTAGATGATGCAGCATGAAGAAGCAGGTTACAGCATCGTATTTTCTGTTTTCGAAGGGTAGGTCATAAACGCTTGCAGCTTCAAACTGCACATTGTCGATGCCATAGGTCTCGGTGTTGAGACGGCACTGGCGTATTGTTCCTTCCAGAAGGTCGACGCCTGTGACCTTTGATGAAGGATTGTTCTGTGCTATTTGAATGGTTGCAGCTCCAAGTCCGCATCCTATATCCAGCATGTTTTTTCCTTTGACGACTGGCATGACATCTGCATAAACGGTTTTCTTAAGTATCTCCATTTCTGGTTTTGGGTATGTTGCTTCCTGGTTATCGAATGATGTGTAGGGGATTATTCCGTAAACAGAAGAATTGTTTGCAGCAAGTATTCCCTTGAAATACAGCTTGTTGTTCTCCTGCCTGATAAGTTTGGCAACTGATGCGCTGCTGTCTTTACAGAATCTCTTGTTCCATTCATCGTGCTTTTTTGAGAACTGCATGTCCAGTGGCTCATGAAGTATTATATAATGTGAATATTCATCATGAATGTAGGATGATGCATGGGTATGCTTGTTCAGCTCCACCTCGCTGACAGCTTCTTTCCACAAGGCGAGCAGTTCCATAGTCTCAGAATCTGCAAAATTAACCACTTTCCCAATTGTTTTAAGCGACATACTATAAGATTGTCTTGAAAGGATAAAAAAGTAGCATTTCAAAATCACCTGAAATGCAAAGCCTTATATGTATTTCAACATAATTTGAAATACCAGAAGCTTAGGTGCTTTATTTCGTTTCTCTTGGTAATTGTCTGGGTGAACAAAAAATGAGAATCTTATTCATATCTGATATTCATGGTAACAAGGAAGCCCTTGATGCGGTGCTTCAAGTCCCACATGATGAGGTATTCTGTCTTGGCGACCTTGCGGATTATGGTCCTTCTCCTGCGGAATGCATTGACTATATAATGGACAACAATATCAAAACAGTTCTTGGAAATCACGATGCTGCAGTAGGTTCAGGTATTGACTGCGGCTGCGGGTATAAGTACAAGCACCTTTCAACAGGTACAAGAGATTACACATGGGATGCAATAGCTGAGGAACACAGGGAATTTCTGCGTCAGCTTCCCTTTGAACTTAAGTTTGAGTGTGGTGGGAAAAAACTACAGTTGGTGCATGGAAGTCCGCGTTCTAATTATGAATACATCAAGCCTGAAACTCCTGAGGGTGAGGTAAGTGGGATGCTCGCAGGAATGGATGCCGATATTCTTCTGGTGGGTCACTCGCATATCCCGTTTGTTAGGGTGGTTGGTGGTATTACTATAATCAACCCTGGTTCCGTTGGGCAGTCACGAGATGGTGATCCAAGGGCTAGCTGTGTAGTATTTGATACCGGACCAATGCAAGCTGAGATCATATGCTGTGATTATGATATCGAAACCACTTGCCGGAAAATACGGGAAATGATGCCTCATTCTGGTGAACTGGTGGCAATTTTGAGAAGGGGGTACTGAAAAAATTGCTTGATTCGCTTCTAATCTCCTATGATTCGGAAGCCTTATATGCAATGACTGTATTAGTAGGGTTCCGCGTAAACGGCGCGTTGACAGGAGCTTTTTCTTGTCATGAATCACGTTCATCCAAGGTCTTTGATGGAACACTTCGAATCTCGCTGGTTCGGAATGTTTATATATCATTGGTTCCTTGTAGGAGTCCTCGCACAGCGCGAGAGACTTATTATTGTCTTCTAATCATAAGTGGAGGCAGGAGTTATTTCCTGTCTGACGTTGGATTTGGCAGTTCGGTTAATTCTGACCGGTAGTGTATAATATACTATCAATAGAGAATTAGCCAAACTATATGTGCAAAGTGAATAAACTCTTTAGAGTTTTTCCGATCGATTCTTTAAAGACTTCCAAGTGAAGTAGACTTAAATTTGTGTGTGATCAACAATTCTGGTTGATCCTGCCAGAGGTCACTGCTATCGGTGTGCGATTAAGCCATGCGAGTCAAATGTTCTTCGTGAACATGGCGAACTGCTCAGTAACACGTGGATAACCTGCCCTAAGGTTCGGCATAACTCCGGGAAACTGGAGATAATACCGAATAAACCAGATATGCTGGAATGCTTTTTGGTTAAAAGTTCCGACGCCTTAGGATGGATCTGCGGCCTATCAGGTAGTAGTGGGTGTAATGTACCTACTAGCCTACGACGGGTACGGGTTGTGAGAGCAAGAGCCCGGAGATGGATTCTGAGACATGAATCCAGGCCCTACGGGGCGCAGCAGGCGCGAAAACTTTACAATGCGGGAAACCGCGATAAGGGGACACCGAGTGCCAGCATTTATGTTGGCTGTCCACATGTTTAAACGGCATGTGTTAGCAAGGGCCGGGCAAGACCGGTGCCAGCCGCCGCGGTAACACCGGCGGCCCGAGTGGTGACCACTATTATTGGGTCTAAAGGGTCCGTAGCCGGTTTGATCAGTCTTCCGGGAAATCTGACAGCTCAACTGTTAGGCTTCTGGGGGATACTGTCAGACTTGGGACCGGGAGAGGTAAGAGGTACTACAGGGGTAGGAGTGAAATCTTGTAATCCCTGTGGGACCACCAGTGGCGAAGGCGTCTTACCAGAACGGGTCCGACGGTGAGGGACGAAAGCTGGGGGCACGAACCGGATTAGATACCCGGGTAGTCCCAGCCGTAAACGATGCTCGCTAGGTGTCTGGGACGGTGCGACCGTTTCAGGTGCCGCAGGGAAGCCGTGAAGCGAGCCACCTGGGAAGTACGGCCGCAAGGCTGAAACTTAAAGGAATTGGCGGGGGAGCACTACAACGGGTGGAGCCTGCGGTTTAATTGGACTCAACGCCGGAAAACTCACCTGGGGCGACAGCAATATGTAGGTCAGGCTAAAGGTCTTACCTGAATCGCTGAGAGGAGGTGCATGGCCGTCGTCAGTTCGTACTGTGAAGCATCCTGTTAAGTCAGGCAACGAGCGAGACCCGTGCCCACTGTTGCCAGCATGTCCTTCGGGATGATGGGTACTCTGTGGGGACCGCTGGTGCTAAACCAGAGGAAGGTGCGGGCTACGGTAGGTCAGTATGCCCCGAATCTCCAGGGCTACACGCGGGCTACAATGGTCGGGACAATGGGTTCCTACCCTGAAAGGGGTTGGTAATCTCATAAACCCGCCCTTAGTTCGAATTGAGGGCTGCAACTCGCCCTCATGAAGCTGGAATCCGTAGTAATCGCGTTTCAATATAGCGCGGTGAATACGTCCCTGCTCCTTGCACACACCGCCCGTCAAACCACCCGAGTGAGGTATGGGTGAGGGCACGGATTTTGTGCCGTGTTCGAACCTAAATTTCGCAAGGGGGGTTAAGTCGTAACAAGGTAGCCGTAGGGGAATCTGCGGCTGGATCACCTCCTAAGCAGACTGACACAAAGTCAGTCACCATTACCGGTCAGAAATCGATAAACTGTCAAATCCAATATTGGGACAACAATAGTCCTAAGGGGCTTGTAGATCAGTTGGGAGATCGTCGCCTTTGCAAGGCGAAGGCCCTGGGTTCGAATCCCAGCAAGTCCATACTAGTGCACCAGGCAAGTAACTTTGCCCGGGAAGGATGAAGTGATCGGCGTACCCACGTCGGTTGCAATGAGATCGTGTATAAGCATGCATATATCAGACGCTCACTGGACAAAGTGAGGTGGACTCTGGTAATTATGCCTTCAGGTGGATGGCTCGGCTCAAGGGCTGAAGAGGGACGTGCCAAGCTGCGATAAGCCCAGGGTAGGTGCATGGAACCTATGAACCTGGGATCTCCTAATGGGTCTTCCTAATGCGTTTTGCGCATTGATCAGTAATGATCGGGAACGCCCCGAATTGAAGCATCTTAGTAGGGGCAGGAAAAGAAATCGAAGAGATGCCGTTAGTAATGGCGAATGAACACGGCACAGTTCAAACTGAATCCCGCCAGTAATGCGCGGGAGATGTGGTGTTATAGGTTTTTCCTAAAGGTCCCACTCAATTCAAGTTAAACTTTTCTGGAACGTTAGACCATAGAGTGTGATAGTCACGTAGACAAGAATTGAAGGATCTGGGATGTAACCTGAGTAGCGTGAGTTGGAATTCTCGCGTGAATTTGGGAGGCACCAACTTCCAAAACTAAATACTTCTTGAGACCGATAGCGAACTAGTAGGGTGACCGAAAACTGAAAAGTACCCCAAGAAGGGAGGTTAAAAGTGCCTGAAACCTGAAGGTGATGGAGCAATATGGCATAAAAGGATCTTTGATATGAAGGAAACAGTCGCGAGGCTGCAGTACGAATATCACTGCCAGTGTCATATTTTACGTTTTGAAGAACGGGCCAGGGAGTGTATTCAAGTGGCGATGGCTAACTTTTTACTTAGGAAGCCGAAGCGAAAGCAACATGCGCGCAACCGCAAGGTGAGGCGCGACGTATACAAGTGCGTGGAGTCACTAGGATACGACCCGAAGCCGGGTGATCTAGGCGTGGGCAGGTTGAAGCGTGGCGAAAGCTACGTGGAGGACCGCAAGCGGTATTGATCTGCAAATCATTCGTGTGACCTGCGTCTCGGAGTGAAAGGCTAATCTAACCCGGCATCAGCTGGTTCCTTCCGAAACATGTCGTAGCATGACCTGACTGGAGATTGTCGGTGAAGTAGAGCACTGATTGGTGGTCCCGGGGGAGAAATCCCTCAGCTGCTTGTCAAACTCCAAACTCACCGTCGTCGAAGAAAGTTGGAGTCCGGACTACTGGGGTAAGCTTGTAGTCCGTAAGGGAGACAACCCAGCCCGTGGTTAAGGTCCCTCAGTGTCGACTAAGTGTTAATACTAAAGGGCGTCCTAAGCCCTAGACAGCTGGAAGGTTAGCTTAGAAGCAGCTATCCTTTAAAGAGTGCGTAACAGCCCACCAGTCGAGGTTTGGGGCCCCGAAAATGGACGGGGCTCAAGTCGACCACCGATACCACGGAGTACCGCAAGGTAATCTCGTAGGAAGGCGTTGCGTTCGGGCAGAAGCAGGGCTGTGAAGTCCTGTGGACCGTGCGGAAACGAAAATCCTGGTAATAGTAACAGCATAGATGGGTGAGAATCCCATCCGCCGAAGGGGCTAGGTTTCCTCGGCAATGATCGTCAGCCGAGGGTTAGTCGGTCCTAAGACGTACCGTAATTCGAGTACGCCGAAAGGGAAACAGGTTAATATTCCTGTACCTCATGACAATAAAACTGACGTTTTTGGGCAGGCTGAGCGGCGCCGTCGCGCCGTCTAAGCACCGAATCCCGTGGAGAGCCGTAATGGCGAGAAGCGGGGGAATGTGTTATGGCGAAAGTCAGCTTCACCCGGGAACCCGTGAAAAGGAAGTTATGAGTCCGTACCGAGAACTGACACAGGTGCCCCTAGCTGAAAAGGCTAAGGCGTGTCGGAAAAATTTGGTTAAGGGAATTCGGCAAATTAGCTCCGTAACTTCGGGAGAAGGAGTGCCTGCTGTGAAGACAGCAGGTCGCAGTGACAAGAGAGCTCTAACTGTCTAATATCAACATAGGAGATCGCAAATCCGTAAGGACTAGTACGATCTCTGAATCCTGCTCAGTGCAGGTACCTGAAACTCTGTTTCAACGGAACGAAGGGCCTGTAAACAGCGGGGGTAACTATGACCCTCTTAAGGTAGCGTAGTACCTTGTCGCTTAATTGGCGACTTGCATGAATGGATCAATGAGAGCTCTACTGTCCCTAACCAGAGTCCGGTGAAGCTTACATTCTAGTGCAGAGTCTAGAGACCTCTAGGGGGAAGTGAAGACCCCGTGGAGCTTTACTGCAGCCTGTCGCTGGGTTGTGATTTTGGATGTACAGTGTAGGTAGGAGACATCGAAGGTGGTGCGCCAGCATCACTGGAGTCGTCATTGGGACACTACCCTTCCAAAATTACGACCCTAACTCTGTGAAGAGGACCCCGATAGGTGGGCAGTTTGCCTGGGGCGGGACGCCCTTGAAAAGATATCAAGGGCGCGCAATGGTTGACTCAAGTGGGTCGGAAACCCACTGAAGAGTGCAAGAGCATAAGTCAGCCTGACGTTATTCAGCACAGTAGTGGATGACGAGACGAAAGTCGGTTCTAGCGAACTTTTGTACTCGCTTGGTGCGAGTCAAAAATGACAGAAAAGTTACCCCGGGGATAATTGAGTCGTTGCCGGCAAGAGCACATATCGACCCGGCAGCTTGCTACCTCGATGTCGGTTCTTTCCATCCTGGCTGTGCAGCAGCAGCCAAGGGTGAGGTTGTTCGCCTATTAAAGGAGATCGTGAGCTGGGTTTAGACCGTCGTGAGACAGGTCGGTTACTATCTACTAGAGGTGTATGTGGTCTGAGGGTAAGCTACTTTTAGTACGAGAGGAACAGAGTAGCGGCGCCACTGGTCGATCGGTTGTCTGACAAGGCATTGCCGAGTAGCTACGCGCTAAGGAATAAGAGCTGAATGCATCTAAGCTCGAAATCTGACCTAAAAAGAGACTACGTTAAGGATTCCGGTAGAAGACCGGTTTGATAGAGTCGGGATGTACGCACCAAGGCAACGAGGTGTTCAGTCCACGGCTACTAACCATCCGTGCCTCTCTACCTTGCTTTGTCCAGGCGAAATCTGATATATGCATGATTATTATACACGTCCTTTTCATCAAATTCATCGTGAGTGAGTTTGGCGGCCATAGCGGCGGGGCAATTCCTGTACCCATCCCGAACACAGAAGATAAGTCCGCCAGCGTTCCTTACTGTACTGAAGTATGAGAGTCTTCGGGAACTCTGGATCGCTGCCATCTCACTTACTATTCTTAACTATTTTTTCTGATATTTTACATGCCTGAGTTCTACTTTTATTTGTTCTCCATATCTATGATTCTGTAGATAATTATGGTTCGAATACTAGAAATATTTGAATTAGTGTTGCAGATATCTATTGTAGTAATAAACAGAATCATGATACAATATGCAAGGTATAGAGTGTGATATGTTCGGACATTTCATGGCTGGAAGTGCTTTAATGACAGCATCAATTTTATTTCAGATGAACTGATCAGTGAGTGTCTTGTATCTCTCCGATAACTGAAAGCAAAAGTGTCTTTATTTCTTTGGTATCCTTTACAGGCTGTTCTTGAATCACTGGCCATCAAGAAGAACATCACACTTTACAACCTTGTGAACAACTCGATAAAATTCACAGATGATGATGGACACGTGTCTTTCAATGCTTATCTCATGAATGGCATGCTTCATGTTTCAGTAACAGATAATGGGATTGGGATATCTGAAGCTGATCAAAAGAAACTTTTCCAACCCTTCAGACAACTGGGTCCATCTACCAAAAAACTATATCAGGGCACCGGTCTTGGTCTTTCTCTGGTCAAGAAGTTCACTGAGCTTCATGGTGGTGAGGTGTGAGTTAAAAGTAAACCCGGAGAAGGTAGTACTTTCAGTTTTTCCATTCCTCTTAGCAGGAAATGAATTATTAAATGTCATCTAAGTTTCTAAAATTGGATATTTTTTTACAAAGCGGCAGGAAAATATCAAGGCCTCAACGCAAAAAAGGATTTTTATAGAATATAGTATCAATATCTTTTTCTGGATGCTAATAAGAACAAGGACAAACACAGAAGCAAAGCAGTATTTTGCTCGAGTGTTGCATTCTCCCCTCCATCTATTTCAATGCTATCTATTTCATTATCTTCAAAGCTACAACCCTGTTCATCCACATGTTGTTCAAGTTCTTTAAAATCAAATTCGGTTTCAGTTGGGATATTTTCACAGGGTATGCTCGAGACTATGGAAAAGGAGGAGAATCCAGGGGTTTTGGATTCGAAGAAGATATGTTTTCCATCTTCCCCTGTTTTTTCAGTGGGCAGGTCATACCATTTTGCGGAACTGTATCTTTTGAGAACAATAGAATCTGCAGAAATACTATTCTCATCCATCCATTGTCTGGAAACCTTAAAATTGACTACAGGTGATTCTATATTGTTACTGTTTGCATAGCCTGATTTCCCTATCCATATATTGATATTCCTATAAACCAGACCCGAAGGTTTCTCTGCTACCATGGCAGATGTTCCTTTCAATATTTCAATGATCCCTGTTATAGATCCGGAATTCTTCAGTGACAGATAATTGATGGATGTAATTGGATTTACTTCTTCTTCAAAGAGGTATGATGTCTGATTGTTGCACAGGACGTAGACCTTTTTTGTCTCCACAAGTTCGATATTATCTGCACTTTCTTCAGTGGACACACCTCCGCCTCCACCGCCTCCTCCACCTGATGGAGTTTGCGTGCTTTCAATTTGGGTAGCCTGTTCATCAGTTATCTCTATAGTTGTACCGGTAACATCAATGGGAATGGCGACACCTTTTGAATTACTTAGTATCACATCCTCCAGTCCGATATTGCAGTATCCTGCTTCACTGCCTGCATTCATGTTGACATGAATGAAGTTGTCATCATTAGTTATCCCGCCTGCTCCGAGTGTAACTGCAAAGATATCGCTGATAAAACCCTGGGAGTTATCAATGGTTCCGGGGTTAAAAATGTATAATAGGCTGCTGTTGGAAAGCAATTCTCCCTCGCTTACTTCATTTGCGCTGGCAAGGGAATTGTCAAACTGAATATTCATCTGCAAGCCTACAAAGTTTTCCTCAGGCTCAATAATAATATCGATGCTGAAGTTCTGGTCGGTTTGGATAATGGGATTGGATGGAACAACGGTAACAGTTGCTTGTGCTAGAGAGGTCTGTACATATGCACTACAAATCAGCATCAGCAGTAATACAAAACAAAAATTCTTGCAAAAAAAACATATTTTTCTTCCCCTTGCCATCATAAACACCCTAAAATATATAAGATGTTTTATGTGGCTGCCCATATTTATATATTTTTATTTATATATGCAAAATCCGATTCGGAAAATCGTTACATAATTATTATGGTACGAACAGATCATATGGCTATGCAAGCTACTATTTTTGAAATCTTCTTTTCACTTACATTCAAAGTGAGTATAAATAATAAAAATTTGTAAATGGGTTAACTTGTACATGAATTAATTCATCCTGCATTAGTAAGGACCAATAATGCTAAATATAAATAAATACAAACTTTTTAAATGTTGATGGAAATGGGTATCAGATGAAAATCTGAGGTCAACGTGGGTTATCGTAGTAGATTTTGCAACAAAAAGCAATTAAAGGTGATACAAATGGGGAAAGTGGAAAGAACTAAAGAAAATTTAGGTAAATGTATATGTATGAAATGTCCAAGTTATTCATTTGGATGTAAAATGAAATCAATGCCAAAGAACATGATGACCATGGTGAAAGGCGACATTGATAAGGTCGAGCACCTGGAAGGAGTATTCTGCGCCTTTGAAAAGAGTAATTGTATTACCGAAGAGAAAGGCTGCATATGTGGAAACTGTGATGTTTATAAAGAAAACGAACTTACAAATATGTATTTCTGTCTTGAGAATGATGGCAAACAAGCCTGATATATGAGTTTTAGACTTGGCATGTGAAAAGCTACGATAACTGATTTCATCACAGCATTTTGATTTTTTGTAATTTTTGTAATTTCATATTTTTTTATTTTTTAATATCTACAACTTTCGAGATAATATTCCTGGAATCTATCAGGTTAAAGTAAACCTGCATTCATCAGGAAATTTGTGAACAATTTCCTTCCACTCTGTTGATAATTCTCGTATACAGCTTCAAAGTCGTTCATGAGATAATTCCTGTCAAGCATCTTCAGGTCTGTATCAACATTCATCCACTCTTCGAACATCTCAGGTGTCAGTTCAAAATGTCCCTGGAAACCATAGGCAGAAGTTCCTATCTTCACTATCTGGTTCCTGCAGTATTTTCCTGTAGCCATCAATTCCATATCATCTGTGAGAATCACAGTTTCCCCATGCAGATGGAATATCTTAAGAGGGCTTTTGAGACCCGAGAAAAGATGATCATCTTTCTTTTCATCGAGTATGTCAATTGTGAAGTATTCATCATCCTCGCCCTTCCATCCTATCTCCTGAACTTCATTCTTGCGTATCTCTTCGCCACATGCCTTTACAAGAGCCTGCATTCCCAGGCAGATCCCAAGATATGGTATCTTGTTTTCGATGGTCTTTTTGATAGTTTCCAGTTCCATTTTCATCTTATCAGTTTCATCATTGGCACTGTCCGGACCGCCAAAAATGAAGACTGCTGAATATGCTTGTGGGTCCGGGATAGTTTCTTTTGAATCAAGATCAACCATATCATAGTGAATATCGTTCTCATCGAGAACATTCTTTAGTATCCCAGGTCCTTCTCTGGAAATATTTTTAATTATTAACACTTTCATGCAGCTATCTGTGATCTGCTCAAATAAGTGCTTTATGAGTTGAACTCCGGTTAACTATTAATAAAAATAACCTAGAATTTCATCATGGACAGGGCCACAGAGGAGATTCTCGAAATATTCGCAAGCATAAACAGTATTCCAAGGTGCTCAGGGCACGAAGGAAAGATAGCCAATTGGCTAAAAGAGTGGGCAGTTTCCAATGGTTTGAGTGTTAAATTTGACACTGTCAATAATATACTGATAACTGTTCCTGGTTCACCTGGCTGCAAGAAACTCCCTGCCATCGTGCTTCAGGGACATATGGATATGGTATGTGAGAAAGTCCCGGATTCAGACCATGATTTCAGCAAGGATCCTATTGCTCATGTCATTGACGGTGACTGGCTCAAAGCAGATGGCACAAGCCTGGGTGCTGATAATGGTATTGCACTTGCCATTGCCCTGCGGCTTGCCACAGACAAAGATCTACGCCACCCTCCTCTTGAACTGCTTTTTACCGTGGATGAAGAGACCGGTCTTACCGGTGCCAACGAGCTCACAGGGGATTTCATATCGGGAAAGATACTTCTGAATCTTGATTCCGAGGACGAAGGAATTTTCATAATAGGATGTGCCGGTGGCTTGAACACAAATATCCTGCTTCCTCTTGAATATGAACCTATCCCCGAAGATCAGATAGTTTGCAGATTGCTTGTGGATGGTCTGACAGGTGGTCATTCAGGTGTTGATATTCATGAGAAGAGGGGCAATGCAAACAAGATCCTTGCAAAGACACTGCTTGCTCTGCTGAATGAATATGACATTAAACTTCTCGATATAAAAGGAGGTTCTGCTCACAATGCAATTCCCCGACATGCTGAGGCTCTGGTAGCACTTTCATTTGACAGCTATGATGACACTCTGTCACTCGTACGGAAGATGGAGGGTGCTGAGGCAGCAGAGTATTCGGAATGTGATCCCATGCTTTCGATAACGCTGTCTCTGGATGACAGTTCAGGAAGCGATCAGTCTCTTAATGGGGATATGTCCAAAAGGGCTATTGATCTTCTGATGGAATTGCCACATGGTGTTATTGGCATGTCTTCAGATGTGTCCGGTCTTGTGGAAACATCAAGTAATCTGGCAACTGTGGGTATCGAGGATGGTAAACTAATGATAGTCATGAGCCAGCGCAGTTCGGTGTCATCAGAACTGGAAATGATCAGCGCAAAGATAAAATCTATGGCAGATGCAGCAGGTGCAACTGTCACACATGAAGGTGGTTATTCTGCATGGCAGCCGGATACCACATCGGAGTTACTGGAACGCTGCAAGAGGGTCTATACTGATATGTTCTCAAAGGAAGCGGATATAGAAGTGATACATGCAGGTCTTGAATGTGCTGTCATAGGCTCTAAATTTCCTGAAATGGATATGATATCGTTCGGTCCGACCATAAAAAATCCTCATTCTCCTGATGAACGACTTTACATTCCTTCGATATTAGATGTATGGAATTTCCTTGTCGGTCTTCTGGCATCATATAGCGACAAAAAGAATAATTCAGCAAGGAAGTCTGCTAAAAAGACCGGGAAAAGATAAAAAAGATAATATAGAACAGTGGCAGATTGCTTATAGGGGTTATTATGAGAAACTTTACAAGACCAATCGTCCTGGTGAGCAGGTGTCTGGAATTTGATAATGTGAGGTATGACGGGAAGGTAGTTCCTTGCCGTATAGTGCGGGATCTGGTACCACTTGTAGATTTCATAAAGGTCTGTCCTGAGTATGAGATCGGACTTGGGGTTCCCAGGGATCCCATAAGAATAGTTAAACAAAAAGGGGACTACAAACTCATACAACCAAAGACCGGGGAAGATGTAACTGAAAAGATGGATACCTTCACAAAGGATTTCATGAAGGATCTTGCAGATGTGGATGGTTTCATATTCAAGTCCCGCTCCCCTACGATTGGTGTAAGGGACATCAAGGTCTATTCAGGAGCCAAGGCATCGCCGGTAATTGAAAAGGGAATGGGTTTCTTTGCCAGCGAGATATTTGAGAAGTATCATGGTTATCCTATAGAGGAGGATGACAGGTTACGTAACTATCACATACGTCACCATTTCCTGACTCAGTTGTACACGTTTGCAGATTTCAGGGCTCATTGCGGTTCAGCTTCGATTGACAAACTGGAAGAGTTCAATGAAAAGAATCGTTTTCTATTCACATATTATGATGCGTCTGTGTATGGGCAGATGTGTGAGCTCTTGAAAAGCTGTGATTCTGCCATCTCTCCGGAAGAAGTGGAAAGTACAGTGTTCAAGAGCTACGCTTCTCTCTTAAAACAAGTACTGAGCAAGCCAGGGGATGTAGATTCGAAGGTATCGGTGTCAAGGCAGATATTTTCGAATTTCAAGCATCTTGTGCCGGAAAGTGAACACATATTCTTTGAGCAGTTAATTGAGAATTTCAGCCTGAACAGGATAACCGATGATGCTCTAATCGAAGTTCTGAGGCTTTACGTCCTGCGTTTTGATGAAGATAATATTGATAATTATACTCTTCTTTATCCGTACCCTGAGATTCTCAGGATATCGGGTGACGAAAAAAGAGATAAGGATTACTGGGATAATGGGGAATGAATTCACTTATATTAATCATATTCCCGAGGTAATCCAGTGCATAAGTTCCAGATCGAAATAAGTTCATGTATAGATTGTAAGAAATGCTGGGATGTCTGTCCTGTCAATATGGTGACAGAAGACAATCGTTTCACACCGCAGGGAAAGATCGATGTCCTGGGAAAAGTGATCCTTGGTGAAGAGCTCACAAAAGATGAATTTGACAACATCTATCTTTCTACCAGATGTGGGGCTTGTGATGATGTTTGCCCTGTGAATATACCCATCACCGAGATAATCCAGTATGAGAGAGAACTCTTGGCGAAGCAGGGAAGAGAGCCCCAGAAGACCACTGCTATATCCCGTAATATAATCGAGCGCAACAGTCCAGGCAGCATGGACCCGTCAACAAGGTTTGACTGGGTGAGCGAGGATCTGGAGATTGCTGAAAGTTCTGATATAGCTTATATGGCAGGTTGCTGGGTGGCTCACAGCCAGCCTCAGATAGCACAGTCCACCATAAAACTCCTCAATCATGCAGGTATCAAACCTATGATAATGAAGGAGGAGAAGTGCTGCGGTCTTTTCCTGATAGATAATGGCCATCTGGAAGAGGCAGCTGAACATGCGAAGAAGTATGTGGATTATATAGAGTCCCTTGGTGCTAAGAAAGTGATTGCTTCATGTCCTGGATGCTATCTTATTCTCAAAAATGAATATGCAAAACTGTATCGTGAACCTGAATTCGAGGTGGAATATACCCTTCCTCTCTTCAAGCAGCTCATAGACGAGGGTAAACTGAATCCGAAGAAACTGGATTACAAGGTTGCATTAAGGGATGCATGTCCGGTCCGTGATATGAAGGATATGCCCCGCAGTATCCTTTCCGGTATGGGTGTGGAGCTCAACGAACTTTTTGATGGAAAGCAGGTCTGTTGTGGTGGTCCAGCCGGTCTGAAACCCAATTTCCCGGAAATATCTGCCGATATCGCCATGATGTCGGTTGAAGATTACAAGGATAGAACCGACATGCTGGTCTCATATTGTCCTTTCTGCATGCATCATATCGGTGGTGTTTGCGGTTCACAGGATGTGAAACTGGAGATGAAGGACATTTCGGAGCTGCTGGCTGAAAGTGTGCTTGATAAATGAAAAAATAATGGTGTTATTCTTATCCGGCCCTTGAAGTCGGATAAGATAACTATCTGATAGTATTGATCATCAGATACTGTCTAATACCAAATGGTATTCAACATCAAATGTAGTACTTTACGTAGAAGCTGTAAACAACCCTTATCTCATCAAGTTCTTTAGGTTCCAACTCAAAATTGCTTGCATCCTCACCTGATGTATATGTGAGGTCGTTGAGATCCTTGAAGATGACCTCGCAATCTACGTTCTCAGGAAGCAGTGATTTGAAACTGTCACATTTCGTTGTTATTTCGTTAATTATGCTTTCTGTTTCGGCTGTATCAAAGTTCTCTCCGCTGGCGGGTGCGTAGACAACTTCTGTTGTCAGTTTTTCCCTGTCATCAAGCGTCATCCAGAAGCCGTTGATATGTGTGCCATCAATCATGTAATCCTTGATCTCGAAACTCTTGCTTATCACATTCTTCAATTTGGAACACCTTTTGTTTTTATTGATATCGATAAGTTAAATCTGTTTTCATGAATTACAAACTCTATTCCTCATAGATCCCGTCACTTGTTACCATAGTTCCCTGTACGTTCATCCATCCGTTCTGGCCCCCGTTCAAAAGGATACTGACGGTGTCCTGATAACTGTTCGATCTCCAGCCTCCAACCCACCATGAGTTTACTCCTTCCATATCTACAGTGATTCGTACAGTAGCATCAGATGAAGTATTGTAAGATGCGAATATCCGGCTTTCGTATCCATAGTACTCAGGGTCTATGTGCTCAGGCTCTTGGATTGTATCTGCAGGTTCTGAAGCCATCAGATCATATTTTGGTAGCAACAGTGATTCATTTCCCATTGGATTTCTAGTGTTGAGTTCATGGTCTGCGGAAGTTCCAATACTAAGGTCAATGGGGTGCAGGACAGGTGTCTCTTCTGAGTATTCATTTGACTCAACGACAATCATTTCCTGTTCGATACCATCTATGTCCTCATCTTCTGATACAGGGGTCGGCAATGATCTATACATTGGAATGATCATGCTATTGGTTATGCTGAGCATGGTGCCATATTCGGTATCAACAAGACTGAAGTTCCACTCGGGTGCCTTATTGTAGAAATCCTTTGTAACCATTTCCTCTCCAACGAGGGAACGGTTCTCAAAGGCCGGTACGGGTAGGTATAGTGTAACATTTTCCAGTGGTCTATCGGTTTCAATTGTGACACTGTAATCGTAATAGCTGTTGGAACTGCCTTCTTCCATTTCTACAGTTGTAAAGAACATCATCGATCCCACTACGACAACAGCTGCCAGTATAAATATCAATATTGAAAGCCCCAGAATTATTTTGCCAATCTTGTTCAAAGTATCCCTGCCATGAACTATTCTTCAGGTTTATTTCATCACTTAATATAAATCTTTAACCACGATGCAAGAAAAAGCGCAATGCTTGCAAATAAAAGGAAATATCCAGATGAAAAAAGAAACGATGCCGAACTTTTATTTTCAGCATCGATTAAGGATCGAATAATTTTATTGTTATTCTATTTCTCCTACAGGATTTGGACGTGGGCTTGCCAGGCTTCCTCCCAGATATGCCACGGTACCGCAGATCAAACCGATGAATACCGGGTGAATGAGGGGATTGCCAAAGAGTTGCCAGAGTACCACGGAGCCGAAGCTTGCAATAAGGCTTGCTACAAATCCTGTGGAAGTACCACGTTCCCAGTAAAGTCCGAAAATAAGGGGTATGAAGACACAGCATGCGATCACACCCATGCTTGCAGACACAAGAGGCACTATCATCTGTGGCACATCCATTGCGAAGAATGCAGATGCTACAATGATCATAACTCCCACTATCCTTGTCATGCGGAGTACCTCATTATCAGGAGTTGCCGGACGGAAGTACTTCAGTATATCTGAAGTAAGGGCAGTTGTTGTGACCAGTACGATGGCACTCATGGTTGACATGGCAGCGGAGATTGCAGCCAGCAGTACCACACTGTCAAATCCACGGGGCAGCAGTGATGTTGCCAGGAATGGTATGAGTCCATCCGGGTTTGTCATGAACGGAGCCAGCTGCTCCGAGCTGAACACTCCATGAGCCAAAATTCCCAGGGAGAATATGCATAGAGCGTAAATGGTGATGGATATTGGGCCATAGATACCTGCAAAGCGTACTACTCTCCTGTCTTTGGCAGAGAACAACATTATCAGCAGATCGGGTAATGCCAGAAGCCCAAGACTTATGGAGAACGCCATTCCGAAGGTCTTTTGCCATGGTACTGCTGTTCCTCCCATGCTAAGTATGTCGGCAGGTACCATATCCCATATTGCCATTCCACCGCCACTTGAAATGAGTCCTGTGTAGAGCAACACTGCACCCACAAGCATGATAAGTCCCTGCAGGAAACTGATCCAGATGATCGCAGGTAGTCCTCCTATCACATAGTAGAGAGCCACGATGGCAACAGCTATGAGGAGACCCTGGACGTATGTCACTCCCAGCAGACCCTGGAAAAGGTTTGCACAGCCCTTGAAGATGGCAACCAGGTATACTGTGTACATCAACAGCATGATCCCTGCAAGTAAGACCTTACCTTTCTGTGAATTGTACCTGCGTTCCAGTAGCTGTGGAACGGTCTTGGCATCGTACTTCTGGGAGAACGTCCATATTTTGGGTGCAATGATGAATGCCACACATGCAAAAGCTACGTGGAAGAAAACTCCCCAGATGACCCATGGAAGACCGGCAATGAGTCCATAGCCTCCGCCTCCAAGGAAAGAGGCAGCACTGAAGTAGGCAGCCATATATGCAATTCCTATTACCGCAGGATGCATGACATTGCGGTCTGATACAGCAAATCCTGAAAAGGTTCCCTGTTTTAGTTTCAGGGAAAGCAGAAGGATCCCAATTACGTATACTACCAGAAGGACATGATTAATCATGGTCGCGCCTCAATATGAAAAAGAATGTCGTGGCTAGCATGATCACAATAGAGATGATGAGATAGATATAAGGTAAGGGCATTAGGATCTTCTCTCCTTTTGCATGCTTTCGTTTTTATCAATGACTGTTTTTAGACTGCTATAGATTAATACCAATTGCTACGTCCTCCTCAAAAGGCTATCAGTGTACTATAATGCACGATAATGTACAATCAGGTTTAAAAAGGTTTTTGTTTGATCTTAGTTCCATGGCCTTACATTATTCAGTCTGCCGGATGAGTGTCAATAATTGTGATTTGATGGTCTTTTCCGGAATAAAAAATGCAATAACAAAATATTTATATTGCATCAAACAAGTGCATAGGTCAGCATCAATGTATGAATATATGCAATGATTCATGTTCCAGATATGAATATGCTATATTATTCGATTTTCTTTTAAATATTATCCATTTATCCATTCAAGAGGAATGATATTGACCAGTAAACGTATATTAATGGGCAACGAAGCCATTGCCTTCGGGGCCATCAAAGCCGGAGTCCAGATAGCAAGCGGCTATCCAGGTACACCTTCCACCGAGGTCATGGAGACTATCGCCTCTCATGCAAAAGAGTATGGTATATATGCCGAATGGGCCACCAATGAGAAGGTGGCACTTGAAACAGCCGTAGGGGCTGCATATTCAGGTGCAAATGCCATGGTCACCATGAAACAGGTTGGCCTGAACGTGGCTTCAGATCCTCTTATGAGTCTTTCGTACATAGGAGTAAAAGGTTCCCTTGTAATTCTTGTCTCAGATGACCCGGGTCCCCACTCATCTCAGACAGAACAGGACACCAGAGCCTTTGGTCATTTTGCAAACATACCTGTCCTGGACCCTGCAACTCCACAGGAAGCCTACGACATGACAAAACTGGCTTTCGAATTATCACACGAGATGGAAACTCCTGTGATACTCAGGACCACAACTCGTGTTTCCCACGGTTGTTCTGATGTGCTGATCGAGGAGATGGCTCCTGTTTCTAGGGACATGGAGGGTTTTGTGAAAGACACAAGATGGACCATATTCCCAAAACTGACGGCACAGAGGCATCCTCTGCTGGAAGAACTTCAGATCACGATGTCAGACCATTTCTCAGAATACTTCAAGGATAACTCTTTTAATTCCGCATCAAAGGGCAGCAGCAAAATAGGGATTGCAGCTTCAGGTGTTTCCTACCTCTACGCAAAGGAGGCCATAAAGGATTATCCTGGTATATTCTCTGTGTTCAAGGCAGGAACTGTGTATCCTTTCCCTGAAAAGGCAGCTCTTGAATTTCTCAGGGATATCACAGACCTGATAGTTGTCGAGGAGCTGGACCCGTACCTCGAAGAGCAGTTTTTGCAAGTGGCAGGTAAATATCATCTTAACGTGAACGTATATGGAAAGAAAGATGGCTCTTTCCCTGTCAGTGGGGAGTATGATGTTGATATGGTCATTGATGGTATGAACAGGGTACTGGAAAAGATCAATGCTGATATTTCTCCTCTTTCTCATTCATCAGTTGCAATAGAGCAGAATGACATACCTCCTCTGCCGATAAGAGCTCCCACTTTATGTGCAGGTTGTATGCATAGGACCGTCTTCTATGCTTTCAAGAAGGCTGCTGGCAAATTAAGATCAAAGAAGGGTGTGGATTCCATATTTTCAGGCGACATCGGCTGTTATACACTTGGGAATGCAAAGCCTCTTAACATGGTCAACACCTGCCTTTGCATGGGGGCTGGCATCAGTATCGCCGCCGGTCTGGCCCAGACACAGGAATACAGGGGCACTCAGAAGGCAAAGCAGGTATCCTTCATAGGTGATTCTACCTTTTTCCATTCCGGAATTGCCGCTGTCATCAGTGCAGTATATAATAATGCTGATATCACCATTGCAGTTCTTGACAACCGCACCACTGCCATGACAGGACACCAGCCCCACCCGGGTATAGGTGTAACGGCTCTGGGTTCTCCTGCAAAGATCATTGATATAGCAGATGTCCTTAGAAGCTGTGGGGTCGGTATGGTCCGGACCATGGAAGTCGATGCCCTTGATGAGTGCATGGATATAGCCACTGAAGCCATGGAGTTTGAGGGTCCTTCGGCTGTTGTGTTCAAGGGAAAATGCGTTGCCATCAGCAAGGGAAAAGAGCAGTATCTTGTGGATGAGGACAAATGTACAGGTTGCAGGCTCTGTGTGTCCCAGCTGGGATGTCCTGCCATATTCTCAATATCCTCGGGTTTACCTGGTATTCAGGATACCTGTAGTGGATGCAGTCTCTGTTCACAGATATGTCCGTCAGATGCTATTGTCCTGAAGGAGGCCTTACAATGAAATTTGATATTCTTATTGCAGGTGTGGGTGGTCAGGGTGTTGTACTTGCCTCCCGTCTACTCGCTACCGCTGCCATGGATGCAGGATTACATGTAGCCACAGCTGAAACCATAGGTATGGCCCAGAGGGAGGGCTCCGTTACAAGTCATGTGAGGATAGGGGACGATGTATGCGGTTCACTTATTCCACAGGGAAATGCCGATCTTTTGATAGGGCTTGAACCTGGAGAGGCTGCCAGAAATCTGCGTTTTTTACGCAAGGGTGCCAGCATTGTGGTTAACGAGTATGCGATAATGCCATCAACCCAGGGCGGTGAGGCATATGACCCGAACCGGATGGTAGATTTCCTTAAAAGTAACTGCCCGGAGATAATATCTGCTGATTTCACAGGTCTTGCAAGGGATGCAGGGACATACAGAGCAGCGAATGTAGCCATGATAGCTGCTGCTGCAGGCGCCGGTCTTTTACCATTCTCCGTGGAATATCTGTGGAATGTGCTTGAAAAGATGATCCCGGAAAAGTACAGGGATGTCAACCGCAGGGCATATGACATGGCAATTGAAAGCGTTTCAAACACAAAAGAGGAAACGCCTTCCGGAGATCAATGAAGACAGGGTGTGAGATGAATGTGTGATAGTCGTGTAATTGATGCTTCCAAAGGCATGGTTCCTGTAAGTGAATGTGAATGTGAATGTGAGAATGACTGCACTCATTCCGGTCTATCCGATGAAGAAAGAACCACGAAGCTCAGGCAGCTTCTTCAAAGGGTCGCAAAGGGAAGTCCTTTCTACCAGAGAAAATTTGCTGAGGCTGGTGTTGATATAGATGATATAAGGACTCTGGAAGATATCAGCAAACTCCCGTTAACTACAAAGGAAGAGCTGAGGGATGCCTATCCTCTGGGTCTTCAGGCTGTGCCGGATGAAGAGGTGGTGAGGATACATTCATCTTCAGGCACCACAGGAAGTCCCGTCATAATCCCTTACACCAAAGGTGATGTGGATGTATGGGCAGAGATGATGATGCGCTGCTACCAGATGGCAGGGCTTACGGATACTGACAGGATACAGATAACACCCGGATACGGACTCTGGACCGCAGGTATCGGATTCCAGGCAGGAGCAGAGCTTCTGGGGGCCATGGCTGTTCCAACAGGCCCGGGAAATACTGAAAAGCAGTTGCAGATGATGCTTGACCTGAAGTCCACAGCGCTTGCCAGCACATCTTCCTATGCCCTTTTGCTTGCTGAGGAGATTAGCAAAAGGGGATTGAAGGACAGTATTAAGTTGAAGGTTGGCATCATCGGTTCAGAGCGCTGGAGTCCCAAGATGAGAACACGTATCGAGGATGAGCTCGGCATCGAGACCTTCGACATATTCGGTCTCACCGAGATATACGGACCCGGCATCGCCCTGGATTGTTCCTTGCATTATGGGCTTCATTACTGGTCAGACCACCTGCTCTTTGAGATCATAGACCCTGTTACAGGAGAGAGTCTGCCAGATGGTACTCTCGGTGAGCTTGTCATAACCACGCTGAGTAAGGAAGGGGCCCCGCTTATACGTTACAGGACAAGAGACCTCACGCGTATCATACCCGAAGCATGTGACTGTGGAAGTCCTTTCCCACGCATAGACCGCCTGCTCGGACGCACTGATGACCGCATCAAGATAAAAGGCGTGAACGTCTACCCCGGACAGATAGAGGATGTGGTTCACAGGGTGGAAGGCGTGAGCAGTGAATACCAGATAGTCCTTGAAAGGGATGCAGGCAGGGATACAATGCTTTTCAGGGTTGAGGTTGATAGTGCAGACGACCCTGATATAAACAGGGAAAAAGCAAAGTTAATGAACAAAGCATTCCGGGATTTCATAGGCATCAGCGTTGACGTGGAATGTGTTGCAATGGGAGCACTGCCACGCAGTGAGAAAAAGAGCAAGAGAGTTATTGATAACAGGGAGATGTGAAACACATCACTCCTTGTTCACCAAAACAGCATTGGTGATGTGGTCTTATTGGTGTACTTCTCCAATTATTATCTTCTATTTTTTAAATATATTAATTTGACATATGTATTCTCCAAACACGGAATATTTTTATGCAATGGACTACATAATTTACAATGAATCACCTATCATATGTAACCTTATAATCAGCTGCGTGGGGTGGCTGTAAGGTTCGACAGCAGGATGATAATGTTTACTGATATAAGTGGGGTATCAAATGGCCGTAAATGCTACAATTACAATGGAAATGCCAATGTGGTGGCCGGAGAATGTATCCGTGGGATATTTCTTTTTTATTTTGGGGTTAGCAGGCGCTGCAATAATGGTTTATCTTGGCAGCTGGGACAAGCTCTTGGGAAATAGTGCTCGTATCTTGGAGCTCGAAAAGGAAATCAAGTCCTTCAGAAAAGAGCTAAAGGAAGAAGCTGATGACAGTCAAAAGGAATTTATCAGGGAGTGGATAAATTCACAGAGGAAGCAATTGAATAGAGAAAAAACTTTTTCCCAAATTGCGGGAATTATAATCTATCTTTTTGTAGGGGGTGTGGTCGCAACCATTTTAGCCGACAATCTGCTCGAAGCCATTACATTTGGTGCAGGCTGGACAGGTCTTATTGGTATCTTTGGGATCAAAGCGGATGCTGAGAAAAGAAGAAACGAAGTTGATATGGAAGATGCTCGTAATGCTGATATAATCGAGGGCAAGATTGGAAAGGCTCAAGACAAGATTAAAATGGACATAAGCAATAAAATCGAGGTAGCTCAAGCTAATATCAAAAAAGAGTACGGGGAGAAGATTACGGACGCATATTTAGAGGGATATGCAGATGGCATAGAAGCAGTTGCCAAGGTCAGAAATGAGGATAGCAAGGCACTGACAAAAGAAGTAACAGCGAACTTATGAGGTATCTTGATGGTTATAGAAAGGGAAGAGCTCAAAAAAAAACTGACGGAGAAAATAGACATAACTCAGAAGTTTGATCTTAGTGACTTGAGCGAGTTTAATAAATTGAAAGTCAGTCTGAACGAGGAAGACTGGGCTTTTGAAAAAGATGATGAGATTAAGCAGGCGCTTAGTTCACTTAAGAGAAGGGCGTAGAAACAATATTGAATCATATCCCTTCTTTTTTGATAGATTTATTGATGTCGAAGTATTTTTAATGGAATCTCCATCATTCCTTATCCACAAGCACTGCATCGTGAATAACCACTTTTGCAGTGTACTCGTCCCGCTCGATAACTTCCATTTCCCTGATCTCTATCTTTTTGTGGTACATGGGTCCGTCCAGTACGAAACTCTCGAACTCTCCACCTTCTCCTGCCACGTTGAGACCTATCTTCTCGTTGAGCTTGACCAGTTTTTCGATGTCCTTCTCTCCGATGACCTTACCTACCCAGTTCTTGTTCAGACCGTAGGCTGCAACGCTGCTGAAGATAAACTCGAAACCTATGTCCAGGAGTTGGTACATCTCCTTTTCCTGATCGATGTGCCAGAGTGGGGAGAACGCCTTGAGTCCCAGTTCGTCACAGACCTTTTCGATCCTCTCGCGCTGGTAATTGGAGTACAGTGCTCCAGTGACCACTCCTTCTATGTCGAACTCATCCTTTGCTCGGATGATTGCGTTCTTCATGTCCTCCAGTTCCTTCTCCTTCTCACCCATTGTCAGCTCTTCAATAAGCGGCATTCCCATGGCTTCAGCCTGCAGGCGTGCAAGGTCGATGTTAGGGGTGTGGAACATGTATGAGTCTTGATTCTGGCTCTTGATGGTGATAAGGCACTCGATGGAGTAGTTCTGCTCCTGCATGATGTGCATGGCATAGTTGCTGTCTTTGCCTGAACTGAAAAGCACTCCAAGCTTGAGGTTTGGCTGATCGTAGAACTTCTTGAGGTACTCGGTCTTTGTCTTGCAACCGGCTTTCTTGCTTAGCTTTCCAATGGCCTTGTCAAATCTGCTACCGTATTGAGCAGCTTGCTTCCTGCGTTGTGTAACTTCTTCTGGCAGTCCCAGGTGCTCGGCAATTTTGCGGAGTATGAGTTTGTTCTGCTCTTCATTGATCTTGTATTCAGCAGGTACCTTCAGACCGTAGTCAACGAAACGTTTGTCAAGATAGGGTACACGCAGCTCGATATTGTTGTTCATGGCAACAACATCATCTCTGTATGTGTTCTTCTCATAAATCTTCAGTATATCAGCATAACAGTCCCTGCTGATGTCAGTGGAACGTTTGTGGCGGTCGTAACCTGCAAAGAGCTCATCTGCACCGGAGCCTGAGAACATCACCCTTATGCCATCTTCTCTGGCAGCCACGCAGGCTGCGTACATGGTCAGAGCGACACCCACCTTTGGTACGTTCGTGTCTTCCACAAGCGGTACAACGGTTTTGAGGTATTCCTCTACTTCATCAAGGTCTATGCTCTTGACCTTAAGCTCAAGTCCGAGCTGCTCTGCCATTTTCTGTGCGTATTCAACATCAGGTGGAAGTTGCACGCCTGAAAGACCGGCGGTATAGCAGACAAAATCAGTTCCCGGCTTTTTCCCAAGCTTTTTGCAGAGGTAGGCTATCAGGGTGGAATCCAGTCCTCCTGAGAAGAGGATGCCAAATTTCTCTTGCGGGAAACGGATGGAAACAGCATCTTCCAGAAGCTCCAGGGCTTCATCCCTTATAATTTCAAAAGAAGCGCTATGTTCAGGTGTTATTGAGAAGAACTCTCTGTTGAAACGGTTCAGTGTATCCTCTGGGATATTGTAGGCGAATATCTCCCGGGGATTCAGTTCCTTTATGTCCGTAAATCCAGTTTTTACAAGTGCCTTTTTCTCAGAGGAGAATGCAAAACCCTTTGACCTGCTGTACCATAGTGGTTTGATGCCTACTATGTCCCTTGCAGTATAGACTGTGTCCTCCAGCCAGTAAGCAAATGCGTAGACTCCGAGGACCTCTGATAATACATCGTCAATCATTTCGAGTACATTTTCTTCGGTGATTTTTGAATCCCTTTCATCCATTCTGGATTCTATTAATTTGATGAGAAGCTCGGAATCGTTCTGTGCAATGATCCCGTATTTTTCCTTCAGTTCTTTCCAGTTGTAGATCTCACAGTTGGCAACAAGCTTTCCTCTGGAAACGATGGGCTGCTGCACAAAACTAACCATTGAGTGCAGGCAGTGTCCAAGGATGTTCCTTTCCTGCTCTTTTCCGTTAATTTCCAGACTGGCTGTGTCTGCGGCATGCTGTACCCATTCCTGCCCACAGATGCCTACACCATCAAGTCCTCTGTTCTTTATGGTGTCCAGTGCCTGGATGCTAAGTTCAAGTGATCCCTCAATGTTGTAAAAACCTGTAATTCCGCACATTTTCTTCTTCTGACGTAAAGGTTTGGCTGCTAAACAGTACTATTTCAAGCCCTTTAAAGTTCTGAATACATATAAATCATGCATTAAAACCATGCATTAACTGGGCATGCAGGTGAATTAAAAAAGAGTGGGAAAGTCTTTCTGCAAGATCAAGGCTTGCAGTCAAAGTTAACCCTTTCGTCAGGTGTCAGGGTGATGTAAAAACGGAGGATATCTTCAGGGTCTATGTCCAGGCCCAGGTTAAATCCCATTTTCCTACCAGCACTGAGAAATCGTTCTTCCTTTTCGTGCTTTTTGAGCATTAGATCATTAACCTCTTTGCTACTCCGGTCTGACAGATCGACCTTTTTCAGAAGACCAATGAGCAGAAAATTGTTCTCGATGCGCTCATACAGTTTTTCTCTTTTATCGGTCTTTGTTTCCGGTTCAGTGAGGTAGAGGTTTTTTCCATCGGAACCTTTGAACGACATAGCTATGTTCTTTAAAACCAGCTTCCCTTGTTCTGATACTATGATCTTACGTTCGTTCTTCATCTAATTTTCCTCTACACCAATTTACTTCTGCAATTTCTGTTTTTGCGATTCTCTTATATAAGATTGTCTACACTAAAATGAATACTAATTATTATTATGATGATGGGGATGCCTGCTTTTTGATAAAACTGTCTAAAAAACAATGCTAAAATAGTATTAAGTAAATGATACTTTCAGGAAAATATGGGTGCAGTATAATGTTCAGTGAACTCAAGGATGATATTAGACATTTGGTTTTACCTTTTGCCGCTAAGATTCCGCTGTCTCCCAATTCACTGACATTGATTGGATTGCTGGTAAGCTTTGTCTCAGCTCTTGCTTTTGCAAAAGGGGAGCTGTTTTCTGGTGCGCTTCTGATACTTCTGAGCGGACTTTTCGATATGCTGGATGGCGCGGTGGCCCGTGCAAGAGATCTTAGCAGTTCCTTTGGTGCATTCCTGGATTCGGTCTGTGACAGATATGCAGATGGAGCCATTTTTGTGGGTATTACCTATGGTTTCATTAGCGGAAGCATCCCTGATAGTTCAATTCTCTCCATTCCTGCGTGGCTCTGGACTATCATAGCCATCGTCGGTTCATATCTTGTGAGTTACACAAGGGCAAGGGCAGAAGCCGCCGGTGCCAGTTCTATGAACGTTGGAATTGCGGAAAGACCTGAAAGGATGCTTATCATTGTTGCAGGTGCCCTGGCAGGATTAACTGACATTGCCATTTTCCTGATAGTAGTGCTTACGCATGTAACCATTATCCAGAGAATATTGCGCGCAAGGAGTTCACTTGGCTAAAAATATGGCTATTGCAGATGCAAAGTTTATAATATAAAGCGTTATTATTAATGCCTGATATCCCTTTATATCTATCATAATTACTTATCATAAAAATCAGCTGAGGATATATTATGCAATACCAGGCAGATGTAACCATTGAACTTAAATCCGGAATGCTTGACCCAGAAGGCAAAACCATCAAAAGGGCACTTGAGCATCTTGGTTATGAGACAAACAATGTCAAGACCGCAAAAAAATATACAATTGAGCTTCAGGCAGACGATATCCACAATGCAAGGGAGAACGTCGAGGAAATGTGCCAGAAACTCATAGCAAACCCAATCATTCACAATTATTCCGTATCCCTGAGGGAAATAGAATGAGTATTGCCATTATACAGTTTGGTGGTAGCAATTGTGATCTTGATGTTCTGCATGTACTGCAGGATGTTGTGGGTACTGACGCCGAACTTGTGTGGTACAAGGAAGAGAACCTCGATCGTTTCGAAGGCATAGTAATTCCCGGAGGTTTCTCCTACGGTGACTACCTCAGAGCAGGTGCAATTGCAGCACGTACTCCTATAATGAATTCCATTAAGAAGCTTGCAGATGAGGGGAAGCCTGTTATTGGTATATGCAACGGTTTCCAGGTACTCACAGAATCCGGACTGCTAAGTGGTGCACTAACAACCAATAACTATCCTAAGTTTAGATGTGAACCTAAATTCCTGCGGGTAGAAACAACGGACACTCCCTTCACTTCCAAATTCAAGAAAGGTGAGGCCATCAGTGTGCCTATCGCCCACATGGAAGGTAACTTCTATGCAGATGAAGCAACTCTTTCAATGCTGGAAACAAATGGACAGGTCGCTTTCAGATATGTGGATGCACAGGGTAAGGTCACTGATGAAGCTAACCCTAACGGCTCACAGGAAAACATTGCAGGTATCGTAAATACAAAGAAGAACGTGCTTGGAATGATGCCTCATCCAGAAAGGGCTTCAGAGGACATCCTTGGCTCACATGATGGTCTGAGGATATTCGAATCAATGACTGAGTTCATTTCTCAGTCCTGATCTATTTTTTCTTTTCTCTTTTTTCCCTTTGATTGATTGATTGATTGATTGACATGAGCTTAGCTTTTCAGTCTCAAGGCCCAAATTGACCGTGGCTTCGTAGTGCCTGGATATAGAAATATGCTAATGTTCTCTTCGAAAGATGTGTCTATGCAGATTCTGACAAAAAAGTGATAAAATAAATGAAATAAAGAAATTAATAAAAGTAATATTTAAGATTCTTTTGCATTGACTATATTCTCGGCTGTCTTCCATGAATGCCTTACAATATCCGGCAGCTCGCCGTGCTCATCGAACCATTCCTGCAGGAATTTCTTAGTCTTGGGATCAGATGGATATCCGCTTCCAAAATCGACCCCTATCTCTTTCTTGAGCTCTTCTATGAGCTCATCCCTGCGTACCTTTGCAACTATGGATGCGGCGGAGACTACGGGGTATATGGTGTCAGCCTTATGCTTTGATACCACCGTCAGTTGCTCTGCTTTTTCGGGATGTGTCTTTGCATATTCCTGCAGCAGGCGCTTTCCGAATCTCTCTTCCTTTACATCGGCAGCGTCCACATAGGCTTTGTCGGGTTGTAATTCCTCAAGCACTCTGGAAAAGGCTACCACCATGATCTCGTTCATGGTCATGAGCTTACGCAGTTCATCTATCTGCTGTGGTTCGATAACAAAAACGAAGGTATTCTCTGCATATTTCTCTATTTGTCGGGCAAGATTGGCTCTTTTTTTGGGAGCTATCTGTTTAGAGTCAGCGACGCCGAGATTCTTCAGTGTATTCTCTCTCTCTTCATCTATCAGCACTCCTCCGATGCACATGGGACCTATTACAGGTCCTTTGCCAGCTTCGTCTATTCCGACTATTTTCATTATGTACTACCTATCCCGTCTCTTTGCTTAGTACTAAATGAACATGGTAAATATAACATATCCTATCAGCATCATGATGGTGGAATGTTTCAGGCCTGAAATGATGTTGCCTTCACCCATTGCTCCTGCCATGAGGCCGGAACTCAGTCCCTGGATAATTGCTGCGTGTTTGAAGAGACGTGTGTAGGCTTCGAGATCAAAGCTTCCGAGGAATCCACTCTGTGAACCCGTTTCAGCCATTTGCTTCCCTGCTGCTGCCATCTCTGAGAGGAAAGTAGTTGAGATGACATAGATAACGCCCACAAAGACCATGAATGAGATATAGATGATAACAATATAGATCATCATGCTCATGGTACGCTCTCTTTTCATTCCCTGCTCGGAAGAGGCATCTCTTGCAGCTACCAGAAGAACTTCTCCAATGTCTCCGCTGGATTCATTTGCTTTTGTGATAAGTGAAAGTGAACGTGTGATTACCTGGGTTCTGAGTCTATTAGCAAACCTGACGAGTGCGTCATTTACCTCAAGTCCCCAGAATACATCCCTCCACATCTTCTTTATTTCATAGCTGAGGCCATCGGTGTCTGATTTAGCCATAAGCCTGATGGAATCCCTGAGTGTCATACCGGTTTCGTTGGTACTTGCCAGCTTCTTCAGGAAATCTGGGAAACCATTCTCAAGCTTTCTCTTCTTCCTTTGCCTGATCTCGTGGAATATTGATAAAGGTACGATAACAGCCAGGACTGCAAATACCATCTTATCGTCAATGAAATCAACCATTATAGCTGGGTTTGCCATCTTGTTAGCATTAAGTGCAAATGATGTCCCAAGGAAGAGAATAACAAGTGGGATTGTGATTGCAAGTGTTGTAAGTGGATTTTTGAACATTGGTTCAAGAGGATTGGCTATGATCTTTCTCAGGGCCAGTGTTTTCTTCGATCTTGCAAATGCTTCGAAATTACTTCTTTCCCTGCTCTTCTCTTCAGGTTCTTCAAGAACTTCGCCATTCTCATCGAAGAGTTGGTTGAGGTGCTCGGGCAGTTCCGGAATTCCATGGTCCAATACCTCCGTGGTGGGAAGCAGGTGTGGCTCTCCCATTTCAGTAGGTGTGATTATGCTTATCATCACCACGAACATGACAGATCCTATTGGTAGTACCGCATAGATGATGGCATATACCATGGTGCTGGTGCCTGAACCCATAACCGCCATCATGACACCCATTATAATTATGAACAAGGGACCTGCAACGAATGCAGTTACGTACGATTCAGCAAGTAGTGCCAGAGTTTCCAGGAAACCTTTCTGGTCCATCTCTGACTTTTGAAGGTATTGCTCGGACTTATCACGGAAGTAGTTTGGAATATTACCCCCACTGTCAATGACGGTAAGGAGGTTGTATATGAGATCCTGGAACCTGTCGGAAGGGGTTATTTCCGAGGCATTGGAAAGAGCTGTACGCAGGTCGTGCCCGAAATAATCCATATCCCTGACAATGGAATCTACTTCCTTGGAGACTTCTCCATAGGTGTCCTCAGAGCGTGCAAGTGCCCTGAAGACATCCAGTACATTCATACCTCCTTTACTGAGGGCGTACATGAAAGTCACAGCATAGGGCAGATTCCTGTCTATATCACCCTTTCTCTCTCCTGCCTGGAATCCTGGGTAGAGCATGAAGATGGAATAGACCACTCCTCCAAGTCCTACCATGAATATGATCGTAATAAAAAGTGCAATGAAAATTTCCTTGTATTCAAGCAGGAATACCATGCTGGGACCGAATGTCATCTTGGTGATGTTCTCGGGAAGTCCAACAAGCCCGACTATTACATAGGTCAGCAGGAGACCTAAAAGAGCCCCTGCTATTCCTGCAATAATGGAATAGAAGATAGCATTTGAGATATACATCTCATGGGATATCGGCAAACGTGCCTGGTTCAACTGTTTCTGCAGGTTAACGTAATTCTGCTTTCTTGCCTTGATATGGGTGCCAAGAAGTAAAAAAGGTATCCTCTTCATTATATTGAAATAGACACCTGCCTTTTTGATATGAAAATCAAGGTCTATTTTCTTTTTCGGACCCTTATTTGTATTTGCAGTTCCCGAACTAATGGTAGCGTCATTTAAGGTTTCGGGAATTTCCTGTTCCTGCTCAGGTATCTGCTCGGGTGGTACGTTTGTTTCAGTCACGTTGTTACCCCGCATCAGGTCATATTTAGTTTTTTCAGGACCTTTTCAGGTGTTGACTGGTAGGCATTGATAATACCCGATATCTCCTCGAAATCGCTGATCTCGTTGTTTACCATATGTTCAAGGATCTTCTGGCGGTAATATAATTCCTGGTCTATCTGTGCCTGTCCCCATCCGCGTCTCATCTTGATATCAAAGAGTGCTTTTGATTCTCCGGTCCTTACGAACATGTCGGTTTCCGAATCCCATACGAAAATGTCGTTTGTCCTGATGTTTCTGGTATTGGGGTCGATGTCGATTATCTCTACGAGCTTGATGTTTCTTCTGACACGCTTGCCCTTGGAATAGGTCTGTGACTGTATGCTCATTATGTCCAGTGCCTGTATCATGGTACGGGGTACGCTGATGGGAGGGTTCTCGAGCCTGTGGATAGCTGAAGCCACGGAATCTGCATGCATGGTTGAGAATGTTGTGTGGCCTGTGGACATCGCCTGGAAAAGTGTAAGTGCTTCTTTGCCTCTTACCTCACCAACGAGCAGGAATTCTGGTCGCTGACGCAGAGCAGCCTTGAGCAGGTCATACATATCCACGGCTCCCCTTTCATCTGCAGTGAATGAATCCCTTGTTATACTGGGTATCCAGTTTGGATGAGGTAGTTTTAGTTCCCTTGTATCTTCCAGCGAGATGACCTTTGCCTTCTCTGGAATAAAGAGTGATACTGCATTGAGGGATGATGTTTTACCTGAAGCGGTACCTCCGGCGTAGATCAGACTTTTGTTGTTCTCGATGCATAACCACAGGTATGCCATGGATTCTGCAGAGAATGTGCCCCATTTAACCAGGTCAACAGGTGTTATTGGTGTATCGCTGAACTTGCGTATGGTAAATGTACTACCATGGGCGGTCACACTTGTTCCCAGGGTCATCTGTATCCTTGATCCGTCCGGCATTGTGGCATCTACCATTGGCTCAGCAACTGAAATGTGCTTGCCGCTTCTCTGTGCCATCTGTATAATGAAGGAGTTGAGTTCATCTTCTTCAAATACAATGTTTGTGGCAATGTTCTGATGTACCCGATGATAAAGAAAAATGGGGACGTTATGGCCGTTACCGGATACATCTTCAATAGAGCTGTCATACATCAGTGCATCTATCTTCCCAAAGCGGATAAAGTCCCTTTTAATGAAATAGGATATTTTGGCAAGCATCGGCGGCGTGATGTCAATGGTGTAGTCCTTGATTATTAACCTGATCTTGGCATCTATCACATGTTCTTTATTGCTATCTTGTTCATCGATCGCTTCTACAAGAAGCACATCACGAAGCCTGTCCCTAATTTCATCAAGCAGGACTAGTTCAAAATCAGTTAGTTCAGGTTCTACAATATAGTAGAGATGATTGTTAATTTCTTCATTGAACAGTATGGCAATGAAGGTATATGGTTCGTTTACCCAGTAGCGTTCCAGCTCTTCGTAACCGTCCACTCCCCTAAATTCAGATATAGGGCCATGTAGCTCTGGTTCATAGGCTTCAATTTCGATATCTGCTTGTTTGAACAGTTCCCTGACCTTGTCCATGATGCCGATCTTACCCTCTTCCTTCTCTTCAGATATATTTTCTTCCGGTTCTTTCTCTTCAAGGATGGTTGGATCATCTTCCTGTATATTGTTCTCAGGGATGATCTTTACTTCGTCCTTTATTTCTGTATCCACTTTAGTCTCCGGTTCATCTTTTTTTATATCTGCCTTTTTCGTTTCGCCTTTAACACGCCCAAAGCTTGCTGATCTTGGAAGAAGTATACTGGCCTCACTATCATCTGCCTGTGATCCTGTCCTGACTTCAGTTTTCGGATATGTTCTACGTGGGTCTTTTTGAAAAATGGATGAGAATTCGTTTTCGAACTTTTGCTCAGAATCCTTTATCTCCGCTAATTTGCTGAGAATATCTGATTGTTCAAGGGAGTTGTCATTGTCTGATGATGATTTGTCATTTGTTTGTGTTTTTTTAGCTTTTTCCAGCTCATTGATTTCTTTGTTTGCGATAGGATCATCAGTCATTGGTGTCACCGCTTAATGAATATTGGGAATTGCTTTTAGCTTCGTTATATGGTATATATATTATAATAATATTGGTTATAAAAGTTACCACTGGTATTATTCGGTATATGTTATATATCCTCAATTTATTAAAACCAATAAATATATTTACACCTTTTGTTATTTGGTGAATATATTTCTGTGTACAAAGTTAAAAGAGGCATGTGCATAGAAAATATTATAAGGGCATTAATATATTCATTAAATTGACAATTATGTACAAATCAACATTTTATTATGTTTTCTGATGGACATGGGACTTTGAACGAGTTGAAATGGAAGCCTGGTTTAGAACAAATAGGCATGCACTTATGGAAAGAACTGGTCTTTGGAGGTCATCTTTTTGCAATAGGTTCGGTTTCTGTAATGCTTATGTGCGCAGCCATTTTCTTACTGCCAGCAAGTATTGAGATCATGTGTATAAGTTATCTGCTTTTCTACATAATCTACCTGAATGACTACTCCAAGGGAGTATGTGTCGATAAAATAACTAATTCAGGCAGGGCATCATATCTGCAGTCCCGGGGGAGCAACTTTATTTTGATAAATCTGGCTTCTTGCCTGTTTTTTGTATTGCTACTGCTCTCCGGGAATAATGGCCTGATCATTACCGGTACACTGATACTTGTGCTTGGTCTTCTTTACGGGAATGTCTTTAAGGATCTAACAAAGAAGATAATCGGTTTCAAGAATTTCTATGTTGCAGCCGTATGGTCCTTTATGGTGCTGTTCTTCTTCCTGCAGCAATCTGTTGATCTTACTTATGGGGCATTGATGCTGGCTTTTTTTGTTTTTTTAAGGATGATGAATCTTCAGATCATGTTCGACATGAGGGACTTTAATGGGGACATGGAGGAGGGACTTCTTACATTTCCAGTACGTTTCGGACTGCAAAGGAATATGACGCTGATGAGGATCATCAATGTCCTGTCGGTTGTTTTCATGACCATTTGTGTTCTGAGCGGAATTCTGCCTTTGGCATCGCTATCCATTATCGTGGTTGCATATTATGCAGGAAAATGTATCGAGGACATATCTTCTCAGAAAGGACAACTCTGTTATGTTTTCGCAGCTTTTGAACCCATACTCTGGTTCTTGCTGGTATTTGCCGGCAATTTGTTCATGCAATTGCTGAATATTCCGACATACATGCTCTGAAATGGGATGAACGGTGTCTGTGCAGTGAAATGTTACTGTACATTTAATCAAAAATATTAAATCCAAAGGTGAGTATGTTCTGCTAGATTAGTGACACTAATAAAGGAACATAGCGAGGATACTCTGCATGCCGATAATAACCTTACCATATAAAGATCTTGAAGAACTCACAGGAATCGACAAGGATACGATAATAGCACGTGTGCCAATGATCGGCGCAGATATTGAGCGTATCGAAGAGGAATCCATTGATATCGAATTCTTCCCTGACCGCCCGGATCTTTACAGTGTGGAGGGTGTGGCACGTGCAATGCGCGGTTTCCTTGATCTTGAAACTGGTATTTCCGATTATGAGGTAAAGCCTTATGATATCGAGATCACCATGGATGCTGATATCGAGAACATCCGTCCGGTATTCGGATGTGCTGTTGTAAGGGGTGTGAAATTCGATTCAAACTCCATCAAGACCCTTATGGACCTTCAGGAATCCCTGCACTGGGGTCTTGGACGTGACAGGAAGAAGGTATCCATAGGCGTGCATGACCTATCCAAGGTGCAGCCTCCATTCAGATATATTGCAGCAGATCCTGACTTTGAGTTCATTCCGCTTGACTTCACAGAACCAATGTCCATGAGGGAAATACTGGAAAAGCACCCAAAGGGCGTTAAGTTCGCTTATATCCTGGAAGGCTTTGAGAAGTATCCTCTGATAATGGATGCCAATGACAATGTGCTTTCATTCCCTCCTATTATCAATGGTACGCTTACCATGGTCAATGAAAGTACCACTGACCTGCTGGTAGATGTTACGGGTCTTAGCAATGAGGTCTATACTGCCATGAACATAGTCACAACCGCACTTGCAGAGCGTGGCGGCGAGATAGAATATGTGAAGGTCACAAGAGCAGACGGCAGCGAGGAGATACCTCTTGATCTGGTGCCACGCAGCAAGATCCTGGCAATGTCCGAAATTGATGAACTGATAGGCATGAAGCTTAGCGTTGAAGAGGTCATCAAACAGCTTAACAGGATGGGCTTTGGTGCAAAGGATATGGGCAATGGCGAACTTGAGATACTTGTTCCTCGCTATCGTGCTGACATTCTTGATAATCCGGACATCATTGAAGATATTGCAATAGGAATAGGCTTCGAGAACATTCCTGCGGTATTCCCAATGAATGCCACTGTGGGGAAATCCCATGAGGTAACTGAGGTAGGCTCTGCAATAATGGAGATCATGACGGGACTTGGATATTCCCAGGTCATGCCGTTCACACTTACCAGTGAGAAGATACACTTTGACTGGATGTGCAGGGAAAAGACAGATGATGTGACCTATGTGCTACACCCCATAAGTGAGGACCAGACCATGGTGAGGACCACCATCCTGCCAAACCTGATGGAAATACTGTCCATGAATCAGCACAGGGAACTGCCACAGAGGATATTCGAGGTTGGCGATGTGGTTATCGATGGCATGAATGGTCTGCGCCTGGCAGCGGTATCCATCCATCCTCAGGCGAACTTCACCGAGATCAGGGAGCTTGTGGATGCCCTGATGCGTGAGCGCATGGTGGATTATGAAGTTGTAGTGTCCGATGACCCTGCTTTCATGGAAGGTAGAAGAGCTGACATAATTGTCAACGGTAAGAAGATAGGTGTCATGGGAGAGTTCTTCCCGCAGGTGATAGTTAACTTCGGACTTGGGCAGCCTGTATTGGGCTTTGAGATAGACCTGATGGAATAAGATTCCTGGTCTTTCTTTCTTCTTTTATTTCTATTTCAGGCTCAGGTGTTCCCTGGATTCTGTGGCTGTAGGGCCGTTTCTCATCAACTTGATGGTATCTGAGCTTGGATATACATTTGCACCCAAAGTAGTAGATTCAATATCCTTTATTGCATAGCATAATACCGATGAGTAGAATTTCCAAGGTTTCTGAGCATAACTCTGGGGCTCAGCAGTGTGCTTCCGCGCTTCCACTACAACTACTGATTAAAAGTAAATTTGAGCCTTAGTATTTTATTTCCTGTTTCTTTATGAATGCTCTCGGCCAAATATTGAAAACCATACCTTGAATAAAATTTCCGACCAGTGATATTCTTTTCAAACACTTCGACTTCCAGGTAACCGTGTAATTCGCGAGCTTTGTCCATCAAAGCCTTTCCAGCACCTGTGCCATGGAACTCTGCCTTGACAAATATCCCTCCAACTTCATGACTAACTAATGTTATGAATCCAATGACCTGTCCGTCCTGCTCGGCTACCCAAGTCTCTGCATTTGGTAAATAGACATCAGGAATATCATGTCGCTCCTTTTCTAGAAATTCGTCTGTTAGAAAAGAATGTGCGACCCTTGATGCACTTTCCCATGATGCCAAAACATCGTTTAGATCCTCCTGCTTATACTTGCGAATAGTACGGTCCATAATTTCCTTGTATACCGTGGAAGTGCTTTTAAATTGTACCCTCGCAGGCAAGGAATTGAGCAATCATACGTCATCTGTATTTTTTTTGTAAGGGATAAATGACGATTTTAATCTTATTGCAATACGGATGACGTCACTTCACCGGTTCGTACCGAAACCCGAATCCCAGATCCTTCAGCGCCACCAGTGCCATAAACATCACGCAGAAGATGAAGAATACTGATAAGAAGCATGCGAAGTTGTAGTAGAAGAAGCTCACGTCTGATAGATTATAGTTCATGAAGATGAATATGCTTAAGGGTTCGTTGTGCAGAGGATAAAGGTATGTCAGTCCGCCATCTGCAATGTCGTCCAGCAGCAGGTGGGACAGGAATGCAGCCTCGAAGAACATTCCCATGGAAATGGTCTTATGGATGTTCCTGCTCAGGATGTAGCCGAGCATCGCAACCAGCAGGAATGCCACGATCCCGAAGAAGAGTGAGTGTGTTGGCATGGAGCCTATCATGGTGTGTCTGAGATTACCGTGCATCATATAGTTCCACACCGCAGGTACATCCGGGAACACTGACCCTATGCTTCCTATCACAAAGAGCAGTCCCAGGTGCTTCACATCCTTATGGCTCATCTCACCCTTAAGGCCGGTGCTGCCGATGGCAAATATTCCCACAAGGGATATGCAGAATAAGAAAAAGCTCAGATGGAACGCTGGATAAGGCATACTCTAAATATATTTACTAAAAATATATAAATCTACTGTCACAGTTGGAACTATTTTCTTTAAAAAAATCTGGTAGAAAAAGTATAATTGGCGGGCCCGCCGCGATTCGAACACGAGTCGATGGGTATCTTCGAGACAAATTTCAAGATTTTTTGTCACTTCGAAGCCCATCAGGATATCCTGGCTACCCTACGAGCCCACTGGGTACCTACTGATAGCCATTGCATGTATTAAACGTTTCTATCAGAGCATGGTGCTGATTATTCTAAATGCTATTATCAGGAGTATGGCTCCGAACGCTTTTCTCAGTGATTCCGCCTTGACCTTGTTATACATCAGGTGGGAGCCAATTTGTGCGCCTGTAAAGGATGCCAGCACAATGTAGAACACCAGTGTGTAGTCGGGCTCCCAGTTGCTGAAGTGTGCAATAAATCCTGATATGGATGTGAAGAACACGATAAATCCCGATGTTGCAGCAGCACGTTTTATCTTGAACCCAATGATCAGCAGCAGGGGTACTATCAACGACCCTCCTCCGATGCCAAGCATTCCCGAGATAATTCCTATGACCATGCCGCTGATCAGTATGACTGTGATCTTTCTCCTGCCCTGAAGTTCATCCTTGCTGTAGAACTTCACTGCTCTGGAAAAGATCATCTCCAGTCCCACTATTGTCATAAGTATACTGAATGCGAAAAGTAATGTATCCACAGGTGTGTATCTGCTAAAATATGCACCTATCTGCGCTCCTGTCATGGAACCTATCACAAAGGGCAGTGCTGTCTGCAGGTCAACCATATTCTTTCTTAGATATGTTACAGCAGCGGAGCCTGAAGACACGGTATTGAGCAGAAGTGCGGTGGTGATGGCAGCCACCAGTTCCATGCCTGTCCAGTAGAAGAATGGCACATAGAATATGGCTCCGCCAAGTCCAAGCATTGAGAATATGCTGGAAATAAGAAGCACAGCGAGAACTATAAAAAAAGGATCCATTTATTAAGCTGCCTCAAAGGTGGTTAGTTTTGCGCTTCACGTATTTTTCCTTGAACTTGTTGATCTCTTCCCTGCCTCCGACAACCGCAATTACATCTCCTTTCCTGATAATGGTTGTCGGAAGTATGTCCGTGATGACCTGTTCCTCACGTTCAATGCCTATTATGGTGCAGCCTACATTCTGACGCAGTCCTGTCTTCTCCACAGTCCTGTCCACAAAATCATGTCCATGGGTGACGGTATGCTTCTCGATGTCTATGCCCTCGTAAAGCATGATGTCCTCATCCATTTTCTTGCATGCCTTATCAAGGCATTGGGATGTCATCTTCGCCAGGATCTGCCCTGCAACTATGGAGAGTGATGCTACATAATCAGCTCCTGCCTTGTATATCTTGTCTATTGATCTGAATGAATTGGCGCGTGCGAGTATGGCAGATTTCGGGTTAAGTCCTCTTGATATGAGGGTTGCGAATATGACATCGGTATCATCGTTCAATGTTATGATGACGGTTGATGCTTTTTCCAGTCCTGCCTCCCGTAGTATGTCCTCATCGGTGGCATTACCATGAATAAAGTTGTAATCTGCATCCTCAAAGTTATCTACGTTGGAATCCACCACAGTGAAGCTGATGTTGGCATACTGGAGCGTTTCCACCACTCGTATACCCACATCTCCGCATCCAAGTACTACTACATGTCCATTGATGTCAAGATCCATATTCTCACTCCATGCGCTGTGTAAGTCTTCTCAACTTTGAGAGCTGTTCGGTAGTGCCTATGGCAAGTAGTACGGAATTGTCCCTGATGGTATCTTCAGGTCTTACATTGAATGAAAGACTTCCTACCTTCCACATTCCCACAATGTTGGCTCCAGTCTTTTCACGGATGGCTGCATTTCTTATTGTTTTTCCTAAAAGGGGGCTTTTCGGGTATATCGGGAACTCTATGATACTTACACCTTCAAAGAATTCCGTAGCACCTGTCAGTCTGCTGACAAAGGGGTCTGCTGCTTTTCTTCCAATGAACCTACCAAAAAGCTCCTTTGGGGACACTACACTGGTGGCACCTGCATACTTGAGGTATTTCTTATTGGAGCGATCCTCTACCATGGCGATGATCTTTACATCACTGATATTACGTGCAGTAAGTACGATATTTGCATTCATCTCATCTGAGCGATTAGCAATAACGAAGCGTGCACTGTCGATGTTTGCATTCCTCAGTGTTTCTTCATCGTAGGGAATGCCGTAGATGGTATGTATGTCCTTTTTCAAAAGTCCCACTACAAGCTCCTGTTCTTCCTCAATGAGTACGTATGGGATCTCATTCTCGTTCAGTTCTTCAATGAGGGTTTCCACCAGGGGGTTGTACCCACAGATAATGATATGTTCCGAAAGTTTCTTTGCTGCCTTTGTCGGAAGGGATGAACGTATGCTTCTTTCCAGCCATGGAAAGATCACAAGAGTAAAGAGTATCCCAAAGACCAGTGGTATGCCTGATATCATTACTGCTACTGAGAACAGCTTGCCAGCAGCAGAACTGAATACAATATCTCCATACCCTTCGGTTGTTATTGTAGTAACTATCCAGTAAATACCATCAAAAACATTGGCATGATCATACTGCTGCTCCATCTTCATGAGCTGTATGAATAGCAGGAGGTAAACAAGGATCACAGCAACTGCGAGGGAGGATGACTTGAGTACTGCCCTGTGCCAGAGATGTGCCTTTTTCATAAGATCTGTCCACTCCTGCTTAAAATTGGTTCATTCAACTATTTTACTTTATTCTACTTCTGCTTAGAATCCATGTGCAAGATAAGGTCCGAATATCATCAGGATAAAGGACATCAATATCAACACTGCAAAGCTTGCGGAAATGGCGGCTGACATGCGCTCTGCCTTTTCCTCGTTCTTTGTTATCCTGTGTATGGCTGCGTAGATATAGTCCCTGAAAACATGTCCTCCGTCAAGAGGTACTGCCGGAAGACAGTTGAACAATCCTACATAGAAATTCAGCCATCCGATCCACAGCAGGGAATTGGCGATCCAGAACAAGCCTATCCCAAGGGGTTGCGCCCAACCGATAGGTTCATAGAACTGTGCCAGTGTACCGCTAAATCCGGGGAAGCCTTCACCTGCAAAACCAATTATAGGAAGTCCAAGCAGTATGATCCAGCCAGTGGCTCCTTTCAACATACTGGGGATGCTTTCAAGCAAGCCCAGGTATGCATTTGCAGGGAACTCTCCAACTGAGAAGCCAAGGCTTGTAGCAATGTAGCCGCTTCCCTGGGTGTACACTCCCAGATATCCGATATCAGTATCTCTTTCAGGGTGCTGTGCCAGCTCCACATCAAGCTCTTCTATTGTGGCATCACCTTCAGCCTGTGGTACTGATAGTTTCACAGTTACTACCTGGCTGGAATGTGTTGAGCTCATGACCGATGTGAACTCGGCTGCAGTTCTGATATCCTGGTCATCTATACGCAGTATGCTCATTCCTTTCTCAAGCCCGATTTCCTGCGCAGGTGAATCGGGAACTATGTCCTGTATGAGGATTCCCTCGATATCAGCCGGGGTGCCTGTTGCCTGGACCTCATATTCCGATACCACTCTGTCAGTGGCAGCATATATCCTGACGGTTGAGCCCTCTTCAACAGAATCAAGATAATCAAGCATTTCAGTAACATTGCTTATTGTCTTATCATTAAGCTGGGTAATTACCATGCCATCTCTGATTCCGGCGCTGTGAGCCACGGAATTCTCGGTGACGTCCACTACCATTGTATCGCCTAATGGTGCCATGGCACCAAGTACCGGTCCGAAAAGCAGTCCGAAAGCTATGAGTGCGACCACAAAGTTTGCCATCACGCCAGCTGCAAGGATATGTGCCCTTTGTTTGCGACTTGCCTTGCTCTGCGGCTTTTTTGGTTTTTGTGGCTCTTCATGATCTATATAGAGACCAAGACGTCTGTCACCATACGGATCCTCTTTTATTTCTTCCTCTACCTTCTTACCGAAGAGCTCTTCCTCATCCGGCTCGGCGAATCCTCCAATGGGTACCACAGCCAGCAGTATGCCCATGGATTTTACCCGTATGTCCTCAACCCTGCAGAGTATCGCATGTGCGAACTCGTGAACTACAAGTGTGACAACAAGTGCCAGTATTCCCCATGTGAGTGGTATGAACTCATTGACACCCGGGATAAGGAATAGATTTCTGGCCTCGTTCAGCTTGCTGGGTTCTGGCATGCTATTAGTTCCAAGGGATGAAAGTAATGCGACATCGGAGATTATCACGATCAAGAACATCGCTATCATTCCGACGAACATCAGTAAGATGCCTATATCTGCATAGACTCTCCATGCTTTCTTTGGTATTGCCAGTTTGTCCAGAATACTTAGTCCGCGTGTGGTCCTTATCATCAGTACAGGTCCGTATGTGCTGATATTATACTTCTCAAGTATTCCTTTCCTGTCCAGGATCTTGACGACCAGCCAGTACAGTAAGAAAAGGGTTAAGGCAATATTCGTTCCGTTCAAAAAGATTCTCCGAAATCAGTATTAATAGATATAAAAGCTCTCACGACTAACACAATTGATATTATTACGATTTTTGCTAACTATGTTTTGTAGGTATAAAAAAGCACTAGATACTATTATATGTGTCTGGGTCAGATATCTTTGGTGCCAGTTGCCCGCCGCTTGCCCGCTTGTCGGGGCACAGGATACTCTCCTGTATTTCGTAACGGATGGTGGTAATATTCGGGACATGTGCTATTGTAGCACATGAATAATATATTTTTCAAGTGCTGGCGCAGTAATCGACGTTTGTCGATAAACTGCTAAACTCCTTCCAGGGGTGGTCCTCATGCATATATGGTGGGTCTACAACTGGTTTGGATTACTTGCATAAAAGGATAAGTATAAAAACAATAAGTGCAAATACAGCAATAACTAAACTTAGGAACGTTGATAAACGTTGCTGAATAGTTGAGCAAATTAATATAATAATCGAATACTATATCGAAATGTAACATATCCGTGAGGGGATGAATGTGCAATCAATAGTTCAGGAAGCATTAAAACACACTGAGAAAGAGAAGCAGTACCGCCAGACAATTGCAGTTAACGACCAGTTCGACATACTTGGCCAGCCAAGGATCATGATCGTGGGTTGTGGTGGTGCAGGTAATAATACTATTAACAGACTTTACAACATGGGTATCGAAGGCGCAGAAACAGTGGCAATCAACACTGACAAGCAGCACCTCGATCTTATCCGTGCCGACAAGAAGATACTTGTGGGAAAGACACTCACACGTGGTCTTGGTGCTGGTGGATACCCTGAAATAGGTGCCAAGGCAGCAGAACTTGCCCGCGGAACCCTTGAAGAGATATTCAAGGATGCGGATCTCGTTTTCGTTACAGCAGGTATGGGTGGAGGAACCGGTACTGGTGTAGCACCTGTCGTTGCTGAGATAGCAAAGGAACAGGGCGCAATTGTCGTAGGTATGGTCTCCAGTCCTTTCAGAGTTGAAAGAGCAAGAGCAGTCAAAGCAGAAGAAGGTCTTGAAGACTTCCGCCGTGCTGCAGACACTGTTATCGTACTTGACAACAACAGACTCCTTGAGTATGTGCCAAACCTGCCAATAGACCAGGCATTCTCAGTAATGGACCAGATCATCTCAGAGACCGTAAAGGGAATCACTGAGACCATCACACAGCCATCACTGATCAATATCGATTATGCTGACATCAGGGCTATCATGGGTTGCGGCGGCGTTGCTGTAATGCTTGTAGGCGAGAGCAAGAATCAGGACAAGAGTGACGATGTAGTTCGTGCAGCACTTAACCATCCACTTCTGGATGTTGATTACAGAGGCGCAACAGGCAGTCTTGTACACATCACAGGTGGTCCGGATCTTAGTCTCAAGGAAGCTGAAGAGATCGCAGCATCACTCACATACGAACTTTCATCCACTGCAAATGTGATATGGGGCGCACGTATCAGCAATGAATACGAAGGCAAGGTTCGCGTAATGGCTATCATGACCGGTGTCCAGTCCGCTCAGGTACTTGGCCCACAGTATGGTTCTCCAGTAAGCGATGCAGTTCCTGAAACTCCTAGGGCATACAAGCATGCAAACACCCCGGTAAACAGGGTAAGGCGCACAGTAGTAGAGCCAATAAGCAACAGGAACAACGTCGGTGGCTCTATCATCGACATAATTCACTGAACACTTTTATCTATTAGTGGTCCGGAGCCTTCGGGTCCCGGATTAGAATTCTTTTTTGATGATGGTTATTCTTTTCTAGTAACACTGCTATTCCCCAGTCATGAAAGTGTTAGTGGCCACAGGTCGTCTTGCAGAGCAGACTGTAAGGGATTCCATAGGTGACAGTGCTGACGTTATCGTGGTTGATACGGAAATTGCAGCATTTATCACTCCTCGTAAACTGATGGATGCCATAAAAAGGCAATTTCCATCATTTGACTATGATCTTATTTTCATTCCGGGACTTGTTTCCAGTAACTTTTCCAGGGCAGAGGAGGAACTTGCCTGTAAGATCCGGCTTGGCCCCAAACATGCCTATGACCTGAGCTTTGTGATCCCTTTTGCAGATAATATGGAATTTTCCAGCACCGTGGCTGCCTGCGAACTCCTTTCCGATGTAAGGCGTGAATTAGCTCTTGAAAAGATAAGTGAGCTCGAGGATAATTCCATTCCCACAATGCAGCTTGGGGGGATAAAACTGGGTGGTAATACACGCATGAAGGTTCTTGCCGAAGTGGTAGATGCCACAGGTCTTGATTCGGATTCACTTACAAAAAGAATTAGCACATTTATCCACAAGGGTGCAGATATGATAGACCTGGGTGCTTCCCTGCACGCAGAACCGGAAGATGTGGAACGTGCTATTGGAGTTGCAAGGTCTGTTACTTCGACTCCCCTGAGCATTGACACTCTTGATCCTCTGCTTATAGAGAGGGCTCTGGAAACTGGTATTGACCTGGTGCTGAGCCTGGACAGTAACAATATTGATATCCTTGCCCCCAGAATCGCTGAAGCTGATGTGCCTGCTGTTGTGATCCCTGATTCTGGTAAGGGGATGGAAAGCCTGGTGGCAAATATCGAGCATGCACGCTCGCTTGGTATCAGGAAGATCATAGCCGACCCGGTACTTGACCCCATAGGTCATGGCATTGCCGTCTCTATCGTCAGGTACAGGGAATTCCATGAGCGTTTTCCTGATATCCCGGTGTTCTTTGGTATTGGCAATGTCACAGAACTCATTGATGCTGATTGTACCGGGGTCAATGCAACACTCTGCGGTATAGGTGCCGATGTTGGTGCAAGCATACTCTTCACTCCGGAGTATAGTAATAAGACCCAGGGTTCTATCAACGAACTGAAAAGGGCTTCCCAGATGATGGTATTGTCAAAGGAGCGGAACAGTTCCCCGAAAGATCTTGGCATCGACCTGATGGAAATAAAAGAAAAAAGAAGGCGTACAGATGCCGTTATGCCTGAAAGTTTCACCGAGGCCCGGGATAGCAAGATGTGGAAACTCGATCCTTCAGGCTGCATAAGAATAAATATAGTTCCAGATGGGTCCGGTCCCGGGGGTTATATATTAGCAGAACACGAAAATGCCACGATCGTTGGCAGCTCTGCGGGGGAGATAATGGATACTATTATTGAAATGGGGCTTGTATCAAGGCTTGAGCATGCCGGATATCTTGGCAGTGAACTGAAAAAGGCGGAAATTGCTCTTAAATTTAACAGAAGTTATTCACAGGATGATGTATTTTAGGTGTTTTTATGAGACTTGAAAAGCAAGATATGGACAAAATTGTTGCAGTGGTTGCAGCAAGATATTTTACACAGCAGAACTGGAAGTGGCTAGACCTCAATAGTAATGAATCCGTGATATTTGAGGCAATGGATGACATCAGCGATCAATATGATAAGTATCCTTACATGAGCCGTGACTGGTACGTGGACAATTCCGCAAACAAGAACATCCACATGTGCGATAAATGGGATGACCTTAAAGCACTTGCCGAGTTCCTGAGGGATTATGGTGAGCACTTTGATTTCCTTGTAAATAACGGGAAAAAATCCTTCTGTATCGCAAGCCTTGACGGCAACGTGAGCCCTGAGCAGAAAACCGCAATATCAGCAGCCAGAAGGTCACGTTATAATGTCTTTATTTTCAGGGTTGATGTGCCCGGGGAAATAGACTTTGAACTCATGCAGATAGGAGGTGGGTTCTAAAGCATCTGATGTGCCTGGCATGTTCGCTTCAGGCACGTTGAATTCCGAGTATCTTATATAGTACATAATAGTATTATAGTCGAAATTGTTGCATTTATACAACAGCCCATCCAGCAATGGGTTGTTGCTCTGTTAACATTTATAAAATCAATTAGTGCACAGGTATAATCAATTAAGTGTACAATATTTGGTAAGAAAATAATTTAGAGGAGTTTTAATATGGTATCTGAATTTTTAATTTATCTTGCCCCTCTTGCTGGTTTAGTCAGTTTGTTATTTGCTGGCCTTTTCGCACGCAGTGTCCTTAAAGAAGGAGCTGGTTCCGAAAAGATGCAGGAAATATCAGGCGCTATTCAGGAAGGTGCGATGGCATATTTGAATCGTCAATATAAAACAATCGCAGTAGTAGCTGTAATTCTTGCTGTGCTGATCTTTGTTCTTCTTGAAGATGGAGGCAAAATTGCATTCGGCTTCCTTGTCGGTGCTATAAGTTCCGCAGCAGCAGGATACATAGGCATGAACGTTTCCGTAAGGGCAAACGTAAGAACTGCACATGCCGCATCAAAAGGCTTGCAAAAGGCAATGTCTGTTGCATTCCGTGGTGGCGCTGTCACAGGTCTTGCAGTAGTAGGTCTTGCACTTCTTGGTACAAGTGGTTTTTACATCCTTTACGGTGATGTGGACCTTGTAATAGGATTTGGTTTTGGTGCCAGTCTTATCAGTCTGTTTGCAAGAGTTGGTGGTGGAATTTTCACAAAGGCAGCAGATGTAGGTGCCGACCTTGTAGGTAAGATCGAAGCCGGAATTCCGGAAGATGACCCACGTAATGCAGGTGTAATTGCTGATAACGTAGGTGACAATGTGGGTGACTGTGCCGGTATGGGTGCTGACCTCTTTGAAACATACGTAGTTACAGTTCTTGCTTCCATGCTTCTTGGTTCACTTATCCTCGACAAATTTCCAAACGCAATTCTTTACCCGCTCATTCTTGGTGCAGTAGCGATCTTTGCATCCATCATATCCATGTTCTTTGTCAAGGTTGGTAGTGATGGTAAGATCATGAAAGCATTATACAAGGGTGTGGCAGTTTCTGCAATTCTGAGTATTATTGCATTCTACTTCGTTACAAATTCCCTTATGGGTGGTATGACATTCTTCTATGCAGCACTCGTTGGTATTGTTATCATGGTGCTCATGGTTGTCTTCACAGAATATTATACTTCAACATCTTTCCGTCCGGTAAAGACAATTGCCGCAGCATCCGAAACTGGTGCAGGCACAAACGTAATTTCCGGTCTTGCAATTGGTTTTGAAAGTACAGCACTTCCATTGATTATCATCGTTGCTGGTATCCTTTCTTCATTCTATGTTGTAGGCGGCGCAACAGATCCTGCAATAGGTATCTATGGTATCGCAATTGCCGCAGCAGCAATGCTCTCAACAACCGGAATGATAGTTGCACTTGACTCATACGGTCCTATCACCGACAATGCTGGTGGTATCGCTGAAATGGCAGGTATGCCTTCCAGTGTCCGTAAGATCACCGATTCACTTGATGCAGTAGGTAACACTACAAAGGCAGTTACCAAGGGATATGCAATAGGTTCTGCAGCTCTTGGTGCTCTTGCTCTCTTCGCTGATTACAGGCACAAGGTAGACCTGAGCGGTGCAGATCTGAGTCTTGACCAGCCACTGGTCCTTGTAGGTCTCTTCATTGGAGGTCTGCTTCCATTCGTATTCAGTGCAGTTACAATGCGCGCTGTAGGTAAGGCAGCTTTCGAGATCGTGAACGAAGTTCGCCGCCAGTTCCGTGAAATTCCAGGTATCATGGAAGGAACTGGAAAGCCTGAATACGGTAAATGTGTAGACATCGTAACAGCAGCAGCTATCCGTGAGATGGCAATTCCTGGTATCCTTGCTATTGCCACACCACTGGTCGTTGGACTTGTACTTGGTCCTGCAGCTCTTGGTGGCCTGCTTATCGGTATCATTGTCTGTGGACTTTTGCTCGCACTCACAATGGACAACGGTGGCGGTGCATGGGATAATGCAAAGAAGCTCATTGAAGATGGAGCACACGGTGGAAAAGGTTCAGAAGCTCACAAGGCAGCTATCGTCGGTGATACTGTTGGTGACCCATTCAAGGACACATCCGGACCAGCTCTTAATGCTCTGATCAAGGTAGTGAACATGGTAGCGATCCTGTTCTCAGCACTGTTCATCGGCGCAGGTATCTTCTAACTTTAAAACAAAAACATTGTTTCCGGCAGATGCCGGAAATATTTTTTTCTTTTTTGATCTGCTTCTATTAAATTCAGCTAACAATAAGATTGTCTGTTAGCAGAAGCTCTGTTTGTTTGCCAAAATAAGAGTTTGTAGGAACCTGTAGTCAATGAATTCTGAAAAACGGATACACTTATTTTCTATTGAATTAAGTTGCCTGCAGATATGATTGCATCTGTGTTTTAGAATATTTCAGAGGATTTCTATGGAGCAGAAATAAGTTATTGCTAGTAAGCAGAAACAGAAGAATTAGTTATTATAGTGTTACAACTGGTGGTTTATAATCACCTGGATTCTAAAAACAGTGACCCAAAATATTGCGCGGGTTGGGGAGTGGGGTTTAATGTATTTTGGGAGTGGGGGTTTAATGTATTTGGGGAGTGGGGGTTTATAAAAAAGTACCCGCGCAATATCCTTCTAAAATGCACCATGGTATTTATATTTTACGATTTTCATCAGTGACACTCTATCAAGTATTTAATGTTTGCTATAGTTGATTGTAGTAAAAAAGCACCTGTAAAGCCTTATTTTCCAATGCAAATAGATATATGCGAAGGTTTCGTAGTGGAACCTATTCAGGAGCGACTAACTTATGAAAGAGGATATTGGAACTGTACTGAATAAAGGCTTTGGCACGTGGATTCGCAACCTGAACATATGTGTGCCGTTCATCTTTGAATTTATGATGACAATACTGCTATCAGTGCTAGCTATGTTCTTTTTTGTTATACTCTTTATTGTACCTGTTATCAGCGAAAGGAACATCGATCCTGAACACTTGACCCCTGAATCCATACTTGGGATCATGGGTTCGGTCTTCTCGGGAAATATCATTCCAATGCTTTTGCTTGGCCTTGTATTCCTTTTGGTCTATATGTTCATACAGTCTTTCTTCATGGCTGGTGCTATTGGTATGTCTAAGGAAGCATCAGAGAAGGGCGATAGTCGTGTCGCAGATATGATATTTTACGGGATGAAAAATGTCAAAAACCTGTTCTTTACAAAGATCATGGTGTCCCTGCTGGTCCTTGCAGGTGTGATATTTTTACTACCGGGCATCCTTTCCATTGGAGATCTAGATATATTTCTGGCAAATCCGGAAAACGCAATAGCAAGTACTTCACTGCTGACGTTTGGTGCATTGCTCTGGACCCTCTATATCATAGCACTGAGCATAGTATTGCTATTTGTAGAGCACGTAATTGTTATAGAAGAGCTTGACCCTGTCACAGCTATTGAAAAGGGTTTTTCTTTCTTCCTTTCCAATAAGCTTCATACTTTCATTTTGTGGTCTGTTCTAATAGGTATATCGCTATTATTGAGCCTCATTGGTAATTTCCTTGGCTCTGTGGAATTGCTCGCCCAACTGTGGGAGCTGTTCAATTATGTACTTACCATAGTAGTGATACAGCCCCTTGTTACCATCTGGTGGACACGTTTCTATCTCAACAGGACAGACAGGAAACTCTATTCATTCAGGGACTATGTACTGACTCACTGATTCCTGCCCAGAAGTTTGCATGCCTGACAAACATCCTCTGTGCATGCCTGTCCGCAGATACTGCATTTTGAAAGTCCCACCTGCGGAAATTCCTTTCCAAGGATTCCTGAGAGCTTATCAAACCCACTAAGTAATGCATACTTTGTACCCGGATGTTTGACCTCAAAATCATTTAACATGACACGAATTTCCCTTCTCATGGCTTCATGGGCATAAGGACAGCCTCCAAAACCAAGTGGAAGGTCATGCAGGTAAGCGTAAAGAGCTACTTCTTTTTCAGGTACCTGTCTGAGCGGCTTCATCCTCAGCACAAGTCCCTCCAGCTCCTTTGGGGGTGCAAGTCTTACCATGCGTGCAACGTCACCTTTCAGGTGATTCAGCAGGATTGTCTGGGCTTCATCGTCCAGATTGTGACCAATGGCAAGTTTGCTGGCACCCAGTTCGAGTGCTACCTTGTTCAACAGGGATTTTCTCAGTACTCCGCAGTAACTGCAGGCTCCTTTCTCCCTCTTTTTAGGTGCGATCTCATCCATTGTGGTGTCGTATTCATCTTTGAATGATCGTACTATGAGCTCCACACCAAGCCTGTCGGTCAGCTCCCTTGCAGATTGTATGGTGTTTGGGCGATAACCTTCAATGCCTTCATCTATAGCAAGACCTACTATCTTGATATCAGGCCTTTCTCCGAATATCTTGTTCAGTATGTAGAGTGTTGTACTGCTATCCTTTCCACCGCTCAGTCCCACAACTATAGTTTCGTTCCTCTTGACACTGTAGTGTTTTCTGATGGTGAGTTTTATTTTGCGTTCCACATCTTCGGAAAAATGTTTCTTGCACAGGTGCATACCGGAATATTTCTGAAAAATAATGGCATCATGCTTGCATTTATTGCATTTTATAGTCATGGCTTCTACCTTTCTTTGACGATGGAATCTTTGTATATATACTTGTCTGGCTTGAAGTTTAAAGGCTGCTGTTCTTTGGAACTAAAAAGGAAAAATTATATAGTTAGTGAATATTTTTCGCAGAAAAACAATGGAACTTTTAAATGATAATTCTTGCTGAAATATCTCTCTGGCTAGTACTGTTGTCCGTCCTGACAGGATACCTCCTTGGCGTGTTCTCGGGTCTTGTACCGGGTATACACACCAATAATTTTGCCCTGATACTTCTTGCAATATCTCCAATGCTATCGGAAAATGGGATCTCTCCTTTCTATATTGCCATTATCATATTGTCCAACTCCATATCCCACTCCTTCCACGACATAATCCCTGCCATCTTCCTTGGAGCTCCAAACGATGACATGGCTCTGGATGTCTAAGTGTAGATGGCAATATGGCTTTATATTTTAAGAGATTATATATAAGCAAGAACTATGGACCGAAAACAATTATTAGTTGACCCGATTGTACAAGAGTGGTTCGAGACGTTAAACCTGAAACAGCACACACGAGATGGGTATCTTCAAGGTATGCGCTTTTACACGGAATATACGGGGATGTCACCATCTGCACTCTTGGAAGAAGCAGAGAGCGAAATCGAAGCTGGGTTACTGATGCGGAAACGCAAAATCAAACAAAAAATGCTGGGTTTCCGGCAGTCTCTGACTGATAGGAAGTTAGCCCCAAAAACAATTAAGGAATATCTGACAGGTGCCAAGTCTTTCTACCAAACTTTTGATATCGATATCCCGAAAATCAGAAATGCTCACAAAGTAACAACTCTTGAGCACAACAAGAAAATCCCAAAAAAGGAAGATGTCCAAGAAGCCTTAAAGTATGCACATGTTCGGAACAAAGCAATCGTATTGGTAGGTTGTTCTAGTGGCATATCAAACGAGGGTCTAACAAGCCTTACTGTTGGAGACTTCGAGGAGGGCTACGACCCTGAGACAGAGATAACAACTCTGGATCTGAGACGCGGAAAGGTGGGCTATGATTTTGTGACTTTTCTAACCCCTGAGGCATCACGCGCTGTTTGGGATTATATCGAATGGCGTAACCGCTCCCCAGCACTTGATGTCAAGAACACGGAAAAATGGGTGGCAAAGCATAAAATATACGGTCCTGATGATCACTTGTTCATCAAAAATGAGGTCCCAGATAGATTCTTGGAAACAGTGGATGACAATGACAGAAAACTGTTATCGGAAGGTATCATAACAATGTACCAAAGACTATCAGCAGCCGCTGGAAAACAAACAAAAAAAGGACACTGGAATCTGATACGTGCCCATAACATGAGAAAAGTCTTCAATTCAACGCTTTTGAATGCAGGCGCAGATATCTTTTTTGTAGATTATCTCATGGGGCATACCCTCAGCGAAACACATTCAGCATACTTTAGAGCTTCCCCAGAAAAACTAAGAGATACGTACGCACAGTACATTCCGTATTTGACTATTCAAAAGGAACTCGATATATCGGAATCCCCCGAATATCAGAAGATTAAGAATGAAAATCAGATATTGCAGGCAGAAACAGCCCGCCACATAGTGGAACGGTCAGAGCTTGCAACAGTGAAGTCTGAACTCGAAGAAATGAAGAAACACCAAAAGGCACTCAGTGAGGTTCTTGGTAGGTTGCAAGCGAACCCTGAATTGCTCCTTGATGTTTTGAGTAAGGTGGATGAAAGTTAAAGAAAAACAATTATGATTTTTCCACAACCTTTCCACCTCTACCGTACTCTAAAATGATTTTTATATTTGTGTCCTGTCCGGACTTATCTAAGAAGGCAATCACATCTTCTTTGAATTTTTTTGTTTTCTCGGTCAAGATGGTTTTTGTAGAATGTGGCACGTCCCGGTCATTGAACTTATATCCCATGCTTTCAAACAAATCCTGTTGCTTTATATAATTTTTATAGAATTTGTCTTCATATCCGGAAGTAACGTGTGCAAGCATCTCTTCGAATGTCGGGGAAGGTTGTGAACTTATAAAGTCTAAGTATTCTTGGTTGGTCAGTGAACGATAAGAAACATTCTTTCCATTTACCGGATTGAGTACTTTTTTTATGAGTCCATATTCAGCCAGTGTGTTCAAGTAACCACGAAGGTTCTGATTCGTCATTGTTGGATAATATTTGTAGTCGGTGTATTCTGGTTGGCCACTTTTTGTGTAATAGTTCACATTTGTTGCTTGTAGAGGGAACAGTTTATCTTTAATCTCTGCAAGGGTCAGAGCTTTACCTGGTTCATGCAAGCGTAGATAATCGAGAATTTCCCGGTAAACTGGACGATTCATAATATCGGTATATGATTTTATTTGTTTACCCCGCATCATTATATATATTCCTAGAAAGTCATATTAAATGTATGTATAAAATAACTTTCTAAATCTTATTAATGCTTCGGTTCAATTGTTAATTAACCAGTAGGTGATTCAATTGACAAGAACGCATATTGCAATAGATCCAGAAATCGCATCAAAGTTTCGCAAATTTGCCTTCAATAAACATGGAACCCTCAGAGGTTGTATGAAAACCGAGGCAGAACTAGCCATTTTGAACCATATTAGAAAGGAGGGTGGAGAATGGGTCACGAGCAACTAAAACGTGCCGATGATCTTCACGTATGGGCCTATGAATTTTTGCAGGAGAATAATAACAGCATCGACTATTTCTTAAAATACGGTTCTCCGATTGAAAAGGCACTCATGACAAAGGTAATGCAGCTTGCAGTGGAGGTGCCCAAATGACCGAGTTTAGTGGAAGAATAGAGCGCCTATTGGACATGGTTGAAAAGGTCATTATAATGAAAGGAGAAATCCCTTCTGACCCCACCATGTGGGAGATTCACATGTCTGGAGGGATCATAAGGGTTGACGCTGAACACATGGATAGAACAACTGCCTTTCGAAAACAATACCTAAAAACATTCAATACACCTGCTCCCGGCTTTAAAGATGACTGGATTCCGTTTGTTCAAGTGCTGGGCGAAATGGCCGAAACAACAGTAGCAGGCGAAGAATCTGAGCTCGTATACATTGCCAAACAGATCATGGAGAAAATTAGGGAACTACCCATAACAGACGATCAAGGTGATGCAGGAACAGGCCGAGCATTGTTACGACTTGGAGGTTACCTATGTCTGAGCAGCACAAGGATAGGTGAAATCGTTGAAGTTATGCATTATCACATAGCTCCGAATGTTCTAAGTACCACCATGACTGCACTGGGTTACAAGGCAGAAGGTACACGGCCAATTAGATGCAATGGCAAGCTGTACAGATTCTGGTGGTTCAAAGAATCCATAATTAACGAGAATGCTGACCCTTCTGAAATCCCAGAAGAAAAGATTTCGGAGGGAGATGCATGAGAGCTGTTACACATAATATACTAACTTCTTTAAAATCATGCTTTTTTGCTGTAACTGCTGTAACAGTATATAGGATGATATTGATTTCGTTGTTACACCACCCCCCTAATAACGGTGTAACAACCTGTAACTGCTGTAACGGTAGGAGGATTGTATGACCGAGAGAATCAAAATTCTGGGTCCTCCTGGGTGTGGCAAAACATATGCTGAGATAGATATGTACAGAGGCTTCCTACTCAAAGGTTATGTGGCTGAGGATATAACAGTCACAACTTTCAGAAAGCCATCGGCAGAGGATCTCATTACAAAGCTTCAGCCATATGCCATCGGCAAAGAAATAAGAGATCATGTTGGAACTTTGCACAGTATTTGTTACAGGCTGTTGGGGAGGCCAGAAGTAATTACTCCTAAGGACATACTTAAATTCGCTAAGGATTATGGTTATGCACCTTATATGCAAAACATGACCGCATCATCCAACTCGGATGATGAAGAAATGGCTTATAGTGGTCAGTTGATAGACCTATATATATGGATGCGTAACACACGGACACCGGTTGAGAAATGGTATCTATATCCGGGTGCTGCCAAAATCCAATTGCCAGCTGATAGGGTTCCAGAATTTATTGAAGACTACGAACACTTTAAAAAAACTCTGGGCAAAATCGACTTTAGTGATATGATAGAACACGTTCTGATAGAAAAGATTCCTCTTGACACACCTATCCTGATCGTCGATGAATTTCAGGACCTGACAAGACAGCAATATGAACTGTTCAAAATGTGGGCAAATGGATGTGAATATGTCATCATCGCAGGTGACCCTCTACAATCCATATATGGATTTTGGGGCGGTAGTCCTGATTATTTCAATGAATGGAATGCCAAGATGAGCATACTCAGCCAATCTTATCGCTTGAAAACTCCAATATGGAACCTTACAACAGAAATACTTAGGGCAGAAGGTCAAATGGTACCAGAAGTCGAAACCATGGCGGATTACGGTCCTGGAACCATTACCTATGTCGATTATACACAGGAATTACCCATGCATGTAGGTAGCGAATTGCATCTTGTAAGATGTAACTACCAGGCGCAGGCCATAGCTATGCAATTGGCCCGTCAGGGGTACATATTCGGCGGCCTTTGTGGATGGTCCGAATCCGAAGTTAACCTTTTCAATGCATTGCTGAGAGTACGTACAGAGGCACCATTAATGGGTAAAGACATGAAATCCTTGCTTGATAATTACCCTGCCAAATACTTCAGGTATACAGGTAGAAAGACTGATTTTATCGAATCCTTGAAAACAGACTATGTGCCGACTATAGCTGCCATGAGCAAATATATCGGAGATGATCTGCACACCATCCTCAATTCAGATTTTCCAGCATATTACATTCGCAGTAATAACGACCTGACAAAGGAAAAGATGAACGAAGCAATAACCAGACCTTGTAATCAGAAACTTATTACAGCAGATGATCTGAAAATGCGTAGGATATTAACTATCCATGGCGCAAAAGGTATGGAAGCTGATACTGTTTATCTCCACACTGGAATTACCCCAAGGATCAAGGAGAAGATATTGATCCCGGGTGAAGATTCTGCTGCAGAAGCACGTGTCTGGCATGTGGGAGTAACAAGAGCAAAAAGTAAGTTGTACTTAATCACGGACAGGGGCTACAATTACGAAATGCCATGGGTGGTAGCATGACTTTCTGGCAAGATCATTACAGACGGCCTGAAGTGAAAGAGGTCATAACGAGTCATTCAAAATATGACGATATTGCCAGAAGTGGCAATGGGGATGGATATACATGGTATCATAAAAACGACAAAGGCAAGCACCACATCAATCTTTCGGATGATCATGAATACGATCTGATTACAAATTGTCATCGTACACTATATTGGACATTAAATCTGTTCGATATGCCCTTCTTTAGCATTGATTGGAATGGTATAACAAAAGAAGAAAGTCCATACAAAAGCCGTGAATACACCAGAGCATATACTTTTGGTGTAGATATTGATACCGTTGATAAGGTCAATGGTCATGGTGCAAACATAGAAGATCCTGAAATAAAGGCAGCTGTAGAAGCTTGCGCTCAACATTATGCAAACCGGATAAGAGAGCATGCACCAGAGAGCGTACATGTTCTTTTTAGTGGTGGAGGAATCTATGTTTTACTACACCACCGAGCATGCTGGCAATATTACGAAAATTTTGGGAATGGTCATGATGGACGTCCATGGGATTACTGGTTGAATATCCTTATAGATGCAGTCAATTTATACCTGAATGATATCAGAATAGATTTTGAAAATGTGTATCCACAGCATGTTGGAAAGGTCAAACCTGATATTCTGAACAATTCAAAAAGAGTATTCAAATCTATGTTTTCAGTTCATAAAAGGCACGATCTTGCAGTCATACCACTGGACCCAAAAGAGATAATAATTGACTTTAATAGAGCAACATTGCCATTGTCAGAGGAAGTAATCGAATCAGGTAGAAAATGATATCAAACATATGATGATGGCAATCGATTCCTAAAAATGCTTACGCCATATCTCTATAAGGCCCATGAAAAAAATAAAACAGCCCCTGTGGGCGGACACTTTGATCCAGATAAGGACATATCAGATTCACCTATTCCTTATGAAGATTGGCCACCTTGCATGAGAAATATACTGAACTTAAGACAATGCGGAGAAGGTCGGACACGTGCACTTGCCCTGTTGGCTGCTTTTCTGGGACAGGTCGGAGTTCCGCGAAAAGAGGCGCAACAGATTTTCTATGGACTTGCTAATCGATGGAGAGCAGAAACGAGCAACATATTTGATAGCTACTATCAAAAAATGCATGTCCCGAGTTGTGATAAATTAATGTCGAGGGACGATACTAATTTTCCCAAAGGTGTTTCGATCAGGAGGCTGGAGGTATGCAAACCTGACAGTCGCTGTAATAAGACCGGTAGCCTCTATTTCTATGCAGATAAGAAAGCATATATGGAGCATATTATGCGACGGATAAGCAAGAAATGAAGAAGTCAAGAAGGATGTATGACAGTTATAATTATATGCTAACAGATAATAAACATTATTAGGGAGAATCAACCACGTAGGGGGCTTAAAATGGGAAAAGAACACCGTATTGACTCTGAATTCCTAGGAAATATTGGTCGTGAGAAACTATTGAATGTATCATCATGGCTGGTGGAGTCACTGCGAATCAGACTTGCAGCCGACAGATTCAGGGAACGCGAAGGTGACAGTATCAAATTGCAGTACCTTCGTGTGCTTGTGCAAGCCATGCAAGCGCATAATTCCATATTAAAGGAACAGGAATTGGAAGAAATCAAAGTAAGGCTTGATCAGCTGGAAGGTAATACATGACACTTCCAGAAATAAAAAGAAGGCTTGCAGGAATCGAACAGAGCCAGAATCAAGGTAACTTTAAGGCATTCGTGAATATAGATCATAAGTTGGATGGAGAAATCGAACGGTACAAGCAGGAGCATCCACATGACGAACTTTTGGTAATAAATGTGGTTAACCCCAATGCGGAGGAAGTATAATTATTGTTGCTTCGAATAATCCATTATATTGGATAAAATAAACTATCCTCTAAGAAACCTGTCCAGTACACACTCCCCCAAGTGTGCATGCATAGGATGAACGTATACCCTAGAGACCTCTTTTTTTCCATATTCTGACTTTTCTATGAAAGATGAATATAGTCCCTACTTCTTTGTATCCATCATTCTGAAGGATTATGTAGGTCTCTGGGAGGGGATATGATAGGCCTTTCTGGTTCCTAGTGCCCATAATAAAGGAAAATCAAAAGTTTTATAAGGTTGAGGTGAACAATCTAATAAAATAGATATAATGGATGAAGTTTTATGAGAAATGATTTTCCTCTTAAATGAGTAACAATCGCATTTGTTGCTGTCTTGTCATATTGCGGGGCATATTTTTCTATTGTGGGATATAGTAGGAAACATTATATAGTAGAACATATCTATAGTGTATCCGAGGCATGAGGACTATTTTAAGCGTATAAACGCTAACCCCACTCCCACACTAACCCCCACTCCCCAATTTTCATGCCTCTAATAACGTCTTTGCTTGTTCTATAATTTAAGCAGAAATAGATCATATTAATTTCAGCTTTTCTATCCATATATAATGTGCAACAAAATGGAAACAAATATAAGCAATTGAGTGACAACTATTATCATGGGTTGGGGAGTGGCTCATCAAATCAGATATCCGAAAAGATATCAAATTTAGGAGAGGAGACATCTATAAAGGGTGGCAGTAAAGATGTCTCTTTTCTAAGCTGCTTTTTTCTCTGCCTTCTAATGATGTTAAGCATCGTTTTAGTTGCTGGACTTGCAAGTATTAGATGATTATATCATCACAACCTTCAATTCCCCCACGAAGTATCCAGAGAAGTTTGGGTAGTTGCTTTGAACATGTATCCAAGAACCCATAATAAAGGAAGGTGCGAACTGATGAGATTAATTTGTTTTGATTGTGATGATGAAGTGCATGTTGATGAACCCAAAGGTTCAGATTGGACGTGTGACTGTGGCGGTCCTATGATTCCGCATGAAAGCGAAGATTCCCCATAATAAAGGAGAGTGGATGATTCGTTATGGGAAGATATAAAATATGACAAATGCCCCTATAATTATTGCTAGGATAATCCCAAGTATGATTCCAAGTATGTCTCCCAATTTCATTTAAATCCCTATTAATAATGGTTGCTTTGTATAGATAAATATTTGCTTGCCTAAACCGCCAAATAAAGGAAGTTTTAGTATGGGTGTTTACTTAAGAGCTGGGAGAATAACAAGCAGTGCTAATAGTACAATTAGTGCTGCTATAATTACCAATATTATTTCTTTACCATCCATCTTAATCATAGTCAAAAATGATTTGTTTTTATAAGTATATTATTACATAAACTGCCAATAAGGGGAAATCAACATGAGAGCAGCAAATGAAATTATTTTGTTTATTGGTTGCTGTATAGGCTTGTACTTCGGCATATATGATAAGTCGCTGTTCCTTTCAATAATTTCAATAATCGGGATTTTATTTTTTGCTCGTTGTATTCAATGGGAATATTCCCGGAAAATAGTGTATATTGAATAGTCCTAAACTGCCAAGTAAAGGAAACAGGGATGAAGATAACCCATAATAAAGGAAATCAAAAGTTTTTTAAGGTTTAAACTAACCATTTAATAAAATATATTTGTAGGGTGGGGTTTTATGAGAAATTATTTTCATCTAAAATGGATAACAATCGCATTTGTTCTTGTTCTTGTCATATCTACTGTAGCATTTTCTATGTGGGATAAAAGTAAAAGTGACGGTGAAACAGAAGCAATTGAACAAGTAAATAATACATCTTCATCTCAGGATAATGTAGAGGAAGAAATAGAAATAACAAAATATACTTTCACTAATTACGGTGGGGAAATATACACTCCTGAACCAATGGAATTTGGTTCTAATATTGAAAATGACAGTGTAATTCTGGGAAATGCAACTGAAAGAAAGCATATACTGCTTCAATTTTATGCTACTCCAAATGAAAGCCAAAGGCAAATTTTGCAAGATTCTGGTGTTCGATATATAAGAGGAGGGGGGGCTTTTACTATGATTGTTTCAATGCCAGCAAACCTAACTCCTGCAGACATATCTAATAAAAGTGGTCTTCGCTGGATGGGGGAGATACCTGTTGAGAATAAGTATGACCCTAGTTTTGGTTTAAACGTGCCAGCGTGGGCAAAAACAGATAACGATCAGGTAAAATTGTGGTTAGCCTTCTATGAGGATGTAACTTATGAGGAAGCACAGACGATTTCAAACAAGTATTCTTCATCCACTCCCATATTTGAGATGTATCCTTATTCATACAATTCTATCATAGTAACAAATGAAAGCAATCTCACAGTTATAGCAACTGAAGACGCTATAGAAAGAATAGTTTTTGGAGGAGATGAGCCAGTTCCTGAATAAGTAATATGCAACAAATGTAATTCTTAATTGGATTTTGTTTAGTAGTCCTAAACTGCCAAATAGAGGAAATGATGATCAGGTGGTGTGAAATCTTAGGCCATAAATGGGTTCATCGGCCTGTAAACAATGATGCATATTATAGGTGTCAACGATGTGGAAAAGGGATTTTCATAGAGCCATGGAAGTCCTGAACTGTCAAGTTATGTAATTAGTAACACTTTTGCGATTTCCAAGGACATACTGAAAAACGGCATTTTTATTTATAAACTATCTCGGGTTTTGTGTTAGCAGTAGAATGTGCGGAAAAATATTTCCTATTAGTTTGACTAATCGGAAGCAATGATTCTACAAAACACTAGGTTTGTGTAACTCAAACCCACCCTGCTAATCTTCTCCGGGTCTCAACCTTCTCAGCTTCGGTGAATGGAAGGCCCTGGTAATTCTACATTGATGTCAGGCCATCATGCCCTTGGCGCAAGCAAATCACATTGTGGGAGATATCTGCAGTTATCGACGAAGGGCTATGCTTTTCATGGTATTTTTAGCACTAATACCCAATAGGCTAAGGACTGCTTTTTCAGTCTGCATTAAAAGAGCCCCATTCCAAGAAGATATTGAAGGAGATTTCTCTTCTCAAATAAATAGTCCAGTACATCTCCCTGGCTGCTCCTTTTTGCCTTCTTTTGCCCTCCCCTCAGAAGATGAATATAACCTCTGACGAATCTTTATCCACATTCAGGATGATTATGCAGCCTCTGGGCTCCTATATCTAGTCTCTTTTGGATGGTTTTCAAATTAAACAGCAATTTATTTGATATTACGTTGTTATCTTATCTTTGGGTATTTCGGTACTGAAATTGCAGCCTTTGCTTGGACACATTAAATTAGCATAAATAAGATTATTTTTACAGATTGGACAAACTCTCTCTGTAACAGTTGGATGTTTTCTAGATTCCATTTGGAGCTTAAAAGCTCCAATCGTGTTTATCATCATCCAGCTATATAGCACATTAACTGATGTAGGTGGAATAATAGCGGGGATGAAATGATCAAAAACAATAATAGCTACTACAACACTTGAAGTAAAAATGCCCAATTTTTTAGATTCACTGATGGAATCTAAAATCCAGTCACCAATTATTTCCATCAATGCCACCTCAAGTAATTATGGCAATGTTTACACATAGTATCGTTTTTTTGAATTTTATTTTTGCAACGGGGACATCTGTATCCAGCTAATGAATCTAATATTGCAACACCTGCCATTCCAAGAAAAATGCCTGCAGCTGCTCCTATTAGAGAACCCCAAAAGTCCTCTCCATCTTCTAGGTCCTCTTCATTTTCATTATAATATTCCATGGTGTCACCCTTATCCTGAATACCTTAAACTTTTTATATATTATTAAAGTTTATCTTCAAAACCTCAATATCTTTTTGATAGAATCTTAAATTTTAAGATTGCATATTTGTCAGGAATCACAGACATCAACAGCAAAATGTAATAACACTGGCTGAGAAGGTGATATCGATAAAGAAAATGTATAAGTCACGCATATCAGCTCCCATTCATTATATTAACTGAATAGATTTTCCTTTATTCTTTGTGTTATGGGTTTATCAGGAGGGTCCCGAAGGCATAAGTTGACTCTTTGTGACTATTATGAAGCTGTCTGCATAACGTGCAGAAAGAGTCAAGGCATAAACTGCCATTACTATAGTAATCTTCTAATCATTATTTTAAGAAAAATAATACAAAAAAGCAGTGAAAAAATATGACTTTCTAAAATATTTTGGTAACCCGACACGGGCTGTTTGCGGCCCGTAATAAACATCATCAGGTACCTCCACACTCCTAAGTGTATCCCTTTCCACTCTAACCATGTTATCACCTTTGTTCTATCCTGTTAAGGGCCTCTTCAAACCTGTCCAGAGCCAGGTCAGCTTCTTCCTTTGTTATCACAAGGGGGAGGTGAGATACGGTTAACCGAGTCTCCGCAGGACAGCAACAATATCCTTTCCTGGAGTCTCCCATTATATGCTCCCCCATTTTCTTTGCATGAGCTCCAATCTTCTCCTTTTCCATGAACTCTATCCCTGCCATGGATGCAGATGATGCCAGGAGGTTGCCTCCAAATGTGTTGGCATGGGTTCCGGGTGGCCAGTCCATTATGGAATGGTCTGCAAGCATTGCACCCATGGGAAGACCCGAACCAAGTGCCTTTGCCATACAAACGATATCCGCCCTGACTCCAAAGGGAAAGGATCCGTCCTCCGCCAGAAATTGCAACGTTCGAAAAACTCCTCTTCCAGAATGGTACTTTTTCTTCTAAAAATGAAAAGGCATATTGAAGTATGACAGATGGGAAAAAAGCTGGGAATTAGCCCAAGGAAGAGACATTTTTGGGATGGAAAAATAAAAAGTGGAATCGTGGTGATTCCGCATCATTTTTGCTTCTTGCCCTTTGTTACTATAGTTATGGTATCAGTTCCTTTGAACTTTTGTTCATTCACCAGCTCACCTTCTACGGTGCATATGTATTCACCTTCGGGCACTGGGTTCAATCCGAGTACACCGAACTTCACCTTTAGATCAGGAACACCATTCTTGTCATAATCTCCAATCTTTGTTTTTCCGAATGCATATACAGGTGAATCAAAGAGGTCCTCGTTGGTCAAGGTGACAGTACTCACATCGATATCTTCAACTGAATAGCTGTCAGGTAGTTCCATATATGCATTGATAAATTTCGTTTTTGTGTTGATTTCGTCTGGTTTTATGTTTATATTTTGACATTCTAGCGTTGGTGGTTCAATTTTGATCAGCCATGCATCATAATCACCTGCACCAAAGGAATATAGGTAACCTGTCAGTATGTATCCCCCGTCGGTGGTCTGCTGAACAGATTCAGCAACATCAGTGCTTGTACCGCCAAAGGTCTTGTTCCATTCTTCAGTACCATTTGCATAGGTTTTAATCAACCAAGCATCGTTGCTACCTGCACCAAAAGAATTTGTGGAACCTGCCAGTATGTATCCCCCGTCTAAGGTCTGTTGAACAGATTCAGCATCATCAGTGCTTGTACCGCCAAAGGTCTTGTTCCATTCTTCAGTACCATTTGCATAGGTCTTAATCAACCAAGCATCGTTGCTACCTGCACCAAAAGAATTTGTGGAACCTGCCAGTATGTATCCCCCGTCGGGGATCTGCTGAACAGATTCAGCATCATCAGTGTTTGTGCCGCCAAAGGTCTTGTTCCATTCTTCAGTACCATTTGCATAGGTCTTAATCAACCAAGCATCATAACCGCCTCCACCAAAAGAAACTGTGTAACCTGCCAATATGTATCCCCCGTCGGAGGTCTGTTGAACAGATTCAGCATCATCAAGATCTGTACCGCCGAAGGTCTTATTCCATTCTTCAGTACCATTTGCATAGGTCTTAATCAACCAAGCATCATTGCTACCTGCATCAAAAGAATTGGTGGAACCTGCCAGTATGTATCCCCCGTCGGGGATCTGCTGAACAGATTGGTCATCATCAAGATCTGTACCGCCGAAGGTCTTATTCCATTCTTCAGTACCATTTGCATAGGTCTTGATTAGCCAAGCATCATTGCTACCTGCACCAAAAGAAACTGTGTGACCTGCTAGTATGTATCCCCCGTCTAAGGTCTGTTGAACAGATTCAGCATCATCAAGATCTGTACCGCCAAAGGTCTTGTTCCATTCTTCAGTACCATTTGCATAGGTCTTAATCAACCAAGCATCATGACCGCCTGCACCAAAAGAATTTGTGGGACCTGCCAGTATGTACCCACCGTCTGTGGTTTGTTGAACAGATTTAGTATTCTCAGTGCTTGTACCGCCAAAGGTCTTGTTCCATTCTTCTGCTGGTGTTTCTAAAGCAGTAGCAGTTCCTATTGCAATAATCAAAAAAGCAAATAATATTCCAATACAAACAACTGCATTTTGTTTGATTCTCATTCTCTTTCCCCACGAATTTATACAAAATCTGAGTTTTTATGTGTTGTTTATATTTGCTTTACAATAACTATATTCTTTGTGAAACTGTGATTCGAAAAAACATTCATTAAAAAGTTAACACCGTTAGCAATGGATAAAAGAACAATGAGAGACACGATTTCGATTAATATTAACACTTGATAATATATTATTAAAAGATTGGAACAGATATATACTAATATCACAGCGTTAATTGTTATTTGAGGCATGTGAGCTTTTTAGCTATACACATACTTTTATGTACCACCACCCATCCCCCCAATCAACATGCCTCTTATATTTTTCAACTTTCCTTTTTATACTGATAGCCCAGACTTTCCCACATGGCATCCGAGATAAACCCGGCCACATTTGATACACAAATAAATCAACTGATGCTGGGAATCACCACCACACCAAGACCAATTCCCTTGGTGAAGGATATCCTGAAGAATCCTGTAACAGCTGTCACAAAAGGCAGTACATACGATAACGTATCGAATCTTGCCCCTGCATTTGTGGATATCATCATCAGCAAGTATGAAGGAACGAGGTTAGGCCGACAGGAGTTGAATGCTGAAATCCTTGACGACAATCCCGATGCACTTTGGCAGAGGAAGGACATTGATGATAACCGTGTTCACAAGATACCTGACCTAATCAGAGTAGTTGTTGGTGTGGATCCTGCAGCCACCTCTAAGGATGGTTCAGATGACACAGGCATCATCGTTGCAGGGATTGACAAAAACAAGCATGGGTATATCCTGGGCGATTACACATGTCATCTATCCCCAAGGCAGTGGGCCCACGAGGCAATTTCAAGTTTCAACAAACACAATGCTGACAGGGTAGTCGGGGAAACAAACAATGGTGGTGAAATGGTCGAGCATACCTTGAGAATCAGATGTGTGATTGGATTCCGGGAGAAGGGAAGAGTCCTGACCGAGTGGATGCATTGGTGTGGGCTTTGACTGAACTGTTGCCCCCGGAGAAGCCGAGGAAGAGTGTGCCGAGGTTCTCAGCTGGGTTTGGTGTTAGTGGTGGGATGAGGATATGAAAAGCCAGACGAACATAAACCGGGTTTCCGATTACCCATAATAAAGGAACTTTGCATTATATGAAGAAGAATGCTGAGAATGTATCAAGCAGAAGATATTGGTTCTGACTCCCAAATTTAAAGGGGATATTGGAGTTCTACAAAGAAGATATCTGAAGCCTAAAGGATGTGTGTATATCGGCAAGGAAGCAAATAATATTGATGAGTAGGCGTTGGATGTGAAGAAGGCTCAAGAATTCATCACCGAAAAGTCAGTTTATGATTTTATCCTGAATCTAACTCCTGAGGAGGCAAGAGAAATTGGAATAAAACATAGAAGTGCTTTGGCTTATTTGAAGAAAAAAGTAAAGGAAGGGAATTTGAACCTAAGGCTGGAAATGTGAAGAAGGTAACTATTTGTTATCGAGACAAATAAGAGTTTGTTTAAATGGAACATTGCACATTCATTCAGTACCCTGGGAAACAGGACAAGTATCCAGCATTATAGCACCGTTTGGTATGATAGGTACTGGATTTCTGTTTTCAGGATGGCTGCAGTAGTGACATATGCCAGCCTGACATCTTCCGGAAACACCTGCGCATTTTGTGAACAAATTAATTGATTTACAATATAGGCAGCTTATACAGTTCATGATTATTTCCCCCACATTCTGCTATTGCTGATAATTGACCATTTTAACCTGTGATTTGATTTTGATAGGTTTCCACAGAGTCAAAAACAATGCGTAGAAAAGAGACATCTTTACTACCACCCATATAGATGTCTCTTCTCTAATCTGATATAATTCCGAATATCCTATTTGATGAGTCACTCCCAAATAACCCATAATAATCAGTATGTTTCCTCCTTATTTAGCATCTTTGTTTCAAAATATATTGTTACACATTAAAATTTAACAGCATTAAAATTATGAGTAGTCCCAGAGGAAAATCAATGATCTGGAGTTACGTTCTTTTACTGAAAACTAGAGAGCTAGCTCAGTATCTTGTTGGTAAGAGGAAGGCTATTGAGTTTATTAAGCCTAAGTATGCTGTTGAAAGGCAGGATTCAGAGGATGTTAGGCAAAAGATACTCAGTATTTCTTATACTGATTGGAAGAAGATGGGTTGGAACGCTGCTGTAATATAGATATCGCACAGGAAATGTACGACTTTATCAGAGTGAGACTTGGAGTGTTTCCTGAAGAAGAAATAATCTGAAAAAGAATGAGGTTTCACCAGAACCTCAATCAATAACATTGTCAACAGTAAACTCGAACGTATCCGTCACACCGTTCACGTTCACTGTATAGACACCCGCTTCAAGACCATACACTTCCAGAGGGATATTCACTTCAAAGGATACAAGTGCCTGAGTGCAGATCGCATCTGCTGGTCTTTTGGTCTTCAGGGCTACATCGAAGGTGTTTCCATCCCTTGTGACCTTGATGTTTTCCTCATCGATGACAGTGCATCCGTCAGGAAGGTTTCCTACAGCATTCACACTTACCTGCAACGGGAATGATTCCATTATAATGATTTGGATATCATCAACTATAGCATCACGGACGATGTATTCAGTGTCATCCCCATCCGGGATCGTATCATCTTCTTCGTTGTTCATATCTTCTGCATCATTCACCGCTTCAGTGCAGCCAGATACTAAAAGGGTGGCTGTGACTAAAGTACATATGAAAAGCAAAGCCAGTATTTTTTGTGTATTTAGCATAGGTTCTTACTCCTTGCATTCCACTAGGATTTTTTATTATTTAGGTTATACCTAAACTTCAAACTGACTTGAAGTCTTTATGTATCTTTTCAAAGTGATGTTGTATGAACTGTTTTAAAAATCGATTTGTCGGTTTTGCACCTAGTTGGTAATAGCGTACAAAAAACAGAGTTACCTATAACCCGGAGAAATAGTGCGATGTATTTGTTCAGTAACATTGTTTCGTAACTATGTTCGCAACATTTGTTCTAGAACAATTATCTGAATCTCTATTCCGTATCAGTTTATAACTTCTAACATACAATCTTTATCTGGGGTTGTCAGTGGGTACGTCCAAGGCAGCTTTACTTTGTTATCATTAAACGCATTAAACGAGTGGAGACGAAGTCATGTTTGATGGTATCGGAAGTCGGTATGGCTAGAAAGGAGGATTTTAAGGATGAAAGTAAAGATCCAGCACCAAATTTTAATAGTTGCTATTGCTCTTATTGCAATTTTTATGGTAGCAGCTACTGCAAGTGCTGATGAACACGAAGTAAACACATTGCGGATCTATGGTGAAAATGGATACAGTGCCGCATTCCCATACACTGATCCAGAAGGACCGTTCGATCCTATGAATGTAGAATCGCCAATGAAAGATTTTGTTACATTTAATCCTGCATTAATGGAAGATGGTATTGTTGCAAACAATATCGACTCCAAGCAGAAGGTATTTGCCAGACAGTGGTTCGTACCTGAATACACCGAACCAACCGGTATGGTATGGCTCGATGACTTCAGATGCACCATCGTAAGAGATGGCGTGACATCAGAAGAACTCATAACTGAGGACAATGCTGATTTATTCAGTTGGCCACAAATAAGTTGTGAGTGGATTCCAGACCACAATGAGTACGTCTGGGAAGATGTAGTTACAGATTATACCTACATGTTCGTAGACAAGCACTACCAGCCAAGAGCTGCAACCGCAAAGAGCCCAACAAGGTCCTACTGGACTACTTTCTGGTTCCCTGTTGCAGACAATGACGATGCACAGATCGGTCTTGATGGCTACGATATCAACTACGATGGTGTAGACGATATGGTTGTCCTTAAGAAGGTCGGCGATTTCAACCACGATGGTTACAAGGATATACAGATCAGTTCAGATCTTCTGGGTGTAGGAGTCGGTGACAAAGTACAGTTCCTTGACCACATTGTCGAAGTCGAAGGTATTTACTTCGATGGACAGGGTGAGGTTGACAGAGTTGCTGTATATATATACTACACTGGTAACGATGAACCTGAGCAGATCGGTGGACTGCACTCCGTTGACGTTGAAGGCTGGGATGGCCTTAGCGCAGGACGTCACACAGTATCAATGAACGGTCCACAGTTCTATGAACCATGGTTCCTCGAGATTGAAGCTACAGGCGTATTCCATGATAAGGTTCTGATGACAGTAGGACGTCAGCTCTACACAAGAGAGACATTCTTCGTAGATGGTGCAGAATATGATGTTGCTGCAATCTATGGTCCTGAATATGACTCAGTCAAGTACATCACAATCAGGAACCCAGTACCAGAACACCAGGATGTCGCACTTAATGACCTCTCAATTGTCAAAGAAATGGTTGACAATGACGAGTATCTCCCATTGCTGCCACCATTCAACAAGGTGCACACAATGGTGGATGACATCAACCTTCCTGAGTCTAATGAGGCAGCCACCTTTGTTAGTCTATGTGACACATTCTACAATGGTGAAATAAAGAATGAAGCTGCACCAGATGGTGAATGGTATGAAGCCATAGGTATCCACTATGACTATGACACAGTAGAAGAACGTAAGATCTACGATGTCGATCCATTGCTTATATACTTCACCGCCAAGGATATTGAACCAAGGTTCCACACCAACTTGCTCGAGATGCTCGATGAAGGTGCAGAACTTAGCAATGTTGAAGGCGACGAAGCATGGAAGTGGCTACACATCCGTACAATGCCAGACTTCTACAAGACATTTGTCTACCCAGAACTGCCTGATGCAGATGATGGTACAGGTGACTTCCTGTTCACAAGTTCCTTCAGAGCAGAGAACTCAGAGATATGCCTGAAAGAAGATTTCGTTTGCAACCCTGAAAATGTTGTCCAGCCACAGAGACTTGTGTTCGCCTATGACCAGGAGACAGGAGCAGAAGATATCTATGTTAACGAAATAGACACTGAAACCAATGGACTCAGAGTCTATGGTGAAAACAACATGGATGCAGCATTCCCATACACTGATCCTGAAGCACCATTTGACCCATTGAATGCAGAAGCACCTAAGAAGGACTTTGTAACACTCAATCCAGCCAAGATCAAGGCAGGAATTGTTGTGGACAACAAGGACTCACACGAGAAGGTATTCTTCAGACAGTGGTTCGTTCCTGAATACGATGAACCAACAGGTCGCGTATGGCTTGATGAGCCAAACAAGTACATCTGGGAGGATGTCGTGAATGAGTACACTTACATGTTCGTTGACAAGCACTTCCAGCCAACCAGAGGTATGGCAACACCTGATGGAACCCCACGTAGACCGTTTGATCCAAGGCAGACTTATTCATTCTGGACACACTTCTGGTTCCCAGCTGCAGACAACGATGCTAACCAGGTCGGTCTTGACAGCTTCGACATTAACTATGACGGTAAGGATGACCCGACATACCTGATGGCAGTTTCTGACTTCAACAGTGATGGAAGAAAGGACGTTGCCCTCGGCTCTGAGATATTCGCACTCGCTGTTGGTGATAGGATACAGTTCCTTGACCACATTGTAGAGATCGAAGGTATCTATTACGATGGACAGGGCGAAATCGACAGAGTTGCTGTAAAGGTATTCTACAACGGTAACAACGAACAGAACCCAACATACCCAGGCCCAGAACAGATTGGAGGTCTACACTCCATAGATGTCGAGCAGGGACTACTGAGTTCAGGACGTCACACCGTAAGCATGGGTACACCAAACTTCTATGAACCATGGGTAATGCAGATCTTTGGTACCAGCACAGATAGCAGCAAGGTATTGATCCGTGTCGCACGTCTGGTCCACACAGGTGAGTCATTCTTCGTAGATGGTGCAGAATATGCTGTTGCAATGATATATGGTCCTGAAGAGAATAGTGTCAAGTACATTACAATCAGGAACCCAATACCAGAACACCAGGATGTCAAGCTGAACGACCTGTCAGTAACCAAGGAAATGGTTGACAACAATGAGATCATACCAGTGCTCCCACCATTCAACGGGAACCACATTATGATCGATGACATTGACGTTGTTCAAAACCACAAGACACCAAATGAATACCTGGAATGCTACTATGGACAATACCGTGACTTCGGTGCAACTGATGACCTGCTCTGGTATCATGACCAGTACATCGGCTCTGCATACGACACAGTAGCAGAACGCATGTTCGTTGACGTGCCAGCAACTGAGATCTACTTCACTGGTAAGGACTATGAGGACAGGTTCCACACCAACCTCCTGGAAATACTCAGAGAAGGATGCATCGGTACAACTCCTGCTGCTACAGTAGAGGCACCTGAATCCTGGAAGTGGCTACACATCCATACAATGCCAGACTTCTACAAGGAATTTGTCTACCCGGATGTTCCAAATGCAGGCGGAAACGGTGACTATCTGTTGACCAGCTCATTCACAGCACCTAATACAGTGTACTGTAACAATGCTGCTATCTTCCCAACAGAATATCCAAGGATGATGTTCACCTTCGATCCAACTGATGGAACTGGTATCTACATGAACGGTGGAGCTGAACCACTACCTCCAGTAGTAGATGAGATGAAGGGTGACAGCAACGGTGACGGAACTGTCAACATCATTGACTTCGCAGCGTTTGCCCAGGCATACAACACTGCAGTAGGCGATGAGAAATACAATGTTGTCTTCGACTTCAATGAAGATGACAAGATTGACATCATTGACTTTGCACAGTTCGCTGCAGCATATGAGTTCTAACCGAGGTGCAATCATGACAAATAAAAAAATGAGGGGTTTGGTGGTTTCGACTACCTCCCTTTTAATATTTTGCGCATGTTTCCTGGTAGGCATTGGTCTTGCAGCAGCAGCACCATCAGTGTCCATTGATCCAGCACTTGTGGATGGTCTTGCTCCAGGAGATGTCTTTTCAGTAGATGTGAATGTAGATTCAGATGGATCTACTCTCTCAGCTCTGGAATTAAATTTGGAGTATGACAACGCTTTCAGTGTAACTGGAGCTACCTACAGTGGTCTGATGGGTCCACAAGGTTCAGATGTGTTTATCGTCCAGGATCTGGCTGATGATGGTGAGATATCATTTGCTATCGCAGATGCAACTCCTGCTACACAGGACGGTACATTGCTTACCGTGGACTTTGAAGTAAATGTGGGTGCAGCAGATGGACTATACCTACTTGATCTGATGGATGTTATGCTTGTGAATGGCGGCGCTGCCATGCCAGGTGTAGTTATCAACGACGGAGAGGCAGAAATCGGTGATGGCGTAGTGGTTCCTGGAGAAGACCCATTCGTTCAGATCGTAGCCGATCCAGGTGTATTCGGTGAGGGTGATGTCTTTGATGCAGTTGTAGGACTTGATTCAGTGGATGACACAGTTTCCGCAGTGGAATTCGACATGATGTATCACAGCGGTGCTCTTAGTGTAACTGGAGCTACTTACAATGGTCTGATGGGTCCTGAAGGTACAGATGTGTTTATCGTCCAGGATCTGACAGATGATGGTGAGATATCATTTGCTCTTGCAGATGCTACTCCTTTCCCACAGGCTGGCGACTTCCTTACCATTCACTTTGAGGTAAAGGCTGGTGCTGCTGATGGATTCTACGACCTTGACCTTAAGGATGTCACAGTTGTAGATGGTGCAGCTCCTCTGCCTGATCTGGATGTATTTGATGACACTGTAGAGCTAAGCAGCGTGCCAACAGTACCACCAGTTGAAGGTATAGAACTGATGCCAGGCTGGAGCCTGATATCTATCCCAGAGACACTCGAGAACGCATCTATTGACAATGTACTACAGGACTTCAATAGTAGTGTGATTGACAGTATCTTCTATGATAACGCATGTACAGGTGCAATGGAAGTGCCAACTGACTTTGAACCACTCAAAGCCTATTGGATACACAACAACCTGACAGAATCTGTTGTCATAAATGATGACTATCTGGTACCACAGGTACCATCCACACCAGCATCCCTAACACTTTGTGAAGGATGGAATGCTATTGGCCACACTGCAGATGTAGAATTGTCCGCTGAGATAAGTCTTACATCCATAGATGATTGCTATTCCAAGGTCAAAGGACCATGGATGCCAACCACAAACGAGTATGCATTTGTTGGATACAACGGAGTGGAAGGTGTCATCAATGGCAACCACGTAGGTACTGATGTCTTTGACATGAATATGTACGAAGGATTCTATGTATTCGTGGACGAGGAGTGTGTACTGGCCTGAGAGAGGCGCATGAAACCAAAGGATTTTGCAGTGAGTTTTTCTCACTGCTTTTTTGCTTTATCAAAGGTGGGACGTATGATAAATAATAAAAAATATGGTATATTGCTATTACAAGTATCAGTCATTTTATTGGCATTTATGGTAGTGCCGGTTTCAGCAAATGGGCCTCCTATCGTACTAGAAGGAAGCTTACTGGTTGACGGAAATCCTGCAGTTGCAGGCACAGAAGTCACAGTTGTAGCTGAAGGGAATACTGTAGCTAGAACAACGGTAACTAATGAGGGCTTTTTTGGCGATGAACGCAGCAACAGGCTTGGAGTTAGTTCAATTTATAAAATAGTCACGATGTATGTGGATGGAGTAGAGGCACAGACATTGGACCTTAGTGGATACAATATTGGCGACGTAGTATCCGTAGATCTTACTGCATCTTCACCAGCACCTGTAATTGATGCTGGGACAAAGGCAACAACCACCGGCAGCAGTGGTGGCGGCGGTGGAGGTTTCAGTAGTGCTAGCGTTGGAGAAGAAATAGAAACTACCAGTGCTACTGAGGAAGTCCGGGATGAACCGGAAGAAACCGTACTTCAGAGTACTTCAGACGATCTGGGTGCAGAAGAGAGTGAACCTGTACCTGTAAGCACATCACAAGGCAGCAATGCAATTGTCGTTTTAGGCATAGTCCTTGTTGTAGCTGTGATTGGAATTTACATGTATAAATCCAGAAAATGATACCTGATGTTAACGCTGGGATGAATTGGAGCATTCCAGCTGTATTCATTTGGTATTAAATAAACGTTCATTTATGAATTCAGCAGTGAAACAATGTCAAAGACTATGGGTGTAAACGTACTACATTGCGCAAAATTTAGATGATTTACTAGTGGATGTGGTTATTATCAGAAGAAGCAGAACTGCCATTTGTGTGGAAATATTAAAGGCTGCAATGGAAGGATCTAAGAAGACGCACATAGTCTACAGTGCAAATCTAAACTTTGATATGGTCAACAGGTATCTTGTTATGCTAGAGGAAAAAGGACTGATCGAACATAAAGGAAATATATATGTGACCACCAACAAAGGAAAAGAATTCCTGGAAATTGCAAAGGACCTGGGACTTTGAGCTGACCACTCCATAATCTACATGAACATTATAACTTAATGTACATTCGGCTCTGTAGAAATCCTCCAAAGAGCCACATTAATTCAGTGATTTCTCTTCGAAAATTACCCTTTACAAAATTAGATAAAATGTAAACATTAAGGACCTGATTTCCACTATTGCCCTATCAATCCCTTCTGCTAATAGCTACATAACTTATATACTTCTTTACATTTCTTTTTATTGTAAACTAAAGGAGCGTGGGAAATAATGGCGGGAATTATTCCATTTCAAACAAGGGACTTAGTGTTGCAGACACAGACCGACCACCTGACAATCAATGAGTATCAAGTCCTGTTGGAAGCTGTTGAGAAGAAGTATAATGAACTGAAGCGAAAGTCCACACGGAACCTTCAGATTAAGGAGCGGAACAAGCTTCTTCTTCAGATGATGTGGATAACTGGTGGGAGGATTAGCGATTACTGAACATCAGGACCGAGGACATTGACTTCCATAGCCTAACGATTAAGTTCTATGTGAAGAAGCGCAGTGTTTGGCACACCCTGAGCATTGACTCGGACATTGCGTTGCTTATCTCCAATTACATTCGAACATGGAAAGTGGAGGGTCCATTGTTCAGGGGATTTGGAAAGGATGGGAGCATTCTCACCATAAAATAGTGCGGGAGGTGAGATTCGAGCTCACGAACTCCTACGAGAATGGGTCCTAAGCCCATCGCCTTTGGCCTGGCTGGGCAAGCATACTAAGTTTTACCCTTTACAGAAAAAGCCTTCAAGTATATATTTATGGGATATGCTAAATTATAGGGATTTCAAGTTTGGCATTATTTGTGCACAAGAGTACATACATTAATATGCGTTTTAATTTATAGGCAAAATATAAATATTGTCCATTTCAATTGGAAATTTTCAAGCTGGAAATCAAAATGAAACGCGCATTGTGCGATATGGATAATTATTTAACCTTATCCTGGGAGATCTCAATGCTGACGGTTCGTACTTCGATGAAGATTCAAGCTCAGACCCCGATGACTACTACTGGGTAATTGATGACACACACGACACCACCACAAAGGCAACTGAGTACACCTATGACCGAATCATCCTGACCGATCACAGTGATTTCACAGGAGATTTTGGAGTTCATAGGTTTGACCTGGAATACAACCTGACGTATGACGAAACTGTGGCAGTATCAGACCATTATCCGGTGTATGCTGAGTTTACAGCGAATACTGATATGGATTAATGGTTCTGGGAGGAAACCGTGGATTAGCTCATGTGAGAGGTATTCCTTTTTTCCTTTACTCAAAAAATATGTGTTAACCAAAAGGGTTAACTAATTCGCAAAATATGCTATATTGCCATTTATACCCAAACATCTCTGGCAGTCCTGCCAGGACACACACTTCTGTTGGAAGGGAAGGGCTCCGAGGCTATCCGTCTGTCTGCACTGGGAAGCGCAGGGTCCGTTGCCCTTGCCTTGCTCATCGCTGCTCCAATGTCCTTATTGTTCGGTTTAGCGTATCCACTGATACAGTCACACATGGCTCTACTACTCATTCTGGTGGTTCTCATCATGTTGGTGAGCGAAAAAGGTGAGTTCGTTCCGGGGCAGGGTTCACTTGCACACTGGAAGAGCAGGTTCTATGCCCTGCTGGTCTTCCTGGTGAGCGGTTCTCTGGGCTTGATCGCCTTCAAGCTGGAGTACCTGATGCAACCACTATTGTCACTGGGTGAACCATCCATACTCCTTCCTCTGCTCAGCGGACTTTTCGGCTCGTCCCAGCTTATCATAAGCATGCTTTCCAACCCTGTAATACCTGCTCAGCTCCCATCAAGGATAGAGCTTGAAAGAAAACGCATATTCAGGGGTATAATGGTTGGCGGTATCTCCGGATCACTCGTGGCCTGGCTGCCGGGAATATCATCGTCCATTGCAACAGTCTTCGCCAGGCTGTTCATTAAACAGGAGTTCTCAAAACCATCTCATGCGATTCGCAGCCTGAATGATGAAACAGACCTCGCTCCTTCAAAGGAATTCATAGTTTCGGTATCAGGTGTCAATACATGCAATGCAATCTTCGGTCTATTTGCCCTTGCAGTCATAAGCAGATCCAGGAATGGAGCCATGGTTGCGGTGAATGAATTGCTTGGTGACATTTCCCTTAATAGCTCCAACATGCTTCTGTTCCTCTGTGTTATTTCTCTGACAGCAATTCTCTCCTATTTCTCAACCATCTTCCTGGGGGACAACATCCATCGCAGTATCTCCAAAATAGATTACTCGCTGCTTGCTTACACCGTGATCGCTGTTCTTGCTATCATGAGTCTCCTATTTACCGGATTGTTCGGTTTGATGATCTTCATAGTAGCAACTCCCGTGGGAATGCTTGCACCATTTTTGAAAATCAGAAAGAGTCATGCTATGGGTGTGATATTGCTGCCGGTTATCCTTTACTTTATTTGACAGATTAATGACGATGGCGATATAAATTCTATCGACTTTGCTGCATTTGCAGCAGTATATGATTTTTAACGTATTTTAGACGTTGGAATTAACTTGAGCTAAAATACAAAGAATTAAGTAAGAAAAAGAGAAAAATATTAAAAACGATTTTTTATTTTTTACGATGAGGCGAATACATGAAATCATACACAGCAATCGTTTTATTTGTATTTTTGTTAGCAAGTGTGGGCACCGTTACAGCGGTAGACAATGATGGTTCAGAGTATGTTGATGAATTCCAAGATTCCGGAATTGGTCCAAATGTCATCGAGATACGAGGAAATAAAACAATATTAAATGTAGACCAAATGCACGATTTCCTGAGACAGATCGCTCCTCTAATGTTAAAATACCACCATCCAAATAATGGCTCAGTAATAAGTTATGGATATGATTTCACTGGATACTTTACAGTTGAATTTTTGGAAGGATCAAAAGTCAACAAAACCACAATCGATGATATATACAAAATACATGATGCAGAAGCCCAGAAAAGAGGCATTCAGGACGTAGGCGTGGCTTTTCAATTTTCTGGACCTGCCAGTGAGGAAGTGCAGCTAGATGTAGAGATGCCAGAAGATGTAGCAATTGTAGAGATGCCAGAAGATGTAGCAATTGAAGAAAGAGAAGATAACACCTCAGCTCCAGGATTCTCAGCTTTGACACTGTTACTAGTATTCTCAATAATTATGTGGTTCAGGCGGGATTAGGTGTTTTAAATACCCATCCTTTTTCTTTATCATACTTTAATCCGGCTCGTTTCTTCCTTTCTTCAAAAACAGATGCGGGGGTATCAAGCTCTTTGTCATTGAAAAAAACAACTTGTCTACAATTATTCAGGTGGCTGGAATGTGTTCTCTGATGGAATGTAATTAATGCCAGGAAATTACACTTTCAGTTTCAACGATGGAATGCTGAATACCGTGATCTCTGTGGAATCAGGAAAGGCAACTTATCTGGATGACTATATTTGAGAATTAATTCTTCAATGATAATGGGATGTCAGTCCCATTAAAGAATCTCAGTATCATCATGTGAATATGCCGGGGAGCAGCAACAGAGTATTCTGAGATCCTTTGCCCCGGTATTTTCAATACTGTGCGGGGTTCCTGGATGGATGCATACTGAATCTCCTTCCTGCACTTCAATGATCTTGTTTCCAAGTGTGAGGACACCGCTACCCGATAAAATATGGTATATTTCCTCTGTAATATTGTGTCGGTGCAGGTCAGTGGAGCTTCCCACAGGTACGGTGGCCTCAGCAAGGCTCTGGGCTAAATTACCATGTACAAGAGGGTGCATCAGCTCTTTGATCAATGAACCGTCTTTTGTGATGTAGGATGTAACATCCTGGCATGAGGTCTTGAATTTCATAACATCAATATTTGATTCATTTCTCTTTGTCTTCTTCCTCAAAACCTGCTATCATCTCAAGCATATTATTCTTGATGCTTGTGAGTGAATCAACCCATTTTCCTCCAACATCGATGGGTGACAGTCCCTGGAAATCGGCTTCGACGAGCTCAGTGTCGTATGGCACTTCCCCAAGCACCGGAATGCCAAGTTCTTCAAGTTTAGGTTTGATATTAGCTGAAGTCCCCTTGTTGATTATTGCAGCAAGGTGTGCTATTTCGATTCCCTCGGACAGTTCCTTGATCCTCTGTGCTGTCTCGATGGATCTCATGCCTGGCTCAACGACTATTATCATAAGGTCTATGCCACGGGTTGTTCCTCTTCCAAGGTGCTCGATGCCTGCTTCCATGTCAAGGATCACAGCATTATTTTCCTTAAGGACCACATGGCGCAAAAAAGCCCGCAGGAATGCGGATGCAGGACACATACAACCACTTCCGCCCCTTTCAACGGTACCCATGACAAGCATCTTTACATTGTCCGGTCCCACAACGCCGAACTTGTCCACAATATCATCAACCTTCGGGTTGAATTTGAACATGCCTCCTTTTTCCCCTGCACGCTCCTCAATGAGGTCCTGGTAGTTGGTAAGGGGTTCCGGAGCATTGTCTATTCCAAGGGACGATGCAAGATTCATATCCGCATCAGCATCGATGGCAAGTACATCGTATCCATCCCTTGCAAGCATGCGGGCAAGAGTACCGGAAATTGTTGTCTTGCCAACACCGCCCTTTCCTGTAATTGCGATTTTTACCATGAATAAAAATCTGGGTTAATATCAATTATAATTTCCGGTTACAGTTAATCTATCGTCTTGATAAGTTCTATCATCTCATTGAGCTCTTTTTCGCCGTCAATGGAGAACAGATCCGCTTCCAGTGGCCCGATATTAACAGGGAATGTTCCGTTTGGTACCATTCCGTACACTATCGTACTGGAATCCTGGCTTTCAATAAGTGCTACAAATCCCAGTATTCTCAGGCTGCTGTTCTCCATGTGCGTAGAGCCGGTGAATGTGGATAGATGAATAGCTGCTCCATTATCTGCAGTAAGCTGCATTTTGCTACTTTCATTGAAAGATTCAACACTGTTCTGTTCGTTGGCATCTTCAATGCTGCTCTCAAGGATCTTCGCGATAAGTTCAGAGGGCACATTCGCCTTTCCCGGGAGTGTAATGCGGTTGGTTATGATCACTGCCTTGAGCATTGGGACTGGCACGTCTGAAGGGAGTCTGTACTCATCTCTGAATACCTGCGCCTGTGCTTCAATATCGCTGGCAAGCCTGTCGTTGCGGTAAGTCACCACTGTACTGTTAAATGTCAAATTTGTGGAATTGGATAGTTCCTGCTCGAAAGTGTTGTATTGGATATCCTCTGCCTGCGACCATCCGTAGGCTGTCAGTGCATCTTCATCAATGAGTGCAGGAGTTGCAACAGGAGTTTCAAGGCATCCCAATGATGTGGATATCAGGAAAATAAAAATAAGGATCAAAATATTTTTGCTTTTTGGGAGTATCAAAATATCACCAGTCTTGTTTCAAAACAGATTTGTATATTTAGTATTGATATATAATATGTTTATTGTTTATCCTTTAATTGTTAGATTGAATTATCAGATGTTTTATATTGTTCGCAGTCGTAATTGCCAGCATGCACAACATGGATTCGCGCTTCAGAAAAATGCAACGGATCATGTTCTATGTGCTATTTCTGAATCTGGCGGTAGCTTTTGCCAAACTGGCCTACGGTATGCTGACAAATGTACTCAGTATGCAGTCTGATGGTTATCATTCTCTTTTTGATGGTGTATCCAATATAATTGGGCTTGTTGGAATACAGATAGCTTCCAAACCTCCTGATAAAGAACATCCATATGGTCATAGGAAGTTTGAGACCATAGCATCGATCTTCATTGCAGTTTTACTTGGAATAGTGGCATTTGAGATCGTGCACTCCGCCTTTGAAAGATTTGGTAACGGCTCTTCTCCTGAGGTCACAATTTTCAGTTTTGCTGTTATGATCGCCACAATGGCGGTCAATTTTGCAGTGACTACCTACGAACGCAAGAACGGTGAAAAGCTTAATAGTGATGTGCTGATCGCTGACGCAGCGCATACTAAAAGTGATATTTATGTGTCCCTGTCTGTCATATTGGGACTTGCTGTGATCAAAGCAGGTTACCCGTTGGTCGATCCAATAATTTCCATATTGGTTGCGATTGTGATCCTGCATGCAGGAATCCAGATAATCTTTAGCAGTGTCTCCATCCTCTGTGATGAATCCCGCATTGATCCTGATGATATATGTAGCAACATAGATGATATTGAAGGTATCATGGGCTGTCACAACATTCGTACACGTGGTTCACAAGGAAATATTTTTGTCGACCTGCATATTCAGGTGGATCCTGAAATGTCAACCTACAAATCACATAAGCTTGCTCACATTGTCCAGTACCGTCTCAAAGAGAGATTTGAAGGTGTGGAGGAAGTTCTGGTGCATATAGAGCCATCAGAAGAGCAGTGAAAATTATAATTATAAATAATATCAGGGATTCTATACTCTCATGCCGGGAAACACCTTTGGACATTCTTTCAGGATCACAACCTGGGGAGAATCACATGGAAAGGCTGTAGGTGTAGTGGTTGACGGTGTACCTGCAGGACTTGAAATTTCTGAAGAGGATATACAGAAAGACCTGGACAGGCGTCGTCCTGGACAGAACGAGGTTTCTACCCCTCGATCAGAATCAGATTCAGTGGAAATACTTTCCGGTGTATTTGAGGGTAAGACCACAGGAACTCCCATATCCATGCTTGTCTGGAACAAGAATGCAAATCCGAATGCTTATGATTATATCAGGGACATTCCAAGACCTGGCCATGCCGACCTTTTCTATACTGAAAAATATGGTATACGCGACCACAGAGGTGGCGGCAGGTCATCAGGCAGGGAAACCATTGGCAGGGTCGCAGCAGGGGCAATTGCCAGAAAACTGCTGGACATTTCAGGTATTGATGTCATTGCACACGTTGTGGAACTTGGCGGTATCAAGGCTTCATCTCTTCCTCTTGAGGATGTGCGCAAAAACGTTGATGCAACACCTGTCCGGTGTGCAGACCTTGAAGCAGCCGAAGAGATGCTGCAACGTGTGAGACTTGCCCGTGAAGAGGGTGATAGTATTGGTGGTATTGTTGAGATAATTGCCACAGGAGTTCCAAGAGGTCTTGGAGAGCCCGTGTTCAGCAAACTGGATGCCGATATTGCTGCTGCACTAATGGGTATAGGTGCCGTAAAAGGTGTTGAGATAGGTGCAGGTTTTGAATGTGCAGGCATGGCTGGCAGTCAGATGAACGATGCCTTCATTCTTGAGGATGGCGCCGTGGTTCAGGATACCAATAATGCAGGTGGTATCATTGGTGGGATTTCCACAGGAATGCCCATAGTTTGTCGTGCAGCTGTAAAACCGACTCCTTCAATATCCAAGACCCAGAAAAGTGTTGATCTTAAAAGTATGGAAGAGATCGATGTTGCGATACATGGTCGTCACGATCCCACGATCCCTCCGAGGATGGTACCGGTTGCAGAGTCAATGATAGCACTTGTCATTGCAGACCATATGATCAGAAGTGGTCGTATAGATCCTGATTCGTTATTGTAAAAAAGAATAAGGGCACTTTCATTTCCCCTTTATCTTTTTTTATTGCGCAGCAATTCTGATATCTCGTTTGTTAAAAGTGTTTTTTTGCTGTTTTCGGCTCTGTAATTGAATTCATTTTATTCTGGTTATATTTTCATAGAGAAGTGATATGGTGGTCTTGAAGGAAAGAATTCATAAAAAGGCTTTAGACGAAGGATTCCAGTTATTTGGTGTTTCAAACATCAAAAAGATGGAAGAAGTTGATGTTCTGCCTGGCCGTGGTCTCATGCGCCCATCTGAGGTCATGCCAGATGCAAGATCTCTGTTTGTGCTGGGTATGGTGATAATGGATGAAGGGATGAATGTCAGCATATCGAATGCTGGAGTATCGTCTGTTGGAAATGCAAAATGCCATAGTCTTTACTATGAAGTAACCGAGGCTCGTGCATGGAGGATCAGCTCCTGGCTTAAAGACATGGGATACGATGCTGTACCAAGCCATGATGTACACATAAAGGTGGCAGCACATCTTGCAGGATTGGGCTTTATCGGACACAATACCCAGGTAATAACTCCTGAATATGGCCCGCGAGTGCGCTGGATCTCGGTGTTGACCAATGCAGAACTCGAACCCGATGAACCATTTAACCGTGACCTCTGTGCCGAACAGCCGCTCTGTCAAAAGAGATCCAGATGTGTCATAAGTTGTCCATATCAGGCTATAATACCTGGTCCTTCCCAGGGAGTACTACCGGGGCAGAAAGTGATCTACGACAAGTGTGTTGTAGCTCATAAATTCGACGAGGATCTCGATGACAAGTGGGAAAAACACATTCGGAGAATTTCCAGGCATGGTTTCATGTCCTGCACTATATGCAACCTTACCTGTCCCTATGGAAAATCTATTGATAAGAATATAGCTCCTGAAAATAGAGAGCCTGTTTGATGGCAAATTTTGGTTTGACTGGAAATGATCTTTGCAAAACTTTTTCAAAGTATGCAAATCTTAAAAATAACAAAAAAGTAAAAAATAAAAGGATGGTTTCAGATAGTGAGTTTTTCCATCCTTCCAACAGCTTCTGATATCCTTTCTGCTGTCTGGGTTAGTGCGAAGCGTATGTAGCCTTCTCCGTGTTCACCAAATCCAACACCTGGTGTTGCAACAATGCCTGCCTCTTCAAGCAGGAGTTTGGAGAAACCAATGGAATCGTGTCCGTCAGGTACAGGTGTCCATACATAGAAAGTTGCCTTTGGTGCTTTTACATCAAGACCGATTCCGTTCAGTCCTTTAAGCAGAACATCTCTTCTTTCTTCATAGATCTTGTTCATGTCAGCAACACACTGCTGGGAAGATGAGAGTGCTGTAATGCCTGCCATCTGAATAGCATCGAATGCTCCGGAATCGATGTTTGATTTTACTTTTCCGAATCCCTGGATTGCTTCTTTGTTACCGACCGCAAAGGCAAGTCTCCATCCGGTCATGTTGTATGTCTTGGAGAGGGAATAGAGTTCCATACCGACTTCCATTGCACCATCAACACTCAGGAAACTAGGTGCCTTGTAGCCGTCATAGCACATCTCTGAATATGCGTTGTCATGGATCACTACGATGTTGTTCTCGCGGGCGAACTGTACAACCTCTTCGAAGAACTTTGTGTCTGCGGTTGCAGAGGTAGGATTGTTCGGATAGTTGAGGAACATCATCTTTGTTTTGGCAAGCACATCCTTTGAAATTGCCTCTAGGTCTGGCAGGAAATCATTCTCTTCCAGAAGTGGCATGATGTGAGCTTTTCCACCAGCGAATTCAGTTCCGATCTTGTAAACCGGATATGCAGGGTCCGGACAGAGTGCTATGTCTCCTGGATTGATAAAAGCAAGAGGCAGATGTGCAACTCCTTCCTTTGAACCAATGAGTGTAAGTGCCTCGGTAGCCGGGTCTAAGTCGAGTCCCCTGCTTTCCTTGCACCAGTTGGTTGCAGCTTCCCTGAAACTGAGCATGCCGGTGTAGGATGGATATCTGTGGGTTGCAGGATTGCGTACTGCATCACACATAGAATCCACTATATGGGGAGGTGTTGGCTGGTCCGGGTCACCTACTCCAAGGTCGATAACATCTACGCCTTTTGCTTTCATATTCGCTTTTGCTGCATCTATAGTTGCAAACAAGTATGGGGGTAATGAGGTAATCCTGTCAGAGTACATGTGTTCACCTGGTAATTTTAATATTTTGTTATTTGCTCTCTTTAAATGCAAATATCGTCTTTCCTATTGCCACACAGATATTTAAAAACATGCGTTAAACATCGTAAACATCCTACTGATAGTATGTATTTTTTAAACCAGTCGAAATCTATTAATATAAAAAATATAAATATAAAATATATAATTATAGGATAGGTGTTGGTTGTCGTTAGTGGGAACGAAATCTCTACATTGGAAAAAAGGGAAAGAGAGCTGGAATGCATTTACAGCATTACTAATCTATTTGATATGCACATCCCTTTGAAGTCTCTTCTTAAAGGCATTTTAAGCCGTATTCCTCCTGCATGCCAATTCCCGGAGATTGCTGAAGCATGTATAACACTGGATGATGATGTATACCATTCTGAAAACTACAAAAATACTCCATGGAATCTATCTGTGGACATAGTAGTGCATGGGAAAGTAAGGGGCAACCTGCGGGTTGTATATCTTGAGGAAAGACCGGTTTGCGATATCGGTCCATTTTTGAAAGAAGATAAAAAGCTGCTTGATATTATTGTTTCACGCCTGTGCAAGGTAGTGGAGCGAAAGACCATTGAAGATGCCCTCCTTGATTCTGAAAAAAGGTACAGGGTCATTTTTGAATCATCTCCTCTTGGGATATTCATAGATAAGGATGGTATAATCACTCACTGTAACAAGAGTCTTTCGAAAATATTCGACACAAGCCGGGATCAAATCATTGGGGCTGAGGTGTCTGATTTTGTAAGTGATGAACGCCTGGAGCAATCACTTTTCAGTTCTCATAGTGATATATTCCCTTATTATGAGAGTGAATATTCTCTAGATCTGGATGAGGAAACCGTTTATCTGAAATCCTATTATGTCCCTCGCAGATCCATGGATAATAAGATAGAGGGTGGTGTCTGTCTTATTGCTGACATTACCAAGGATAAATTATCTGAAGATGCTCTATACCAGCAAAAAGAACTGCTTTCAAGTACATTCAATGCACTTCAGGATCTCATTGTCGTCGTTGACAGGGATTTGAGGGTTGTTACAAGCAACTGGAAAAGTGACCTGTCCGTACCTGTCGAAAAGCGTGATGGTCATCCTCATTGTTATAATTGTTTTATGAAGCGTGAGGCTCCATGTGATCCGTGTTATGTGAAAGGTGTATTTTCAACAGGTGATGTAGCTGAAATCGAGCGAGAAAATCCAGCTGATGGGAAGATCATGGAATACCGTGCATTCCCTGTTTTTGATAAGAACAATGATGTTGTGATGGCAGTGGAGCATATACGCGATATAACCGAGCGTAAAATAACTGAAACTGCATTGAAAAGTTCAACTGAGGAACTTGAGAAAGCATATGAGGAACTTCAGTCTCTGGATAAGTTAAAAGATGAATTCCTTTCAAATCTAAGGCATGAGCTAAACACACCTCTTACTTCCATAAGAGGATTTAGTGAATTGTTGCATGACGGTACATTTGGTCCGCTGACAGAAAAACAATTGAATGCAATTGGAAAAGTTGTCGACAAATCTAAGAGTTTACAGAGTCTCATTGATTCTCTCCTCTTTGCAAGTAGCTCCCAGAGTGGAAAGGTCAAGTATCGATTTGAACGTATTTTATTGAACGATATTATCAATACTAGTCTACATCAGTTTTCTACAAAAGCAAGTGGAAAGAATATATCAATTTCCAATGATTATTGTCTTGATGCCGTATATGTGAACGGGGATGCGGATTACCTTCCTCGCGTATTCATGAATCTTCTGGATAATGCCATCAAGTTCACACCTGACAATGGAAACGTCAAATTTTCAGTATTCTGCGAAGATGGCAATCTACGTATTACTGTGGAAGATGATGGTATTGGCATTCCGGAAGAATATGTTACAAATTTATTCCATAAGTTCTATCAGATCGACAGTTCATCAACACGCAGCTATGGTGGCAACGGGTTGGGACTTTACGTAAGCAAGGTAATTGTGGAGGATCATGGTGGCAAGATCTGGCTGGAAAGTGAAAAAGGCGTGGGTACAAAAGTCCATGTTGAGCTTCCTGGGGAGTAATAATTCTAAAAAGATTATATGCGCAGAATTATTTCTGCACAACTAGTGAAATAAATAAAGATTGTAACAATATTGTGTTATGCTGCTGTTTCATTCATGATATTTTCCAGGTCAGGTAGTATTAGCATTCTTTCATCTAATTTTCCGACACTTTTGAGGTATTCGGCATTGATCTTCTGGGATATTATCTTGGGCGTAGGGCCTACGTTTCTTCCAGGCATGCGAATAACCTCACTTGCCGATTCCACCATCATTCCTGCAATGGTTCCATTAATATCTACTACTACGATGCATGATTCATCAGTAATCTCTTTTGCTTCAAGGCCAAATTCTTTTGTTCCTTATTTGAATATAACAAGTTGAAGAAGATAATCTGAATTACCAACCTGAAATTGTGTTGCTTCGTCAGTCATTATTTCCCTTATGAAAATAGTTGATTAATTTTAATTAAGTAGCTACAATAATAACAATAATGCCCATAACACCCATAACAATAGTCGAATTAATATATTAAATAGTCTATAAATCATTATCCAGTTAAAAATATCAGTAAAATGGAATCAATATCATTCATGCTAAGGCTACTGTCGATGAAAATCATACATTTAAAAAACCGATTCTTATTTAACTGTTCAAATCATACCACGCTACAAAATCAAGGTTATTTTTATCATCAAACAGATAAGGTTATTGAGGTTCACATGAGCGATATTTTACGCAGAGGACGTTTGTCCTCAACTCCTGATAAGGATATAATGGATTTCACATCTTCAATGGCAGCTGACAAATGGATATTTGAAGCTGATGTCCTGGTGGACATGGCACACACCATAATGCTCAAAGAGCAGGGAATTATCAGAGAAGATGACTGCAGTGCCATTCTCCAGGGTCTTTTCAAGATCCGGGAAGATGGAATAGAGGCTCTCGATCATAGCTATGAGGATATACACATATCGCTTGAATCCAGGCTTATTGATATCGTTGGCGAGGATATAGGTGGCAGGATGCATTCCGGTCGCTCCCGTAACGATGAGGTTGCAACTTGTATGAGGATCAGATTGAGGGATGAAATGCTTTCTCTCATGGAAGAGCTTACGGCTCTGCGTGCATCCCTTATTAATAAAGCTGCAGAGAACATCAATACTCTCATGCCGGGTTTCACACATCTGCAGCATGCACAACCCACAACCCTGGCTCACCACCTGCTTGCGCATTCTGATGCTTTATCAAGGGATACAGCTCGTGTTTCAGATGCATTCTCAAGGATAAATAAAAGCCCGCTTGGTGCAGCAGCCTTTGCTTCAACCGGCTTTGATCTCGACAGGGGAAGGACCTGCTTTCTTCTTGGATTCGGAGGACTTATAGAAAACTCAATGGATGCTGTGAGCAGCCGTGATTTTCTCATAGAATCCGCTGCTGTTATGGCCAACATTATGATAAATCTCAGCAAGATGGCAGAAGAGATCGTTATATGGTCCAGTACGGAATTCAATTTCATAGAACTGGATGACATGTATGCTTCCACATCATCCATAATGCCCCAGAAGAAAAATCCGGACACTGCTGAACTTATGCGGGGTAAGTCTGGTGTTGCCATAGGATCTCTCATGACACTTTTGACTATCTGCAAGGGTCTTCCATTGAGTTATAATCGCGATCTTCAGGAAGCTACTCCGAATGCATGGCGCTCTGTGGAAACAACCCGAAGCGCTGTTAGGATCATGACCGGAATGATCGCAACAATGAATGTGAATGCAGATGTCATGGCAATGCAATCCACCACGGGTTTCACAACCGCCACAGAACTTGCCGATACAATGGTAAGGGCAGCCGGTATTCCTTTCAGGACAGCGCACCAGATAGTGGGTGTTCTTGCAAGGGGCGATGGCAATCCGTCTCTGGCTGATGTTGATGAAGTTTCCCAAACTATACTGGGCGAAGGTCTGAGTTCCAGAGGACTGACCGAAGCGATGATCGCAGAAGCCTTAGATCCGGTAATGAATATCAGTAAGCGAACTGTGACTGGTGGTCCTGCTCCTGATGAGGTAAGCAGGGCAATAGCTGCTCGTGAGGACAACCTCGAAGAAGAAAAGTTTGCAATAAGTGAGTTGAACTACATGATCGAGAACTCCCTGAACCGACTGTTCGTTGTGGCACAGGACTGTGTCGAAGGTAAAAAATAGGGTGAATTCCCGGAATGTATGGATTAACAGAAAACAATCATTATATTACGATCATTGAGGGATATCATGGAATTTGAAGAGGGTGACAGAGTAAAGGTTGAGAAAAATGGTGTGGCTTATGAAGGTATAGCCATGCCCAGCACCACCGGTCATATAATTGTAAAGATGATCAGTGGTTACAATGCAGGTATTGATCAAGAGGGTGCCACTGTCACGATAGTACAAAAAAAGCAGGACATGGAAGTAATCACTAAACCTGCAGGAAAAGCTGAGGCTAAATCTATATCTGGTCTTCCGAAAGTATCCATTCTGTCGACTGGTGGTACGATTGCCAGTAAGATCGATTACAGGACCGGCGCTGTAACTGCTCAGTTCTCCGCAGACGATATCTTGCAGGCCATTCCTGAAATGACCGAGATAGCAAATTTCAGTGGCAAGGCTATCTACAACATCCTTTCCGAGAACATGAAGGCTGATTACTGGCAGGAGCTGGCAAGAGCAGTAGTTGAGGAGATAGAGAACGGTGCCGATGGAATAATCGTGGCACACGGTACAGATACTATGATGTACTCTGCCGCAGCTTTATCTTTTATGGTCCAGACTCCAGTGCCCATAGTCTTTGTGGGTTCACAGCGCAGTGCTGACAGGCCAAGCAGTGACAATGCAATGAATGTGATATGTGCTGCAAAGGTTGCAGTCAGTGATATTGCAGAGGTCACCGTTGTCATGCATAGCGATGGATCAGATGACAGATGTGCCATCCACCGCGGAACGAAGGTCAGGAAGATGCATACTTCCAGAAGGGACGCTTTCAGATCCATCAATTCAGAACCTATAGGTTACGTTGACTACGAGAAACTGAAAGTGAGTACCTCAATGGAATATGTGAAAAGAGGCGATAGGCCACTGGAACTTCGTGACAAACTGGACAGCAAGTGCGCACTTGTAAAGTTCACTCCTGGCTCAAGTCCTGATATTCTCTCCTACTTCATCGATGCAGATTACAGTGGTCTTGTGATTGAGGGAACTGGTCTTGGACACGTTTCCACAGACTGGGTACCAGAGATAGAAAGGGCTACAAAAAAAGGGATCGTAGTTGTTGTGACTTCCCAGTGCCTGAATGGCAGGGTATGTGACAGGGTCTATGATACCGGCAGGGATATCATAAAGGCTGGCGCCATAGAGGGCGAGAACATGCTTCCTGAGCTTGCATTGGTAAAACTCATGTGGGCTTTGGGTAACTCAGATGGTCATGATGCCGTTGCAGCTATGATGGGTGAGGATATTGCAGGAGAAATAACCGAGAGGAGTCTTGCATAATCCTGTCTGTTTTCTTTTTGGAATAATTAGGTTTATAACGAATTAATTAGCTATTGAAGCCAAATATCATTTATTATAATAATTTTAGTTAAATCAGGTGAATATATGTCATTAGCAGATCTTAGGACACATTATACAGCAGCCATCAACCCTGAAGAGATTGGTGACGAAAAGGTCACTATCGCTGGTTGGGTACACGAGGTTCGCGACCTTGGTGGTATTTGTTTTGTTGTGGTCAGGGACCGTACCGGTCGTGGCCAGGTAACACTTGTCAAGAAAAAGATTGACAAGGAACTTTTTGACACTGCAAGAAAGCTTGTGCGTGAATCTGTCGTATCAGTGACAGGTACTGCCAAGCCCGAAGGCAAGGCTCCAAATGGATATGAGATAATCCCGGATGAGATCAAACTTCTCAACGAGTCACAGTCTCCACTTCCAATGGATACCACAGGTAAAGTGGAAGCAGAACTTGACACCCGTCTCGATTCCAGGTTCATTGACCTCAGGAGGGAGCAGACCACTGCTGTCTTTAATATCAGGCATGAAGTGCTAAGGGCTGTAAGGGACTTCCTTACAGACAGTGGATTCCTTGAGACGTCCAGTCCAAAGGTTGTTGCCACAGCTACAGAAGGTGGAACTTCTCTTTTCCCGATCACTTACTTCGATCGTGAAGCTTTCCTGAACCAGAGTCCTCAGCTCTTCAAGCAGATACTGATGTCAGGCGGACTTGACAGGGTATTTGAGATAGGTCCTATTTTCAGGGCTGAAGAGCATGACACACGCAGACACCTCAACGAGGCTACATCCATCGATATTGAGGCAAGTTTCTGTGACCATTTCGATGTCATGGTAATTCTGGAAGACATGGTCGCTTACGTTTACGAACAGGTCATTGAAAATGCTTCAGCATCACTGGAAGCCCTGGGTGTTGAACTTCAGGTTCCAAAGACTCCTTTCATGAGACTCACATATGATGATGCCATAGAAGTTGTCAACTCAAAGGGCGGAGACATGCTTGCCTGGGGAGATGACCTTGGTACTGCTGCAGAGCACACCATCGGTGAACATGTGTTCAAGGAAACCGGAGAATCACATTATTTCATCATAGACTGGCCAACCGAGATCAAGCCATTCTACGCAATGCCATACGAGGACAATCCATTATTGTCCAAGGGATTCGACATGATGCACAGGACAATGGAACTTTCATCCGGTGCACAGCGTATCCACATACCAGAACTTCTTGTAAGCAGGATCGAATCCCAGGGTCTGGATCCTGAAGGTTTCGAGTTCTATCTCAAGGCATTCAGGTATGGTATGCCACCACATGCAGGATGGGGTATTGGTTGTGAAAGACTTGTAATGACAATGCTGGGTGTCGATAACATCCGTGATGTAGTATTGTTTCCAAGGGACAGGCGAAGACTGTCTCCATAATTTTATTTAAGGATGTACCTTCATGAAAGAAAGGAACCCATCAGGGGAAAGCCCTGAGAAGAAAGCTGCAGGAATTGCAGCAGCAGATCTTGTTAAGGATGGTATGGTAGTCGGTCTTGGTACCGGCTCTACCACAGCTTACACAATTGCAGAGCTTGGAAGACGTGTTGCAGATGGGCTTAACATCATCGCAGTGGTAACTTCATATCAGTCAGAGATGCTTGCCATTGAAGCTGGTATTACTCTTACATCACTTGCAGAGCATCCGGAACTTGATCTTGCCATAGACGGCGCTGATCAGGTAGATGCTGCACTGAATGTGATCAAGGGCGGCGGCGCAGCACATACTCGTGAAAAGGTAGTTTCACGTTCTGCAAAGCGCTTTGTGATAGTTGCAGATGAAGGTAAGGTCAGTGAGGGTATGGACCATTTCGTACCCATAGAAGTACTTCCTTATGCAAAGGAACTGGTCTCAAAGCAGATCAGGGAACTTGGCGGTGAACCTGTGCTTCGTCTTGCATCCAAAAAAGATGGTCCTGTGATATCAGATAATGGTAATTTCATTATCGATGGAAAGTTTGGATTTATTGAAGATCCTGCTGAGATGTCATTCATTCTCTCCCAGCTCACCGGAGTTGTGGAACACGGTATTTTCACAAATGTCGATGAAGTCTACATCGGCAAGAAAGACGGTTCAGTGGAAATTACAAAAAAGTAAATTGATGTCCTGATCATCTTTGATCAGGAATCATTTTCCCCTTCAAAAGGGCAGGCACACATTTCAAACAATGCATCTTCTCCTGTGCGTGATCCTCTGGCTATGAGCACATCCCCTGATTGAATAGCTGTTCGCTTATTAGGGCGATATACCCAACGGTCACCTCTCTTGACTGCCATTATATGGACGCCTGTTTCGGTTTCGAGTTTTAGCTGGCCAAAGGTCTTTTCCACTATTGGTGAGCAACTATCGACGATAAGTTTTGTGATAACCTCATCGGACTGCCTGACCGCAATAGCAATTATCGGATGGAGTTCTATATCCCTCAGGACTGTGTCTGCAATGGTATATGCAGCGTCTGAAATGGATTCTGATGAACTTGCCAGATGCAACAGGCCACGCAAGCGATTCACATCAGGCACGTGTTTTGCAGTTTCAAGTACCCAGTGCTGCAGTTCGTTCTGCATGGCATTGATCTCTACTTCCAGTGCTTTGACCTCATGTGCTATGTCCTCGTTATCAAATAACAAGGCTGAATATGCGAGTCCCACTGCAAGTTCGCCCATATTCTTCATTTCTACTATTACGTCAACTGCCCTCTCAAGGTCAATGAGGAACCTTTCATGGGGAATGTCCTTTGGAACATATTTGTGATTGGACACAAGTTCTATGAAAATGGGTACACCTTCATCATGACCTCTGGCAAAAAGTACATCATCAGGTCGAAGTCTTGTCTCGTGGCTTGGGTCATATATCCATTCATCATTTCTGCGGATCGCGATGACCCACATTCCGGTCTCGGTATCAAGTTCTATGTCTCCAAGAGTTCTCCCTGTAATCTCAGATTCATTCCCTACAGTAGCCCTGGTTATTGTTTCCTCTGCTTCTCTGAGGGCCATCTTCAACTCAGTGGGAATTCCCATTTCCGTGAGAACTATCTTGGCGATGTCGCCTGCGGCGTTGGAAATATTCTCTGAGGCGCGGGCAACCTGTAACACGCCGGACATTTCTTCTGCTTCCTCGACACGCCGTGTGCTGAGCATCGCTGCTATCTTCATGTGATAGTCAAGTGTGTCCATTTTTGCTTCAAGCCGGATGACCTCCTCTGCAATATCTTCATCATCGTAAACCATGGCAGAATATGCCAGGTCTACCATAAGCTCAGAGGTATCCTTCATCTCTATCAGGAGATCTTTCAGATTTCGTGGAATGTACCTTATTTCCTTCGGACTCATAATATTTCTACCAGTTTATTGTATTACTTCTGTGTTATTTATTTGATCGTTATATCTAGACGATACCCAACAGGTACATTGTGACAAATATGCCACAGACTCCTATAAGGTCCCCCAGGGTCGCTATCAGTGGTATGACCGTGTCATCGGGATCAATTCCAAACCTGTGGGATGCAAATGCAATTGCAATTGTTGCCGTAAAGACAACTATAAGTTCAAATGTTCCGGATATCAGGCAAAGAGGCAGCAGTTTTGAGAATGGCATTCCAATCCCAAGTGCTATTCCGGTGATCCAGACTACGATGGAGAGGAATGTACATGCCGTCAGGCCAACGATAAGACCTGCAAGCACACTATTACGCACTACAGGATTCCTGTGCAGCTGGCTTCCAAGACCCATGTGAAATGAGGATGAAAGCCTGGCTCCCAGCATGCTTCCTGTATCTCCGCCTACCTTGATGAGTGCGGGTATAAGTATCAGGATAATGGGCATTGAAACGAGGTTCTCAAGCTGTACATTGAGCACCTGCCCTGCTATTATCCCTATTATCGAGGTTACTGCAAGAATTGGGAAACCTCTTCCAATGATACCTTTAATGGTGTAGTATGTCACAGCAGAAGCACCACCTTTGCTGCGATGAGTATCATAAGCATTGAAACAATATCTCCAATTGTGGCAATGGCAGGTGTGACCACATTATCGGGGTCAAAACCGAATCTGAACATACCAATAGCCAGCAGGACGGCTACAAAAGCCAGGATTATTCCTGAGGATACGCCTGCTATGACCGCAATGGATGTCAGTGCAAGGATGCCTGCACTTTCAAGGCCAAGCAGAACGGTAATTCCATGTCCCACAATTCCAAGAACTATAGACATCATCAAACTTAAAAGCAATGAACCTGCAACGTTATTCGTGAGTTCCGGATTGTTCTCGATCTTTGTGATAAGACCCATGTGTATGGCACTACCAAGCCTTGAACCAAGGGTGCAGGAAATATTCCCGCGCATTCCCAGTACGGCAGGAGCTATGACGATAAGTCCGGGGATCATCTGTAATTCTCCTGTCATTCTGGACAGGATTATACCTGATACGACACCACCAAGTGTTGCAATGAGTTCAAAAGGCAACGCCTCACGTAATATTGACTGGATACTTCCATAGTCACCGAGGTAATCCTCGACAAACTCCAGTTCATCATCATCTTCCTGATGACTTGTGTCGTAAGACATAGTGCCTATTTCGCCTTTTTAATATTTAAATACCTATTTCAATTTCCTGTGAATGAGTGGTAAAATTCGATTATGTCCGATATGAAATACTTATATGAAATAGTTATAAGTATCATTTTGCCAGTAGTTGGGAGAAATCGACTATCTGAATTATGGTCAATGATGAATGATCCGGGAAGAAATTGATATTTCCGGAAAATTAAGGAGTGATATTGATGTTAAAACATATTGTTATGTGGAAAATAAGAGATGGTGCAGAGGGTAAGGATAAAGTCGAAAATATCAAAAAAATGAAAGATATGCTTGAGTCTCTGAAAGGCAAGATCTCCGAAATATCTGAGATAGAGGTAGGAATCAACGTTAATTCATCCGATGCCGCCTATGATGTGGTGCTATATTCGGTCTTTGAAGATGAGGATGCACTGCTCACCTATCAGAAACATCCTGAGCACGTAAAGGTTGCTGAGTTTGTCGGCCCCATATCAGAGCAAAGGGTTGTTGTTGATTATATTGTCTGAAGGCTCCCCGGCAAACATTGAAGCAGTTGCCCGTCATTTCCATCACGAATGATATCATAAAAGCGCATAATGGCCACAATTGCTCTCATGATTGCCACTAAAAACAATACTTTCTTCCTGGACTATATAAGGGGTATCCGGTATTAGAGCCAAATTATCTGAATTTCATCATTTTCAGACTGTTCAATCCACTTCCATCAGTAAGGTTTATATATCAGTGGCTGCATTAAGGGGTTGCTCGAGGACGAAACCGTCACCGACACACTAACTTATTCGCAGTGGGCCCGTGGTCTAGCCGGTTATGACACCGCCTTTACACGGCGGGGATCATGAGTTCGAATCTCATCGGGCCCACCATAAACTTTCTGTTCTGATGATATTGATTCTTGTAATAGTTTAAGCTGTTTTTCCAGGGATCCTATTCTTGCTTCGAGGTCAGAGTGACTGCTGGGTTGTACAACCTGGAGTTCACCATCGAATTCGTCTTCTAGGGATAGAACGAACAAAGTCTTGCCATTGTACTTGGTTTTGAATATGTGGGCAATTTCTCCAATTAAATCTGTGTATGATTGTGGTAACCTTATTAATGGGTATGTGATATCTTTTTTAAGGCTGAGCCTTGTGATTTTGGATTTACCTATTGCTTTCATCAACTATTACCTTCTTAGTAGTAAATAGTTGTATAACATTTGGTTGGCAATTTTTTTGCAGTTAGTTTGATGACTTCCATAAGGCGTTATAGCATAGTTTTTCAGTAAACATAAATGGAAAAATAGTTATTCTACAATGCTTATTTTAAGTAAGAATAATAATGCATTAAACCTAGTTTACTTAATCTTATTGAAGTTAATCATTCTGGATGGAGGGTTGTCAATAACGAACATTTGTCCAAATTGTAACTATTCAGTAGAAGAAGTTGCTGATAATATAACTGATCAAACAAACTTAAAAGAGTTGTACTGTCCAAATTGCTAAATGTTGGGAGAATTCGTAATTGTTGCTATTGATAGGGTACATATCTCAATGATTATAAATGTAGACTGCAAGACGATTAATCGATGTGAACAAATTAAAGATGGATGTTATATTCTGAAAGCAGAAGATGAAGATTTGAGGATAATTAGGTATCTCAACTCACTAGCAAGAGAAGAAAGAAGCGATTTTAAACAGCTTCCGCAGATACAGAATAATCCCAATAGTTACATTATTTTTTCGGAAACACAACCAGTTGGTTATCTTGCATATACTCATGTCCCATGGAATAAAGATTTAGTTCCTACTATTTGGCAAATTTATGTTGTGAAAGATAAAAGAAGTATGGGATATGGGGGGTGAAATGGTCAAATACTTATTAGATAATGAAGGAGATTTTGATATCGATGATCCAAATAAAGCATCAAGAAGTTTAGTATCTAAATTTGGATGGCCTTCTTCTAACATAAAGAAAATTATTAGGGGTTAATTTGAATCTAGCGATATCTAATCATTGAAAGAAAACTTCAATTAAGCGGTACAGTAGCAGTATATATCATTGCGGTGCTGAGCATAGCTTTGCACCTCTATCCACACTCCAGAATGTTAACGATTTTTTTCAAAAATGCTATAATCCAGATAAAATAATCCATCTAAACTATCAAAATAAAACAAGTAAGTTATGCGAAGTTTGCATGCATATTGACAACCATATATTTAACACTATTGACGACCTTTATAATGGGATGAATACCAAACAATTGGATTTACAATGAGTTTGGATCACAGCAATAGTGATAATGGAAATATAACCACCGCATTATTATTGGCAGCTGGTAAGGGCAGTCGTCTGTACCCTCTAACACGCGACACACCTAAGTGCCTTACAATGATCCATGAGGCCTCTATACTTGAACGACTTGTCATAAATTTAAAAAAACAAGGCTTTAAGCGTCTTGTTGTAGTCACTGGATACCATGAAAAATGTATTCGTGACTTTTTAGAAACGCGATCATGCGGGATGACAATTGAATATATTTTTAGTCCTCTTTACGCAAGCACCAATAATATTTATTCACTCTGGATGGCGCGTGACATTATTAATGAGCCTTTCTTACTTATTGAAAGTGATCTTATTTTTGATGAATCTCTTCTGGATGGCATGTGCTCCCCTGACAGAATCGCTGTTGGATGCATGCAGCCATGGATGAATGGTTCTACTGTTACAGCCAATGGATCTCATCATGTTAAGAAGTTCCAAAGTGGTATTGCCGGGCCGCTTGACGAGATAAGGTACAAAACTGTCAACATTTACAGTTTCTCATTATCTTCCTGGCACAATATTACAGAAAGGTTGGGTCAGTACATTTCAGCCGGCAAAGTGAATGACTATTATGAAACCGTCTTTGCGGAAATGGTGGCTGATGGCAGTCTCTCTCTTGAAACAGTCTCATTTGACAGCAAGCGATGGTACGAAATAGACACAGTCGCAGATCTTGCAAAGGCTGAGAAACTATTTTCAGCAGACAAATATGAGACAATCATTCCTTACAATATCACATCAAAGATATCCGGGATATCAAGGCCATTTTTTTTAACAAGCAAAAAACAGGGGGAAAAAGCGGTTACTCGTTCACTTTCCGGTTTAAGGCCATTGACTCAGTCCAACTCTTTGAATTCAATGTCAATTTGTAAAGCTAAGACTTTAAAAAATGAAGTGCCACTTCAAAATCATTTAGGGAAAATAATGCCTGATGCAACATAATTACAAGACTCAAACTGAAAAATACGAATTCGTTTCCGGACAGCATGGTGGTTACTATCGCCATGATTTTATTGATCATGCTTATCTTTACAATCTATATTTTCCGCCAGAAGCAGTTTTTACAGGTTTTAAAGAGCAAATTCACGACATTGTCCTTAATTATCCGATTGCACAGGATGCTCTTGCCGGTCTTGTGGGTGATCTGATCGATCAACCTGCTGAAAGGATCGTTGTAGGAAACGGTGCTGCCGAACTTATCAAAATCATCTCCGGGCACATATCCGGCAAGTTGATCGTTCCAGTGCCATCTTTTAATGAATATGCGAATGCAGCGCCCGCAGGTCAGGTAGTTGAATTTCCTCTTGAATTCCCATCTTTTCAATTGGATGTAGATAAGTTTGCTGCCGAAGCTATCAAGGTCAAAGCAGATGTTGCTGTTGTGGTAACACCTAATAATCCCACATCTATGGTAGTTCCCAAGTCTGATCTAATATCTCTTGCACAAAAACTTGCAGATCATGACTGTATGCTGATCATCGATGAATCCTTCATGGATTTCGTGCATGACCCGGATCAAATAACTCTGGAAAATGAACTCGAACATTATCCAAATATCGCGATCCTTAAAAGCATGAGCAAAGCCTATGGTATCTGCGGCCTTAGGATCGGTTATATGCTAACTGCAAATTTAGCATTTGCTGAATCTGTAAGGAAAGGCGTACATATATGGAATATTAACGGTTTTGCCGAAGAGTTTCTGAGGATATTGCCCGATTACAGGCAGGAGTTTGTCGAAAGCTGTAAGCAGGTACGTGTAGACCGGGATAATCTGTATAAAAGCCTGTGTGCTATTCAGGGAATGACTGTTTACAAACCCGATGCAAACTTTATTTTCTGCCGCCTGCCAGATCACGCACAAAGTGGTCCTGAAGTCACGCGGAGATTGTTCATTGAGCATAACATGTACATAAAACATTGCCAGGACAAGACTCTACCTGATTCCAGCCGTTATGTTCGTATCGCCAGCCGTACTGAAACAGAAAATTGCAAATTAGTTGAAGCATTGGTAGATATCATTGACTTGAATAAAGCGGAAGTAGCCTTATGATCGGTCAAGAGAATCAACAATCACATCAGATAGGAATGCTTACTTTCGCCCGAGATCTTCCAAATATCTGTTCGCTTGTAGGGTTGTTATCTGCGGTCCTTAGTATATACTATGCCATATTAGGCAATTTTCCGATTGCGATAATTGGAATGCTTTGGGCTGTTTTTTTTGACTGGGGAGATGGCCTCATTGCCCGCCGGATGAAGGGGCGAACTGATGAATATCGAGCTTTCGGAGGACAGCTTGATTCATTGATAGATATTGTAAGTTTTGGAATATGCCCCGCTGTATTTCTCTTGAGCTATGGAGGATTCAGTCCATGGTTCCTACCCGGAGCGTTCGTGATTGTAGCCACCGGTGCAATACGGTTGAGTTATTTCAATGTTTTCGGTCTGGTCGATGATTCAACATACATGGGATTTGCACTTGACAACAATGTCATTATTCTTGCTTTTGTCTTTATGTTGAACGGTTTTTTCAGCCAGCCGATTTTTTCAGTCGTTCTATATGCATTGTTTGTGTTTATGGCTGCCTTTAATTTAGCACCAGTACGAACGCCCAAGTTTACCGGAAGATGGTTTTATGTTCTCTCGGTTTATGTCCTGGGATTGACATTCATTTATAGCTGAATATTATGGAGCAATATATGTGCGGCTACCAGTTACTAAGGAAATGTATCTCAAACAATGACAATGAGTTAATAATTTACGGAGCAGATTCTTTTTCCCAGTTCCCGCGCCGTGATCCATCTGTTAATTCAAAATGTGACAGAGCGCTTCCGGTAGCACGCCGTGATGATCTGGTAGTTCTACGCGGAAAGCTGGATCACGAGTATCATAAATGGCTGCGCTCTCATGGTCTTGGGTCTGATCATATTGTTGAATATGATGCTCATTCAAGAGAGATGACTCTCTCGGAACTTATCATTAATGATCCTGAACCAGTTAAAAAAATTATCCGGCTGATCGGGAAAAAACCTGTATATGTGCCATGGTTTTCAGGGCGTCTAGAAACTGAAGCTGCAAAAGCCCTTGGAGCTGATCTTTTCGGAGCAACTGAAACTGCAACACTAAAATATAATGATAAGTCAGCTTTTAAGACCCTATGTCGACAATTAGGCGTGTCTGTTGTTGAAGGCACTTTATTTGACATACATCCTGAAGACAATGAAAATTGTATAGAGATGAAAAACATTATTAACGGATATCTGTCAACCTGCGAAACTGTTATTATTCGCGGTACTCTGGGTGAAGCCGGCATGTCGTTATACAAGACGAAAGGCAATGATATTTCTGAAATATATCACGAAATTGCAGTTAGCGGTGAAAAATCGATCATCATTGAGCCTTTTCTGAATGTTTCGTCTTCTCCGAATGACCAGTGGGTGATCAGCAGAGGTGGTAAGATATACTCTCTTGGTATGCGGGATCAAATATGTGAAAGAGGTATGGTACACATTGGTACTCTCAAAGGGGCAAATACCTCGCCAGACATTTTAAATTACATTACAAAAACATCTGCAAAAATTGTAAATAATATGGCTGAATTCGGATATCGGGGTGTAGTCGGCATTGATTATATTGTATCGGATGATGGTATATTTCCTGTTGAAAATAACGCTCGTTTTAACAGTTCCTCTTATGTGAGCATGATCGTAGATAACATTGAAGAATTGATCTCCCCCATTCCATACTGGAAATTTATGAAGATCAAGACGGTAGCATGTTCATTTCTTGAACTCACTGAACGTATTGGACCAGTGCTGTATGATGGCAAAAAATTAAATTCCGTATTTCCTTTTAGTTGTGATACATTGCCATCATCCGGTGAGTTTGCTGTTATAATCTTAGCCGAGAATATGGATGAGATTTTCAACATGGAAGAATCATTGAAAGAAATGGGAGTTAAAAGAGACTGGCCAGATATGTGTACTGAGAAGTCTTCATGCTTTGAATTAACGAGATTACTCAATACAAATGTAATACCTTTGCGGCCATTTTAATTATTTATAAGGTATTCGTCTCAGCGAATCACCTAGATTCGTGCTCCAGAAGCGTTATCTGGGTTGCGAATGTTGTCGGGCCCACCATAACTATCTGTTTTTAATGATGTTGATTCTTGTAATATTTTAAGCTGTTTTTTGACTACTTAACTCTTGCCTCAAGAGGACTTAGTGGTTCAGAGTTTAAACTTTCCTTGTCTACGACAACTAAAAAATCCTGGTTCTCTTCCTGAGGTGTGGGGATTATTTCTGCATTATTTTCTATTATTTCACTATATTCTCGTGGCAAGCGGATTGATGGATATATTCTTGTTTTACTTGCTTTTAGGGCTGTAACTTTACTATTAAACATAGTTTAAACTATGCCTGTATCATATATGGAATACTTATTAAAAGAAAATCGAATGGAAGATTGAAGTAGACAAAAAATTAAAGCAATTACGTGGGAAGATTAAACAACTCAAAATAATTTATCTAAAATAACAGAATTATATTTATCTGTTCATTTTATTATCCAAGAAAAAGATTGCCGATGCAAATGATTTAATTTAAAATTAAGATGTGAGGTACTTATTGTGTCAATTTTTCATAATCTATTGCAATTAAATCCAAACCAAATTCCATTAGAAGATTTCTTTACTGAAATATTTACATATTTGCTTAAATCTAAGCCTTCTTTGATGGATGATTGGCTTAGATATTTTAAAATTTCTAACATCGATCAGAATGATATATTTATAAGCACACAAGAATCATTTGGTGCATTGGATTCTCATTTTTCGGGAAGTAGACCCGATATCCTTATTGAACTATCAGATGATAGCAAAAATGAATTAATTTTTGTAGAATGCAAAATCGGTTCATGTGAAGGACACAATCAGTTAAAAAGGTATGCTGAGCATTTAGACAACATTGAACATATCGGCTGTGGAGTCTTGATTTACATTACAAAAGATTACGATAAAAAAAATGAACTTGCTATTTTCCAAGGTTGTAACAATAGAAACAGACTTAAATTTATTCAGTTAAGATGGTATGAAATCTATCAATTTTTAAAATCGCATGATGGTTATGCTGAAGATATTTTGGTAAAAGAAGCTTTAAAGTTCATGGAGGAATATGACTTGTCGGGAGATAATAGATTTACAAGTGTTGATATTTTGGCTCTAACTAATTTTCCAAGAGTTAGAAAAATGATGGATGAAACAATGTATGGGGAAGTTTCAGATAAATTTACTGAAATTACTGGAGGAGTATCACAATCTTCTTTTTGCTTAAATCAAATAAAAAACCATAATCGATATACATATATACAAAACCAAAATGACAAAATTTTGAAATTGTTTTGGGATATTGGATGAATGATTCAAAAATAACCGATTATCCCAAAGTTGGAATCAAATTAGGAGTAAGCCCAAATGCAAATCATCGAACTGAAATACTTGCTGCAATGAAAGAGATAGTAAAATCAAATTCAGACGAATGGTATAGTTATAACTTAAATGAATCAAAAAGCTGGTCTGGAATTGGCAAATCATTGGGTCTTGAGAAATTTATGAACGAGGAAGACCACATAAAATCAATACAAGATTATTTCTTAAACTTAATTGATGATTTGGTTGAAATAAAAAAGAAATATCCACATTTGCCATGGAAAGTTTAATCTTTTCTTGTCTACGACAACTAAAAAATCCTGTTTTCCTCAGAGATGTAGGGATTATTCTTGCAAACTGATATACTCAACCATTGTAATAAAATCTAGGTCAAATAAGTATATACTTATCATTCTTTATTTCTGAAAGGCTACCTACACGAGTGTTGTATTTCCAGCCTTGGTCAAAAAACCTTTCATCAACACGGTTAGTTTCAAAAGGACTGATAGCTACTGCGAAAAAACGATTCTCATTCTCTTTTTGTTTTTTGCACAGGGAAACAATGTCAGAAGATAAAGGGGAGAATACAAAATCAGAAATGACCAATAGATCGGCTTTTTCATAATTTTCATCCTGCATCATTTTTACTCCCTCGTATAATGCTGGTACAACATCGGTACCACCATGAAAACTCATTTTGAGGAAGTCTATCAGGTCATGAATGCCTTTTGGAGGGGTAAGATCAAGGGTCTCTATTGAAGTGCTGAAATTGATCAAATAACATTTTCTATTTTGTGTGGCTGCCCGGGATACTATACTGAGGGTCAATGCTTTAGCTATATATTCCGGAGCACCTTGCATCGAATTACTTGAGTCAACACAAATAATGATTGGCCCCATTTTTTCCTCATCAACAACGGTTACTGTTTTCTGAATCTCTTCTTCAAAGATCTCATTTTTGTAGCCATGCTTGGAAAAACACATCAGTCGGTTTTCAACATACTTTAGATCAAAAAGCAATGCGACATCAGAATCACTTAGCAGTGCCAATTCCTGCGGTATCACATTTTCCAGATCTCTGCCAAGCTCAATACCAACGACCATCTCATTGGAGGTTACATCTATTTTTCTAACACAGTACTGAATAGTTGAATTAATAATCTCTGTGCGTTCAGATTGTTCTTCCTTTCGCAACCTTCCCATCAATTCACACAGTTCACGAATATTTTCAGCCTTATTCAAATATTCAGCCCACTGTTTAAGATAAGAGATATCCTGTTCACTTAGTTCACCGGCGCTTAGATCCCACAAAAGCTCTGGATCAACATCCAGTTCATCAAATACCTCTTTCATTTGCTGTATTGTTTCAAACCATTCTTTCAGATCTTTTAACAATTGTACACGGAGTCTTTGAACTTCCATAAGCTGCCATTCAAGTAGCTGCTTTTCGTACTCTTTTCCCCAGGCTTCCTGTTCATTTCTACGAATGGCATTGAGGCTTTCTGTGATGGACTTGCTCTCCTTCCCATCCACTTTTCTTTTGGCAGCAAGTATTTTTCGTTCCCAGAATGTAACATTTACAGACGGATTAAGCAATTTATAATTGCTCAGGTCACCTAATATTGATTCTTCACAAGCACCATGTGCCTTAAAGTCCCATTTTGCAAAGTTCAATTTAGATTGATGTTTTTTAAAAGGATTTGTATTTTCTAAATGGACGCGAGTTGATGTTTCCCAGTTACTGACTTTTCTGTTCAACACGATCTTGAACTTTTCATCTGTCAGATTAGGAAAATTTCTTGACTGAAGAATGTTGACAAATTCTTTTGCTTTAGCAATTTCTCGATTCAGAGACTGCATGAGATTGCACCTTTTCCAACAAATGTTCAGCGTTTAATTTGTGATTTTCCAGGTCATTGAGAAAAGCGTTGAATGCATCAAGCAATAATTCTCTCTTCTCTGCAGGTACAAATGGTATTTCATTCAACTTTCTTTGAGTATCAACATAAGATATCGTGTCATTAATGATTTCATCAAGCTTGATCAAAGAACTTTTGCATGCATCCTCAAAACTCTGTTTAACTTCTGGGCATACACTTTTTTGAGTTCCTCTTTTGACCTTTATGATTGGAGTTGCGTCAAACCATTTGACATATGAAGCACTTTTAATAGGATAATCCCAACCGCTTTTTAACAGTTTTTCCTGTATATTTACCTCACATGACTCACTTCCATTGAAATTGCATTCCACACGAGACTGGGAATCTCCATTTTCATCAACTGGCTCAAATGATTTTAAAGTACCAATATTTTCTACCGGGATGTAAAAACGAATTTTTATTTTAGTAGGATCAGGACTACTATGATTTTTTTCAATTTCTGGTGAAATGACAGAAAAATACTGTTCTCCGGCAATTTCTTTTGTATCATAGATATCCTCTGAATAAAAAAGGGTGTCATACACAGTATTTTCAATATCATTATGGTTTAATACCCAAGTATTTAAATTATCATAATTAACACAACCAAATTGTTTCACACTTTTTATAACGATCTCATTAATTTGTTCTCTGTTTTCTTCAAGTGTCCACAGACAATGTCTTAATATGAATGTATCAACAGGTATCACTTCATTTCGGTCGCATAAAAATGCGGAAGCTTTTAAGATGAATGCAATTTTCTGCCATCTGCGATCGGAAACATAAACTGCAATTTCGGGATTATCTTTATTAAATTCATCAATTGAAACCCTGATCGAATTAATGATAGCAAATACTTCTTTGGAAATAGTTACTTTGTAGATTTCATCAGGGAACTGCTCCCATTCTGCATGGGAGAATTGCAGTCCATCCGGAACTTTTATTTCAGTAGAAACGGCTCCACCATCAAGCAGTTTTTCAAAATTCTCTCTTTCCTGCATAGGATCTACTCCTATTCGCATTATAAAACGATCATAGAGAGCTTCCAGGCCCTGATTGGCAGGAGGGGTTTCATTGCTTGCAGCAATCAATGCTTTTAGCGGAACCTTTTCGTCTTTACCATTATTTCGATAGATCCTTTCGTTTATAATGGTCAATAGTGTGTTTAGGATAGCCGGACTGCTTTTCCATATCTCATCAAGAAAAGCAAAGTCGGCAGTAGGTAAGTATCCATCTGTTTTACGAACATAATTATCCTTTTTTAATTCCTGGATACTGACTGGTCCGAAAACATCCTCAGGAGTACTAAAGCTCTGCATCAGATATTCAAAATGAGTCGTATCTCTAAATACATGCGATAAACGACGGGCAATCAGACTTTTTGCTGTGCCTGGTAATCCATAGAGAAAAATAGATTGTCCGGAAATGGCTGAAAGAAGTGAAACTGCAACGATCTCTTCTCTTTCGTACAGTCCGTCAGAACAGATATTGATCAGATCTGTAACTCTCTTTTTCATAGAAGTATTTGATTGATGGTGATTCATGTAATTTTTCACTCCTACTATATTCGCAGCCAATAAAAGCAATTGCATAAAGCCTAAAAGGAAACGAGCCACTTACAATATAAGACACCGAATATCTGCCCTAGGCCCGACTGTTTCTTCTACATTTCATAAGCAATTTTGTCATTGTTATATGCATCTACAAAAAGTGTTCAATCATTTTTATTTACTTAAAGCCTTCGATTTTTGAGCAATAAATTACTATAAATAATTTACACTTATTTCCATATAAGTAAACTTATTCTTAGTAGATATAAATCACTTTCTAAAAATTGATGAACGATACATACCAAATCTAATTAAGGGGGAATTCAATGCAAATTGTTTTGATAGGCGGTTTTGTAGGCACAGAAAAGAAAAATGCTCTTTTTTCAGTTGGGAATGAACTAATTACAAGAGATAAAAAAGTAGCTGTCGTAGTTATTGAAGACGTAATAAATAATGAAAAAAAGCCTGTAGGTCTGGATTCTACTGTCATGGTAAAAGAGATGAAAGATGTGCCATGCACCTTTATAACTGACCTCATGGTTGAACTGCCTGAAATCAATAAACAATCGAACTTTGACTACATGGTAATCGAGGTTCCATTCAGTTTACCGCCTGGAAGAGTAAGGGAATATCTTGCGAATCTTGAATTCAAGGATCTGTCCTTTGCACCCATTATCTATGTGTTCAATGTGAATAACCTTAAAAGCGATGCAAGGATGATCCCGAAGATAGTTAGCAAACAGATTGTAGAATCAGATATCATATTTACAAATGCTGATCCCACTGATCAGGAAACTATGGCAGCATTGAACAGGACATTTGAAGAAATCAATCCTGATGCAAAGATATTCGTGCACGCTGCTGGCTTTGAAGGGCACAGAATTAGTGATTTTGTTGATATGATTGTCAACTGAAATAATTGAGCAGGCAGTTAATTCCATAATAGAACGCAACAATGGGCATGCGTACATTGGGTGAATTTTTTATACTCTCCTAAACTAATAGTAATAGACATTACAATACAAGATTGAAATTGAAAGAATCAGTAAAATGCAACATAAGATGTGGAGCGTTGCACCATGTATATTAAAACATGGGGGTACAAATGATCTCTAACTACAATTACAGACCCAGGGTATATTTTCTTTGGACCTTTATCGCAACCTATGTTCTCTGGTTTGCTGGGGCGTATGTAAGTTTTCAGGATGATGGCAGCGAGTTGTATATGCTTCTTATGTTGCCAGGACTTATGGCGCCATTTCTTATTTCACTTGTTATGATCTTCAGGTCTGAAAATACAGATCTGAAAAAGGATTTTATTAACAGGCTTATCAACATAAAATTAATACAGCCAAAAATACTGCCAGTATTTATTTTTCTAATGCCACTATCGGTTTTGACATCTATCTTTCTCTCTCTTCCATTAGGGGAATCGATCTCGCAGTTCCAGTTTGCCGAAGGCTTCTCATTCTCAACGGGTTTTGTCCCTGTGCTTTTTATTCTTTTGCTTGCCGCAGGCTTTGAAGAACTTGGATGGAGGGGCTATGCCTTTGACAGCCTGCAGAGCCGGTACACCTACTTTACAGCATCACTTATTTTCAGTGTACTATGGTCGCTGTGGCACTTTCCGCTGGTATTTGTAAATAATTCCTATCAGTATGAGATATTCCACGAAAACATCTGGTATGGTGTGAACTTCTTTGTCAGCATCATTCCCATGGGAATGATAATCAGCTGGATATGCATAAAGAATAGGAAGAGCATTATTGCAGCTATTGTTTTTCACTTTATCGTCAATATGTCTCAGGAGATACTGAATATCACCCAGACCACGAAGTGTATTGAAACCGGGGTTTTGATTTTTGTGGCTGCTGCTATTATTGTATACGATAAGGAAATGTTCTTTTCAAGAGAACACCTTGAAGCTTAGGTTGGCTGAATGACAGATAGATCCACAGACCATTATTCAAAATTCATTCTAATCAGTTAAGAACAACCTCCCCCCTATCCAAATAACTACCCCACCACACCTTTTTATCAAAGTTCCATCTATTCTTTTATGGGTAAATATCGTATCATTCTACAGAGTCATTGTAAACATGGGTGGAACATGAAAGTCGTATACTTATTAGCATGGACATTGATAGTGTTTTTTGCTCTGGTGGTGCAAACGGGTGCAGCAGTTGAGCATGATTCGGATGGTTGTCTGGAATGTCATAGTTCTATAGGCAAGTTTCCGACGATAATAGATGATTGGGAGAACAGCAAACATGCAGAAAATGGTGTGTCATGTGGGGAATGCCACATTGCTGACCCGGCGGATCCTGATGCTGTGGCGCATATGGGGACTCATATCTCGCCTGTGGTGTCAGCAGGTGATTGCGGATTCTGTCATGTGGCGGAGTTTGAGGAGAATACCCGGAGCTTGCATTCTCTCGGTGCCAAATACTATGAACTGGATTATGACAATGAGGCATTGCCATATCTTGAAAGCAAAGTAACAGTTGATGGTGAGACTATCGTGAACCATGATGCAACAGTTAACGGCTGTCAGGCATGCCATGGTACCAACATGACCGGTAAGAGTACAGAGGACGCCAGTGTATGGCCAAATAATGGAATTGGAAGAATCAATCCTGATGGCAGTCTTGGATCGTGTTCCTCCTGTCACACACGTCATCTGTTCTCAGTGGAAGAGGCAAGAAAACCGGAGTCATGTGAACAATGCCATCTTGGACCTGACCATCCACAAACGGAGATATTCTTTGAATCAAAGCATGGAAGCATCTACAACACCGAAGGTGACCAGTGGAACTGGAGCGATGAGGAATGGCTGGCTGGGGAGGATTACAGGGCACCCACCTGCACTGTCTGTCACATGTCGGGAACAGATGAACTGGCAGCAACCCATGATGTTAGCTCACGCCTTTCATGGGAACTTGAGCCTCCAATATCCAGACGTACCGACAACACGGCAAACGCTCTTGGAACTCCCATCAGCGATGGGTCTACGTGGCAGGAAAAGCGTGACCGTATGTATTCAGTGTGTGCACAATGCCACTCAGATGACTGGATCACGAACTACTACGAAAATGCAGACAATACCGTCGAGTTATACAACAGGAAATACACTGATTCAAAACTGATAGTTGACGAACTCAGGGAAGATGGATTGCTCACCGAGCAGAACTTTGACGAACCCATAGAATTCAAAATATATGAGGTCTGGCATCACGAGGGCAGACGTGCAAGAATGGGTGCATTCATGCTGGGTCCGGATTTTGTCCAGTGGCATGGTTTCTATGAAATACTAAGGGATGAAGCTGAGCTTGAAGAAATGGCAGAACAAATTAGGATAAATGCCGAGATCCAGTCCCAGCTTGGAATTGAAGGAACAGATACGGATACTTCCAGCTTACCAGGATTTGAGTCCATGCTTGCAATTACATGCATTCTTGGTGCAATATTAGTATCATTGAGAAAGAGAGATTGATATCCGGTCTTGAATGAGGTCTACCAGGCTCTCAGTGACTCTTTCCTTTTGATCAACCCGTAGTTTATGTATGAGATCTCTGCATAGCCATTCTTTCGGCTATGTGGAAATCCTGATTCTGTAATAATATTCCACTTGTGAATCAGGATTTCCATGGAAGCGAATGTTGAAGATCCGTTAGATCAAATTTCCAATAAAGGTGAGATAAGTTCTTCTACCTTTTTGTAGCATTCACTTGCTTCATCGGATCTGCCGAGTTCATCAAGGGCATACCCTTTTCCTTCCCATGCATAAGCATATTCAGGGTTGATCTCGATTGCTCTATCGTAGCATTCTACTGCTTCATCATATCTGCCAAGTTCAGTTAGAGCATACCCTTTACAATCCCATGAATAAGCAAACCCTGGACTGATACCTATTGCTTTATCATAGCATTCTACTGCCTCATCATATCTTTCAAGATATAGGAGACTAGTTCCTTTCCCGTACCATCCATAAACAAATTCTGGATTGATCTCTATTGTTCTATTATAACATTCGATCGAATTGTTGTATTCTTCAAGGTACGATAGGGATAGACCCTTTTCATACCATGCTAAAATATTCTCTGCATCGGAATCTATTGCTTTATCTGAGCATTCAATTGACTTCCCAAAGTACTCTATTGATTCATTATACCTGTCAAGTGAATAAAGGACACATCCTTTTCCAGACCATGCTGTATAAAATTCAGGATCGATCTCTATTGCCCTTTCATAGCATTCAAGTGCTTCATCATACCCGCTAAGCTCAAGAAGAGAATCTCCCTTGTTAACCCATGCCATAGCATTCTCTGGTTCGATATCTATTGCTTTATCATAACATTCGATCGCTTCATCGTACCTGCTAAGTGCATTGAGGGATTCTCCTTTACTATTCAATGCATCGATATTGCCAGGTTCCCTTTCTAGTATTTTATCATAGGATACGATCGCTTCATCATATCTACTTGTTTCAAAAAATTCGTCTGCGCTGGCAACCTGCGTATCCTCTTCAACACATCCCGCAGAAAAAGCTGCTATCAATAAAGTGATTAGAACAAATGTTTTTACTAATCTCATAGTATATCTCCTATTATAATTTCTTAATATTTTGGTTTGTAGAATTCTCTGTCATATGAATAATAACTAATATAATATATTATTTATTTTTTACAAATATCCGAAATAGTCTATAATCTAACAATTAGAGCACTTCTACAAGAGCACAAAATAACAATCATTGCAGTGATCTTTAGGAACTATTAGTAGACATTACATTGGATTTCCATGTCATAAGACATTATATTTTTGTTTTGTCTTTTTTAAATAATTCAGGCAAAAAACCTTAAAAAAGAATATATCCTCTTTGGCGAATAATTTTTTGTGTAGAAAATATCCCAAATTCCACACACTCAATATTTTCAATAATACATTAATAAATAGCATATCAATCAATTATATTGTGGGAGTAGTGGGTATGAAGACGCATAACAGTCTGAGAATAGTGGCAACATTGTTTATTCTAATTCTTGTATCTGGTCTGTTTTTGAATGGTGCCAGCGCTAAAACCGTGGAGACGGACATTTATGTGAACCAGAATGAGCCCTATATCTTTGAGTTCACAGTTGATGGAATGGGAATCATCGATGCTGAATTGATAAGTTTTGAAGGCATGGCTGTTGAGCTTGCACTGGTCCTGGAATCGCCTGCTGGCAATAGGGAAGAGGTCTGGTGGTCGCAAGATACCGGAATGCCTTTGTCATTGATATATGAGGTTTCTGGAGATGACATCAGGGCAGGGGAAGTCTGGAAAATATTGGTAGTAAGCGGTATTTCAGCAGAAGGGGCAGGTGTCCTGAAAATAACATATCCGGCAGAAGAAGCACCAATTGAGGAAGGCCCAATTGAGGAAATACCGGTAGAAGAGGAGCCACTGAGGGATGTAAGGGAACTGCCAGAAAAAGAAGTGCCAAAAGAGTATGAAGAAGAAAGCGGTGGCACTTATTATGTTCTTCCTCTGGGAATAATATTTTTGATACTAATTGTTACTTTTGTAGCCGGAGGTGCTTTGTGGAAAAAAATGAGATCAGCATCACCGAATAAGCTGTCACAAGAAGAAAAAGAAAAAGCAGAGAATCAAACCGGATCAATAGAAGCTATCTCAAAGCCTGAAAAGGCATTGGTCTATCTTGATGAAACACCTTTACCCATTGGATTGTCTCCACATTCCATTGCTGAAGTTTCTGTAGGACCACATGAGCTAAAATTCATAAAAATTGAGAAATTGAAATGCTGGTACGGTAAAAAAGAAGCAATTGTCGTGCCAGGTGAAACAGTTGTAGTTGAATGTGAGCTGAAAGAAAATGAGATTAAAATGGTACTTTCAGCAGAACCGGGAAGCATACCTGCCGACGGAACATCCAGCTCAAACATAAAGGTACAGATAGAGGACAAAGATGGAGTTCCCATACTAGTTCCGGAAGATATAAGGATAGACCTGCAAACAGACCTGGGAATGATACAAACTCCTGTGATAATATCGGTGGGCTACGATTCAACCATGGCTGTTCTGGAGTCTTCGGAATCAGGTGGAACCGCAACTATAAAGGCAGAATGTAAGGGGATATTCAAAGAAAGTATAGAGGTTAAGTTCACAGAACTGGGCGATGATAATTGAGACTAAGTGCAATTTCCAGGTTTGTATGATCAGAGGATGCTTCATTAAAATATGTATGATGTAGGATGGAAATACTTATGTATTAATATTTACCAACTTTATTGGTAGTATCAGTTTATACACAATGTTTTTTGTACAGAGGAGCGAGCAGTGGGGCGATGACAACTCCTTTTGATTAGTGTTAGCTGTATATTTTGACTTTGGGGGTGCTCAAATGATTTTATGTGAATGTGGGGAATTCATTAAAAAATCAACATTTAAAGATTATATAAGTACATCACAAAACCCTTCTACAAGAACGATAGGGCATGAAAAATGCGGTTTGATATTCAATTTTGTTGACGATAATGTTTCAAAGAAATATTCATCCAGAAAAAGGCTGAAAATTCTAGCCATGAAGTTTGCAGAGAAAAATGATATGGAAAGGGAATTAATTGGAAAATTCCTCCTGGAGATTGATCGGCTGAAGTCTTGTGGGAATATGTCGGATCAGAAAATAATTCTTGAAGCATACAGAAGAGTATGGATTAGTTGAACCTGTTAAGTCGTTCACAGTATCCGTAATTGAGATGGCAATAATTTCATATTGGATTCTTAATTTTTGCATTTTATTTCTTGTTTTTACTAAAATGACGATTTAGGGAGTTTATAATTTTTAGTGAAGTAAATAATGAAAATATAAAGGGGGAAATGTAATGAGTGCAATTTTCGGTGAAAATTTGATATTTAGTCAAAAAAATGGTCATGATGTGGAACTAGTCGTGTTTGGTGATGAATTCTATGCACGCTATGAAACAAAAGATGGATACACTGTAGTCTACGATACCGATAGGGGGCAGTATTGTTACGCAATATTGCTTAATGGAAGGTTCGCTTCAAGTGGAGCACCGACAATAAAGCCTGTTCCGGCAGGGATCCGCAGGCATTTTAAGGAATCAAAGGATGTGCGGAACGAGAAGTTCAATCAAAGGTATTCAAAGATGATGCCTAATGAACCTGCTGTGGCTTCAAATATTGCTAGAACTATTGGAGCCAATGAGGGTTTACTCCGTGGAAGGCGTGTCAGTGAGGGGCAGGTCAGGGGTTTGACAGTTCTGGTTGAATTTGCCGATGTCTCCACTAACGTTACATCTGAGGAAGTAGATGAATTGTTGAACGCGGACAATTACACGCAGAACGGTAACTTCTGCTCTGTCCGGGAATATTTCCAGCTCGTATCAAGTGGAAAGCTTCATTACAGTAACTTTGTTGTCGGGCCAATAAAATTGAGCCAGAATCGTGATTATTACAAAAGCAACTTGTTCATTAAGGAAGCAATGGACATTGTCGTCAACGACATAGGGATCAATCTCTCTGAGTTCGATTCAAAAGGTGAAGGTATCGTTGATGCTCTAAACTTCATGTATGCAGGGCGTACAGTTTATGAGGGTGATCTCTGGCCTCACAACCATAATATCAATTTGAATTACGGGGGAGTACGAACCCACTTTTACATGCTCACAAGCTTAGGTCGGGAAAGGGTCGATCTGAGCATTGGAACATTCTGCCATGAGAATGGTCATCAGCTATGTCGTTTTCCGGATATCTATGACTATGGTACACGGGATGGGGACTTCGAAAAAAGCCGCGGAATGGGTAGGTATTGTCTGATGGCTTCAGGAAATCACCTTAACAGGGGACGAACTCCTGCACCAGTATGTGCCTATCTGCGTCATCTTGTGGGCTGGAATGAGCGTGAAATACTTTTAAATAGTCCAGGTTCTCATGAGGTCCATCATGGCGATTATGAAACCATAGTGAAATATGAGACTAACAATCCCAACGAATATTTCCTGATAGAGAACCGCACAAAGATTGGACTTGATTCCCATCTTCCAGACAGTGGTCTTGCTGTGTACCACTGCGATACCCTGGGTTCAAATGAGTGGCAAGGTGGGACGGAAGACCGGCATTATCAGTGTGGACTGCTTCAGGCGGATGGCCATCTGGACCTGGAAAACAACCGCAATTATGGGGATAAAGGAGATCTTTTTGCAGAGGTGGCGGAACTTGCTTTATCACACGACACTGTACCTTCATCAAGGCAGTGGGATGGGACAGATTCAGGTCTGATGCTCTCAGAGATCAGTGCACCCGGTGAGATCATTCGATTCACAGTTGGGCAGCCAACAGATGTCAATTTAGTGACTGCTGATGTTAAAGCAGATCTCCCGATTCCTGACTACGAAGCAATGGGTGTAAGCAGCGAGATAAATATCGCAGAGATTGGCAAGGTTAAAGCGATCAAGGTTGGTGTGGACATAAGCCACACATACATTGGGGACCTGCAGGTTGAACTGGAGGCACCTTCGGGAAAAATAGCCCTGCTTCATGATCAGGAAAGCGGACATCAGGATGACTTGCAGAAAACTTACAATTCAGATGCTGTCACAGAACTTGCCGACCTTACGAACGAAGCTACTGAAGGAACGTGGAAACTCAATGTGCGTGATATGCTAAGGCGTGATATTGGCAGACTCAATTGCTGGAGTATCGAGATAGAATATGAATCTGTAGACAAAATAGCTTCAGGTGAGAGTATGCCGAATGTGGTAATTCCCGACATTAATGGTGAAGGTGTCAATAGCGCAATTTCCATAGAAGAAACCGGATTGGTCAAAGATATAAATGTAAGTGTGGAAATATCCCATACGTACATAGGTGACCTGGTTGTGGAATTGCTTTCTCCTTCAGGTCAGAGGGCAATAATGCATAGCCGTTCCGGTGATGGTAAGAACGATTTGAGAATGTCGTATGACCTCTCCTCTGCACCGGCGCTGGAAACAATGCTTGATCAACAGATCAAAGGTGACTGGACCCTTCATGTTAAAGACCTTGCGAAGTATGATGAAGGGGTATTGGAAGAATGGTCAATAGAATTGACCTATTAAGTTGAAACAAAATACTAGTCAGGGTTTACATCGGGAAATGCTTGAGCAAGAGCGGAGGCTCTGCAGAAGGGATAATTCTCTGTGATCTCTCAGTATTTTCCCGATATTTCGTATTCTTTTTGAGAGGGATATATTTTGAACAAATTACGCATAGCGACATTTAACCTGGAAAATCTTGATGACAAAGCAAACCAAAAGCCGACGTTAGAAGAGCGTATAGCTTTGATTCGCCCTCAATTATACAGACTCGATGCTGATATCCTATGCTTTCAGGAGGTCAACGGTCAGGAACAAGAGGGGCATCCCCGTCGGTTGTTGGCTCTGCAGGAGCTTATCAAAGGTACGCAATATGCTGACTACCAGATCGTATCCACCATGACCGAAGATGGGAAACAGGTCTACGATGAGCGTAATCTTGTAATCTTAAGTCGGTACGATATCCTGGAATACCATCAGTACAAGCATGATTATGCACCTGCTCCGCATTATTTGCAGGTAACTGCAAAAACAATTGGTGAGGGGGAAAATAAATCAAGAAAAGTTAGCTGGGAGCGACCAATACTTTACGCCAGAATCAAAATTAAAGATCTAACAGTAGATATCATAAATGTCCATTTAAAGTCACGTATACCTTCAAATATAGAAGGACAGAAGCTAAACAATTACACCTGGAGGACCGCCTCTGGTTTTGCGGAGGGTTTTTTTATCTCCTCCATGAAGAGGGTAGGTCAAGCCCTGGAAACTCGGATTTTGATCGATAATTTGTTTGATGAAGATGAAGACAGGTGGATCGTTGTGTGTGGAGATTTCAATGCTGAACTCGAAGAGGTACCTTTGGCGGCAATAAGGGGCGAAGTTGAAGATACAGGTAATTCCAGACTGGCTAAGCGCGTTATGGTGCCCTGCGAACTGAGCATTCCGGAATCATCTCGCTTTTCACTTTATCATCGAGGGAAAGGAAGGATGCTGGATCATTTTCTGGTTTCCAGAGGAATGATGGGGTGCTATAAGGGTCTGGAAGTACATAACGAATTGTTGCATGATGAGTCAATTGCCTTTGCAACAGAGAGAAAGTTCCCCGAATCAGACCATGCACCGATGATTGTAGAATTTGAGTTGCATGATGGGAGTTTATAATATCAGGAGTGAGTTATTCGGCTCTGTAGGAATCCGGGACTAATTAATTGAGTACATTTTTGTTTTCCAGTGGAAGCCTGAAAGTAAAAGAGGAGCCTTTTCCAAGTTCGGAACTAAACTCAATGTTGCCTCCATGCATATCGACCATCTTTTTTACAAGAACAAGTCCCAGTCCTGTTCCCGATTGTTGTCTGGATAGGGAGGAATTTAATTGTGTGAATGGTTTGAATATTCTCTCCATATCTTCTTTTGAAATTCCTGTTCCCGTATCTATAATACTTACTTCTAAATTTGTCTCCACATTTCTCACAAATACTTTTACAGAACCTCCTTTGGGAGTGAACTTGATAGCATTACCAATGAGGTTGTAGAGTATCTGTTTGAACTTTGCCATATCAGCATTTATTGTGCTAACTTGCAGATCCATCTGTGATTCAAGAGAGATGCCTTTGTTTGATGCCTGGGGTGAGAGGATTGAAATGGTTTCATCAATTATATCGGTCACAAAAAATTCCTCAGGAACAAGTCCCATCTTGCCCGCCTCTATTTTTGAAAAATCCAGTATGTCATTTATGATTTCCAGAAGATGTTGTCCACTTATCTTAATATTGCTGACATAATCCATTTGTTTTTCATTGAGTGAACCAAATATCTCGGATTGAAGCATATCCGAGAAACCTATCACCGAGTTTAGAGGAGTTCTAAGTTCATGGCTCATATTGGCGAGGAATTGACTTTTTGCATTATTTGCATCATCTGCAATGATCTTGGCTTTTCTTAGCTCTTCCTTGCTCTCTTTAAGTTTCTTTTCAGCTACTTTCTGTTCAGTGATGTCGTCAACAGTTAACAGTACGAAAGGTTCTGTACCCTTCATCATCAGTGTTGTTGAGATGAACATATATTTTGTCGAAAATCTCCCATGATCCTTGACTAACAGTTCTGTCTCTTTTTTTAATATACTTCTGGAAGTCTGAAAAGTGTACATCACAGAATTACGGATCACACAATCTGAGCATTCCTCATTTCTTCCGCAACCTTCTCCTTTTTCAATATTTATACACTTGAATAGTTCTCCTCCAAGGAGTCCCAATGCTTGATCCCTTTCTGTATCAAAAGCTTCAAGAGAGCTCTGATTGATCTTTTCGACTTTCCCTTCCTGATTAACGACTATCATTATGAAAGGGGCACTATCGAAAACCAAATTCAAGATTATCATATCCTCCGATGACTCATCTTGTAATATTTTGGATTCGGTAAGGTCTAGTTCGTCATTATTCATAAACTAAAATTGGTATGCTATCATTAAAACTATATCGGATAATCAAAGGCAGAAGGGTAAAATATTTTAAGAATTGCACCCGAATTCGATGCAATATGACGAAATGTATTCATCATTAAAATAAAAAAGAAATGATCAGTGATACTACACTGATCTTCTGTTCTCACATGCTGGTTTAGTAAAATGTTATTATAGTTACCAATAAGACCAATCCCATGATCACGGGCCAGTAAAGCATTTTTGCAAAGACATTGTTCTCATGATTAATTAGGGGGATTTTTTTATCTGAAGCAAATAGGAGAGCATTAAAAGAAATACCCAGCACTACAAAATACATGATGATATAGAAGTACTCAAGATAAATAATACCGGAAGCTGTAAGTCCTTCTCGCAGAGATACGTGTGCTACCATCAATACCAGCATCAGTGAAGCACCGTACTTCAATATCTCCGAAGGGTCAGAGTCAACTTTGACCTCGGTGAAGAGAGCAATGAATAATAATAATGCTATCAACAGCAAAGGACTCATATAAGTGATAAATGGGGTTACAATGTCCCTTTTCAGTTCTATATTGAAATACAGATCGGGACTTGCATGACTATTATATTCATTGATGCCAAAATTTGTATCATATTCATTGACCCTGTATGAAAAATAACTATTCTGTATGTCCCATCCTTCAAGGACGAAGTCTTCTTCAATACCAGGTTTCAATTCCGGAACTATAGAATCATATGATTCCAGATCAGGAACTAGGATCACGTTATTTTCAAAACCGTCACTCCATAATCTGATCCATACAGTTTCCACATCAAAGGGATAGGATATATAGTCGAATTGTTCACGCAGAGTTGTTTCAAAGTACCAGCCTGCGACACCCTCTTTTTCATAGGCTTCGTCGATACTGGTCGACTCTGACTCAGGGAATATAACTCCCGGAACATAATCATCACTAATACCTTCTGTATGCTTCTGCCAGACATAACCCGTAACTGTTACATCGTTACCGCTTGAGAATTTGATAGATTGAATAAACATTCCTGTTGGGACCCTGATTATTGAATCCTTGTACTCTTTATTCGTATCTCCACTCTCTGCGAGATATATCTTCTCTAAAGAACTTTCAAGTCCTGATTGATCATATATGATAATATCATCTGCATTTTCAGAAACCGAGTTATCCATTGCAAGATTCCATATAAATCCAATTTCAACAAGGCACAAAATAGAGAAGATTATTACGATCTTCCACAAAGAACTAGTTTTGATGTCATTTCTTGTGAAACCAAGAATTGAAAGGGACGTTATGAATGCTATAATTCCCAGTGACAAATATATTTTCTGATCGTACTGTTCCTGGTTCATCTGATGCAGTACTTCTTCATCTTTAAGAACGACACCAAGGGCCAGATCGGTCTCGGGGATCTCCTCGTAGAATATCCATAATTTGTTACCGCTTTTAGGTTCATACACAGTGGTGGTGGTACCTGGGGATGTATCAATGGCAATCTGTCTGAATACATCGTCTGTTTCCGAGATATCAACAATGTTCTTGCAGACATAATCTTTTATGGGGTGGGATATAACGTCTCCATTCTGAGAGACTATAAATCCATATCCTGTATTTCCTAATTCCAGAGAACCTATGATGTTTCTTAGTTTCTCAAGAGAATAACTTGCATAGACTACACCTGCAGGAGAAATTCCATTCTCTTGTGCATATTTGGATGTAAAAGGTATCGAATATTCAACGATGTATTTGTTGCTCCTTGTTCCAAAATATGGCTCATTCCATCCTCCACCATCGGTTAATGCACGATGATACCAGTCTGTATTTGGGCCAATACCTGTCACGTCAGATTTTGCAGTATAATCATAAGATGCCTGGAAAAGCTCCGGTTCACCATATTTTCTGGAATATGTCGGAGCATAGAGTGATGTTGATAGTGAATCGCCTTCATAATTCTGGCAGGCACCTTTTTCGTATGCCACTCCCACTCCAAAGATATTGGAATTGGAATTAATGCCTTCATAAAGCCGTTCTTCGATAAGTTCTTCATTCAATTCTCCTGAACTCAGGTCAGCAGCAATTGATCCGGATGCCTCCGAAAGAATCCTAAGGGTTGAAGAAACCTGTTCAGCAGAATCCTGTGCTTCAAGTCGTGCAGAATCAATTGATGATTCTAACATCTGATCTGTGCCATAAGCAAGGTTGTATCCAAAATCAACGACTACAAAAAAACTTGCAATTAGTATTAACAATGATATTCCAGATATCAGCTTTTTATGATTATTATTGCTCTGGGTGGACAATTGAGCACCTCTCTAATAAGTATATATAACCAGTGGATTCATAGTAATTATAATAATATTAATCAATTAATAATCAAAGTTATATAAAAAGAATTGGTTCTGGATATGGCTCGCATGGTCAGGTATTTTGATTATACTTGAGCATAATTCCCAGGTATTTCTCACTGTGAAATATCCAGGATTATGTTTGTATTTTTCCAGATTGAAAAGAAATGGACGCTATGCTGGCAAAACTACTGATTGCTACCAAATTGTTGCAAAGCATTCAAAAAAAGTTAATCATATTTCCATCTTTATTCACATTTGACCGTAAAAGTAAAGTTGCTGCCTTTTCCAACATCACTTTCTACCCATATGCTGCCATCATGCATTTCAACAAACTTCTTGACAAGGGCGAGTCCAAGTCCGGTCCCTTCGTACTTGCGGGTGGTGTATGGGTTCAGTTGCTTAAATGGCTGGAAAAGTTTGCTGATATCCTCTTTGGGTATTCCTATCCCTTCATCTTTAACACTTATCTGTACCATGGAATCAGTAAGTTGTGCATTGATTTTTACTGTTCCTTTATTATCTGTAAACTTGATGGCATTACTTACAAGATTGTAGAGTATCTGCTTGAACTTAATCTTATCACCTTTTATGTATTCAAGTCCGGGTCCAACTGCAACATTAATATCAATACTCTTCTTCATTGCGAGGGGTTTTGTCATCAACCACACCTCATTCACAGCCTCGAAAACCGAAAAAGTCTCATAATAGAGCTCCATCTCACCAGCTTCTATCTTTGAAAGATCAAGGATATCGTTAATTAATTTGAGCAAATATTTTCCTCCTTTGAGGATGTGACTGACATACTTGCTTTGTTTATCGTTCAGGCTTCCAAAAGTTTCATCAAGAAGTATGTCTGAAAAACCTATTACAGAGGTGAGTGGCGTCCTGAGTTCGTGGCTCATGGTGGCCAGAAATTCATCTTTGCTGCGGTTTGCAGCCTCGGCAAGCAATTTGGCATGCAGTAATGCATTCTCTGCCTGTTTGAGTTTGGTAATGTCCTGAATGGTTCCGATAATCACATTCCGCTCTTTATAGTATCTTGCGATGGAGTGGATATCACGGATCTGCCCATCATTTTCTCTTTTTATCTTGAACTGGATATTGTATGGCTGATTTTGTTTTATGAGTTCTTTCAGTGTTTTATCCAGCATCTCCCGGTATTCGGACAATGGTATTATCTTTATCTTCTCAAAATCCGGCTCTGTAGAAAACCGATCAAAATCACTATATATAGATTTAAACAAGCAAATCTATTCAATAACATACAGTACTTTGTGAATTACTGTTAACTTCAAATTCCGCCAGAATATCGAGGATTTCTACAGAGCCCAAAATCCAGCTCTTTATCCTTTAATCCATATATCCTGGCAGCCTCTTCTGATGCATCAACCTTGCCTGAATTAAGGTCTATCTCATAGCTTCCAACATGTCCGATCTTTTGTGCATTACTGAGCTGTAATTTTTTCTTTTTTAATTCCTCTTCCGCTAATTTACGCTCGGTTATATCATGGATGATGGAATACAATAAATTTCGTGAATTGATAACAATGGGGCTACTATAGACTTCAACATCACGGATCTCACCGTTTGCAAGACGGTGCTTGAAAAAGAAGTAATTTCGCTTCTCTTCAACCGCATTTTTCATTTCAGCCTTGACCTTTTCGTTTGTGAGGGTGTTGATCTGATGTATCTTCTTATTCCTCAACTCTTCATAGGGCCAGCCATAAAAATCGCATGCTGCCAGGTTTGCATCAACAATATCAGAAGTTTCAGGGTCGATCAATAGCATGACAGCGTGGCTGTCTTTAAAGAGAGATCTATATGCATTATCGTTTTCCAGGTAAGAGTATAATCCAGAGTGTTCTTCTTTATTTTTCTCCGGAATTTCTTGTCTTTCTGTCATTGGAACGCCCAGTTCTCTTTTTCATGCAAGCGCTTCTACTCAAGAGGACCTGGCAAACACATTGATCTTCTGTTTGATTATTTAATTGCTTAAAACAGAAACTCGGAAAGTCCTGATAGTTATTTTAAAATTCCTTCGACGCTCTCTACATTATTATATTGCATAGAATTAAACTGTTTTTGTTTGGAGCTCAGTTGACAATCTAAAACATACGTGAGTAATTTATCTATATTACTGTGATTTTTCAACAGTTATCCAGAAAATACTTCCATGTCCTTTTGGATTATCTTCCACTCCAAATCTTCCACCATGCAGTTCGACTATTCTTTTTACGATTGCAAGTCCGAGTCCGACACCCTTTATGCCTTTTTTATCTACACGCCTGAATCGATCAAAAACATATCCTTTATCTTCATCGGCTATGCCTATTCCCTCATCGCTTACCGTTACTTTCCATTCATCATCATGATCAATGAAGTCCACGGATATATTGCTTCCATCCGGACTATACTTGATGGCATTTGATAAAAGGTTAGTAAAAACCTCTTCAATGACATAATTCACCTTTGCATCACATTTGATGTCGGTGTTGATGCTGATACTCTTCTGCGTTTCATTGATCTCTGACTTTAGGCAGTCGATAACCATCTGGAAAATAGAAACGATATTTAAGTTTTCAAATTCGATCTCATCCACTTTCTGGAATTTGCTGAGCTTGGTAGCAGATTCAAGCAAACTGATGAGACGTTCGTTATTGTCGTGGATCTTATTGATGATATTGGTTGTACCATCGTCAAAATGCTCTCTTAAAAGCTCTTCGCTAAATCCTTTAACTATGCTGGCCGGGGTCAGAAGATCGTGACGTATTATGTCTGTAAAGAGTTCTTTCAGTTCGTTTGATTCTTTCAGTTCTTCTGCATAGATTCTGAGTTCATTTTCAACCTTCTTCCTCTCAGAGATATCCCTGGCTGAACATATAATCGCTTTTTTATCTTCATATTCAACGAGTTTGGCATTTATTTCCACGGGAAAAGCAGAACCATTTTTCTTCAGGATCAAAGTTTCAAATACGTTATGTTTATTTTTTAAAAGTGTGGTATCACATTCTTCAAGAGAAGCTCGTAATTCGGGAACAACGATGTCATCATGTTTCATATTCAGAAGCTCTTTCCGGCTGTATCCTAGATGCTCGACCACAGAGTCATTTACGGCAATAATATTCCTGTCAGTGTCACATATGTATATTTCATCATCTATGGAATTAAATATTGTGTGAAGTTTATGTTCCGAATCACTTATCTTTTTCTGCATGAGCTTCTGATCAGTGATGTCCTCACCTGAACTGATGCCTCCGATGATATTTCCGTCCTCATCTTTCAGGGCAACATCATGCCAATATATCAGACGTTCTTCACCACTCTTCGTAAGTATCCAATTTTCAGTGTATTCCGGAGGTTCAAATTCTCCTGCCATCATTTTTTCATAGCCTTTTCTGCTTTGCTTCTTTACTTTCTCAGGTAAGAAGTCGTCAAACCAGTTTCTCCCTATTATTTCATCCTTGGAGTATCCAAGCACCTCGCATCCTTTATTGTTTACGAAGAGAATATTTTGATCTTTATCCAATATGCCTATAATAGACCCTGCTACATCAAGATAATTTTCAAGCCGCTCATTTTCTCTTTTTGCCAGGCTCTCTATTTTTTTTCTTTCTGTGGTATCTCTAAATATGATAAGATATGCCTTCTTTCCTTCAAAATCAACAACAGAGTTGCTGACCTCAACAGGAATTATTTTCCTATTCTTTGCAAGAAGGTGTAATTCAAAACGTTTTTTCATTGGCATATTTTTACTTACTGCATCAATGTACATTGAAAGTGCTTTTTCGTGGTACTCAGGGACAATAAATTCAAGGAAGTATCTATTGACAGCTTCTTCTTTTGTGTATCCTGTCATTTCCAAAGCTTTTAGATTTGCAAATTTGACTTCTCTATCTTGCAGTATTACTATTCCATCATTCCCGTTTTCAATAATCTCAAAATAGTTCTGTTCGGATGATTTTAGGTCAGCTTCAACTTTCTTTTTCTCTGCAATGTCAATAATTTTACAGAGGATGGCCTCATTTTTTCCATAGTAAAATCTTTGGGTATTAATTGTCGCAGGGAATGAATTCCCTTTAGCACAAAAGAACTCATCTTCAAAAGTGTATTTTTGCTTGTTCGTAATGTCTGTGATGATCTTGTCGATCATCTGGTCAGTAAAAAGACCTAAAATCTTTATGCTCCTCCCCAAAATATCACTGTATTCTTTATCCAGACATTCAGTAAACGGACCATTACAATCCAGAATTGTCCCTTGCAGATCAAATACAAGGATAAGATCTCCCAAACTGTCCAGTATGCTTCTTAAATTGTTCCCATTTTTGAAGATATTTTGCTCTTCATCTCTCTGGGTATTATCCACTACTTCCCACTCCATTTCTATCAATTTGACCTTTGTAACTGAATACTTGCAATTTCCCAGTTTGCATAGTTACTCGGACTACTGTAATTCAATCTGTTCTATACCTATTTGTTTTATACTTTAAAGACTTATCTAAATATTTTCCCGTTCATATATAAAATATTCATATAGTTGCATACCTATGTGTATCAATATATGTAATTATCTATAAACAGCATGTTCTCAGAAGTGGAATCACTAATAACATGCATGAAAATCTCATTGTCCACTGAACTACTGGATCGTACGAATTCAAGATTGGATAATTTCATTTCCTCAATACCTATGGTCTCGTATATTTCATAGGTCAGGGCAAAGGCTTTCTTGTATCCAAAATCGACTATTTCCTCTGATATACTATCTATACTTTCTGGTGTACTCCACTTGCTAAGGGGGATATCCCAGTCATTTTTCATATTTTCATACTTATGAATGAAACGCTCTTTTCTTGCATCGGCCTTATCAGGGTCGATCTCTTTTAGAACAATGTAGGTGTAGAGATCTGCATAGCCCTCATCCATCCATATTTGATCAAAATTACAGGCACGTGTCCAGTAATGTGCCAGTTCATGGATAAGGATCTCCTCACTGGAGCTGTGTAGCATCCAGATGCCTTTCCTTCCATTATTAAAACCTCCATATCCCTGTGTTTCATCAATGCTTGCCTGTGTGATGCTGATATTATAATTTGCAGGGAAAGGCACATTCCATGTTTCTTCTAATATTGGCAGGCTTTCAAGCGTTGTGTCAAGCATCTTTTGTGCCCATTCTTCTTCTCCTTCCCAATAATTCACTTCTATTTCCACATCCCTTTCCTCAAGGCATGCAACTTCTCGAAGTGTAAGCTGTTCGGTGAGTCTGACTGAATTCACAAAGCAAGAACCGGTCCATTTCTGCCCTTTTTCAAAGCTGTATACATTTGAGTATCTCTTTGTTTCAAGGGTGTAGTCCTCTCTTTCAATATAGGTATCAAAATCAGATGGCACTTCCAGCGTGACAGCTGTATTCCTGCCATATTCGTTAAGGTAAAATGTTGCTGTATTTTTGTTGACCTCAATATCATAGGCAACATAGAATCTGTAATTTTCTTCATACCAGACCTTTTTATTGAACATGAAGGTGTGGTAACCTTCTTCATCTTGCCTGAAAACGACTTTTCTTTCATCGTCATAAGATCTGATATTTTTTGCGTCCTTTGGGAGGTAATGATTGTAATTTGAGTAAAACCCTCTCCAGTATCTGGTATTAGGGTCATTGTTGTAGAATATGATCTCTTTTACAACATGTACTGTTTCTTCATCAGGAATAACACTGTATTTTGCATTGATCTCGGTGATTATCCTGTTATCATCTGCCATTGCACATGGTGTAAATAGTGCTATAATGATCATTGCAAATAAAAAACAATATATTTTGTAATTCCTGTGCACTTTTTTCTCCCATTGACTTATGAAAGAAAAACTTAGTGTACATCGTTTAATATATTATGGCATGTTTATTAGAAATTTGTACGTGAATAATGAGTTTGTGGCCACAAAAACACTAATAGTCAGTATAAATTATAATATTATGTGTATCATTCAAAATTATCATGTACATTGCCATGTTTTTTGCGTGTACCTCTATTCAGCCTTAATAGCAAACCATTTAAGTGTGGTATACCTTAAAGGTTAATACATACAGCGTGATTTTATGAAAGTACCCGAACTAAAACAAGACTCTATCATAACAGAATGGTTGCAAACATTGAACCCAAGTGCAAACACAGTGAGAAACTATCTCATGTCCATGCAAGCATTCACAGAATGGGTAGATATGGAACCCGAAGAACTCGTAGAAGAGGCTGAATCGGAAATGATGTCAGACATAGTGCCAAGAAAAAGAAAGGTAAAATCCTATCTTGTCGGTTTCCGTAATAATTTGCAGGCCTCGGGGCTTGCTCCCATCACCATCAGGGGATATTTGACAGGAGTCCGATCCTTTTACAAGTCCTTCGATATCGAATTGCCAACATTACCAAAGGCAGGCAACAAAGCCCGAACACTTGAAAAGAACAATAAGATTCCCACTAAAGAAGACATTCAAGCTGTTTTAAAGGTGGCTGATCCACTTGAAAAAGCTATAGTTCTCTTAGGTATTTCAAGTGGGTTAGCAGCAAATGAAATAATCTCTCTCACAGTAGGACAATTCAAGAACGGCTATGACTCAGATACGGAGATAACTACAATCACCATGAGAAGGGCAAAGGTAGGGTATGATTTTACAACCTTCCTAGCCCCAGAAGCATCTCGTACCGTATGGGAATATCTCACATATAGGGAGAGAACCGCAAAGACAACCGATGCCAAGAAACTGAACCAACTTGAAAAACAAAGGGTAAGGGACGATTCAGACGCTCTTTTTTGCAGGCGCTGGGTAACTGATAAATATCTAACAGTTTACGATGATTCATTACGCAAAATGAATCTGCACGCCTTGATGAAACTCTATCGCCAATTATCGGACAAGACTGCAAGAAGTGAACCTGTTGGACAGTGGAACCTCATTCGTAGTCACAATATGCGCAAGTATTTTTACTCCGCTCTACTTAACGCAGGCTGCGATTCATTCCACGCTGAGTTCTTTATGGGGCACACCCTTGACGATACGAAAAGTGCCTACTTCAGAGCAAGTCCTGATAAACTCAGGGAAATTTACAAACAGTACATTCCCTATCTGACAATTCAAAAGGAACTCGATGTGGCTTCATCACCTGAATATCAGGAACTTCTAAGGCAGAACAAAATTCATCAAACTGAGTCTGCAAGACACATTGTGGAACGTAGTGAAGTAGTAGATATGCATAAAAGAATGTCAGCGATGCAGAAGACCGTGAATGTTTTAATCGAACAAGTGGGCTACGAAACTTTTAAAAAAATAAACACCAAGTTGCAGGATGAAATAAATGGACACATAATGGACGACGAATTATTGGGATTTGATTGGTCCGATGTCGAGGAATAATCAAAAACGATAATCTGGATTTTCGGGTAGACAAAGCTGATATCGGGTTGAATAAGGTTGGAAAAGAAGAAGTAGATGTCACGGAGGCAAGGAAGTATCGAGAGTCTAAGGATAGGGGGATAGGAAGTTTGAGTACAGGAAATTCTGAATGATCTTGGGGAATTTTGGGGAATTTTCCATGTTTTCTCCCCCAGTACCATTTGCTATCAAAAGTGGATCTACTATTATTTTGAAATGTCCTTCTCCAAGACCTATTCTAAATCAAACTTCATTCTGGATGAGTGAAGAGATCCACCCATTGTAATTGGGCATGAAATTTTCTTCACTTACATTTATTATTTTTTAACATAGCCGTTCCCCAGCCCTTCCTTCAAAAAATCCCATGATGCAGGAAAACAATAAATGTCATATTTCATAGTGATTAAACCTGCCTATAATTGAAGAGTTTTATACCTACTCTCTGTAGTATCTATTGATAGATGGTTCAGAATGAACCTAAAAATGATATGTGAAACGTAGAATTGATGCGGGGGTTTGTGAGGCAACTTGAACAGCGTTTAGATTTTTTTCTTGAGTAGATAACTGCTATCGTTGTTTTATCTTTGATAAGTTAGTAAGGTGTATTTTTCGGCCTTAAAATCATAAACTCTTGCTCCAGAACATTTTTATCACTCGTTTATTCTTACCTCGACCTCGTCTATAAAAGGTACCTGTTGTAAGATAATCAAGGCATTTGATACTCTCTATTCATTGCTTCAAGTTTAAATCCTCCAGTCGCTCTATAAACTTCTCAGCATTCGATATTGCAAATATCTCTGAAAAAGAACAAATCAGCAACTTTGTTAATTTTGATAAGTAAAAAACAGTATCTTAATAATAGCAAATTGTAGTCAATTTTTAGCAAGATAGTATGAACACGATATATGAAATACAATGTAAGTCAAAAAGTACATATTATAGAAATACATTGTATTTCTTATGGCTGTGAATCGTAAAACTCTAATAAATGCTGCGACGGCGCGATCTGTGCTTCAAAAATATAAGCAGCTTCCTATAACGCACCCCGACAAACCTGCCTTTGCAGCAGCTTTGGCAACAATTACAGCTGAAAACCTAGGGGGTGCACTCTATACTTACAGCGATGATGGTAGTACACCATTTACACTTCTTGTAGCAAAATGGACTGAATCCAACCCTCCCAAAGCAGTTCTATTAAATAAATCAATTTCAGACTGGACTGTTGCTATGTCCTTTTGGAACATTGCCAATCAAAACCTATTCAGAAGAAACGAAGGGTTTGAAGAAATGGAAAACATTGATTGCATAATTATGAAGTCAACATATGAATTATGGACAAACACTCCAAAGGGAAGTCCAGTTCGTTGGGCAGAAGCCGCCCGTCTATATGATGAATCATGTCTGGCAGGATTAGAAGGTTTATGGTTTGTTGATGGTGATTTTGAAAAATGGAACAATCAGCTGGATGACTTAAAGCCAAGATTACTTAATGTGTTAGGATATGATTCGGTTTTAGAGATTACATCCAAGCGTTCAGACAAAGCATTCCCAACGGAGTTCTTAAAAGAAGTCCTTTTTGCTGGCGGTAATGAACAGATTCTCACCAATATGGCATATTCTTGTATAGCAAAACCGCTTCCTAACCATATTCCAATTGAAGTTCTGAGGAATCGAGGTGATCTAAGTCCGACTCAGGCTCTAACATCTTATCTTGTAGATGATGAATATGGCCCCAAATTGACCTATGCAGCTGCAGCCAATCTGCTTGGAATGAAAAACAGGCAGGAAATTGGCACTCATCTCAAAAGGGCTAGAAACATCTTACAAAATTCTGGTCAAGATGCGAAGCTAAGCAGAATTCATCGCTCCAAAAACGTCCAGGAAGAGGCACCCAGGGCTCTTGAAATAGCATTCTCCCTCTGAAAGACGAAAGGTTCAATGACTTCGATAATTAAAGAAAACAAATTTTCACAAAAATTTAATTATTCCGAGGTTCAAATCTTGTCCCCCGCACGTTACGTTGGGGTAATAGGTATCTTGAAAAATAGATACTCATAATTTTACAAAGTTTTTCAGAGTTTTAAAAATCAACAGTTGATGAAAATAAAGGCAGTGTGTGGTAAATCATTCCACACTACCCCAGTGTATTTTAATATATTCACTTTTTTGCGCCTCACTTAAAGCTGGAGTGCTTGCAAAAAACCGAATAAAAAACTGACCATTCTTGAGAACAAAAGGTTCTTCGGATCTTTTAACTTCTATGCAGCAAATATCTTTTCCTAAAATCTCATGATAGGTTATCACTAAGTACTCATTCAATATTTCTGTTGGAACATACCTTTCTAATATATGTGTCAATTTAAGATTGAAATCATCTCTGTTGAGCCTACTTTCTCTGTTTGAATACTCATTTTCAAGACCTAATACGTCTCCCGAATTTGATACACCTATTAAAAGGTGACCACCTTCTGAATTCATAAAACCTGCTATGCTTTTTGCAATCTTATATTTTTGATTTGAATCTAACTCATATCCCTCTGGAGGAACTGTTAAAAATGGTTTAAATTCAAGTTTTTCGTACTCGCCTTTTTCGATAAATTTAATAATTTCAGCCTTGTGAATATTGAGTAAAGGTATCTTACTATCCCGTATAAATGGCTTTAAAGCGTTTTTTGCACCACAATCCCTACACTCTAAACTCAAAACAACTCTATCTCTCTGTCTTTCAGTTGAATCCGTCCATACGCCACTAACAAGCATTACACCCTTACCGTCTGCTCTTTTACTTTCTTTACAGTTGGGATGCAAGATACAAAAATAATCAGTACCCATATATTCAAACTCAGGATGTTGAGTTTTCCAAGAACCATGATGTTTTGGGTTTCCAGATATTAAATGACCTCGGGTATCAAATTCATTTTCTCTTTTGGGTAAACAATACGGACAAATAAGATCTTGAGAAAACCAATCTACGTTGTCAGGGGTATTTGTTACTTCCATTCCGCAATCTGGGCAAGAGATAATTTCAACATCAAATGGGCATAAATCAAAAGCTATAGTGAGATCACACCCTGAAAACGGAAAGCTATATTTCTTCTCTAATGGAAGTGGGTATTCTTCAGATGAAAAATCACCCAGACATTCTATATCCGCTTTAATTATTTGTTCTAAGTCAATATCAGGATGTTCCTCAAAAAATTCATCTGAATAATAGACTGATTCATGTGAACACTCTTCAAATCTATTATCAATTTCTTCTTTAGTAAATTGTCCATGATCTAATAAATCATTTGTAACGCTTATTCTACTTGAATTAGGAGCTTTTTCATGTTCTTTTAAACGATAAAGGGTCCTGATAATAAATTCTAACAAGTGTTTTTTATTTTCTTCTTCAGTAGTTCTCAGATTTTTAATTTCAAAAGGTTCTTTTTCTTGAAGTTTTCTTAAAATATGTATAACACATTCATCACATTGGACTAAAACATCATTTTCTTTGTAATATGTCATTTATTTCATTCCCTTACTAACTAAAACCTTAAATGAAAGCCTTTGGATTAAGTATAACTGCTTAAAGTAAATGACAGTACAAATATATTATATAAAGTATTGTACTTAGTAAAATCTATTAAAATCTGCGAAATTTTTAATTACCCATATTAATTATGAATGGAGGTTCCATATGACAATAGGAAGAACAATTTCAATTTACTTGCCAGATGCCAATCCACAAGGCATTAAGATTTGTGATTTTTTAGATTCTATTGTTAAAGCAGTTTCTATTCCTAGAGCAAAATTGAATGAAGCATCACAAAATCCAGAACTTACTCAGCCAGGTGTTTATTTCCTAATAGGTGAAAAAGACGAAGTTGGAAAGCCGAGTATTTATGTTGGAGAATCTGAGGTATTGTTAACTCGACTTAATAAACATAACAAGGAAAAAGACTTCTGGAACCAAGCTATATGCTTTGTTTCTGAAAAGAACAATTTGAACAAAGCTCATATCAAGTACCTTGAAAACCATGCCTGCAATGAAGCAAAAAAGGTTAACAAATGTACTCTTGAAAACAGTAACAATCCCACTCAATCATCTTTAACAAATCAGGATCGAGACTTTGTTTTGCGTATTTTTGAGGACTTAAAAATAATCATGACTACTCTTGGCTATCCTATTTTTGAGCAATCAAAGAAGCGTAGTAAAATTAATGTGTATTACTGTAAGAGCAAAAATGCTGATGCAGTTGGTGAATACACTGAAGAGGGTTTTGTTGTCAATAAGGGATCTAAATCGAATATTGAAGAAACCCCATCTGTACTACAAAGCATCAAAACCTTTAGAGCAAATTTGATGGAAAAAGGGATACTAAAAGAAGAAAATGATGTTTATGTTTTTCAAGAAGATTTTACTTTCTCTTCGCCATCCATGTCGGCATCAGTTGTACTAGGGAGAACTGCTAATGGCTGGAGAGAATGGAAAGATAAAGGTGGTAAAACACTTGATGCTATTATAAGAAAAGGAAATGTAGAGGAGGAATAAGCTCTCACATGAGCTTATCCGCAAGTCCCCTCATAAACCTAGCATTCAGGTTGATGTCCCCTGTTTGCTTAATCTTATCCTGAATCCTCTTCAAAGTACCTCTGTAAGCAATACCTAGTTTCCTACCCATCTCAGCATCCAGTTGCATTATTTTATCCATGATCTCCTGTTTATTGATGAAGACTTGAGCTTGCCCTATATCCAAGGCTTGGTCATCGATGTTGTTAGCTTCCTTTCCAATGAGAACTACACTATCCGCATGGATATGCCTGCGTTTCATCTGTCCGATAGCCCCTTCATACTTGTATTCGGGATGATTTGCATATTGTAAAATTGTCGTATTCAGAGATTTGAAATATTTAGTTCCCTGCTTGATTTCACCTGTATTGTAGTCTATAAATGGTTCATAGGCTATTTTCTGTGGATCTTTGGAGAAGGGAGCTAGAGGTTTTATTGCTCTGCCATCTTCCTCCACTGCCTGAAATCCCACCAGACAGAAATTGAAGGGTTTGATCTTCTCCTTCCAAGGCTTACCTTCATTGAGCTTCTTGAACCTGTTCCATACATTAGGAGTGCTCACAGCAAGTTTCTGCAGTCTGTCCACCTCATCTGCATCCAATTCCCCTTCAGATGCTAACTTGCTCTGAGTATATTCATCCAGTTCTTCAGGAGATATTAGATGGTCATGAAATTGTGAAGTACCTTCCAACAGGCTTGTTATAAGATCAGAAGGCACAGTAGGAATGGCTATGTATTCAAAATTGAAAGAATCAATATTCTTTGCACCCCATACATGCGAGTGTTCTTTGGTAATCAGGCGAGTTCCGTGATTTATACCCATATCCAGAGAAAAGTCACGTATAAGCTCATTGCAGAAAGAATGAAATGTGGATACAGTGATGCCAGAAGCAGAACCAATATTCTTTTCGATCCTGTCCTGCATCTCAGCTGCAGCTTTCTCAGAGAAGGTCAATGCAAGGATCTTATCCGGCTCAAGACCTCCTTCTATTAACTGTACTACCTTCTCTGTTATTGTTAGTGTCTTTCCGGACCCAGGTCCTGCAAGGATTAGTAGTGGTCCATCGGTGTAAGATACTGCTTTTAATTGAGCGTCGTTAAGGTCTGTAATTCCCAATATTACTACTCCAACATTGTGTTATTTGATCTGCATGACAATAAACGTTATTAAAAATATAAAAGTTCATTGAGATTATTTTGGGAGGGAGTAAATCCTCATGGGCCAAGGGAGAAAATAATGAAGATGAATTCGTGGAGTATACTCTCCGGACAATCGACCCCCAATGTCTCCTACAAATCAGTGAGAGCCAGCCGGGGGAAGTACACCAGGGCCGAGCCTATCAGTGCTCTGTATGAGCAGGGCAAGTTTCATCACGTAGGTTCGTTTCCGGCTCTTGAGGACCAGATGTGCGACTGGGTTCTGGGAGAGGGGGAGCAGTCCTGACCGTGTGGATGCTCTTTGCTGGAGTCTATCAGAGCTTAGCAAATCAAGATATGGACCGCAAAAACTGAACATGTCAGCATTAATCAAAACAAGACCGAGGTAATCTATGAGACCCAAACTCTATGCAACCGTGAGCAAGAATACGACCGCAGTACTTCACCGGGTGATGAAGGAGCAGAATTGTAACAAGAGTCAGGCTGTGGACTTTATTGCGGAGTATTATTCGAAAATGCAGAACAATCTTAGGGAAAAGCAGGTAGAAGAGACTGCTGAGCTTGTGATTGAGAAATTGAAGTTGAAAAAGTTGGTGTAAAGTCAGGATTAGATGCTTTGCACTTTATGCAAGAGATATATACAAGGAAAAAAGTGTACGGTGTTTACACATAATGTGCACGAACACGTGTTTAGGTGGAACTAAAGTTATCTAAGTATTGAATTAGGTGGAGGTTTTATTTGAATATTTCAGATAACCATCCCCTATTTCAACAATTTGGAACTTATCTTCTAAAATATCACCAATTTCAATTGTAGAAGCATCCTTATAGTCTATTAACCAGAGACCTTTTATATAGACTGTCTTTTCTTCACACAAGATATTTTCCACGTTTATTCTATAAACCCAAGCATCTTCATAGTATCCTTCACTTTCAATGTCTTCGAGCAGGAAATTCTCTTTCTCTGTTACTAAAAGTATTTTTTTATCAACCACTTTATTGTCTTTTATGATGTTGACGTGAACTTCATTAGTTCCAACATCAATCGAGTCAACTTCAAATTTATATCCATTTTTCATATCATGTATTTCATTTTCATGCGTCCTATTGAAATTTACTGCATAGTAATTGTGATTTTCTAAGAAATAACCTGTAACTGTAGCAAACGGGTACCAATTCGGGTTGTCAGATATATCATTCACATGTATTCTGTATACTATTGCATCATTTTCTGTTGTCTCAATAACATGATCCCAGTTTTTTGGGACCTCAAAAACTTCAGAATCAATGATTTCTCCATTCTTCATGAAGTCCATGCAAACTTCATTATCCTCAACATCAAGGGATCTTAGTGATATTGCATAGTCTTCTCCAAAACTAAAATTCTGATACAATGGAGGAGCACCACAATAAAGTGTCAATGTATTCATTTGCCCTACTCTAAATATATCATATATAGGAACGTCAAACACTACTGCAGGATACTTCAACAACCAGCCATGCATATAGGCAACACTACGTGTACATGAAATCTTTTTAATGTGTACTTTGAAAACTTCAACATCTTCTAATCCTTCAACATCATCTAGCTTAAGGTTCCAAGTATTATATTCCTGTGATAGGTTAAGGACTGTTTCACCAACAGTATCACCATTGTTTACTGCTTTTAACGAAACTTGATCATTTTCAATATCAATGTTAGTGACTTCAAGGACATATCCATTTTCAAAATCTAAATGCTCTCCTTCAGATAGCTGATGTTCTCCATCATCATCTACAAGGAGTAAAGCAAGTTTATTTGGATTATCATTCTTTAATGGAACAGACTCATTTCCAAATAAATCAATTATATTGTATTTCAGGCCGGCCCAATCGTCTCCACCGTATTCATATTTTCTCTGCTTTGTTGTAATGGTGAAGATGTTTCCATAACCAAAACTTATGTTGTTCCTGTTTTCATTCTCTCCTAAGTCAATAGCAGTAGAACTATCTAATGATGAGTCCGGATCATATGTTTGTACCACACCCTCTGGTAAAGTAGACTCGTCAACTTCAATGATATATCCACCTGGTTTCAAATCATCAAAAATATATTCACCATTTAAATTTGTTTTTGTTGATTTATTTTTACCATCGTAGAAGATTTCAATTGTTACGTTTTCTATTCCATAATCTTCGTAAGCTCTCTCAGAATCTCCATCTTCGTCATTCCAAACATACCCACTTAATGATGGATTAGGAGGTGGTAATTCAATCCCGATAGCTATTACAAAAAAAATAGTCCCCATAACTATTAAAAACACTCCTGTCCCACCACTTACGTTGAGTGGTATGTCTAAGTATGGTAATGTCAGCGATACAGTTGCTCCTGGATCATTGGTTTTAATTTTACCACTAAATTTGAGGGCAATAATAACAAGTCCAGCCATAATAAATATTATTGCAAATATAATAACTGCCCATATTATATAATCAAGATAAATCATTCAGTTCACGCCCCCCTCTTAAACAAAAATGAATTTATTGGTTGAGCATAACATATCCTCTGCCTTGAAATGTATCTCAACTAAATATATCAAACATTATGATATATTCTTTGCGAAGTACTTTTACTAATTATAAAATATTATAGAAAAAAATGGAATGTTTCATTTTCTATTCATTATCCTCCGCAATCCCCAATTCAAACAATTCCGCTTCTCAAATTTGATAGTAAATTATAATCTAATTTAACTTGTCAAATCATATTTAAAATTTTTAATGAATAGTGTTAAATATACATTATACTATAACTTTTAATTGGGGAGTATTATGAAGAAGCTATTAAATGTTATCGAATTCAGGCTCTGTAGAAATCCTCCAAAATATTATTAACCGCAGATGCACGCTGATAAACACAGATGCGATTACATCTGCGTGCACCTGTGTTACCCCTGCTGAACACTTAGCAGGCACTCAACTCCGCAGGAGGTGAGTGTATCTGTGGCTTATAACTCATTAGTTATAGGGTTTCTACAGAGCCGGTAATTGTTTCTGTTTGTTCCTTCTGGATCCTGTAGATAGACTTTTCTTCAAACAGCTCTAATATTATCATGTGGGTAGTGCTTAGATTCATCTCTATAGTAAAATAGAGTCAGTAAAAGATTCTGATGGCTGAATCATGAACTGTAAGAGCTACTAACAAGTTCAAATTCTAGGGGAGAGAAGTCCATGCTGGAAAAAATGATGGAATACATGATGGGAAGGATGGGTAAAGATGAGAAAGAAGATATCATGGAAAAAATGATGGAGAACTTTCTTGCAGACATGACAGAGGAAGATAAAAAGGAAATGATGGAAGACATGATGTCCGAGATGATGGAAGGGGTTGACATGATGGAAATGATGCCCAAGATGATGCCTAGAATGATGCCTAAGATGATGTCCCAGATGATGGGGGGCGAGCAGGATGAAAAAACTTCCATGATGCCTGAAATGATGATGGGTATGATGCCAAATTGTCTCACCATGATGCTTCCCAAAATTCCTACAGGGGAAAGGACAGCCTTTGTACTGAAAATGGTGGGTATATTGGTGGAGCAGGGTTCTTCTGGCATGCTGGAAGAAGATAAGGCTGCCTTTGTTTCAAAGGTGATCGAGAAAATAAAGACATGATGCTATCATGATCTCTATTTTTTAATCCAATTACACGGGAGTGGATGAATTTGAAAAGAACGATGGTCTTAACAGTTTTTTTGATAGGAATGACACTAATGCTTTCCGGATGTGTTAATACGATTAGGGAGCCTTACAATATGCCAGGTTCGGGATACAGGTGGCATGAACCGGGATTCATGTACCCCGAACAATCTGATAAGATGCCTTATGACCGGACAACTTATCCTGATCTCACTACGGAGTTTTCATCCAATGGGGAAATGATCTATTATACTGGCTTTAATGAAAGTAGCCGGCAAATACCCATCAGGGGTGGTCCTCACTGGCTATACATTCATGGTGGCAGTTGTGTAAGTTGCCATGGTGTAAGTGGCAAGGGAAATGTCCCGATAATGATGAGTGCATCCATTCCCTCTGATGTAAGATATGAAGCCCTGACTTCTGTGGATGAGCATTCAGATGAGCATGAGGAGCACCCTCCTTACACCGATGAGAGCATCAAGATCGCTATAATAGAAGGCAAGGATCCATCTGGTGAAGAGTTGGATTATGCAATGCCACGCTGGGATATGTCGGATTCCGATATTGAAGACCTGATCGAATATCTGAAAACACTTTGATGTTTCAGTTTACTATTGAGCGAATATTATTTCACTTGATTCTTTTTTTACGTTTTTTACTTTTGACCAATGGAAAATAAACGCTAGTGGATTCCATTGTTTGGTTCTATTTAAATTTGTCATGGGTTAAGAAGAAAGCAGCTCTATTTTTATTGTCTTTAAATACATGGGTTGGTTGCACGCAACCTATATATGCAAGCAAGTACATGTGTAGCATGTAGACTACATATGCGCTATACATGACACATAGGTGGTTACAAGCTATAAAATGTAAGGTGACGAACATGAAAAAAACAATAATGCTGCTAACTATCGGTGCACTCGTTCTGCTTGTCAGTGGGATCGGTGCCGTAAACGCACAAACGAATGAAGACAATAATGCCTGGTATGGTCCCATGTATAACTGGATGGCAAATAACATGGGAGGCTATGGTTATGGACCTGGAGCTTGCTGGGGAAACTATGGATCTAACTATGCAGGTACAACACAGGAAGTAACTGTTGGATCAGTTGATGATGCTTATGACATTGCAAAGACCGAGATAAGTGCTGATGTATCAATTGACAACATTTACCAGATGGGTAGATGGTGGGTTGTTTACTACACAGATGATGATGGTGCGATAAAACAGGGACGCATTGATTCATTCACAGGCGAAGTAATCACTGATTTCAACACCCTCTCTGACAATTACCAGTATAGAAACTCTGGCCGTAATTACAGAGATGGAATGGGCTATGGTATGATGTATGGCAACTAAGCCATACACATTAAACGTAGTTATGTAAAAACGAGGTAAGTTCATGATGTATGGAGGCTACGGTGGATCTGGACTTTTTGGAGGAATGGGTATGATCTTTACTATACTTATCATCATAGCAATAATCTGGTTTGTTTCTTCAGGCTTTGGCAGAAATGGAAGGGATAACTATGATAGTTATGATTCAAGGGTCTCAGTAATTGAAAGAAATCAGGAGGAGAACAAAGAAATGTTGAATAAGATCCTTCGGAAACTTGAGTGAAAGTATCTATGAAAGTCTTGAAACAACCTATATTAATAACACAAGGATACAACAAAAAATGTCAGAAAAAACTATTATCCCTGTTCTTAACAACACAACAGCGAATTCTGAAGCAGATGATTCAGCCTGCACTGGATGTGGAAAAGGTGGTTGTTGTGGGGGATTTGGGATTAAAGTAGGATCTGAAAAGGATGTAGTTTACAGGAATATACTTCTGTATATCGGCATGGGACTCATTATATTTGCCACCACCTATCTAATAATGCAATTGCTGGCATGGCTAATGTAGATAATGTAGTTCACTCTGCTGACTGGATAACTTTTGACATATCCTTAATTCAAATAGTTCACAACGACAAGATCATTATATGTAGTAAATTCAAGTTAAAATATTAACATCTTATAAATTTGTATATAATATAAAATTAGGAGTGATTTGATGGGAAGAAAATTAATGGTGATGAGTGTGGTTATTCTGGGAATATTTTTGGTGCTTTCTTCCACAGCCCTGGCATCTTCCGGGAAAAAGTGGAATGACCATGATGCTCCCTGGGATTTTTTCTTTAATGATACAATGCATGATGGCCACCATGAGTTCAAAGCAGTGGGACAATTAAACGACAATGGATATCCTGAAAAGGCCAACGGTTTCATGTACATAAGTTATGATGAAGACGGAAATGCCATTCATGGTACGGACAGGGTTGGCTGGCAGGTCCATGGTATCTTTGGTAACGCAACATATAATGGTGAATCTGCTGAATATCTCTGGACCGTGAATGCTGAAGCTGTTCCAAAACCACAGGGATATGTGCACTGGCATCCACTTGACGGACGTGCTGGAAAAGTAATAGGGGATGATTATCCTGGCTATTTCCTGAAGCACACTGCAGTAGAATCATTCTACTTCTTGCCGCAAAGTAGATGGGTATCTCCAGGTATAGACTATGATATCCACAATGATTTCAATACCAGTCTATAAATAATACCCATTCTATTTTTTTTGAAATGGACAAAAATTGAGAGATGAAGTATAACAATGATGGATAGCGGAATGTATGGGACTTATGGCTCTGTATGGGGCTTGTTTTTGAACATAGTACTTATTTTGATAATAGTCTGGGTGTCAGTGACATTGTTAAACAGGTCTAGTCTTGTTGGTTCTGGAAATAACGAACGTCTTGCAAGAGTAGAAAAGGATGTAGAGGACATCAAACAAATGGTAGCTGATATCAAAGAGAAACTTGATGAGATCTAAAGTCCTGATACATTTAATTTCAAAAAAGAGGCCTTTCAAATGACAATGACACTCCAGCAGATCATAAAGATAGGGGAGGCGATCTCACACCCTGTCAGATTAAAGTTGTTGTATTTGCTTTCAGAGAGAGAAAGGTACGTGTATGAGTTATCTAAGGATCTGAACCTGTCCCGGCAGGTAATTCAGTTGCACTTAAAACGTCTTGAGAATGCAGGATTTATTGAAAGTGATCTGAGACTTGAAGATGACGATAACCGGGCCAAGAAATTCTTCAAGCTAAAGGAATTTGATGTTAAACTTGAGATCGAGGATCTGGCAAAAGTATTTCAATGACTGTTGTAAACCTGTAGAAGATGGTTGTTTTTAGAACAACATTAAAGACGTTACTTTTTTCTAAAATTAAGTAAAATCTGTTTTGTAATATTTCCTGCATTTTTGATATATGTTTAGATGTGCGAAAACGGATCATTGTTACAATCTATTCGCATATTCATCAGCTTCAAACTGAATTCTCTCTGCTGTTAGTGAAGGGAATCTCTTTCTTTGAGTATTTTGCTGATAAATTCCTCTGCTTCAGATATTATACTTTTTTGCCCGGATTTTACACTTACAGAAGTCTTTATATCTGGTTACATCCCATTTTTATTTGGGTTAAATTATCAGGTTATGATGGGGTGATGGAATGACAGAGCCGTTGAAACCACTTGCTTTTAGCTTTGCTGCTGCAATTGTTTCAGCGATAGTTATGCTGGTGTTAGGTATACTCGGGAATCTTGGATTATATATAGGATCCGTTGAAATGATGCGGCAAATGCATCTTTTCTTCTCGTTGAGTTTGTGGGTATCGTCTCCGGGATGATGGTGGCTGCAATAATCTCGTTTGTTATCGCATACTTGTTCGGATTTGTCTATAATAAGTTTATTTGATACTGGAAGTGGGGTCTAATGGAACATGAAATGGGTTCATCGGGTGGGGCTGGAAATGGTCCCGAAATGTCACATGAGCATGGGATGGGACATGAGGGGAAAAGTCATCATGTTTACATGATGGAAGACTTCAAGAAGAGATTCATTATTTCATCTATTCTCACGATACCGGTTCTGATCCTTTCCCCTGCGGTTCAGGGTTTATTGGGATTTGAACTAAAGTTTCCTGGCTCCAATCTGCTTTTGCTTGCCCTCTCAACTATAATCTATTTTTATGGTGGCCATCCTTTCCTGAAAGGAATATTCACTGAGTTCAAAGCCAAAAATCCAGGGATGATGACCCTGATAGCTATTGCAATAAGCGTAGCCTATCTCTACAGTGCTGCAGTTGTTCTTGGATTGCCGGGGAAATTCTTCTTCTGGGAACTTGTGACCCTTATAGATGTGATGTTGCTGGGTCACTGGGTGGAGATGCGCTCTGTCATAGGTGCTTCAAGAGCTCTTGAGGAGCTTGTCCTGATAATGCCTTCAGAAGCCCATATTGTGAGGGATGGACAGATCCTCGATGTTCATGTGGATGAATTGAAGGCTGGAGATGTGGTGCTTGTCAAACCCGGGGAAAAAGTACCTGTTGACGGAATTGTGCTTAAAGGGGATACCAGTGTCAATGAGGCAATGCTAACGGGTGAATCGAAACCTGCCTCTAAAAAACCCGATGATGAGGTTATAGGTGGATCGATCAATGGCGAAGGTTCCATACATGTGGAAGTCAAAAAAACAGGTAAGGACACCTACCTGAATCAGGTCGTAGAACTGGTGAGGACAGCACAGGAAAGTAAATCCAAAACCCAGGACCTTGCAAACAGGGCTGCTCTGTTTCTCACAATAATAGCCATCAGTGTAGGTACCATTACTCTGGCTGTATGGTTGTATGTTGGTCAGGAATTCGTTTTTGCCATTGAAAGGGCAGTTACAGTAATGGTTATTGCATGTCCCCATGCTCTGGGCCTTGCCATACCGCTTGTTGTTGCTGTTTCCACATCACTGGGAGCTAGCTCGGGTCTGCTGATAAGGGAGCGACAAGCCTTCGAGCGAGCAAGGAATCTTGAAGCTATAGTTTTCGATAAGACCGGAACGCTCACAGAAGGAAAGTTCGGAGTTACGGACGTAATTCCAATGGCAGAGTTGAATGAAGATGATATACTGGCATGGGCTGCATCCCTTGAAATAAACTCGGAGCATCCCATTGCCCTTGGTTTGGTCAACACTGTGAAAGAGAGGGGTCTTGATACATTTACTGTTGAAGACTTCCAGTCAATACCCGGGAAGGGTGTTGAAGGTAATGTCATGGGAAAAAAACTGAAAGTGGTCAGTCCCAACTATCTTAAGGAAAAGAACGTGAAAGTTCTAAACGATCAGATAGAAAAGATCAAACAGCAGGGCAAGACAGTTGTTTTTTTGCTTGAAGATGATAAACCGGTTGCTGCAATAGGACTTGCAGATATTATCAGGAAGGAATCGAAAGAAGCCATTGAGAAACTTCGCTCAATGGGTGTAAAGTGCATGATGCTCACAGGAGACAACAGCTTCGTTGCAAAGTGGGTGGCAGAAGATCTGGGCCTTGATGATTATTTCGCTGAAGTATTGCCACATGAAAAATCCCAGACAATAAAGGATATTCAGGAAAAATATACCGTTGCCATGGTTGGTGACGGAGTAAACGATGCTCCTGCTCTGGTTCAGGCAGACGTAGGCATTGCCATTGGTGCAGGTACGGACGTAGCAGTTGAAAGTGCGGATATAATTCTTGTCAGGAATGACCCCAGGGATGTAGTTAATATCATCTCCCTGTCAAAGAGAACCTACTCAAAGATGTTCCAGAATATTCTCTGGGCAACAGGTTACAATGCATTTGCCATTCCCCTGGCCGCAGGAGTATTGTTCGGCTACGGTATACTGCTGACTCCAGCAGCAGGTGCAGTTCTTATGAGCCTCAGTACGGTGATAGTTTCTTTGAATGCAAGATCTCTAAAGATGAAATAAATTGCCTTTATTTGCATGAAGATAAGCATTGATGTAGAAAATATAGGAAAAGCCTGGTAACATACAATCAGGCGTGTAAAAATGAGGAAGTGATGGTGTTATGGGACTTATTGATCCAAAATTAGTAGCAGTCAAAGACCCTGTCTGCGGAATGAAAATTGATGAAGGTGCTACAAAGTTCAAAAGCGACTATAAAGGGGAAACCTATTCTTTTTGTTCTCTTTCATGCAAGAAAAAGTTTGATGAAGATCCAGAAAAGTATATTGATTTTTACTCTGGAGGCGAATAATGAAAATTGTCATTGCTGACCCAATATACCTTCCTGAAGAATACCGAAAAAAACTAGAGGCAATTGGTGAGTTATACATTTTCGATACAATACCTTCATCGTTGGATGAATTCATTGAAAGGATAAAAGATGCAGATATAGTCTTGATTGGAAGGTATGAATTTTCAAAGGAAGCTTTTCTCCACGCCACATGTCTCAAGATGATTTCCGTATGGCAGACTGGATATGACCATATAGATCTTGATTCAGCAACAAAAAATGATGTAATTGTATCGAATGTACCTGGTTACGCCTTCGATGCAGTGGCAGAGTTAGTATTTGCTTTTGCTCTCAATTTGTTCAGAAAAGTGCATGTAGCTGATAGTAAAATACGTAAAGGAATGTTCGATTGGCGAGATTATGTAGGCAATCAGTTAATGGGTAAGACGATAGGTGTGATTGGGGCTGGAAATATCGGTATAAGAGTAATACAGATTGCCCATGGCTTTAATATGAATGTGATTTCTACACCTTCTCATCCTGATCCACAAAAAGAACTAAGATTAGGAGTCAAATTCGTGGACCTGGATATCCTGCTTTCAGAATCAGATATTGTCACCTTACATGTACCACTCACTCCTGCTACGGAAAAAATGATTGGAAGGGCAGAACTGGCGAAGATGAAACCAACTTCAATCTTGATCAATACTTCAAGGGGGAAAATAATTGACGAGGGAGCTTTGATAGAAATTCTCAGAGAAGGAAAGATCAGGGGGGCAGGACTTGATGTTTTTGAAAATGAGCCGCTTACGCAAGATAGTCCTCTTATGAAACTGGATAATGTTGTCCTCACACCTCATATAGCATTCCTTTCAGAAGAATCACTTGAGGAGTGTACATATATCTGTGTAGAGAATGTGGAGAAATTTGTGGAAGATGAACCTCAGAACATTGTAAATCCAGATGTTTTGGGCAAATAAGTAAAATTACCCTATGGCATGAGCATAAATTCATTACAGCCACTTTAAATTTAAGATTAAAGAAATTTCAAGGCGGAGGGGGGAGAAACTATGAAAAAACAGCTCTGTAAAAAACCTATTTTCTATTTTATATTGCTCAAGCCAGAGTTACAGCTATGATTCATCTTGGAATGATTGACAATTCTTTGAAGAATAATAACAATGAAGTGGAGGGTTTCTAAATGAAAATGCTTCTCCTTAATGGTCACGGTATAGATATACGTGTCAATAGTGCTAAAATACGTATCAAAAATGGAAGAACCTCTCCCAACGAAGAGCCTGAGCAATACGTATTCTCTCCAAAAAGGATGGATATAGATCACATCATAGTTTATGGCAGAAATGGAAACCTGACTCTTGATGATGTTAGATGGTTGATAAAACATAATGTTCAGATCTCTATTCTTAATTGGGATAGCAAACTCCTAACTACTATGCAGCCTCCTGAAATACTGTTCAAAATCGTTCTGAATTGACCTGAAAGATTGTTACTAAACATCGCTTCGTAACCTAAATATAATGAACTGCTCAAGTAGATTATGACGTATTATTGTAGCATTGCTGGTTAAAACCAATACAATGTAAAGAGTGGAGGAAAATATATGGGAGAATATGAAGACACTATAGAAGATATAGAGAAGAGTCTAGGCATTGTTCCTGGATTCATGAAGGCTTTACCAAAAGAAGCACTAATTCAGGATTGGCCCCTTTTTAAGAGGTATACTCTTGAAGAAACAGATATACCAGCAAAATACAGGGAACTTATGTCATTGGCTGTTGCAGCCAATTTAAAATGTCCTTATTGTGAGTTATTCCATAGAAGTGTGGCTAATATGATGGGTGCTAATGAAGAGGAATTTGCTGAAACGGTATTTCTGGCCAGTTTCACTACAAGATGGAGTGCCATGATTCATGCCCAGCACTACGATTATGATACTTTTGCCAAAGAACTTCATCAGATTGGTGAATATTTGAAGAAAGATGCATAAATTATGAGGGTTATAAAGAATGTTATTTATGATTAGTCTTAAACACACACCTGAACAGTGTTTTGCAAGAGAAGAATACAAGGCAGAAATGAAGCAATGGGCTGAGGAAATGAAAAATTCAGCAGAGAAACTGGATATAAAAATAAATGGAGCATACGTTTGTCCTAACGAGCATATTTTCTATTTCATCCTCGAATCAGACAGTTTGATGGCAATTTCGGAATTCTTAAAACCACCGATGCTGACACATCACGCCGCAAAGATCACTCCTATAATGACAATCGAAGAGACAGTCAAAGGAAGCACATTGCTAAAAGAATAAATCAAATCGTGCGATCATGATAGAAATATTCTATCTAATCGCACATCTCTTGGCTCTTTGAAATCTATTTTTATTTTTTAATTTGTATCACTGTACTGTATTATTTAAAGAACTCTATTTTTCTTTTTTCAATTCATCAAAACATAGATAATTTGTGTTTTAAGTTCGGTTTTTTGACGTTACCTATGTCCCCGCACGTTACGTTGGGGATATAGTTAATGCCAAAAAACACTACGCTTTTGTAAGAATGTTCCACAACAAACGATTAAGTCCTTTGAAAAAAATCAAGACATGGTCAGAAATCTAAATTTCAATCCAAAATTAATCGGCACATGATCATTCCTCGTTATCAGGAAAAAATAAAATGCTTAGGCTCTAATAAGCCCAAGCAAAGCCAAAGTATAATACAATATTAACAAAAATACGGCAGTTGCCTCTCTTTTTGTCCATTCTTTCTGCCCATTTACAAGTCCTTTAAATGCGGATATGTAGCTTACCAGTGAATTATTTTCATGAGATTCTTCTTTCTTTGCTTCTTTTACCTCGGCAATCGACCGGCATATCCAAAGAAGGAAAACGTATCCTGCCATCAGGGAAAGTAATGAAAAATCCGGATGTGACCATGTTCCAAGTGTTTCTCCTGCAATTTCATTAAGGACTGTGAAGAATCCTGTAAAGTATGCAAGTCTTAAAAGGTTGAAATTTGTAAACAGCATAAATGCAAGTATAAATTTAATAGATGTGTTTAGAGGGTCCTTTGTCAGATCAAAGTAGCTGTAGTCTGCCAGTATAAGCAGAACAAAGCTTAAGATAATGAAATGATTTGTAAAATGGAACCATTTGAATCCTGAATATTGTTTTTCGAATATATTCCAGAGATTGTAGGAGGACCAGAATATTGTTCCATAGCCGGGCAATATCCAGATTGGAACATTCCCTATTGCACCACCGAGGTATGTGAAGTATCCGTATTGTACACCCAATAATTCATGTATGAACCCAAAAAGGGATGCTATCACAAGGAATGTTTTCCCTTCTGTTTTGCTGTTCTTCCAAAAAATGATCCATAGTACAGAGAGTATAATTGTAGGAGTAATTTCATCTTTTGTCAGGATATATATGCAAGAATACCAAGTATTGTGAAAAGCATGAACAGACAAAAGTACAATGGAGTATTGACAAGTATTCTGCTTTTGTTTTCAATGTATCCCAGGGGGACTGATCCATTCATAAACAGGACTCCTTGATATTACTAGTCTAACCAATTACAGGTCCAGAAAAATACAGGAGATCATAACGGAATATAAATATTGATGTGAATATAATTATTGTGCCAAAACGTTTCCAAATTTAAAATGATTTTTATTGAGAAATCACTTAAAGAACAATTAGGCCCTCATAATATAAATGTATTGGAACAGTCCCGTTCTCATAGGCGGCCATACATAAGATCATACATCGATGTCTATTTTTATTTATTGAAAAGTTTATTTTTTTTGTTCATTCAAAGAACAAATAAAAAAACTATTTTAACATTTAATTATATTTATTCCCAAGTCTCCAACCTTTCCTTAACATGAGCATTCAGACTAAATGGTTTATCGCTCTTAGCATTCTTCTTCATGTAATGCAAACTTCCTTTTCTATGGGTTATCTTCATCCCTATTTCCTTTATTTGGCAGAAAAGTTGAAGATCCTGAATATGAGGAAATGTCATAACGACATTTTCTCCAATACTTTCCTCATCTCCTTCGTGCCCAACTTAAAATCCCCTTCTCTCAACCTGTCCTTCAATTTTTTCAATGTACTCCTGTACTTAATCCCAATATCCCTAGCATCAGCAGGAGTTAAATTTAGAACAAATTCTCTTATCTTTTCGATATCAGGATACATTTCAACCGTATTGCTCTCAAGCTCCTGCATCTCAACCTTATTGGCTTCCTTGCCAATATACACGCATCCTTTAGGCTTCAGATGTCTCCTTTGCAGAACTCCAACATCTCCTTCAAATTTGGCTTCTGAATGGTCTATGTAATCGAGGAAAACATCACTTAATGGCTTCCAGTATTCCCTTCCCCGAAGCATGTTTCCTGTATTGTAATCTATGAAAGGATTCTCAACAGCAACCTGTGGATTCTTGTTGAAAGGCGCAACAGGTTTCACCTTCTTATCATCTTCGTTAACCGTTGTTCCATTTCCAACAAGCATGAAATTGAAAGGCTTGATCTTCTTATCAAATGGCTTCCCTTCATTCATCTTTTTGAATCTTCTCAGGATAGTTCCTGTTGAAACTGCAAGATTGGAGATCACTGCATAATTCTCATATTTCTCTAACACATCAGACAAGCTTTCAGGGTGGAAATGAACATTGAGAATGTCATCCCATAGTCTCTTATGCCATTGGTCTCCTTCCTTCAATTCCCTGCTAAATGGGTTTGTAATGTGTCCTAATCCATGTAGTTTATAGAATAGCTTCTTGCCTTCAGGAATAACAACCTTACTTCCATTTTTATGAAACAAACAGTATCTCTTAGAACTAATTCCATAGAACCATATGTCTTCCATACCATCCTCTATTTCCAGAATTGGCAAATTGAAATCATAAGGATTTAGAGAATCAAAGAGATGACTTAATTCATGTGCAAGATGTGGAGGAACAAAGATCGAATCCGTATCCATGTAAGCATGTACCTCTCCCTTATCCATCACAAACTTCTCTGCAATTGCAAGTAAAAGTCTTGCTCCTGCTGTAATATTAGCTCCAATGATAGGATTAAAGTATTTACCTGGCTGTTCATATTTGCCTTCAGACTCAAAATTAACATTGCTGAATACTCTCAGTTTTTCCTCATCCTTTGGATGCATCTCAATGTAAATTCCATATGTAGTAGAATTGTTGAGAATCTTTAAGGCTCGCTGTTGTGCATCCAGAACATCATATTCATGAGAGTCCTTAGATACTCTTTTCATCTCATCCTTGATCTCTTGCCTTCTCTCAACAAGGACTTTGATAAGATTGTCTTCCTTTGGATTCACATGAACACCATAGACCTCCGAATCTTTGAGATTCTCCTGTATGCCTTCAGGAATGAATCTGATAGCTCTCTTTATCTTAGGTGACTTGCCTGTAAGCAGCTTTGAAGCTAGAATATCAGGAAGGAAGTAATAAAGCGATTCATTCGCCGTTATGTGATTAACGCCGATATTCAACGTTCCATCTTCTCCCGCGTACTTCGTTCTAACGGGGAGAATATCACCATCAGGCTCGATTTCAACAACGACGTTTAACTGCTTCCACAAATCGCGGTCAAGTGCATCCGCGAATGTGAATGCCTCGATCAATCGCCTCTGTTCTCCATTGATTGAGTATTGCTTTTGAATGAGCAAGAACCAAGACATTCAATTTTCCATGAGTGTTGAACAAATGTTCAGCAATAGCGAGTCCAACTAAAGTTTTACCACTGGCTGTTGCCATCTCAAGAATACCTTTTCCTCCGTTTTCAAGCCATTTTTCTAAAGCTTCGGCTTGATGAGGCCATGGTTTCATCATCAGTTTTGGTCTACTTGAAAAATCTGTCAAATATTCAGGTGGAGCAAATAAATTATTAGAAAAATTATCTAGTTTATCACTATCCATCAATCTAATGAACAACTCGATAGCAAAAACCGAACTCCCAATTGAAGCAACCTTATAACAATCATTTATCATTGATGTTGTTCCGGTACAATCCATAGATAACTTTCTCAATAAATTCAATTGATATATTAGTGAAAATGGTCTTAAGGTCGAGATTAAAGTTTCTCTGAATAGTGAAAAATCATCTTTGAAATTATTTAATTTATCTAAATCAATCTTTTCACCGATTACACTAAGAGATGCATCAGCAACAAAATGCTGTAAATTTTTGTAATTTTCGGGATTATAAAAATCAAGTTGTAAAAAAAATCGATTGTTATAATGATCATATTTGTGATCATAATAATTCAATAGCTCAGCATCAGCAATGCCAAGTGCTGAAGCAATAGGTAATCCATTCAATTTATTTTCCTTGAATTGTTCAAAAGAAAAATCATCATAATTTCTAATCCAAGCTTTTTCGTGAGGAAATATCATTATGATGCACCTAAAGCTACATTAAGAATAAATCAAGTTATTGTATACGTGTAATATACACACACAGTAACTACATATATATTTTTTGTAAATGTATTCAATAATTCATGCTACATATGAATCACATATCCCCTTATAATCACAGAATCGACAGTTCGGATTCCCCAGCACCTCAAAATCCTCATTCAATATCCGACCCACGACTTCCTTTATCCTCTCCAAAACAGTATCCACATTCTCTTCGCTCACATCTACCATCCGCAACTCAGCAAAATCTTGATGAACATACATGTGGCCTGCTTGAATATAGGTAATTTACCATATTTTCCCTTCACCCAACAGTGAGGACTACATGATTAAGGGGACAATCTTGTGGATGCTGTGCTTAATTGTGCTCACAACCCCCTCATCAATCCTACGTGTTCCACATATCTCTTAGGTTCAGTCTGAACCATTCTTCCATATAGATACGACAGAGAGAAGGTAGAAAACCCTTCCATTTTGAGGCTCTGTAGAAATCCTCGTTTTAACAATAAAAATAATCTTGAAATCCTCTCAATAAGCCCTTCCCTTCCCCTCCCCTCACACCTCCTAACCCATTTTCTTCACAGGAGTCTCCATGGTAACAACTTCCTCCCCTCTCCCCCACACCCCCTCACCCCTTTTTTTTCACTGGAGCCTCCATAGTAACAACTTCCTCCCCTCTCCCCCACACCCCCTACACCCATGTAATGCAAATTACACTTAGAGAACCCGCCCCCTTTCAATCAGAATAAAAAAACTGAGTATCCTTTGCCTGGCCTCTTCTAAATCCTATATTTCAACAGCATAAGCAGGGTTACTAAAATCAATACTCTTCCTTTTAGCAACAAGATACTGAGCCAATTTCCTGGCTTTCAGTAAAAGACATAAATCCAAACTATTGGGTTTGTGTATATTTTATATCAGGACGAATATACACGTGGTCGATAAAGTTACCGATTTTTAAAAAAGAATGGTTGTTGGACTTTTAGAAAATCTATCAAAATCAATTATCAATCAGGCAAAATTGACAAATACCGTCAATATCTGGCAGTACGTTTCAAATAATTGTTAACTTTCATTCTCATCTGAATATCGAGGATTTCTACGGAGCCCTATAATTATAAAAAATGATATTTTTCTTCGCCAATAACACTTACCCATCTATTGAGGTAAGTGAAGGATATATGTTAAAGCATAACTCATACAACTTTAGGTATCGTAAATCTGTACTACCCGCAATATTCTTGTAGGGTGCATGTCATGTCGTAACATATCAAACGTGATATTCATAGTACCCATATTTTTTGGTGTTCAAATTTCGGCTTCTATCTTAAGAAGAAAGTATGTATTTACAAAAAGGTTTAAACACTTAAGTATGTAGTTCTATGAAGAAGCGTTGTGGAGTTGTTCTAATGAAGTATTGGCAGCCAAAATACGAAACAATGAATAGAGATGAGCTTGCCGCATTGCAATCAAAACGTCTGAAAAAAACCACTGCTAGTGTTTTTAATAATGTTCCTTTCTATAAAGAGAAATTCAGAGAACTTGGCATAAAACCCGATGATATAAGATCCATCGATGATATAAGCAAGTTACCAACTACCAAAAAAACCGATCTCAGGGATAATTATCCATTCGATCTTTTTGCTGTTCCTAAAAAGGATATCGTTCGCATTCATGCTTCTTCCGGTACAAGCGGAAAACCAACTGTTGTCGGATATACCGCAAAGGATATCGACACCTGGTCTGATCTCATGGCCAGAAACTTTACCATGGTGGGTCTGGATGATAATGACGTATTTCAGAATGCTGTGAACTATGGCCTGTTCACAGGTGGTCTTGGTTTTCACTACGGTATAGAAAAGATTGGTGCAATGACCGTACCAAGTGGCACAGGTAATACTGCCCGCCAGCTTGAGATGATGATCGATTTTGGTGTAACTGCACTACACTGCACACCTTCTTATGCGCTTTACCTTGCTGAAACAGCACATGAAATGGACATAGTCGACAAACTATCTCTGAAAGTCGGATGCTTTGGTGCAGAACCCTGGTCTTCCAACACACGAAAGCAGCTCGAAAATGCTTTTAATATTAAAGCGTACGATTCATATGGCCTTTCCGAACTGATGGGTCCTGGCATAGCCTTTGAGTGTGAGGAACAGGATGGTCTGCATGTCTGGAGTGACCATTTCTTTGTAGAAGTTCTTGATGAGGATGGGGAACAGGTTGCAGAAGGTGAAAAAGGTGAACTTGTACTTACATCTCTTACAAAGGAAGCTCTACCTGTGATCAGGTATCGCACCGGAGATATTACAAGACTGCTTGAGAATGAATGTTCATGTGGCCGTACGACAACACGTATTTCCAGACTGCTTGGAAGAGCAGATGATATGCTGATAGTCAGGGGTATCAATGTGTTCCCATCTCAGGTGGAAGATGTGATTGTCAAAGTTCCTGAGGTTACCGAGCATTTCCAGATCATTGTTGACAGGAATAACAAGATGCTGGATGAATTGACTGTAAGGGTCGAACTTGAGGAAGAAGCTTTCACAGGTGAGTTGAAAGACCTTGCAGCAGTTAAGAGACATGTTGAGAATGAATTGAAAGGCATTCTGAACATAAGGACCAATGTCGAACTTGTCGAAAGAGGAACCATTCCCCGAACTGCAGGTAAGTCAAAGAAGGTCGTCGATCGCAGAACTGCACTATAATTTAAGTTAAGCTTTGTTAAATGGTGATATCATGGCACATGTGATGGAAATACTGGGTAAGACAAGAGTAGTCGTTGAGAATGGTGAGGTTGTTGAAGTGGGCGAACCTCTTCTGCAATGGTGTCCACTCTTTGAAAAGGCAAGAGGTATCAAGGAGATCACCCGGGAAGAGGTCAAGAAGAACATGGAGTTCCGTATCAAGGACTTTGGCATGTTCACCAGCAAACGAAAGCTTGAGATGGATGTCTTTGTTGGCTTTGGTGCATCAGAAGTGATGATGACCGGTCTGAGCAAGGACACTCTTGACACCACCGTTACGGTCTGTGATGGTGCAGGAACCGTAATCACCAATAACCCAACCCTTGTTCAGGGTATGGGGGCCCGTATTTCCGGCCTTGTGGAAACAGAGCCCATTGATGAGGTAATAAACGGTATTGCTGAAAGGGGCGGTATTGTTCTTGATCCTTCAACAGCTGTAATTGACCCGATCGCAGGAGTAAAAAAAGCAGCAGAGCTTGGTTATCAGAAGATCGCTGTCACGGTAGTCTTCCCGGAAACTGCAAAAGAGCTTCGTGAGATAGAATCTGAAATGGGGCTTGACCTTATGATCATCGTTGCCCATGTTACCGGTATCGACCGGGAGTCTGCAGAAGAACTGACCAGATATGTGGATATCATCACAAGCTGCGCATCAAAAAATGTTCGCGATATCATCAAACCGCTCGCTCAGGTTGGAACAGCAGTCCCTCTCTTTGCACTGACACAAAAAGGAAAGGAATTACTGCTTGAAAGGGCTAAGGAAGTAGAATCTCCTATATTGATCAATACCATGGCCCTTCCGGCTCTGCCGGAGCACAAGCAGCCTCGTAATATGGTTTGAACAAACACTTTTTTCAGGAAAATAAAATGGATCTATCTTCAGGATACTGAAGTTGATATTTTTTTCTGTAAGCCATTCCGGTGAAGATGGCAATAGTATCCCCCTCTTCATTTCTGATGGTGACATCATAGGTTGATATTTTTGGATTGATAGACGTTTCCTTTGCCTCTGCATACAGGTGTCCTTCTCCAACTGCTTTTACAAATGACATGTTTGCATTGATAGCAACAGCAACATTACCGTGAGCATTGGATGCAACTGCAAAAGCCGTGTCTGCAAGAGTAAAGAGGGCACCTCCGTGTACTGTACCCAGAACATTAAGATGTCTGTTCTCGATAATCATCTCTGCTTTTGCATAGCCTGCCGTGATCTCAGTGATTTCAACTCCGGAAATGGCGGCAAAATTCTCCTGCTGGAAATATCTTTCAATTTGGTCCATGTTTTCCTCAAATAATGATAGTTGCTCTTCTTGTGTGCATAATACTTTAAAATATCACGTCAGGAGTTTGCAACCTGTCAAATCACAATGATTAATCGTTACAAATCACAAAAATATAAGTACTATGTTCAAGATATTATATATTGCAGAAAAGTTTGCTTAAAAAACTGTCATACTTATCTATCTGCAATACCGGAAATCCTACGCATACAGCTATCAATGCCTCCGCTTTCCTGGTGCTTTCACCAGTCTGTACCACAAATGTGTAGGAATTATCCGGATTGGGAATAGAGTGACTGGATAACAGATGATGATCTGATATACATTTGTTATCCAGTCTGTTCATAGACTTAATATGTGACCATGTCCCTGTGAGTGAAACCTTTGGTGTAATCAAGATAATAAGCTTTCACAGGTTCGACCTTAAAGAGCAGGGTTTCGTAATCTGCAGGCAGACTGAGTAGCAAATGGAATGAAAGGGCAGCACTGTCAGTTATGCCATCATCATCTTTCCATTTTTTCAGGGTTTGTGTAAACAATTCAATGAATTTATTCATATTTCCCCATACTCTTTTATTTTCTGAAGATGAGCTAAACGTTTTTCCTACAATATTTCATCATCCTCCAGTTCAACATCCAGTACTTCCAGTTCTATCTCATCTCCATCACCATTGAAGCATTTCCAGTTTTCTTCACTAAAAGGATGGCCTGCGATGATGTGGTGACTGCCCGTCTTGCGAAAAAGTCTCAGGTCAGCTTTTGAGGGTCGGATAAAGGAACTTGGGTGGCTATGTACAGAACCCACTGTAGAAATATTTGGCATCATGAAAAGCCTCAATATTGCGCTGGTCTCACCGGATTCAGTTCCAGGTAGAAAGAGTACATTGCTAATTATCCCGTCCTTTGCTTCAAGGAGGCCGGCAAACTCATTTGGATAGGTCGACTTGCTGACCTCGAGGATGAAATGCAACGTTTCTCTTGCTATTCCGATGATCTTTGCAGTATCGTGCATAAGTAAAGATGGTAAAAGTGACTTATAACGTTTCTGAAAAACTTAATAATCGGAGTGCTCTTATTGTAACAGGGATATTTTAACATGGTGAAGTGGGAATATGCAGGGAAAACTAAGCAGTTCGATGTGTAAGGAAAGCGATAATTCATTTGGTGAAGAATCATTAAAATTACATGAGGAACTAGGTGGTCTGCTTGAGGTCTGCGGCAAGATTTCGCTGGACAGTATCGAAGCCCTGAGTGTCGCCTACACTCCAGGAGTTGCAGAACCCTGCCTCAAAATTGCGGAAAATGAGCTTGATGCCTACAAGTATACCCTGAAGAAGAACTCAGTGGCAGTGATAACTGATGGCTCTGCTGTATTGGGTCTTGGGAATATCGGAGCACAGGCAGCCTTACCTGTAATGGGTGGAAAGGCACTGATATTCAAGGAATTTGCCGACATTGACGCTTTTCCAATTTGCATAGATACCAATGATGTTGAGGAGATCATCTCCACGATAAGACACATATCCCCTACATTTGGTGGCATCAATCTTGAGGATATAAGTGCTCCCCGCTGTTTTGAGATCGAAGAAAGACTTCGTAAGGAGCTTCCGATTCCTGTGTTCCATGATGACCAGCATGGTACCGCTGTGGTCACTATCGCAGGTCTCCTGAATTCGCTTAAAATAGTCAATAAGAGCTTTGAAGAAATCAAGGTAGTGATATCAGGTGCAGGTGCCGCAGGCATGGCTATAACAAAAAAGCTTCTTCACATAGGTGTAAGATCTGGCAACCTTTTTGTTTGTGACAGGAATGGCATCATTTTCAAAGGTCGTGCTGAAGGCATGAACCCTGAAAAAGAAGAGATGGCACACATCACCAACAGTGGCAATATAAAAGGAAGTCTTGCGGACGCGCTTGTGAATGCTGATGTGTTCATTGGCGTATCTGCACCAGGTCTGGTCACTCTGGATATGGTATCTTCCATGTCAGAAGATGCTATCATATTTGCAATGGCAAATCCGGTGCCAGAGATCATGCCTTATGACGCCAAAAAAGCTGGTGCGAAGATCGTGGCTACGGGGCGTTCGGATTGTCCGAACCAGATCAACAATTGTCTTGGTTTTCCGGGAATATTCCGGGGTGCACTGGATGTACGTGCCAGTGACATAACCCTTGAGATGGAAATGGCTGCTATATATGCGCTTGCAGATATGGTGGAGGAGTCCGAGCTCGATGTGAACTACATCGTCCCAAATCCTCTGGATAAAAGGGTAGTAAAAGCAGTCTCCTCAGCCGTTGCAAAGGCAGCAGTTGAGGCTGGTGTCAGCAGGATATGATATCTGATCAGTTAAGTTGCAGATATTAGCAACTATACTTTTTTTGGAAGTGTAATGCAGACTTTTGTTCCCATTCCTTCATCACTTTCGATCCAGATGCTTCCATTATGGGTGTCTATTATCTTTTTGGATACATACAGGCCAATACCATTTCCTCCATATCTGCGTGTAGATGATCCGTCGACCTGGTAGAAACTCTGGAAAACATCAGCAATCTTATCTTTGGATATACCAATTCCAGTATCTTTTATGTTGATCCGGATACCTTCTTCAATCTCAAATGCAGTGATCTTTACACTTCCACATTCGCAACTGAACTTTATGGCGTTATCCAGTAACTGGTTAACCAATTGAAGAAGGGAATTTGTGTCTCCTTCTATGAGTGGAAGTTCCTTAGGAATGTCTTTTGACAGAACTATATTCCTTTCTTTTGTCTTTTGTGTAAACTTCCTGATAGAATTGTCAATTACAGTTTCCATCTGCACGGGGCAAAAATCGTATTCTATTTTACAGGCAAGGGCATCTCCCATGTAGAGGAGTGAGTCTATAAGGTTGCCTAAACGCTTTGAACTATTAACAATTCTTTCAATAGCCATTCCTTGTTTTTCAGTCAATTCACCCATGTAGCCTTCGTGCATCAGATTGCTATACCCTTCAATGGAAATCATCGGTGTTTTAAGTTCATGGTTAAGATTTGCCAGGAATTCATCCTTCATTTTATCGAGTGCTTTGAGATTTTCATAGGCATTTTCAAGGTTTGAAGAGTATTGATCTAGTTCTTCCTCATGTTCCTTTCTTTCAGTGGCACTGCCTATAAGGTTTGCAAGTGTTCCAAGAACTGAAATATCATCTTTGTCCCATTCCTTTGCATCACCAACATTATCCATCCCTATGAAGCCAGATAGTTCTCCGCCGGAGAAAATTGGAAGAACTATCAATGAGTCGATCAGTTGCATTTCCAATATATCTTTTTCAACAGATGCTTCAGGTGGCATCAATGAAACATCTCTTACATGTATAGTTTCCCTGTTTTGTAGTTTATTCATCCACCAGGGAAAAGAATCTGTAGCTAAGTCCTGAAGATTATCCTTTTGAGAGCTAACTCCTTGTGCACACCATTCCAGTGTATTGCTCATTGTAGTATAATCATTCATAGAGAAAAGATAAGTGCGGCTTGCATCACAGAGAAGCCCGATCTTCTCAAGTGTATGCTCAATGGCACTAGTTACATCTTCAGGGGCAACAAGAATTGATGATACATAAGAGATCGTTCTTTCAATATCCAGTTTCCTCTTGATCAGCTCATTGGAATGGAACAATTTTTTTGAGTATTCTTGTAATTCCCTTTCAGTTTGTTTCTTTTTCGTTATATCATGCAAAATTACCAGATCAGCTATCCTCTCATCGTATTCGATGGTTGAAGCAGTGATCTCCATGGGTATGAATTTTCCTTCTTTAGAAATGACCTCGATCTCATATGTTGAAGGTATTTCCATTCCATTCATTCTCTTTATATATCTGCTAACCACGAGATCTCTGTATGCAGGTGCAACAAAATCAAGGAATTCTTTCCCGAGTGCTTCCTCTGCATTGTACCCTGTGATCCCAAGAAGTCTATTATTAAAATATTTTAGTTTTTGATCCTGCAATATAACTATCCCATCATTTCCATCTTCCACCAGTCTGACATAGTTGGAATCGTGTTTTTCAGGTTTTTCATTGACCGATATGCACTCCTTTATTATCTCAACATAGCATATTATCCCGCAATTGCTGCCATCCTGCGATTTTCGGACTACTATTTTCCATGATGTTGAAATCTCTTCTCCGTCCTGGTTTTTAATGCTCGTGTCAACTTTTAGACTGTCAATATTGTTGAACATATTCTTGCATACTGAGTTTAACTTTGTTCTGATCTCATCGCTAAGAAGATGCTCAATACAACCGTGACCAGAGACTTCTGCCTTGGAGTAACCTAATATGACAAGCACGCTCTGATTCAAATAAACAATTTCCAGTTTTTCATTAAGAACTATAATGCCAATTGGAAGTTGCTCTACAATGTCAAAAAAGATTCATTGAAGTCACTGGAGTTTAAAAGTTTAGTCGAACTAAGTACCACTTCATTCTCCATTACAGCATCGATCAAAAATCCCAACACCCACGAAAATATTGTATTAGATACAAGTAAATTCTATTTTATAGTATGTTTTATAAAAGCATGCTATATATTAATATGTTCCTTGTGAGCAGCTACTTTTAGTACATAGAGATGAACATCAAAATATGAAAATAAGGTAAAGAATAGCTGAGATCGCTGCGCCTGCAAATGTAGCCACAAAATTCACTCCGCTGTTCGACAACATTCCTCTTTTCTGTAATGTAGCTCCAAGAAGGCTGTCAACATTGGTGCCTAGGAATCCTCCTGCGGTCGTTATGAGTATCACCGGAATAATGCTATCTACCTTTCCGAATATTACGGGTAGGATTCCAATTACCATTGCGCCAAGAAGTGCTGCAATTTCCCCGAGAACAGTAACTGCACCGTCCACTCCTGCTGCTGCGGGCTTGAGTGTGGTTATCATTATTGGCTGTGACTGTGCTGTTGTTCCGATCTCGCTTGCAAGCGTGTCTCCAGTTGCAGTGGCAACGGTTCCAAGATAGGCAAAGATGATAAGTTCTGAATATTGCGGATATATGCCGTAAAGAATGGCAAGCATGAGGGCAGCTGTGCTGTTACTGAAAACATTCTCATAGCTTCTCACTCCGCCTTCGGATTGTGCAAGGCCGATGGATTCCTTGTATTTGTATTTGTATTTTGTAAATGCTCCACCAAGTATGAAAAAAGTGAGCAATAGGATGAACCAGAAGATCTCACTGAATACTATCACCAGCACTCCCAGAAGTGCAGCGCCAAGTAATGCTGAAATATCCGCTATCTTTGTTTTGTAGGCGAGATATCCAAGGACAAGCGAGAATATTAGTGCCAGAAACATCTCTTGTACCGGAACAGAGTATCCAAATGAGCTGAACATCCACATTGCCATCCCTGACCCTAGAGGCACGGAAATATTGTTATCTATCTTTGAAGGGATCGATTCAAAGAGTGCTCCTGTGACTGATCCGATGACTGCAAGGAAGAATATCATATTGCTGCTGACACCTATTCCCTGCCAATGCGTTATCCATATAGCTGCTATATATGCCGTAATGATCCCAATTCCAAGAAGTACAATGCTTGAAGGCAGCAAACACTCCTCATGTTCCTCATCACTCTCTTTTTCGGAAAGTATCTGCAACTTCTTACGATAGCGAATGAATGTTGCTGCACTACTTCCAAAGGTTGAGATGGCTATGCAGCTACCAATCACGTATAGGGGGAATGAATAAGCTGTAAATTCAAGGACTGAGCTTATAAGCAACAATAGAAATACCGAGATAGCAAGGCTCCTTGCGGTATTCACACCTTCATCTATATCATTGCTAAGCATCTCCCTTGAACCGGGAAGCGGTTTTTTGTAAAGGAATTGTTGCATAAGGGGATAGTCCGAAAAACGTCCCAATGCGAGGATAATCCCTAAGTTCAGGAGTAAAAGCGCGTAAATATTCAAGAATGGAAATATGAATATTAAAAGACCAAAAGATGCATGTAATACCTGCCTTCGGTATTCATGTTCTATATTTCCAAATATTCTGAGAATAGCACGCATAATATCATTTCGTTTTTTGATACGGATTGAATAGCCTACTCAAACTATATATTAATAATCATTCACTTTATTGTATTTTAAATATATTCTCAGTAAAATCCTGATTATATATAGTGCGTGCTATTGATTGACAAGCAACACCTAAATATAAGGATAACTTAGTCCTAACGAAATCAAGCGCCTGTAGTGTAATGCATGGATATGGGCAATGATGACGAATGTTATTATTTTTGTCAGGATCAATTATATAATCACATACTTCGTCCCAATTTCATTAATTTCATAGAGTGATGATATATGCAGGAGAAAATAAAGGAGATAGCAGCTCGTATTCGTGAATTACGTGAAATATCTGACATTTCTTCCGGAGAAATGGCCGGAGCTTTGGGAATATCTCCCGAAGATTTCGATAAATATGAGACTGCACAGGCGGATATTCCGGCCAGTATGCTTTTTGAGATCGCACATCATCTGAATGTGGACCTTACCGTACTGCTTACCGGGGAAGACCCGAAGATGCGTGTCTTCACAGTTACAAGAAAGGACAAAGGAATAAATGTCCAGCGCCGTAAGGATTACAAATATCAGAGCATTGCTGCAAACTTTGCCCACAAGAAAGCAGAACCTTTTGTTGTTAAGGTGGACCCTGCATCAGAAGATTCCACTCCTTCAATGAATTCTCATCCCGGACAGGAGTTCGATTATGTTCTCGAGGGAACGCTTAAAGTGATCATCCATGGCCAGGAGATAATTCTGGAAGAAGGCGATTCTATATTCTTTGATTCAAGTTATTCTCATGGAATGCAAGCAGCAAGCGGAAAACCAGTCAGGTTCCTGGCAGTTGTTTTATAATTTGGAGGAAAAATGTCTTCATTACTGGATAAGTATGTTTCCCGCGCGGAATTTGATTCATACGAAGATTTCAAGGAAAATTTCAAAATAAACGCTCCTGATAATTTCAATTTTGCCTACGATATAGTCGATGTTTACGCCGCAGAACAGCCTGACAAAAAGGCTCTTGTGTGGTGCAATGACGCAGGCGAGGAAAAAATATTCACTTTCAAGGATCTTGAGTATTACAGCAAGAAAACAGCCAATCTGCTTAAGAAGTTCGGTATCCGCAAAGGCGACAATGTAATGCTTATGCTGAAAAGCCGTTATGAGTTCTGGTTCTGTATCCTTGCACTGCACAGGATAGGTGCAATAGCTGTCCCTGCAACCCATATGCTTACGAAAAAAGATGTTGTCTACAGGGTAGAACGTGCAAATATCAATACGGTTATCTGTGCTCCTGATGAGGGTGTGCTGGATTATATTGATGAGGCCCATGCAGAGGTAAGCGATATTCTGAAGAACAAGATAGTCATTGCAATGGAAAAGGATGGCTGGAATAATTTCGAAAAGGAACTGGAACTCGCTGCTGATAAATTCGAGCGTCCCACAGGCGAGGATGCTGTATCCAATGAAGATATATCACTGAACTATTTCTCATCCGGTACCACAGGCATGCCGAAGATGGTACAGCACAACTTCATTTATCCTCTGGCACATATCCTCACTGCCAGATATTGGCAGAACGTCACTGACGGTGGCATGCATTATACGGTTGCAGACTCCGGATGGGCAAAGTGTGTCTGGGGTAAGCTATATGGGCAGTGGATAACGGGCAGTGCGGTTTTTGTCTATGATTATGACAAGTTCACAGCTGATAAAATGCTGGAGAATCTTGTGAAATACGGTGTGACTACTTTCTGTGCACCTCCAACAATATACCGTTTCCTGATAAGAGAGGACCTGAGCAAATACGACTTCAGCAAGCTGGAATACTGTGTGACTGCAGGTGAACCGCTGAATCCTGAAGTTTATCAGAAGTTCCTGGAGATTACAGGATTGAAGCTCATGGAAGGGTTTGGCCAGACCGAGACCGTTGTTAGCATTGCAACGTATCCATGGCTTGAGCCAAAACCAGGTTCAATGGGCAAACCATCCCCTGAATACGATATCCTTCTACTCAATTCTGAAGGCAAACCATGTGAGGCTGGAGAGGAAGGCGAAATCGTTATCGATACAAGCTTTGGCAACCCGCCAGGAATATTTGCCGGATACCGCTCAGATGCTGCAAAGACTGCCAGTGTCTGGCATGATGGTTATTATCACACAGGCGATATGGCCTGGATGGATGAAGATGGTTATTATTGGTTTGTGGGCAGAGCAGATGACATCATCAAGACATCCGGTTACCGTGTTGGCCCCTTCGAGGTCGAAAGTGCCCTGATAGAACATCCTGCTGTACTTGAGTGTGCCATCACAGGTGTTCCTGACCCGATAAGAGGTCAGATCATCAAGGCAACAATTGTGCTCACAAAAGAATATACTGCCAGTGAGGAATTAAAGAAGGAACTACAGAACCATGTAAAGAAGGTCACAGCACCTTACAAGTATCCACGTGAGGTGGAATTTGTGGGGGAACTTCCAAAGACCATCAGCGGAAAGATCAGGCGTGTTGAGATCCGCGAGCACGACACGGAAAAGTAGTTTTTGCTAAAATGCATCTATATTAATCTCCCGTGGCGGGTGCAAAGTACACTGCCACTGGAATTTTCATATTTACACAATACATTGAGGTTATATTTGTGTCAGATAATTCAGAAAAAAGAGAACCTTATCCAGTTATCAACATAATTGAATGTAAGGCCTGCGAGCGTTGTATCGTAGCATGCCCAAAGTCTGTGCTGAAAATGAGTGAGGAGCTAAATGAACGAGGCTATCACTACGTGGAATATGTAGGCAAAGGTTGCACAGGCTGTGCCAATTGCTATTATACATGTCCGGAACCATCGGCAATAGAGGTACATATCCCTCTTAAGAAAAAAGAGATCTAAAGGTGTTAAAATGGCAACACAATTAATAAAAGGTAACACAGCAGCTGTGATCGGTGCACTATATGCCGGATGTGACTGTTATTTTGGTTATCCCATCACTCCTGCAAGTGAGATCCTTCACGATGCATCATTGTACTTCCCTAAGATCGGAAGAAAATTCGTACAGGCAGAATCCGAGGAAGCCGCCATCAATATGGTCTTTGGTGCTGCTGCTGCAGGCCACAGGGTCATGACAGCATCCTCAGGACCTGGTATAAGTCTCAAGTTAGAAGGAGTTTCATACCTTGCCGGAGCAGAGCTTCCATGTGTCATAGTAGACATAATGAGAGCAGGTCCGGGACTTGGTAATATCGGCCCGGAACAGGGCGATTATAATCAGGTTGTAAAGGGTGGAGGACACGGCAACTACAAGACCATTGTACTTGCACCGAACTCTGTGCAGGAAATGTGCGATTTTGTCATAAAAGGTTTTGATCTGGCATTCAAGTACAGGAACCCTGTATTTGTCCTGGCTGACGGTGTGCTGGGACAGATGGTGGAGTCCCTGCAATTCCCTGAAGAATCCGTGGTTCCTGAAATTGATAATTCATGGGCTGTGAATGCCACAGCAGAAACAAAAGACAATCTTGTAACCTCCATTTTCCTTGACTTTAACCTTCTTGAAGATTTCAATTACAAGCTACAGGAAAAGTATGCTCGTATCCAGGAAAACGAAGTTGATTATGAAGATTACATGACAGAGGATGCTTCTATCATCCTTGTTTCATATGGAATAAGCAGCCGTATCTGTAGATCTGCTGTTGAACAGGCAAGGAAGGAAGGAATAAAGGTCGGTCTTTTCAGACCAATAACACTTTTCCCATTCCCTGAAAAGGAATTGAAGGAACTTGCAGATTCAAGAGACTGCACTTTTGTCTCAGTTGAAATGAGCAATGGACAGATGCTTGAGGATGTCAGGCTTGTAGTAGGATGCGATAGACCTGTGGAACTTGTGAACCGTATGGGTGGAAACCTGATAACACTTGATCAGGTCATGGATAAGATCCATGAACTGGCTTCAAAGGAGGCATGAACATGGCTGAAGATATCACTGAGAAGATCATTGGAAGGCCTGCTGGCTTGTATGCTGAGTTCGAACGCAAGGGAGGAGCAGCCCCAACGGCTACCCACTATTGCCCGGGCTGTGGTCATGGTATAATACACAAGCTCATAGGTGAGGCTATCGAAGACCTTGGTATCCAGGACCGTGCGGTCATGATCAGCCCGGTGGGTTGTGCAGTCTTTGCATACTATTACTTTGATTGCGGTAATGTTCAGGTAGCCCATGGTCGAGCTCCTGCGGTAGGTACCGGTATTTCCAGGGCAGAAGACAATGCTGTTGTCATGTCTTATCAGGGAGACGGTGACCTTGCTTCCATCGGTCTTAATGAGACCATACAGGCAGCCAACCGTGGTGAGAAGATAGCAGTTTTCTTTGTGAACAACACGGTTTACGGAATGACCGGTGGACAAATGGCTCCGACAACTCTCATAGGTGAGAAGACGGTAACATGTCCAGATGGGAGGGACCCTCGTTTTGCAGGCTATCCTCTGCACATGTGCGAACTTCTGGACAACCTCAAGGCTCCGGTATTCATTGAAAGGGTATCTATATCCGATATATCCCACATAAGAAAGGCAAGAAAGGCTGTCCGCAAGGCTCTTGAGATACAGCGTGACGGCAAAGGATATGCTTTTGTGGAACTTCTGTCCACATGTCCCACAAACCTCAGGCAGGATTCCGCGCAGAGTACAAAGTTTGTTAATGAGGAAATGGAACCTGAATTCCCGCTTGGTAACTTCAGGGATAATTCCGAAGATACAGCAGCTCTTCACAGGGCAGACAGTGATTTTTCCAAAAACTCTGTGGATGCATTGTTCAATCTTGAGACCGAATCATCTCCGGATGCTGTTGTAGACCACGACTTCAGTCAGGTGCAGATCAAAGCAGCAGGATTTGGAGGACAGGGTGTTCTGAGCATGGGACTTACCATTGCGCACGCAGGTTGTAATGCAGGTCGTTTCGTTTCATGGTACCCATCCTACGGTCCCGAACAGAGGGGAGGAACTTCCAACTGTTCAGTTGTAGTATCAGGTGAATCAATAGGCTCTCCGGTTGTGTATAACTCTGATGTGCTTGTGGCAATGAACCGCCCATCTCTTGAGAAATTCGCAGGCGATGTGAACGAAGGAGGAATCATACTTTACGATTCCAGCATTGGTGAGTTCGATATACCTGCTGGTGTAAAGGGTATTGCAGTACCTGCTGTCCAGATAGCTACCGATGCAGGTTCAGGAAAGGCTGCAAACACTGTCATGATCGGAGTTATGATGGCATTGGGTGTGACCGGTCTTTCAGAAGATGACTTCAAAGCAGCCATTGCAGAGACTTTTTCCAAAAAGCCAAAGCTGATACCTTTGAACTATGAGGTACTAGCTGCTGCTGCAAAATGGGCAAAAGAGAACGTTTGAGTATATTCGAAAAAGATGAGCAGAAGATTATTCTGCTCTATCCATCCTTTTTTATGAAGTTTTCTTTTATTATTCTGGTGTATCTTGCTTAATTTTGTATATTTCACTTACAGGAAATTCTTTTTTGGATTTAATTTTTAGTCTTTTTGAAGTTACCCTTATAGTTTGATCAGGGTATGAAATTAATGCCCTCACGTCTCCAACCTTTCCCTCACATGAGCATTCAAGCTAAATGGTTTACCATCTTCAGCATTCTTCTTCATGTAGTGTAAAGTACACTACAAAAAGCAGTCTGTTATGTGGAGCTGTGCTTTATTGTTGAAAACTAGGGAGCTTGTTCAGTATCTTGTTGAGAAAAGGGGGACTATTGATTTTAGTAAGCCTGATTTTAGTGTTGAAAGGCAGGATTCAGATGATATTAGGCAGAAGATACTGAGTTTCTGGATGTTCATCTAATGGAAAAGATGGAAATGCGGAGAAGGTGTTGAAAAAATAAAGAGAAAGCAATTTACTTTCTCAATTATCATATTTCCCTCCTCAAAAAAAATACAAGAAACAAACGGAAAATGAACCTTGTGTCCCTCATAACATATCCCTTAGTTCAATGTCCTGTCAAAGAATGTAACCATCTGCCAGTAAGCATCCTCGGCTTCAAAACTCTGTGACAGCTGGCCATTCTCAAGCATGAAACCATGTGGTTGACCCTGATATACCTTCAATTCAAAGTATTTGCCGGCAGTATCCAGTTCAGTGCAATATCTGTAGATATCCGATATATTGCTGGCCTGGTCATTCGTCCCGTGGATTACCAGCATGGGGGCATCAAGCCCTTCAATCACGTCAGCAGGTGCAGCCGGTCGTTTCTCATCTCCTCCTGAATATGGGAAACCATACCATGCGACCCCGGAATTGAATTCCTTGATTTCAGGAAGCAAGAGCATGGTATATCTTCCACCTGCACAGAAGCCTGTCAGTCCGAGAAGATTGGTATCCACATCAGGCATTGTTCCGGCATAGTCTACAGAATCCCTTATCAGCTGTTCTACAACTTCATCAGATGGAGATGTCTCAAAGGTCTGCCACTCAGGAGCCACTACCACATACCCTTCAGAGGCCAGCCTGTCGATGAGTTCTACATATCCCGGTTCCATTCCTCTGAATGAGTGTATGAGGACTATTGTAGGCTTTCTGTCTTCGGTTGTGGGTGCTGCTACGTACGTCGGATAACTTAGGTTAGCGCTAGTAATTACTACTTCCTTCCCTTCTACCTGGAATTCTCTTGATCCGGTTAGGTCTTCAGTGTTATCTGTCCCGTCATTGGCAACTTCATTTGTATCGTTGACACAACCGGATAAACTAACAAAGAATATCATTAACAGACAAATTAGTAAATGTCTCATTTTAACCCCAGATAAAATTAAGATTCGATCTTATTTTTACTATGCGCCTGGCTATAACAATATAGAAAAGTTTGAAAGGGCCAGATTTATGAATGTCAAAAAATATAAATCATGTGAATGAATTTATCAGGGATCAGTCCTAATGGTGAACTATCATATCAAAAGCAATTCATCAGGCACACATATTTGTAAATGAGAAAAGAACTGAAGCTGCTACGCCAACAGAGATTTAGTTAGTATAACTGTTTCCTAAGATGGCAATAAAACATAATTAGTTAAAATTATAAGAGTTCCGTTTTTTGACTTATGTAAGGGCCTAAAGAGAGGGCGGCGTTTCAGATTGTATTGAAAAGCCGCACTCATATGTTGCTAATACCCTCCGTGAGCGTTCAAAACATCCGTCGTTTCACGGTGGCTATCGCTTCCTGATCACCCACTTTGGCGTTCAAAATATGCTTTAGAAGCCCTCGAAGACGTTGATGCTACGATCAGGCGAGATCGAAGCGGTCAAGGTTCATTACCTTGTTCCACACCGCTACAAAGTCGTGCAGGAACTTCTCCTGGGAATCCTCACATCCGTAGACTTCCGCCAAGGCCCGGAGTTGGGAGTTCGAACCGAAGATGAGGTCGACACGAGTGCCAGTCCACTTGAGTTCGCCTGTTGTGCGATCATGGCCCTCGAACACATCGTCCGAGGTTGCCTTCCACTCCGTGCTCATGTCGAGCAGATTCACGAAAAAGCCATTGGTGAGCGTCTCCGGCCGCTTGGTGAAAACGCCGTGCTGGGACTGTTCGAAGTTGGCATTCAAGACGCGCATACCGCCTATGAGAGCCGTCATCTCGGGAGCGGTCAGTGTCAGCAGTTGCGCCCGATCCACCAGCAGTTTCTCTGCCGATACAGCGCATTTGGTTTTCTGGTAGTTGCGGAACCCGTCTGCTTTCGGCTCGAGCACACCGAATGACACAACGTCGGTTTGCTCATCTGACGCATCCGTGCGTCCCGGCGTGAAGGGAACGGTCACATCGTGACCGGCATTCTTTGCCGCTTGCTCGATACCTGCATATCCACCCAGGACGATCAAGTCGGCAAGCGAAACCTTCTTCCCGTCTGACTGAGCGTTGTTGAACTCCTTTTGGATTCCCTCAAGGGTCTCAAGCACAGTCGCAAGTTGTTCAGGCTGATTGACTTTCCAATCTTTTTGTGGCGCAAGACGAATGCGTCCCCCGTTCGCCCCGCCACGCTTGTCGGAGCCGCGGAACGTGGACGCCGATGCCCAAGCGGTTGAGACCAGTTGAGAGACAGACAGTCCCGAGGCAAGGATCTTGCTCTTGAGGTCTGCGATATCCTGTTCGCCGATCAGCTCATGATCCACTTCAGGAACCGGATCCTGCCAGATCAGTTCTTCTTCCGGGACCTCCGGGCCGAGATAGCGCGAGCGGGGCCCCATGTCGCGGTGAGTCAGCTTGAACCAGGCGCGGGCGAAGGCATCCACAAACTCTTCCGGGTTCTCATGAAAGCGTTTCGCAATCGGTTTATAAATCGGATCCATTCTCAGCGAGAGATCCGCAGTGGTCATTATGGGTGGTTGTCGTTTGGACGGATCGTGGGCGCCCAGTACGGCCTTCGATGCAGCCGGATCGGAGGGAATCCACTGGTAGGCTCCGGCAGGGCTTTTGACCAGATTCCAATCGTAGCCGAACAGAGTATCGAAATAACCCATGTCCCATTTGGTCGGGGTTGGGTTCCAGGCGCCTTCAATGCCGCTGCTGATCGTATCGTCGCCCTTGCCGCTGCCGAAGCTGCTCTTCCAGCCGAGTCCCTGCTCTTCGATGGGGGCGCCCTCTGGCTCGGGTCCCACATGTGCCGCATCGCCAGCGCCATGGCACTTGCCAAAGGTGTGCCCACCGGCGACCAAGGCAACGGTCTCTTCGTCGTTCATGGCCATGCGTGCGAAGGTCTCTCGAACGTCATGGCCGGAGGCTACTGCATTCGGTTCACCGTTCGGTCCTTCCGGGTTCACGTAGATGAGGCCCATCTGCACGGCGGCAAGAGGATTTTCGAGCTCCCGGTCACCGGAGTAACGCTTGTCGTCAAGCCACTCGCTCTCGGTTCCCCAGTAAATATCCTCTTCCGGCTCCCATATGTCTTCGCGCCCGCCGCCGAAGCCGAAGGTCTTGAATCCCATGGACTCAAGCGCGCAGTTGCCGGCGAGGATCATCAGGTCGGCCCAAGAGATCTTTCTTCCGTATTTTTGCTTGATCGGCCAGAGCAAACGGCGGGCCTTGTCGAGGTTCACATTGTCGGGCCAGCTGTTCAGCGGCGCAAAGCGCTGGTTCCCAGCCCCTCCGCCCCCACGTCCATCTCCCATGCGGTAGGTACCTGCGCTATGCCATGCCATCCGGATGAAGAGTCCCCCGTAGTGACCATAATCGGCCGGCCACCAGTCCTGCGAGTCGGTCATCAGCGCATAGAGGTCCTTTTTCAGAGCATCCAGGTCGAGTTTCTTGAATTCCTCAGCGTAGTTGAACTCTTCGCCCATAGGATTGGACTTGGAGGAATGCTGGTGCAGAATGTTAAGATTCAATTGATTCGGCCACCAGTCCCGGTTCGACGTGCCACCGCTGGCAGTGGATTTCATTGCTGGGTTCTTGCTATCTTCATTCATAATGTTGTCTCCTTTCATTGTTTGAATTTATGCACCGTGCTGCTATGAATATCGTGCTTCGGTGCCCATCTTTCTAATTAACGTTAGCGGACTTATCGATTGATTTTGGTGACAATGGGAGATTTGAAAGATCGCTGGAAGAACGTCGCACCTTTTTTGAGCGTAAAACCTGGGGCGGCTGTCAGGCTATTCTGATCATCAGCGACCGGGATTCCAAAGGCAGTAGCTAAAACCTTTGGGTCTTTCTCATTTGTATCACTCAATTTTGTTTCCCCATTATTGAATTTTAAAATAAATAATATGATCTAGTTCTCCCACAGCCAAGGATACGAAGTATGAACTAAAGCTTATTGTTAATACTATTCAGTAACTCTTAATCTTCGAGTTTATCATGTTCAAACAATCAATACCCCCAATTGTATGACACAAAATTTATGCTTATATACTATTTATTTATTTTGCAGATTGAATTATATGTGAAAAATGTTTTAATAGCTGTAGTGTCCAATATTATCTGGGAGCTGTAAAATGACTGAAGATGCTATTATTGAGGCGAATGATTCAAACTGGGATGAATTGATAGAGAACCAGGAAAAACCAATGGTTGTTATGTTCTATCTTCCTTCATGTAGTCATTGTAAGGAGATCGAACCATATTTCAAGGAGTATTCCAACGAATTCAAGGATTCATGCAGGTTTGTGATGATGAATGGTCTGGTAAGTCCCAGAACCGCAATGAGATATGGGATAAGGGGAACTCCAACTTTCAAATTCTTCTGTCATGGTCAGGCAATAAAGGAAGAAGTAGGTGTGGTGTATCCATCGATACTCAGGAAATCCATAGAGGATCTTATAAGAAATGGGGAGGAATGCGTGCTGCACAGTACTCCTCTGCCAGATGAGATATCACCCTACGAATAAATCTTTAATCAATTGATGCAGCCACATTTTTTCCAGTTGCTCTTAGCTTAGTCTTTGTCACAGCATGAACAGGTAAACTTTAAGAATAGGTTCATATCTCTTTCATAGCATGAATCATGACTGCAATACCAAGGGGCCAGATTTTTTACCACTGATAAATCCTCCGGAAAAGGATAAAAGATCCCTGGAATATTGTTTTGCATTCATGGGCCGTAGCCTGCTTCTTATATGTGAGAACAACTCTTTGCGTCTGCCTCTGACAGAGGATCTTGAGAACATTGATGCCAATATTATTGGGAAGCAGTATCTTGGTGAATACGGTGAATGCTCATGTTTTTCCTTTGAACTGGAGCACAGCTCATTTGAAAATGATAGTGTCCGATTCCATGAACTGCGCAAACTCACTGGTATCCTTGATGATCCTATAGCTTCATTGGCAGCAAGGGCTGTACATGTCATGGAATGGGACAGGAAAACTCGCTTCTGCGGTTTCTGTGGTTCAAAGACAGAACAGAGAGCAAATGAGCGAGCAAAGGAATGTCCTGAATGTGGTTTGCTCTTCTTCCCCAAGATATCACCTGCTATTATCGTTATGATAGAAAAGGAAGACAAACTTCTCATGGCAAGATCCCCGTATTTTCCAGAAGGCATATATGGCTTAATTGCCGGATTTGTCGAACCTGGAGAGTCAATTGAAGAGGCAGTTGTGCGCGAGGTCTATGAGGAGGTTGGAATTTCCATAAAGGATATCGAATACTTTGGAAGCCAGCCATGGCCGTATCCAGATTCATTGATGATAAGGTTCACTGCAAAATATTCAGGTGGTGAGATCTGCATCGATAACGTTGAGATCGAAGATGCAGGCTGGTTCACAATGGATGAGATGCCAAGCGTACCAGGTACCAGTAGCATTTCAGGACAACTGGTGGAATATTTCCTTCAGAAACACAGATTGGATAAGTGAATGTAGGTAGTTGATAAGTGAATACAGATAACTGAATACAACTTTCTTCCACATTCTTTTTTTTGTATATCTCTATTTTCAATATCATGCGCACCAATTTGTACTTACGCTCAACTTATTTTGCTCATCGGACGCAAAGATAATATACTTCATCAATAAAATGCATACTTATAGTAGGTGAGTGGCATGAGAGTAAAAATAGTTCATTCTGGCATAATTTTATTGTTGATCATATTTGGATTTGCGAACACATGTAGTGCTTTATCCTATTCAGGCGGGGGTGAATGGAGTTATTCTGATGATATCACGATAATGGAAAACTCAGGACAGAAACTTGTGGATTACCAGGTCTTAATCCTTCTTAACAGTTCAAACTTCGATTTTAACAAAGCACAGGATTCAGGTCGTGACATTCGCTTCGAATCCGGGGAAAAACAGCTGAAATACTGGATAGAGGAATGGGATTCGCAAAATGGTGAAGCACGTATATGGGTAAAGGTTCCCTCTATAGCTGCATCCGGAAGTACTAAAATAAAGATGTACTATGGAAATCCTCTTGCAACCGGGGATGTCAGTGGTGCCAGTACATTTCTTTTCTTTGATGATTTTAGTGGTTCCAGCGTGGGTTTTGGTAACTGGGATTCTTTCTACACAGGTGGGGGAGAGATAAAAGTTAGCAATGGTGTTGTCAGGCTGATAGTTCCAAAGTTCCATCCTGAAGATGTTTCCAGTATAAAGTCCGAGGACGCTTACCCTGTAAATTCCATGTTCGTTGTAAGTAGAAAGAAGGTCACCACCGGAACCGATAGCCGTGGTCCAATAATTGAACAGGGTTTTGTCGATCCGCAGAAACAGACCAAGAACATGGTTCTTGTGCATACTGAACTGGAAGAAGAAGCCAAAGTAACATGGATCTTTAAAAACCAGAAGAGTGATGCAAGGTATTTCCCAAAGGACCTGACATCTCTCAATGAACCGGAAGATAACTGGTACACCACAGGTGTTGCCTGGTATATGGAAGATGAACTTGGCAAGGTAGCATTCTTCAAGAATGGCATACGTGACGGTAAAATGGACCTCGCAGCCACAGAGGAGATGAACTACATTCCTGTCAGCGACATGAAGGTATATCTGTTTGCCAGTACTTTCTCCGATAATTCAGATAACACAGGCTACGCAGCTTTCGATTATGCCTATGTGCGTAAGTTCGTTTCCGAAGAACCCACTGTAGTTTTCGGAGAACGTACAGAAGCAGATGTGAGTGAAGAGACTCCGGCACCTGTAAAGATAAACATCACGCCATCAGGTGATAGATTATCTTCGATACGAATCTTCGATACCGAAATAGATGATGATTCTGCAATTGCCGACCTGAAAAATAGTGGGATAAATACCGTAATGCTCAGGGTGGATGAAGGGAATATCTGGAGCCTTGAAAGTTTTGTAAAAACCGCACATGAAAATGACATGCAGGTTTATGCCATGGTCTTTAATGATCCAGAGGAAGCTTTTACAGAAGATACTTCCAAACTCAAATCTAACATTGCTACAATACTTGATTATAACAATAAGTCCCTTGCAGGATTCGATGGTATTCTTCTTTCACTGAATCCATGCAGTGATGATCCATTGGAATCATGTGAAGAAAATCTTCTCCTGCTTGCCGATATCAGGGAGATGACATCCGGAGGATTAGCCATTTCAGTTGATGTACCTGCTGACTATGACCGGTCTTTCCTCGGGGATATCTCGGATGATGTGGATCTTTTCATTCTTCTGACATATGATACAGAAGGAGAAAGATTGATAACAACAAATGATATTGTGGATTCCATTGCTTCAAAGATGGGTGAGATAAGGGCAGCTGATGGAAAGGCAGTGATAGAGATTGCGGTAAATGATGACTTCATGACATCAGCAGATGTGCAGAACCTGCTGGAAGAGCTTCAGGATTACTATTCGGAAGATGGAGCATACATTGGCACTTCTCTGGTAGTATATGATGAATACCTCCAGTATTCAGATACGCCTGCAGAAACTGAAGAGGACCGGTCTACACCTGCATTTACTGGTATCTTAGCCACTCTTGGCTTACTGGGTGCAGTGCTGGTGTTGAAGAAAAGGTGATGTGAGGATTCTCACATCACTTTACAGCATCAATCCTTGAAAAGTTCCCTTAGATACCTGTCTCTGGAATTTAAAAAATCCTTTGTAATAATATAATGGTCAGTGTCTTCATACTCGATGTTCTCTATACATTGGCCATTGAAGTTCAGTATTTTTGCTCCGGGATGTGCCATCAATATGGGGGAGTGGGTGGCAATAATAAATTGTGCTTTTCCACTGCTTTCAAGATCATGTATTACCTTGAGCAAAGCCATTTGTCTTAAAGGCGAAAGGGCAGCTTCAGGCTCATCCAGAAGGTAGATCCCATTTTTGCCGAATCGATTAGTGAAGAGTGATAGAAAAGCTTCTCCATGAGACTGCTGGTGAAGTGACTTTCCACCATAATACTGAAGAGAATCAGGTCCAAGATCATCTATATGCGATGCAAAATCATAGAACGTTTCAGCTCTTAGGAAAAAACCGTTCGTAACTTTTGGCATCCATGATAAACGAAGATACTCGCCAAGTGCCGAGCCTGACATACCAAGTTCGAAATGATTGTGCCTGCCGCCACCTGCTGTATTGAATCCTGTCTGATATGCGATGGCTTCTAGAAGGGTAGATTTTCCAGTACCGTTCTCGCCAACAAAAAATGTAACACTGTTTTTAAGATCGAGTTTATCAAGATTCCTTATTGAAGGAATGCAAAAAGGATAATCTTCAAAAACATCTGAAGGAATATCCTTTAATGAAAGTTCTCTTAGAAACATTTGTAAATTAAAGAGGAAGGATCAAACCTGCTCTTCCTCTGATTTTCTTTTCTCAAGGATATCAACAGCCATGTCCCTGAGCTTGAACTTCTGGATCTTTCCGCTTGCTGTAAGCGGATATTCATCTACTATGAACACATGTTTTGGTACCTTGTATCGTGCTATTCTGGATATGCTGAAATCACGTATATCCTCTTCAGTGATGTCACTGTTTTCTTCGATAACCACGAAGGCACCTACGATCTCTCCGTATTTCTCGTCAGGGATACCGACAACCTGTACATTTTTGATGCCTGGCATTGTGAAAAGGAACTCCTCTATCTCTCGTGGATAGATATTCTCGCCACCACGGATGATCATATCCTTAATGCGGCCTGTGATGCGGTAGAATCCATCTTCATCCACTGTTGCAAGATCACCGCTGTGTAGCCATCCATCTTCATCGATAGCCTTTGCAGTCATATCCTCCATCTTGTAGTACCCTTTCATCACATTGTATCCGCGACAGCATATCTCACCCTGCTCGCCCGGAGCGACAATTTCCCCGGTATCGGGGTTTACAACCTTGACATCGATCTCAGGTAGTGATGACCCTACGGTACTGACACGGCGCTCGATGGCATCATCGGTACTTGTCTGGGTGAAAACAGGTGATGCTTCTGTAAGTCCATATGCGATGGTGATGTCCTTGCAGTGCATATCTTCAATTACCTTTTTCATTGCCTCGATCGGACATGGTGAGCCAGCCATTATACCTGTACGCAGTGATGAGAGATCGAACATCTTGAACATTGGGTGGCTGAATTCTGCTATGAACATGGTAGGTACGCCATAAAGGGCAGTACATTTCTCTTTCTGCACAGCAGCCAGTACCATGAGCGGGTCAAAAAGCTCAAGCATCACAAGAGTGCCGGCATGAGTTAAGGTTGCAAGTACTCCCAAAACTATGCCGAAACAGTGGAACAAAGGTACCGGAAGACATAACCTGTCCTCTTCAGTGAACTTCTGCCTCTCTCCGATATAGTATCCGTTGTTCAGGATGTTGTGATGTGTGAGCATTACACCTTTCGGGAAACCTGTTGTACCGGATGTGTACTGCATGTTGATAACATCATGACGATCCAGAGTTGGCTTGATCTCTTCCAGCCTGTCATCGTCCACGTGTCCTCCCAGCAGCAGTAGTTCACGGCTGTTGTACATTCCACGGTGCTTCTCCTGTCCGATAAAGATCACATTTTTCAGATGAGGGAACTTCTCGCTGCGCAGGTTATCCCTGCTTTGGGTCTTAAGCTCCGGTACCAATTCGTTTATGGTATCGATATAGCTGACGTCCCTGAAACCATCTATTATCGCAATGGCTTTCATGTCTGCCTGCTTCAGTACATATTCAACTTCGTGTATCTTGTAGGCAGTGTTTATCGTCACAAGCACAACACCTATCTTGGCGGTTGCAAACATGAAAGTGAGCCAGTCAGGTACATTTGTAGCCCATATACCTACGTGGTCACCTTTGGATATGCCGATCTCCAGAAGTCCCTTTGCCAGATTGTTAACACGTTCATCGAACTGACTATAGCTGAACCTGAGCTCCCTGTCAGGATATACTATAAAATCACGGCCAGGATCTTTTCTGACCTGCTTTTCGAAAAATTCACCAATGGTATCGTTTGTAAAAGGCATTAATATCAAACTTCCTATTATCTTACCAATTCACTCTGCATCTACAAAGTGCTCTTTAAGTGACTCTTTTATTTGATCTGGAATGCTTTTTGATCTCTTCTCGATGAAATCATAATGGACTATAACAGTCTGTCCTTTAGCTCCCATTTTTCCATTTTGCCATGCTTCCTGTCCAATGGTGAATGAGGAATTGCCTATCCTTACGATGTAAGTGTGTATCTCTACATCTTCTCCATAAAACATCTCGCCGACATAATCATACTCGGCTCTGGCCATTATGAGTTTCCAGTTATCGTAATCGAGCTTCAGGTCAGGTGTGAATAACCTGAATATGGGATTCCTTGCCTGCTCGAACCAGATAGCAATGGCAATATTGTTGGCATGCTTTAAGCCGTCAATATCTCCGAACCTGGGAGTTACGGTTGTTTTGAACATACTATCGTCCGTTATCAGAAAGGTGTATGTAGAACAGCGAGGATCTGCGCATCTTCGCCAACAGCATGGAGGTGATGTGAAACTACAGAGTCGTAGTATATGCTGTCACCTGTACTGAGGATGTACTTCTCCTTTCCATATATTATTTCGATATCACCTTTCAGTACGTAGATGAACTCTTCACCTTCATGTGATGAAGCATTGATCTCATCTGTCTTTGGTGGATAAACGTCAATGATAAAAGCTTCCATATTCCTGTCTGCCTTATTGGAAGCAAGAGAAAAGAAATCCAGTGTACTGTTCTCACATTTATCACAGTTGCCTGAGAACCTTATAACTTTGTCCGATGTACCGTTTTTGACAACAACAGGGGCATTTTGAGGTGCATCATCAAGGAAGGTTCCAAGCCTCACTCCCAAAGCACGTGCGATCTGTAGCAGGGGTGTGAGAGATGGTACCAGAGCTCCTTTCTCGATATTTTCTATCATTTCCACACTGGTCTTACTGGCATCTGCCAGCTCTTCCACAGACATATCCTCATTTTCTCGTATTTGCTGTATTTTTCTACCTACTGTGTTAACTTCGGACATAGTGCTCTCCTCATCTGGATTTAATGAATATGTTGTTTCCTATGATATTTTTATTTAAAAAGATATCCATTTGACAGGCTCTCTCCAATGTGAATGGCAAGCAATCTATTTACAAAAAGACTACTGTAAAAAAAGTGATAGTGATATTGTTGAAGAATTAATTACTGTTTTCAGTAAAGGATGGCAATTCCACATGTACTTTGGTACCGACATTCTCTTCGCTTTCTATCCAGAGTTTTCCACCGTGGTCTTCCGCTATCCTCTTGCACATGTTCAAACCAATTCCTGTGCCACTATATTTTCTGGAGAGGGAGCCATCGACCTGATAGAAGCTATCAAAGGTCTTACGAATCATATTCTGTGGGATGCCGATTCCCGTGTCCTCAACAATAAAGTGTACATTTTTGTTCTCGTTAACACCTGTAATCGAAATTTTTCCAGTGGAAGATGTAAATTTGAATGCATTATCTATCAGGTGCAAAAATAATTCAGTGAGATAATTAGTGTCCCCATTGATGGTGTACATTTCATCCTGGATATTCAGTTCAACACCAATTCTCTTGTCCCTGTTCTCCAGGATGATTATGTTCAATGTTTTCTCAATAATAGGACTTACTTTTATTGGATCAAATTCATAACTGAATTGTTTGGCATTCAGTGAACTCATGAAGATAAGGGATTCAATTAGACGCTTCAATTGTCCTGAACTGTGGAACACAGTATCCATTGCTTTTTTCTGTTCAGCATTCAGGGTACCCAGGGTTCCGTCTGCTACAAGCTCACTAAAACCAAGTATGGGAATTAATGGTGTTTTCAACTCATGGCTAATTCTTGAAAGGAAGTTGCTTTTTAGTTCATCGAGTGACTTGAGCTCATCGTTGGCTATGGAAAGTTCTATGTTCACTTCACCAAGTTGCTCTGCATATTTGTTCAGGTTCTCTTCAGCTTCTTTACGTTTGATCAAACTGTACATTCCCTGCATCAATAATGTCAGTTGCCGTACATCTGATTGGTTATATTCCTCGACCTTATTACCGACGCCGGCAATTCCGATGACCTTACCTGCATCCATAATTGGAATATTCATGTGACGCTTAATGTGGACATGACCTGCAGGATATCCCCTTTTTAAGGGATTTGGAGATTCGAAATTATTTGTGATGATTGGTTTGCGCTGTCTGACAGCCTCACCCCAGATGCCTGCTTTGCTGAGCTCATAGACGATCTTTCTATCTTTTATCCTGCACTCTTTCATTGCTTCTGTTGACCATGCAACCATTATAAGCGAATTAGTTTCTTCATCAAAGAATGCAAGATATCCGACCTTGCTCTGTGTTAGCCGTATTGCTTCTTCAAGTGCAAAGTCTTCTATTTCATTTGTAGAGAGATCTGACATCTGATTCAGTTTCTGGATAGCTTCCAGCCTTGACTCATCAAGCAGAAGGGCTTTTTCGACCTTTTTCCTTTCAGTGATATCGTTCATCACAATGATGACCTGTTCTGTTGTGACCGCAAAGTGGAATTCAACATTCCTGACACTACCATCCTTGCATTTAAAAATCCATTCTCTGCTGATATTTGTTTCTTCAATTCCTTCGATTCTCTTTTTAGTGTATTCCATGTCAGGAGATGCGTTTAGCCACCATTGTTTCATGGTGTGAATATCGTGCATTGTGTACCCAAAGGTATCAATGAAATTCCTGTTGGCATACTCGATATTTCCTTCAAGATCAATTATGACAATAGGGGCAGGTGAGTTTTCCAGGATTTTTTCGAACTTTTCCTCACTTTTTCTGGCGTATTCTTCGGCTTTCTTAAGGTTAGTGACATCCTGGGCTACCTCAAGGCGCACCTTACGTCCGTCAGGCCACCTGATAATTCTGTCAGTGGCTGCAAATCCTGATTCCATAAAGGAGTTATAATAACTCCATTGGTGACTTCCATTCTTATTTTTCAGTATGCTGTCATTGGTACAGAACTCACAAGGGCTGTCAAAGTTTCTGAAAGCTTCATAGCACTTTTTGCCCAGAGGTACACTGCCTATCCTTTCCCTGAGGTACTTGTTAGCATACAGAACTTCATAAGTACACGGATCTGCCACGTAAATGATCTCATCGATACTATCAAAAATAGATAAAAGCTGTTCCCTTTCAAGTTTGAGTTGTTCTGAATCTTTTTTCCTGTTGAGGGCTGCTACAAACATTTGTGCCAGTACAGTCATTAAGCGAACTGAGTTCTCAGACCATTCTCTTTTGGTCCTGATATTATCAAGACCCAATAGGCCCATCACATCATCCTTGTAGACCATGGGGATAACAATAAGAGATTTTACCTCCCTGTTGATCATCATCTCTTTTTCATATCCATTCATCTGGTCCAGTAGGTGTTCAACATTTGGCACACGAAGAGCGTTCAAACCGGAAAGCTTTTTTGTAAACTCAGGAATTGATCTTGTAGGAATATTTTGCATCTTTTCCTTTTGAGTTTCGATTCCATCTGCACACCATTCATGGGTATTACTGATGTTTGCCTTATCGTCTGAAAACAAAAATATATAGCTTCGGTCGATATCCAGGAACTTGCTTATTTTCTCAAGAGCCTTGTTTATACCGTCATCTATATTCTCAGGTTCAAGTGAGAGGAAATTAATAGAAATATCTGATATAAGACTCTCAAAATGAAGCTGGTGACTAAGACTTTCTTCCTTATCGTGTAAAGACCTGGCAACCTGATTTTCTTTAAGGGCCATTCCCAGGGAATTTGCGAACATCTCAAGAGCATTGATGTCTTCCTCTTGCCATTTCCCTGCATCAAAAACATTGTCAAATCCTACAAAGCCCGAAAGTTTTCCATTGACGTGTAGCGGAAGGGAAAGCACGGATCTGATGTCCTGTTTTTCCAGAATATTTCTTTCAGCCAAGGCTTCAGGAGGCAACAGTCTAATGTCAGGGATCTGGATGATCTCTTTTGCTTCCAGCTTTGCTATCCACCATGGGAATATTGCTTTAGCCAGACCTCGAAGATTAGTTTTTTGTGGTTCAATACCGTCAGCACACCATTCGTATACATTGTCCATTACTTCTTCATCTTCCCTGAAGAAGAAAACGTAGCTTCTGCTTGCATTGAAAAGATGACCTAAAGTTTCTAATGCATCATCGATGGTGGTATCAAGGTCAGTGGAATAAGCAAAATTAGTGGATAATCTGGAAAGGTTAGCTTCAATCTCATACTTGCGTAACAGGTTTTCGTCTGTCTTTTTCTTTTCACTGATGTGAAATGCAAGTGCAGTGTTCGCCCTTGATATTTCTTTTCCATGTGTATAGAATAGAAATGAAATGAGAAAAAGAAACGTCATCCAGACAATAGTATTATTGAAAATAAAAATATGAAGTGCTGTTATAATGATTAATAAGATTAGTAAAGAGGATATCTTCGATATGCCTTTGTTTTTAGAAAAGTACATTTTTTCGTATCCTTTTGAAACTAATGTAATTTATAAGGAATAATGTATTGTAGGCTTGTTTCACATTTTTCGTGTACGTGTTGTTTCGTTTTAATGGTATTTAGGTTTACGTGAGAATCATTCTTTCTATATTATATTATTAGGTCAATTAAAGCTATGCTTTTCGGTAGACCTTCGATAAAAAATAATAACTTATTCAGTAATTGCACCATCAAACAAGTGTTCAGCATTATTCTTTACGCTTAAAATTGATATGAAAAGTTTAATGATCGATGGTCACTTAAGGCTGTTAAAATAATATTTTAGATCTGCTTTGTCTTTAGCAGGTAGCTGATGATGCCTTATACCTTTAATAGCACCTTCAATAGCGTACAGTTTATTGATGCAGGCGTTCTCATCAACAAGCTTTATCCTTTCAAATGCAGCCTTGGTTCCAATATTTCTGAGATTGTCAATATTATTCACGCCAATCTGCCTGAGCTGTTCATCAAGTTTCTTGCCGATGTTTGGAAGTTCTTGTAGTTCACTCAATTTATCCACCTCTCTATTTATTGATTGGTGGACACGATTTATAAATTATCCAAAAAAAGTGGCAGATATTGATGCTGGAAAAAAGGAAAGAAAAAGAATAAATGAATGTTGATAGCAGAGCATTAAGGAAGACTGCTATCAGAGTCACTATTTTCCGGATACTCAAAGATCAGCTCCAGAACACCGTTCTTATATATTGAAACAAGTGTTCCAGGATCCACTTCTGCTGGTAGTTCCACATATTCAGAATAACCCATGCCGTCCTCTATGACGGTTATGTCCACATGGGTACTTGATGGATGGAATTCTATGCAGCTTTCGTCTACTGATAGGTCAGCGATGACATATATCCGGTCTCCGGTCTGCTGTACTTCAATGAATGGTTCAGCCTGGCTGATATAGATGTTGTCATCATCTTCATAGTAATGGGAAGACTCAGGATCTTCCTGGCTGAAACCAAAGATAGCCGGTTTTTTTCCGGGTTGGTTAATGATCGTGAAACCCTGTATTATGGTTTTTTCAGGATTTCCGTCGATGCCATCTTCGAACATTTCAAGTATATGTTCGATAAGTTCATCTACCGTTTCTATCCTCTTTCTATTGGACTCATCGTCATTTCCATGACGTTTGTTGTTGTCCATCATAAGATCTCCTCTATTATAATTCTGTGTTCCTTCCTTATATTACTATCCTTAAACCCCAATGCTATGCTCCTCAATGGATTGTTTTATACTATACGAACAAGTTGTATAAAAAGACTCCGTGTCCTGCAATATTACATTTTCAAAACTAAGAGTATTCCCAATCAATTATTTATTTGTGTATTGAGTTTAGTGCACTATATTACAACATGAGGAATTATCATGATCCCAAAGGAACTACCATTTACAAAAGAGAAGATCACAGAAGTGATAAATGAATTTCCAACTCCATTTCATATCTATGACGAAAAGAACATCATTGCCAATGCAAGAAAAATGAAGAAAGCTTTCAGCATTGTCAACGGATTCAAGGAATATTTTGCTGTAAAGGCTTTACCCAATCCTTATATCATGAAGATCCTCAAAAAGGAAGGTTTTGGGGCTGATTGCAGTTCCCTTCCAGAACTTCTGCTTGCCGAGCAAACAGGCATAGTTGGTGAGGATATAATGTTCAGTTCCAATGATACACCTGCAGAGGAGTTTGTCAAGGCGAAGGAACTTGGTGCTATCATAAATCTTGATGATATAAGCCATATTGATTTCCTTGAGGAAACAGCAGGAATGCCTGAACTCGTTTGTTGCAGATACAATCCCGGACCATTGAAAGAGGGTAATGCCATCATAGGAAATCCAGAAGAAGCTAAATATGGTTTTACCAGGGAGCAGCTCTTTGAAGGGTACAGGCTCATGAAGGAAAAGGGAGTCAAACGCTTTGGTCTTCACACCATGGTAGCATCAAACGAACTGGATCCTACGTATTTTATTGAGACTGCAAGGATACTGTTCGAACTCATAGCAGAACTCTCAGCAGAGCTGGACATCAAATTCGATTTCGTGAATCTAGGTGGCGGCATAGGTATTCCATACAAACCAGAACAGGAGCCTGTGCCCTATGATGTGATTGCTAAAGGTGTTAAAGAGGTATACGATGAACATATCGTGGCCAAGGGTCTGCATCCTCTCAGTATATATCTTGAGTGTGGCCGTGTCATAACAGGACCTTATGGTTATCTAATAACAACTGTAAGGCATCTTAAACATATCTACAAGGATTATGTGGGTACTGATGCGTGCATGGCTAACCTGATGCGCCCCGGTCTTTATGGTGCATATCATCATATCACAGTCCTTGGAAAGGAAAAGGCAGAGAACACTCATCTCTATGATGTGACAGGATCCCTCTGTGAGAACAACGACAAGTTTGCCATTGACAGGATGCTTCCTGAGGTGGAAAGTGGCGATATTCTGGCAATCCACGATTCAGGTGCACATGGCCATGCAATGGGTTTTAACTACAACGGTAAACTCAGGTCCGCAGAGATCCTGCTCAGGGAAGATGGTAGCTTCGTACAAATAAGAAGGGCTGAGACCATTGAAGACCACTTTGCGACCCTGGATTTCGAGGGACTTAAAAGCTTCGAGTAAATAATGCCCGTTATTTCAAGGAATAGTGATATGTGTTTGTATCCTGTGACAGGGATACATCTTTTTTAATTTTAAGAGCACACCACCGCTCCATGTATTTTTCACCCCACTGGCAAAGAGCTTCCAGTACCAGGATGATGTTCTTCCCTAAATCGGTCAATAGTACTCAACTCGGGGTAATATCTTCGGATGCATCTAACGTCTGATCAGACCGTCCTTTTCAAGTTCACGGAGTTGTTTTGTGAACATCCTAGTAGGGATGTCTGGAAGAGTCTGCTGGAGATTTCTATAACGTAGTACTTCTTCCTTTAATTGGCAAAGGATGGGTGGTTTTCATTTCCCTCCTATGACATCAAGGGTAGCTTCCACAGGGCAATTGCATTAACGCTTATTCTGTATGGTCGTTTTTTACTTACTATGAAATTATCTACTATACTTTTTGTTAGTTGCTATCATTGTTGACTGCATGATTATAAGTATAGTTCCAGTGTATCTGGTAGTTTGAAACTATCTGAAATTATTAATTAAAATAGAAGGAAATGATCTAAATGAAAGTAGTAGCTTTTGTAGGAAGTCCAAGGAAGAATGGAAATACGGATGTATTGGTTCAGCAGGTACTCGATGGTGCTGTAGAAGCAGGAGCAGATGTTGAAAAATTCTACATAAACGACATGGATTTCAAAGGCTGTCAGGGCTGTGGGTACTGCAGAAACACAGAGATCTGCAAACTTGACGATGATATGACCAAAGCCTATGATGCCATCAAAAATGCTGATGGTGTCGTTTTCGGATCCCCAATCTACTTCTTCCAGATGACAGGTCAGATGAGACTCTTTTTAGATCGTTGCTATGCACTTTTGAACAACGACCACACGCCACGTATCGATTCAGGAAAGAAGGCTGTCATAGTAGGTGCACAGGGTGCTCCTGATGCTGCAGCTTTTACCGGGGTGTATGAGGAATTCTCAAACGTATTAAAGCAGTTCATGGGAATGGATGTGAAGGACACCATCGTGGATGTAGGACACCATGCTCCTGGTGAAGCAAAGGAAAATACGGAACTCATGGAGCAGGCAAAGAGCGCTGGAATCAACCTTTTTGAGTGAAGCTTTAAGTAGCTTCACATCAAATTCTTTTTTGTTAAATTATTAATGGGAATGGGGTTTAACATGGAAGTTTTAGAAGCTATTCACACACGAAGAAGTATCAGGAAATACACAGACGAACCGATATCTGACGAAACAGTAAAAGAGTTACTCTCTGCTGCCATGAGTGCGCCTTCAGCGGTGAACGAACAGACATGGGTATTTGTGGTGATCGATGACCGCAAGCTGCTGGACAAGATTCCAGAGTATAGTCCTTATGCAGCCATGACTCTTGAAGCTCCCCTTGCAATCCTTGTTTGTGGGGATACAAGTCAGGAAAAAATTCCCGGCTTCTGGGTGGAGGAATGCTCGGCAGCTACCCAGAACCTTTTGCTTGCGGCTCATGCACTGGGTCTTGGGGCTGTATGGACAGGTTGCTATCCTATGGAAGATCGTGTTGAAGGCTTCAGAAAAGCGTTCGCACTTCCAGAACATGTGATTCCTCTGGGGCTGGTGGTGATAGGTCATCCTGACCAGGAAGTCGCTCCAGAAGATAGGTACAGTGAGGCTAAGGTCTATCATAACAGGTACGAGTAAACATAAGCATGAAGTTGTGAACATGGAAGAAGTTAATTTCCATGTTTTCTTTACATCATTTTTAATTGTTTGAATCTATATTTTCATGATTACCATGGAACTCGAAACCAATAATCGTGTTGAGCTGATTGACATAACCGATATGGTACAACAGACCGTAAAGGACAGTGCTGTGCAGAACGGGATATGTGTCATCAGCACGAAACACACCACCACATCGATAATTGTCAATGAGAATGAATTTGGTCTTCGTGCTGACATCCTTAAATATCTGGCGAGGTTGGTGCCAAAGGGTGCAGAATATTCTCATGACAGAATAGATAACAATGCTGATGCCCACTTAAAAGCAGTTCTTCTGGTGTAGTGAAAGCATTCCCCTAGTTGCTGGGGAAGTTCTGCTTGGTACGTGACAAAGCATATTCTTTGCAGAATATTAATAATTTTGGGTATATTCCTAGCTTTCAGTCTTATTTTCATTGTAAAGTAATATGGCAAATCTCTTTATATACTAATATCGAAAATGATTATTATTCATAGATTGATATAATATTCTCTATGCTCTAAGATTGAAGGGTTTTAGTCTGGACTTGGAAGAGATTCTTGATAGTGGCATTGGCAAGCCAATTAATTCTCTCATCCATCCCCTGTTCATGATATTAAATTTACCTCCTTCCAACACCAGTCAAATTTCTACACTATGGGGAAACGGAACAAATTTTCACTTTTCCCCACACCTGTACAATCCAGCCCAAAAACAATTTTCCCTTCACCCAACAATGACTGCATGATTAAGGGAACAATCTTGTGTGCTGTGTTAAATGGTGCTCACATGCTCGTATCAAGATAGCAATTTTATATGCCTCCTGTAGTATCATTAGGTTCCGTCTGAACCATTCCTCCATATAGATACGACAGAGAGAAGGTATAAAACTCTTCTATTTTGAGGCTCTGTAGAGATTCTCGTTTTAACAATAAAAATAATCTTGAAATCCTCTCAATAAGCCTTTCCCCTCCCCCACCCCCTCTCCCCCATACCCCCTCACCCCCTTTTTTTCACTGGAGCCTCCATAGTAACGACTTCTCCCCCCTCATCATTCCAATCAGAATAAAAAAATTGAGTATTTTTTGCCTGGTATCCTCTGAATCCTGTCTTTCAAGAGCATAAGCAGGCTACTAAAATCAATACTCTTCCTTTTCCCAACAATGTACTGAGCCAATTCTCTAGCTTTTAACAACAAGGCATAGCTCCACATAACAGATTGCTTCTTGTAGGCTACCTTTTTATTCATCCAATTATTGGGCTCTGTAGAAATCCTCAATATTCGGGCAACAATCTGATTTAAAAATATTATCTAATGTGTTGCACGATATCGGATTATAATCTGAATTCCAATCGATGGATGTTGATTTTGATATGTTTTCTACAGAGCCCGAAAAAGACCGTTACTTATACTGTTTTTAGAATCTCATTAGTTACAATAAAAAGTCACTGGACATCTCGAAAAAGAATACTACATGGGGTTCTGTCCTGTTGCTGAAAGCAAGAGAGTAAAGCCATCAACTAACTATATGATGTAAAAATAGAAAGCCCAGTGGAAGAGCCGATATCGGATATGAATATCATCCTATCTGTGTCAGGGATATTCCTTATTCCCCTCATCAGGCCTCTCTTTCAATGGAAAAGGAAATTTTTTCAAGGACCCGGTGATATTTCTCCACCAGTCCGTATCGGTCGTCTGCGCCAATGAAGATATCTGCAAGCTCGTAGCTGTAGCTGTCCTGCATCTGGAGCTCTGAGAGTTGCTGCCCCTCCCTGACATGCGGATTGATGATGGTGCCCGGTATTTCTCTTGCAATTGATGCGATTTCCTCCCGGGAAGGAACCTTTACCACTTTTCCGGGTTCAAAGGTTCTGTGCATAAATTTTGCGGCATAATTGAACTGTCCGTGTCGTCCGAGTGGATCAGGTTTCCTGCCAAGAGCGATCAGTAGCATAACCCGGTGGTGGGAGACGCCGTGCACTTTTTCAAAAAGGTCCGCGTGCGACTGAGAGATTCTCGGGTTGATTTCCAGCAAATAGACCTCATTGCGAGAGGGATCGTAGAAAAATTCCGCATTGAATACCGAATGGTCCAACCCTATGTGCTTAATAACCCGCCGGCATACCCCGGCCATCCGATCCTGCACTCTATCTGGGAGGGAAGAGGGGTATTCATAGCGTGAAAACGAAGAGAAGTGTTGGTCCCGGATCGAATCAACAACGCCGTAGATAACCACATCACCGTTGAAGACATAGCCTTCAAGTGTACACTGATGCCCGGAGAGCGTTTTCTCAACAAGACAGCTTTCCCTCATGTATGCAATCTCAGGCGGCATATTGTATCTTTTCAGCAGATAGAGGAATGGTTCGTGGAGAAAATTGATCATTTCACGTATTTCGTGGATGTGTTCACGGAACTGTTCCTTGGTGGTGATCCTAAACGCTAGAAATGACCGGAATGATCTGAATGGCTTGATCCAGAACGGAAGCTCCATCCTGATCGAGGCGAAGGGGTCGTCATCAAAGGGGTCAAACGCACAGAATGCCGGGATGTGACGAGGGATGACCTGCTGTTGTTCAAGCCGACTCCAGTATTTGTGCTGGCATTTGAGGATACTCTCCAGACTTGGCCCTGGCACCCCAAAAGTTTCGGCAAGGATAGGGACAAGGTCCGTGCCGGGGAAATCAAAGTAGCTGACAACGGCATGGATGCCGCCAGGAGTGGCTTTAATCCGGTGCTCAGCAGTAGCAATCAGTGCATCCATATCGTACCGTGGCACGTTCCGGATATCGTTGATATCAAGAGCGGCATGAAAGTCGATTCTGCTGCTTCAGGGAGCCTCCGCAATTTTTCGAGATTGAATGAATCCATACCCACGACAAACACGTTCTGTTTCATACTGACGCTCCTCTTCGGAAAAGAAAGGGCTGCTTTTTGACCTTTAAATGGCTATGCTCTGCTTGAAGCTGAATGCTTAAGAGCTATCAATACGGTTGGACTTGATGCTCATGTAGGATTCTTACATGAAATGAATCCAAGTAAGAACAGCCTTGCTTATGATTTCCAAGAGCCTTTTAGATTCCTTGTTGATCTTACAGTAATCAGTCTGATAGATTCACAGAAGATGGATAATAAGGATTTCATCAGGACTGAGAGTTATTCTCTTAGATTGAAACCAACAGGAGCAAAGAAGCTTACTGAAGAGTTCAATAACTGGATGAATAAGAAGGTAACTTATCAAAGAAGATTAATGATATGTAGTTATGTTCTACTTTTGAAAACAAGAGAATTAGCTCAATTCCTGAATGGTAAAAAGAGAAAGATTGATTTTAAGACTCCTTCGTACAAGATTGAAAGACAGGATACTGATGAGATTAGGAAGAAGATTATCGCTATTAGTTATACTGAATGGAAGGATATGGGATTTTCTAAGGGTACATTGCATCAATTGATTGAGATTGGATGAAGTATGGAACCTTTATTGCACATATATTAAAAATTAATAAATAAAAGATGGAAAGCACTTCTGCCATCCAGCTTTTTAACAACTATTTATTCCAGTTCTCTTCTCTGGAAAAGTACAAATGCTATTCCCACTATTCCCACCACACTCGCAGTTATCAGAGGATTTGCAGTTGGACATGGATATGGTGCTTCTGTATCGTCATCCTCCTTGAAAGGATCAGTTTCACCGGGGTCTACTTTTCCATTTGCATTTTTATCCTCAGAACCATCTATTACTCCGCCATTATCGGTATCAGGGTCTAATTCTGCTCTTTTCCCATCTCCGTCCACATCTGGTTTTCTTACATCACTTACGTCAAAGATATCATTAATAAATGTGTAACTCTGAATTTCTATCTTATCTGGCAAGCAATCATCATCTGTATTTATATCATTAATATCAGTTTTAAATCTCATTTCTTCATCAAAATCAACAATACCATCATTATCAGTATCCTTAGTTAGAGATGCTTCATCAGATCGTGTTGTGGCTCCTGAAGGAGGGACCCACACTTCATGTACTGGCAATGTATTGTATGCGAATGTGCCTTCGGTTCCGGTCCATGGATCTATCACATGAACAAGTTGACCAGCATCATCATAACCATCAATTACGGTTGCATGCCATGTACCTGCTACATTACGTCTGAAAATAGGTTGACCATTGTCTATCCATGTTTTTATCTGAGCAAATGTAGGTTTGCCAGAAGGATTGCTGATTGTAGCACCGTTTAATGCCCAAGAGAACCCAGCTGTCGTCTCTGCAGGAAATATACCTCTGCCATGACCTAAATCATTCTCTGGAATTCCATCCCCTACACCTGGCCTTTCCTCAAGTATGTAATAAGACAATCGATCTTGACTTAGTTGACCTCCATAATGCGAATTTATCATTGAAATAGCCGCTCGTACACAATACCAATTATCATGCAAACAACCTCTAGTCACATGATCGACATCCCAAGCATGGTCTCCTGTTAAAGAATCGCCTTCAAGGCAAAGCATTCTTGTGTCCTTATGCTGTTGCTGCGCTGCAATACCTAAATCTGGATCAGAAGATGCTGCTTGAATTACACCCACGGTAAAAATTGTGATTTCTGTTTTATCTGACCACAACCATTTACTTTTCTCGTCACCTATGGCCTCAACTCTCCAAAAATAAGTTCCATCGGGTAGTGGAAACTCCGCTGTGAATTGAGCTTCAACTACATACGTTTCAATTTCTGGAGAACTAAAATCTTCATTGTTGTCTACTTGTAGTAAATATTGCTGAGCCCATTCTTCATCAAACCAGCCGAGTGTAATGATGTGGTCAGTAGTATGCGTTCCATTATCTGGATACATTAAAATAGGGCCTGATGGATCATCGGATACAGTAGCAGAAGATACTGGAACTACACTTATTAGCATACCTAAAACTACTAATATGCCTACAAATCTTAAATTTTTCATAAGCTTTTTACCCCCTCATTGCTATAGGAATTGTTTTTCTTAGAAAGACTATTTGCCGACACTATTTCTACAGAAAGTATACCAATTGCGAGTATACTTGCTTTCAATAGCGTTAACTGTTTTTTTACTCTTGATTCCTTTTAGTACTTCCAAAAAACCATATCATAGGTTTTTAGTAAAAATACGGTTTTAGTTAAAAATATACTTTTGGAAACAAAGTTTCAGAATAATATTTCTAAAAAAAGCAGTTTATGATTTTATCCTGACTCTGACTCTTGAGAGAGCAAGAGAGATTGGAATCAAGCATAGGAGTGCTTTGGCTTATTTGAAAAAAGCAAAGGAAGGAGATTTGAATTTTAAGGCTAGGAATGTGAAAAAATACATTGCCACATTAAGGATACAGTGAAATTCGACATCCACAGAGTCAAAATATCACAAAAGAGGTTTCAGTCTTCCAAAGATTATTGTTTTGAATTCCTTTTCCACTTCTCTGATGGTATCCGAGATATATGTGAGCTTTTCAGGATTCTTGGCAATTTCATCTAGGATTTCCGCTTCAACCCAGATCTTTGCGCTAAATTCATGCCCTCTTGGTTTTACCTCTACAAAGTAACGGGTCGAGCCGAGTGGTTCAAAAAATTCACGTAATTTAGACTTTATCTGCTTTTCCAATAGTGTTGAACGTTTCATAGTTCTGATTTCCTTTATTCATTTTATAGCGGTTTAGACAGGATTTCTACAGGGCCATGATTATACTCAATCAAATATACGCTGTGTAGAAACCCCTTTCTTCTTTTATTGAGAAGGAAAAAGTGCTGGAGCTTGTGCACGTGCCTCTGAGATTGGTTAAGGTGATGTTGTACTGATATGAACTTTCTATCTGTTTTGTAAATTTGCTGCTCAGATTGTTAAAAAAGGCGTTTTTTTCTCTGTATCAAGATGGTAGAGTAATTATCTTCCAGTCTTATTTTCATAAGTGGCAGTTTAAAAAAATATTTAATACTTTAATTCCGGAAACAGATTAAAAATTCCATAACCTCATGTTATTTTTCTTCTAATTATCAGGGTTATTCTTAACTAGCATAAAATGCAGATATCTATATAAAAATTATTTGTTCGTGGGGGACAAGATATGAATAATAGATCAAAGAGCTTACTGCATGTTCTTTTCATTTCTTTAGTAGCTTTTTCTTTATCTGTGACAGTTGCTTCTGCAGAAATGAGTACTGTAATGTATGATGGAAATGCCCTTAATTTTGCAACTCCACCGGATGTTGTAGCCTTTGCCAATACTGCGTATGTTACACCACCGTCCGAGTTCCAGATCACAGCCAGCGGTTCAATCTGGCGATATAATCAGTGGATTGCGTTGATGAGCCAGGGCAACTGGGTTGAAGCAAAAACAACCGTTGAAACGACCACAGTAGGTGTCCAGTTCTGGGGAGATACCAATGATGGCTGGGCGCGTGTTCTTGTTGATGGTTCAGAGGTCTGGACAGGAAACACCTATGGCTCCAGTGAAGATCCTTATATTAAGTATCTGGAGATATCCGGTCTGGATAAGGGCACCCATACCATAAGGGTGGAAAATATGGGTATCAGTGGTCCGGGTGGCGGGAATCATGTGACCATCTTTTTCTTTGGTCTCATGGCACCATCGGCAGTAGGTCCAACACCTACTCCTACTCCAACCCCAACACCCATTTCTGAGAAATGTCTTGTTGCCTACTATCCATTTGATGGCGATGTAAAGGATTATTCTGGAAATAATAATCATGCTACCAACAATGGTGCCGTCTTTGTATCCGGAGTAAAAGGTCAGGCATTGAGTTTTGACGGTAAGGACGATTACGTGCGTTCACCAGTTGATATCAATCATATGCACTCAAACAGGTCGGATAATATGCCACAAGTGACCCTGGTTGCCTGGGCCAAAGCCGATGAGGTCAGAGGAACGGTTATCTCTCATGATGATGGCACTTTTGATCGAACGATAAACATCGACAAGCGTGGTGGTGGAGTTGGCTGGTCAGCTTTTACTGGTACGTCTTATACTTGGCCAGGAGTTTTGGGTTTCCATCCTGTCACAATCGGAGAATGGACTTTCCTGGCGGCGGTTTATGATCAGGATGCTGAAACAGTAACACTGTACGTAAATGATAAGGTATATGAGAAAAAAGAAAAAAAGAATACTAGGGGCTGGGACTATACCCATATTGGTTCCAATCCAACATGGGATGATCATTTCCCTGGTGATATCGATGAGGTGAGGATCTATAATTGTGCCCTTTCGCAAAGTGAGATCAATTCCATTCGCCAGGGAGAAGCAGTTCCACCGACAGTTCCACCGACAGTTTCACCGACTCCTGTGGCTGGGCTTGTTGCCTACTATCCTTTTGATGGTGATGTAAAGGATTATTCCGGCAATAATAACCATGGGACTCCTATAGGAAATCTGGTTTTCACTTCTGGTGTAGTAGGAAATGCTGCAGCTACTTTTGATGGGGAGAGCCATATAGAGGTTAAAGACAGTGATTCTCTTGACCTCACAGAGGATTTCACGTTCGCTGGATGGCTCAACAAAAAAGATGCAGGTGTCAGAGGATGGGCTGTTGTATTCTCAAAAGGCGATACGGCCTCTGTATTTCCTAGTAATAGCCCATATGCACTATTTCATGATAGCAATGGAATATACTCGAGTGTTCGTGTTGCTGGCCAGAATATAATATCAACTGCGGAAACGAATTTCAATGAGTGGTATTTCGTTACAGTCACAAAAGATGGAAGCGAGTTAAAGTTCTACATTAATGGGGAACTCAAGGACACTATGTCAACAACAGTTTCCATTCCAGAATCAGATACTAACCTTCTCATAGGTATTGATCCACCAGGAGTCACCGAATACTTTAGAGGATCAATGGATGACCTAAGGATCTATAATGTTGCCCTTTCACAAAGCGAGATCGACGCCATTTATCAGGGAGCAACAGTTCCTCCTACTCTGGAACCTGAAATTGACAGGTTCAATGGCCTGACCTTTGAATCCCGTAGCAAGGCCACCGGAAGCAGTGTCCAGATCCCTCTGACATTGTATGGAGTGCAGGACAATATCGGAAATATGGATATGACCCTGAGATATGATTCCTCTGTCCTTGTAGCTACTGAAGTTGTTAAAGGTAGTTTGACAAGCGATTCACTGTACGATTACAATATCATTGACGGTACGGTCAAGATCAGTTTCGCTGATAAGGACGGATTCTCCGGTGATGGCTCTGTTGCTCACGTAAGATTCGATGTGGTCGGAGCTGAAGGCTCATCCACTGCTCTTGATATTGTATCCCTGTCTGCTAACAGGGCAGATTTGACACCTGTCAATATTGACACTAAAGATGGAGTCTTCACGGTGATCAGTCGGGAGCAAAGCAAAGGAGATTCTGTAGGTGACGGTGGCGAACTTACTGCTCTGGATGCCCTCTATGCACTCCAGATGGCTGTGGGGAAGATTCCGGAAGATCTGGCTATGGACGTGAATGAAGATGGTAGTGTAACATCACTTGATGCAAGGCAGATCCTGAGAAGTTCTGCTAAATTAGCTTGAAATGGGAGTGGTAACATGAAAAGAATATTGTTGTTAGTTAGTCTGTTGTGCCTTGTATCTCTTGCATCGGCACAGGATATGACCGTAAGTGTGAGCGATACAACAGGAGCAGCTGGAGGTATAGTGGAGGTTCCTGTCAACCTTGAGGGAGCTACAGATGTGGGAAGTATGGACATTTCCCTGATGTATGATCCGGCAGTCCTGCAGGCTGTTGGTGTGGAAGCCGGTGAACTTGGTGGAAATGCATATATTGAATCCAATACAGGCAATGAAGGGGAGGTCATAATCGCACTGGCGGATTCTTCCGGCATAAATGGCGATGGTACAGTTGTCGTTGTATCCTTTAAGGTGCTTGGTTCTGTTGGCTCATCCAGTCACCTGACCCTGAATGAGGTATCAGTACATAATACCGACCTTGTTGAAGTTATTTCTCCCACCACTGATGGAACTCTCAGTGTCACTGAAGAAGCATCTGAAGGTGCAGGTTATGGAAGCATGGTAGTAATGACAATGGCAGCAATCGTCATGGCTCTGTTCGTTGTCAAGAGAAGAAGGTAAGGGGGTGTAGAAATGAAGAAGATTATCATTATCTCATTTCTACTTTTTATCTTTTTAGCAAATCCAGCTTCTGCAGACCTATTTGATGATATGAACCAGAAAGTCGTGGCATATAATCAGAATGTGGATAAAGTACCGAGTTTTGTAAACAGTCTCCTTGGAAATGAAGAGATCTATGGTATTGTAGAGCTAAATGACGGGAGTGCACTGGAACTAAAAGTGGTTACAAAGGATGCTACGGTTGTAGAATTCCAGAAACTGGCAATCGAGATCGAAGCTGAAAAAGGTGACTGCAATAACGATGGATATCTAAGTGCTGTTGATTCCCTGTGCGCACTAAAGATGTCTACCGGGAAGATGGAAGAAGATGCAAATATCGATGTTGATGATAGTGGAGCTGTCACATCCCTGGATGCAAGGATAATACTACAATCTGTAGTAGGCCTGAGCTCTGAAGTGAATCCGACGATAGTGGTAATATCAAATGAAGATACGATTAGAAGCATAATGGAATCTAAACAACCTGCGGATACATTCTTAGATGCCTATGACGCTGGTGATATTGTCATAGAACCTGTGGGGGTCGTTAATAACATCACCTTCTTTATGGGAAATATAGCTTTGAAGATCTCAAGGTTGCTTGGAATTATCTGATCAACTTAGAGATTAGATCAATTCCAATCTTTTTGACAAGTATGTAACAGGGAAAACATACTTCTCAATTTATTTTTAAAATTTTAATATTTCAACTTATTTCATTCTTTATCGAAAAAAACAATATCAATAGGCATATAGGAGAAAATCATTTATATCAAAAATATTGTTGAATCCAATATAAATAGTTCATCAATTGATGTTTTTGTATATTAAAATCGATTTCTAATACTGGCTGAGATTAGCCTTGCTAATCTTACCTTATACTGATATTTTATTCGCCAACACTTGAGATTAGTATTAATTAGTCTGCATAATACTGGTTTCTATATTTTCAAATTGGAACTAGAAATATGACATGGAGTTCTGTTCTTTTGGTTGAAGCAAGGGAGTTAAGCCATTGTATTGTTGGAAAGAGGAAAACTGTTGAGTTTAGCAAGCCTGTTTATGTGGCTGAAAGGGATGATTTTGATCTGTTGAGGAAGAAGATCATTGACATGCCTTATACTGAATGGAAGAAGATGAGTTTATCAAAAGGTACGATACATTACATGAAGCAGAACGCCAAGAGTGAAAAGCCGTTCACTCTCAATGCTCATGTGAGGGAAAGATTCGGGATGTGGGGGAGATGTTGATTAGGTTTAAACTGTAACTTATATTTGTTCTGCCTCGTTTTCAGGTATTTTAGCACCTTTCAATAAAAGCCACAAGGTAAGTGACAATTCCCCAATAATCCCGGGAACGACAACAATCAGAGCAAATATTGCTTCGTAGTCGGCGTAGTTGGGTAACAGAATATTTGCAAAACTATCAATTAGATAGCCTAGGGATGCAACTATCAACAAGACACCAAGAATTCTTGGGATATAGTCCGACTTGAAAATCAAATAACCAAGAACAAACAAATGAAGACCAAAAAATATCAATCCAATTAGCCATGTGTAGTTAAACGCATTGAGAAATACCATCATCTGGGCATGCAACTGATCTACGCCAAATGCCTTCAAGTATTCAGCACCACTTAAAATTTGCAAAACACTAAAAAGATTGTACAAGGCGATTCCAAAAATAGTGCCATTCACCAACCTTAACCACCCCGAAAGCAATGAAAGAGTCTTGTTAACTGGTTTAAGTAAAACATAAAATGCCCAAGCCAACACCACATCAAAAATAACCATTATAATAAAGCTCAAAATCCCTATGCGAAATAGCGACTCAGAAGCCATGATATTATTGGCTGTTGTTGCGGCATCTCCAGGAACAATAAGATTCTCGAGAACAAAAAAATTGGAGAAGATGCCGGTTATAAATATGATTAAATATCCAACCCCTGCAACTATTGCAGCTTTGCGTAGTGATATATCGGCGATACTTTTTGTCATTTCAATTCCTCCCTCCCAAGTTAAGTTTGATTATATCTCTTATTTATATTTTTCTTGACAGTAATGTTAAGCAATTTTATTTCCCATAACACAGTATAATTAAATGTAGTAGTTTAATTTATCAATCACTTCATCTTAACATTAAACATAAACAATGAAAGTTCGGTTTTTCTTAGTTACCTATATCCCCGCAAAGCAATTCTGGGATATATACAACGTGGAAAAAGTGTACGCTAGCTTTTAGAGTTTTAGAGATAGTTTTATTGGATTTATTTATACAGTTTGCTCTTATATTCTACATAATACAAAATTCATTCACATCTCAGATTAGTAATAATGTTTAGGATGAAAGTTTCAAAAAATATATTCCAATATAACCAAATATCTATCATATAGTGCTTTTAATTTCTTCAACGTACTGCATTATTGTTCTACTCAATGGCTTGAAGTAATGAGAAAACAGCTTCAATAACTATTTATTTTAAAATTAGCTTAACTAATATTGAGGGAAACGGATAGGAATCCAACAGATTATGGGGATCTGTATGAATATTTTTGGTATCTACATATTAAACCTTCTGGAAGGTATTTTATGAATGATGTAATAAAATCAAAACGTCCGAGGGATATATTTAATGAATTGAAATGGAAAGAAGGTATGGATATAAACGAATGCAGCATAGAGTATATCCACAGGGGTGTGCCTGGAAATACAAAAACGGTTTCAGGAGGTAATATAGTAGACATTGGACACTTATTCTTTACGCTTTTTCCAGATACTATGATACCATATCATAGAATACTTCAAATCAAGTACAAAGGGAAAACGATCTACGTAAAGGCTGCACCAGAACATGTTTAATCTGTAAACTTTTCTAGAAATAATCCATTCACAAATACAGTAGTTCGCTAATTTCAGTTCAAACTCGTATAAACGACATCATATGATACATTTATATGTGGTATAATTCCCTCCGCATGTATTTCCAATCGCAAAAGAAAGTTTATATTACTCGATTTGAATTAAATCCTACTGAATGCGCCAAAAATGTACTACAACCTCTTATCGACTATATTAACATTCCAATAAATGGTTCACTTACTAGTAAAGATCGATTTCATGCTGTCATAGGTATGACAACAGGAAAGAACTCAATCCATTCTCTTTCTAAATGCTATCACAAAATACCTTGTGAAACATCACTTCGATATCATCTTCAAAAAATCGATGTGAGACAACTCATAGACTCAAATAACAAAATCCTTATGTAGCTCCCTCTTCAAATATTAAAGTCTAACCAAAATATGACTTTGCTATCGATTACAGCAATGATCCTTACTATGGTCAAACAGATGTTTCTAATTCGGGATATGTAATACGAAGACAAGCAAAAAAGTCAACAAACTCATCCAAGTTTTGCTTCGTGAAGGGTTTCGTATATAGGCCCTTCTGGGGTAAGTGTGCTTTTCTTGAATTTTACGCGATCCACATACATCTTTCCGATTTCCACATCTTTAAGCTCATCCAGAATGCGCAGGAAATCCTCCTTATCAGCCTTTGGTATGTTCTTTACACGGGCAATTGTGGAATGTGCAGTAAAACCCCGTCTATCCTTCTTGAATCTGAAACTTTTGAGGGAAGACTCAACCTCATCATGTAGTTTAACAAAGTTACCCTCTGCACCAATCCATACAACCTTGGCATAACTTGGCTTTGGGAACACACCAAGACCAGCTATATTTGCCTCAAATGGTTCACATTCAATGGAATCCAGTGCCTCTGATATCGCGGAAACCTTTTCCTCTGGCATATCTCCAAGGAACTTGAGGGTTATGTGAACAAGTTCCGGACCCACAAGTCTCAGATCGAAGGGTTCCAGCTTTGACTGGATATCCTTTATTTTCTCACGCATCTCATCTGGAAGATCAACTGCAACAAAAGTCCGAATCAAACACATCACCAATAAAAAAAGGTGAGATAGGCATAAATCATTGACGCCTAAGTTGAGTGCGGGGATATAGGTAACTCCAGTTTTTGTACGCAACATTTTCCCAAAGTCTTGCTCTTATGAAGTTTATTTATTCGAATAGTTGTCTCTTAAAATGTGGGAGTATTTTTAAAAATTAGTTAAGTAACGGCTCTGTAGAAAACCGATTTCCTATTTTTATTCCCACATAATAATTTAAAAATGATTAATCCTGGATTCTGTGCTTAATTGTGCTCACACACCCGCATCAAGTTAACAGTCTTACATCTTCCTTATCAATCTCTTAGGTCCAGTCTGAACCATTTCTCAATATATGGTACTACAGAGAGAAGGTAGAAAACTCTGACATTACAAACTGATTCTAAAGGGTATGGAATATGCTGCCAATCCATTTCTGCAGCACGAGGATTTTCAAAGGAAGATGTTAGCTGAGTCATAAAAATTCGATAGAGGACAGTAATTGGAGAAGGAAATTCGAAGATTATGGCAAATAGTCTCTTCGCATGGAATGGTAGTGGGGAAGGAAAAATTATTTTCTTCCCAAAAAACACAAATTATCAGAGTTCAACATCTTATTTTGGCTTCGTAGAAATCCTCAATATTCGGACAATAATCTAATTTAAAAATATGATGGGATATGTTGCACGATGTTAGAATCTAATCTCAATTCAGTCCATAGATGTTGATAGGTTTTCTACAGAACCCTGATTTTTGAACGTCTTAAAGATTAGTGTACAAAAAATTTGAGTTACCTCTACCCATCATTCATTTTTGATAAGTAAATGTATTTCTCAGTGCATTTTGGTAGTGCACATCATCGTGTGTAAAAATATTGGTATTTGGTCCTCAAAGTCACTTTTTTATTACTAAATTTAGTTCCTAATCTTATTTTCATTTCATTTAATATCAACACCCAAACATATTCTATAATCAAAGTATTAATAATTTGCAGCCGTTTTTCTGCTTATTTGGTCGATAATAAGGGGGTTTAATCATTAGGGCATATCAACAGTTTCCAAATTCAATATTGAATTATTCTAAATGTAACTTATTAAAAATAGGAATCGTGTTTCTACTGGTATTGATCGCATCTATGACATCAATCTCTACTGCACCTGCAGTCATAGTTAATTCTTCTATAGGTGATTTTGTCTGGGAGGACCTCAATGCTGATGGCATACAAGATACAGGTGAGACTGGAATCGCCGGTGTGACTGTAAATCTATACAATTGTAATAGCAATCTTCTAGATACTACAACTACTAATGCATCAGGTCACTACAACTTCATAGTTGAACAGGGTGATTATTTTGTAGAATTTGAAGCTCCTGCGGGGTATTATTTAACCCACCAGGACCAGGGTGCTGATGACGTCATAGACAGTGACGCTGATGCTACAACAGGACAGACAGTTTGTACGACAATTGATCCCGAAGAGGTGGATGAAACCTGGGATGCAGGCCTGTATCAGCTTGCTTCGATAGGTGATCTTGTCTGGGAGGATCTCAACGGCGACGGTATCAAGGACGCAAATGAGACCGGAATCTCTGGTGTGACCGTGGAACTCTATGATTTCGCTAATAACCATATTGCTACAACAGTAACAGATGCAAATGGCTTCTACCAGTTCACAGACTTTGTACCTGGCAAATACTCCGTAGGTTTTGTTCCCCCGGCAGGATATGTCTTCAGTTCACAGGACCAGGGTGCTGACGATACTATAGACAGTGACGCCGATACTACAACAGGACGAACAGTTTATACTAGCCTTGATTCGGGAAAGGTGGATAATACCTGGGATGCAGGTCTGTATCAGCCTGCTTCAATGGGTGACCTTGTCTGGGATGATCTTAATATTAATGGTATACAGGATGCAGGTGAACCTGGTTTCCCTGGTGTGACTGTGGAATTCTATGATTGTTTCGGTAACCAGCTTGCTACAACAGTAACGGATGCAAATGGCTTCTACCAGTTCACAGGCTTTGCACCTGGTGAATACTATATAGAGTTCGTACTCCCGGCAGGATACTTCTTCAGCCCACAAGATCAGGGTGCTGACGACACCATAGACAGCGACGCCGATATTACATCAGGACATACCATCTGTATTTTCCTTGAATCAGGTGAAAATCATCCAGCCAGGGATGCAGGTGTCACGTCCGTTCAGTGGGCAAGCATCGGAAATCTGGTATGGAATGATCTTGATAATGACGGTATGCAGGATGCAGGTGAGCCTGGGATTCCCGGCGTGACCGTGGACCTCTATGATTGTGACAGTAATCTCCTTGCTACAACGGTAACGGATGTAAATGGGATGTACCAGTTCATAGGTCTTGCACCAGGTAACTACTCTGTAGGTTTTGTTCTTCCTGATGGGTATGTCTTCAGTCCACAGGATCAGGGTGCTGATGATGCCATGGATAGTGATGCTGATCCAGGTACAGGATTGACGGTTTGTATCGCAATGAGTCCTGGAGAAGCTGATATGACCTTGGATGCAGGTATCTTTGAAGCAATGCCGGAAATTGATGTTGAGAAATATACCAATGGTTTTGATGAAGATTCGGATATTCTTCCGGGAATAGTTATCGGTGATGTCGTGAAGTGGAAATACGTTGTCACCAATACAGGAAATGTCCCGCTTGACAACATAGTGCTTAACGATGACAGGCAGGGAATCATCCCATGTCCAAAGATCACACTCTCTCCGGGTGAATCAATGGAATGTGAAATGATGGGTGTTGCAGAATATGGTCATTACATCAACGTTGCAAATATCACGGGTCAGTTTGATGATCTTTTTGTTAGCGATGAAGATGTGGGTGAGTACTATGGTTATGAAGTGGGCGACAGTGACTGGGAACCGCCCGTTGTACCAACCGCAGGTCCCTTTATAACTGCATTTGTTTTGGGTGTCTTTATGATTCTGCTACTGAGGATGGACAAAAGGCAGTGAAATGAGCATCTATATAGATGTTCATTACTTTTTCTCACTAAATATGATTTACATGCAATACATATTTCACAAATCACATGTGAAATCAATAGTATGAGTTGGTTTTGCGTATGGCATACAATTCTCCGAATACTATAAATGAGGAAGAAATCCCACTGGAGCCGTGGGCCAATATAGGGATTGAGAGTCCAGATTCAGAAATACTTCAAATTTACCGCCTGGAGCAGCGAATTGGCACTCTCTCGAATGAAACAAAGGAAATCCGTAACCTAATCACGCGCTTGGAGATTTGCCATTTCAAATTTGAGCGCCATATCTTTCGGATAATTGAATCAATTGGCAGGGAGAATGTCGATTTTAATCTGGATTCAATTGGCAGTTCGCACCCTAAATGCGGAAAAAATGCCTGGCGTGCGGACAAGACGGGCAGAAGTCGGAAAGGACAGGAGTATATCTGGGTACTGCAAATGTGGCTAGGGGTACTTCCAGCTGAGAAGGATCCAAGAGGCATCCCCATAAGCCTCTTCGAGGAGGTATATAGTTCACTTGGGGAGAGAGACCGGTACAAGGAAGCTCTCGTTTCGGCACTGCTGAACAGGCTTCTTTGGAATTTTAAGACAGAACGAAAAATCTTGCCTGAAGAGCTTGAAAATCTCATTAGCCAAATCGATCGCACCGACATCTGCCATTATGCTTTTCCTGAGAATATCAAAAAGACGATCAAAGCCATAGGGGAATTAAATTCATCACCAGACTTCGAGGGATGCGGCTCATATGATGAGAGATGCCGGCAGATAGCCCTACATTATTTCACGGATTTGAATTATTGGTTGCAGGGCGGGATGAGCGAAACTGGAAGAATGCTGGGAGAGAGAACGCTTTTAAAGAAGTGGCTGGTCGTTTGTCTGGCAAAGACGATAAAGGAACTTGCCGGGATTAGGGAAAATATGCCGGATGTCAGTGTTTCCGGAGATTTTACCAACTAAGCAAATGCTAGATGAGATTTGCTATTTAATCTGAATGTCCATGTTAGAAAAATGTTGGAGATGTGAGATGATCCATCTCTTTTCAACAAAAGTCTCAGTCAATCGGGATGTAGATTTCGCTTAGAATCTCCTCAGAAGGAACCTCACACCTTCAAATCTATAGTTGCAAATACTCTAAAAAGAAATACACACAACATCAGTTAAATCTTCTATACATACGGGGAAAAGGTAAAATTTTCCACCTCAACCCACACCTGTCCACCCCAGCTCAAAAATATTTTCCTTCACCCAACAGTGACGACTGTATGCTCAAGATAGCAACCTTGAATGCTGTACTTAGTTATGCTCACCCACCCACATCAAGTTAACAGTCTTACATTTTCCTTATGGATCTCTTAGGTTCAATCTGAACCATTTCAATATATGATACTATAAAGAGTAGGTAGAAAACTCTTCTATTACGAGCTGATTCTAAAGGGTATGGAATATGCTGTCAATCCCTCCCTGCGCCTCGAGAATTTTCGGAGGAATATGTTGAGCAACGGCAATAAAAAAATTAAAGGAGGAAATTCGAAGATTGTAGCGGATAGTTTCTTCGCAGGGAATGGTAGTGGGAAAGGAAGAAAAACCAAAATCTTCCCGAAAACTCAAATTGTCAGAGTTCAACATCTGGATATTGGCTCTGCAGAAATCCTCAATGTTCGGACAATAATCTAATTTAAAGATATGATGAGATATGTTGCGTGACATTGGGATTTAATCCCACTTCCAATTCATAGATGTTGATTTTGATAGGTATTCTACAGAGCCCACCCAATTATGTTGGCAAATATTCATTACCCCAATCACTATGATTCATAATAATATATATATAACATCGTAGATTACGTATTATATAGTAGGTAGATTACGTATAACGTGGGAATATACATAATCTTAGAGTGGGGATCTGAAGATTTTCGAATAGGGGGGAGCGTTTAATTGAGCGATGAAAACTCCTTGCACTAGTGGAAACTTTGGACCTTGAATCGCAGATTTCATGGCTTACAAGGCAACTGAATCTGCAGTAGCATTTGAATGTTGGTTCAAAAGGAGAAAGAGTATGTATCTAAATATCAGTTCAAAAGGGGACTTGGTCAAAGAGGTTCAGAGCAAATTAAAGGAATTGGGTTTTGATCCCGGTGTCATTGATGGAAATTACGAACAAAAGACCCGAGATGCGGTCGTCCAATTTCAGGAGAGTAAGGCACTAAAGATTGACGGCATCGTTGGTCCCGTTAGCCTTAAGGTGCTGGGCATCAAGATGAGGCCAGTTGAGCCAGAAGCGGCACGGGAATCTTTCAAGCTGTTGCTTCTCGCCAACCCTAACTACTTCGGTAATTTGTCCGAGAGTACGTTCAAGCCGGTCAAATCTATGTGCTCCAACACGCATTATGAGGAGCTTGTCTGTCTCGGCTACCACCCGCAGCAGAAGCAGCTCGAGGCGGCCGTTCACGTCTACCAGCCATCTGGCTATGGCACGGACATCTGCGGGCCCGGCACACCAGAATTTGTGCGCTTCTATCTTTCATTCGACAACGGTGTCACCTGGCAGGACCAAGGGATGACTAGCTTCCAAGCCCACAATATTCCAGAGGGCACAAAGGGCGAAAAGCGCCTCGAGTACGCCGCCTCGCTGCCGATAGATCCGCAGGCGAAGGTCTGTTGGTTCGATCCCCTGGTCAAGGTGCGTGCCATCCTCTCCTGGAACGATACACCCCTGCCCAACCAGCCCAACTGGAAGCCGGTTTGGGGCAATGTGCGCGAGACCACCATTCTGATCGAGCCATTGCGCCTGATTCCGTTCCCTATTTTCTTTAAAGCTATCAAGGCCGACCTTCCATTCCCAATTGAAAAAGTCGTGGACCTGGACAACCCCCTTCCCACGAAGGTTAAATCGCTGGAAGTTGCGGAACTTGCCGAGATCTACAAAGACAAAGGTGTGTCAGTGCACCGCTTTGCCTACAAGGAGATGATGGCTTTTGCCTCCGGGCAAACCATCGCAAGCGCCCAGTCCCTCGCCACGCTGCCGAAGGAGATTGGGATCAACCCGGACATCATCGAGCAGCTCAAGCCCCTCACAGACGGAGATACCAGCTACGAGGAGCTCACCTGTATTGGGCTGGACCCGAACACCCCGGACACTATGGTCGGCGTGATCCAGGTCAAAAAACCCTACGGTTATTCCGGCGACCCCTGCAGCGATGGTAGTCGCGAGTATGTTACCTTCTGGGCAGATTTTGATGGCAACGGCACCTTCGAGACCTGTCTCGGTACGGCAGATGTGCAAGTCTATGACGTGAAAGTCATCCCGCCGGAAGGTATCCAATATGCCGTGCGCCTTCCCGTCGACCTCACCCCTTACCGGCAGGTTTGCAAGAAGGGTCCCAAGGTGGTGCGCATCCGTGCCATTCTCTCCTGGAACATGCCTGTACCTTGTGGCAATCCCAACACGATGCCTAGGTGGGGCAACCGCGAGGAAACGTTGATCAACATTGGACCCGTGGCCTCCGAGCCGGCTGGTAAGATTGCTATTTTGGGTGGTATTCCCGTGGGACACATCCATGATGTCACTGGACTCACCACAGCCACAGCCGTGTTTGCCACCAACAACAAGCAACCCGATAAATATGGCAGAGCATGCTCCTTCGCCGGCCGTGTCACCGTCCAGGGATTGTCTGTGCCGAACTGGAGCTACATGGTTGAGGTAAGCCAGGACGCCGTGATCTGGACACCCGTGGTCACCGATCTGAAGGTGACGGATCAGAACGGGATCACTAATGATCACAAGGCCAACCCGGTCACCAAACGGTTTGCCTACCTGCCGTTCAACCAGAACGTCAACAGCCTGCTGGCGCAATGGGACACGACGGGCGACGCAAAATGGTATGTGAGACTGACAACGTACGACGCTGGCGGTGTTGAGCAGGGCTCAGACACCCACTTAATCCAGCTTGACAATACCTGGCCGGATGCTTCCATCACCATTACCACCGGCCCTGGTAGTTGCGGTAAGTTCCCTGTCGGAACATTACTCGAGGGTAAGTTCGTTGCACGCGATGTTGTCGCAGGTGACGATTACCTCAGGGATTACAGCGTGTACGTCCTACCAAACGTGAATCCGGCTGGGGTGGGAATCCCCGTTCCGAACTCCGGGCTTGCCAGCACAGCCGCAGCACCCGGAGATGATTGGGATCTGGACACCACGGGTATGACACCTTGTGGCTATACGATCCACGTCAGGGCCGTAGACCGCGCTATCAGAAACAGCCAGTGGGTTGGACACAGGCGCTACGCAAGCGCCGGTTTCTGTCTGGAATTGCCGAAAAAGGAGGAGGAGAAATAAGACCTCGATAACCTGACCGAAGGGGCTGCCGAAGCCGTTGGCAGTCCCGCTTAATGGAATATAGAATCTGAAATACGGGGTAAACCCTTTATCAGGGTAAATCTGGCCTAACAAAAGAATCAAGACCGAGCCGTTAAACCGCACCAGTACTTTAACGGGTGGCTTATCCTCGTCGTTAGGCACATGCAATGCTTTAAATCATACAATCAATAGGAGTGGTTAAAGATGGAAAAAATAAATCAAGGTTCTGTCCGTCGGATACGAATTCGTTGGCAAGACGGAAAATGGGCTATTGTCGGTGAAAAGCTGCTAGAAAGAAAGGTTATTCCGAATTCACAGTCACTGCCTCAAACAGAGAAGGGCCTGCAAGTTGTAGGCTTCTGGTATGAGGTAGCTGACACTAAAGGGAACCTTCTTTATCGCCGGATAATTGATGATCCGTTGAAACAACACGTGGAGATTCCGGAGAAAGACGGCTCATTTACGAATGTCCCGGTAAAGAGAGCTGACATCACATTCGAAGTCCTGATTCCGCACCTTCCGAAGAACGCTGTACTCTCTTTCTTTGGTACTAAACCTAGTATTAAAGAGGGTATGCAGGGGAAACTGGCAGAATTCGACTTACGTGGCAACGACCAACCTAAGCAGAAAAATCAAGAAAAAGGGGGTGAGTGATTATGGGTACAAGTGATGGAACTGTCGTCGGTCCTACTAAAATATTGAATAATGGCCCCGACAGCGATCGATTCAATATCGTTTTTCTTGCGGAAGGATTTCAAGACACGGAGCAAACAGCTTTTAACAACGCCTGTGACGACTTTGTCGATGCAATACAGCTTGAGCCCTGGTTTGACACGCTGATTTCAGCCATCAACATCCATCGGATTAACGTCGAGTCAGATGATTCAGGTGCCGACGACCCAGGTATCTGTGGCGGCACCGGGGCCACGGCTAATACATATTTTGACGCCACCTATTGCGGTGATGGTGTAATACGCCGTCTGCTGGTATGTGATGGGGATATAGCACGTGGTGTTCTCGATACTCACGTTCCTGACTGGGATGTCGCTGTGGTCCTCGTAAATAATAGTACTATCCGTGGGGGATCAGGGGGTGGAATTGCCACAGTTGCTATGACCGCCAGTTGGATTAACATCACCTTACACGAATTGGGACACTCAGCTTTTGCTCTCGCCGACGAATACGATTATTGGGCTGGCTGCGGAGTTGATACTAATCGTGATGTAGCACCATCAGGGGAGCCTTCCGCACTCAATGTGACTGCCGCCACAACACGGTCTGCATTGAAGTGGGGGCATCTTGTCGATTCTCTAACGCCTGTTCCCACTATGGAAAATCCCGATTGTACACAATGTGATTGGCACCCTAACGTTTTGAGTGATGATACCATCATTGGTCTTTATGAGGGGGCGCAATACTATCATTGCGGTCGCTACCGCCCGGCTTACATATGCCGGATGCGTAACAGTAACAGGCACTTTTGCCGTGTGTGTGTAGAAGCGATTCATGACATTCTCCGCCCTTTCTTCGGTGCCTCGCCTACCTTGGCAGCTGAACTAAGTACTCTTGATTTTGATTCGCTGGGTCAAGGCGGTGTTGTCACTATGAAATTCCAAATCAGCAATGTTGGTACGGTTGATGTTACTGGTGTCTCCTTGTCGGTGGATAATAGTAATTACAGTGCTTCCTTACTCGGCACAGGCACTACACTCACGCCGGGAGAGAGCCGGGATGTGGAGGTTACACTAGGGCCGGTCTGGCTGAACGGCCCGCAAAACAGCACCTTGCAGATTACCAGTAACGCTCCTGCTCTAAACATCATGCTTATCGGCTCCATTTGTACGGCACAGCCCCAGGTTAGCATCGTCACCCAAGATGGCGGAACGACGCTTGACTTTGGCGAGGTGAGCCGGGGTCTGACAATGTATCGTTCCGTAGAAATTCGAAACTTGCGGGTTCCTTGTTCCGCGCCGCTAAGTGTTTCCATGACGGATCCGACCGGTGGCTTTTTGTCTGCCCCTGGGACATTGCTCAATTTCACTCTGCCGACGCCTAACCCTGATGAGGTCTATACATCACGAAAGATATATGTTGCCTTTACTGCACCAAACACGGGGCCAACGGATTACAACGGGCAGTTTACTATCAACACTCCGGATGATTCCGTCAATCCCTCAACCGATATTCAACTCACTGCCAGCGTCATTGACCCTCCGTTTGTCGACTCAGTGTTGGTGATAGATCGTTCTGGAAGCATGGCAGACGCGACTGGCGAAGCCTCGCAGAGGAAGATTGATCATGCAATCTATGCTGCAGAGCTATACGTATCCCTGCTCAAGGACAACGATCGCATAGGCCTAGTACGATACAACCATCATTCTTCCGATGCTCATGGCGATAGACTACTGGATCCAGTTGTGGCAGGACCAGTTGGCAGCGGGGCCGGGAGAGTTGCAGCACTCAGCGAGCTCAACCTGACGAATCTGCATCCCTCGGGATCCACTTCAGTTGGAGCAGGCATCATCCTAGGTAGTGATGTATTGGATAGCGCCGCCGCCGATTCGCGAGCTCTTGTGGTTCTCACAGACGGACGTCAGAATACAGATCCGGACATCCCGGCAGGTATAGCCCACGTTGCAACCAAGACGCCTTCTCAACGTGTCTTTGCAGTCGGACTCGGGTTGAACCAGCTTGAAGACAAGCTAAACGAAATTGCCACCGTAACGAATGGCACCGCCCAGATTACTGGCGATCTTGTAGGTGAAAAGGAGTTCATCCTTCAGAAACTGTTTGTGCAAATTCTTTCTGATGTGGCTGATGAAGCCTTCATTAAAGATCCTCGGCGTATATTGCCTCCTCAGGGTAAGCAATACACCGACATCATGATTGGCGAGGTCGATGTTGCCGCCGACTTTATCCTGGCATTCCGGCCCAGCGATATACACCCGAAATACCTTAGAGTATGGCTCGAGGCTCCCAATGGTAAGATAATCACGCCTAGCGACATCGCTGGTGGAGGTGTACCGAATGTGAGTTTCAGCATTCAAAGGAGTCATATGTTTTTCCGCTTGCTCTTCCCCGCCTTTCCCGAAGAGCCAACGGCTCACGTCGGTCGCTGGCGTATGTGGGTTGAAAACTTTATACAGATGGGTGGCGATGTCTACACGGCAGAATACGGAAGAAGCCTTTCTTCCTACTACTCCGTCATGGCTAAAGCCCGCAGCAATTTACTGCTTAAGGGCCGTCTGGTTCAGACGAGTTATCTGCCAGGTTCAGAGATGGAGGTCATACTGGAGCCGGTTCTCTTTGGCCAACCTGTAACCCTTGATGAACCAGTGGAGGTCAGCTTCCGTCGGCCCGATGGCGTTAAGCGAACGATCAAGCTTTCGCGGGACGAGAATGGAGCCTATCATGGGATTTTCAAGGACACCAGCCTTTATGGACCTTACCAAGCTGCTGTCGAAGCGAGTGCCAGTTCTCCTCAAGGCATCAGGCTGACCAGATATCGACATTTCACTGGAATAATCTTGAGTCTAGGTCAGGTGAAAGATGGCAAAGACTTCGGCAAAGAGTGCTGTGAAGACCTAAAACACCTTCTTATAGAAATCCTCAAGACACTCAAATATTGTTGCGAGAAAAAGGACGATTTTCCAAAGCTCAAACTCCTTTCCGAGGTGGAATTACTCAAAGAGATAGAATCCCGGTTGGTAAAAAAAGACGGAGACAGAGAACAAACTTGAAACCCATTAACTCGGACAGCGAAAAAGGAGGGGAAGAAATAAGACCTCGATAACCTGACCGAAGGGGCTGCCGAAGCCGTTGGCAGTCCCACCTAATGGGATATAGAATCCGAAATACGGTGTAAACCCTTTATCAGGGTAAATCTGGCCTAACAAAAGGATCAGGACCGAACCGTTAGGCCATAGAGGCACATGATATTTTTTCACTCAAATAAAGTGAATTACTATCATACAAGACAATTTCCAATTTCATTCACATTCGTCGATGGTTAAGTTATCCACGAAGTTTGTGTAAAACTTGGAAAAGTATGGAGGTAGTAAAATGATTATTAAATTCGATCCATCCCTACAAGCGAATCTTACGATTGATACTGATGGCGTTGTTCGAGGCATAAATCACTTCCAGGCTTACATGCCTTCTGAGCAATTAAGCGCGAGATTAGCGGCCATCGACTATGTGCGACAGGTTGCTGATGTAATCGATGCATCGAAGACCCAGCTCGCGCGGGCGCATCAGAAAGTCTCGTACCTGGATCCCCTTGAACAGGACATTGAATACAGACTGTCTGAGGAAAAGACGTTCTTCGACTCGACGACTACCGGTCTTCTCCAGACCTACCTGAACGTCCCAGTTTGGGGTGCCGGCATTACGGTTACAGTGAAACAGAATCCGAACCGCATCGTCAGTGCAGCGAACACGAGTCAGCGGGGTATCCAAGCGAAGCTTCCCGATTCTGAAATCATCGAGAAATATCGAAAATTATTTAATCTAGCGATGAAGGGTGAGGAGACTGCGGGGTTCGCCAGAGATCAGTTTGACTGGGCGCAGATCAAGGAACTGTGGAAGGGCTTGGATATTAAAGACGAAAGCGCGCGAGAAGGCGATCGAATCATTCGCGGACGATTTTATGTCTATCGGTATGATGCTTCGGCGCGGCTACCTGATCAAGGAGAACAACATCCACGGACCGTAGCTGCCGCGGGAAAAGCCGAGCCTATTAGAAACTTCGAGCCAGAATATGAACCAACATTGCCGCTTCCTCCAGTGCCGGAGGCTATCGAAGACGGTACTTACTACTTAGTAGCCGAGATCATCCTTTCTCTCTGGACGCCACAGTATGAGCGCCTTAACTGGAGAGTTTTGATTGAGTTGGAAACAGGTGCTGTTCTCTATCTCCGTGCGCTTACCTCTGGAGTTAACGGCATGGTATTCGTCCAGGATCCGATCTCGTCGACTGGCAATGCAACACTAACACCGAATCAGAGCAATGCGGTCCTGAATCCGCACCGCACGTCGGTTGTCTTGCAGAATCTTGATGCCCCCGTAGGTGGAATTCAGCATCTGCGTGGGACCTATGCGGACCTCCAGCATGTCCACTTGCCGAATATCGTGGATCCTACCGAACCGGCAGGGACAGACTTCAATTACAATGCACGTACCGACGACTTCGCAGCCGTTAATGCCTATTATCATACCGATCGTTTCTTCAGCCTAGTGGAGAACCTAGGCTTTCCGATTGTCACTTACTTTGATGGAACGGATTTCCCAATTCCCGTCGACCATCGCGGTCGCAATTCAACCATCAACGCGCACTGTGTAGGAGATGGAGACGGCATAGACCACTGCTGCTTCGGCCTGGCAGACACACCACCGGGCACGGATCCCCTTGGTATCGCGGCCGACTGGCGCGTGCAGCTGCACGAACTCGGTGGACACGGCATTCTCCATAATCACGTCAACGGACCTAATTTCGGTTTTGCGCACAGTGCCGGCGACAGCATGGCAATGATCGTCGCAGACCCCGAATCGAATGCACCGGATCGCTTCGAACTCACACCATGGATTCCGATTCGACGTTGTGACAGGGATCCGGCAGCGGGATGGGCCTGGGGCGGCGCTTTCGATGTCGGGAGTTATTCGAGTGAGCAGATACTCTCGACGACGCTGTTTCGTATTTACCTTTCAATTGGAGGCGGACATCCAAGTCTGAGCCGGCGGCAGTTCGCATCACGCATGATGACCTATTTGATCCTGCGGACGGTCGGGACACTGACGCCCGCAACAAATCCCGGTAACGTACTCGCCTTCGCGAATGCGATGCGTGCAGTCGATCTCCTCAACTGGACGTCGGAGGGCGTATTTGGGGGAGCCTACAATAAGGTAATTCGCTGGTCTTTCGAACGTCAGGGACTCTACCAACCCTTCGGAGCACCCACCCCGGTGACATCACCGGGTGCGCCGCCGGATATCGATGTCTACATCGATGACGGTCGGGCCGGACACTATGATTTCCAGCACGTGCACTGGCACACGACCACTATCTGGAACCGTCGAATAGCTGATGGTGGCACAACCCACCAGGAGCCAGAGCTTGGTGAATCGAACTACATGTATGTACGGATCAAGAATCGTGGAACACAGGCGGCAACCAATGTCACCGTACGCGGTTTCCATTGTTTGCCAGGTGCGGGTCTCCTCTGGCCAAACGACTTCCAGGCCATGACGACGCCACAGATTGTGGTCGGAGGACTCGGTGCCAACGACACGGAAGAGAAAATTATCGGTCCGTTCGAGTGGACTCCAAACACCAACGCCTATGGACACGATTGTGTCTTGATGATTGTCTCTGCGACCAATGATCCAAGCAACATCGATAACTTCACTGCAGGAGAAGTGATTCCAGAGTGGCGACTGGTTCCGAACGATAACAATGTCGGGCAGCGTAATGTTAACCCGGTGCCGGGCGGCGGGGGACTGCGTGGTCTCATGTTAGGGCTCGACGGAATTAGCTTCTGGGCTGGTAATCCGAATCCGCGCAGGGCCACGATAGAGATCAAGGTCACAATGCCACAGCTACTCACCAAACGTGGATGGCGCTTGAAGATTCGTGACTTCCCCACTCCGCGTTTTGTGCTGGGTGCACAGACCCGGCGTGAGGTGTTCATCGAACTTCATCCAGGAACTGATTTCGAGCCGGAAGACGTCATCAACGCGAGCGATCGTGATGTGAACATTACGGTTCTTGTCGACGGTGCGATGGTCGGGGGAATGACGTATCGCCTTGATTCAGATTTGGCGGTTCCCTTCAATCGTCGTGATCGCCTCCCAGACGGTAAAAAATGCATTGGACCTGCAAAGAAACTGCTGGACTGCCTGGATATGCCGTCGAAGGACGTCAAGTGCGTGACGGTTAAGTCGGTTCGGCTCGACATAGACTTTGATAAAGACAACTGCGACTGCTGAATTAGCTTCGTTGGGAGCCCAAAATACGGGCTCCCACAGATAATTGAGAAGAGATATTAATCGATTGCTAGAGCATCGTATTGTCACATTTTTGACGTTGGCGCGAGAGATAAACTCAGCCATTGCATTTGCCAATACAGAGAAGATTACAAGTGTCTTGAAAATCTCGGTGATAAGCCTGAAATCTAATCACTCATAGATTGGAAACCATTTCGTCCAATTATAGCAGAGATGTATAACAACAAAACAGAGTTAGGTGACAGACCAAACATCGATGAAATTGTCATGCTTAAGATGCTAGTACTACAAAAATGCATTAGGGAGGGGATTCTATGCATAAGGAAGATAATGACAATAAGTGATTTCATATAACATTTTATAGGGAACGTATTCTCAGAATAGCGATCGGCACGATGGTGTTGGCAATCTTATTGCTGACGTGCAGCGCTGGCGCTCAATCTGGATGGAGCATACAAACCGTGGATTCGGCGGAGAATGTAGGCCAGTATACCTCTCTTGCCCTTGATTCTTCCGACAATCCACACATAAGCTATTACGATGGTTCTAATAAGTATCTGAAGTATGCTGAATGGGCAGGAAACGATTGGGTCAAAAAATACGTTGGGTGGGATCAGGTAGGCGACTCTAGTTCTCTTGCCCTTGATTCCTCCAATAATCCACACATAAGCTATTACACTTATTCGTTTGACAATGATTTTTTTGGTTTGGCACATGCTGAATTGGAATATCAAACAGGTCATCAAGGTGGAGATGTGTGGAACATAAAAACCGTGGATTCTGTGTGGGGCGAGCCTAGTTCTCTTGCCCTTGATTCCTCCGACAATCCACACATAAGCTATTACGATAATGGGGATATGAAATATGCTAAATGGACGGGAAGTACGTGGATTAAGGAAATCGTGGATTCGAAGGGAGATGTAGGTAAGTATACCTCTCTTGCCCTTGATTCCTCCGATAATCCACACATAAGCTATTACGACCGTACTGAAGGCAATCTTAAATATGCAGCCGTAGTAGGTAGCATATCCGTTGCCACATTCCCATCTGGCGCTGAAGTGTTCGTGGATGGAGTGCCCATGGGAACTGCGTCTCCAACTCTAACTGTTTCCAACCTAGTTTTTGGCCCTCACAATGTGACATGCACACTTTCTGGTTACTTAGATAACGAAACTCGTGTAAATGTTCCTGTTCCTGATCCTCTGATGATACCTCTATCGCCCGCAGTGGGAAGCATATCCGTTACTTCAACCCCATCTGGCGCTGAAGTGTCCGTGGATGGAGTAACTATGGGAACTGCTCCACAAACTGTTTCTAACCTAGCTTTTGGCCCTCACAATGTGACATGCACGCTTTCTGGTTACTTAGATTGCGACATAACAGTAAATGTTACTGCTGGTGAACTTGAACCAGTTAAATGCACTTTAGTTGGACCTCCAAAAACGCCTAGGATTCTTTCAGGCGCAATTTATGGAGTAACCGAAACTTATTATGAATGTTCTGCTTATGCAACCGACCCAGATGGAGACAAAATAGAATACACTTTTGATTGGGGAGATGACACCATTTCAACTATCCATGATGCAGATTCCGGTGTAACTGTAAGTAAGTCCCATAGCTGGGAACGTGGAGGAAATTATTCTGTTAAGGTTAAAGCTACAGACATTAATGGAGATTCTTCGGATTGGTCAGATCCAATATCAGTTGAAATCTCAGGAAACCGTGCTCCAGATACGCCTAGGCTTTCAGGCGAAAGTTCTGTAAAACCTAATACAAATTGCCGGTATTCTGCCAATACAACCGACCCGGAGGGGGACAAAATAAAATACACTTTTGATTGGGATGACGATACCGATTATGCGACCACCCAACTTGTAGATTCTGGTACAAGTCAAAGTAGGACTCATGTCTGGGAACATGGAGGAATTCATTATGTTAAGGTTAAAGCTACAGACGAGTATGAACATTCTTCGGATTGGTCAGATCCAATACCAGTTGAAGTAGAGGTCCCTTGGTATGAACGCTATTGGGAATTTATAGCAGCTTTGATAATAGTTATGATCCCGATAATCATTGCAAAATTATGGAAAGAAAGAAGATGACATGACAATGGAAAACAAACCATGCCATATTCATCCTTTAGATTTGTGGATGGAGGTAGGAGGGATTACGGTTGCCCAGGTTTCCAAGGTAAACAGTCTTCAGCTGGAAACCGAAATAGAATCGTATGAAAGGAGACATCACTGATTTCATACATCAACTACCTAAGAGGGTGAAATATCAGCACATCACCCTCAAGCGGGGCATCACCGACCTGTATGATATGTGGATATAGTATGAGGATGTACTACAAAAGATGCATAAATTGAATTTTTGTATACTAAAATGATTCCTGATACTGATTTAGTACTGGTAAGATTAAATTTACTAATCTTATATGATACTGTTATTTGTGGTTTTGAGACTTGAGATTAATATTGATAAGTCTGCATGATACTGGTTTTTATATTTTCAAATTGGAACTAGAAATATGACATGGAGTTCTGTTCTTTTGGTTAAAGCAAGGGAGTTAAGCCATTGTATTGTTGGAAAGAGGAAAACTGTTGAGTTTAGCAAGCCTGTTTATGTGGCTGAAAGGGATGATTCTGATCTGCTGAGGAAGAAGATCATTGACATGCCTTATACTGAATGGAAGAAGACATTAAATGTACCCTACTTACAAAAAATAATGTACACTTACTGAGATAACCACAATATACCAAAAGTAAATAAGCTACTCAAAAGAATATCATTACGTGGGAGTGGTTACCATAGAAATGATCTGTGATACTACGACTTCAACAGGATTATATACGTGATTTAGAGACTCATAGAGAGGAGTTCGTATGCAGTCCGACATGAATATACCTATTTTGAATACGTTAACTTAAGTTTCATTCATCATTATCACATGGCAAAAACAATCTCCAGCAGGCTTTCGATCAGCAAGCCACCTAACCAGGACGCCAGCGGAATCAGTAAATAGGCCATCACATGCACAATTGTTAAACTTTCAAAAGGCCATTCTGGCACATCTTCAATGAGGTTGAGATGCGTAATCAGATCTGCCATCTGCCCGGGTGACATGTCCGGTGAACCGCTATGCAGGAGGGTCTCAGATTGCCGTATCCTTTCGCGTGTCCATTTTAGCTCTGCTTCTTTGATCTCATGAATTCGCTGGTGTACACCTCTCATCGGCAACCAGAAGCCGAGCAATGCAATCGCCAGAGATCCCAAATAAGCTCTGGCAACAACAGGCCACTCTCCCGGATCGAGCAGAAGCAAACTAACAATCGACACCATACCAATCGTTAGCAGAGTAGTCAACAGACCCTGTTTAACAAAAGGAAACAATGGGCTCAGATCCAATAGATCCACAGAATCGATCCTGCTTGCCAGCTGGGATGTTCGCTTCGAGGTAACCCAGATCGCACCAAAGAACCAACCAGCCCACCAACCTATGAAAGGCTCGAGAACACGATGCCAGACAACCTCAGGGTGCCATGTAGACGGATCCCAGGGTGCTATGGCCGTCTGGTAAGGTAGAAGCAGCGCGATCAGCACGCCCAGTGAGCCCCAAACGATCAGATTCCTCTTTCCAATATGTACGGCAGAGTCCACGTACGAGGGGGTAGTTACTGGTTTCAGAACATGTTCAAGTTCTTCAAAGGTATTCCTTGTACCACGCAGTAGTAAAAAATACGCGCTGGGGAGGTAGCCTACCAGAAGGCAATGGACAACAGCGATCCAGAAGTCTTGTAGCAAATGCTCTTCTTCAAATATCAGCGTGAAACGATCCAGTAAGTATTCTTGCATCAGGAAGGCGAAAAGGAGGATAATGCTGATGCTCAGACCAAGGATTACCGGTCTTTGGTAAATTATTTGCTTGATCGGCGGAAATTTCATATTATCAGCACCTTATTTCTTTGGTTTCATGCCGAAAAGGAATCTGACAACATTGATGCGCTTGATAGCAATTTCATATATCGTCACAATCACTATGAACGATGTGGTTGCGAGTATTATGTACTTTGGAGTTATGCCCATATCCCAATCTGCAATGAAGAATCCCACGATCTGGATGACCGTTTGGTGAAGTATGTAAAAGGCTATGAGTCCTTCATTGGCGTATTTCAGTGTGCTGTTGTTGAAGCTCAGGTATTTCTTTCCATATCCCAGGAAGGCGATCATCCAGCACCATAGATTGAATGAACGAAGCAGCATAACTCCTGCATATTCATAGCTTCCGAACTGGAATGTCCCATCAAGTACGGACTCTATGAACCATAGAATGATCGGGAAAGTTGTTATTGCCAGCACCAATGCAACTTTTCCATGCCTATGGATGGCTTCCTCTAATTTTTTGTTGGAGGCTATAAGATATCCATAGAACAGAATTATAGGATAGGCTAATATGCTCCAGCCACCAAAATAATTCGGGTTGCCTGCAAATGATGTTGGGTCAAGAATTGCAGTGAGAAAACCAATTGGCAATGCTAACAGGAAGATAGCACCTGCTTTTTCAAAAATGGATGTAGAGCGCGAAATGATCGACCTTCCGGATTCTGTTCTAAGATAAGAAAAAAGGGGAAGCATAACCAAAGAAAATATGAAAAGGAACAAAAGATACCACAGATGACCCAGAGGTGGCAGATTAAAATATAAGAATACGTCAGCAAAGGTGTATGCCAGATAGTTAGAATAGAACTGCAGGAATGTAAGTCCTGATCCTCCACCGCTTAACAGCCTCAGGTAATGCTGGGGAGGAAGTATGATAAATATGCCCACTAAAAGATAAGGGACCATGATGCGAAGAAATCGCGACTTTATGAACTGACCCTTTGTCCTGAAGCTCAGCACAAAATAGATACTCATACCCGAGATAAGGAAGAACAAGGGCATCAGCCACTGGACTATAAGCAAAACAAGCACCATGATATTTTCGCTCAGGACATTGTTCTTTACATCCCAGTCCATGGGGTCGAAAAATCTCATCGAATGAAAGATCAAGACTGCAATTATAGCTATAACCCTCAGCCAGTCCAGATCATAACGTCTCTCAGGTTTATTGCTATCCGTACTTATACCCCCATAAATAATTGGACAGTCATTCTATAAACAGTTTTTTTCTCAAACCATTTCAAAAATCTATATGCATTCCATACAATTGCTTTATGAGAACAGGATCGAATTTGAAGAGCCTTATCATGTGCTGGAAAAGAGCAACTCAGAAGTTTTGAAATAGGTTCGTTAAGAAAAGAGAGATTAAAATAGGATCTCGCATCAAGTAAGCATTAGAAACGAGATATCCAATAACATCTATCTCTATCATCAATGAGACAATATTGATATTACCTTTAGCTATGCAAAACTTGTTAATACCATTGATTTCACGTGTAAATTATCCATTTACACTAACCCCTTTATCCCAAGTCTCCAATCTCTCCCTCACATGAGCATTGAGAGTAAATGGCTTATCATTATTAGCATTCTGCTTCATGTAATGCAACGTACCATCAGAAAAACCTAGCTTTTTCCAATCAGTATAGGGCATGTCAATGATCTTCTTCCTCAACAGATCCATCTTGAGATCTTCCAATAAATATATATTAAATTGAACACATTTTTTAGCTGGGAAATGCAATTCGGGGTGTTGTAGGATTCCTTAATCGTTAAAATATTGACGATCTTGTGCTTATGCTAACGCATTGAAGGGATGAGTATGATTCGGATTTCATCATCTAGATGGAGTAAATACCAATAAATATGTTATAAGAAGCCTATTGTGCCCTGTCAATAACCTGACTAAGAATATTAAACGGAATATGAAACAGGCGTTAAAGAGTTAAATTATTTTAAGATAGTATAGGGAGTGGAAATAAATGGACAAGATGAAGAAAATGGGTCTATTAGGGGCAACAGCTTTGATTGGTGCAGGACTGGCAGCACTATCTGAAGAGAGAATTAGGGAATTCGTCAAGGAAAAGATCGAAGAAGGTGCAATTAGCAAAGAAGAAGGAAAGATGCTTGTTGAAGACCTTGTGAGTGAAACAAAAAAGCAGAAGGTTAATCTGGAGAAGAACATCATTGAAAAGTTGCATGGTGCGATCCAGATGGCTGATAAGGAACTCGCAGACCTTGCAGATAAGATCGATGAAATGAAGATGCAGGAACTTGAGGCTGAGCTTGAGAAGATGAAGAGTTTAAGGAAGGGTAAATGAAAACAGAAGACTTGGGAAATTCAAAGATACTGAATTTGCTTTTCAAACCTGCTGGCCTGTTGATGGGAAGCAAAGCTAGGCAATGAATCTTTGATCCGGTTAAAACCCTTCGAGGTGCTGATATTCAAGTTGGGCAGACTGTTTTAGAAGTGGGATGTGGCACCGGTTTTTTCACTATACCGGCAGCACAGCTGATCGGTGATCAAGGTTACTTGGTGGCGATGGATGTGTCTTCAGGATTTATTGAACAAGTATCAAAAAAGTGCAAAGTGCTGACTTGAAGAACGTCCGTATAGTAAAACGGGATGCTCTGGATACAGGATTGGATACTGCAAGCATAGACAAGGTTCTGTTGTTAGGTGTGATTCCTTTCCCGTCGCTACCTTTGAATCGGCTTTTACCCGAAATGCATCGAGTTCTAAAACCTGAAGGAACATTGGGAGTGTGGTTGTTTCCGCCGGTGGTACATTTCTGGGTACCAAAGTCAATCCTTCAGTCCGAATTATTCACTTATACGAATAAACAAAATGGCGTATACAATTACAAGCGATGCTAAGCTAAAAGACAAATGGAAATAAATTCAGTAGTTCTCTAATATTCCCCCTACACTATAATAATCATTTATTCACCTAAAACATTCAACTGCTAATCTTACTTTTAGCTTCCTTCTAACCCATTCCACAATCAATGAATGAACAGATCGAACCTAAACACATCACATTCAATAGTCTGCGGTCCTCTTTTCACTTTCATAAAATGCATTCTTTGCAGCCTATGCTATCGCTTTTTAAATTGAATACTTCGCCTGAACAAAGTGATGTAATCCTGAGGAAGATTATAAGTACATTAGACACTCTGGATTTTATGGGGTTTTAAAATGCAAGAGAACGGTAAAAGTAGAAGTTTTAGCGATTGGAGACCAAGTGATCGGGGAGACACAATAGGATGGGCAGCCGCTTTCTTCTGGGCCGGACTAATACTGCTGGCACAAACCATAAATTTTTCATCTAACTTCAACTGGTGGGATGGCTGGGCTATTTTCTTCACAGGGGCCGGGGCTATTACGTTAATTGGAGTGGTGATCCGTCTGCTTGTACCAAAGTACCCAGCTCCATCCATGTGGGACGTGATATGGGGTTCCATCCTGCTGGCAATCGGCTTGAGTAGTTGGGAAGGCTGGGCCTGGATCAGGGTAATGGTGCTGTTTGCCATCGGGTTCATAATACTGCTAGGTGCGTTTTCCCGTCGACGCTGAAGACATGAAGGGAGGAAAAGAAACTGGGTCTTTCACTGCTAGCTCTTAAAGCATAACAAAATAGTGGATTGCAATATTTTGCACCCACTACTTTTTTTCAATATCAATGATTCCTATGTTAAAGTAATGAAAATACGGCTCTGTAGAAATCCTTATTTGAATAACAAATATAACCTTGACATACCTGTCAAGGTTATGTACTAATATCTTGAATTTGACCTCTTTCACTTGATTCCAATACTTTTTAGCCCTGATCTCTTCACTATATTTTCTTTTCAGAACAGAGAACATCGTTTCTACCAAATTTCTGTTATGATACAATGCCTATCAAATTCCCATACCATTTTTCTACGATACTCCATTAAATCATAGATTTAATAGGAGTTCCAGATTTTTAATCTGGAACATTACCTTTGATCTTCTTCCGTTTCCTCTGCCTAAGAGGAATCATAGCTATTGCACCTAGAGCGTCTCTTGTTATTGAATGTATCTCTTCAGAATCGTAACCTTTGTCCATCAAGTAATACTTTGATCTGCGAGTTTTATGGCATTGCTTTAGTAATTTCATCGCATGTTTAGCATCATGTACAGGTTTGCATGATATCTTAAAACCAGTAACAACAAATTTTCCAGTATCAATAGAAATACTAGTTTTTAGGAATGATCTTCGTTTCTTTCCCGTTCTCCAGGAATAATAATAGCTACAATGACCACTAGTAAACCCACTTGAATCAATAGCGGTAATCTTTATTTGTTCCCCATGAGAATAAAAAAGTTTTAGTGTTTGTTGCAACAACCCACTGAAATAGATTGAGTTCAATCTTGTAATGAATTTATGAAGAGTGGTAAAGTGCGGAACCTGTTTTAGTCCAATCCTTGATTTGACCTTATCCATTACTTCGACAAGTTCAACAATATCCCTATAATCTTCATTAAGGTATTCTTTCAGCAAAACCAATGTTAGTAGTTGGTGCTGTGTGTATTTTCTTTTAGAATATTTGCAACTATAGATCTGAAGGTGTGAGTTTCCTGATACAGCTAGCGCTGCATCAACAAACTTTAAGTACTTATTAGACAAAACACAATCATCCCCTTTGTGTTTTCTGTGCTAAGTAATACTCTGGGGATTAATCCTTTTTAAATTAATGCGTCAAAATAAAATTGGAAGTAGGTTTTCTACAGAGCCGAAAATACCTTTACTCATTGAATACTTTTGTATTTTTCAATCTGTTGTATAGTTTATATTTCGATTGGTGCACTTTTAACATAAGAAGTAATGACATCAATATCTAAGAAATACAAAAATTGGCATATTGATACGTTATCTGTGTTCAGATAGTTAGCAAGATCGTCAATGATACAGATTCCACCTGAAGCTATGTAAGTATATTTCCTGGACTGGCACTTTTCTACCATATTAATGTAATGCATGGGCATGCTCAGGATGTTCAACGTACTGCATTATTGTTCTACTCAATGGTTTGAAGTAATGAGAAAACAGCTTCAATAACTATTTATTTTAAAAGTAGCTTAACTAATATTGAGGGAAACGGATAGGAATTCAACAGATTATGGGGATCTGTATGAATATTTTTGATATCTACATATTAAACCTTCTGGAAGGTATTTTATGAATGATGTAATAAAATCAAAACGTCCGAGGGACATATTTAATGAATTGAAATGGAAAGAAGGTATGGATATAAACGAATGCAGCATAGAGTATATCCACAGGGGTGTGCCTGGAAATACAAAAACGGTTTCAGGAGATGATATAGTAGACATTGGACACTTATTCTTTACGCTTTTTCCAGATACTATGATACCATATCATAGAATACTTCAAATCAAGTACAAAGGGAAAACGATCTACGTAAAGGCTGCACCAGAACATGTTTAATCTGTAAACTTTTCTAGAAATAATCCATTCACAAATACAGTAGTTCGCTAATTTCAGTTCAAACTCGTATAAACGACATCATATGATACATTTATATGTGGTATAATTCCCTCCGCATGTATTTCCAATCGCAAAAGAAAGTTTATATTACTCGATTTGAATTAAATCCTACTGAATGCGCCAAAAATGTACTACAACCTCTTATCGACTATATTAACATTCCAATAAATGGTTCACTTACTAGTAAAGATCGATTTCATGCTGTCATAGGTATGACAACAGGAAAGAACTCAATCCATTCTCTTTCTAAATGCTATCACAAAATACCTTGTGAAACATCACTTCGATATCATCTTCAAAAAATCGATGTGAGACAACTCATAGACTCAAATAACAAAATCCTTATGTAGCTCCCTCTTCAAATATTAAAGTCTAACCAAAATATGACTTTGCTATCGATTACAGCAATGATCCTTACTATGGTCAAACAGATGTTTCTAATTCGGGATATGTAATACGAAGACAAGCAAAAAAGTCAACAAACTCATTCTATTCATACATTTAACTGTACATCATTGACAAAAATAAACGGTTTACACTATCTGTTCTACCTGTAGAAAAAGGCAAAAAGCAAAATGTAACAGAGTTCCCCATACACATGGGGATGAATAATTCTCTGGCATATGTTCAAGTGTTCAAAGAAGTTCCCTACACATGTAGGAATAGACCAATTAGCATGTAGTTCTCTAAACTAGTAAAATCAAGTCTCTTTATTTCCGCTTTTCGAAAAATAATACGGAACTTAGGCATATCATTTCATAGAGGGTAATTAAAGCACGTTATTTTTCATTTTCTAAGTTCTACAATTGATAGCTCATATTCGGCTTTAGTTTCAGAGGCGGAATATGTAGTATCTTATAATGGATCTTTTTTTCATGGTAATATCTGGGTATATTTTGTATCTATTGAAACCATGTTTTTGGTGCAATTGGTAGATTATAATACTATACTATGTATTTGATAAGAAGTACCTACAGGCTTGATAAATTGGTTCTCGAACAGAATTCTTAAACGTTGATGCATAATCATTCCTACTGATGTAGAAATGGCAAATTTTGTTCAAGAGATTTATATGTAGAAAAAACTAATAGATTAATGGGGTAATGCAAAATAAAAGATAACTGCAGAAATGGGGGACTTCAATTGACATTTAATTAGCTCTGAAAACTTTCAGGTCTCCAAAAATGAACTGAAAAATAAACAGTATATATTTTTAATCCGATGGGGGAGAAATATCTATGCCTGTGATGAGTATTGTAGGCTGCGAAATTTTTGAAGATGAAATTATTTATCTGATCCAAAATGATCCAACACTTGATGAAGTAATCGTAGTTGAAAATGAGAATTCTGTTGGATTATCTCAGAAACTGAATGATATAGGATATTCCCATACAGTACTGCCTCTTACTAAAATAACCCTTAAATCCGAAAGAAAAGACGTTGAGAGATTTTCCCTTATTGTATATTTACTTGAGATCGAACTTGATTCACAAGGAGAACGTCTAAAGGATGAAGTGTACAAAACTGTGGATCAGATGGTCAGATATTCTGACAGCATACTTGTTTTCTATGGATTATGCGGAAACGTACTTGTAGATATTGAAAAAGATTTTGAGTCCTGTCCATGCCCTATCAGCATACTCAAAGACGAGGAAGATAGGATCGTAGACGACTGTATCTGCGCAGCCCTTGGTGGAAGGGAAGTCTATATGCAGCCCCTGAAGGACACAAAAGGAGAGGGAATTTATTTCCTCACTCCAATGCAGGCAGCCCGCTGGAGAGATATGGTAGTGATCACGCGTCTTACTCCTGATTCCAACAATATAGAAATGGTAAAGATAGTTTTCGATTATGCGGGATACAAACATGTTGCAAAGATCGATACTGGCCTTGCCTATGAAAAGGATTTCGAGAAAAAGGTAGACGAGTTTGCCAAATTGTTTAATCTCAATGTGATAGATCTAAAAGGAAATTTGGAAATATTTGAAAATAGTTATGAAAATGCAAAAGCAGATATGTTTAAAAATATTAAACAAAACGATTAAAAATGTTTATTTTTGATTTTTATTGTGATTTAGATAAAATCCTGACATTTATATTAGGTTCTTCTTGTTTTACCTTTCGTCCAAGTCAGATAAGTAGATATAGCATAAAATAAAAACATTTACACAAATGAATACTGGGTAATTAATATCTGCAATAGCACAGTAAAATTATCATGATGCCACCTGGTGGAGAGTTTGATTCTTCCGAAGTCTAATTAATGGGGAAAGGGGAATAATATGACACAAATTGATATGGAAGAAATTATCAATAGCAGTCCAATAATTGTTTTTTTGTGGAAGGCAGAGAAAGACTGGCCTGTGGAATACGTAACTGATAATATTCTAAATTTTGGTTATCCGCCAGAAGATTTCATATCAGGAAGTGTTCTCTATGCTGACATCATACATCCAGATGATCTGGAACGTGTTCGCGCAGAATTTGACAAACATCTTGAAGAAAAAGTGCATAAAGGTTTTACTTTAGATTATAGAATACTGACTAAATTTGGAGACGTGAGATGGGTCAATGAAAGAACATTGATCCAGCGTGATGAGGATGGTGCGATATCCCATTATGAGGGAATTATTCTTGATATCACAGAACGCAAAAAGGCAGAGGAGGCATTGAAACTCAATGTGTCTCGCCTGGAAGCACTGCTGCAACTTAGCCAGATGACTGGAGCACCACTGCAGGAGATCACGGATTTTGCCCTTGAAGAAGGTATAAGACTTACCCAGAGCAAGCTGGGCTATCTTGCATTTTTGAGCGCAGACGAAAAAGTTCTCATAATGCATTCCTGGTCCAGAGTCGCGATGAAAGTTTGCAAAATTAGAGATAAACCCATAGAATATCCTCTGGAAAGTACCGGTCTTTGGGGAGAAGCTGTAAGACAGAGAAAACCCATTGTAACCAATGATTACTCCACCCCCAGCCCCCTTAAGAAAGGATATCCTCAAGGTCATGTGGAAATAAAAAGTCACATGAATGTTCCCATATTTGATGGCAAAAGGATCGTTGCTGTTGCTGGGGTTGGAAATAAAGAAGAAGATTATGATGAATCAGATGTCAGTCAATTGACGTTGTTGATGCAGGGCATGTGGACACACATTAAACGTAAGTGGGTTGAAGATGCAGCTAAAAAGATTCATGGGCCAGCAGCATGGATACAGCGTGGATGGCAGGAAAAGTTTGATTCTGATACTTCACCTTCTTATTAAGCCATGTCTGAAATTCTTCATTCATTCATATCACTCCATTGTATTCTTGATGAGTATTAATCGGCGGATTCTATGAAAGAATAAGAATACTCCATCATATGCCCGAAAACAAATATCTGTAAGTGTCCTCCCTTCAAGAGTGCAAAAGCTCCGACGTTCTTCGATCCACAATAATCAGGTGTTGAGAACAAAGATAGCAATTTTCCACCAAACCACCATTTGTATCCTTTGTCCAATGCAGAATGAGCCCGAACTATCTTTTCAAGCCTGTTGATTCTAAGGAACTCTTCACAAACATCAGGGCCAAATTCTTCAGCCCCCCATCTTTGAGCAGACTCCTTTAAACCCTGAGCCTCTTGTGGGTCGTTCCATAAAAAAGCGTGACAATCCTCTTTTTTGATGAGGTCCAAACATATCGGATTCGCGATTCCTCCATGTACACAAAATATAGAACCATTTACAACGGCTGCAATTGGCATCTTTTCAAATGTCCTGTTCACAAGAGTAAAGATATTGTCATCCATGTCCAAATCGTTATAAAGGCCATAGAATGCATTGGTGCCTGCGGTCTCATGATTGCCGCGAAGAAGAATTATATTCTCGGGATGGTTAATCTTTAACTGGAATAAGCGACAAAGAACTTCAACTGAGTGACCTCCCCTATCAACATAGTCTCCAAGAAAGATAAATTTGGTACATTTTAGTTTCGCGCTCATTTTCAATATGAATTCCAATGCCTTCAAATTGCCATGTAGGTCTCCTACAAGAATCACAGAATCGTAATTTATACGAACAACTGCAGGCTCAGAGTCAAATATTAAGGAAACTTTTCTGTTTAGATCTTCAAAGTATTCTTTGTTCATACCATAATCCTGCTTATGATTATCTTTTCATATCTCATAGTAGTTTTCATCTTGGGACAGCCTCACGTGCCTTTTCAACAAATTATCTGCTAAGGTGTCCGTAGGAACCATGGAATCTGATGTCACCTGTGTAAACAATATTTCCTTCATCAGTATGGATGATAAATCCGCAGGCTCCTGGCAGTGAGCGATCACAGGGACCATTTCAACTTCAATACTACCAATTGACACCCTTTTACCTGCTTCCATCACATGGAAGGCCCTTTCATGAACATAATCCCCCTTGTTTCGATGAACCCGGGAAACACCATCATTCCTGTTCTCGTAGAACTTGAAGGTCTCACATGCATCAATAAGATCGGAAAACGTATTGCTTCCTGTTTCCTGAAGGCATTCAAGTATTACTTTGGTGGCATGAGTGCAATATATTGGAATGTCCCACCTGAGGAAATCCTGACCGAGATTTACGCTCCTATTGACTGAGACTTTTATTGAAAGGAAAGGGATAATCACACGTCTCTCAATTTTTGGCTCTATAGAATTCCTCTTGATATTTATGATTTAAAAATTAGATTAGTATTAGGATTTCTACAGAGCCGTTTTTTGCTTTTTTGATATCCAATCAGGTGTCCATGGAGGATCCCAGACCAACTCGACTTCTGTCTTCTTTATACCGTCAATCGATTCAATCTTCTGCCTGACATTATCCACAATCATTGCAGACATCGGGCAGCTGGGCATTGTCAGGCTCATTTTAATATGGGCTCGGTTGCCTTCAACATCTACATCATACACTAATCCAAGGTCCACGATATTGATCGGAATCTCGGGATCCTAGCATTTCTTAAGAACTTCCATCACGTCTTCTTTAGTGACCATAGTCAACCATTCCTTACCTTTTGCATTTTATGGTAACACCTAAATAGTTTCATCCTGAATAATTATTGTGGGGAGCATGATAAATGCCTATTGACTTATTAACGGGGGTAATACAAATATGACAAAACCTAAGATGTTATCTGTAGAGACCATAGCCAGAGATCCTATAAAGAATGCAGAAGGAAAAGAAATTGGGAATTTCGTAGACTTTATGATAGACTTGGAGCAAAATTGTATTCCATACGTCATTGTGTCGCTCAAAAATAGAGATGGATATGTTGGCATTCCATGGGGACTTTTCAAATCAGGGGAAAAACACAGTTTTATTCTGGATGTGGATAGCTCCATGCTGGATAGTGCACCGAATTTTTCAGAGGATAAATGGCCTGATGTATGCACTCGCGAATACCAAGAAAAGATTTACAAGCACTTTTGCTGTCCGATATGTTTGGAACGTTAAATTACATCCATTTTGTATTACAGGGACGTCATGTGACGGTTCCTGAACTTTCCTTTTGAATCCACCGCAATGGATGCTGACGCACTGGCAACTGCAGTGTTCGTGCTGGGAGAAGATGAAGGTATGGAGATGATCGAATCACTTGAAGGTGTCGAATGCCTCATAATCACAGCGGATAAAAGAATAGCAACCTCAAGCGGATTTGATGCATACCAGTAAGTGACTAATAAGGGGAAGCCAGAGAGTGCTTCCCAACTCATCCAAGTTTTGCCTCGTGAAGGGTTTCGTATATAGGGCCTTCTGGAGCCAGTGTGCTTTTCTTGAATTTTACGCGATCTACATACATCTTTCCGATTTCCACATCTTTAAGCTCATCCAGAATGCGCAGGAATTCCTGCTTATCAGCCCTTGGTATGTTCTTTACACGGGCAATTGTGGAATGTGCGGTAAAACCTCGTCTATCCTTCTTGAATCTGAAACTTTTGAGGGAAGACTCAACCTCATCATGTAGTTTAACAAAGTTGCCCTCTGCACCAATCCATACAACCTTGGCATAACTTGGTTTTGGGAACACACCAAGACCAGCTATATTTGCCTCAAATGGCTCACATTCAATGGAATCTAGTGCTTCTGATATCGCGGAAACCTTTTCCTCTGGCACATCTCCAAGGAACTTGAGAGTTATGTGAACAAGTTCCGGGCCCACAAGTCTCAGATTGAAGGGTTCCAGCTTGACTGGATATCCTTTATTTTCTCACGCATCTCATCTGGAAGATCAACTGCAACAAAAGTCCGGATCAAATACAACACCAATACAAAAAGGTGACATAGGCATAAATCATTGACGCCGAAGTTGAGTGCGGGGATATAGGTAACTCCAATTTTTGTACGCAACATTTTCCCAAAGTCTTGCTCTTATGAAGTTTATTTATTCGAATAGTTGTCTCTTAAAATGTGGGAGTATTTTTAAAAATTAGTTAAGTAACGGCTCTGTAGAAAACCTATTTCCTATTTTTATTCTCGCATAATAATTTAAAAATGATTAATCCTGGATTCTGTGCTTAATTGTGCTCACACACCCGCATCAAGTTAACAGTCTTATATCTTCCTTATAGATCTCTTAGGTTCAGTCTGAACCATTTCTCAATATAGATACTACAGAGAGAAGGTAGAAAACTCTTCCATTATGAGCTAACTCCAAGGGGTATGGAATATGCTGTCAATCCCTTCCTGCACCGCAAGCAATTTCGAAGGAAGATGTTGGGCAACGGCAATAAAAAAGGGAAGAGGAAATCGAGGATTTAATTCATGACTCCGTTATAATGGGGCGAATAGTTGCCAAGCACCTGCAAAAAAATCCGATAGATAACAGGTATTGGGGGAGGAAATTCGAAGATTGCGACAAATGTTCTCTTCGCAGGAAATGGTAGTGGGGAAGGAGAAAGACCAAAATCTTCCCAAAAAACACAAATTGTCAGAGTTCAACATCTTATTTTGGCTCCGTAGAAATCCCCAATGTTCGGACAATAGTCAAATTTGAAAATATTGTGGTATGTGTGACACTATGTTAAAATATAATCCAAATTCCAGTCTATATATTGATTTAGATAGATATTCTACAGAACCGTAATATCACAAAAGAGGTTTCAGTCTTCCAAAGATTATTGTTTTGAATTCCTTTTCCACTTCTCTGATGATATCCGAGATATATGTGAGCTTTTCAGGATTCTTGGCAATTTCATCTAGGATTTCCGCTTCAACCCAGATCTTTGCGCTAAATTCATGCCCTCTTGGTTTTACCTCTACAAAGTAACGGGTCGAGCCGAGTGGTTCAAAAAATTCACGTAATTTAGACTTTATCTGCTTTTCCAATAATGTTGAACGTTTCATAGTTCTGATTTCCTTTATTCATTTTATAGCGGTTTAGACAGGATTTCTACAGAGCCCTATTAAGGCAAGTATGTAAGATGTATAGACGAACAACTCATTCCCTCAAACAAACCTGTTTCCTCAATACTCTTTTTTATCACTCCCAAAATCATATCTGCTGAAGAGGTTGCTTTTCGATTAACCTTTTGCAACCCCCATTGGCAAGACCCTTGCAACTTTTTTGGCGATTTCCAGATTGTGCACCACATCCACCACTTCACTGCTTGATTTATATGCATCAGGTGCCTCTTCAGCGATAACCGACGGATGCGTAGCTTTAACTGTAATTCCTCTTGCTTCAAGGTTTTCCTTCACTGTTTCTCCGAAAAATTCATGCTTTGCATGAGCCCGACTCATCACACGTCCTGCTCCGTGACATGCACTTCCAAAAGCGACACCCATCCCCGCTTCTGTCCCGTGTAGAACATAAGAAGGAGTACCCATGCTGCCAGGGATAAGAACAGGCTGCCCAACAGCTTTGTAGACATCTGGCAAATCGTGGTGACCAGGTGGGAAAGCCCGGGTTGCACCTTTTCTGTGCACATAAACTTCTTTTTTCATTCCATCGATTATGTGTTCCTCCAATTTTGCAACGTTGTGGGCAACATCATACACCAAATCCATACCAAGATCGTCCATATCCCTGCCAAAGAAACGTTCGAATACCTCCCGCGTCCAGTGAGTTATGACCTGTCTGTTTGCCCATGCATAATTGGCAGCACAAGCCATTGCTTTGAAGTAGTCTTGGGCCTCAGGGGATTGTGCAGGTGCACATGCAAGCTGCTTATCTGGAAGCTGTATGCCGTATTTCTTCGAAGCCTGTGATATCGTCTTGATATAGTCGGTACATATCTGATGTCCTGCTCCGCGAGAGCCACAGTGGATCATGAATGCGACCTGACCCTCTTCCAGTCCAAAAGCATCAGCAGCCTCCTGGTCATATATCTTATCAACATACTGCACTTCAAGGAAATGATTGCCGCTTCCAAGTGTACCAATCTGCGGTTTTCCGCGACGGCGTGCTTTCTCGCTCACCTTTGAGGGGTCTGCGCCCTCGATGCAACCTCTGCCTTCACAGTGGTTAAGGTCGGTCTTTTCCCCATAACCGTTCTCCACTGCCCACTTCGAACCATGCAGGAATATGTCATCCAGTTCGCTGTCCGATGCACGGATGCGACTCTTTGAACCAACACCCGATGGAACTGCACGGAAAAGTTCATCCACCAGTTCTTTCATATGTGGACGCACATCTTCTTTGTGCAGATTTGTGCGAATAAGACGAACACCACAGTTGATGTCAAAACCAACCCCACCCGGACTGATCACACCTTCTTCCTTATCAAACGCTGCAACACCACCAATTGGAAAACCGTATCCAAGATGCGCATCAGGCATTGCCATCGAGTATTTCTGGATTCCGGGTAGTGACGCAACATTTGCAACCTGGTCGATAGTTCCTTTATCAAGATCGTGAAGCAGGGTCTCTGATACAAAAATGCGACCCGGGACTCTCATAAATGGTTTGTAACTCTTCGGTACTTCCCACGTATTGTCATTTATTTTTGTGAGTATATCCAAAATTCCAATCTCGGTTTCTTCTTGCATGTTAATTTTCCCTTCCCCGCATTTTTTTATTAAATACTACCTGAACCTAAATTTAATGCAAGTATAGCCGAATATGCACAAGTTTTTTCGGTATATTCTCCTACTATCGGGATCTTCTCTCCGCAATATGAACATTTCTTTTGGGGAGTTATTTTGTAATCCACAATGGCAAAACCATCTCTCTTTATGAGCAGCTCCCCGCATTTTGGACAGTATGTATTCTCATACTTATGCCCATACACGTTTCCAATATACACGAACCTCATGCCTTCCTCTGTAGCTATCTCATGTGCCATCTCAAGGGTCTTGACAGGTGTTGGTGGCAGATCCAGTGTCTTGTACTCGGGATGGAAACGTGTGAAATGAAGAGGTGTATCAGGTCCGAGATTGTCATGCACCCATTTTGAAAGATCACGTATCTCATCCGGGGAATCGTTCTTTGTCGGGACGATAAGGTTAATCACCTCTATATGCATTCCAAGCTCCTTTGCAAGTTTTGCAGATTCGAGGACGGGTGCAAGTTTTGCGCTTGTAACTTCCCGATAGAACTCCTCTGTGAATGCTTTGATATCCACCCTGAAGGCATCCAGATAGGGTGAGATACGTTTTAATGCCTCTGGAGTGATATATCCGTTCGTGACATATACGGTTGCAAGCCCTGCCTCCTTTGCAAGTTTTGCACTATCATAGGTGTACTCGTGCCAGATGGTGGGCTCATTGTAGGTCCATGCAATACTCCTTGAACCGGTGGCCAGCGCCCGTTCCACTGCAGTTTCAGGTGGAATTTCAAAAGCTACGGCTTCATCAACGCTTATCTGGGATATCATCCAGTTCTGGCAGTGCTTGCATCTGAAGTTGCATCCTATTGTTCCCAGTGAGTATGAAAGTGAGCCTGGATAGAAGTGAAACAGGGGTTTCTTCTCGATAGGGTCGACAGCTTCACTCGAGACCACGTTGTAGATCAATGTGTAAAGCGTACCATCGCGGTTCTCCCTGGTCCTGCAAAATCCCCTTTTTCCAGGTGCTATGGTGCATCTGTGATTGCATACTTTGCACTTAACCTTATTATTGTCAAGCTTGTCATAGAGCATTGCTTCTCTAATCACTATTATCCCCCATTATGGATTGGATTTATAGTAAAAGAACATAACTATTCATCTCAAATTACTTTTATTTGTAAAAGACTAAAACATCTTAATTCTTGTTCAGCCACAGTTTACGTTCTGGGTTGAGTTTCTCCAGAAGTTCATGCAACACCTCTCTGCTTTCGACCAATGGGATTATCAGCTGACCTGCCCCACCGCCAGACCCACCTCTTGGTTCACTCTGGGGGATGCTACCCCTTCCCTGGTGAGAATGATGATTACACAGTCCGAATGACGGATACCAAATTTTATTAGCTCCGCTTGGGAGAGTGCCTCGGCCTTTTTGGACAGAGAGGAAAAACTCTCCAGGTTCACAGCCCACAAGACACGGCCCAGTTCATGAGCAAGGGACTCGTCCTGCTCACAGTGAGAGATATAGACTCTGTTTATCATGGTTATGCACCTTCACAGGACCTCTGCCTTTTCCCGACGAAATCTTATATCAAAAACGATTTCCAACGTTTAGGGCAGAGATGTTAATTTCACAATCGTTAAACCTGCTCTTCGACACAGTAAGGAACTTCATCACTTTAGATGTGCATTGTCCCCCGATTCCATTTAACGCATCCAGTACTCTGATAAAACCATATTGATTGCATCTATCTTGTGTGGTGCATTTAATTTAGTTAATTTTTTTGGCCCTTGGTTTTTTGGTTGGCTCCGGATCCGGAATCGGCTCTGGAGAAGGTGTTGGTTCCGGTTCTGGACAAGGTATCGGCTCCGGTTGAAATGATGATTTCTTATCTTCCTTTTGCAAATAATTTACCCCCATTTTGTTTAATTATGAAATTTAAGATTTTTCCCATTTATAAGTTTAAGATTCCTGCTACTTATAATTATACTTCAACAGCTTCTTGATTATCAACTTTTTTCAAATTAACGTATGAGTGTTAGAACAATATATTTCCGGGAAGGGAAGAACACTTGTTTTTACTAAATCAGTTCATCATGTGTAAAGAGCCGACTCGAATGATGTGAGGCAGAAGATTCTGGATATGTCTATTCAGAGCTGAAAAAGATGAGGTTTTCAAAAGACAGACATAAGAAACCAAATAAGTAAATAACTTATGTAAGACTATTATTCATGGAACTACCCATTCTCACTATTAAGAACCCACAGTTATTTGGGAAAAGCTAGTCATAATTTTAACTTGAGTTCTATCAGATCAAGGCATCCTCAAGACTTGATTCCTCCACTATCTCTATTGCACGTCTCTTCTCATCAGATGTGAGGTGACGATCGATTTCCGGGTATTTTGAAGCCCTATAATAGGGCATGTACTGGAACATCAGATTAAATCTTACCTCTGGAATATGATTTGCTATCCATTGTACAATCGGTTTTGTGCAGCATTCCAGATGATTTGGTAATACCAGGTGCCGGACTATGATCTCTGCCTTTTGATAAGCAATCTCATGATTTCTTTTGACTACATCAAGATAATCTTTCACTTTGGAATACTTTCTTGCGCAGTTATCATCACCATATTTGAAGTCGGCAAGATATACATCGATCATACCCTCTAGCAGTTTTGCTACTTCCTTAGAATGGTACATATTTGAGTTCCACACCATGGGAGTATTCACAGGAACCCGATCAATGATCTTTAAAATGGAATGTGCATGTGGTGTAGGGGTTACAAAATTTACATTCCTTGCACCTTCATATCGTCGTCTTTTTATGATTCCTGCCAAAATTTCAGGATCTACATCGGTCCCACTTTCGGGACGGGGGGATATGTCCCAGTTCTGACAATAAACGCAGGCAAAGACACACCCTGTGAAGAAAATTGTATGTGAAGGTACAAGTTCTGGTTCTTCTCCCATATGTAAAAATTCAGACGCGTATCGGGAGGTTTCAAGCAATCTGCAGAATCCTTTTTCACCTTCTCTACGATTTACACCGCATCTTCGCTCGCACATATGACAATTTTCAAGTATTCGTGCAGCAATCTCAATCTTCAGATCAAGAAGTGAAGGGCTTGCTTCAGCTAGTTCAATATTTTTTTCTTTTGAATCGATACTTTCCAATAACTCCCGATACTTTCCAATTTCACGATCATGAATCTTCCATAGATCATCAACAGAAACCGATGAATCGAAGTCTACCGGAATGTTTTTAATAATCCGGAAACGAGCTGGCAATTCATCTTTTTCTACTTTGAAATAGCGGTTTAGAAACTTTGGATCTCCCATATAGATACATTCGATAGTTTCCATTGAAAATTTTACGGTCCCATGTTGATATTCTAGCATTCAATTTGACAACAATAAATGGCGTACACTTTTTTCCCGTTGTACATATCCCCGTATGGTAAGTCGGGGATATATATAACGGAAATTTTTTGTACGCTAGATTTTTATACAGCTTTATGGCCGTGATAGTCTAGGAATTCAAGTCAGATGCATGAATTCCCAATTGTAGGAGACTTGATTTTTATCAGAAGTAACTCAGTTTAGAAACAATAGTTCTAAAATCATATATTCTAAATTGCCCGGTTGTACTCGAACAATAAGATCAATAATATGTCGTTGATTGATTGAATGGGCGATTCATGCTTCCACCCACTCGGTGCCGTTCCATTCTTTATGGCAAATGTCCTTCATCACAACCATTAGACCGATCTGTTCTTTTGTGAAATCATTTCTACCGGTGAGCACATACCATTTGTTGTACATTTTTCTGCACATTTCATCGTATTTAGTCCACCCAAGAGGATACATATCTTGTAGTTGATCTTGTGTTGGGAGCCACACATATTCATTGATGGGCGAACTCGTCGCTATTTCAATGCCCTCGAATGTGACTAATTTGTAATTATCTGGAGAACCAAATTTCAAATACTCCCCAATTATTTTAATGTTTTCAGGATAGTCTGTCCGGTCTTTTTCATGTATGACATAATCGCCCACGCCCGGTTCATGTTCCTGTATCTCCTTCGCTGCCCTGCACATGTTCACGTACTCTGATGAGAGGTCCATTGTTCATCACTCCTTTTGTGGAATATTCTCAGTCACAATACTTTTTATTCTCCCACTTCTCAAGCCTTTCCCTAACATGAGCATTCAGAGTAAACGGCATCTCACATCTGGCATTCTGCTTCATATAATGCAGAGTGCCTTTAGAAAACCCCATCTTCTTCCATTCAGTATAAGACATGTCAATGATCTTCTTCCTCAACAGATCAGTATCATCCCTTTTACCCACATAAACAGGTCTTGCAAGATAACATACAGAACCCCCTACAATACCAAGCAAGTTACGCATAGGAGGAATCATTTATTCTAAATGGGTTCAACACCCCAGAGCTTTGCTCCGATCAATAGGATAAATAGTATTTTATGCGAATACCTTTTATTTTTAATATGGGGGAAATCGATGATGAAAATATATCATATTGCATTTTTGATGTTGGCGGTATTTCTCGTTACTGCTTTTTCCGGGTGTACAGGGTATGGCCCCGAATACGGGCCCGAAGAGATCGAAGATTTCAGTGGCGAGTATGAAGCAGGTAATGATACTGTTTTGATGGTTACCAATGTAAATGGTCAGATCGAAATTAATAGCTGGGAAGGCGATAGGGTCACATTGGAAGCTACAAAAAGGACCCGATATGGAAAAGACGAGCTTGATAAAGTTGAGATTATTGTTACTGAAAGCGATAATGAGATAAAGATCGAAACAATATATCACGCTTTTGAGGATGCCAGGGTTTCTGTTGATATGGATATCAAGGTTCCAAATAATGTTCCCGTTGATTTTGTAGAAACAACCAATGGAAATATACAAATTTCAGACACAAAGGGGGATACTACAGCAGCAGGTACCAATGGAGCTATAATAATAAGAAATGTTGATGGATATGTCAAAGCGAGTACAACCAATGGTGCAATAGATATCCGAGGAACAACAGGAATCGATGACTTGGAAACCACCAACGGAAAAATCGATGCACAGATATTTGACTTTAAAGATGATGTCGATATAAAATGTACCAATGGAGGTATTACTCTTTCTATAAATCCGTCACTCAATGCTGATATAGAGATGGAAACAACTAATGGTGAAATATCAGTGAACGACATAGCATTGGTTTTAACGGGAATAGAAAAAACTCACATGGAAGCGATATTAGGAAATGGTGGAAATAAAATATACATAAAAACCACCAATGGAAATGTGAACCTTAACAAACTTGTCGTTTAATTAAGGTTCTTTCCCTTCCTCCCAACGCTTCCCAGCATCAATATAGAGCAACTTATGGTGCCGGAATTTATAGGGGCCTGGTGGTTGGTAGGCCTAGCACTGGTAAGTATTGCCTTCAATTACTTTCTAGGCGAAGAGTTTCTCTTCCGAGGTGTGCTGCTGCCCAAGATGCGGGGTGTATTCGGAAGGTGGGATTGGCTGGCGAACGCCGCGCTTTTCGGCCTCTATCACCTGCATGCACCCTTGAGAATCCCAAAAATTATGCTCTCGAGCCTGGCATATACCTGGCCTTCCCAGCGCTTCCGCAGTAACTGGTTCGCGATTGTCCTGCACGGCATTGAGGCTTTATTTCTGATCGTACCCGTGTTAGCGGTCGTAATGGGATTGGCCTTCTGAAAGATAGAGTTAGATATAAAATGATTTAGAAAAATGTTTTAAAAATAAAACAACTTTTGGCTCTGTAGAAATCGTCGTTTGAATAAAATAAATAACCTTGACATAGCTGTCAAGGTTATGCACCAGTAACTTGAATTTTACCTCTTTCACTTGATTCCAATACTTTTTAGCCCTGATCTCTTCACTATATTTTCTTTTCAGAACAAAGAACATCGTTTCCACCAGATTTCAGCTCTACTTTTCATCAATTGACACATATCTTAAAATTATATATTACATGGTTTTATTGTTTTGTGTCCTAATTCGCCAAGTAAAGGATTTTAACAAAGAAAAGCATAGGTGTAATCATGGTATTGTTTTATGATCAATTTCTGATTATAGCTCTCGAGCATGTCACTCATGTGGGTTGGGAAGACAAAGAAAAAACGGTGTTGCATGTTTATTTGTCAGATGGTCGTGGGTATGGAATGAGCGGTGAGCGGATGGATACGTTCTTGTCTGCTTTTGAGATGTTCCATAATTCTAAATCCTAAACCGCCAAATAAAGGAAAACAGTGACATATAACCCATAATAAAGGAAACTCAACTATCCTTTAAATTTTGGATTTCTGTTATAGCCTTTATTAGGATTATTTGATTGGAATTCTCTAATGAATTTGAATTCCATTTGATATACTTCTTTTTTAGATGCTGTTTCAGATTCCCATAGAATTTCTTTCCTCATAGTAAAATCACGCTTTTCTTCTTTGGTGAAATCCTTTTCAATAAGATTACTATTAAGAGTTCCAAAATAAGTAAGAGTATCAGTTCTATCTTGTCCGATGTATATTTTACCATTAGGAAAAGTAATTTTGTAAACCACACTCATGCAAATAAACATGAATAAACAATATAAATTATTATTGTTCATCAGAAATCCTAATAATCAAAAGAAATACCAACTCCGCCAAATAAAGGAAAAAGGGATGAAGATATCCCATAATAAAGGAGATATTGAGATGTATAAAATATTCCCAGAAAACAAAGAAGTGAAAATGTCACTACACTTCTATATGTTAAGCATGTTCTGCATGCTTTTTACAGCAATTGCAATGCTCCCATTGCTTACTTATTTGCTTCCTGAATTTGCTATTACTGAATTAGCTTCAATGCTATTATCATTTGTAATTGGTGTAATTGTATTAGCTGCATTTGCTCGTGATTTTTCAAAGATAATTAACGACTAGACCCCATAATAAAGGAAGTGTGAAGGATGCCAACTATTGAGATAGTTACAGATGAAAAAAAGTACAGGCAATGGGGATACAGCAACCCGTTAATTGTAATTTCGGGTCAACATTCAAGCAGTATGTTTTCAATGGAAAGTTTGTCCTATAAAAATTTAAAATGGCATATCGATAAGGCGATAGTATTTGATTTAGAGTACGAAGAAACCCCATAATAAGGAAGTGTGAGAGTGAAAGTTATCAAAATTGAATCATGTAACCAGTGCCCATATCCTCATGCGGATATTGGAGAGGATGGTAAAATATTCTTGACGTGTACGTGCACGGGCACACGGATAGTAAACTATTGTGAATCTGTAATGAATGATTGCCCACTTGAAGACGCAGGAACCCATAATAAAGGAAGTTTTGACCATGGATGTTTTGTCGGGTGCGTTCAATGCGCTGTTTAAGAAGCCGGTTAAGGTTCCGAGGCTCTCGGCGGGGTTTGGTGTTAGTGGGGGGATGAGAATTTGAAAAAAGAATTAAAAAGGAGTTAGATTACTCCTTTCTACGCTGGAAGAAGAATGCCAGACCGAGTATTGCAACTACTGGAAGTGCAATTGTTGGGAATTCTGGGATTTCTCCTCCAGGAATCCATGTTTTCGTGACCGTATTGCATGTGCATGGTACCACTCCTGGGACAAAACCTGGGGAATATGCCAGTGCTGTGATAATATCAGTAGTCACGACATCTCCTGTGTACGTGAACGTTGCTACTCCACCTGTAGTCACATTAGAGCCAGACTTCGCAGCGTTTGGACCACTGATGATAAAGTTCACGATAGTTCCATCTGGTGCAGGTAAGGCGCCAGCAAACCCTATTTGTGTTACCGTCGCTGTAACGGTATGCTCGGTGCCCACCGGATTTGTATCGGCATCTTGAGTCAGCTCAATGTCAAATGCCACGTCGAGCAATACGTCATTAGCAGCAGCATTCCCCACAGACATTATCAGTAATATCAAGGCTACGCCTATACAAATTATCATATTTTGTTTGTTTCTCATTTCAACTCCCCACGAATACATACAAAATCTGAGTTTTTATATGTTGTTTATATTTGCTCTACACTGCACTATATTCTTTGCGAAACAGTGATTCTGAAAGTTGCTACTTAAAGAATAAACGGCATTAATTTAAAAGATAAAAATACAATCATCCTATTCCTTCTTCGCCAAGTAAAGGAAACAGGGATGAAGATATCCCATAATAAAGGAACTTTGCATTATATAAATGAAAAAACAAAGGAAGAGAATTTGAACTTTAAGTCGAGGAATCTGAAGAGAATTATGAATTCTCTAAATTAAAAAGGAGTTAGATTACTCCTTTCTGCGCTGGAACAAGAGTGCCAGACCAAGTATTGCAGCTATTGGGAGTACAATGGTTGGGAACTCTGGAATTTCATTTCCCTCAATGCCGGTGTAGTGGCAGGAATCCTCATCATGATAGATTGGAGAAAAAGGACCAGTCATAGCATCTACAGTAGCAATGTTCATATTCAGTCCAAGGACAGCTGTGCCAGTAGCTGTGTAAATCCAAGTCTCGGTTGGATCAAGTAAAATGTCACCATTGTCATTACCGCTCTGATATTCAGGAGTTACACCTGGTTGATTATCGGCAACAGACGAGACTAGCAATGGTACACCTGCGTTATTTGTGACTTCATACTTCCACTGAACAGTAGAACCAACAAAGAGGCTTGGACCTGGTGCAATATCAGCGTTATCCCAGTCACCGGCACCGCTATTGAGTGTTGGGTTCCATACATATTTTTCGATGTCAATGTCTCCTCCGGTAGAAGCAGCAGTATTTCCAGCAAACATTGTCAGAAATATCAAGGATATTCCAATACAAATTACCATATTTTGTTTAATCTTCATGTCAGTTCCCCCATAAATCCATACAAAACCTGAGTTTTTACATATCATTTATATTTGCTTTACATTGCACTATATTATTTGTGAAACTGTGATTCTAAACATTATTCCTCAAAAAGTTAACGAGATTAACGGAATATAACATATATAATCATCCAATTCTTACTCCGCCAATAAAAGGAAATAGTGATTAAGAGGCACTGTTGTTCTTTTAATATTGAACATCGGTGACCATCTACTTTTTTTAATGTCTGCAAATGTGGATGACCTAATACCCATAATAAAGGACAAAAAGTAATGAGTATTTTGTGATATGTACATCACATAATTAACTATTTATTTAAGAAGAACAACTTCCATTTAATATATAGGGAGAGGATTCCGATTACAGATAATTTATACAAAATATTAATTGAATATGAAATTCGTGATTTGAAACATTTCTGGAATGATCTTAGTTATTGGGAAAGAGATAAATCAATCGAAAGTGCACTCGGATTTATAGATCTCTATCAGCGTTATGATAAGTTATCTGATGAGCAGAAAATAAAGACAGAAAATTTCCGTGTAGAGTGTGATAATTTAAAAAATACGAATGCTAATGCAAGACCATCAAAATTAAGTTTGATACTCCACAAGTTTTTAAAGATTCCCTATGCAGATGAGTGCAAACCTAATGCCCGACAGTGTCTGGCTATCGCATATACTCTATCAAAAGAGGAACATATTAATTTATGTTCATATTTAGGGATCAATGATATTGAAAATATCATTCAAGAAAATAGAATATATGATTTATATTTGCGCATTGCTGAAACCGGATCGATGGCTCGTTTTTTCGCATTCTCAAATTACTTGGGAAAAATGTGAACTTTGTAACCGGTGCGGACATTTTCAATCCGTTACCGCCAAATAAAGGAAACAGGGATGAAGATAACCCATAATAAAGGAAGGATAGAAGTTTAAAGTTAAATAATTATACATCCATATTTTTCATCAATTTTTTCTTCAATTAATTTAATAATTACCTCAATGTATTTGATGATATTTTGTGGATGGATTGGAGATATATTATTTTCGTTGTTACAGCTTTCTAAATCAAACTCCACTTTCAATTTTTTAAAATTCTTTTTCTGGCTCTGTAGAAATCCCTGATATTCAGGCGAGAATGAAAGTTAACAATTATTTAAAATGTACTGTCAGATATTGAAGGTATTTGTCAATTTTGCCCGATTGGTATTGATTTTGATAGGTTTTCTACAGAGCCAACATTTCATCCATTCATAACACTCCATAATATTCCTAATAATCAGTAATCTGTGGGTTCAATCAAGGAATAGGAACCCTCTATCGAACGTCCAAATACAAATATCTCTAAACATCCATTTTCAAGAAAGGCAAAGGCACCCAAATTCTTTGATTCACAATAATCAGGTGTCGAGAACAAAGATAGCAATTTACCATCAAACCACCATTTGTATCCTTTGTCCAATGCAGAGTGACCCCGAACTATCTTTTCAAGGTCGTTGATTCTGAGAAACTCTTCACAAACATCAGGACCAAATTCCTGAGCTCCCCATCTTTGAGCAGATTCCTTTAAACCATAATCCTCATTAGGATCGTTCCATAAATAGGAAAGATAATCCTCTTTCTTAATGAGGTCCAAACATATAGGATTCGCGATTCCTCCATGTACACAAAATACCGAGCCATTCACAACGGCCGCAATTGGCATATTTTCAAATGTCCTGTTCACAAGAGTAAATATCTTGTCATCCTCATCCAAATCATTATAGAGGCCATAAAATGCATTGGTGCCTGCGGTCTCATGATTGCCGCGAAGAAGAATTATATTATCAGGATGGTTAATCTTTAACTGGAATAAGCGACAAAGAACTTCAACTGAGTGACCTCCCCTATCAACATAGTCTCCAAGAAAGATAAATTTGGTACATTTTAGTTTCGCGCTCATTTTCACTATGAATTCCAATGCCTTCAAATTGCCATGTAGGTCTCCTACAAGAATCGCAGAATCGTAATTTTTACGAACAACTGCAAGCTCAGAGTCAAATATTAAGGAAACTTTTCTGTTTAGATTTTCAAAGTATTCTTTGTTCATACCATAATCCTGCTGTAACTATTCAGCGTATAGTTATCGGCGCTTCTTTGAGCGCCTTAAGAATGGATTCTATTACTGATATGTCATTTTTTAATCGTAGAAATGTATCCTCTTATTCGGCAAAAAGCATCCGCTCCTTGATCACTTTTAAATGTTCCAGATATTTTCTGTTGAACTTTCACCATCCTAATATCCCTTTCCGCCTGATTGTTATCAAAAGGAACTTTCTCATCTTTACCAAATCTCAGAATTTCTTCCTCGTAGTTTATGAACCTATCAAGATCAGAATTATAGGTTGAAGTAGCCAGTTACCAGCAATATCAGAATGTAAGAGAAAACATCATGAATTGTATAAGCTGCCTGTACACAAATCTATCTATTTATCACAAACTTGCGTACAGCCTGGAATCGATTAATATATAGAATAATCCTGCATCATTTAGTATCAGAATCAAACTTTTCCTGCCATCCGCGCTGTATCCATGCTGCTGGCCCATGAATCTTTTTAGCTGCATCTTCAACCCACTTACGTTTAATGTGTGTCCACATGCCCTGCATCAACAACGTCAATTGACGGATATCTGATTCATCATAATCCTCTTCTTTGTTTCCCACACCTGCAACTGCAACAATCCGATTACCATCAAATATGGGAACATTCATGTGACTTTTTATTTCCACATGACCTTGAGGATATCCTTTCTTAAGGGGGCTGGGGGTGGAGTAATCATTGGTTACAATGGGTTTTCTCTGTCTTACAGCTTCTCCCCAAAGACCGGTACTTTCCAGAGGATATTCTATGGGTTTATCTCTAATTTTGCAAACTTTCATCGCGACTCTGGACCAGGAATGCATTATGAGAACTTTTTCGTCTGCGCTCAAAAATGCAAGATAGCCCAGCTTGCTCTGGGTAAGTCTTATCCCTTCTTCAAGGACAAAATCTGTGATCTCCTGCAATGGTGCTCCAGTCATCTGGCTAAGTTGCAGCAGTGCTTCCAGGCGAGACACGTTTAGTTCCAATGCTTCCTCTGCCTTTTTGTGTTCGGTGATATCAAGAATAATTCCCTGATAATGGGTGATGTTACCATCTTCATCACGCTGGATCAATGTTCTTTCATTGACCCATCTAACATCTCCAAATTTAGTAAGTATTCTATAATTCAGAGTGAAACCTTTATGCACTTTTTCTTCAAGATATTTGTCAAACTCTGTATGAACACGTTCCTGATCATCTGGATGTATTATGTTAGCATAGGGAATGCGTCCTGATGTAAAATCATCTGGCATATAACCAAATTGCAGGATATTATCTGTTACGTATTCCACAGGCCAGTCTTTCTCTACCTTCCACAAAAAACAATTATCGGACTACTGTTAATAATTGTTTCCAAATCAATTTGCTTCATAGTATTCTCCTTTCCCAACTTATTAGACTTCGGAAGAATCAAACTCTCCACCAAGTGGCAGCATAATGATTTTACTGTACTATTGCAGATATTAATTACCCAGTATTCATTTGTGTAAATGTTTTTATTTTATGCTATATCTACTTATCTGACTTGGATGAAAGGTAAAACAAGAAGAACCTAATATAAATGTCAGGATTTTATCTAAATCACAATAAAAATCAAAAATAAACATTTTTAATCATTTTTGTTTAATATTTTTAAACATATCTACTTTTGCATTTTCATAACTATTTTCAAAAATTTCCAAATTTCCTTTTAGATCTATCACATTGAGATTAAACAATTTGGCAAACTCGTCTACCTTTTTCTCGAAATCCTTTTCATAGGCAAGGCCAGTATCGACCTTTGCAACATGTTTGTATCCCGCATAATTGAAAACTATCTTTACCATTTCTATATCATTGGGATCAGGAGTAAGACGCGTGATCACCACCATATCTCTCCAGCGGGCTGCCTGCATTGGAGTGAGGAAATAAATTCCCTCTCCTTTTGTGTCCTTCAGGGGCTGCATATAGACTTCCCTTCCACCAAGGGCTGCGCAGATACAGTCGTCTACGATCCTATCTTCCTCGTCTTTGAGTATGCTGATAGGGCATGGACAGGACTCAAAATCTTTTTCAATATCTACAAGTACGTTTCCGCATAATCCATAGAAAACAAGTATGCTGTCAGAATATCTGACCATCTGATCCACAGTTTTGTACACTTCATCCTTTAGACGTTCTCCTTGTGAATCAAGTTCGATCTCAAGTAAATATACAATAAGGGAAAATCTCTCAACGTCTTTTCTTTCGGATTTAAGGGTTATTTTAGCAAGAGGCAGTACTGTATGGGAATATCCTATATCATTCAGTTTCTGAGCTAATCCAACAGAATTCTCATTTTCAACTACGATCACTTCATCAAGTGTTGGATCATTTTGAATCAGATAAATAATTTCATCTTCAAACATTTCGCAGCCTACAATACTCATCACAGGCATAGATATTTCTCCCCCGTTGGATTAAAAATATTGATACTGTTTGATTTTCAGTTCATTTTTGGAGACCTAAAAGTTTTCAGAGCTAATAAAATGTCAATTGAAGTCCCCCATTTCTGCAGTTATCTTTTATTTTGCATTACCCCATTAATCTATTAGTTTTTTCTACATATAAATCTCTTGAACAAATTTTGCTATTTCTACATCAGTAGGAATGATTATGCATCAACGTTTAGGAATTCTGTTCGAGAACCAATTTATCAAGCCTGTAGGTACTTCTTATCAAATACATAGTATAGTATTATGATCTACCAATTGCACCAAAAATATGGTTTCAATAAATAGATACCAAATATACCCAGATATTACCATGAAAAAAGATTCATTATAGGGTACTACATATTCCCCTCTGAAACTAAAGCCGAATATGAGCTATCAATTGCAGAACTTAGAAAATGAAAAATAACGTGCTTTAATTATCCCCTATGAAATGATATGCCTAAGTTCCGTATTATTTTTCGAAAAGCGGAAATAAAGAGACTTGATTTCACTAGTTTAGAGAACTACATACAAATTGGTCTATTCCTACATGTATAGAGAACTTTTTTGAACACTTGAACATATGCCAGAGATTTTATTCATCCCCACGTGTATGGGGAACTCTGTTACATTTTGCTTTTTGCCTTTTTCTACAGGTAGAACAGATAGTGTAAACCGTTTATTTTTGTCAATGATGTACAGTTAAATGTATGAATAGAATGAGTTTATTGACTTTTTTGCTTGTCTTCGTATTACATATCCCGAATTAAGAACATTTGTTTGACCATAGTAAGGATCATTGGTTAATCGATAGCAAAGTCTATTTTGGTTAGACTTTAATATTTGAAGAGGGAGCTACATAAGGATTTTGTTATTTGAGTCTATGAGTTGTCTCACATCGATTTTTTGAAGATGATATCGAAGTGATGTTTTACAAGGTATTTTGTGATAGCATTTAGAAAGAGAATGGATTGAGTCCTTTCCTGTTGTCATACCTATGACAGCATGAAATCGATCTTTACTAGTAAGTGAACATTTATTGAAATGTTAATATAGTCGATAAGAGGTTGTAGTACATTTTTGGCGCATTCAGTAGGATTTAATTCAAATCGAGTAATATAAACTTTCTTTTGCGATTGGAAATACATGCGGAGGGAATTATACCACATATAAATGTATCATATGATGGCTCTGTAGAAATCCTCAATATTCAGGCAACAATCAGATTTAAAAATATTATCTAATGTGTTGCACGATATTAGATTATAATCTCAATTCCAGTCAATGGACATCGATTTTGATAGGGTTTCTACAGACCCACTCTCCACTTACAATTATAACGAGTGAACCACAATGCCAATAAAAAATGAAACGATTTCTCATACCAATATTCAGTATAGAATCTATCTTGATATGGATAATGTAATCACCGACTTTGATAATGCGTGCAACAATATTTCTTCTGGACTTATCAAACTACATAACTCGGACAGGGATAAATTCTGGAAGATCGTTGAATCTCATGGGATCAATTTTTGGTCAGAAATGCCATGGAGAAATGATGGTAGAAACCTTGTTGATTATCTATTAAACTACAACACAACAATTCTTTCAGCACATCCAAATCCTAAAAGAGGACGTGTAGCAGAATTCAGTATGAAAGGGAAATACGACTGGTTGGCCAGAGAGATTGGTAAAGACTTTGCTGATAAAGCTATTATCTGCAGACGTTCGGATAAAAAGATGTATTCATCTCCCAGTTGCATCCTTGTAGATGACAATACTGAAAATATTGAAAACTGGGAAAATGCAGGAGGAATTGGCATCCTACATTTTGATACTGAAAATACGGTTGATAAAATAGAACAGGTATTTAGAGAAAATGAAAATTGAAACAAGTAGACGCGTCGAACTTATTGATATCACCGATGTGGTGAAAGAAGCTGTAGAAACAAGTGATATCCTGAATGGGATTTGTGTCATCAGTACTACACATACCACTACATCGATAATTGTCAATGAAAATGAATCAGGTCTGCGTGATGATATTCTGAACCTGTTGGAAAGACTCGTTCCCCCTTCGGCCGGCTATCAGCATGACAGGATAGATGACAATGCCGATTCCCACCTCAAAGCCGTCCTTCTGGGCTCGAGTGAGGCCATTCCCATAATAGATGGAAAGCTGGTGCTTGGAACCTGGCAAAGTATATTTTTTGCTGAAATGGATGGGCCCAGGCACAGAAAAGTGAACATCATGATCATAAGGCAGAGTTGAACAGAAGTATTGGGGGTTTTGGAGAATGTTGTTGCATATAAGGCCGATAGGTGAGGTCGAAAAGGGTTTGCTGGATGGGCTGAAAGACCATATAAGCTCTATCTTCTCCCTGCCTGTCAAGATCGACCCGGCAATGTCAATTCCGTCTTATGCCTATAATCCTGATAGGGGGCAGTATGAAGCATCGACCATTCTTGCTGATATGATGATGTCAATACCCAGTGATGGTTCAAAGATGCTGGGCATCATCGATAAGGACATATATGTAAAGTCTTTCAATTTTATCTTTGGACTTGCGGCTGAGAGGGTAGCTGTGATCTCACTCACAAGGTTGAGGGAGGAGTACTATGGACTCCCGCCAAATGAGTTTTTGTTCAAGGAGAGGATTCTCAAAGAAGCCATACACGAGATCGGACATATGTTCGGGCTTGTGCATTGTCCTGATATAGGATGTGTGATGCATTTCTCAAATACCCTTGATGATACTGATATCAAGGGTTGCGAGCCATGTGCACGGTGTAAGGCCCTTTTGTGAACCGTTCTATTATTAAGGCAGATCGAATTCCAAAATATCTTATTCAATCATCTTCATGATCTCAAGAACCTCGAAGTCAGGGACATCATACCAGTTCTCATAGACCTGTGCGACCGCATAGAATTGATGGGGCATTTCCAGGACTACCATATCATCTATCAGGTCCCCTATCTTTGCGGCGGTCTCCCTTCCTGTTACAGGTACTGCAACTACGATCTTTTTTGCCTTCTTTTTTTTGCAGAGCATTATGGCAGCTCTCATCGTGGATCCCATTGCTATTCCATCATCTACCAGAATAACGGTCCTGTCCTCTATGTCTGGCAGGGGTTCTCCTGACCTCAAGACATCTATCCGTCTTTCGATCTCTGCTATCTGGGCTTCTTCTATACTTTGTATCTCTTCACCTGAGAGCCAGTTCCCTGCTTCAGGGAAGATGAAGGTGCTTCCATTCTCTGCAATCGCACCAAACCCTGCCTCTGGATTATCCGGGAATGGCAGTTTCCTGACAACTATCAGGGACATCTCTGCTTCCAGGTACATTGCCACACGATATCCTATCTCAACACCCCCACGCGGGATGGCCAGGACGATTGGTTTTTCTTTCCTGTATTTATCAAGGGCTATGGCAAGCTTGTCTCCTGCTTCTTTTCTGTTCTTGAATATGGGAATCCCTCCATCTATCTTAGAAAGGTGGCCTGTAGACTTCTATTGATGAGCCTGACGGTACTTTTGAATCAGGGAAGCACAATTCCAGTACCTTTTGTGCAATGTGCTCAGGTTTGAGCATTGGCTCATCGGAGAACAGGGATCTATACATCTGGGTATCAACGCCCCCCGGACATACTGCATATACCTTCACCTTTCCAGCAAGTTCGCTGGCAAGGGACTCTGTGATGCCGATAACAGCAAATTTGGAGGCACAATAGACAGAAAGCTGGGGTATCCCCTGTTTTCCGGCACCAGAAGATATGTTAACGATCCTGGCTGAATCGCTTTTGAGAATATGTGGAAGGGCGTATTTTGTGCAGAGGAACATGCCCTTGACATTGGTGTCCATTATCTCATCATATTCATCAGTTGAGATGTCCTGAAGAGGTTTCCTATAGGCAACACCAGCATCATTGACCAGTATGTCGATCTTACCGAAAACATCCATGGTCTTTGAGATGAGTTTCTTGACACCTTCCTCCTCTCTGATGTCTGTGCTTATGGCAAGACAGCTTGCTCCTGTATCCTCAACCATTTGCCTGGTCTGCTGTATCTCTTCCTCTGTCCTTGAAGTCACAACTATATTGGCTCCTTCATCTGCAAGGCTCAGGCAGATGGCTCTCCCTATCCCCCTGCCCCCACCTGTGACAATGGCGGTCTGACCTTTCAGTTCCATAGCATTCACTACTTAAAAGTTGGATTCAACAGGTCTTATGCTTTTGGGAAAATAGATTCTAAAGATTGTTTCGGGAACTACAAACGGAGAAGGACAAGCAAAAATCGATTCAGGAAAATTCAAACTTGGGAAAGGAAATCCAGTCACATTTACTGTAATAGGCGTTGAGCATCCACTCTACAGTTACGAACCAGGTGAACAGAAGTCTATTACTGTCTACCTTTGAGACCACCATTTTCTTTTTTCTTTTTTTCAATCCACCCCCACGTTTGACAATCTTGACCCTTTTCTAAAGAGACTGTTTTCATTTTGTCCCATTTTTACCCACTCTACCTATAATACGACAAAATATGGAGAGAAGCAGCAATGAAATCTATTAGTGTGATGATATCAAACAAAGGAAATACCCTCCAGATGTTTGGTATTTTATCACCTCTGATATCTTTGGTGAAGGAACTGCCATCTAGTTTTGTACTTAAACTAGGGAACCTCGAAATTGACATGTATTTTCCTTCCGCTATACTGCAATATGCCTTTTCATATTAAGACGGAAAACTACCTCTCTGGAAGAGGAATTTTTTGAACATTGTTGTTTCCTTAGGCGCCAAGGATTTGTGCCTATGTCACCTTTTTGTATTGGTGTTGTATTTGATTCGGACTTTTGTTGCAGTTGATCTTACAGTTATCAGCCTGATTGAATCAAAAAAGATGGATGATAAGGACTTCATAAGAACTGAGAGTTATTCTTTAAGGTTGAAACCTTCAGGAGCTAAGAAGGTCACTGAAGAGTTCAATAACCGGATGAATAAGAAGGTAGCTTACAAGAAACAATCTGTTATGTGGAGCTATGCCTTGTTATTGAAAGCAAGGGAGCTTGCTCAGTATCTTGTTGGAAAAAGGAAAAATATTGATTTTAGCAAGCCTGCTTATACTGTTGAGAGGCATGATTCACAGGATATAAGGCAAAAGATCCTTGAGATCTCCTATACTGACTGGAAGAACATGGGATTTTCTAAGGGTACTTTGCACTACATGAAGCAGAATGCTAAGGGAGATAAACCGTTTACCCTTAACAAGCATGTAAGGGAACGGTTGGAGCAGTGGAATAATACCATGCTATGATGACATATTCATTTTTTAGATTTGCCCTTAGTCACCTTTACAATTCCTACCAAAGTTCCAATAATTAAAATAAGACCCCCTATAATACTTACTATATTATCAGTCGCAGCAAGATTTTCATAGGAAAGACTAGAAGGTAAATCTATATTTTGATCCAACTGGGCTTGTTCTCTAATTACTCTAAATTCAATATTGTTAGGCTTCATTAAATTTAAAACTAAATAGTTCTCTTTTATCAAGTCTAATGAAGAAAAACTATTTGATGAAGTCTCTGTAGTCTCAAAGCTTACAACCCAAGATCCAATTCTATCATTTTCGTTTAGTGAATTATATTTTTCTAAAACAATATAAAAATCTGCCTGACTCTCGGGAGGAATTAATAATTCCTCAATCAATGTAACATCATTTCCAGAAGAAATTGGGATAAAGCGTTCTGAATCTTTATTAGCATTTAGTCTTAAATTGAGATTACGAACATTAATCCACAAATCATTTTTATTTACTACACTAAAATGAATTGCTAAATTTTGTTCAACTTGTATTTCCTTATCTACGTTTAATTTCGTTCCATAATTATCAACTAATTCGGAATTAATCTCCAAATTATAATTGGTGGCATGTACATTAGAAATACTTAACAAAATAAAAAAAACAAAAATGAAGGATCTAAATTTATGCATGCCACTTATTAATAGATTTACATATTTAATAATTGCCATTTTCATGACAAACATAGTAGAATTAACGTTTCTCAAAAATATGCAGAACCATTGATATTTTATAATAAATATCAACCAAAGATAGTAATTATAGCCGCGACAACTTGTATAAGTACAAAAGTACCAGACATTATTTTAGCAACTGTATTTTTTTCTAGATAATCTAAAGAACTATTTTTGAATCCCAACCATCTAAAAATGTGAATTGGTAACAATATTGCCACATGTAACCACTTTAGCGGATTAAATAAATCTTGGAGTGCTTTCCCTAAATATTTCTTCGTTAGACCAATATGCCTATTAAGCGCATGCTTGCAATTAAAAGATTGTTTTTCTGCTTCATCAATTTGATAAAAAGAAGATCTCCCTTGTCCAACTATGGCTAAATTTGGAATTGCATTTGAGACTATAAAATATTTACCGTTTTCATGATCAAATTCCCCCAAAACACCAAGATCCAGTTGTATTTCAGGTTCATTTTGTGTTAGCCAAACATAAAGCTCCTCATCAAATTTCCGCTTTAAAACTAAGTTTGCAAACTGTGTGAATTTCTGTAAGTATTTATTTGCAAAATATAAATTTTTCGTCCAACGAATACATTCATTTAACAATATCAGAAATACTAAAGCTCCCGTAACTATTGCAAGAATGAATAAATAAGGTACAATATCTTCCATTGCAAAATAATAAACCTACCAGCATAAAAATTTTTTGTGCTTTATTCTGAAGTTGAATTTAACAATGGTTATTCAAGGTTAATTAAAAACATTTGTGGCCAGAGTTTACTAAACGTTGCGTTTTCTGGAGATTACTATTACCCCAGCGTAACGTGCGGGGATATAGGTAACGTCTAAAAACGGAACTTTGATATTTAATTCACAATGTTCTGTTTAATCAACATGATAATTTAAAATCATTTAAATAAAATAGAAACAGAGGATGTAGATTAACTTACACGTTAAATCCTCTTCTTTTTGCTTTTTTATGTAATGTAAATATCATTAAGATTCTTCATCCTCATAGTCAAAAACTGGTTCTTTGATTTCAATATTAAACTTTTTAGCCAATCGTTTTAAGATATTTTTTTGTTCCATATTATTGTCATCTTGAGTCCAATAAAGATCATTAAGGTCTTTTGATATAACATCTGAGATGTATTTTTCTGGAACAAAATCTCCATTCTCATCATGACTTAAAATCTCATCTAATATTTCTAAGCGGCCAAGATCATTATCTTTAACTGCTTCCTCAAGTAAATCTTGTATTTTGTATAGACCTTCTTTGAATAGTTTCGGGTACTCAAATAAATTCATATTGTAGGTATAGAATTCGGGTGTGACAACAAATTTATTCTCCAATAGTAGTTTAGTAATCTTATTTTTGTAGTGTTTTTGGAAGCTTTCTCCCATTAAATTCGTAAGAGCAATCCAGTTACTTTTTTGCCAATTAGTCGTGCAATCATCAGAATTCGCCCATTGCTCAGCAAATTCAAAAATCGAATCCGAATAAGCATTTTCAAGCCAGAAAGACGGTTTTTTATTTTGAACTTCTAAAGCAAGGTTTGCAAGGTATGTGTCATCTTCGAAATATATATTCCATTCATCCTTTTCCAACAGAATTAAAGTTGATACAATTCTATTGATTATTTCTTCATCATCTGTATTTTTCAACACCAAAAAAAGTTCCTCTGAATAGTATGAAACATCTAAATTTGAAGAATTTCTAATTTCATCTTTGATTTCTGAATGCTTCATAAATCGGGTTACTAGCTTGTCTTTCATATCATTGTTTTCATTCTCAATCAGCTCCAGAGTGAAGTGCATCTTATTGAGTACATCAGAGCAAACAAATAAATTAGAAGTTTCATCTTCAAAAGCAAGATTAATAATATCAACACCAAGTTTATTGTCGTTACATTCCACAAGATCCCACAAAAGATTGAAATGATTAAATTGTTTGATATAAGCGTACATCTCTTTTGCATTTATTTCATTTCTGTTAGTCCAAACATCACGCATCACTTGTAAACCACGTGCTGAACTTTCAACTGCTGGAATCGAAATAGTGTGCAAGTCATTTTTGAAATAGTAAGCCATTAGTAAAGCAGAATATATTGGCGATTTATTCTTTTGTTGATGATAAACAAAGTTATGATATTGTCCGGTTTTAAGTAACTCTTTAATTTCTTCTCTACAAGACTCATCATATGAAGTAATCCAAACTAAAATGTCAAGTGCCTCTATAGAAGGATTATTTTCATTAACCTGATTACCATTGTTCTGGAATATATGATTTCTTAGTGCTAAAGGAATTTTTTCCCAACTATTAATGCCGGCATTGATAGAATAAGTTAGAAGTTCTTTTGTACCAGCTTTAATAGAAGAAGATGATCCAATGTTATCAACAATATCATTTTCTACTTCTTGAGGGGGTAAAATCCATTTATAAGCTGGTACATGTTGAGAATCAGATGCAAGAGCCCATTGAGTCAATTCTTCAGAGCTTATTTTAGAGAAGATGTGTGTTTTGTGAATATCACCTATGATTTCAACTATATTTTCAAGATATTTTACATTTGCTTCATAGTCAAATTCATTGTTTCCTGCAATTCTTGTTTCCAATTCTATTAAAACCATATCCCAAATTCTTTGAAGAACTATTTTATTTGATGACATCTTTATGATGGGCAAATAATCTTCGATACAGCCTTCCGGTAGAAGGGATAAAGATTTTTTTATTAAATGCCCTTCTATTTTTTTTACAAATTTGCGGCACTGTTTTTCATGCGAGTCCCATAAACCACTATAAATTGCTTTTGAATAATTAAATAAAATACCTGAAGGAGTTAATTTATCGATGTGATGATCAAAGACTGGCCAAAAACCACTTTCATGCATTTCCTCTAAAGCTTTTAATTCATGCCCATTCGCATTTTGCAAAACTTTTTCTATTTCTGGCTCAAGAAGCAATTGATGCCCTTTTTGTGCCCCAACTCCAAAAACGATTCCAGCCAAATGTTTACTGCATTCAGATGGTAAGAATGGATTATCTTGCACTTTCGGTAATTCGTTATTTATTAATTCGCGCTTAATTTTTTGTGTAGAAGATCCTTTTAAGTACTTGTGAACTACATAATAGGCTACGCTTTTGGTTGGAATATTTTTATCGGCATGCAATCGTAATATCCCTACTTGATTTATATAATTTTTAATTTCACGAGGGGTTGGAATATCACCAAGATTTTCACGTGTTAATTTTAACATTCTTAAAACATCATTTTTATCATCATTATTCCAACCAATGCATGCTTCATTTATCATTTCCCTTGTGAAACTTTCCCATCCTGTAAGAACTGGCTCTGGAACTTCGATGCGGATTTGAAAACACTTATCAAAAAATGATTTTGCACATGATCCTAAGCATTTTTCATCTGAAGTGTTTTCATCATAGCTTAATATATTTTCCTTACCCCAGAGCTTAGAAAGCCCATTCATATCATAAGGAACAATAATCCAAATCTTCTTATACCACTGGTTATTGGGTTTTGAAGGATTACGCTGTTGAAGAAAGGTTTGGAGAGTTGACCAGATTTTCAAAGAGTCTTGTGCATCAATTCGATCAAGATTGTCAACAACAATCATCAATTTACTAGAAGGATCGTCTTCAAAAATCTCGGACATAATTTCTCCGAAATATTTTTCGAACTCAATTGAAGATCGTTCCTCGTCTTCTGAGATTTCTTGAGTCGTAGTATTGTTTACTTCACTTTCTAAAAATGCCCAGTTTTCCGTTTTCCATGCATTATTTCCTAAATAACAGATGTTTCCTATAATGACCCATACAGGCATAAGCGAAAAAAAGACCCCAAACAAAAAAGGCAAGTGTGGATTTCCACCCAATTGAAAAAATAGTTGTGAACTGTCCACCCCAGATACAAGACCTGCGCCTAAGGGTACAAATAAAACTGAACCTGCTAACCATTTGCCAAGTTTTGTCCCATATTGTTTTGTATGAGTAATAGTTTCACGCTTGCGATTGGAAATCTTTTCACTTAACTCTTTCAATTTTTTAGATTCGACATCGACTTGAGATATTAATGATTCAAGAAATATTCTTCTAAGATGATCACCTTCGTGTGCCCATGCATCAAAATAGAAGTAATGAAAAGACTTTTTTTCAATCTTTTTTTTAAGAATTGATACAACCGTTGATTTACCAGAACCCCATGACCCCTCTAATCCTATGGTAAAACCATTGTCATTATCGTCTATCAATTTGTATAAAGTTTCAGCTACGTTTTCATGGGTTTTATCTTCAAAAAAGTCGGTATCTGTTATTTCATCAGTAAGAAGCTTAAATCCATGCGTTTTTTGTTCATCTTCATTCATAACTAAACCCCTTTATTTTTGTTGAGATTAATAATCTCTCAAAAGGTATTTGATATCAGTAGCTATTTTTGATAGGAGAAAGGTGCGAGAGTTATTTAAGCTTATCTTATTAGTGCCATTTAAAAGAATTTAATTCACAAAAACACCATCAGTATCAGACAATGTATATATTATTATAATGCTGTTTCTTTTTATATTCTTTATGGTATCAGTAAAAATCAGTAACCGTTTGTTACCATATGTGGTGCATTAATTGATAATATATACTCTGGTATTGTATTCAAATATAGTCGCTATAAGGGATATATATCTGCAAAAACTATGTAGGATTTGTGCCAGCAATTATGACAGTAAATTTGGCATCCGATATGAAGTAAAAAATGCGCCACTAACTAAAGTAACAATGGCGCTTGGACTGGATTTATATGAATACGAAAAGTACCCGAGTAAGTGTAACTTTGCCAAAATTTCTAAAGATAAAGTTAGAACAGTTTGCTAAAGAACATGGATGTTCTCAAGCTGAAGTTGTCAGAATAGCATTAATGAAGCTCTGGGAGGCTGAGAAATGACTCGTAAAATATTCTCAGCTAACTTCAGGACATATGGAGAATGGTTCAAAGCTCAGCCAAGAGATACACGCTATGCAAAGGAGATCATTAGGAAACATGAGAGATTTCCAAATATGAACTTGAAGGATCTCAGGGATCTAAAATTGAGAGATCATACACTAAGAGACAACGCATGGAACACCCTGACATCTACTCAGAAAAGAGATAGAACCCTATCTCTTAAAGTTCTCAGATATATGAGAAAAGGCGACTCTTTAACAAAAGCAGTTGAAAAGGTAGGAGTAAACAAAGACTTTGCAGTAAAACATCTTGGAAAGAATCTCCATAAATCAAAGGGTAAATGGAGAGTAAATTCTTCTGATACAATAGAAACTGAGATGTTGATCTATGGTAGGAATACAGGTCAAACAACCATAATAACCGCAAATTCAAAAGATCGAAAACTGATAGCGGAGTATATGAACGCTGTTCAAAAAGCTCTAAGAAGCGGTGATGAGGCTTCATTAAAGCGGTTTGGCAGTGTCAAAATCACCGATGCTAGCGGCAAGGAGCATTATCTTGAAACTGATCTTGATAAGCTATTTGAAATAATGGAAGCTCAGGAAGAGCCTGAATTTTTACAGATCTATCAAAGTTGAGGAGTGGATACTATGGATAAAGATGCTTATGCAAATTATATTAAAAATAACAAGAAGGGAAAGAAACCACCGATGGCATGTGCTGTATGTGGAGAGGATACTCCTAAACTTATTGAAATGCATCATGTTGATGGCAGAAATAATACAGACTGGATTAAGCCTCTCTGTAAGAATTGTCATTTTAAGATAACATCAGAACAAAACAGACTTAGCCCTAAAGTAAGATCAAGTGAAGCTTCCTTGCAGAATAAGAGAGCTTTTAATATCATTTCTATTGGAGCTTTATTAAGAGAACTTGGAGATCGGTTAATTAATCTTGGAATGGAGATGACCGTAAATGTCTAAGATAGCTGTTAGGGGATATACACAGAAGGTAAAGAAATCTTCAGGTAATCCCTTTTACAAACCTGAAGATGTACCCTTAAGGCATGATAGGGTACTAGTTTTTGATACAGAAACTACCATAGACCAATATCAAAACTTTAAGATAGGGTATTTTCAGATATACCAAAATGGGTACATTCAGCATGAAGGTCTATTCTATAACCCTTCTATACTTGCCGATAATGAAAAAAGTCTATGTGAAATCTATACCACTAGACATAATCTAGTAATCTATACCCTAGATGAGTTTATAGATACTGTATTCTATAACGAAATCTATAATTTTCATAGTCTATGTATAGGGTACAATTTACCCTTTGATATTAGTAGGATCTCTAAAAAAGTAGGAGATTCTAGAGGTAGGAACAAGGGAGGGTTTACCTTTACCCTTTCAGAAAATAGGTTCAATCCTCCTATTATTATCAAGAAATTAGGTCAAGCCCATACTTTTAAATTAACCTCAACCAAAATCAACAAAGGTAAAGATCGTTTTTCAGGACACTTCCTTGATGTTCAAACACTTGCAGAAGTTCTGCTTCAAAAAAAGCGTGTGTCACTTGAGAAAGCATGTAAATTATTAACTACTAAAACACAGAAAACAAAGTCAGAAGAGCATGGAAAAGTCACTGAAGAATACATTGACTATATGATCACTGATGTTCGTGCCACTTGGGAAGTTTATGAGACACTTATTGCTGAGTTAGATCTCTATCAAATAGACATACCATTAACCAAGATATACAGCTCTGCATCTATTGGAAAATACGCTTTAAAGCAATTGGGGATTCAATCATTCTTAACTCATAATCCTGATTTCTCTCCTGAAATGCTTGGTAATATCATGACTTCCTATTATGGAGGTCGCTGTGAATGTAAGATAAGAAAAGAGCCTGTAAAGGTAACTACCCTTGATTTTACTAGCATGTATCCAACTATTGTATTGTTAATGGATCTCTGGAAATACATGATAGCTGAATCTCTTGAAATGAAGGATGTTACCAATGAAATTAAAGAAATGCTCTCAAAAGTAGATCTTACATACCTTCAGAATAAGGAGAATTGGAAAGACTTTGTTGTTATGGTTAAGGTTCAGCCTGACAATGATATACTGCCTGTAAGGATGGATTACAAAGGCTCTGGAACAGGCTATAATGTAGGTATCAACTATCTTAGTTCTGACTCTGAATTATGGTATGCTCTGCCTGATGTTATATCCTCAGTTATTCTTACTGGTAAAGTTCCAGAGATCATTGAAGCAATCAAGTTCATCCCAAAAGGTGTCCAAAAGCAATTAAGAGAATCTCAGATACTTGGGATTGATCTTGATCCTGCAAAGGATAATTTTGTTCAGGTACTTGTTGAGGAAAGACAGAATATCAAACTTAAGATGAAGGGTATTAGTAAAGAAGATCCAGAATACCAACAATTAGAGAGCAGAGCACAGGCTATTAAGATCCTTGTAAATTCCACAAGTTATGGAATCTTTATTGAGCTGAATCCAGAAGATAAGAAAAGTAATATTCAGGTTTTTGGTTTGGATGATTTTAATACTTTAGAGAACAGGTATGAGAAAGCAGGTAACTATTATCATCCTCTGTTAGCTGTTATGATAACAGCAGGATCTAAGTTATTCTTGGCTATGGCTGAAGCTAAAGCCAAAGAGCTTGGTGCTGTTCATGCTTACATGGATACAGATTCTATCTTTGTTCCTCCTGAACATGCTCAGGAGATCATAGACTATTTTCAACCTCTTAACCCATATAACCTTGATATTGATTTGCTGAAGGCTGAAAAAGAGAATATGTGGTCTTATGGTATATCCTCAAAACGTTATGCTCTTTACACTTATGTGAATGGAAAGATCAAGTTCATGGAAGGTGAGAGATCCTTTAAGCTTCATGGTCTTGGTCATTTAACAAACCCATTTCCAAAGAGTGTTGGAGATTGGCAAGCTGAGATATGGGAAGATTTACTTAAGTTACACTATGGGATTCTTACAGAGGTAGACATTGAAGAGAAGTATTCTAACCTCTATGCTATCTCAAGACTTACTGTAAGTACTCCTAACGTACTGCATAGGTTTGATAAGATTAATAAAGGGAAGTCTTGGAATGAGCAGATTAAACCTTTTAACTTCTTTCTTGTGGGATTTCAGACAATTGAGGAAAACGGCAAGGCAGTAAAGCCTCTAGCTCCATTTTCTAATGATCCTCAGAGCATTGTGTATGATCCCTTCACTGATTATGAATCACAAAAAGTTAAACAGGGATCTCATTATTTCAAGCAACTGAGCAGGACAATAATAGAGTATGCTAATCATCTTGAATCTAAGTTTGATGGTGGTATTGGAGTACTGGAAAGGAAGCATGTTCAAGCTGATTCTATCGTTTATATCGGGAAAGAAGCTAATAATATTGATGAGCAGAGTATTGATGTGAAGAAGGCTCAGGAGTTCATCAACAAACAGGAGATAATGGATAATATCCTCAACATGTCTCAAACAGAGGGTGAATCTATGGGGGTTTCTAGGAGCAGGTTTCAGGGTATTAAAAAGAGAATAAAAGATAACGGAGATCTCAATTTGAATACTCCGGCAGTGAGGAGGTTATTGAGGCTTTGAAATAATCTTATTAATACAAAAACCATGATAATCACATGGTTTTATGCAAAAGAGAGTTTTTCAAAAATCAAACTAAATTATGATTACTTTATTCTACAACAATAACTTCCTCTATATGTTCTAATAGTTTTTTATTTTTCTTAGCTAATTCCTTAGTGGTATAAGCTTTAGTTGCTTTTCCAGTCACATTACTTTTAACTACATATACTTGGTACATTATTTATGCCTCCTTTTTAATATTATATGTATATATATTTATAACTTATTAATGAAACATGTTGAAGTTGATTTTATTGTCTATATTAGAAAGGAAGCTAACAATATTGATGAGCAAGCTCTTGATGTGAAGCGTTCTCAAGAGTTTGTCAACAAGCATGAGATTATGGATAATATTCTCCAAATGCCACAAAAGCAGGCTGAAGCTCTGAAAATTTCTAGAAACCGGTTTCAGGGGATTAAGCAAAGGATAAGAGAAACAGAGGATCTTAATTTGAATACTCCAGCAGTGAGGAGATTAACAGGTTAAGTAATTTGCTTATATAAAAAAAACAATAATTGAATTAGTAATACATTTGAAATCCACAATGATTTTTTTGATGACATAAAAGGATTTGATAAAATATGAATTTAACTTTAGACATTACAATTATTCTGTCTGTTATTATAACCCTAATATCGATTATTGTTTATCATTTTGACAGAATTATAGTTAATGTATCCTCCAATGAAACTGAAGTGCACGGTTACTGTATTAATGGAGCAATTTTTATTTTTTCGTTTGTGCTATTGCCTTTCACGGTAGCTTTTGGATCCATACTGACAATAATCCATATTTCAGAATACAATCTAAACACTTTACAATTAAATGGGCAGGTATCTTTAATAACCCTTTTAATGCCAGTTTTTTTTATTACAGTGTTGCATTTCTATCTGCTATTTTTGTCCAGAAAATATAGTATAACTGAAGAAATGGGTTTAGTGAAATTAAAACAAGAAACAAATATGAAATTAAACTATATGTTGGATTCCTATTTCATTTCATTCATAATATCAATATTTTGCTGTGCATTATATTATCTCATATTAACAAATCCTTCAGCACATATGGGGCTTGTCTTATTCTCAATTGGGGCAATATTGATTGCTTTTGTGGGAATATACACTTTGTTTGCCTATTTCTACGGTTTACATATAGCAAGTTACCCGTATGCGAAAATATCGTTATTAACAGATTCACCTTGTGATATGCAAGGAAACATTCGAAAGTTTGGTAGACAACTAGAGCTAGTAACGGAAAAAGAGACATATTATATTAATAGAGACAACATCAATTATATCAAGATACTGAATAGTATAACAGAAAGTGAAGAAGAAAAAGATGGATAACAAGATTTTACATAGCTCCTATTTTTTATGGTGTCACTGGTCACAATAGTGCATATGAAATATTTATAGAAGTAACTAACAGGTGTTATTTTTAAAAAGAGTTCCGTTTTTACACGTTACCTATATCCCCAGCGTAACGTGCGGGGGGCAAGATTTGAACCTCGGAATAATTAAATTTTTGTGAAAATTTGTTTTCTTTAATTATCGAAGTCATTGAACCTTTCGTCTTTCAGAGGGAGAATGCTTACTTCAATAGCTTCAGGTGCTTGTTTATTGAAGTTTTTAGAGCGAACTGATCTACTTGTCCTTGCATCTTGACCAGAATTTTGTAAAATGTTTCTAGCCCTTTTGAGATGAGTACCAATTTCCTGCCTGTTTTTCATGCCAAGCAAATTAGCTGCAGCAGCATAGGTAAGTTTAGGGCCATATTCATCATCTACAAGATAAGATGCTAGAGCCTGAGTCGGACTTAGATCACCTCGATTCCTCAGAACTTCAATTGGAATATGGGTAGGAAGTGGTTTTGCTATACAGGAATATGCCATTTTGGTGAGACTCTGTTCATTACCGCCAGCAAAGAGGACTTCTCTTAAGAACTCTGTTGGGAACGCTTTGTCTGAACGCTTGGATGTAATCTCTAAAACCGAATCATATCCTAACACATTAAGCAATCTTGGCTTTAAGTCATTCAGCTGATTGTTCCATTTTTCAAAATCATCATCGGCAAACCATAAGCCTTCTAGTGCTGCCAGGCATGATTCTTCATATATGCGGGCGGCTTCTGCCCAACGAACTGGACTTCCTCTTGGAGTCTTTGTCCACAGTTCATATGTTGACTTCATTATTATACGATCGATATTTTCCAATTCTTCAAAGCCTTCGTTTCTTCTGAACAGGTTTTGATTGGCAATATTCCAAAAGGACACAGCAGTAGTCCAGTTTGAAATTGATTTTTTTACTAGCACGGCTTTGGGAGAGCTGGATTCATTCCATTTTGATACGAGAAGCGTAAACGGTGTACTATTATCGTCACTATAAGTATGGAGTATACCTCCAAGGCTTTCAGCTGTAATTGTTGCCAAAGCTGCTGCAAAGGCAGGTTTGTCGGGGTGCGTTATAGGAAGCTGTTTATAATTTTGAAATACACATCGCGCTGTCCCAGCTTTTACTAAAGTCTTACGATTTACGGCCATATGAAATACAATGTATTTAATCGCATATAATTTATGACTTACTATGTATTTCAAATTGCATATTACTACTCTGTTGATAATGCAATTATTATCTTGATGCAAGCATCTGGGCACAATTAAGCACATTAGTAAAAATAACTCCCTTGAGCATGCAGTTACTGTTGGGTGATGGAAAAATAGTATTTGAACTGAATTGTAGCAACTACGGGGGAATGGCTATTTTTGCTTTCCCAGTCATTATGAGAAATTATAATAATGTTGCAGGAGAGGATTGTATCTATTATCTAACAATAGAATCTGTTAAGCATGTTAAATGTTTATTGAATTAATGTAAGACCAATGTTTCATTTCAAAATGTTTGTGGGAATAATGAACATGAAGGGAATGTCTGGTAGTTAGATTGTATTTCTACTTTGCAAGCTGCTTCACATCAGAGGTAACTCTTTTGTTGTTTACTGTCCTACTTTCCAACAGCTTCGAAAACAGCATTTGCAAGCGCTCTTTCTAATATATCATCAGATCGCTCCCAGTTTAATATTACATCTGGATTTTTTCTATATGCTTCTTCAGCCCATTTTAAAAAATCAGGGTTCATATTTCCAGTCTCCGAAATAGAGTCTATTTTGATAATGCTCGTTGATCGGTCAAATAATTCAAGAGTATTTCTTTTTAAAGTCACATTTTTTCACTTCCATGAAATGTTATGTATCTTAGATATACAAAACACATCATGTACACAGGAAGTATATATGGTTTATTAAAGATATTATGGATATTTGAAATACAAAAAAAGGAAGATAAAAGGTGCTTTTTGTAATTGTTTTGTGTTTATGCGAGTAATGCAATTTTTTACCTCTATCCCAACCCTTTGCCTCTAGTACATCTATATTCACACAAATCTATGTGTATATACACATGACAAAAAGAGAGGTAAAATGGATTAGATCATTTTTTCATTTTTTCAATTTCTCTACTAATCATTTTTTGTATATCTTCCATTGAAATGCTATTAATTGCTTCTTGTTTCATCGAGGTGCTCTTGTCAATGGCATCAAGGGTCATGGGATAACCACATTTCATACAAAAGGCTGCATGTGGCGGGTTGATTTCCTTGCACCTCATACACCTGGTTGGTGTTAATCCTCTTTCCTGTACCTCTTCCTCGATTTCGATGCCAGATGCTTTCAGGATCGCCCTCTCAACATCTTTGTCTGTCAGGTGTACATATTTTGAAGCAACATCACTTCCGGCAGTCCATCCAAATTGCTTCTTTAATTGTTGCTCGGTCAAATGATTTGCAAGCTCTGTGGCTCTTGTATGTCTAAAAAGGTGAGGGTGAATACGTCTTTCAATTCCTGCTTTCTTTGCTATATTATGTATCTGTCTTCTCACAGCTTCAGCTGTAAGTTTGACTATTTCCTTGTTCTCGGGTAAATTCCTGATCTTATAATCAAGATCAGGATTCTTATACTTACCTTTCATGGAATAAAACAAAGGATTCTCATAATTTGCTTTGTATTCATGGCTATCAAGCCATACGCGGAGATAAGATGAAGCTAACAAAATACGGTTTTTTCTCCATCCGGTTTTGCCTTCGGGAAAGGTCACTATTGCTCCATTATCGTCAAATTCAACATCTTTAACACGCATAGATAAGAGTTCACCGATACGACACCCCGAATCATAAAGAAGAGCAATAATGGCAGAATCCCGTGGGTGTGAGCAGTTTGTAAGAAGCAATTCAAGTTCTTCCTTTGTTAGCATTTCCTCCGGAAGTTTTGAATTACTCTTTACTCTCTTAGTTTTTACCAAGTCCAGTAAATGTTCCTGCCCGGAGCACTGCAACCATTTACGTAATGATATTTTTTGATTTACCTGGGTCGTTGGATTTTTATGTTTTTTCACAATTGAAGTTAAAATTTCTTTAATACTAGCTTCATCAAGTTTATTGTAATCCAAATGAGGCTTTTTTTGAACAATTGCTCTGAAATTTGAAAGGTATGAGGTCATGCTGTGATGCTTCAAATTTTCAATGAGCATGTATTCATACATAGTCGTGTAAATTTGCTGTCCTTGGCCAGAAGCATCTTCATTGTGCCTAACAATCCAAGCATCTATATCTCCGAATACCATATTTTATTATAGGTGTTTCAAAGGTTAATACATTTGCCGTTTAACATGAAAATATTAGATTATAAATCGGGATTAATATGACATATTCGAAAATGGTTAAAAGAAACGAGACCCTCATCCTTACCCATGGTGATTCTGATGGTGTATGCTCTGGTGCCATTGCAAAAAGTGCTTATCCTAATTCGGATATTTATTTTACGAGTCCTGTGGGTGTGTTCGATGATCTCAGGATGACAGACAGCTACAAGAATATCATTATCTGCGATATTGCAGTTGATGAGAAGTCCTGTATGCGCCTTTATGAGAGACTTGAAGAACTTGTTGAGCATTCCGATCTGATGTATATTGATCATCATCCTCTGCCTCGTAAATGCTGGGATGTGGATTGGCTGCACCATGATACAAGCGTCTGTGCTTCTGAGCTTACATATAAAGCACTTGAGGGCAGACTTCACAAGGATATGCGCAGAGTTGCGATATATGGAGCTATCGGGGATTATTATGATAATACTCCTTCTATCAAGGAATGGACACTTGACTGGGATAAAAGAAGTCTTTTCTTCCAGGCTGGCACTCTCATCCAGGCACTGATCTTTGCTGGCAGAGACTATGATTTTAAGAGAAAGCTGTTACTTCCTCTTTCCCGTGATACGATTCCTTCGGAGATCCCGGACATATTGAATTTTGCTCGCCTTGGTTCTAAACTGGAAGAGAATCTGAGGCTCAGGATCAGAAAGCAGGTAAAGGTTCTTGACAGTCTTGCTTATGTTGTGGATCCCAAAGGTTACATGTCCAAATCAGCGATATATGCTGCTGCTTCAGGTATGCGAGGAGTCGGTCTTGCTGCGGAATACCGCCACAGGAAGCACGCATATGACATGAGTCTGAGATCAAGGGATACAGTTGATCTTAATATGATATTGCGAGAAGTAGCTCCTAAATACGGTGGTACGGGCGGTGGTCATGCTTCTGCAGCCGGTGCGAGGATACCTCGTGAATCATTTGAGGATTTCATCCGTGAACTGGATAAGACTATAAGTAGGGAAAAGCATAAGACACGTTTGATTGAAAATGGTGAAAAATGAAGACCTGACTCAGGGTGCTAATTATGAGATTCTTTTTGTAGGACGTTCAAATGTAGGTAAATCCTCGCTCATCCGTGAGATAACCGGAAAGAAGGTCAAGGTTGGCAAAAGGCCAGGTGTAACCTTAAAGGCCACACATATACGTTTTTCCGACCTTCTGATAACCGATATGCCTGGCTTTGGTTTCATGAGTGGTGTGAAGGACCACAAACAGGATATTGTAAAAAACGAGATCGTACGTTATATTGAGGATAATGCAGAACGCATCGACCTTGCAGTGATGGTGATAGATGGTCCTGTTTTTGTGGACCTTGTGGATAGGTGGGAGTCCCGTAATGAAATTCCTGTTGACCTGGAACTGTACGCCTTTTTGAAGGAGCTCAATATTGATACGGTTGTTGCAGTGAACAAGATAGACAAAATAAAGGACGATGAGCTTGATTTTGTTATTGATGGCATAGTCGATAAGCTTGGTATGCTTCCTCCATGGAAACAATGGCTTGATCTGATTGCTCCTATAAGTGCCAAAAAGGGAAATATAAAATCCCTGAAGTCGCTCATCAGGCAGCGTTTGCATGCTGCAAAAAGGGATAACCTGTTCAAGTATTTCTGAGTTATCTTACCCGAAAGGTAGCACCAATTTCGGTTGCTATCTTCTCACATGCTGCAATATCTATTTCCGGCATAGCTACAACTGTCATCTGGGTTCTTATTCCGAGATTAACAGCTTCTTTTGTGAATTCCAGGAGTGACTCGTAGGCGTTGTCGAATGCTGGTTTGCAAATGGCGTTGTACTTTTCCTTTGACTCTGCGTTAAGGCTTACAGAAACGGATTCAAGGCCTGCACCCTTTAACTCTTTTACAACATCCATGTCCGGTTGCATAAGCTTTGCATGACCATTGGTGTCCAGCCGTATGTGGCAGTTCCTTTCATGCAGCCACCTGGTTATATCAAGGACCGTTTCGAACCTGCATGTGGGTTCTCCCAGTCCTGTAAAAACGATCTCCCTATATTTAGAGAGGTCTATGCTCTCAAGTTCTCTGATAATTTCCTCTTCTGTAGGATCCCTTGACAGTCTGAGGTCGTAACCATAAACGCCGTCTGAGAATTCCCTTATACAAAATGTACAGTTGGCACTGCATCTGTTGGTGATGTTAAGGTAGAGATTTCCGTGAGCCTTGTAGGAAATAGTGCCCTGAAATATATCATCTTCATTGCTATTCTCAGTGTTTGGCATTGTTTACTCCATATGCTGCTTTTCGGTCCAGATGCCTTCATTGATTATCCTGCTGTATCCCGGTTTTTCAGGTATCCTTTTCAGGAAATACATCTGTGCCGGGAACCCTGCATCAAGTTCCACATTCTCTCTTGTGTACCAGCTTCCTTCGAAGATGTCAAGCTGCTCAAGTACGGTGTCTTCCGGGTCGTAGACCTCACCATATATTATTGATATCTTTTTATCTTTTATAACACCTGGGAATCTATGTAGGTCGAGCATTGCATAGCTCTCTTTGGTATGTGTTTCACAGATGAATTCTGACCCTTCTATCAATGGGTGATTGCAAAAACCTTTTTTCAGTGAACCGTAGACAAAAACATACATCTTAGTTCAGGCCTATGTTGAGTTTTAGCAGTGATTTTCTCACAGTTTCCGGCAACTGGCCACACTGGATGGCTTTCATGTGTTCAGGTGAGATCACCTTAATGGCAGCTGTCATCAGTTTGTCGGAAAGCATAAGCTTGTCCATGAGCTTCCTGGCATAGACTGCTGTCTTTATTTCAAGTCCCATCTGCTCACGCCACCTTTTTTCGTACTCTGTAAGGTCGCATTTACCTTCGAGGTGGTCTGCAGCTGTCTGGCCAGCGAGCTTGCCACCAACCATTGCTGTGGAAATTCCGCCACCGTTGGTTGCGATTATATGCCCTGCAGCATCACCTGCTATGAGTGTATCCTTTGTAGCTGTGACCTTTGGTGCACCGCCCACCGGTACAAGACCTGCGACAACCGAGACTATGGATGCACCTTCGAGTTTCTTGCTGGCTATGGGGTGCTCGTAGAGGAACCTGTTCAGGTAATCCCGGGCGCCCATGCGTTCTTCGAACATGGCTTCACGTATGCCCACACCTATATTGGCTGAGTCTTCTCCCTGTGATATGATCCATGCATATCCCCCCGGGACATAGTCCTTGCCGAAGTACATCTCAACGGCTTCCCTGTCCACATCCACACCGCTGATCTCGTATTCGAATGCTGTGCCTGTGCCCATTGGGTCAGCGTCCCTTAGCATGTTGTTTGCCCGTCCCACGGTGGAGTTTGGTCCGTCAGCTCCGATTATTACCTTGCCCCTGACGATGTGCTCTCCGAATGCACCATCGAGCACCAGTTCAGTACCGTTGACCTCGGTGACGTTGGTTCCCACAAGAAGATCTGCCCCGGCTTTACCTGCCATTTTTGCAAGATGCTTGTCAAAGCGTCTTCTGTCGATGGCATCTGCGTTCACATGGAAGCCCTTTGATATTCCGCTGGGGGCGATGAAACGCTGGTATGATGTTGATGTGTGGATACAGCTCTTTGGTATCTCTTCAAGTGTGTATGGCAGCTCTGCATTTGGTACTAGCTCAGTGAGGGTTTCGTAGTGGGGGAGGAAACCTCCACACTGAAGTGGCACTCCCAGATCCTTTTTCTTGTCCACTAGAAGTACGGATCTGCCCCTCTCTGCTGCATACATGGCTGCTGTGGAGCCTGCCGGCCCGGCTCCTACTACTATAATATCGTATGAATCTTCAGGTGTCATGTTCTTTGCTTATCCCAAACACATCTTATTAGATATATCTAACTATTATGTGACCAGTAGGTAACTGTCATCTGATCACTATCTAGCTATTGCCTGAATTCAATCATTCTAATCGTTTCCGGGCATTGATTTTTCCCGATTCATAAAATGCTAAATGGTGGTTCGAGGTTTCAATGACCACCATTTCTTAAGCAATGTTCTTTACTTCAAGCCTGAAGAGCTTTGTATGTATAATAGATACTTCCTATGGCTATGAGTGTCACCAGCAGATAGAGCAGGCCACCTATCCAGGGAATGCTGGTAAGTATGAGCAGCAGGAACAGTCCCAGTGCCATATCCATCCAGGGTTTGGAGTCTACTCCTAATTTTGATAACGTGAGTTTACCCAACCATAGCCCGAAATAGATCCTGACGGCATAGAGGGCAAAAAGCGTTGTGAACAGTAGTAATAGACCGGCTGGAATACCTATCACGGTTATAAACAAGACAAGTGAGCCCACAAGAGCTGCAGCTAATGCCAGGAACCCGACTGCCAGATTCTTTAATGGGAGTACTGGAATGGCTTGAGATATGGCAATTGTTCTTTTCGGGAACAGACCAAGGGATATCAGTGCAATTACCAGCAAAGACAGGTATTTGATAATCCACAATCCGGGAGATGAACTGTCATCCATTTCCTTTCTTCCCGTATTGTATCTGGTGAAATCCACTTCCTCTGCCACGACTCCGGATGGTATTATGGCTTCATTTGGACCTGAATATTCGAGCTTCCCGTTTATTCGAGCTGAAGAAAGCACGTTGAGTTTTTCCACTTGCAGGTCAACATCACCATCAATAATGCCAGTCAGTGTCACATCTTCACCGCCACCTGTGACGTTGCCACCTACATCTCCTCTGATCGCAGCATCCCCGCTACCGAAAACAAGATCCCCACCAATGCTGGCATCATCGGATATTAGCAGTTCTCCTGTGCCTGCCAGCAGGTCATCACCGATATTTCCGTTTACTGTCAGTGTGCCTGATACAACCCTTACATCATCTCCGACATTTCCATTGATGGTAACTTCGCCTGCTGCAACCACAACATCTCCTGTGACATTGCCCGTGATCTCAACAATACCGCCAGCAGCGATCACATCCCCAAGCACCGTACCTTTGATGCTGATATCACCTCCGGCAATGTAGATATCATCATCTATCACTTCGTCCATGGTGATGGTGTCGCCTGCTTCGATTACTTTAAAAGCGCTTACAGGGCTGCTGATGATCAGTAATAATACTAAAAACATAGTTAATATGGATAAGCTTAGTTTCATGAAATTCCCCCTTATATAATTATATGAAAGTAATCACTATATAAGCAATAGGAAATTAGGCTCCGTAGAAACATATGAAAATCACTATCTATGGGGTGAATTGATTTATATTCAGTACCCTGGGATACATCATGTTATAATTTCAGGCTTTGTTGTTGTCCGCTCATTATATTTCTCCATAAAGCCGGATATTGTCTGAAGATTTTCTGGATATTGGTGGATGGACTACCTGCATTATGCTGTGTGAGAATTGGAATGGTCACGGATGGCTGATATGACTCTCTTCTTTTATTTTTTCTGGCAAAAGGTTCTTAAAGAAATATGAGTATAGCGAGCAGGTAATTCTATTCATTCATTAATACTAATAAACTAATTGAGTTGATCAATTTGGCAATAGAGAACGGAGATTTCATAAAAGTCAATTATACCGGTAAAATCAATGAAGGACAGGTCTTTGATACAACCGATGAGCAGCTTGCAAAAGACAGTGGCGTTTACAACCCACGCGGATTATACGGCGGGGACATCATTGTAGTAGGCTCAGGCCACACCATTGCTGGTCTTGATGCAGATTTCGTAGGCAAGGAAGTAGGTTACACAGGAACCCTCACCCTTTCACCAGAGAATGCATTCGGTGCACACAACCCTGCACTCGTAGAAACCGTTTCCGTAACAAAGCTCAAGGACCAGTTCCAGGACCAGAGGCCATACGCAGGTATGCCTGTCGAGCTTAACGGAAAGCGTGGTGTAATTTCCCAGGTCATTGGCCGCAGAGTACGTGTAGACTTCAACCATGCACTTGCAGGCAAGGATGTAGAATACGAATACACCATCGAGGAAAAGATCGAAGACAATCTCGCAAAGGCACAGGGTCTTATCGCACTCTACACAGGCCTCAGAGACATTGAGATCGCAATCGTCGAAGACGTGATCAGAGTAGTTGTCCCACTCGAGGTATCCTTCAACCAGAGATGGCTCATGTCCAAGGGAACCATCGCAACAGAGCTTATCGAGAAGCTCGGCGTACCAAACCTTGAATACGTTGAGAAATTCCCATACGTGCCACCAACAGCACCTGAGGCAGAAGTCGCTGCAGAAGAAGCACCAGCTGAAGCTGAAGCAACCGAAACAACAGAAGAGGCAGAGGAATAATCCTTTCCTCCCCTATTTACTTTTTAAACCCCCATCGTTCAACGCCTTTCTAATCAAAAGGCTTATATTCTAAACCGCTATTGAGATACCATTCAGTATGCTGAGGTAGCCAAGTGGACTACGGCGCCGGTCTTGAAAACCGGTAGTGCTAACGCGCTGCAAGAGTTCGAATCTCTTCCTCAGCGTCCACACTTTTTTTGATTGATTTTGAAACTAGTACTTTAATTTAAAACTCCCTTCCACTCTCCCATCTTCTCACCAAATACCATAGCCCTTGCCGGACTTGAAGATGCAACCCTCACGATTTCAACACCATCTGATACATTGCAGTGTTTGATGAAATCCTCTGCTTTTTTTCCGTTGCAGATAATCTTCCTGATATGGGTCAGGTGGGAAAGGTCATTGTATTCTTGATTGCGGATGCTGCTGTCTGAGCTTCCGGTGATTTTGCAGGCTTTCAGGGTATCCCATAGTCCGATCTTGTGTTTTAGCAAGGTCTCGATCCTATTATTGTAGTCCATCTCCTGCATATCGATGCCGAGTATGCCACTCATAAGTTTCCAGAACTGGTTTCTGGGATTTCCGTAGTACTGGCTTATGGCTCTTGATATTTCTGAGGGGTAGGTTCCTACTATCAGGATCTCTGTTTCTTCGTTTATTATTGGGTCCATGGTGATTCTTCCTTGGGTTTGATTATGGGGGTAGGATGTTTGCAACTGATTAAAGGATTTTTATGTGGTTTTTGGGGTATATTGCTAGTTTCCTGGTGCTATGTTGGGATGTGGGGGTCAAAGTAAGGGCTTTTTTCTTCCATGCATCAGGCTGGAGCGTTGCAGTTTTTATTTTTATGAGAACTTATTTGAACTTATGATAATTTCATAGTGAATTTTAAATATTAAAACAAATATCAGCCCAATAATATAATAAAAATTAATATTTTTGGTGTTTGAGATGGATTTGAAAAAGTTACATATTTTTAGATATTCACTGGTATTATTGATCTTACTATCATGCATAGGGATGGTGTCTGCAACATCACTAACGCCAGTTGTCACTGAACATGGTAAAATAAGTATTTCAGTAGACGGACTCGGAACTTCAGGAACTGGAATCATCCAGGTAGAAAAACCATCTGGTGCAACAGTGAGGGGTGCCTATCTAACTGCAGCCAGTGGTTGGGGTGGAAGTGAGATCCCGGATGGAGCTATTACAATTGATGGTATTGGTGTTAATTGGGATTTCTCACTTTTTGCAAATTGCAATAATCACTGGGCTGATGTAACTTCAATTGTAAGGACTAAGATTGATAATGCTCCAGCAGGAAGAATTGATTTCACTATAACTGAATCAGGAAACATTGATGGTGAGGCTCTGATAGTCATATTTAATGATGCAAATCAGGTGGATGATAATACAATTATATTGTTGTTTGGTGGACAGGCTCCTGCAGGGGACTCATTCAAAATTGCATTGTCCGACCCCATCAATAAAAGTAATCCAAATCTAATGGTCGATATGGGTTTAGCTATATCTTTTAGTTATCAGCCAGGTAATCAGGTAAGCCTGATAGATGTCAATGGACAACGTTTAACCTCTTCTGCAGGAGGCTCGGATGATGCTATTAGTGGACTCATAACAGTTGGGGGTCTGGATGATAGCAATAACAATCCTGAAAATCCGTTATTATCCACATCTCCTAGTATGGGGTATGATGATGAATTATACAATCTCCTGCCTTTCGTCTCAAACGGAGATGCGAACATAACGGTATTTACGCAGAACCCTTCAAACGATGATAATATATTCTTTTCATATTTCTTTATGAAATCAACTACTGCAATAGTAGGTGAAGGAATCATTCTCTCCCCTTCAAATGCCACAGCTTTCAAAAACACTCAGCAAACCCTCACAGCAAACTTGCAGGATGACAACGGTGACCCTCTTGCAGACAAAAATATCACATTCACGGTAATTTCAGGTCCTCACAACGGAACAACTTTTACCAATACCACAAATTCCAACGGTGAAACGACATTCACATACACGGGAACTTCAGTTGGTGTGGACACCGTCAAGGCTAGTTTTGTTGGTAGCGGTGATGAAACGGTTACTTCTAATCAGGTAAACGTGGGATGGATCACGCCTCAGTATAGTGAGTACATCGAGTTCAGTGAGAACGGGGACAGCTCATATGCCACATCTCACAGCACTATCGTAAACATCACTAATATTTCAGCCTTTAATCAAAGTCTTCAGTATTCATGGGATCAAAATAGCAGCATAGGTGCAATTGAATCGTGGGCGTCATTCAACAATGGGAGTCTTCTTACAAAGGATTCAGTAAATGGTGACTGGTATCTTCATATAAAAGCTCTTGATGATGCAAGTAACGTTAACTATTCTGTATCAAATGTGTTCAGGCTTGACAATGAGGTGCCTGTCTACAATTGGGTACAAAAGATCCTGACTGCAAACACAGGTGAAAATATCACTATCGAGCTTAACGCAACTGACAATATCGAAATTGCTTTTGGACATATCAGTGTAGATGGTCAAAATTATGAGATGGTACAGAATTCATCCAATTATTTATGGAACATTTCCATTCCAGCAAGCGATTCTGGAACACTTGTAAGTTCCATAGTTTACAATTGTACTTTTATTGATCTTGCAGGGAACACCAACACAACTGAAGATATCACTATTGATGTGTCCATTCTTCCAATTGCAAACTTCACAGCTGATGCAACAAGGGGTATTTCCCCGCTGAGTGTGAACTTCCTGGAAAATTCATCAGGGCTTGTAGAAAACTGGTATTGGGATTTTGGAGATGGAAATTCTTCCACTGATCAAAACCCAACACATGAATTCGGATCTGGTAATTTCACCGTAAACCTGACCGTATCAAATGCCAACGGAACTTCCACGAAGTACCTCAACATAAGGGCAGCACAAGATCCAGTTTACTCATTGTCTCCTGAATACAGTGAAATACTCTCCATTTATGGGGGTGAGTTTAATTTCAGCATAAACGCCACTTCATTCTCAAGCTATGAATGGTTCATTGGTGACACTGCAATTAACGGATCAGGTGTTGATCTGTATGCAAATCTAATTGATTCATCAAAGAACTCATACTGTAACATAAACACGAGTCAGTACATAAATCAGAATGACTTCTTCATGGAAGTATACAACGTCTCAGTGAATGTCAGTAATGAGAGCATTGGAAGGACAGATATTTTCTCATGGGAGTGGACTGTTACGAACTCATCTGCAAACGATGAAAATGAAATTGATTTCCTGGTAAACACAACTCCTGAAATAGTAGTTTCAGGAAATGAATCCAATGTTCATTTCAATACTACGGATAATGGCATAACAGATTCTAACAGCATTCCGTTTAGTCTCCAGAATGTTTCATTTAACACTTCAGGCAATACAAGCGGAATTATGATAAAAGTGGAGGTAATGAATGTATCTTCGTTAAATGAGTCTACGCTAGATTTCCCAGTAGATTCTGTTTATCAATATTTGACATTAGTTTCAACAACGAAACCCTGGTAAACAATGAAAGCAACAACCAGACTCTCGAGTTTAGGGTTTTGAATAAACTTGACGGTGGATCATTGATCATAAACACTGTTTACCTTAAACATTGGACCAGCCTTACCTGGGAATCCTACACTCCGGAACTTGTTGACAATGATGGAACTTATTCTTATTTCATTGTCAGGAACATTTCAGGTTTTTCACCATTTGCAGTGACTTGCGATTATAGCTCATCTTCAGGTTCAGTATCAAGTTCAGGGGATGGCCTCCCTGCGTATATAAAATGGTTGATGCTCAAGGAAAATGCAGAAAATCTTGAAGATGCTGGGGATATTGAAATATCTGAAAATATGGGTGGAAATAGTCAGCAAACTGAAAATAGCATTGGAACTAGTGATTCCCAAAACTCATCTAATGTAGGGGTGCATGATACAGTAGACGAAAATAATTCTAGCTTTGTCTATTGGATCTCTGGCATAGGGCTTGTTCTGGTACTTGGGGTAGTTGTCAGAAGGAAGCAGAATGGTAAGGGGGGACTTTAAGTCCTTCCAATTTATCCTGCATATTCATGAGTTTGCCCAAAAGTTAAACAGTATTCCAATTAAACAGTAAATAGAATCATTAAAAGAAATAAGCATTGAACTGCTTTTGCAAGTCTCTCCATTGACGTAAAACCAGCAGTTTAAAGCCTGCCATTTTTATTGTACTTGGAAAGCATACTGTTTTTGATTTTAGGATTCCCCTTTGTGTATAAGTTCTTATTGGGGATGGGGTAACAATCTTTTCTGGATTTTTGAATCTGTTTACAAAACTTAAGCCAAGCGTATTGTCTCCTCTGTCCGTCACAGGGATATCCACATATGTGCAAAATAGTCACAAAGCATAAATAATAAGGGTGTTTAAATATAATAGAATATTATTCCAAATGTAGTATTCAGGTATTGTTAATTGCTTTCAAGGGGTTGTGGGAAAGCAAAGATACGCAGATTAAAATGGGTGTTGATCGTGGGGATTGAAACTACTTATGAAATGGGATTAGACGCTGTCATCTATGATGGCGGGAACACATTCATGGCATGTCCGGAATGTGAAAAAGAGATTGAATTCATTTATAACAATATAGTGGACAAAAATCTAGTGCGGGGGTCTAGGATCGCTTGTCCTGGGTGTAACAGTGAAATCGATCGGGTTTTGCTGTCTAAAGAGGGAATGGAGCAGGTGATGGATAGACTCTGGCAGGGAGCTATGGTGGAAATCAATGAGATGCTCAAATAACCAGTGTGTTTAGTTCACAATTTGATCCGCTCTCTAAAACAGTGTTTCTGATTCTTGAGGATTGCATAGAATACTAGGTAATGGGCGGATCTTACTATTTATTGAATTGTATTAGGTCGGGTGGGGAAAGTCCTTGTACTCCTCAATCCATAAATATGGTTAACTTTAGGTGTTTTTGATGAGGTTTTGATTATTCACCATATATGGTTTGGTCAATATTTTTATGAATATTTTCCTTGGTTGGTTGAATCAAAGATTTGAAAACGTTTACTATTTCATAGTCAATTCTAGATATTTTTTTATAAATGTAGGTGTGCCAAAAAATTCCATCTTTAAGCGTTTCATATTCGTAATCTCTATAATTTGTAATTTCATCACTCATTTTTCAACCCCTTCCCCTGATCATGGATGTCCAGATTATTTACATTAATTTCTTTACGATTTTTATTGTATCAATGTCCAATAGTCAAACATATATCAATAATTATGTAATTATTAACAAATAATGGTTAACTGCATAAATAAATATGTTTATATTAGTAATGCATGGGTAGCAAAACAATTTAATAAACTTAATGATAGTCAAATGATCCCGTGGGGGAGTTATGGTAATATGTACTTAGCTGCATGTTTTTGGCTTACTGTTGCAGATCATACCAACCGGCTGTTGGATGGTTCGCATGTGCCTCTCTAATCGTTCACGATGTCAATTAGGAAAAGCTTGGGTCGATTGGAAGTTGAGACAAAGACGTTTTCAGTCTATGTTTAGGACATGGGTGATTGGACCACTAGTGTTTAATTAGTTATGCAGATTGGATTGATTTATTGCTCTTCGTCTCTACATCTAAAATAGGTGTTATGCTATATATTATTTATTAGTAATCCGTCTTAAATCAATTTCACTTTATTTAAATTTGAATTGTTTTGTATTTTGTATCGTCATTCTATACTGCGTAAATCTATATGATGTACGCATTGGATCATACAAACAAGGTGCATTAGCATGTATCCGGCTGAATTTTTTGAATCAGGGAATTGTGGGTTTCTATCTCCTTGTTCGTGATGTTAATTAGAATCTGTTTGGGTGAAATGGGGGTTGAGACGAAGATGCTTTTAAGCTATGTTACTGATGCGGAGGAATTGCTCGCAGATACCTGGTTGGTTGGTTGGTTGGTTGGTTGGTTGGTTGTACAGGTTGTATTGATTTATTACTCTTCGTCTCTAAAAAAAGAATATATTAAAGCTATTTATTATTTGCTAAATGAATTTCTTAAATCAAGTGTGCTTTATTAATCTCAAAATGCTTACTTTTTATTATGTCATCGCTAGGGACACATGACTCAATGGGCTGCATTCATTAATCTTATTGAGCTTAATATTAAAACCGCTGATAAATAAGCAGGCCAAAAAGATCGTATGGGCAGATGATCAATTCGTCCTGTTCAATGCAGCGATATACAATCTTGCCCAGATGAAAGGTATCAGTGAGCCTACTATGTGTCCTATGACAATGCCCCACCATACGCCAGTTATTCCAAGATCCAACCTTGAACCAAGGAGGAATGCAAACAGGGGGGCCAGGATCAAAGAACGGATAATTGTGGATGCCAGGGAATTCATGCCCTTGCCTGTACCCTGGAAAAGAGAGGATGACATCATTCCGAGGGATATCATGGGGTAGAATATGCATAGTATTCTCAAAAGAACGATAAGTTCATCAGTTATATGAGCAGCATTCTCAGACATTGTGAATATGTGGGCTATTTGTGGTGCCAGGAAATAGGTAAACAATGAAATTACCAGTTCTATCAGAAAACCTATTTTTGTGGCATAGATGTGGATGAAGTCTATTTTCTTAAAAGAACGTGCACCGTAAGAAAAACCTGCCATTGTAATAACTGCCGTTGCAATACCTATCAATGGCTGGATAGCTATGGAAGCTACACGCCATCCCACTGAATAAACAGCAACACCATCTGTACTGTCGACTAACACGACTATAAGGTTCAGCATGATAAGTGACAGAGCCATGGATGAATGCTCAATTGATGCAGGAACTCCAACCCTGAAAATATCATGGATAATATCTTTCTCAAAGCGGAAATTCTTAAAATTAAAGGAAATATATGTATCTCTTTTCAGGAACAGCCAGTTAAACATGGGAACTGAGGATATGGCGAGTGAAAGTATTGTTGCCCATGCAGCACCTGCAATTCCCATATCAAAAGTATAGATAAATATCGGATCAAGGATAATATTAAGAACAGCACCTATTATCATTGCATGCATAGCTCTTTTTGTATCCCCTTCACTGCGAAGGATACTATTTGCCACATTGGTAAAGAAGATGAAAATGCTTCCTGCAAATATAATACGGCCATATGCTATTGCAAGCTCAACGGTTTTCCCTGCACCAACCAGAAGAAAAAGTTCTCTGGAATACACAAAGAAAGGTACAGTAAAAGCCAGACACAGCAATAGCATCATTATCATTGAATTGCTGGCGACCTTATCAGCAGCATTTTTGTCCCTGGCACCCAGACGTCTGGAAATTGCAGCACCTGCTCCCATGCCCAGACCATTGGAAAGTGCTATTGTGATAAAAAAGAATGGAAAAACAAAACCAGTTGCTGCAAGTGCATCTGCACCGAGACCGGATACCCAGAATGTATCAACAAGATTGTAAAGGGTCTGTATGGACATTGCCAGTATCATTGGCAGCGAAAGCTTGATCATGGCTTTCTTCGGGTCGCCCATAAGCGTTTTTAAACCGGATGTCTCTTTGTTCTCTAAAATATAAGATACATCGTCAACATCACCATCAACTGATTCATTGCTCATTTTTTTTATCTCAATGTTTAAGGGGGTATGTTTTCAAAAAGATATGCTACCATGCGAAGTGGTATCTTTCTGCTTTTAATGAAAGATTAGAGTTTAAACTTTTGGATACAGAATCAGAAGGCTATAGTTTTTGCTGTTCACTATGTAAATTGTAGTTTTTATTTATATGAGAACTTATGAGTAATCCATATGGTTTTTTAAACCTCATGATTTTAGATATTCAATTGCATTGCTGATCTGACTCTTATTCATAGAAATGGTGCTACTTATTTCCGATTATCTACTCAGAACCGCCGCATCATTTAAAAAAATTTAAATACGATTATAATTATCTAACATATGAGGCGCGCTACTAAACATTAAACCAAATAGATTGACTCTATTGTAAATACCACCAACCATTTTACAAGAGCCGTATGCGCGCCTCACACTTAAGAAAAAAGAAATGATAAGAAGGTGGCTTGTTGTGTTCCTGGTCCTTGTGGATGCAGATTCAATCGGCAGCCTGTAAAACAGGGCAAGTGTCTAGCATTATGGCTCCCGTCGGAATGATCGGAACCGGGTTGCTGTTCTCAGGGTGGCTGCAGTAGTATGACATACCAGCCCGACATCTTCCGGGTACTCCGGCGCATTTTGTGAACAATTCAATTGATTTGCGATATAGGCAACTTATACAATTCATAATTATTACTTCCTGCATCATAGGATAAGTGGATATATTAATATATTTATATTCAATATATTTAATAATATCTTAATCAATTATGTAAGCCAGTCTAAATTTATTTGGTTTAAACCGGGCTGTTTTCTTATTGCTGTATGCATAGTTAAAAAGTATATTAGTAGTAAACTTCTATAACTGTAGAACAAGAATACTATTGTTCTATTCAAAGGGGATATGGATGAATGCGGATTGGATGTCGATTTTGTTTATTTTACTTGTGGGGATAGCGATAGGGTCCGGGGCAAGTACGTTACTTGCAGACGATTATTTTCCTACAGAACTGCAGTTGGTAGAAGGCACAAGTTCCATTGGCTCAGTTGATAATAACAATACTGATCAACAGCTTTATTCTTACAGTTTTACTCTACTTAGAAAAGGGGAAGGCGATTGTTCCATTAACTCCATTAAGCCTGTTTTTACAGAAGGATTTTCTGGCAGGATCCTCATGGAGGAAAGTAATTTCGTTGTTAATGAAATGGATGATTCCGGTATTTTAATTACTTTGACTGGAAAAGTGGAATTTGACGCTACAGGTCTTTCGAAGAAAGAAATAATGGATTTTGATCCTTTTATAAGCTACATTAGTGTCTCGTCAAAAGAAGTGCTTGACTTCTCATTGTTGCTGGATGACTGAATATGCATAATTTTTAGTGTGTTTTTCAAATAATAATTTCTATTAACTATTTTTTATAAAATAACTTAATAATTCTGCTTATGGTATCAGACAGTCGGCAAAAGATATTGTTCGTTGCTGATGGGCTACTAAACGTTGAGCTTATGCGTGCATTCTTGAAGATAACTATGGGATCCTCAAGGCTTATAATGGGAAAGATTCAATCGATCTCGTAAAAAATGAAGAGCCAGACTTCTTACTGCAGGGCGTTATGATGTCGGAAATGAATGGCTATGATGTCTACAGGGAATCGAATTCGGAGCGATGATCTTCTCAAAAAGCCTGTTAACAAGTTTGGACTTGAAAAAAAGATACCTACCTGCTTCGATAAGAAAAATGTACGTGGTTGGGGTATAGGGTTTGCTGTCGCAAAACGTACTATGGATCTTCATAGTGGGGGGTAGGAGTTGTCGATAATCCTGAAGGTAAGGGTAGTGTTTTCTGGTTGACTCTCATAAAAGCTCAATAACCGGGTAGAATCCATGGTGATTTTCGAAACCTATATATGCCAATCTGCCTAATGACAGCCATCGACGTATAAGGGTGATAACGTGATAAGTGTCAACGAAAAGGGACTCGCAATTATTGATGAGATGCTCGACTGGGAAGAAGAACTCAAAGTTAAATCCATCGAGCTTGAGAATGGTGCTACGGTCATTGACTGTGGTGTCAACATGGAAGGTGGCTATGACGCAGGTATTTATCTTTCACGCCTCTGTCTTGCAGATCTTGCAGATGTAAGTTATACAAAATTCAATCTTGACGGATTACCAGTGCCTGCTGTTCAGGTAGCTACTGATCATCCAACCATTGCATGTATGGCTTCACAGTATGCAGGCTGGAGAATCTCAGTAGGTAAATACTTCGGAATGGGCTCAGGTCCTGCAAGGGCACTTGGTCTTAAACCAAAAGAGCTCTATGAAGAGATCGGCTACAAGGACGATTTCGATGCAGCAGTACTTGTTATGGAATCTGGCGAGATACCAAATGTGGAAGTAGTGGATTATATTGCAAAACACTGCAGTGTTGATCCTGAAAATGTTTACATTGCTGTTGCACCAACCGCTTCCATTGCAGGTAGTGTCCAGATATCAGCTCGTGTGGTTGAGACTGGAATTCACAAGCTCGAATCCATTGGATTTGACATCAACACTATCCAGAGCGGATTTGGTATTGCACCAATTGCGCCAATTGTGGGCGACGATACAAAGTGCATGGGCTCTACTAACGACTGTGTCATTTACTGTGGTGAGACATACTACACAGTGAACTATGAAGACTCAGAAAAGCTTGCAGAATTTGTTAGCAAGGTACCATCCACAACATCCAGGGATTACGGTAAGCCATTCTACACAACCTTCAAGGAAGCAGAATTTGACTTCTTCAAGGTAGATGCAGGAATGTTTGCACCAGCAAAGATCACTGTAAACAACCTGGCAGACCAGAAGACATACACAAGCGGAAGGATCAATACGGGTATCCTGCTTGAGTCCTTTGGTGCAAAGGAAGTATAATCTTATTATTTTTTGAATAAAGTACAACCTCTGGTTGTACTGATCTATTTTTTCAGAGGTGCTTAGATGGAAGTAGTAAATACTTCAAAGGGTATTGGTGGACAGTTAAATGATTTTAGAAAACTTGTCACCGATTCTCAGAGAATCGTATTCTTTGGTTCGGCAGGTTTCTGTACTCCCTTTGCAGAACTACTGGCGTTTGTGTTACGCAACACTGATAAGGAATTAATATTTGTTCCGGGAAATCGCCTGGATGCAGCAAAACTGATAGTTCCAACTGAAAATGGGATGCAGTTAGGTGATGCAGTTTCATCTGTAAAAGCAGATACTGTGGTTCTTCTTGGAGGGCTTTCAATGCCAAAGATAGGCGTTGAGCCTAAAATAATGAAAGAGACTGTTGAAGAAGTACTCAATGGTTCTGACACAAAATTGATAATGGGCGTTTGTTTCCAGTCAATGCTGTTGAATGAGGAATGGCTTGATGCAATTAATTTTGATTATGTCATTGATTCAGACCTGACAAACGAGCTAAAAGAGATCTGAAAATCTCCAGCTCTTTTTTAGTATATCCACGCATCAATGACAACATGCCAGACACCAGGTGAATATTTCTTTACCTTGCGGCATTCTTTTATTTCTACTTTTTTTCCTTCTTTCACGGCTGCATTTTTTATTCTGGATAACGGCCTATCAAATAGCAGCTTCTCAGGAGTTGTCTCGTGATAATGAAGCATTCCTCCGCCGGGTTTGAGTGCTCTTATTCCTTGCTTGAGATAATGGTGTGTAGTTCCAACATAGCCCATTAATACTCTGTCTGCAATACCTTTTGGGGTGAGGAATGTACAATCCCCATTCAGTGCCTCAACAGTGTCACTAAGTTTATTGAGCCTGACATTTTCCACAAGGTATGCGTAAGATTCGGGATTTAATTCTATTGAATATATTTTTTCAGGCTTCGCATGTACTGCAATAGGTATCGAAAAATATCCAATTCCTGCAAACATATCGACAATGACTTCATCTGAACCGATATTGCTCATGAGTTTCTTCTCGTAAAGATTACCCTTTGAGAACATCACTTTTGTAACGTCAAGCTTGAAGAGGCAGCTATTCTCCTTGTGGATCGTTTCGGTCTGTGAACCTGCTATGATCTCCCTTTTTGGTTGTCTGAACTGCCCTTCTATTCCTAGGTCACGTACAACCGTATTACACTGTGGGTACATTTCAAGCAGTTTCTTTGCGATCAGATTCTTGATGTCTTCGGACTTTTCATCAATGCTAACAACAATGATATCTCCAAGTATTTGCCACCCGGAAGGTATGGGTCCTGAATATGGTTCTTGCAAATCATCATCTATCCTTTCCCCCAGGGACTTCCATTTTCTGTAATACTGGGGATCTTGCTGCTCAATTATATTCATACCTTCGATATCAGATGTAACCGGTATTTCGAGGAAATCATTTCCGTCTATATTGATTGTCCTGATCTTTCTTTCAAGGTCAAGATATCCTTTTTCCCGAAGTTCTTTCCTCATTTTTTCTGCTTCACTGATTGGTGTGACAACAGCTTTTTCCATATTCATCATTTGAGTTGTTTACAGTTTTATTCTTTATGTTTTTGTTGTATTGCGAGCTATTCATTCGCTGTCCAGCGAACATTTATATACGTTGTTTTTTAATTAAGTAGTGCATGAATAACGGAGATAGTACCGCAATTTTTTCCACCGATGAGGGCTTTATCGCATTAAATGGTCCTGTCAAGGTCAAGATACTGGAATTCCTCAAACCCGGTCCCAGATCGTTTGATGAAATTGTGAAACATACTGAAAAAGCAAAAGCTACTATTTCTGTTCATCTTAAGGATCTGAAGTCCTCTAACCTTCTTGAAGAAAGGGTAGATTCCAATGATAAGCGTAAGAAGATCTATTCTTTAACATGCCAGTATGTAGCCTGTTCCCAGGAACCTGGGGTCAGAAACTATCTGGAGATGCTGGATGTGATGTCTTCCGGGGAAATGGGGAAATATGGATGCATCAAATGTGTTTTTCATGCGGTTCAATATGGTTTTCGCGCCAATGGTATAAATTGTGACCCCATCATGCGTAACATTGGAAGGGATGTTGGAAAAAGTCTTTCAAAGAATCTGGTTTCGACAGAACAGAATGCTTTATTTGAAGAAATGATGAAATTCTGGGAAGATAACGAGATTGGCAGATTCACAGTGATTGGGACAGACCCACTGACTATCGCCGTTCACAACTTTTTTGATTGCAGGTCCATCCCTGTTGATAGTAAGTCCCTATGCTCTTTTGCACAGGGAGTTTTTGAAGGTGTTTTCCGTGATAAGTTCGGTGACGAACGTAATATGCAGATAGTTGAAACTTGTGGAAACGATTGTGATTCCTGTATCTTTATAATGAAATAAAGGGGTCAGGCTGCTTTAATAACTCCCAACTCTCCTTTAAGGTATTTTCCAATTGCAGCGACAATACCTGGTCCATCGGTTTTTTCACGACACGTGATAACATGTTCCATCAGCCCAAGACGCTCAATTCCATAAATGTCTCTTGAATGTCCTGTTTTCTTAATGGCTGCTTTAAGCTCTGAGCGAGTCACTGAATTGGCAACAACGTGGTCAAGGCCTGATTTTTTCCATGCCCACAGTTTATCAGCCTGCACTTTAGTAAATCTTCCTTCAGCTTTTGATGCATCAGATATTTCAATTTCTACAGGAAGCTGCTGTATGATCCCAAAACGTGCTGCTATCTGTTGGGCGTCACCAGCTCCGAAAAAGTTAAGATTCTCCTTTGGTATGTTTATTATCGTACCAATATCAACTTGTAGCATGTCCTTGTCTATTTTATGAATAAAACCCTTGTGGACACTACCGTTCTTTATCATTCTTGTCGGTCTTCCGTACTTCTGTGCAAGGAAATTGGATGCAAATTCATCATCCTCACCGGTAATTTCAACTGAAAGCCAGTCATTTTCTGAGACCGATATTTCAGATTCAGCATCAAGTTCCTTAAGTTCGTTGTCCATCAGAACCTTGGCAGAATGGATTGCACGCTCTCTGCTGCCATATATCTTAATCGCTAATTGTGTTTTGACCATTGTACCACAGGATAATAACTATTGGTTCATAACACTATCGAATATTCCCTGTATCTCAGTAAATTTGTCAAGTACTGAATCTTCAAGAATATTCCCCGAATCTTCAATTGAATTGAGCAATAATTGGATATCGCGACTGAATGGTCCAATCTTCCGTTTGATGGTCTCCGCATCAACATCAGCATTATCTTCGTATATTGAGCTGATCCTGTCATGTAGTTTATCTACTTTTTCCACAATGTTTGCTTTCTCACTTTCCACATCTTCCATCTTTTCGTCTGCAATTTTGCTCTCATCATCATTTTCAGGCAGATCCCCTTCCAGTGCAATGATAAGAGCCTTTAAAGCTTCTACAACCTTGTAACCATGTTCGGTTAATTCGACGTACTTCACACGGCCTTCAAGTGAGAACTTTACAAGTCCGTGTTCTTCCATTTTTGTGAGAATTTTAGTGGTATGTGCAAAAGTAGAATTGATTTCCTTGGTAATTATGGATGCATAAGTTTTCTGTAATGACCATATGGCAAGAAGTGCAAGGGCAGGTTTTTCCTGTAAAAAAAGTTGTTCCGCATACTCTTTTGTCATTAAATGTCCTCTTCGTTTTATAGCGTGGAGCTAACTATATTATTAAAACAATATTAGATAAATGGTTATATATAAATCTATATATCAATATAATAAAATAGTATATATTTCTATCGGATATCCAATATTATTTTTTCAATATCGCTTATATTCGCATCAGTTTTGAACGAAGTTCCACTGAAATGTGTCCTGGATGCCGCAAAACCATTGTCTTTCAGCGCATCGACAAGAACATTGATGAGGGAGGCAGAAAGGCCAAGTTTTTTGCATATGAGGTGCTGGTCATAAAATGTAGGAATGTTTAATTCATTCATGCAAAGTTCTATTATTTTTATGGCATGTTCCCTCGTACCAAGCTCACGACCTTCTATCTCTTCAATAACTTCCTGACAGAAGCCTGGATCGTGTAATTGTCCAAGCCAGAGGGGGCCTGCAGTCATAGTATCGGAGTCACACATTGAACATGACTTTTGAATATGGGCTACAATACCCGGATGCGTTTCTCTGTGTCCGCAGACCGGACAGTGTGAGATATAACCTAATTGTTGAAGCATTTTGTCTGCTCTTTTCGCACCCTTATTAATTTCAAGGTAACTGCGGACATAATGCCTGGTGGCATGTGACAATAAAGGTGTCATTGCCTTATCATGAACTGATAGTTCTCTTGCAACTTTTCCCAGAAGGATGCGAACTCCCATCTCACTGTGGTACTCGTTATTGAAGGGTATTGCTGCATACTTGCGTATGCCTGAATTAAGATGTGCGCCACAAAGTGGTGCAGTGTCAGTTGCTGTGACTTCCAGCATGTTGACTGCAGAACGGGCTGCTGCAGCTAAAAAAGGCGCAGGTGTTCCAAAAGGGTCAAGATCAACAATATTGTACCTGCTCTCGTACAGTAGCAGATTTGCATTTTTGCAGCTTCCCTTTGCGTTTTCCAGATTGAGGTTATCTATATTATCTAAAATGAGATTGTAAGCTTCCTCACTCCAGTCATTGAGAGTTGTGCTGACTCCTACCTCATTGGCTATGCGCAATCCCCTGATGCCGGAAGCTGAAAGTGCATCAACGTAAGTGATGTCAGAGATTTCTCTCTCGTATTTTTCAGAAAGACGTTTGACAAAAACAGATGTCGCAGCCACGGAAATATCACGGTTGAGTTCCATGACGGGATTATAAAAAACAGGGGCTGCAGAAGGGGGAAAGGATACACCTTCCACATGCACAGGAACAAGGATCTCGGTTTCACCTTCTTTTACGGTTCTGATATTCATCCGCTTCTCAGAAGATAACTTTTTATTTAACGATAATGGTTCCTTTCATTTAACAATTATAGTTGCTTCTTTGAAAGACAGGCCTAGGGCTTTGTATGTATAAGTGCCTGTTTCATTGAACGTATGCGAATATTGATTTCTATATCCAATACTGGTATTTTCCCAAGCACCTTCATTACTGACAAGCATGGCTATTCTCTTAGGGTCGTTGAAATTGATCCAAACAACAGTATCTCCTTTGTTTATAGTCAGGTTGCCGGGTTGGATGAGGAAATTCTCAAGGCGTATGGTATAGGTTCTTGCTCCTTCAGGAGGAGTAATAACCAGTTTATCATCGTCTTCTTCCATTGGAGTCTCATTTTCATCCATTGAAGTGTCATTGTCTTCCATTGGAGTTTCGTTCATCTGCATATCTTCAGAAGTGTTTTCCTCAATAACTTCCGTCTCCCCATCATCCACACATCCTGATGCAAGAAGAGCAATTATTAGGAATAGTACAGCAAACAGCTTTAATTTCACAATATCACCTTAATTAAAATACAACTTTGATGCTTTAATACTTTCTTCTCAAACTTTGATAAGTTTGGCATGTATCTCCAGTTCACCATTTGAGTGCAGAAGTTCGATTATGGCGGCAGATCCTCCTGAAGCCATTCCCGGATTGACGATTACAGTGTCACAATTCTTTATTATGCCTCTTGCTTCGTGTATGTGTCCACAGACTATCAGTTTGACCTTGTCCAGGTGATTGGCAAAAGCATGGCATCCCACATGTACATCTCCAACATCATCCAGAATACCACGAGGTGGCGCATGTGTCAGGAGAACAATTGGATATCCTGTATCTTCGGCTTTGGCAACAAGCTGGTCGATCTTCTCACTTATTTCTTCTTCTTCCAGCTCAAAAGGTGTACAGAAGGGTGTGGGATTAGACCCCCCTATTCCCACAAAGGTGATCTGGTCTATGGTAACCATGTTGTTATGCATATTTATGCCCGAAGAGCTGTCAAGCACCTCAAGTATGGATGTGTGATCACAGTTTCCCGGGACTGCCAGAACTGGTTGTTCGAACATATCTATTAGATCATTCGCCCTTTCATCAGGTCCAAAATTGGTTATGTCGCCTGCTATCATCACAGCATCGATCTTGCCTGCCTGTTTGAGCATTGCTTCGATACTGGAATAATTTCCGTGGGGATCTGCTATTGCGAGTATTCTCATGGACCAACCTGTCATAATTTGAAGATGATCACTTAGAATGATCTGTCACCGCCAAGTATCGCTCCGAGGGCACCGTCACTTTTTGATTCTCCTCTTTGCTGATGGCTGGCTGCAGCCATGATCCTGTCTGCAAGACGTGAGAATGGAAGGCTCTGTAAGTAAACTGTTCCGGGTCCGGTCAGGCTTGCAAGTACCAGTCCTTCGCCACCAAAGAGTGCATTCTTGAAACCACCCGCTAGCTGAATGTCGTATTTCACACTTTCTGAGAATGCTGTGATACATCCCGTATCCACTCTAATGGTTTCGCCAGCTTTCAGGTCCTTTTTGATTATGGTCCCGCCTGCGTGTACAAAAGCCATGCCGTCACCGCGGAGTCTTTGCAGGATGAATCCCTCTCCTCCGAATAATCCTGCACCTATCTTTTTGGTAAGTGCGATATCCACTTCTGTACCCTTTGCGGCGCAGAGGAATGAGTCTTTCTGGCACAGGAAACTTCCTCCAAGTGCTCCGAGGTCAAGGGGGATGACCTTTCCCGGATATGGTGCACCGAATGCCACATATCCTTTATCGTTTCCTTCGTGTGTGAAACTGGTGATGAAGAACGTTTCTCCTGTTATTGCCCTCTTGAACCCTTTAAGCAATCCGCCGCCAGTTGAGGTTTCCATCTTGATCCCGGGTCCCATGTACATCATAGCACCAGCCTCAGCCCTGACGGACTCTCCGGGGTCAAGCTCAACTTCAACTATCTGCATATCGTTGCCAATAATCTTAAAATCAATTTCGTCTGCCATTATTTACCCTCGTGGTTCTAAACTTATTATAAGTACTTGTACTGAATTGATAGTTACCTTTTATGAATTTATCTCTTTATGCAAGAACAAAGAGTTCAGGGCTTAGCACAACTCAACTTGAATAGATTAATATATTTGATGTGCATACCTTGTGTTGATAATTGTGACTGAAGATAGCAATCCTCACCCTTTCAAACAATATCTAAAGGATTTGTCTCCTTGTAATCACGGTGGCCAGCTTGATCAGATACCATATGGGTTAGATTTGTCTGAATCAGATATTCTTGATTTCAGCAAAAGTTTAAATCCTCTGGGAAATCCATTTGATCATGCTCAAAGTAACCTTGAAATTGGGGAAGTCTTTGACCAGGTGGGGTCAAAACTCGAGCAATATCCTGATAATCGTTATACTGAGCTTAAGGCAGCTGCAGCTCTCTTTTTAGATAATGGGACAAAACCGGAAAACATAATTCCTGGCAACGGTTCTTGTGAATTGCTCCGTTTGATCATGGAATGTCTTTTATATGAAGGCGATGAGGTGATAATTCCTGTTCCATGTCCGCTGGAATATGTCCGGATATGTGAGTCTTTTGGTGCCAAAATACAGCGTCTGTGGACTGAAGAACTCTTTAAATTATCAACAACTGCCCTTGAAAATGCAAAAGCTGTATTCTTTTCCAATCCAAATAATCCTACGGGTAAATTGACATCAAGAAGTGATCTGCTTGAATTGATCTCAAAGTGTGCAGAACATCAGACACTATTGATAGTTGACGAATCATTCATCGAGCTATGCGATGACCCGACCCAGACAATTACTGATTTTGCCATAAATAATGATCATCTCTTTGTCATTCGCTCCGTCACAAATACATTTTCGATTCCAGGTGTGAGATTCTCATATGGAATAACATCACCTGCAATGTCCTATGTATTGAATTCAGCACGTCTTTCCTGGAACATCGGGGCTGTTACTGAACAGATCGCTGTTTCTGTGCTGGGTATGGATGGCGGTGTCAATAGTAGATACTTACAGGATTCGCGCAGATCAATTCGGGATGAGCGTGAGTATCTCATGACTCAACTTTCTTTCCTTTATGGTTTTAAGCCAATTGAAAGTAATGCCAATTATGTCCTTGTGGACATGAATGAGCATTTCATGGATTCATCAAAGTTTTACGAAGGTTTTGCTGCTCATGGAATATTTATCCGTGACTGTAGGGACTTCTTCGAAGGTGATGACAGATATATCAGATTATCGATCCGTCCCCGGGAAGAGTTTGATGTATTTCTGCATAATATCGATGAAGTATATGCCCAATTCAGCAAGGAAGAGGCACGTGAGAAGCTCGAGGAAACCATCGAGCATGGGGGAGCTGATTCGGCCTCAAGCAGAGAGAACTGTGATTATTATCCATGTCATTTCCACGGACAGGATTGCACTTTCTGCTTCTGTCCATTCTATCCATGTGATGACGAAAGGACCGGAGGTAAGTTGATAGATAGTGCTGCAGGCGGGAAGGTCTGGAGTTGTGAATTCTGTAATTTATTGCACCAGGCCCACAATGCTAAAAAGGTACTCGAAGCCCTGATGAATGAAGGGGATACGGACGAGAACGTAAAGAAAGCATGGAAAATAGTGATAGAGCCATATCTGGAAGATGATTCCGGCTCCGAATGTATCGATTGAACAATTTAATATATTCCTATTGATGAGAGTTTGTGATTATCGTGTCAGAACAAAAAACATCCCTCCCGGTAAAAGAGCACCTTCTGAAACTGAAACCTGCTTTTCACGGTGGATTGATCAGAAAAGTGTCCCAGGAATACTCGATCCCAGAAGATGAGATACTGGATGCAAGTGCAAGTCTAAATCCCTATGGAACTCCCTTTGATCATGCTTATACAAGACTGAACCTTCAGGACCTGCTAAACAAGGGACTTGAAAAAATGGAGCAGTACCCTGACAATCGCTATATTGATTTCAGAGAGGCAGCTGCAAGATTTGTCGGACTGGGTATCACTGCTGATAATATAATTCCCGGTAATGGTTCTACGGAGATAATACGTCTTGTTGCTGAATGTACTGTAAGCACCGGAGATACGGTACTTATTCCCCAGCCTACCTTCAGTGAATACGAGGTCCAGTGCAAGGTGCTTGGTGCAAACATAAAATACGTACGTCAGGAAGACATCTTCGATCTTGACAGCGACCTGCTTGATGAGGCCCGGCTGATCTTTGTCTGCAATCCCAATAATCCCACAGGAAAACTCCTGACCAGGGAGCAGATCTCTACTCTGGCAGAAAAATGTGCAAAGCACAAGACTATCCTTTTTGTCGATGAGGCTTTCATAGAGCTTGCAGATCCTTCACAAAGCGTTGCGGATATGGTGGAAGGGAATGAGTATCTCTTCATCCAGCGCTCACTCACAAAATCATTTGCCATTCCGGGAATAAGGATGGGATTTGGTATTGCAAGTACCTCCTTTGCGAACATACTCAATAACGCCAGGCTTTCCTGGAACCTTGGCTGCATAGCTGATACTGTGGCAACTGCCCTGATGAATATGGAAGGTGGGGCTGACAGCCGCTATCTGGTAGAATCAAGGGATCTCATAGAGGCAGAAAGGAATTTCCTGATGGAAAAACTGTCCCGCCGGGGTTTTAAGCCAATTGAGAGCAGTATCAATTACATATTCGTTGACATTTCCGAATTATCATTGAATTCAACCGAGCTTGCAGGACGCATGGCAGCTCATGGTGTATTGATCCGTGATTGCAGCTCTTTCCAGGAAATTGGTGATAAATTTATACGGATCGCCATCAGGACACGGGAAGAGAATGAAAAGATAACAGGCACCATCAAACAGGTCATCTATGAATGGGGCAGGGAGCAGGCTGAGATCCAGCTTGCGGAGAATATTGAGAAAGCTGCAAATTGTGGCAGGATGGGTAGTAACCTTGAATGCGATTATTATTCCTGTCATTTCGAAGGTCAGGATTGTACATTCTGTTTCTGTCCGTTCTATCCATGTGAGGATGAACGCACCGGCGGTCAATGGATCGACAGTTCAAGCGGTGGAAAGGTCTGGAGCTGTCTTTATTGTAGTATGATCCACAAACCTGAGGTAGTTGAAAAGATCCTTGCCATATTAGTGGAAGAAGGAAGGACCGAAGAAAGCCTTAAGAAAGCCTGGGAGCTGGTCATGGAGTCATATCTATGATACTGCCTGTAGAACCAGGTGTCATAGACCTTATAACCATTCTTTTCATAGCGTATGTTTACGATCTGGTCCTGAATGAACCTCCCTTTTCCATTCATCCAGTTGTATGGATGGGGAAGCTGATATCAGGATTGAAGAAAAAGGCACCTGCAAAGAACAGGAGATTATATGGGATCTTCCTGGGACTTTTCACGATAGCCTTTGCAATGTCTATCGCATATATTGTACTCCTGTTCTTCAGTATCGAAGCGATACCAAAGATAGTACGCATTCTTGTAGTGGCATATTTCCTGAAATCAACCTTTGCGGTACGCTGTCTTTTCGAAGCTGCACGTGAGATCCAGAAAGAACTTGGTGCCGGCAGACTCGATGGTGCAAGAAAAGGCCTGTCCATGTATGTTAGCAGAGATACTTCCAAACTGGATGAGGGTCATGTTTCATCTTCCATAATTGAGACAGTTTCCGAGAACTATGTTGACGGAATACTGACACCACTTCTGTTCTATTCCATGTTCGGTCCTTTTGGCCTGATAACAGCTTACATGTTCAAGGCTGTCAGTACGCTGGATTCCATGGTTGGATACAAGGATGAAAAACATCTTGAGATGGGTTGGTTCTCAGCAAGGCTGGATGATGTGTTCAACTGGATACCTGCTCGCTTATCTATATACTTTATAGCTGCTGCATCTTTAATTATAAATATTTTTTCAAGGAATGGCAAAAAACCAAGTCCTTCAGGGACTTTGAAATGTGCTTTTTCAGATTGCCTGAAAACTCCATCACCAAATTCCGGATTCCCTATGGCATCAGTTGCCGGGGCTCTCGGGGTCAAACTTGAAAAACCAAATACCTATGTACTGGGGGAAAACTATCCATTCCCTGCATCAGAAGATATAAAACTCACTGCATGGATAATAATGATAGCTTCTTTTTTGGCTGTCGTGTTTTCTTCAGTGGTTATTTATTCTATTAATAAACTAATACTAATCTAATTGGATTAACTCAATTTAACTTAACTTGACTTAACTTAATAACCAGGATGATCGCATGAAGTTATCTGACATTGAATCTAAAAACCTTAAAAAGGACCAGGCAGAAGAGTTGGAAGGTGAAATCACACATGACATTATTGAGATCCTTGAGAATGAAGGAATAACTGTCAACATGCTTGCAGATTCTGCAATGGAACTCTATGCACCTCATCCTGGTATCGAAACAAGAGAACTTGCACAGGCAAGGTTCCTTGAAGAACTCGACATAGCTCTTTCAGATCCAAATCTCTGCATGCTTGTTTATTCTGGCATACTGCTTGAGAGAGAAGGCAAGGCCGGAACTCTTCCAAATATCAGCAAGAGCTCGTATGAAAGGGACCTTACTTTCCTTATTGCAGATGAGGTTCTTGGGATGAGTATTGCAAACTATATCAGTGGCGACAAGGGAACTTTCGAGTTTGTCCGCTTTGACAAGAAAAAACCAGGTTTGCTTTCTACTCTGGGTCCTTTCATGGATGATGTCATTGGCGGACTCATAGGTGGGGTATCTGCAAATATGTACACAAGGGCCATGGCCGAAGCAGCTCGATCAGCTTCAAGGAAATCGGAGAATTAAAAACAATTAAGGTAGCGTGATGTCCAGATGAATGCGTTTTTATTAGCTGTTCGATCAAGCTTTGGATTCCTTTCAACAATTCCTGTGGGAATCACAATGGAAGGGCTTGATGAATTTTTCAAAAGAACATATTTGCACATATTAGTAGGAATTGTGCTTGGTCTGATGATGGGTGTGGTTTCCTATGCTCTCATATCCGTAATGTCTTTCCAGTTAGCTGCCGTGTTAAGTATCGTTTTCATCTACTACCTGACGGGCCTAAATCATCTTGACGGTATTGCCGATATCGGTGATGGAATGACTGCTCATGGCTCACTTGAGAAAAAAATAAAGGCTCTCAAGGATATGTCACTTGGTATTGGAGGGGTTGCTTTTTCCTCCCTAGTGATACTTTCACTGTATTCATCCCTGTTATCCCTCTTTGAAGAGGCAAGCGTTGCATCCGCAGATTCAGGAACAAGTATGGCACTCATTGTATTCTTGTCTGTGTTCGTGGCCGAGGTTAGTGCCAAACAATCCATGCTTACGGTTGCTGCATTCGGTAAATCCATACACGAAGGTCTGGGTTCTATCCTTGTTACAAATACCACAATGCCCAAGTACATTATTGGTTTTGTTCTGGGAATCGTTCCATGTGCACTTGCTTTCTGGTACATCGGTTTTGCTTTGATAGGCATTATCGCATTCATTGCTTCGATCGTTTCAACCTTTGTCTTGCTCAATGTGAGTAAAAGACACTTTGGGGGAGTGAACGGTGATGTGATCGGCTCTTCCAATGAGATTGGCAGGATAATTGCTCTTATTGCCATCACTCTTGCTTTTAAGTATGACCTTGGAGGTCTCCTTTGGACGCTATAATAATGGCAGGTGGCTTTGGAAGCCGACTTGGTATGGGTGAAAAACCCAATGTTGAATTGCTCGGTAAGCCTCTTATTAGCTATGTCATTGACACCCTGGAAAAGACTGAAATTATAGGTAAGATCTATGTTGCCGTATCACCTGCGACCCCAAGTACTGAGGGAATAATCGACTCCCTGTACGAAGGCAGGGTCAAAGTTATCCATACAGGTGGCGGAAACTATGTAGGAGATATGGTCTTTGCTGTCAAAAGTGCCGGGATAGAAGATCCTGTGCTTATCCTGATGGCAGATATCCCACTTCTGAGTTCTGAACTTATCGAACATATAATTAGCGAGTATGAAAAATGTGGAAAACCTGCCATGTCTGTTTTCACACCAATATCCGTGTGCAAGGGATTGGGAATTCGTCCTGACACTGTGTTTAACTGGAGTGGTAAATTAATAGTTCCTGCAGGGATCAACATACTTGATGGCAAAGATGTCGGGCATGAACAGGATTATGTCAGTCTGGTGCTTGATGATGAGGAGCTTGCATTGAATATAAACACTGCATCTGAGCTGAAAAAATGTAAGGACATCCTGTCTGAAAGGCTTTCTGAAAAGACCTCACAGCAGTAAAGTTCAAGATTAGGGGCGATTTTTATGGACCGTTATGTCACTATTTCAAACAGGACCTATTCACTTGAAACATTGAAGCTACTCACAGGTAAAATGGATGTGCAAGATGTCTTGCTTGATATTCCTGAGGAATTGCTTTATCTTTGTGAGGTCATAGACCATCCTCACAAGCTTCCGTATTACATTGAAGCATTCTTTAACATTAAGCTTACAGACGAGGATGTATTCCGCTTTGCACTTATGAGGGTACAGGTGGATTCTGATCTCAGGACAAATGAGGATATACAGAAGCATCAGAACAGGAAGTACGTTTCCCGCACCATTGAGAAACTGGTATTTGCTGATATATTGCTTGAAGATATCCAGAATATACCTCTTGAAGGGGAATGATCGTTCTCCTTACTTGTTTTGAAATTAACTTTTCTGTTTTTGTTTGTTTGTTTGCTTGTTTTTGCTTTTGCAACATGACAAAGCATTTAAATTACTTTGTCAATTAAATGAGATTATCATTTAAATTTAAAGGGGGCATAATTCTGGCCAGAAAATTATTTACTATATCGTTATTATGCATTTTGTTAATACTTGCCGTATTTTCCAGTGGCTGTACAGATTCAGATGAAACAGTAATCGAGGGTTCTGATCCGGTACCTGAAGAAGATACAGATGTGGATGCGACTGATGACAGCACTCTAACTAACTCCATAGGGATGGAATTTGTGAAGATTCCCTCCGGTAAATTCATGATGGGATCCCCTGAGGGTGAAATATATAGTGACAGGGACGAAAGGCCTGTTCATGAGGTCACAGTTTCTGATGATCTCTATGTAGGGATATATGAGGTAACACAGGAGCAGTGGCAGGAAGTCATGGGAACTACTCCATCCAGATTCAAGGGTGACGATTTTCCTGTGGAAAGGGTTTCATGGTCTGATGCGAACAAGTTCATGGAAAAACTGAACAAGATGGAAGGGACTGATAAATACAGGCTCCCAACCAAGCTGAATGGGAATATGCAGCTCGCGCAGGAACAAACACTGCATTCTCATTTGGTTCTGATGAATCCAAGCTTGTTCAGTATGCATGGTTCGATGAGAATTCCGGCGATATGACCAATCCGGTAGGTCTGAAAGAAGCGAATGCTTGGGGACTTTATGATGTCCATGGAAATGTTGCCGAATGGGTCATGGATCAATACCACAGCAACTATCAGAATGCTCCATCTGACAGCAGTATATGGGAAGGCGGTGTGGACCGTCGTGTCTACCGTGGAGGCAGCTGGGAGAATGCTGCTGAGAACTGCCGCTCAGGAAACAGGGATGATCTTGGAGAAGGAAGCCGAAAAGAGTATATTGGTTTCCGTGTTGTGAAAGAAGTCTGATCTTCTTTCTTTTTTCCATTTTTTATTTAGTTTAAATAGTTATTTTAGTACTTTAAGTTCATTTTCAAATCATTGGTGTTGATGCAGTGATACCTCTGTACTTTCTAATATTTCCAAAAAAAGTAGAAATTAAAAAAGAATTTTAATTATTTTTGTATCTTCTGCCCCAGGAATTCATGGATCTCTTCCGGAGTACGTCCTTCTTCTTCCAGTTCCTTTGTTCTCATGGACTTTACATCTTCTGGAGTGAATCCCTTTTGCTTGAGCTTATCCACTACTTTCTTGCTGAAGAAGGAAGGTTCGGGGTTTTCAAGCATTTTTTCAACCAGTGCTTTTGATGAATCGAGCTTAATCTTCCTGTATGCAAGTTCCACACTTGTCTGGTATTCAATGCTTTCAATATTGGGTATCGAGACAAATAGTTCATCTCCAACCTTTTCGAAGTTATCCGGTCGCAGGGCCATAAGCTCGCTTATCTTTGCTGCACACTCAAAAAGCAGGGCCGTACATACTCTTTCCGTATCATTCTCTGCGCTACCCATCATTTCCTTTAATAATCTATTGATATCTGAAACCATATATTCACCCCAATTCATATCATTTATTTTTTATTTTTTCGTTCCAAAAATTAAAATGAGAATTTACTCTGAATCCTCTTTGATCTTTCTGGCAAGTTCCATGCCAAGTTCTCTGACCTTATCGAAATCTTCCTCTTTGCAGGGGCCGTTTACATCTACTGCACCTACTATCTCCAGCTTTGTAGTCTCTAGTATCTTCTGGAGTTGGTTCAGTGCACCGCCTCCCCATCCATAAGAACTAAGGGCAGCAGCATACTTGAAGGGTGGACGCAGTACCTTGGCCAGGTTCACAGCATTCAAGGCAAGAGGATGCATGCCTCCAAGCAAGGTAGGGGTTCCCACAACAATGCCGCGTGAATCCACAAGGTCTTTTGCAATGTCGCCGATGTCCGCGTTTGCCAGATTGTAGAGGCAGACCTCTATCCCTTCGGCAATAAGCGTCTCGACAATTACCTTTACCATGTTCTCAGTTGAATTCCACATGCTTACGTAGGGGATGATGACCTTTTCCTTCGTTTTTCCGACAGTCCAGTCGCTGTAAGCTTCGAATATCCTCTCGGGGTTCCTGTACAGGGGACCGTGACTTGGTGCGATGATAAGTGGGTCGAGTTCCCTTGCCTTTTCCAGACCTTTCTTTCCAAGTCCCTTAAAGGGCATCATTATCTCTCCGAAGTACCTTTTTGCAAGGCTGATGAGGTCTTCAACATCGTCATCATAGAATCCAAAGGCAGTGTGTGCACCGAAGAAATCACATGAGAAAAGTACCCTGTCCTCTTCAAGGAATGTGAACATGGTTTCCGGCCAGTGTAGCCAGGGAGCTTCAACAAATTTCAGGGTCTTTCCGCCAAGGTCAAGGCTATCTCCCTGTTTGACTATCATCATCCTTTCTTGCGGTATGTTGTGATACATTGTTGCCATCTTCGCTCCTTTCTCTGTGGTAACAAGCACAGCTTTTGGTGCAAGGTTTAAGATGTAGGGAATAGAGCCGGAGTGGTCTGGTTCTGCATGGTTCATGACCAGATAGTCAAGATCCTTAACGCTGCTTATCTGCTCGATCTTTCCCTCAAGTTCCTTTTCAAATCCGGGATTTACAGAGTCTATGAGGGCAGTCTTCTCGTTTCCCTTCACAAAATAGGCATTGTAGGTTGTTCCTTGTGGAAGTGGTATTAGTGCATCAAAGAGACGGCGGTTCCAGTCCTTTGATCCCACCCAGAACACGTTCTCAGATATCTCGGGTATGGCATATGCATTCATGTGAATCACCTTTTTGTCTGGCATTTAGTAGTCTAAAAAATATGAGTTGGTAATAATAGTTGGTGCTTTTGACATATAATATTGTGTTTAGAAGGCAGGATGGTGGGTAACTCTAATCAAAAACAAATCATTAAATATGTGCATGCTCATTTTTTGTTGATCATAGTCATAAATTCTACGTAAATACGTGGATTTCATAAATATGGATGGAACTAACAATTAGTATACAGACCATACGTTTAAATTAAATATTGCAGTAGGAATACCCAGATCAAAATTTACTATGGAGCACCTTAGATGATAGAGGAGATCACTAATCAGTATGACTCAGAAAAGATTGAGAGTAAGACTCATGAATTCTGGGAGGAAACAGATGCGTACTCCAGGGTACGTGAGCTTAGAAAAGGTGGAAAAAAATTCTTTTTCGTAGATGGTCCACCTTATACAACAGGACACATCCACCTTGGTACTGCATGGAACAAGATAATTAAGGATTCTATCTTACGCTACCGTTCTATGAATGGTTTTGATATCATGGACCGTGCCGGATGGGATATGCATGGACTGCCCATTGAGGTAAAGGTCGAGGGTGCACTTGGATTTACATCCAAGAAGGACATCGAGTCTTATGGAGTTGGCAATTTCATCGATAAATGTAAGGAATTTGCCCTGAACCAGAAGGATGACATGACCGGTCAGTTCCAGATGCTTGGAGCATGGCTTGACTGGAAAGACCCTTACATGACACTTCGTGATGAGTATATCGAAGCTGCATGGTGGACTCTCAAACGTGCCCATGAGAAGGACCTGCTTGAGCAGGGAAAACGTGTTGTCAACTGGTGTCCAAGATGCGAAACCGCAATCGCAGACTCTGAAGTTGAATACGATGATAAGACTGACCCTTCAATATTCGTTAAGTTCAAGGTGAAGGATGAGGAAAGCACCTATCTCGTTATCTGGACAACCACCCCATGGACAATTCCCTCAAACATAGCTGTTGCAGTTCACCCCTCCTTTGAATACTCAAGGGTCAAGGCAATTGCTTCCGATGGAAAAGAGGAAACATTGATCGTGGCATCAGAGCTTGTTGATAATGTTCTCAGGAAGGGGAGGTATGTTGACTTTGAGATCGTTGGAACAATGCTCGGTGAGGACCTCACAGGTCTCTCTTACGAGCATGCACTTGCAGACAAGGTACCAAAACAGGCAGCTATTGAGCATAATGTCTATCTTGCTGACTACGTAACCGCAGAAAATACAGGCTGTGTGCACATTGCACCAGGCCATGGTATGGACGATTTTGATGTCGGTGTAAAGAACAACCTGCCAATCTTCTGTCCGGTCGGTTCCGACGGCAGGTACACAGAAGAAGCTGGTGAATATGCTGACATGCACATCCGCGAGGCAAACAAGGTAGTTATAGAGGACCTTAAAGAACGTGGTTTGTTGCTTGCAGAAAAAACAATCAGCCACAGATATGGTCACTGCTGGAGATGTAAGACACCTATCATTTATCTCGCTACAGAACAGTGGTTCATAAAGATCGGGGAACTCAAAGAGCAGATGCTCGTCGAGATACAGAATGTGAAATGGTATCCTGAATGGGCAGGCTCTGCAAGGTTCAAGGACTGGGTCGAAGGTGCACGTGACTGGTGTGTATCCCGCCAGCGTTATTGGGGTATCCCAATTCCTGTCTGGAAGTGTGACAGTTGTGACAACATGCAGGTCATAGGTACCAGGGAAGAACTCATTGAAAAGTCAGATGCACCGGAGGACCTTGAACTTCACAGGCCATATGTGGATGCTATCAAACTTGACTGTGAATGTGGTGGTAAGATGTCACGTGTTGAGGATGTCTTTGATGTATGGTTTGACTCTGCAGTTGCTTCATGGGCTACATTGAGATTCCCAAAGAACAGCGAGGAATTCGATGAATGGTGGCCAGCTGATTTCATCACAGAAGGTCATGACCAGACACGTGGATGGTTCTATTCACAGCTTGGCGCCAGTATGGTGGCATTTGGAAAGGCACCTTACAAGAGCGTGCTTATGCACGGGTTCACACTGGATGGTTCCGGAAAGAAGATGTCCAAGAGTGTCGGTAATGTGGTAGCACCCTCAGAAGTAATTGAAAAGTATGGGGCAGATAGCCTGCGTAGTTTTGTTTTGTCTGCAAGTGCTCCATGGGAAGACCTCAAGTTCAACGGCGACGAACTCGCTACTATCAACAGGACACTGAACATCCTCTGGAATGTCTATCGTTTCCCACTGCCATACATGGTACTGGACAAATTCGATCCTTTAAAGGTATCAATGGAATCTGTCAGGGAATACCTGAGGGAAGAGGACAAATGGATCCTTTCAAGAGCCCAGTCACTCATTACTGATGTGAATAAGGCCATGGACCAGTATACACTCCAAAAGGCACTAAGAGCAATCAATGAGTTCATACTGGAGGACCTTTCCAGGTGGTACATACAGCTTATCCGTCCAAGGACATGGGTAGAGGCAGATGATCCTGACAAACTGGCAGTTTATCGTGTGCTTTACGATGTATTTGTCATTGTAGCAAAGGTAATTGCGCCTTTCATGCCACATCTTGCCGAGGAAATGTACCAGAACCTCGTTAGAAATGTTGATGCACAAGCACCTGAATCAGTACACATGTGCGACTGGCCGGTTGTTGACGAATCCTTTGTTGACACTGATCTTGAGACTCACATGAAGCTCATCAGGTCTGTGGTGGAATCCGCATCCAACGCACGCCAGAAGGTAGGCAGGAAACTCAGGTGGCCTGTAAGCCGCATAATTGTCAGCCCGACAAGTGAACAGGCAGTTGAAGCAGCTTCCAGACTCAGATCTGTCCTGATGGACCAGACCAATTCCAAGGACATTGTCCTTACAGGTGTTGGGGAGTCATGGGATGAACTTGGCTTTGAAGCTGTTCCAAACCCAGGTGCCATTGGTCCTGTGTTCAAGGCTGATGCAGGAAAGGTCATAGCTGCCATCAAGCAGGCAGATGTGACTGAGCTCAAAAAAGCTCTTGCAAGCGGTGGATTTGAAACCGAAATTGCTGGTGGAGAAACCATAACCATTACATCCGGGATGGTCAATTTCGAGGAAACAGTTCCTGAAATGGTTGCAAGTGCTGATTCAAGTGCCGGAGTTATCTATGTGGATGCACAACTGACTCGTGAGATCGAATCTGAAGGATACTCAAGGGAAGTTATCCGCAGGGTGCAGGACATGAGAAAGGAACTCAACCTTCCGGTAGATCAGGGAATAAAGGCTCTTATCAGGATCGATGATGAGAGAGTTCTTGATCTTGTTATCGAGCTCGAACAGCTAATTGCAAAAGAGGTCAGGGCTGATCTTCAGGTCATAGCACTTGATGTGGAAACAACTGGTGATCTTGTGAAAGACTGGGATGTCGAAGGAATTTCCATGAGCATTGGAATTACTCCTGCATGAACGATAAATATGGAATTTGAAAAATGGGAGCCCATTTACTCAAGGGTCCTTGAGGACATGGGCTTTAGCAGAGAGGATGATGAGCGTGCAGCCATCATGCTCTCACATATGCTTGATCCGTCTAACTCAGTTGAACCCTCGGTTCTCGGTGAACTCATAGATGGGCGGGATGTTCTTGTTTGTGGTAACGCTCCCACACTCAGAACTGAGCTGGACCTTGTTGATCTGGATGATTACTTGCTTGTGGTTGCCGATGGTGCTGCAAGTGCCTTGATCGAAAGGGATGTTGTGCCTGATGTAATAGTAACTGACCTTGACGGGGACGTTGAAAAAGAGATATTGGCCAACAGCCGTGGTTCTATTGTTGTAGTACACGCCCACGGGGATAATACTGATAAACTGGAAAAATATGTTCCGCTTATGCAGGACATGATAGGTAGCACCCAGTCGTTTCCGCTTTCCAATGTTTATAATTTTGGCGGTTTCAGTGATGGTGATCGCTGCGTTTTCCTTGCAAAAGAATTCGGTGCAGCCAGCATTACACTGATAGGCTTTGATTTCACTGACCCGGAGGTTACATCCATAAAGAAGAAGAAACTCAACTGGGCCAAGAAACTTATAGACATGATAATTTCTGATGATTTCTAATATCATCTTTTTATATTTTTCATGAGTCCTTCTGGATTGTGATTTTATCAGAATCTATTTATATTTTCGCAATAAAAAGTTACATTAAAGTAGTATTTTTACTTTTTTACATGTATGGATTATAGTGATTTGAAAAAGGATCAAACTGTCATCAAACTGTTTACGATGATTAACCCGGCTGATAGCACAAAGCTTGGCTACTTGAATGCACTTAAACATTATACTAATTTTACTGGATTAACACCTGGCGAACTTATAGAGGATGCCAAAAAAGACATACATGCAGGGCTTTTGATGCCTGATAGAACAATATTTATTCGCATACCTGGATTTAGACAATACTTACAAGATCAGAGCCATGCATATACTGGAAAAAAACTTGCTCCCGGCACTATATCAGGTTTTGTTTCGAAGATTGTTGCTTTTTATAATTATTTTTATATCGAAACCCCTAAACAGCCACGAAATTCAAAGAAAACCAACAAGTCCAAAAAAGAGAATTTAAAGAGAGCAGATAAGGATTTGATAAGGCAAGCTTTGTCTATTGCTGGTCCAAGGGAGACAGCTATGATACTAATAGGTATCAGCAGTGGAATGGCTTCTGCAGAAATTGCAAGCTTGAATGTACAGCAGTTTTGGGAAGGGTATGATCCTGACACTGAGATAACTACTTTTGACATGAGAAGAAGGAAGGTTGGAGTAGACTTTATCACGTTTATTTCTCCAGAAGCGTCAAGAGCTATTATCAAATATTTGGAGTGGAGGGATAGGGCTCCTTCAGGTAATGAGCAGCGTTTTTTAATAGAGTGTGAAAAACGCAAAGTGACTGATGATAGTTATATTTTTATTAAAAAATCAGTTTCAAGAGATTATTTATTGCTACGGGATGAGGATAAAAGAAAGCTGAAAGCAAAAAATATCCGTGACGTTTATGCTCGACTGTCTGCGCAATTAAATGCTGTATCTCCTCCTGGGGTTTTTAATCTTCTGCGAAGTCACAATATGAGAAAGTATTTTAATACTACTTTGAAAAATGAGGGATTGGATGGGGATCTGATCGAGTACTTTATGGGTCATCAGTTAGATGGTTCAAAGGATGCTTATTTTGAAGGTAATCCTGAGAAATTAAAGTCAATTTATCAAAAGTATGTTCCACACCTCACAATATCCAAAGAGCTTGATATATCTGAGTCACCTGAGTATCAGAAGATCGTTAGTGAGAATGAAGTCCTAACTAAAGTTACGGCGCAAAATGTGGTTAAGCTAGATGAGATGACAATGATGAACCAACGGATTGAACAGATGCAACAGGACATGCAAAAGATGGCTGAGCTAACAAAGATGGTCAGTAAGCACCCAGGACTCGCCAAACTCTTGGATGAGAGTGAATGAATATAGCAAACTCAGTATCTTGTTGGTAAGAAGATACCAGGTACAGAGCTAGATCAGGCAAGCCCGATATTTTAGATACATACGGTTGATTTGAATTGTGCCTTTTCGGGCTCTGTAGAAATCCTCAATATTTTGGTGATAATAAATGTGGATTTAGTCCAATTGATGTTGATTTAGGGAGGTTTTCTACAGAGCCCCTTTTCGGTTTATTGAACTATTTTCCAGTAGGTATTCATCCCATTGCTTCTTAGATATGAGTTAGAAGGAACTTGGAATAATATAAGGATAAAAATCAGTATATCTACTGAAGATGCCATAGAGTTTAACAAAATCAAAAATATTATAAATGGGGTCAGTAGTCCCATATTTCCAAGTATTATGGGTGCTATTATTGAGATAAGAATAAAAGGAGCAATTGTAACGATAATATATCTTAGTCTCAATAACTTATCTTCTGTATAAACGAATCCACCAAATGGAGTAATTCCGATATAGGTATTGTTTGACTTGGTAAAGTTTGGAATGAAAATCAAATGTAGAAGCTCATGTATCATCAATAGTAGTATCAAGCCTACAATATCATACAAATCTATGGTTATAGATAAGCTACGTAAACTAATATTGATATCTGTTAACGAACTCGGTGAAACAACTTGAATGATTCCAATTGTTATCAACGCATTCAAAAACATTATTGGAATCGATAACAAAATAGCATTCATCAGATTTTGAGGCTCTTTCAATTGATTCCAATGGCTATTAATCAATTCAAGATGCTTTTCAAGATCAGTTTCAGGGATTTTATTGCGTATCTGCATAGCAATATCTCTTTATTATAGTTCTTGACAATAAATATTTGCCAATTTCATTTTCAACCCTTCCAACATGTCCGATATAGTAGAAGAGCATTCCTTTTTCAATACCATGAGCTGCAACCTTCCATTCCCAAGGAGATGCCTAGTGAGAGCTAGATTAGACAAGCCCGGCATTTTAGAAGCAGATTTAGCAAATGCAAAAGATGGGAGAATTAACTAAATCAGTATTAAAATACTCTCACATAGTATTTGCAGGGAGACTATATATATTTTTTAAACAATCATACAATAATTATGACAAATGTAGTAATAAATACGAGTGATCCAAGTCATTTTGTTGATAGTTTATCTGCTAAAACACAATCTGAAATGGAGATGGAAATTAATCTTTTAGATGAAGCTTCTCTTTACTCCGTAGCAAACTTTTTGTTACAAGAACGTTACATGCATTGCGATATCTTATCATACATTATAATAAATTTATTTGATGATACAGATGATTTTATCAGTTTAATTTGTCAATTTCTTGAGGGTCCATATCAATACTGTAATTGTAAATACGCTGACCAAATTATTAAAGATACAGTACTCGATAAATTAGATGTCTCTTTTTCAATTGTTAAGTCTATGGTTAACATGGGTGACGAAAAAGGATTGTCTGCTGGAATCATTTTATCAATGATATATACTACGCTTCCTGAAGCGAATGAATTTCTTAAGAATGGGCTTAAGAGTGAAAACGCTAGCTTTCAAAGATGTTCTTTAGTATCTCTACTAAATACCACTAAAGATATGGATGCCAAAAATATTGAATATTTTAATATTTTGAAAGATATTTCATCAAATATATCAGAAGAAAATAACTTCTATTTAATTAGATGTCTTCAAATTGCCTCTACATTAAAATCCGATGTTTTTCAAGATGTTATTGAAAATGAAATTGTAAAAAGAGGAAGTAATGCAGCTATTTTGTATATTCAATCTTGGAAAAATAATTTCCCAAAAGCAATTTATATTTTGAAAAAAGCAATAGAAATATTAGAATCTGAAAATGCCGATGAACATTGGATTGATCATGGACTTGCAAAAATCTATGAACATGACTCTAGTTTTGTTGCTGAAAGAATAAGAAATAGATCGCATGAACCGAAGAGACTCAAGTTAATGGATTCTTATCTAGAAACAATAATCAAGGATGTGGGAAATGAACCAATAATTCATTTAATTGAAGATGAAATCGATGCTGGCAATACAATTTTGAAATACACGTGTGTAGGTTTATTAGAAAGTTTATTTTTATCTCATGAAAAATGGATTTTATGGTGCAATAAGTGGAAAGATGACAAAAGAAAAGAGTCATGCATTTTAAAATCACTAGGTTTAATCTTAACGAAGAGTATTAACGATTATAGAGTAAACGACGTTAGGGAAAATGCTATTCAATTGGTTCAATACTTTGCAGAAAAAAATGCAATTGATTATGCAAAATTAACAAAAGGAATAAATTTTGGCGCCGATACAACTGAAGGTTATGAAAACAAAGAGAAAACACTAAAATCTTTAGTAGTACTAAAAGAAATTACGAGTCCGCGAGTTGAAATTGATTTTGAACAACTCAATGTACATTTAAATAATGCACCTTGTTTGTGTAAGGCTTTTGGAAGTTCTTGGTTACTCAAAAATGCAAAAAGTCAAAACCCACATATTATAAATTATATTTTCAGTGATGATTATATTCAATATCATTCATACCTTGAAAATGCATTTTTTGTTCTTGACAAATATGGTATTCGAATGAAGAGGGCTAAATTAAGGGATGTTGATAATGGAATTAACATTTTGGCAGAAGTAGAAATAATTTCAAAACTTGCACCCTATTTTAAAATAACTCCTGAACCTGATATTGATAAGTTAAAGCCAAAAAATCTAGACTTAATGATAGAGTATAATGGAGAAAAAGCATTAATTGAAATTGCAACTATTGAAGAAAGGTTGGAAGTTAAATTTGCTCATGGTTTTATTTCTATACCTGGTGGCAAAACTAAAAATGTACTTTTGAATAAATTTAAGAGTCAATTATATGGCGGAAATATCGATGTGGAACTTCCTATCATCATAGTATTAAATTTAAGGGGCTTCCTTAGCCATGATGATGTTCAAAATGGTGTTCATGGATTACTCCAGTTTTCATATAATATGAATACCGATACTCATGAAGTAGTGACCGAAGGAAGTACCAGAGAAAATAATGGGTTTTATGATGAAGAAAAAACAGAAGTTGTAACTGCTATTGCAGCGTACAAGCGAAATATTAATCGTACGGATAATTTCAAGGGTAAACTGTATCGATCAATTAGACCCCCTCTCAATAAAATGAGTCCAGAATTTATGGTTCGATTCCGTGATGCAATGTTTGGCAGCAGTGAAATAAGTGAATGGAGAACACTATTGAAAATTCAAGATATTGATGAAGAGTTAGCAACGTTGTTCTATTCCAAAGGGATTGATGATATAGGTGTTCTCGCCAATATTGCCAAAAACGACGTTGAAATTGAAGATTTTGATTGGACGCATATATTACAATTCAAGCACGAAGCAATTAGAATAATATCTGCGTTATCAACGGGTTCTATCAAGTATCTTCAAGGAATGGATGAAACTTTATATAGTACACTAATTGATGAAGGAATTTACTTAATAAAACAACTTTTAGAAAAGGAAACAATTCCGGAAGGAATAGATGAATGCAGATGGAATTTATTAAGAGAAGATGCAAGAAGAATTAGTCAATAATTTCTATTTCGATAATTAATCGTCACGAGTTTACAATCAATAACTCAAGGATCTTCTTTTTTTGCCACCACCCATCTCCCCCAATAGCTCCCTGCATCCCCTCGCTGCCAAACACCATTAAGAGCATTCCTTTTTCAATACCACAAACTGCAACCTTCCATTCCCAAGAAGATGCCAGGTACAGAGCTAGATCAGGCAAGCTCAACATTTTAGATACATACGGTTGATTCGAACTGTGTTTTTTGCGTAATTATTATGGGATATATACAACGTGAAAAAAGTGTACGTTTTTAATATTTGGGTATAATTAAACAAAATATATATTCAATAAATGTTACTTATAGCATGTATCTAATAATTTTGAAAGATTACAAATATATTCAGGTGTTTAAATGACAAAACCACGAATTTTTGTGAGTTCTACATATTATGATTTAAAGCACATTCGAAGCAGCCTTGAAGCTTTCATTGAAAATATGGGGTATGCACCAATTTTATTTGAAAACGGTGATGTACCTTATAAACACAAAACCTCTCTTGATTCATCATGCTATAAAGAAATCAATACTTGTCATATTCTCATTCTAATTATAGGTGGGCGTTATGGAAGTCCATCATCTGAAAATGGAAAAATAGAAAAAGATGAAAATGACACTTGTCCAGACTATAATTCTGTAACTATGCAGGAATATTTAACTGCTAGAGAATCTGAGATTCCTATATACATTTTTGTCGAAAAAAATGTCTATTCTGAATATCGCACTTACAGGGAAAATAAAGACACTGCGTGTGAAATAAAATATGCTTATGTTGATAATGTAAATGTTTTCAAATTAATTGATGATATCAGTAATCAAAACCGAAATAATCCAATTCGTGACTTCGATAAGTTTGAAGATATATCAAATTGGCTGAAAGAGCAATGGGCAGGACTGTTTGCCGACTATCTTTTGAAGGAAAGGAATGAGGATACCTTAGAAGACATGTCTACAAAAATAGCGGAATTGTCTCAAGTAACAACAACTTTGCGTGAATACACAGAATCAATTCTGAGAAAAGTTGAACCGGATGACTACAAAGAAGTCATCAAAAAACAGGAAGAAAAGGTGGAGCTACTTAAGAAACATTATTTTGATTCATATCCTTTGATCAAGCATATTTTGCGTCAAGATGACAGATTAAGTATCGATAAACTCTACTATGAATTTAAGAAAAATGAAACATATAATGAATTTATAGACAATATTGACGTTAGTGATGACGTAAAACAGAGATTCATTGACAGTAGGAAAATGCACAGAGATTATGATAGGTTATATTCACGATTAATAGACTCGGATAACATTTAATTATCCCATTACTAAAAGAACTAACTATATCATTCATCGCCTCCGTACCCAACTTTAAAGAAGTTTATTTTTCTCCTTTTTTCAATCACTCTTCTCTTTTTCCTTGCTACCCATCTCACCTAACAACTCTTTGTAGTAGTTAGAAGCTTCCTTGCGATAATCCAATGCTTCAGTATAGTTACCTAGCTTTTCTTCATTGTCTGCAAGTTTTTCAGAGTTGTATGCGAGTTTCTCTAAAATGTGAGTACGATTTGCAGGAGAAGATTCGTATTCTACCTTTGGCTCTGCAATCTGATGATTTGTACCATAAGTTGTCTCTATATTAGATTCATTTTTAGCAATCAATTCTAAAAGTGCTTGTGTTACAAAATCAGATACTGTCCTATATTTTTCAGGTTTTTGTAAAACTATATCCTGAACTTGTTTCTTCAATTTTGGACCAACGCTGGCGTTGATTATTCTACCGCTTGTGCTTGCCATGTTCTATTTGTCAGTTTGTAACATACATTATTAAAACATAGTTAATATAGGATGTTACAAGGAAACACCACATAACACCAAAAATTACTTATATGTAATACATTATGTTATAGTATGTTACACAACTTGGGTGAGTTACATGCAAACCAAACAAAATGAAATAGAAGGTGTTTCTGTAAAAATGCCTTCTAATATGATATCTAAAATTGAAAAACTCATAGAAAAAGGCGAATTTGAAAACAGAAGTCATGCTATCAGAACATTTACCAAAAATGCTCTTGAATCAAATGAGTATGGCCATTCTTCCATCAAAGAGGTGTCCTGCCATGTCTGATTACACAATCAGCCTTGATGGAAAATCCATAAGCCTATCTCACGATGCTGCTCACGCACTATTGGATCTTGATAAAAACATCGGTTTGGTTGAAATGCAAAATAGCAGCTTCCCGATGGCAAGAAAAATAGGGATGGCTGTTGAAAAACTAAAAGCAGTAGTTGGAGAGTGATTTGTATGGATTGGACCCCCTCAAATCAACACTCCAATGCTAAATTGGACTTAAAACCACATATAACTAATGGTTCCACAGAATTAAACTGTAAAAGATGCGATCATCCCTTTTCTATTCCATCGCTACATGACGGTTATTGCTTTGATTGTAGTGTAGAGATATTCAAGGAAGAAGTATTAAAAAAGCTCGGTTTTGATTACGTCCTCCCCATACTTGCCAAGGAAGTGAAAGCTTGAACTGGCAACACACCAAAGCCGAGCAATCTAGAAAACATATTCATCATGTAATACAGAAAACCCCACGTAGAAAGCTCAAATCATGGACTATGAAGGGGGTGTACTAAATGGCAGCTATCAAACTCTACCCTGAAGAGATGGCAAGATGGGAAGCAAACCTAAAACTATCCTCAAGGAAGCCAAAAACTGCACCATCCCAAACGCCCCCTAAGCGAAGAAAAGAAGCGCTAAAGCTCTATCGTCAAACAGGCTCAAAAGGCTACGTATGCGGAAAACTGCACATGGGAAGGGACACTCTTAATAAGATTCTCGAAGCTGCCGGGGTGGTGTGAATGGATGCATCAAACCTTATTTACCTGCATCAAAAATGCTCAAAGGTTCAAACCTGCGCAGCCTCAAGGGATTGCGGGCCCTGCCATATCTGTAAAGCTCCAGCCGGGCACTTTTCCCCGACTTGCTGGAAATGCCAGGAGTGTCAGGAGGTCTTTTAATGAGCTACTGCAAAGAGTGCTCAGAGCGTCCGGCATATTTTCTGAAATGCTGCGATCATGCCTGTGCTCAATTCACAGATGCAAACGGCGATGTAAAATCAAGAGTGCTTGCCTGTCCTCACTTCAAGAAAAGTAAGACTATGCAAGCGTATGGTGATATTGTAGCGGCTCGTGTAGCTCTCTCAAGGTGATGCTATGAGTAAATCCTTCAATTTCGCAGCACCAGTTACTCATGAGTTTGGAGCTTTTGCCTTAGTTCCAGACCTTGACCTATACAACGCCACAGTAAGCTATTTTGTAAACAAGGTCACAGACCGCTACAATCACGGTATCACATTAGGAAACAGGCGTTTCAGATTCTGGAGCAAGCCCGGAGGACTCATAAACCCAAAGACCGGGAAACAGTCCTTTGAATATATCCTACAGTGGAAAGATTCAGTAGGCGCTTCAAAATGCAACTACACCATAAAGCCACTCTTCGGAGCAGGTACAAAGACAAAGACCGGAAAAGTCCTTAATCTCCCTACAATAGGTGCTCAAATACACATACAATCAAGCTACATAGAACTTGATGAGCACATAAACATAATCGGAGAGTTTATGGATCACATAGATGCTTCAAGATTCAAAGATGCCATAGACCGCTCAAAGTCTACTATCTATCAGATGGCTCGACATGTCAGGTATCATGAAACTCAAGAATTCGCCATGGTTCAGATGCTACAGAAAATAGAATCTGAAAGCTCAATGATGGGTGACTCAAAACTAATCAAAAACATGGTATCAGGAAAGTACGACATGTACAAACTTGATAGCCCGGATTTCTCCATCTGTGGGATCCAGACAAAATATCAGCACTCCGTTAAATCCTATCGTATTAAAAACTTCATGAAGCGTGACCCTTCCGACCCTCTCAGGCATCCAAAGTTAGAAGTGTTCCTGCACTCGGACTCAAAAGAAAATCCATCCTTCAAGGAATATCTGGACCTGAAAAAAGACTTAGACAACCTGCTTATCAAGCTGCTAAGTTTTGTAGATCCTATAGACTTTGTATCTGATTCATATTTTGACGGTGGAAAGCTCTACAAATACAGATATGATCTTCCTAAATGGGATTACAATAAACCCGTTGAACATGATACGAATATAGACTTTAGTTCTCCCAGGAACGCCCTTAAGGTATTGGCTTACATTGGCCTGCAGTCAGAAGGATGTACAGAATTTAAGACCATACAGGAAGCCACAGGAATCCCTAAAAGCTCTCTGTGGCGTTATATCAATATCTGGAAATGTGAAGGTATCATTGAGACAAAAAGAAAGGCAGTAACTCATGTATTTTTCAAATCAAAGAGCTTGTGGAAGCAATCAAAGAAAACCCTTGAGGATATGTGCGTATATTTCAAAATAGGATTTAAGAGGCACTGGGGTCAACTCTTGATAGATTCCGGAGTAATCAGGAACTACAGAGAACGAAAAAAGAACCTTAAGCCTGTCAAAACCTCCACAAAAGAAAAACAATCTATCATAGTTGATGATTTCAGGAAAGCCCGGAGCCTCCGCAAACAGATTAAGGAAGAAGGCTTGTCCGATTCTGTCCGTGTGTTGATAATGTCTAATAAAAGCAACATGCGCCACAGTCGTGTAATATCATAATCGAAGAGGTGAAACCATGAAAGAAAATCAAGAACAAATAAAAGTACTTGCTATAAAGCAGCCCTGGGCTTCTTTGATAGCTGACGGATTCAAAACACTTGAAGTTAGAAGCAGAAACACAAACATAAGAGGACCAATTGCAATCTACGCAAGCAGGACCAAGCCCAAGAACTCAGAACTTGAGCATTACTTTACCTTCATGTCTGGGATGCTTAAGCCAATCCCACCACTCCAGCAGGGGCAAATAATAGCAACTGCTGAGCTGGTAGACTCTTACCCGGTAGGCTCATCAGAGGCATTCAGAATACTGGCTCATAATCACCATAATCCTTTATCATATTATCAAGATGGTCTGCACTTTTGGGAGCTTGAGAACGTGCAAAAAGTGGAGCCTGTAGAGTTCAAGTTTAAGGGTTCTATTGTGTGGAGCAAGATAGATAAGAGCCTGTTGAAGGTGGTCTAAAATGAGTGAACTTACAATTTCAAAGTTTCCTAGTTATCCTGGTTACAATGTTGTAGCTGATGGCAAATATTAGTTTGGTACTATCGAATTAGGCTCAGAAGATCAATGGAAATTTTACCCTAATCAGGGAGGTTTCGATTCATCTGAACTGATCTAGGTAATAGAACTCATGAAGAGTATAGATTCCGATATCCCATAATAAAGGAAGTGTAAACGTTTGGCAAAAAGGATTTGAGTCACTGGTATTATAATACATATATCTTGGATGTGAAAATGTGAAGGATGAAAAAAAAGAATACCTTGTACGCAAAGATATGTATGCGGAAACAGTAAAAAAGAATAAAAAAGTAGGCATGGCAAATATGGTGATATTCAGTATAGGCTTACTCTTGAAATATATAGGCAGACCTGAATTGGGTGGACATTTTATCTGGTTGGGTATTATCATCCTGGTATACGTTTTCGGTTCCAATCTGATGGCAAAATATGAAATGAAAAAATATCAGCTAAAATAAGTAATCAGAAGTCTCTTTTAATCTTTTTTATTGGTGCTAGGTTCGAGTTTGCACACCAAGATTGTATGTTTAGCCTGATTGATGATTTCTACAGAGTCCAAATTCCATAATCGCCAAGTAAAGGAAAGTGGTGATGGAATCTACATATATATCTTGACAAGGATTTTATATATATGGATAAAAATTTAAAATCTGCAATAAGGCCTGGAATTGATGACACACCACTTGGCTCTATATATTTAACTTTACCAAAATGGCTCCGTGTAATTCTTCTTCTTGCAGCAATAATCTCAACATCAGTACTTTTGTTGTATCCTACAATCCGGGCATTATTAATGGTTCCGATTCTACTTATTTTTTTAATCATTGATATTATTTATTTGATCAAGGAATTAAAAAGAAATTGATTATCATAAGAGCAGTTTATTCAATAAGAGAAACCTAAACTGCCAAGTAAAGGAAACAGGGATGAAGATAACCCATAATAAAGGAAATCAAAAGTTTTTTAAGGTTTAAACTAACCATTTAATAAAATATATTTGTAGGGTGGGGTTTTATGAGAAATTATTTTCATCTAAAATGGATAACAATCGCATTTGTTCTTGTTCTTGTCATATCTACTGTAGCATTTTCTATGTGGGATAAAAGTAAAAGTGACGGTGAAACAGAAGCAATTGAACAAGTAAATAATACATCTTCATCTCAGGATAATGTAGAGGAAGAAATAGAAATAACAAAATATACTTTCACTAATTACGGTGGGGAAATATACACTCCTGAACCAATGGAATTTGGTTCTAATATTGAAAATGACAGTGTAATTCTGGGAAATGCAACTGAAAGAAAGCATATACTGCTTCAATTTTATGCTACTCCAAATGAAAGCCAAAGGCAAATTTTGCAAGATTCTGGTGTTCGATATATAAGAGGAGGGGGGGCTTTTACTATGATTGTTTCAATGCCAGCAAACCTAACTCCTGCAGACATATCTAATAAAAGTGGTCTTCGCTGGATGGGGGAGATACCTGTTGAGAATAAGTATGACCCTAGTTTTGGTTTAAACGTGCCAGCGTGGGCAAAAACAGATAACGATCAGGTAAAATTGTGGTTAGCCTTCTATGAGGATGTAACTTATGAGGAAGCACAGACGATTTCAAACAAGTATTCTTCATCCACTCCCATATTTGAGATGTATCCTTATTCATACAATTCTATCATAGTAACAAATGAAAGCAATCTCACAGTTATAGCAACTGAAGACGCTATAGAAAGAATAGTTTTTGGAGGAGATGAGCCAGTTCCTGAATAAGTAATATGCAACAAATGTAATTCTTAATTGGATTTTGTTTAGTAGTCCTAAACTGCCAAGTAAAGGAAATAAGGATGAAGATAACCCATAATAAAGGAAATCAAAAGTTTTTTAAGGCTTAAACTGACAATTTAATAAAATAGATTTGTTGGATGAAGTTTTATGAGAAACGATTTACATCTTAAATGGGTAACAATCGCATTTGTTGCTGTTCTTGTCATATCTGCTGTAGCATTTTCTATGTGGGATCAAAGTAGAAGTAACGATGAAACCGAAGTAGTTGAACAAGTGAATAATACCACATCATCTCAAGAAAATACAGAAGAAGAACTAGAAATAACGGAGTATACTTTCGAAAACTATGGCGGTAAGATATACACTCCAGAACCAATGGAATTTGGAGCAAATCTCATCAATGGGACTATACCGGAAAATACATCCATATATAACGAAACTGAAAGAAAACACGTAATGCTCCAGTTTTATTCAATTCCCTTTGAAGAACAACTGGAATTATTAGAGGAGTGTGGAGTTCACCGCGTAGGAGTTGCTGCAGAATATACATACATATTTTCAATGCCAGAAATTTTAACTGCTGCAGACCTACCAGCCGATAGCGGACTCCGGTGGATGGGTGAATTACCTGTTAAGAACAAGTACGACCATAGTTTTGGGTTAAACGTCCCGGAGAGGGCAAGAACAGATGATGGACAGGTAGAATTGTGGCTAGCTTTCTATGAAGATGTTACCTATGAGGAAGCACAGGTAATTGCAAGTAAATACTCAACGTCTGCTCCCAAATTTGAAATGTATCCCTATTCATTCAATTCTATAATAATAACAAATGAAAGCAATCTCACAGTTATAGCAGCTGAAGACTCCATACAAAGATTTACTTTTGGGGGAGAGGTGCTTGTTCCTGAATAAGTAATATGCAACAAATGTTATTCTTAATTGGATTTTGTTTAGTAATCCTAAACCGCCAAAAAGAGGAAATAGTATTCAGAAAATACATTTTGATGAGGTTAAATATGAAAGAACTTCCCCTTAGTATGCGTTGCTCTCGTTGTGGTCATCTATTAATCCCATCACCATCTCAAAAGTTATGGTGCATTGAATGTGATATTTGTTATGATGCTTCATGGCATGATTACACGGCTATGTCTATGATGGTTAAAAGATTTTTAAAAGACGTTGAATCAAAATTGGATGAAATGAATGGTGCATCGTAACACTTTTGCGACTTCCAACGACATACTCGAAAAACGTTATTTTCCTTTTATACTATCTCGGTTTTTGTGTCATCATTAGAGGGCGTGGAAAATAATTTCCTATTAGTTTGACTAATCGGAAGCTATGATTCTACAAAACACTAGGTTTATGTAACTCAAACCCACCCTGCTAATCTTCTCTTTATCTCAATCCGTTCTGCAGGAGTGAAGGGTAATCCCTGGTAATGCTGCAGGGAAGTTATCCTATCATGGCCTTGTCTCAGATAGACAACGTTCTCAGGTACTTCTGCAGCTATCATCCAGGACTCTATACTTTTCCGGGTAGTTTTGGCACTAAAACCTATTGGGTCAAGTCCTGCATTCTCAGCCCACCTCTTTAAGCTCTGGTTCCATCCCTGGATAGAGGAAGGTTTAGGATCTTCATGGAACTGTGTTATGATCTCCTGCAGCAAGTCAGGAAGGGGATGTATGTATCGATCTAATTGCTTACGTTTAACTTTCTTCTGAGCATGTTCAGGTAGATGAATTGTATTCCTGCTTTTAAGATACCATTCAGGATTACCATGGAACCTTTCAAACTCTGCGTATCTCATTCCAGACCAGAACAAAATTAAGAATCTCCTTCTCAGGTAAGGCTTATCTATCTGTGAAAGAATCTTATCATAATCATTGGGTGTTAGAACCCGAATCTTTTTTACAAAAATAGAATCCATATTTATATTTAGGTTTTGTTAAAACTTAAACATTATTATCTGTTATTCCTTCAAAAATTCCTTCCAGCACATCCGGCAGTAGAAATAATGTTTAAGTTTTATGTTAAAACTACAACATACATTATTGTATTTTTATGAAAGTAACCCCGTATGATTTCCGCTGGAAGTGTATTTTTCAATGTATGCTGTGGGACTGTAAAAACAGGGTTCTTTTTTTCTCTAAAAATTAGCCGGTAGCGATTTTAGAAAATGGGTGCTACATTTTGAAATCATGTGTACCCAGCATTTACGCCGCTGCGCGGCGTCCGAGGCTTTTTTGATGGGTTCCCTTAGGTACACGATTAAGGGGTATGTCTCACTCGCTGAGACACTCAACAAAACAACCATGATTTTTAACTCTACAACATTGCAGTTGAAACTGAGGTAATAGTATTCTAAGTTCTATATTGAAGTGTGGATCTTCCTGACAGGTTCCCAGGTATCCAGCCACCACCCTGCACCCTCCCCGGCTCCCCCGGACCTCCCAAAATTAGCAAGGAAACAAAGGTTTCTCTCCAGTTTTTCCAGTTCTCTTATGTTTGTATGTACATACATATATTAAACTAAAAAATAGGTGACAATGTCGCTATTTTATCATTGTTATAAATCTGTAAAGATAATCTCTATATTTTGGTGATAAAGTCACTATTTTTATAAAGAATATATTATGGGAGTTCTTACTTAACCTTGATAAAATATGTCCGATATCAATAAACATCCTGACAATGAGCCTGAGAAGGGCGGTATAGTTCAGAAAGGAACAACAAAGCGTTTGAGAGTTGCAAGTCTATTTTCCCTTGTATCAATGGCTCTCATGACTGGTTTTGCATCAGCTGAAACAGTCAATTGGTCTGAAATAACAACCATGCTTGATGGAATAGTTACAATTTTCCCATCTATCAGCGCAATGATAACAGGGATTGTACCAACTCTGATGATTCTTGCTGTAGTTGGTTTTGTAATGCGTTTCTTCAAGTCCATCATCAAGATCATTGAAAGCGCAACGACCATCTTTAAGTGAGCGGCACTCATGAACCGCCTTTCTCTTTTTTTCCTTTCAATTCTGTTACTATCCAGCATAGCCAGTGCTTCAAATGTCACTTTCTCAGACCTTGACATGGGAGGGGCAAAAGAGATAATGATCTATAAAGCTGAATCTGCAACAGGCCAACCCGTACTAATTGGAACCTTCAATAGTACGGATTCAATAGAGCTTGATTCAAGCTATGATTATCTTATCGTCTTCCAGCCAGGAATTGATTATTGGTATTCCAATCCGTTGAACTCCCTTGATCTGTTCAATAGAGAAACTCCTTCTTTGCTCTCCTTTGTAGCATTCTTTGTAGTGATCGTAGGAGTATCAAAAATAATATTCAGGTAGTGGAATCATGGGATTATTAAAGAAAGGCGAAAATGAAAATGTGCTATTAATAGGAAAAGGCTGCAAATCTCTGGAAGTCAAAAAGCTAACCAAAGTAGGCAATTTCCTCAATGATTCTCTTGTCGATAAAGAATATGCGGTACTTCATGACCCCATAGAACTAAAACTAAGCTCCACAAAAAAAATGATGTGTTATCTTGTTGACAAAGAAAAAGGCGTAACTGTTGAAATATCAAAAGATGCCAGTGTTTTAGATCTAAAAACAAGTCCTACCCTTCTATCTAAGGTCGTTGATACTTCCCTTCTGGAAGAAGCATTCGGCCTCAAACCTACAACCCGATCCTTGATAATGGCGTTCATCTTCGGGGGTATTCTCGGACTTCTATTCTGAGGTGATACCATGACAGATGAATCAAAAATAGATGCAGCGCTGGATAAATCAGTAAGTAAATACTCAGCCGATGCACAAAAGAATAGAGCCATAGGTGAGCTTGTAACATCAAAAGAAGATTCGATGTTTGACCTCACCGAACCACAAATAGCCACAGTAGCACTATTCCGAGCCTTTGACAAAAGCGTAGTTGAAATTCCAGGCATGATGTCATTTTTTGAAAACTATGCAAGTCTATCACGCAGCAAGGAACGTGCCGGAAGATATGAATACGCAGCCAGTCACGCACAAAAGCTCCTATCATACGTAAAAAGTCTCCCTCAAACCTCTCCAGATATGGGGCAGCCTGAACCACAAAATACCCAGAAAAAAGGCGCATTATCATGGCTTTGGGGGTCACGCTAATGAGTAGAAATTATTCTCCTCTCTCGTATCACTTAGGCGAGGCTCTCCTATCCTTGATTTATACAACTAATGCTTCACTCTATCAGCGTACAAACCTCATAGCTCTCATCCTTTCAGACGTTGAAGCCATGTTAGCATGGAGTGACAAAGACAAAAGCACCATAGAATCAATAAAAGGCCGTGTCGAAGTTCTCAGAGATTCATATGAGCCAATCTTAGATGACTATGAAGGAGTCATTGAAAAACGCATAGCCTATGAAAAGAAGCTCGATATAACACGTACTGAACTGATCAAGGTCATAGAATCAAATAACCTTGTATCTGCATCAATGCTGAAAGAGATCCAGGGTACTAAATGGGGGAAAGATAGCCAATGATTCCTCCATCCAACCTCTCAAACCTCACCTTAGCACCAACAAACCAGATTCAATATATGGCCATGACTTGGCATGATTTCCAGACAGTATGCATAATAGTTGCAATAATATCTATGTGCATAGGCTATGGAATAAATGAACTCTGGCACAGGCACAACTGCAAAAAGGAGGTGTAAACATGGGCTGGCAAACTCTCTTTTCCCGTCAATTCCTAAAAAAGCCAGGTGAACACCTCTTAGTATTGGGTATAACAGGAGGTGGAAAAACCCAGGATCTAATATGGCTGCTCGAAGGGATCCTAAAGGAAGCACCCAATGAAACAGTACTATGGAACGATTCAGGGAAATCAAACGAGATCCTCTTAGTCGCTCAGCTTGCACCAATAAACATAATCATGCCCGAAGGTATGGATATTAACATCAAGTGTGAAAATGCAGACATTAAGAAAAGCTGGTTTACTGATCCTAAAGAAGTGTGGTTCAATCTGGAAAAAGGCCGTGTAAACGTGCTGTGTGTTGAACCATTCATAAGAAGCCCGAAAAACTTCACTCCTGTAATAACTGCCATCTTCTCAGACCTCATAGACTTAGCTCATGATTACAAAATACCCGTTCCTCTCTCCATATTCTATGATGAATTTCACTTAGTAGCACCTGCAAAAGGTCATGCATTTGACAAAAAACACTCTTCCTTCGGTTCAGAGATCCAGTACAACATTGAAAGGCTCAGAAGTCTTAAGGTCCGTTTCATAGCCTCGACCCATCACTGGCACAAAATACGCAAGGGTGTACGCTCTTCCTTTAATTGGTTCATGATTAATCGGGGTGGATCCTTTAGCTCAGAAGAGCAACCCAAACTTAGCAGATTCAATAAACGCTATGAAAAAATGTCTGTAGAAGATGCTATAATAGCATTCCCAAACAAGACATTTACCGACATTATGAAAATCCCATATTACGGAGAAGGCTCAGACTTTGGCTATGTTCGATATCTCGGAAAACTAACACCCGGAGAGCAGACAAGCAAACCAGCATCAATAGAAGCTAATCAGCTTTCTCAAGGAATTATGACGTAGGATAATAAGCTTAGCTATCCATTTTGAAAATATAGGAAGGTGTTGTTTGTGGCTGAATCTATAGTAATGCGTAGGATACTGAAATTAGAAGCAAAAAACCGAGTGAAAACTAATCCCTACATAGAAAAAGAACTGCTTGAAACGATGGTAAAAGAAGGCTATGACATCTCAAATACGATGAACATAGCTCTTGAGAAACATCTTATGCAGAAAGGGGTAAATATTAGGGTTTCAGGCGGTGCAACATGAAGAAAACGTTTATTTTCCTTGCTTTGTTCATCATTTCAATATCCACAGCATCTGCAATGGTTTATGACATTTTTGATAATCCACATATCATTATTCCTTACCAAGAAGATCATTATTTGGTCGGCACAGATTCTACTACAGATGATATTTACGATTTTTATTCATCTTTGGATTCAAGTTCCTTGTTAATCAACGATTTCACAGGTTTAGTAGATGCGGATATGCTTCCAGATGGGAAATTGGTATTTGCAATTTACCCCGGTTCTGGGGATGGAATTGTTATTGCGTGTGACCGTCCAACAGGAATACTAGAATATCCAACGGCTACGGAATCCTTCTCTACGTTAGCCATCATTTCAGGCGCTATATATAGCATGGCAGTAGATCAGGACACAGGCGATATATATGTTGCTTCAGGGAAAACAGTTTATCAATTAACTGCGCCTTCTTACTCATCATCTGTTCTATGTACTATTCCATCTGAGTATTATAGAATTGAATCGTTGGCAATGCATCCCGATGGTTTGCTAATCGGTACAAAGTCCAATAATAACGTTCCGCGATATGCTACAGTATATCTTTATGATGGTACTTTGAATGAGATGTATAAGTGGTCAGAGGATGGGGCCGAACCTGAAATATCCGCAATGGCTGCGACTGAATCAGGAGATATATATTTTGCTTCTTGGCAAGCAAATACAGCTTATGCAACTACTGTCTATACCGATGTTGAGGGTTCCACTCCTACTAGACGGTGTATAGGTCGTGTTAATGCAACAAGCGGCAAGGCATCATTAATTGGTACGGTGTCTTATCGTGTTGATGATATTGTGATCAATGATGCAGGTATCATATATTGTGCACAGAGTACCAATGACAAGATAATCACATATTCTACAGTTGATCTCTCCGGTGGTTATGTTGTTTATAATGCTCCTTCTGATTCAGGGGATAGTTCATCAGATTCAAACACCACTTCAATATTAGGTGACTCCCACGAATGGACCAATGATGAAATAGCCACATCAAGCCGCCAAATAGTACCGCCAATATTCTTTATAGTGCTGTTAATGTTCTTCATGTATGTGATTGGAGGCAATTGATGAGGCTGTACATAGCTTCCTTAATTGCTCTTCTTTTACTGGTCCTCCCTGCAAGTGCCACAGATACGACCATAGAAGGAGTAAGCTCTCAATATCTCGATGCAGCAGAAGGAAATGTATTTTCTTATATCCAGTTGCATAATGTTGATCCTGCATCTGTAACATCATTGTATCTTGATACTGATACCTACACATTCGATGCAGACATAACTTATCTTAACTGGTACTCATCCCAGGTACAAACATCATTCTTTAGCAAAATAGAGAATACTACGTACTCATTCTCTGATACCTGGTATCATTTGCCAGTTGATGATCTGTCTTTTCAGTTCGGTTCCAAAGATGACTTCTTAGAAGGACTTGCTGCAGGAGGTCCTAACATCCCTCTAACGATGTACAATGCAACAGTTTATCCTCCGCAATACTTCGATTTTTCAAGTGATGCAGCAATAGATGTAACTTATCACGAAGTAGAATTTGATAGTGCAGCATTCACCCTCACAGATGCAATAAAAAATATAATTGAAAAAGTGCCAATCGTAGGCCCTCATGTAGTTTTAGCCCTCTCACTAACTGGCAGCATAGCAGCTACATTTTACACTTATGCAGTTTTCACAATAGAGAATTGGGCTATCCTGTTAATGACCTTTGAAACCTTCGTACTATTCCGGGCAGTTATCATAATGCAGGGAAGAGGCAAGCAATCAAAGAAAATATCAAAGGCTCTAACATCCATTGTCAGTGACAACAAAGCAATGTTAGAGTTCATGATCAACGTATTCACAAAGATCATAGAGCTTGTCTACTCTGCAATCAAAGCCATAGGCGCATGGATTCCTTTTACCTGAGGGAGCAGTATGTCATTTATTCGGGATATTGCTCCTGGTATCCTTCTTTTCTTTCTTGGGGACCTTGCAACAACCTACTACGGCCTGATGTCAGGCTTCACAGAACAGAACCCAATAGCAAACGGAGCTTACTATGCATACGGCTTTGAAGTGCTCATAGCGGCTAAAATCCTTTTCTTTTCACTGCTATATTTGCTCTATAAGCTGGCAAATAAAAGATATTGGAATGCAACAGCCAGGACAGTATCATGCGTGGGGCTATACATTACAATCAAAAACGCTCTCTTGGTATTCTGACAACTAACCTAATCATATAATATAAAAACCTTTATATTTGAAAAACCATTATCAAATAATGGAAGTATATAGGATTTGCAAATTAAGTACTATCCAAATGAAAATATCACATAAATGAATTATTTTCGCAATAAATAGCCACTGGAGTTTTATGCAAACGCTGGTAATCTGTATAGACAGGGACAATGATATTGGTGAAAAGGCCAACGTCCGGGCACCTCTCATTGGAAGGGAAGTTAACATAGATGCTGCTGTAAGGCTTGCAACAGCAGACCCTGAAGATTCTGACACAAATACGATCTTCGGTGGAGTTAAGGTACTTGACGAGCTCATTGCAAAGGGTATTGATGCGGAAATTGTAACTCTTGCAGGTGATAAGAACGTAGGTATCATTTCTGACCAGATAATCGTTAACCAGCTTGATACGATCCTGAAACAGTTCAAGGCTGAATCTGCTATCTTTATTTCAGACGGTGCAGAGGATGAGAATCTCCTACCCATCGTTCAGTCAAGGATTAAGATAGATTCTGTTAAGCGAATTGTTGTTATGCAAAGCGCAAACCTCGAAAGTACTTATTATATCATCAAACACGCGTTCAATGATCCTAAGATATCACAGACCTTTTTTGTACCTCTTGGTCTTGCATCATTGATATACGCATTTTTCCTTTTGATAGACTATCCTCAGGGTGCCATCATTGGTATTCTTGCAGCAGTCGGTATATATATGCTCTACAGGGGATTCACTGACACCATCAACCTTTTCTGGGATAAGATGAAAGATTCGTTTTACTCGGGAAGAATGTCATTTTTCACTTACACAACGGCTGCTGTTGTAGCAGTAGTTGCTACTATAATCGGTTTTATCAACATATGGGAACTTTACACAAGACAAGGTGTCTGGTACTATGGGATAATACCTCTGGCGACAGTATTCATTCACTCTACGGTCTGGCTGTACACTGGAGCTATTCTGTTTGCGGATATAGGAAAGATCATTGACCGTCGTAAGCATGGAAAGTCTGTGGTAAATTATATCATACCTGCCTTCTTCGTAACGTCCATAGGCTTGCTTTTCTGGGGTGCCAGTTCATACCTCATGTCAGCAGATCCTGTAATAAGTGGTTCTTCAGCATCCGGAATTGGGGTCCAGTACTTCGTATACTCGGTGATATTTGCCATAGTAGTTGCTCTTGCAGGAATTAAGATATCTTCTGATGAAAAAACAAAAGAGCTGAAAGGGAAGAAAAAGAAGAGATAAAAGGGTTATTCAATGCAAGACAGTATGAATGGACTTGAGGAAATACCCAAATTTGATATTGCTATAATCGGCGGTGTCAATTCTTTTTTCCCGGAATGTCAGAATAAGATAAGTGTTGACACACATTTTGGCAATGTGGATGTATCCATTTATGAGATTGCAGGCAGGGATGTGGCGGTCATACCCCGACATTCAGACGGTGGTAAACATGTCCCGCCTCACATGATAAATTACCGTGCCAATGTCTGTGCTGTCTCAAAACTTGGTGTTAAGCGTGTCATTTCCACAAATTCCGTGGGGACAATGGATAACCATCCCATAGGTAGTTTTGTACTCGCAGATGATTTTCTGGATCTTACTAAAAACAGGACATCCACTTTTTATGATCACAGGACTGTGCATGTGGATGTCTCAGAGCCGTATTGTCCGGAGATAAAGGAAGGGCTGAAGCATTCCCTTAGGAAAATGAATATTGGCTTTTCAGAAGGGGTCTATGTTTGCACCGAAGGTCCGAGATTTGAGTCCAGGGCTGAGATCAGGATGATGAGTCAGTTCGGGGATATTGTAGGTATGACCGGACTACCTGAAGTCGTGCTGGCAAAGGAGTTGAATCTTTGTTATGCATCCATCTGCACGGTAACCAATAATGCCAGTGGTCTGAGCGAAGGTAAACTAACTGTAAGTGAAGTGCTGGAAACGCTTAATGCCACTCAGGAAAAACTGTTTGCTGTACTTTCAGATACAATCCAGAAAATCCCGGAGAGCCGCAATTGTAACTGCTCCCATGCAACGTTGGATGCCTGTCTTTAAAGCTGTAAAAAAAGGATTTCACGGTTAGGCAATATCTCTTGATGTATCTATCTGCACACCTTCTCCGATCTTGAACTTGATTATTTCTGAATTTGGAACCATTCCTCTTATTTTTGGGATGGACAGCGTATTAATGACCTTGTCCGATGCTCTTTCAAGTGATGATTCGAAAATAACATCGGCATTGACAAGAATACTATTCTCAAGATTCTCAGGGTGGCTTCCCTTCAGGCAGTAAAGATATGTCAGGCACTGAAGACTTTTTGTGCTCTCGTAGAGGAGGTTTGTGAATTGTCTTATGGCACCCGGATTAATGCGGAGGTTCATGAAAAAGGAAAAGGAATCTATGATTATATTTATTTCTTCATTCATGGAGTCACTTTGAATGTTACCCAGGTTGTATTCGGCAAATTCCAATATCTTTGAATCAACATACTCATTGCCTAAGTTTTCTACCATGTCACCTTGTGAGCTGAAGTAATATTCACTGTAAATATCCACGAAAATGATATTGGATGGATCAAAACCTGCATTGATTATGTCGGCAAGAACAAATTTTGGTCTTCTTTCAGTGGTGAAATAATATGTTTTTCGGGACTGTGTAAATTGGTAAAGAAAGATTTCGGACATTGAACGTGGATCGGCTGAAAAATATATCGTGGAGCCGGCAGGTAATCCTCCGCCCAGATTCCTGTCAAGGGCAGAGATACTGGTCTTATGAAGCGGTACAGATTCCTGGTAACTAATATCCTGAGGTGATTTTCTTAGATTATCATAAAGGGATTTCTCTCCATAGTCTTCAGAATTCTCTTCATGAGTAAAATTGTTCGCTTCAACGGTATTATTTATACTCAGCATCATCGGCCCCCAATATTCATGTATTATTATATTGCATTTAAGATTATAAACCCTTTCTCCCACAAATCCAATACTATATATAATGAACAAACTATCTGACTGCACCAATGACTCTCTGGATACTTGTAAGTGCCGAAAGGTCGAAAATTATCATTCTGCCCATAAGGGATAAGAAAAAAACACCTCTTTTTGTAGGAGAATTGGAACTAAAGGACAGCGATGCAGGTGCAAGACCTCATAAGTTCAGGGTTATCAAGGATAAGAAGGGGGAACTGCGCCCTCCGTCTGAGCTCATAGACCTGTTGAGGATGGCTGACCGTATCATGCTTGCAAAAGGCGGCGATGCAGGTCAGAGTTCTTCTTTTATCAGTATGCTACAGGATTTCCAGCTCAGCGTGGATATTGTTAATGCCTGCAGATTCTGCCTGTTGAACCACAGATTTAATTTCCTGAACAGAAGGTCCATCAAGTATCATAGGGAGAAGATATGCGAGGACTGTGCAATGGATGAACTTTCCAGGATGCTCAGGAATTCGGATATGTATTATAGTGATGAGGCATTTGAACGGTTCGAAGAGATATTGATGAAGACAAGGGATCTTGACAGGACAGTAGCAATGATGAGTCCGGAGGACCTTGATCCTGAATTGACGCGTTTTGATTCCATCGCCGCAAATACTTCTCTTCCGAAAGGGATGATAAAAGATCTTCCTCTGGTGAAAAAATTCAAGAATCTGTTGCTGCAAAAGTCAGATACTCTTCTTCCGGTTCAGTCTCTTTCAATAGAGAACGGCCTGCTCAAAGGTCAAAACCAGCTCGTGACATCGGTAACTGCTACCGGTAAGACACTTATCGGGGAGATCGCAGGTGTTGAGAACATCCTCAGAAAGAGGGGGAAAATGCTCTATCTGGTTCCGCTTGTGGCTCTTGCCAATCAGAAATATGATCAGTTCACAAAGAGATATTCCGGTATTGGGCTCCAGACTTCTATAAGGGTTGGTAGTGCCCGTATAAAAACATCAAAGACTGAAAAAATGCAACGTGGCCTGGACTCCGATATTATAGTGGGTACCTATGAGGGTATTGACCACATCCTGAGGACTGGAGGTGCAGATATGCTGGGGCACATTGGTACAGTCGTGGTGGATGAGGTTCATATTATTGAAGATGCAGAGCGTGGTCACAGGGTTGACGGAGTGATCGCGAGACTGAAGTATATTGCAACTGATGCTCAGTTCATCTATCTCTCGGCAACAGTAGCAAAGCCTGAGTTAAGGGCAAAGCAGCTTGGGGCAAATCTCATAGAGTACGAATACAGGCCGGTTCCCATAGAGAGACATCTTATCCTCTGCCCGGAACATTCGAAGATAAAGGTAATGACAAAGCTTGTCCGGGCGGAGTACAGCAAGACCTCATCTAAGGGACACAAAGGCCAGACCATTATATTCACTAATTCAAGACGTAACTGCCATCGTATTTCCGAAGCACTTTCCATGTATTCAGCTCCATATCATGCAGGTCTTACTAGCCAGGAACGCAAGAAAGTGGAAGTCAGTTTCGTTAAGGGTAAACTTCCTGTTGTGGTCACTACGGCAGCACTTGCAGCAGGTGTTGATTTCCCTGCATCCCAGGTAATTTTTGAGTCTCTTGCAATGGGTATAGAATGGCTGAATATGCAGGATTTCCTGCAGATGCTCGGGCGTGCCGGAAGACCTGATTATCATGACCGCGGAGAGGTTGTGTTGCTTCCAGTCCCGAACAAGAAATATTCCAGTGATAAAGGCAACACAGAGGATGTTGTGGCACTAAAACTGCTCAAGGGTGAGATGCAGTATACTAATGTTGATTACGGGGATGATGAGAAGCTTGAGGAGATCCTAGCTTCCACGGCTGTTACCTCTTCACTTGCAGACCTTAGATCAATGCACTCGAAAATGCTCACGGATTATAACATCGATACCTTATTATCCAAGCTCGAAAGGAACAAGTTTGTGAGCCGCAAGGGCTTTGAGATATCACTGACACGATTTGGTAAGATCGCAGCTGGCAATTTCCTTTCTGTTTCCAAGGCTTTTTTGATAAGGGATGCTGTGATGGTTGGTCAGGATCCGATTGCCATTGTTTCGAACCTGGAGTTCTTCAATTCGGTCTACTTCAAATATGCTGCAAGGATATCCGCTGCTCTGGGTATCAATCTTCCTTCAAGGGTATTCCAGGGTGCTTCTATCGACATTCTTTTTGAAGGCGAGAATATGGAGAGGCTGGATATCGTCCTGAGGGACCAGCTCTTTGATTTTGCGACGGATTTTTTGACATGTAGTTGTAGGGACACACCATATTGTGGCTGTGCCGAGCGCAAGTTCTCGGAAAAGGTAATTTCAATGAGGGCTGAAGGTTATGATCCTGCAGGTATTGTTCGAAAGCTTGAAAGTGTCTATGGTGTAACGGCATATCCTGGTGATGTGCTTGGCTATCTGGATAATGCTGTGCGCAATCTGGATGCTATTGAGATGATAGCTCGTGTGTACTCTAAAAAGGATGTTGCTTCTGCAGCACGTCGCCTTAAGAAGGATATTGTAGGTTGATCGAAGGTGAGGTCATAGCTGCGGTTTTTTCTTGTTAAAACCCAAACCCTTTAAAGTAATGTTTACACATAAGACGTAAGTCATTTGTTGAGGAAACAATAATATGAACGATAAACCTGAAAATTTTAAAGAGAAAAGGAAGGTCAGGATAGAGATCACTAAGCCAGAGGACTTCAGGCAGGTCTATTCCATTGGCGCTGTGGGCGGCCACAGTCCGTATGATTTCAGAATAGGTTTCTACAATGATGTGCCATCACCTATGGAAAAGGGTGCAGATACGCAGGTTATCCACAGGAAGATCGAGACCGAGGTTATTCTTTCTCCTCCGGCAGCAGTTGAACTCTCAAGGTGGCTGACCCAGCATATACAGGACTATGAGGCAAAGTTCGGACCTATAAGAAGACCACAGCCGGCTATGGTCAAGAAACCTGAAACACCTGTACAGGACACTACTGAGATACAGGGGTACATGTAAACCTGTGTATGGTGCTTAAATAATTCATTTAAATCGCTAGTAATAAATAGGATATTAGCTAGTTTTATTAGCCTGAAAATTATCAGGCTGAATTTAAACGTTATTAATGTATTTGTTCTCTTAGAATTAATGTGAGGATTAGTTTTGTTCCCAAATAAGAAAGTGCAGAAATTGGTTGGATCAAAAGTCCAGGTTGAGATGAAAGGCGACCTTCACCTGCTTGAAGGTACTTTAAAAAGTGCAGATGATTATATGAATCTCCATCTTGTAGACACAGTTGAAATGGCAGATGGCGAGCGCCTGCGCTCCCTTGGTTCTGTGGTCCTGCGTGGAAACAACATCATACTTGTTGTCCCAATGGTAAGCTAATATTTTTAGTGGATATTAACATGAGCCTTGAAGAAGATGCATTGAATGTGATCCGCAGCCATAAGGAAGGCGTTTTCCAAAATGAGCTATGGAAACTTCTGGAGATTGACAGCCGTAAGTGCTCCAGGATCGTTTCCAAGCTTCTGGATGATGACCTGATCAACAGAGAGTCTGCTGTTTCCAATGGTGCCCGGACATATCTCCTTACTGTCAAGGAGGAGAAGAAGCCCTCATATGATCTTCTCATGGCTGGAGAGGTATTCTCCCCATGTGCAGGATGCAGGGATGCATGTCAGCCTGAAATATGCGATAAGCTTACTTTCTGGGTCATGAACATAGAAGATGAAGCTGAGAATGAGGAAACCGCCTGATTCAGGCGAAACCTTTATTAGCTATATGTGATATGTTGGAGTCGTTCAACTAAAGCGAAAACAACGTGCTCCGGTAGTGTAGTCCGGCCAATCATTCCGGCCTTTCGAGCCGAAGACTCGGGTTCGAATCCCGGCCGGAGCACCACAACTATTTTCAATTTGTTCAACCAGAATTTCAGTGACTTAGTATTCATTAAGTTCAATATGCATTATGTTGGGTTCGCTCAACTAAATTAGAAGCAACGTGCTCCGGTAGTGTAGTCCGGCCAATCATTCCGGCCTTTCGAGCCGAAGACTCGGGTTCGAATCCCGGCCGGAGCACCATACAATTTTTCAAATCGATCATTAAGATAAATATTCAGATTTTTCCGTAAAACAAAAGTTGTTTAACTGTATTGATGTCATTTTTGTAGAAATTAACCAAAATCTAATTTATAGACATTTTACTGTGCGGAATTAATGATTGAGTTTGCATCACACTAATAGAGATATTCTCTTTAGATAAGCATGAGTCGAATGTGATTACCAATGATTTTTGCACTGTAACCTGAGGTATACATGTCATTTCAAGATCTAAGTTTAATATACCCGCTTCAGCGGGCATTGTCCGAAGAAGGGTACGTTACACCTACTCCGATACAGAAGCTATCCATACCACATTTGTTGAATGGCAGGGATATGATAGGTATCGCCCAGACTGGCACAGGTAAGACTGCTGCTTTTATATTGCCGATCCTTCACAATATGTCTGCATCGCACAAGAATCTGCGTCCGGGAACCCCACGTGTGCTTGTACTTGCGCCCACTAGGGAGCTTGCAGCACAGATCGGGGATAGCTTTTCCACATATGGCAAGTTCACAAAATTCAAGCATACTGTCATATTTGGCGGAGTTGGTCAGGGCCCACAGGTCAAAGCCATTTCAAAGGGTGTAGACACTCTTGTAGCGACTCCTGGGAGACTGTTGGACCTGATGGACCAGGGCTATGTAAAACTGTCCGGTGTGGAGCATTTTGTCCTGGATGAGGCAGACAGGATGCTTGATATGGGTTTTATCAATGACGTGTACAAGGTCGTTGCCATGCTGCCAAAGAAACGTCAGTCGCTTTTCTTTTCAGCTACCATGTCTCCTGATATTGACAAACTTGCCAGGAAAATGCTAAGCAATCCTGCACAGGTGGAGGTAACTCCGCAGGCAACAACAGTGGAACGCATAGAACAGTTTGTCTTTTTTGTGGACTCAAGCAATAAGAATCCATTACTTTTACAACTCCTGAGGGGCAAACATCTGGAATGTGTCCTTGTGTTCACACGTACTAAACACGGTGCGAACAAGGTCACTGAGATGCTTAACAAGAACAAGATCTCTGCTGGTGCTATCCATGGGAACAAATCCCAGACCCATCGTACAAAAGCACTTAAGGATTTCAAATCAGGACACCTGCGTGTGCTGGTTGCAACAGACATTGCAGCCCGTGGGATCGATATCGACAACATATCCCATGTCATCAACTATGACCTGCCAAATATCCCTGAGAGCTACGTACACCGCATAGGACGCACAGCAAGAGCAGGAGCCGATGGAACAGCATACTCCTTCTGTGCTGCCGATGAACGTGATTTTCTTCGTGATATCGAAGCCCTCACCCGAATGAAGATCGAAGTCGCTGAACATGATTACCATTCAGAAAAAGCGAAGAATGCCACAGGTGAGGCAGCCCGACCAGCTCCAAGACAACAGAGAGGACAAGGACAAAGCCGAGGGAGAGGCGCCAAAACTGTAAGTAAAGGCAGGGGTAAAAAGGGAGCAGATAAGGATAGCAAAAAGACGTCTGCAAAATCCGAAACCAAAAGAAAGAGCCAGGGTACAAGCAAGAACAATGGCAGGTCCGGTTCCCGAAACTCAGGTCAGTCCAAAGGTCGCAAATAATTGATTATTCGGGCTTTGTAGAAATTCCATTGGAATAATAAGATATCCTTGACAGATGTGTCAGGGGTATGCTTGCTTCAACACTGAAATCTCTGTTTGCAGTAGTAGAATGTTAGATGTCATATTCAGGAAGTCTAAATAAGAATATGCAATTTAGAATTGTAAATTTTATTATTGGGAAGATGTAAGAATTTCCTTTAATTCAGGAATGTCTCTTTTAACAGTGTTCCAGACCTCTTCCAGATCAACACCAAAATAAGCATGAATTAGTTTGTCTCTCATTCCTGCAATTTCTTTCCATGGAATTTGAGAGTACTTTTCTGTTGTACTTGGGGAAAGATTCTTTGTGGCTTCACCAATTATCTCAAGTTATCTGACAACAGCATCTTGTATCAATCGGTTTTCAAGGAACTCATCGTAATTTATGCTGGTGATATATTCATTAATTTGATTAATCGCATCTAAAATATGATTCAAGAAAACAGAATCATCTTTCATAATAGACTCCGAAGGTCTTTCTTAACCATCGGGGCAATGTATGGACTGAGTGAATTCTCAGTAATGAGGTCAACATTCTTTCCCAGCAAGGATTCAAAGTTTTCCTCTATCTTGATATGGTCGATAAGACTCTTCCCTTTTGAAAAAGTAACCAGAAGGTCAAGGTCACTTTCTTCTGTTTGTTCACCTCTGGAAAATGAACCAAAAAGCCCAAGAGAAGAAATATCATTCTGCCGGCAAAGCTCCAGAAGCTCTTTACCTTTATTTCTATCAAAACCCAGTGATTGTACAAGGTCAAAAGCATTATTTATCTCAATATCTCTCTTTGATGGCATGAATGTTCTATTTACTCTTTTGTTTTAATGCTATTTCAATTTTGATATTTGCTGGATTAAATTTGAGGAAAATGTGTTAATATTGATATCTTTTTTAAAAAGGGGTATCTTAATAAACGATTTTCCCCCTCTCCCCCAAACCCCCTCACCCCTTTTTTTTTGAACATGAGCACCTTAGTAAACGATCTTTCCCCTCTCCCCCAAACCCCCTCACCCCTTTTTTTTTGAACATGAGCACCTTAGTAAACGATCTTTCCCCTCTCCCCTCAAACCCCCTCTCCCTTTTTTTTTGAACAGGAGCACCTTAGTAAACGATCTTTCCCCTCTCCCCCCAAACCCCCTCTCCCTTTTTTTTTTGAACAGGACCCTCTTTAGTGAACGTCTTTTCATCCTCCGTATTCTTCTTCATATGATGGAGATTATCATTAGAGAACCCCATCTTATCAAGACCTGTCAGTCGATCAGAAACAAAAATTAAATCAATCATTGGCTATTTTCTTAAACCATGAAGACACCTGAGGAAAACTACGGATACTTTGAAGAAAAAGCTGAAGAGCTGGGTGCGAACAGTATCAGACTTATCGCTGCTGAGGACATAATAGTAGAGAATAGGACAATCCTGAAGTGCATATTCGGATGCAATGGTTATGGGAGTCTTGTGTGTCCTCCATTTATACCCACAGTAGATGAGTTCAGTAAAATGCTTGCAGAATATGAGTGGGCATTACTTGTGGATTGGAAGTCTGAAAACGTCTTTTCCAGAGAGGTCGGTGAGAATTTCATCAAATACAGTGTCACCCCATCAGAGGATGATGATACACAGCAAGAGTTTGTAGATACGCTGAAATCAGTTATCAGAGAGCGCAAGGAAACAATACAGCCGGGAACCATTGAACTTGAGAAACTGGCCTGGACCCTTGGGTATAATACGGCCCTTGGCACCTTCCCGGGTATGTGTACCTGGTGTGCCAACAGTGATTGCTCAGATGTTGCCTGTGCTGGCTCAGATGGAAGCTGCCACCAGCCTACCATTCGCAGACCATGCATCATGGGTCTTGGAATAAGGATGGACAAGACACTGGAGAAACTGGGCATGCCAATGCAGAAATTCCCTATGGATGATACGATACCATCTCAATATACACTTATCTTACTGGACTGAAAGCTTACGTGCTTTATGGTGGGCTCTTAATTCCTTCCATTTTTGTCTAATGGACTAGGGAGAAAAAAGCGATTAATGAATCCCATAATGGAGATAAGTAAAAAAGTATAAAAAAAGAAAGTTGGATTAAAAATGATTTGTATTCGGATATGGCTTCCTTGTTATGAGCAAATCACCCAGCTTTACGATATTTAAGATTATTCTTTCTTGATCGCTGCTTTCATCTCTTTTTGAGTTTCAGGAGCATTTAATTGTTCATCAGTATAACCATGTTCTTCTTTGACGTGCTTTACAGCAATTTCCATCATTTTATCCACGGTTTCCCCTCGCGCAACAAAAGGACAAGCAACTCCCACATCTTCACAAGCTAATTTATATGTCATAATTTATGACCTCCCAATTTATAGTATCTTATTCTTTCTACTTAAGGACAGTGTAATATATTCAACATAGTATAATAAATAAGTTGAATATTCCCATTTCTCACGCTTCATTTATTATGGGTTATCCTCATCCCTATTTCCTTTATTTGGTGAGGTAGAAAAAAGATTCTTTAAAAATAAGTTATGCACTTATCCGTCATTTCCAATCGCTTCCGCAGGGCATGATTCCATGGCATCTTCGCAATGCTTTGTTTCAGTATCATTCTCTGGCTGCTTATATACAAAAGAATTTGAAAAGTTCTCATTCATTTTGAAATTATTTGGAGCTTCCTCTGTACATCTCTGACAAGCGATACACTGATCATCTACGTAAAAGGCCCCTTCTACATTTTCAGCTACTTTATTTTTTACATCTGCCATACATAAGTCCCCCGAATTAATGTTTACAATACTTTTTAGGTTTGAACAGCTCTGTATTTATAAATTTCTGGAAAACTTATGTGCAGATATTTGTGATAATTCACAGAACATGTAATCTTTACACAAAAAGGTTTGTCAATTTTACTGTACTGCCAGATATAGGAAATATATTCCTATCATTATGATCGATACTCCTATTATTCTATCTGCCAGATCGCCACTTATTTTTGTTGCTTCTTTTATTTTTTTGCTGAGCGAACCGCCGACTGAACTGATCACAATGAGGGGGATACTCAGGCCTACTGAATATACGAAGGTCGTGAGTAAACCTTCCAGTGGGGTTTGATAGAGTGCTATGTATGTCAATACAATTAGTAGCATGGGGGCGCCTCTACCTATTGTAATTGCCCCGAATGACAATCCGAGCAAAAAGGCTCCCATCATTGTATAGGAGTTCGGGCGCTTGAAAATTTTAAATATGCTTTTTATAGGCGGTTTGTAAACATGTAATAATTGTAATCCCATTGCAATCATTAATATTCCGCCGAACATCCAGGCAATAGTACTGTTCAAAAATAAAATATATTTGCCAATAGAGCCGGCAATAAAACCGAGAGGTAAAAGGACCATCACGGTGCCGATTGAAAATGAGATTACCAGTTTAAGGATATTAACAAAGGATAAATTTGTTTTACCGCTGGTAAGGTAACCTATCAATCCCAAACATAATACACTATTACACGGGCAAATACCTGCTATCAGTCCAAAAATAAAGATGCCTGTTATAGAAGGATCAAAAGCTGCTGTCATATATTCACCCTTATATTGATGAATACATATGATACTACTGTTAAAGCATGTTTACAATTTATGGCTTAGAAATTCTATATATTCTGGTGATACCCGTCACTTCTTCCTCTTCTTATGAAATTATAGTTACAAATATTAACCAATAATCTACAATATATCAATTTTAGTAGATTTAATTTAAAATAATGATATTTGACACATATAAATAACGACATTATGGGTTCTATTTTCTCCTCGTGCAAATAAGTTAAATATAATTAATACTATCACACGACAAAACAATTTTTGTTGATTAAAAAACAAGTAAAATAGTTATAAGGGAGGGATAATATTTCGTACTTACAGGTTGCTGAAAAAGCTATTGATAAACTTCACATTACAAAAGGGGTTGAAAAAGCGTTTCTTCTTGATGAATTTGACCGTGAAAGGATACTTCAACTCGAAGAAAAGGATGAGCAGATGCTTCCATTGGGTTTTGGTAAAAAACACAATGTTGGGGTGAAACAGGCTCTGGAATCCGATGTGTTGATATCATTTTTGACAAACAGGGAATATGACTGGCCAAAGAATAATCTGAAAATTGTTCACCAGGGTGAAGTCGTAGGGGAAGATGTCAGCGACCCTGGTGAGATCAATAGACTGAAACAGTCAGAGGAAAATATATTGTGTGGTAATATAGTCATTTATAAAGAAAAATTCAAAAAGGTCCAGTATTCCTGCGAACCTCCTCTGATGGTTATAAGTGCTAAACCTTGTCTGGAAATTGAAGAAATATCCTTTGTTTCCGAAGCCATGATAGCATCACCATCAAGATTAACTGATGAATATGTTAAATCTAAAATAAACTTCAAAAATACAGCTTGTATAGGAAGCTTCCTTGTAGGTTTAAATCTGGAAGATTCTTTAATCGAAGAAGGGAAAAACTGATTATATTATGTAAAATTCCTTATCGATAACTTCTCTTTCTATCGGCCTGATGAATGCAAGATCTAGAATATATCCGGATGTCTCTACATGCAATAAGCAAGGCTCTATTCACCTGGGTTAAGAATGATTTGAAAATGAATGGAGGTTTTGAGGCGAAGATGTTTTGGTCTATGGATACCGTTCAGAAGAATTACTCAAAAACAATTAGTTACTAAAATTAAATTGATTTAGTATTAATTCTTCGCCTCCACTACTAAGAATTGCATGATTTTATATAAGTTTTTCTAAAAATAGACAATAAATAAAGTGTGATTTATTTATGTTTAAATCAATTTTGATTGATTTTCTGAATGGTCCGATTTTTTGTTGTTATATACACTTAAATATCATTTACTAATCCATCAAAAAGTGGAATCTCATTTCAGAGAATCCCGAAAAAACTACCTCATTTCCTCTTATTCCTCTTCTTGCTAATCTCAACATCTATCTTGACCTTCTGCACAGCAAGATCAGTTCCCAGTCCTCTTAACATCCACCGAAGTGCTGAAGCCTGATTCTTGGTGTCATTGGGAAACTCTTTTTTAACTATCTCAACAGCTTTTTTCCCTGCTTCTTCTCCAAGTTCATCGAATCGCTTTTTGGAAAAGGAGTCCAGGCCACCCACACGTAACTGGGCGAAGGATTTGAAACCGGGTGCAGGGCTTGTGTTCAGTTCATTTATTTTTAAGCGGAGTTGTGAGGAAACTGGAGCTACATTGGTATCTGCAACGAACTTTCTGTCTTCCAGTTTAACAGGGGCTTTTTTGGAAGCGTTTCCTGGCATTGCCAGACCGTCTGCAATGGCGTTCTGGTCCCTTGGTACCCAGTCGAACTTCACCTTGAGGTCGTGCTTCTTGATGGTTTCGTGTATCTGCCCGTGGATGACTGCAAGGTTTTGGTTCTTTACCTTCCATTTACCTGACATCTGGCTAATGACGAGCTTGCTGTCCCCGTAGACCTGCAGGGGACCATTGCCGCCGAGTTTCAGATATTGGAGTATACCCTCTTTCAGTGCAGTGTACTCTGCAACGTTGTTGGTGTTCTCTGGATGTCTCAGTTTTTCATTCTTGCCTTCTGTGGCAGGCTTTCCATTCTTCCAGCTGATGACCCAGCCAAATCCCATCCTTCCCCCCGGATTTGGGTCACAGGAGCCATCGAAGTTTATTTTGTCCATGTTCTGTGAAAGTGGTTTATCGTTCTTGTATTGATTGGTGTGTTCGCAGATAATGGAGCGTGAATTGTGCGTGAAATGTAATATTACCTGTTCTTTGGAATACCACTATAAACCAGAATGACCATTGAGAGCGAAAAACATGAAAGGAAGTTAAAAACGAGGAATCATAATGGGCACACAAATAGGATCACTACTCACAAAAAATCCGATCACGTATGAAGAACTCTCCGGCAAGGTAATCGCAATTGACGCTTACAATACCATATACCAGTTCCTGAGTGCAATTCGTCAGAGGGATGGCTCATTGCTCACAGATTCTTCCGGGAACCCCACATCCCACCTTACGGGCCTCTTCTCTAGGACAAGTAAACTGAGGGAAGCCGGTATCAAACCTGTCTACATATTTGATGGCAAACCTCCGGAGATGAAGAGGGAGACCCTGGAAAAGCGCAAGGAGTGCAAAGAGGATGCAGCCCGCAAATATGAGGTTGCCAAGGAAGAAGGCAATATCGAGGATATGAAGAAGTTCGCTCAGGGAACTTCCAGAATAACTCCGCAGATACTTGAAGAATCAAAAAAGCTCCTTGACCTCATGGGTATACCCTATATACAGGCAGAATCAGAAGCCGAGGCACAGGCAGCCTTCATGACCACTCGAGGGGATGCCCACTTTGTAGGCTCACAGGACTATGACACCTTCCTTTTCGGAGCCGAAGATGTAGTCCGCAATCTGGGTAGCACCGGAAAGAAAAAGGTTCCTGGTAAGAAGGAATATGTTGTCAAGACCTCAGAGCATATCTCTCTGACAGACTCTCTGGAACAACTGGAGCTTAGCCGTGAGCAGCTTATTGATGTTGCCATCTGCATCGGGACAGATTTCAATGAGGGCATCCATCGTGTGGGTGCAAAGACAGCTCTCAAGCTTATCCATAAGCACAAGGACATCAATACGATAATCAAGGAAGAGGACAAGGATATTCGCTCATGTGTTCCTGTCGAGGAGATAAGGGAGTTCTTCCTGAATCCACCGGTCACAAATGATTACACTCTCAAATGGAGAAAACCAAAGACAGATGCATTGCTCGAATTTTTAATTGAAGAACGAGATTTTTCAGAGAAGCTGGTTCTGGGTAATAACAGGATCCTGAAAGAGAAAGTGGGCCATGAATGCCAGTCCTGTTTAGGGGATTGGTGAAATTATAAAATGTGGTAATAGATCATAAAAAGTTATTATCTATATACCATATTCAGAAGTTTAAGGGGATCCTTACTTCCACCCAGCAAATAATATGCTAAAGGATATGCTAAGGGACCCATAATTTCAAAAAGGTGTCTATTCCTTTTTGAATGTTTCATTTTTGCAAGTAAATGTTCTTTTATCAGGTCATCGTAGGACTCACCATGCATTATACTTCTTGCAGCAAAATTTGCACTCTGGAGTGCATATCTCATTCCAAATCCCCATAGGTAATCCTGAAAACCAGCTGCTTCTCCTATAAGAATTGCACCATTTTCATCATAGAAAGATTTCTTTATTTCAAAATTCCCATACCCTCCAAACTTCTTACCGGATGAAAGTTCTTTTTCACTGACATATTTTGAAAAATACCTGGCTGTATTTAGAAGATAATTTTCAGAAAGATGGGCTTTTTTACGATTAAAAACAGTTGCAATTGTTCCGTGTCCATCTTTAATTAAGAGATATGAATAAAATCCTTTTGCAATTTTATCGCCAAAAGCCATGTGATAACCATCTTCATGATCGGTATTGAATTTGATTCCTTTAACAAGAGCACTTGCAGTTTTAGGTCCGCTTGCATTTATATGAATAGGGATTTTTTCATCCAAATTTGAGTTATATTGAACATTAACACCCAATTTTTTAGCCTGCTCAAGCAAATTTATATCCAGGCAGTCTTCATAACTTCCTCGCTTCACAAGATAACAGGCGTTTTCTACCCGGATAGTTCTTATTTTATTTGAATAATGAAGGTCCAATTCATAAAGAGGCTCATAATCAAAAGACAGATCAATACCATATGATTCAATTTGTTGCAAGACATCGATTTTTTCAGACCAGTTCTCCAGACCTTGCCAGTCATTGTTGAATCTCTTACCAGTATAATCCCTTTTTTCATAAACATTGACGTTGTACCCATTCTTGCGAAGAATTATTGCGCATGCAAGACCGCTTATTCCTCCGCCCAGAATATTCACTTCTTCATCCATATGAACACCATGTCGTAGTTTAGCAGCAAACTGCTGGTAGCTTGTTCATAAGATATTATGTTTAAATTATCTTAAAAGGATTTTGAATGTATCTTTCTTATTAGTGAAGTCAGTACCTTTCTCTAGTGCTGTCATTAATCTTTATATAGTGATGGACGAGTCCGATAATTTCAATGTCTATCGCTTCTGGACACATTTCTTTACGTCTGATGATGTGAAGATGATTCTGGAACCTAAAGGTTTTGAGAACATCGTATGTTTTGATGATGTGTTGCCGGATATTGATATGTGGAACGGGGAGAATGTGCTATTCTGTAGGGCGACAAAAGTTGTTGAGGAAATGGATGCTTGAGGGCATCTATTTCTTATTTTTTGAGCGACTCCTTTTAAAGTTATTAGACTTTAGCCAAGGAATAAAAAGTTCATCTGGTTCAATGTCTTGCATCAGGTATGGAATACAAAAATAATACTCTTTCATTTTTTGGGTATTTCTAAACCGCTTCTCCAAAAATTCAATAATTTTGAAGTAATCGCGCTTAAACAAGTCTTTAGGCCAGTCTTTGTCCTCTTTACATGCACCTACTGAAGTAACCTTGTAACACCATTCTTTAACCTCTTTTGAAGTTCTAAAGGAATCATTTTGCTTTTGGTTTTTAGTGTTCTTCATATGATCATTCTCACAACATTATATTTTACTACACCAATGTATGTAAATACAAAGATGTTTCTTACTACTATATTGCATTGAACTAGACTTAAGTACTTTCAACCTTAATTAAAAATGTATATTGATACAAATTTTGTAAAAAATGTATTTGAAGGTTCTAAGATGAAAGAAAGTAACATAGTAGAGAGTTTAAAATCGAATTCAACTGAATCATTGCTATACATTGCAACAATGGAACCTAAAATTCAAGCAAAAGCAATAGAGTTAATTTACAATAAAAAAAATATAAATTCTTCACCCATTCAAAATGCAAGAGACAGACTAGCAGATAGAAAAATAATTGTTTATGGTGAAGGAGTTAGTAAAGTTCCCATTAAAGCTAATATACAGCCCTTTTTAGATTACTTGCTAGAAAAAAGCAAAGAACAAAGCAACATGCGGATATCAAAAAACCTTCATGAAAACACTCTTAATGAAATTGATATCAAATACTTGAAATTGATAATGGATTCAAATTTCTATCGAAATATTTTCTTCAATTCTTTTTTCTTTGACAATGGTGGAGCCATAATTCAAAACACTTTAAAGCGTGATATCAACAAACTTACTTTGCCTGTTGGAGCTTTTGGTTATATGGAAGCAATGCTGACTTCCATAATTAATATGTCATTTTGGTTAGAAAAGAGTGGAGAATTTACTCAGTATTATATCAAAGATAAAGAAATTGAAAAAATCGTGGAGAAATATAGCAATCCAAACAACTTCGTAGATAGTTTTTTAGATAAGATCCATTCTGAAATCTTTGAGCATACAATGGATTATGCCCCTCTTAGAATTACAATGGAATGGTGTGGACTTGATTACAATCCGCAGCCTTATAGTACAGGCCTATACCCTGAAAGAAATGGATATGAATATTATTTAGATAAAACCATATTTAGTGGAATGTTTTTGTTATTTCCACCACGGTTAATAGAGAAACTGCAGTTGTCAGAGTTGCTAACAACAGCATGCACATTTACAATGCATTTTCCGGTTGAAGTTGTTGATTATTTAAAGTATGGAAACTGAATTTGCTTAGCCATTTTCACAATGCGAAAAGTATTGTTTTAGCAATCTTTAAAAGAATTGATAAGAACCCTTAAATACCACTTCCCACAATCATCTCCTGATGTTTAACTTTACCACAACTCACACTTTATCCAATGTGTCTGTATTAGTGGTAGTGTTACACGCTTGAGCATGATAATTGAAACTTTTCTGGCTCAAGTGCGCTGTTTTTGGTTAGTTTACTGATTAGTGTATCCTGTGTCGGGATCGTTTCTTTCCACGGAGAATTGAAAATGGAAGAAATGAATGGAGCAGAAGTCCTGGTTAAATGTCTGGAGGACCTTGGGGTCAAACACATCTTTGGTTATACGGGAGCGGCAATACTTCCGGTATTCCATGCACTTGAAAAGAGTGACATCGAGATAGTTGTAAACTCCAATGAGCAGTCCTGTGCATTTAGTGCAGCGGGATACTCCCGCTCAAGCAATGAGGTCGGTGTAGCTATAGTCACATCAGGACCTGCCATCACTAATACTCTCACAAGCGTTGCTGATGCTTATGGTGACAGCATTCCACTGCTTGTATTTGCAGGTCAGGTTCCAGAGCATAAGATAGGCACCGACTCCTTCCAGCATATCAATGTCAAAGGTATATTTGGGGATGCAGCCAAGAAGGTCATCCAGCTATCCAATGGTGACGATATCGAATCCATAGTCAAGGATGCCTACTACTTTGCAAAGTCTGGAAAGCCCGGGCCTGTTGTCATAGACGTTCCACTTGATAAACAGCAGAAGATCCACGAATATATGGGCATGAACATTCTGAGATTCGAGGAAAGTTATCACGATGACCGGCATCTCAGTGATGAGCAATGCGATGAATTCTTCCAGCTACTGGCAAGATCCAAACGACCTCTGCTTTATCTCGGAGGTGGCCTGAACTCTGAAGCAGGAAGCCATGCCATCAGGGAATTTAACGAGCAGCTTGGAATTCCTTCAGTTAACACACTAATGGCAAAGGGTGTAGTTGATGAAAGGGATGGTATGAACATGGGGATGCTTGGAATGTTCGGCACTCCCTATGCAAACATGCTCATTCAGGAGAATGATTTCTTCTTCGCGATTGGAGTAAGATGGGATGACAGGGTTGCGGAAAAGGTCGGTTTTGCAATAGGTACTGATGTAGCCTATATTGACATCAACCCCGAGAAAATGCATCAGATAAAGATCGAACGTGGCCCCAAATTCACATTCATAGGTGATGCACCCACAGCTATCCGTGACCTCCTGAATTACGCCAAAAAGCACAACATCACTCTGGATATCAACCAGTGGCAGGAGCGTGCCAGATTCCTCAAGAGATCATGGCCGCTGGACTACAACAGGGAATCCCAGTTCATTCAGTCTGCCGAAGTCATGTCTATGCTTGCAGACTACGTTGACAGCAATACACGGATAACAACCGGTGTCGGTAACCAGCAGATGCTCGCAGCACAACATCTGTCCATGCAAAAGGAAAAGTCCTTCATGAGCTCAGGGTCATTTGGAACAATGGGATTTTCCATGCCAACAGCCATCGGTGTTCATTATGCGAATCCTAATGCAAAGGTCATAGCAATAGACGGTGACGGAAGCCTGAAAATGAATCTCGGAGAACTGCATACCATAGCATCTCTTGATATGCCAGTCAAGATACTCCTGCTGAACAACCAAAGTGATGGGATGGTCCAGAATCTTCAGGATGCAGCCTATGATGGGATCAGGACAGCCACTCAGAGACAAAAGGACGTTCATTTTGCAGAGATTGCACACTCCTTTGGTTTTAGTTATGCAAAGAGGATCAGCGACAGAAAAGACCTTAAGCAGGGAATCGAAGATTTCCTGAACTCAGAAGGTCCCTGTTTCCTGGAAGTTTGTACGGACCGGGAAGAAGTTCTATATCCGAAAGTTCCGGCAGGTGGAGCTTATAAGGACATGATACTTGGACCATACATAAAACAAATTGATATAGCCTGATTCTGGAACCGTCAGTTTGAAAAATATGGATGATCGAATCCGAAATAGGAAAATGAATGATCCGGAATAGAATTGATTGGAATGGTATTCGTTCGATTAAGATCCTATCCCTGTATTTATCTCATCGAGGATAAGCGCCACAACCTCATCCAGGGAAGCCTGCACCTTATTGGAAAGGCAGAGTGATATTTCCTCTGCCTTGTCTATCTCGACTCCAATGACCATGAGTTTCTCAGGCATTTTCTGGATATGTTCAGCTATGCAGAGTACGTCTGCAAGGCATGTTTCATGAATTGTGAATCCACCCTGGGATGTCGCTCCTTTTATTTCGTCCATTCCGAATAGATGCACAGAACCAATATCTCCGGCACCTTTCACAGCATCCACAATGATAATCGTGTCAGCACCTTCCAACAGGTTGAGCATATCGAGTCCGCAGACACCGGCATCTATCAGTTCCACATTATCCGGCATTTCATAGCTCATCTCCTTCAATCTCTCAATAACATGGATGCCGATACCGTCATCTCCCACAAGAGGATTCCCACATCCCAGTATGCGTATCGTAGGATCAGCCCTCCAAATTATTCTCTGCACCAAGCAGCTCGACATAATCGGAATCGCTGAGGTCTTCTTTTCCGGTCAGGAAAATTGCTTTATGGTATTTCCAGACCTTTGGGTCAAGTTCCACAATACCCACATGGATGATAAGTTCCACAATGAAAAAATATGCCATCATCAAATGTGCGGTTCGTATGAAAGCTAATACATGCATGTCCAGGGGATCTGAAATTAGTTCAGCTCCGGAAATCAACCATTCACTTATGGGTAATCCAAGGAGTGTCCATTGCAGATTATAGAGAACAATTCCCGTAAATACTACGAACATCACTGCACCTCCCTCAAAGAAAAGCATGAATTGGGTTACCGGATGTAATTTGTCAATATATCCTTCATTTTTGACATCATATACAGTAAATGCCGGATATTCGCCTTTTCCCAGATAATTGAGGAATATCTGCTTCATTCTCCTGACATCAGTTGGCCCGAATAGATACCTGTGTGCTATGTGATTCATCCTGTGGAGAAACAGATTGTGAACTCCGGCTGCACACATAGGACAACGAGGACATTCGCTCGTCATCACATTGTATGGAATGATGACCCAGTTCACAAACACAAACACAAACGCTGCAGACAGGTGAATGACCAGGGCAATGTGATAGCTCATAAAATCCCAGCCTCCATAGATCTTAAATCCGGTTATCAGCAGGATGAACAAAGTGAAAAGGTGAACAAAATGTGCCAGTCGCTCTAAAAAGGAATACCTTTTCACGATCATGCTATCTTTCTGTTCCATATGATGCTCACCCCTTAAACAATATCGAAGATACGCTTATTTTTGCCAGCCTTTCCTGTCAGATCAATGGTATGCACAGCGCAGGCAATACAGGGATCATATGCCCTTGCAGTGTGGAGTATACCTGTGGGATTTGAATTGTCAATTCCAAGCAGATTCTCCACTGCCGAAACCTTTGTCCCAATAAGTGCCTGCTCGATGGGGCCTGGTATTCCGTTGCTGTCCCTTGGGGATGCATTCCATGTAGTTGGCACCACCATCTGGTAATTTGTTATCTTTGAATCAGTTCCTGTCTTCACCCAGTGACCCAGAGCACCACGGGGAGCCTCCCAGAGACCAATACCCTGTGAATCCCTTGCCATGCTAAGGTCTGTTGGAATATTGAATCTTCCATTTGGGTTAAGGTCAGTTGTCACCCATTTTAGCAGTTGTTCTGAAAGGATGAGCATTTCCTGCACCCTTGCCAACATCCTTGTGAATGTGTTGACAGCAGAATAACCATTGTCAGAAAACGCTTTCATCAGACCCATGGTCAATGGTTCTTCCATTGCTATCATGCGGGCAATAGGACCAACTTCGCATGGAACACCTTTGTAACGTGGTGCCTTTATCCAGCTGTATCTGCTTTGACTGTCTCCCTGATAATCTATCTCATCAGCATTTCTCACAGGGTTCGTTACTCCATCGAAGGGATGAAGGTCCCCTTCACCGACATAGAAAGAATGGGATATCTCTTCAGTCACTTTCCTGTGGTCGAACTTTTTGTGTTCAAGGGAACCGGTAACAAAAGCAGCTTTCTGGAATCCGCTCTTACCTAACTCAAGTGGGTCATAACCATCCCCATGCTCCACATCATAATAGACACCGTAGGTCAGGAATCCTATCTTTGAAGGATCACTATAAGCTCCTGTCCTGTCAAATTTGAAACTGGCAGGAAGACCTAAGAGTTTCTCACCTATGAGCTCTGAACCAAATGCTGCAAACAGATCGACATCACCCCATCCAGCGGAATATGAGAAATCATTCGATATCAAAGACCTTTCTGTAATTTCCTGAAGGTGTTCCACCACGAAATTTACCGCACTCTGCGGGGATGATGCTCTGAAAGTGTTATCCAGCCATGTACCATGGTCTACGCCCAAGGTGGAGCCATCAATAAAATCCATTACCTGATAATAATAGGAAGCGAGTTGTCCGATATCAGCAACCGTTGGTTTATAGGTTACTCCTCCCAATATGGATGACATCTGGTGGGGCATTTTCCCGGCAATGAGAGCTATGGCTTCCTGAAGCCTTTTCTTTTCCTTGATAGCACTCACGTAAGCTTTTCCCGGAGGTATGGCTACACCATCTATCCGGTAGCTTATGGGAGCAAAACGATATAGCAGCTCCTTCCACAACGCATTCCCTGTATTGCCTATAGTAGCCATAACATCCCTGTATGCAGGGTTCACAATATCCGGTAGCCACAGCACATAGACATGTGTTGCATGGCTGGCGATCATGTTAAGCGACTGGATTATATTCCTTGTAACAAGAGCATCCTTTGGGACCTGATCAGCAATTCCGAAAAGGTCGTCCAGAGCATTTGCAGATGCCATTGCATGAGAGGTTGGACAGACACCACATACCCTTTGTGTGATACGTGCAGCATCCCGTGGGTCACGGTTTAAGAGTATGCGCTCAAATCCCCTGAAAAGCATGCCTGAACTCTGTGCATCCGTAATAACACCATTCTCATTTACCTCTGTGGACAGGCGCATGTGTCCTTCGATACGTGTCAATGGATCCACAACTACTCGGGTCATTATTTCTCCTCCTCCTTTTTATCATCCTTATTGAAAAAGATCCTTCGGGCAGCATGAGCAGCAACACCTACGGTAGCAGCCGCTACTCCCACCTTTGCTGCGGTGTCCATGTTCACCCCGGACAGGATAGCCTTATCCTCAGCCTCTACGTAAAAAGGAGCTCCGTTATCGAAAAATCCAGGCTCACAGCAGGAAATACAGGGAGAGCCTGCCTGAGTACACATATTCACCGAGCCGTTCCATCTGCGAAGGGCGCATTCTGAATGTGTATAAGGCCCTTTACATCCAAGTTTCCAGAGGCATGCATCCCCTGAAAATTCAGTATCGAATATGCCTCTGTCATAGTATCCCCTGCGAGGACAATTATCATGTATTGTGTTGCCCTGTGGGAAGAAAACGAGGGGACGTTTGTATCTGTCCAGAATAGGATCAAGGTCATTGACATCTACCTTTCCCAGTATCACAGCAGCAAGTGTCAGGAGCATCCAGTCCGGATGAGCAGGACATCCTGCAATATTTATCACTGGCTTTTCAATGCCAAGTTCAGTTAACATCCCCTTTGAAGGATTCACTTTCTGAAATGCCACACCCCGAAAGTCTGTGAGGTCTGCTATATCGCTGTCTGCTGAATTGATGCCGCCGTATGTGGCACACATCCCCACTGCCATTATAAGAGTTGCATTGCTTGCGGCTTTTTTGAATATTTCCTTAAAGGTACGCTCGCCGTACATGCAATACTTGCCGGTGCCATCCGGTCCATTGGCAACAGCACCCTCCACCACAAGTATGTAATCGCCTTCCTCTATTGCTTCATCCAGCAGGATCTCCGAGTTCATCTCGGATGTACCTGCAGGCTTACCGTCTACAAAGATACCCTGCTGTGCGAGCAATGTCTCGTGGTAAACAACATCCACATTGAGTTTTTGTATTGCCTGAACAATGTCAGGATTTCCTGCATCAAGCAAGGATTCGGAACAGCCAGTACACTCAGCTCCATGTACCCATATGATCTTTGTTTTCGATAGTTCAAGAGCTCTTGATATATCTGAATGGTGCAGTCCCAGGAATGCCGATGCTCCGATAGCGCCTACCACCTTGAGGAACGATCGACGATCCATATTGAAAAAATCGAGATTCTCTATTTCTTCCATGAAATGCTGACTCCTATCACACTATAATATATTGATGTGTGTATCTCATATATGGTTGTTTATATTTCACTTTTGTAATATCTATCAACATCAATAATTGAACATTTGGCTCTGTAGAAATCCTCGTTTTAACAATAAAAGTAATCTTGAAATCCTTTCAATAAGCCTTTCCCCTCTCCCCCGAACCCCCTCACCCCTTTTTTTTTGAACAGGAGCACCTTAGTAAATGCCTTTTCCCCTCTCCCCCAAACCCCCTTACCCCTTTTTTTTTGAACAGGAGCATCCATAGTAACTACTTCTCACCCTCATACTTCCACTCCATGTGATGCAAATTACACTTAGAGAATCCACCATCTTCCAATCAGAATAAAAAACTGAGTATCTGTTGTCGATTTCCCAATAAGGATAGAATAAAGGATATGACCTGCGAAGATGTTGCTGCTAAACAGCAAAAATGAATTAAGAACAAAGTTATAAAAAGTGCAAAAAATAGAATTATGAAGGTAGCAACATTTGATGGCAATCAGATGAGTCCCCACCATAGAGTTCAAACGCCTTCATAATACTTATTTCATCAAGGATCAACTCGATGATCTCGTCCACAGAATCCTGTACTTTATCAGACAGGCTGAGGGATATCTCATCTGCCTTGCCGATCTCTATACCAAAGACCGTGATCTGCTCCGGCATCTTCTGGATATGTTCGCTTATACAGAGTACATCTGCAAGACTTGTATCATGCATAGAGAATGCATTTGCAGACGAAGCCGCCTTAATGTCCTCAGCTGAAAAACGATGCACGGAACCGGCATCTCCGGCACCTTTTATTGCGTCAACAATGATGACCCTGCTGACATCTTCCAGCAGGTTGAGCATATCGAGTCCGCAGACACCGGCATCTACCAGCTCAACATCATCCGGCAGTTTATCGTGCATCTCCTTCAATCTCTCAATAACATGGATGCCGATACCGTCATCACCTATCAGTGGGTTTCCACATCCCAGTATTCGTATCGTAGGATCACTCCGCAATTTCTTTTTCAACATGTAGGACTTTGTCCTTTTCAACATTGACCAGATCAACATAGTTCAGGTCGCAAAGGTCACCTTTTCCTGTCCAGAAGATAGCCTTGTGGTATTTCCATATCTTCGGGTCAAGTTCTATGATACCTACATGTATGGTTACTTCTATGATGAAGAAATAAGCCATCAGCAGATGCACGGTCCTCATAAATGCCAGTGTACCCAGGTTGAAGTAAGGTCCTACAATGTCACCGATCATAAGTATCCATTCAGCTATCGGCAATCCTAACAGAGCCCATTGCTGGTGATAAAGGGGAATACCACTGATGAACACAAGTGCCACTCCTATTCCTTCGAAGAAGAGCAGGAATTTTGTAACCGGGTGCAATTTATCGATATAACCTCTGTTCTTGACATCATATACAGTATAAGCCGGATATGGCGCTTTGCCCAGGTAATTGAGCATGATCTGCTTGATCCTTTTTGCATCAACTGGTCCGAATATGTATCTTCTCAGTATGTGTGATGCTCTGTGGAGGTAGCCACGAATTCCACCTGCCTCACATATCTCACAATGCGGACATTCGGTTGTTACAATGTTGTAGGGAATAACTATCCAGTTGGCAACCATGAACACTATGGCGAACATCATGTGAATATACAGGGCAGAGTGGTAGGTCATGAAGTCCCAACCCATGTATATCTTAAAGCCTGTTACCAGCAGAATAAATAAAGCAGTGAGGTGGGCAAAATGCGCCAGCCTCTCAGGGAGTGAATATCTCTCTATATGCCTTTCGCCGTTAATCTCTATGGCTTTTCTGCTTATCAGCTTCGGACATTCTCTCTTATCTTTTTCTTCCATGTGCATTCCACCAGCTTCACACTATGTTAAAGATACGAGGATTTTTGTTCTCTCCTGTAAGGTCAATGGTGTGAACCGCACAGGCGAGACATGGGTCAAAGGATCTTCCTGTATGCAATATGCCGGTAGGGTTGGTATTGTCGACACCGAGGAGGTTCTCTGCGGCAGATATCTTTGTGCCGATAAGAGCCTGTTCCAGAGGACCGGGTACGCCATTTACATCCCTTGGGGATGCGTTCCATGTGGTCGGTACCACCATCTGGTAATTCGTTATCTTTGAATCGGAATCAGTTTTTACCCAGTGACCAAGAGCACCACGTGGAGCTTCCCACAGACCAATTCCCTGAGAATCCTTCGCCATGCTGAGGTCTGCGTCAACGTAATACTTTCCATTTGGATCAAGGTCTGTTGTCACCCATTTGAAGAACTGCTCTGAGAGCATGAGAAGTTCCTGTACCTTTGCGATCATCCTTGTGAACGAGTTGGCAGCGGAATAGCCGTTATCTGTGAACTCCTTGATCAGACCCATGGTCAAAGGCTCGTCCATTGCGATCATACGGGCAATAGGGCCAACTTCGCATGGAACACCGTTGTAACGTGGTGCTTTTATCCAGCTATACTTGCTCTGGTTATCTCCTTCGAAATCGATCTCCCTTGCGGTTTTCACAGGGTCCGTGACACCATCGAATGGATGCAGGTCTCCTTTACTTGTATAGAATGCATGAGTTGTCTCCTCTGTGATGTATTTGTGGTCGAACTTCTTCTTTTCCAGTGAGCTGTTGATAAAGGCAGCTTTCTGGAAACCGCTCTGACCAAAGTTCAATGGGTCATATCCGTCACCATTTTCCACATCATAGAAGACACCGTAGGTCAAAAATCCTACATTTGAGCTTGTATCATAGCCGCCGGTCCTGTCAAGCTTGAAACTTGCAGGCAGACCTAACTTCTTCTCACCTATAAGCTCTGAACCGAATGCTGTTATCAGTTCAACATCACCCCATCCGGCAGAATGGGAAAAATCATTGGATGCAAGTGATCTGTCCACCACATCCTGCAGGTGTTCCAGCAGGAACTTTACAGCACTCTGTGGGGATGAAGCCCTGTAGGTGTTGTCAAGCCATGTTTTATGGTCGATTCCAAGAGTTGAACCGTTTATGAAGTCCATTAACTGATAGTAATATCCTGCGAGTTTTCCTATATCTGCAACAGTTGGATTGTAGGTTGTGCCGCCTACTATAGTAGCCATCTGGTGAGGCATCTTTCCGCCTATCAGGGCAATTGCCTCTTCGAGTCTTTTCTTTTCCTTGATGGCGTTTATATAGGCTTTACCAGGAGCTATTGCTTCACCATTTATCTTGTAACTGATCGGTGCATAGCGGTAGAGAAGTTCTTTCCACAATGCGCTACCTGTATCTCCAATAGTTTCCAGAATGTTCCTGTAGACAGGGTTCACAAGGTCAGGTCCCCATAACACGTAGATGTGTGTTGCATGACTTGCCATTGTGTTAAGTCCCTGAATGATATTCCTTGTAACAAGTGCATTCTTCGGGATCTGGTCTGCTACATCGAAGAGGTCATCAAGGGCATTTACTGCTGCCAGTGACTGGGCAGTTGGGCAGATTCCGCATATCCTCTGGGTGAAACGAGCTGCGTCCCTTGGATCACGACCTAAGAGTATGCGCTCCATTCCTCTAAAGAGCATACCTGAACTCTGTGCATCCGTGATGACACCATTTCCGTCTACCTCTGTGACTATGCGCAGATGTCCTTCGATACGTGTTAATGGGTCTACGACAACGCGGGTCATTCTTCATCCTCCTGTTTTTCATCCTTGTTGAAAATTATCCTGCGTGCAGCGTGGGCAACCACACCAACGGAAGCTGCTCCTACTCCTATTGCTGACATTGTTCCTACGTTCATGCCGTTTATCAGAGGCTTATCTTCGATCATTTCATAGAATGGGGATGCGACATCCGGGAATCCCGGTTCACAACACGAGATACAGGAAGATCCTGCCTGGGTGCACATACTGATGGAATTGTTCCATCTGCGAAGACCACAATCTGAACGTGTGTAAGGGCCTTTGCAGCCAACTTTCAGAAGACATCCTTCACCTGAGAAATCCTCGTCAAGTATGCCTCTGTCATAATATCCTCTGCGGGGACAGTTATCGTGCATTGAGCTGCTAGCCGGGAAGAACACAAGAGGACGCTTGTATCTGTCCAGTACAGAATCAAGGTCATTAACATTTATTTTTCCGAGTATCACGGCTGCGAGTGTCAGCATGATCCAGTCAGGATGAGCCGGGCATCCTGCGATATTTATTACCGGTTTATCAATGCCAAGTTCATCCAGCATACCTCTGGAAGGGTTCTCGTTGAGGAATGCCACACCTCTAAAATCAGTAAGGTCCTTCAGGTCACTGTCAGCTGAATTGACACCACCGTAAGCTGCACACATTCCAACAGCCATTATCATAGAAGCATGGCTTGCGGCTTTTTCGAATATATCCTTGAAGGTACGCTCACCTATCATGCAGTACTTACCGGAGCCTTCAGGTCCGTTTGCGATAGAACCTTCGATAACAAGTATGTAATTTCCTTCTTCTATAGCTTCATCAAGCAGGATCTCAGTATTCAATTCAGAAGTGGCTGCAGGCCTTCCGTCAACGAAGATTCCCTGTTGTGCAAGAAGTGTTTCGTGGAAAGCCAGGTCAACACTGAGTTTTTGTATTGCCTGAAAAACATTAGGGTTTCCACCATCCAGCAGGGATGCAGAGCAGCCGGTGCATTCAGCACCGTGCAGCCATATGACTTTAGTCTTTGATAGCTCAAGAGCTTTTGTAATTTCTGAACGATGTAAACCAAGGAATGCCGATGCACCTATGGCACCTACTACCTTGAGGAACGATCGTCGATTCATGCTGAAAAGATCTGTTTTTTCTGTTTTTTCCAATGTAACCACTCCTATGATGGATTAATTTGCAGTTGTGGTATGATTTGACTGTTAATCTTAACTTCCTTAAATTGTTAATGATTTATAATGTCGTATTTGGTGAAAGGAAGTTATCTCCTACTCACATTATTTATATGTATCGGAGTATTTTATGGCATGCCTAATAATGTGCCAATAGTTAGCATTAATCATGGTTTTTGATTATCATGATTATTCATTGCATACAAAAACAAGTACATAAGCCTTTTCACTGTTTTTTAATATTTCCTAATAATTTCTCATACTTTCAAACTTTCGCTTTTTTTTAATTAATTATGTTTAAATATCAATTGCACAATTGAATTTTTATGTGTATTGCAATCCCCGGTAAAGTAACCTCATTGTTGGATGAATATACGGCTCTCGTCGATTTCGGAGGAGTTAATAAGAAGGTGAAACTAGACCTCCTTGGAAGTTGTGACGATTCACTCCTCGGGCAGTATGTTCTTGTACATGTGGGTTACGCGATATCTTTGATCTCTGAAGAAGAGGGAAAGGAGACAATGAAACTTATAGAACAACTCATGGAAGGGGAAGAAGATGGCTACGGAGTCTGAACTTCTGGCAAAGATACACGAGCTGTCACGCCCTGTTCGCATTATGCATGTATGTGGAACCCATGAGAGGACCATTTCAAAGTTTGGAATGAGAAGCGTGCTCCCTCCGGAAATAGAGGTTCTCAGCGGACCCGGTTGCCCTGTATGTGTGACACCTGAAATAGAAATAGACCGTGCAATAGCACTGGCAAGATCAGGTGTTATCCTAACTTCCTTTGGAGACATGATGCGAGTGCCTGGGAGTAATGAGAATCTTCTTGATGCACGCTCCCAGGGAGCTGACGTGAGGATGGTTTACAGCATTGATGATGCCATCGCTATCGCAGAAAAGAACCCTGAAAAAAAAGTAGTGTTCTTTGCCATCGGTTTCGAGACCACGGCACCCACAAATGCTGCTGCTATTTTGCGCAATTTACCTGATAACTTCAGTGTGCTCGCATCCCACAAGCTAACTCCCCCGGCACTCATGGAACTGGTGGATGAGATCAACGTGGATGCTTTCATTGCTCCTGGTCATGTGTGTACCATTATTGGTATCCACCCCTTCCAGCCTTTCGCAGACATGGGTTTCCCGGTTGTGGTAGCAGGTTTTGGAGCAAAGGATGTGCTCATTTCCATTCTCATGATATTTGAGCAAATGAGCTCCGGCAAAGCAATAGTTGAAAACGCATATCCTAGAGCCGTGAGGGATGAAGGCAATCTTAGAGCACAGGAAATGATGCAACAGGTCTTCGATATCGGCGATGCCCAGTGGCGTGGACTCGGGCTGATAAAGAACTCCGGACTTACCATCAAAAAAGAGTTTGAGGATCATGATGCTGCATTAATTTATGAGGATGTCATCGAGAGATGCCTGCCGGAAGTATCTTATGAGAGTGCAACTGAGTCACTGTGTAAATGCGCAAATATATTGAAAGGCAGGGAAAAACCTGATGATTGTCCACTTTTCGCGAAAAGATGCACTCCTGCAACACCTGTTGGTTCCTGTATGGTCAGCCAGGAAGGCATGTGCTATAACTGGTATCAGTACAGGAGTGTCTGAGAATGCATGAGTATTCGCTTGCATGTGATATTATTGAAAACGTCATTTCCACTGCAGAGCTGAACAATGCTAAAGAGGTAAAGGAAATTACCCTTGGTGTGGGAAAACTGACCCATGTAAATCCTGAGCAGATATTATTCTGCATGGAAACACTGGTCGAGGATACAATTGCCCGAGGTGCCAGGATCATAATTCAGGATATCTACCCGGATATGGAATGTGAATGTGGTTTTTCTGAAAATGGGGAGCATTTCTACACAACCGGGGATATCTCCACGGATGATATCAGGGCTTTTCTGGAAGTGCCCTGTCCGGCTTGCGGGAAGATACTGCATGCATCAGGCGGTATGGAAATCATCATCCAGAGTATCGATATTGAACAATAATACAGGAGAATGATATAGCATGTTAATGCACGTGATCAATGTAGGCCATGACGTTCTGAAAGCTAACACCAAACTCGCAGAGAAAAATAACAAACTTCTGGAGAAGCATGGCATTCTCGCCATCAATATGATGGGTGCCATTGGATCGGGAAAAACGACTCTCATAGAGAAAGCGATAAAAGCACTTGGAGGGAGATATCGCATAGCAGTCATTGCCGGTGATGTGATAGCTGATATGGATGCCGGAAGAATCGCAAAGCTGGGAGTCACAACAATTCCTGTTAACACCGGACGTGAATGTCACCTGGACGCAAAACTTGTGGAAAAGGCCCTGAAGTCCATAGACCTGAAAGAAGTCGATATCCTCCTTATAGAAAATGTAGGAAATCTCATCTGTCCCGCTGACTACAAGCTTGGGGAACATCTGCGTGTTGTGGTCGTGAGTGTCACAGAGGGTGATGACATAGTTCTCAAGCATCCCATGATATTCAAGACAGCAGATGTTGCGATAATCCATAAGGTGGATATCGCAGAGGCTGTTTTTGCAAGCACTGAAAAAATGGAACACGACGTCAGAGAGCTTAACCCGGATATCCCTGTATTAACAACTTCAATACATGACTCTGTGAGCATGGAACAGTGGTTCTCGACAATCTCATCCTTTGCCGAAGAACTGAATCAGAGATGAGCACCATGAGCAACCACAATAAGATAACCATGGAACACGGTGCTGGCGGTCGTTTCATGCAGGAATTGATAGGTGATATGATTGTTAACAACATATCAAACCGTTCCGCAGGGTCCATTGGACTTGACGACCTTGATGACGGTGCTACCATCAGCTTACCCGGGGATATGGATGATAGTTCTGAAATTGTCATGACAACTGACAGCCATGTGGTAGACCCTCTCTTCTTTCCGGGAGGGGATATAGGAAGGTTATCTGTCTGTGGCACCGTGAATGACCTTACTGTTATGGGTGCCAGGCCACTTGCATTGACCTGTGCCATCATTGTGAGGGAGGGATTCGATATCTCTGCTTTCGAGCAGATCATAAAGTCCATGAACCTTGCAACAGAAGAAGCAGGAGTTCCTATAATCACAGGAGACACCAAGACCATACAGGGAAACAAACTGGATTCTATGATTATCAATACAACTGGGATAGGCGTTGCTTCACCTGCGATACGGGATAGTGGCCTGTCTCCCGGGGATGCTATCATAGTTACAGGAAATCTGGGTGACCATGGTATAGCCCTGTTATCCCACAGGGAAGGCTTCGATTTTGAAACCGAACTGGTGTCCGATGTTTCGCCTCTCAATGATCTTTTGAAGGAACCGCTGAGCCTGAGGACAGCTGATGGAAAGAGTCCTATCACTTCAATGAAGGACCCAACCCGTGGAGGTCTGGCTTCCTGTATCAATGAGATAGCTCAGAAAAGTGATGTTGGCATAATCCTTGAAGAGGATGCGATTCCCATAAACGAGACAGTAGGAACAGCATGTGAAATGCTGGGACTGAACCCGCTGGAGATAGCGAATGAAGGAAAAGCTGTGATCGGTGTTCGTAAGGAATATGCTCAGGATGTTCTTGACATGCTCCACTCTCATAAATATGGCAAAAATGCAGCCATAGTTGGAGAGGCGGTCTTAGAACAACAAGGAAAGGTATTGCTCAGGACACCCATTGGAAGCCTGCGTCAGTTAGGCATGCCAGTAGGTGACCCGATACCAAGAGTATGCTGATCACTTTTTCAGCATACTGTTTATTTCTTCAAGGATCTCATCCTCGCTCTTGTCCTTGATATCGATACCAAGGTTCAAAGCGGTTTGTTTTATTTTGGATGTTTTTTCACTCTCAGAATCTGTGTTCTTAATGGAATTCTCAAACTCTTTCAATGAGAGTTCTGATTCTTTCTGTGCCTTCTTGAATTCACCCATGGAAGTTCCCATGGAGCGTGCCAGTTCAGGCAGCTTGCTTGCGCCAAAGAGCAATAATAACCCTGCGAATATGATCAAAAGTTCGCTAGGTCCTAATCCTCCTATCATATTTGTTCATCCTCTGAATTTTTGTTTTTCATTTAATTTGTCTTCACGTTCTCTTCTATAAGAACGAGAAGTTCATCAGTACTCTTGCCGTGGACATCAATACCTGATGCTTCTGCAATTTCCTTTATTTTGCAGTCAGTATCTTTCTGGCTATTGGCCTGTGGATACATATCAAGATCAGATACTCCCAGCTCTGCAGATATCTGTGCTTTTTTAAAATCGCCAAATGCCTTACCGGCAGCTCGTGCAAGTTCCGGAACCTTGTCCGGACCAAAAATAAACAATGCAGCGATCAACACTATAATAATTTCAAGGGAGCCGATCATTTTATCAACGGTGTATGTATTTCCTTCTTGAATATAGACTTATGGTTTAGTGTTCATCTGGATATCAACAATCCAATCTCAAATAACACTATGAGGAGAGCTGCACTAACAAGCTGTGCTATGAACGTGGGGTCAGGGGACAGGAAAAGTGCAAAGGTCAGAAGTGAAGCATAGACCAGAATACGCATCTTTCGCAGTGTTTTCTTCTGGATGATCCCCATTCTTGTGGCAAAATACATCAATACAGGTACCTGGAACACAAGCCCGAATCCTGCCATGAGTGTTATAGCTACGGAAATGGTCTGCTTGACAGATATCTGGTTGTCTGCAATGGTATCAGAAGACAATATGATATAATCGAACATCAAGGGCATTATGAATACCAGAGCAATGGTCACTCCAAAAATGAAGAACACAAAAGATACAGGAAGGGTGCTTTTGATGAATCTTCTCTCGTTAGGGTACATGCCCCTTGCTGCAAATCTGAACATCTCATAGAAGAACAAAGGAAATACACAGGCAAGTGCAAGCAGGAATGAGACCTTCACTTTTGTGAACATCCATTCCAATGGGGAATATATGGTCATTTCTATACCCGCACCTATGAACATGTTCCATGCATGTTGAATAATGGATTCTGAGAATGGATAGAAAACAGCGATGAAAACGAACATCGCAAAGACGATCCGGATAAAGCGGTTGCGCAACTCTTTCAGGTGTAGTTTGGCAGGCTCAATATAATCGCCATCAACACCAACTTTATTTTTGATATGTTCCGGATTCCCAAATGGATCATTTTCCATTATATCGTAGTAGGTTCGGGATATATATAATAGAAACGTAGTAGCTGAAATAAGGAGAAAGTGATCATTTGGCATCTTATATGGAAGATCTCGGTATAATAGCAAGCTCACTGAGGAAGAAGCTCCTACTTTTCATGCTAGTGTTCTTTGCTGCTTTCATGACAGCATTTCAACTCGCTGGCTCTCTTATAGCCACTATCAAGGAAGACCTGTTGCCCGAAGGTGCAAAACTGGTCTATGTATCTCCTCTTGAAGTGATGCTTCTTAAAATGAAGATCGCAGTGATAATAGGTATTTTTGTCATGTTGCCCATGGTATTGTTCTTTGCGGTAAGACCACTCCTGAAAAAGAGTAAGATACCTATAACGGTAAACAAAAAATGGGTGTTTGTCTCTTTCATACTGGCAATAATTGCATTTCTCGCAGGCGCATCCTATGCGTATTTCATCATGTTGCCACTTTTCATAAACTACCTGTTCCTGAATGCGTCCGCATCCGGTGTTGTAGCCACGTACTCAATATTCAGTTTCATCTCCTTTGCGGTACAGGCATCGCTCATATTCGGTCTGGTCTTTGAGACTCCCCTGGTACTTACGATCCTTACAAGGTTGAATGTGGTCCAGTACAGTACGCTTATAAAATACCGCAAACACATCTATGTGCTCTGTCTTGTTGTAGGCGCTGTGATAACACCACCTGATGTCATCAGTCAGCTCATGGTGGGAATCCCGCTCTTGTTCTTCTTTGAACTCAGTCTTATCATAGTCAGATTCGCAGGTGGCAAGAAAAAGGAAAGCAAGGCAGAATAATTCCTTCTCACTTTTCATCTTTAAGGCTGGCTACAAGTGCCTGTCCAAGAGATATACCACCGTCACCGCATGGAATTCTGCTATGGGTTATAAATTTAAATCCTGCTTCTTCAACTTTATCACGTATTCCGGAGTTGATATGCTCATTGTATGCAACACCGCCTGTCAATCCGATGATATCTATACCTGTTCGCTTTGCTGTGCTCAGGGCAAGCTGTGCAATTCCCTGCGCAAAAGCATCTTCAAATGCATGGGCCAGCTCCGTAATCGGATACTCACCTAAACGCACATAGAGTTCATACAGGAGCATCGAGGTATCGAAAACATCATCCTTGATGATAACGGGCAGTTCAAGAGAAGTTTCTTTTCCAGCCTTTGCAGTCGATTCAAGTTTCATGGCAGGCTCACCCTGATAACTGCGATACCTGCATATCCCCAGAAGCGCAGATGCCGCGTCCAGTACCCTTCCGGCACTGCTGGACATTACTACATTGATATTCTTATCCAGCTGTCCCAGTACGGTCCTTGCTTCCCTTAAGCCGTGTTTTAACTCGAAGGGCAACTTCATGAGTTCATCGGTTTCGACCATATCCTTCAACATTCCCAGCACCATGCGTTCGGGATAGTATGAACAAACATCCCCGCCGGCCATTGGCTGTGGCTTCAAGTGGGCACACCTCCTGAAGTCCGTATAGCTGGATTCCAGTATTCCACCGCCCCATACAGTACCGTCAGTGCCATAGCCCACTCCGTCAAGAGCTATGCCTATGATCCTTGAATTCCTATCAAGTCCGGCGTCTGCCATGAGTGATACCACATGCGCATGGTGGTGTTGTACAGGGACAACAGCATCTCCGCCATTTTCCATTGCAAACCTGGTGGTATTGAACTGCGGATGAAGGTCACAACCCCAGCGCTCGGGTTTTATAGAGGTCAGATCTGAGAAATTTCTGAATACATCGGCATGATACATGGCGGTCTCGAAATGACCTGTATTGCCTATGTGTGGAGATATGTATGCCTTGTCACCTGATGCGAACATTATGGTGTTACTCAGTTCTGCACCAACGCCAACACAGGGTCTGACTTCAAAGGGCAGTTTTATGGCTTGTGGCACATAGCCACGGGAGCGACGAATGAACACAGGCTTTCCTGAAATGAACCTGATGACAGAATCGTCTATGCGGTTCTCTATCTTCAGGTCATGCAGGAGATAATTATCCACCACCGCTGAGAGCTCACGAATGGCAATGTCGTTGTCTATCACCATGGGAAGACTTGGAATATTGGCCGAGCTCATCACATATACTGAACTTGATGTGTGTTGAAAGAGCAGTTGATGAATACCTGAATATGCTAACATCACACCAACGTTGTGTAGTCCGGGAGCCAGCCCTTTAAGAATGTGCTGTTCTTCCTTTTTATCCAGAACCACAATGGGACGCTTGCTACTCATGAGGATCTCTTCCTCTTCAGCACTGATATTCACAAGCTGTCTCACTGTCTCAATATCCCTTGCCATAACAGCGAATGGTTGTTGCGACCTACCAATTCTGTTTCTTAGCAACTCCACCGCATTTTCCTGAAAAGCATCACATACCAGATGGAAGCCGCCATATCCTTTGACAGCGATCACTTTTCCTGCATCTATTGATCCTGCACATTCTATGATGGCATTGTTACCGCGGGAAGAGATACTGCCACTGTTGTCTGCAAAACTCACTTTTGGTCCACATTTCTGGCAGCAGACGGTCTGTGCATGGAAACGTCTGTCAGAGGGCGTTGTATATTCCGAGTCGCATATTGTACAAGGATGGAAGGGAGCCATGGAGGTATTGTGCCTGTCATATGGGAGTGACTCTGTCAGAGTATATCTGGGACCGCATTCTGTGCAGGAAATGAAAGGATAGCCGTAGCGACGGTCCTGAGGATCTGAAAGTTCAGCCAGGCAGTTCTTACAGATACCGATGTCAGGGACCAAAATAGAATTCGGGGTGTTGGCGGTATTACTTTTGACTATTGAAAAATCAGTATAATGGCAAAGATCTGCTTCTTTGCACTCAAGTTTGTCTATCTGGCTCTGGGCTGGATTTTCAAACTGCAGGTCGTGCAGGAAGTTGTCTATCTGTCGCTTGCTGCCCTGAACAATAATTTCAACGCGTCCACCTGCATTTTTCACATATCCGTGAAGCTCATGCTTTTTTGCCATACGGTAGACAAAAGGCCGGAATCCCACACCCTGTACGATTCCCTCTACCATTATTTTCTTGCAGGTCTGTGGCATTGCTTCTTCAATCTCCGTGGCTGATAACTTATCAAAAGAAATTATGAGCCAGATAATAGATAGTTTTTATCTCTGAGATTATTAAAAGTTAGTCTTTTAATTTTGATTGTCAGGTAAGGATATTTTCAAGATAGGATATTGGTCTCAGATGAGACTTTCTGCCTTATCTCTCATTTCCTTCACCTTCACATCATCAGGTTTGAGCTTCAATGCTTCATCAAAAGAAGCGATAGCACCCTTATGATCACCGAGTCGAGACATAGCGAGTCCCTTCTGCTTCCAGACAATACTTTGCCTGTAACCCATCTTTATGAGTTTGTTGAAGCAGAATAATGCCATTTTGTTCTGTCCCAGATACATGCAGTTTATTCCCTTGTTCAACAGTGCTGTGGCGTTATTTGGATTTATTTGCAGGGCGGCTTCGAAACATTCAAAGGCTTTCTCATGGTCCTTTTCTTCTTTTCCAAGTCTTATGCCTTCCTGCACCCATTCTGCTCCGGTCTTCCTGTCCCTTTGTCTCAGTTTTCTCCGGGCTCTGCTAAGGGCAGCTGTCGGGTCAAATCCTTTCTCCTTCCTTGTAGTGCTTTCACCCTCGGGTCTGTAACTCTGTACTTCAGGCTTCTTTTTCTTTACAGGTATTCTCTTTTGTGGGATATAATCCTCTTTTCCAAGAATCCTGTGCAGGATCATAATAGCAGCGTCCTTGTCCAGGGGATTATTGTTATTCCCGCATTTAGGGGATTGGATACAAGAAGGACAGCCTTCCACACATGAGCAACTGCTTATTGAACGAAGTGTGACCTCGAGCATCTCGACTATCTTTTCATAACCACTTTCTGCATAACCCACACCGCCAGGATGACCATCATAGATGAATATGCCGCTCTTACCTTTGAGGTCATCATGCTCGGGTGTGGAAACTCCACCCACATCGTTACGGTCAGCTAGCAGGTGCAGGGGATACATGGCTATCATAGCATGTTCTATGGCATGGATCCCACCTGCGAAGTCCCGCTCATGTGAATCCACCAGCTCATAGAGGTTGGAGGGTAGTTCCAGCCAGAGAGCTTCGGTTTCCAGTGAAAACTCCGGCATGTCAAGAGACTGCTGTCCCAGGTCAGCATCGCTACGCTGTTGTATCTTTTTGTAGCCTGTGACCTGTTGGTTAACATCCACATCACCAAAGCCTACTTTCACATCGTGACATGTGGTTAGTACTTTTGTATCAACAGTATCACGGATCACAATATCAGAAGATACCAGTGACTTTGTGTAGTAGCCGTCCCTGGCTATCTCCACATGTATCTCTTTTTTAGTATGGTCCAGTTTTGTAACACAGTAAGGAGTGCCCTTATTGATGTAGACTGCACCTTCGAATCCTTCCCTGTAGGCACGAAGTCTGCCAATGTCCTTTTCCAGAGGTTTACGGGTGTGTTTGTCGATTATGATATAGGAATCGTTCTCGATATTCCTGATGGACACCTGCATGTGCGCCCTGTTGTCGAGTGACCGTTTCTCTAAAAGCCCTTCCAACAAGCCTTCCTCTTCAAGAACTTCCACGATAGCATGGTACTCGCTGCCAAAATATTTCTCATCCTCAGTTTTCAGGGGAATTTCCCTTGCAGCGCAGAGCAGATGCCCTGCCTGTATGTAGCGATTTGATACATTAATGACAGCTTCCTCGCACTTCCCCCTGAAGAAATCCTCAGGATTGCGCATGTAATACTGGTCAAGAGCATTTGAGTCTGCAACAAGGACCACGATACTCTCCTGAGTTCCACGTCCGGCTCTGCCTGCCTGCTGTCTTGCGCTCATTATGGTGCCCGGGAAGCCGTCCAGTATACAGGCGTCCAGTCCTCCTATGTCGATACCCAGCTCCAGAGCATTGGTAGATATCACACCGTTGATATCCCCATTTGAAAGTCCCTTTTCTATGCTCTCACGCTCGCTGCTTTGATATCCGCCCCTGTAAGGGCTAATCTGCCTGTCAACTCCCCGGTTTGCAAGTATTTCCTGTGCCTGGACGTACATCCTTTCCACTTTCTGGCGGGAGCGTGCAAAGACGATGGTCTGAAAATTTCTTTGTACAAATGTGCTGAACAGGTTAACAGTTTCTCCGAAACTTGATCTGCGCAGAGTGAAGTTCCTTTTATTGACGTAAAGTGGAGGGTTCCAGAACAGGAATTTTTGTGCACCCTGACCCGAACTGTCGTTATCTATCAGATTCACATCACGGCCAATGAGGGCAGAGGTGTGTTCCACTGGATTGCCTATGGTTGCGGTGCAGCAGATGTACTGTGGTTTCGCACCGTAGTACTCACATATGCGATTCAGCCGCCGCAGCAGGTTTGCCATGTGGCTGCCCATGACACCACTATAACTGTGACTCTCATCCAGTACTATGATCTTGAGATTTGAAAGAAAAGGCTTCCACTGTTGCTTCCACTGCAAAAAGCTCAAGTGCAGCATTTCAGGATTTGTGAATATCACTCTGGTATTTCCGTATTTGACAGCGTCCTTTTCTGCCTTGCTCATGGAGCCTGTGAACCTGTCTATCTTCACCTTCAGGAACATGTGCTCACTGAAATCTAAAAAGGTCTGCAACTGGTCATTGACAAGAGCATTCAGCGGTGAGATATAGAGTGCAGTTGCAAAGGGATCTTCCAGCATCTTCTCAAAGATGGGCAGCATATAGCACATGGTCTTTCCGCTGGCAGTGCTGGTGGAGAGTACAATATCCTCTCCTTTCCTCGCTTTCTCAACAGCTTCCGCTTGATGTGAGTAAAGCTCTTCAATACCCATCTTCCCAAGAGCATGTCTGATCAATGGATTCATTTCCATAGGACCATATTCAGGCTCTTTTGGAGCTATGTCCTCAATATGTACTACCTGCCCCTCATAGCCTCTTGCTGATTTTATTGTCCTGATAAGTCCGGAAACGTCCATTTTTAAATAGCCTCGTTTGATTAATGGCTTAATGGGGTGAAGGGTTAAAATCTGTTTCTATGGATGATGTGGTAATTTGTAACTTACATCTCTTTTGCTTTCATTTTTAATTATATCTCAAAAGGGAAAATAACTGGAAGCCATTAAGCGATATTTTCCTTGGTTACATAAATCACCCAGAAGCTAAATTTGAAGGGGATATTGGGATTCTTCAAAGGAGACATTTGAAGCCTACTGGATGTGTGTATATCGGCAAGGAAGCCAATAAGGTTGAGATGCAAGAGCTTGAGAGCAATAGGGTTGAAAATTATCTTGATGTCGAGATATGTTTCAATCCTATTGCCCTCTAAGTCCTGCATTTCAACCTTATTGACTTCCAATACTCTATTCCCCGAAGAGTATCTTGTGGTGTCCTCGCTGTCATTGATGAACCAGTAGTACTGATCAAGATCTGATGTAGAATACTCCTCAAAATAAATATCCAAACGAAAGAATTAAACATCTGTTTACCAGATGTTCAAATCCACATTTTAATTTTAGTTTCTCCTGCGTTGGAAGAAGAATGCCAGACCGAGTATGGCAACTACTGGGAGTGCAATGGTTGGGAATTCTGGGATATCAGTTTGCTCTGGAATCCACTTTTTATAGACTGGATTTTATTCTTCAACATTTGTTGGAGTGTCCACAGATGCTGTGATACGATCAGTACCCTCGTATTCTCCCATGTACGTGAAGGTTGCTACTCCATCATTTAGATTCGTATAAATAGTGCGAGATTTAAGGAAATTTGGACCAGCGATTACAAAATCCACGCTAGTCGACAGCGTAGGAAGTCCGGTGGGGTTGCCATTTGAATCCGTAAGTTCTACTTTTGCTCTAACTGTATGCTGGGTGCCCACAGTATTAGTATCGTCATCCTGAGTCAGAGTAACCTTGCATGGCCCCATAATACCAGCAGCAGTAGTAGCAGCAGCAGTCCCCGCGAACATTATCAGAAATATCAAGGATATTTCAATGCAAACAACCATATTATGTTTAATTCTCATTTTGATTCCCCCATGAATCATATAAAATCTGAGTTTTTACATATCATTTATATTTGCTTTACATTGCACTATATTCTTTGTGAAACTATGATTCGAAAATTTGTTCATTAAAAGGCTAACGGGGTTAATAATGAATGATATAAGCTCAAGCGTACAATAAATTGCTGCAGCCGAGAAACTCTACGCTGGATCAAACGGGTACTAAAGAGAGCTATGAAGAGATTATAGAAAATCTAAGTCCCATCCTCCTAGCAAGATGGATACAAGAACTAAATCGTAATTTCAAAACAATTCTATAACTCTCATTTAATCTACAATGAGTTTTCAGCTTACATTTGTTCCAAAACAACTGGTTCATATAATCCAAAAAAGTAAATGCAAATATCCTGATTATCAGGATATTCGCTTATACTGAAATAATCCGAAAATATCAGATGTCCTTATTCTTCAGGAACATTTTTGCCATTCCAATCCTCTGCTCAAGGTCAGGTCCTTCGAGATCCTCGACCACATATTCGAGGAATGTTGGAATATCTAGATGCTGTGGACATTTTTCCAGACACTTGCCACATTGCACACAGAGGGATGCAAGACCGGGTTCACCGCCTGTTACTCCACTTAGCCTTGCTGCATACATGAATTTTGTCTGGTCTTTGTCACCGAACATGTTCAGGCTGTTGTATAGTTCGAAACAGACAGGAATATCTACACCAACCGGACAGGGCATACAGTAACTGCATCCGGTACATCCGGCTTTCATGAGCTCACGATACTTCTTCTCGGCTTTCCCGACAAGTTCCAGCTCGTTTTCTGTCAGGGAATCAGGCAGTGCTTCTCCTGCTATCTTCAGATTTTCCTCGATGTGAGCTTCCTCGTTCATGCCGCTCAGGACAACTGTGACTTCAGGATGATTCCAGACCCAGCGCAGAGCCCATTCTGCAGCTGTGCGTTTTGTGGGAGCTTCATTCCAGATATCTTCTACTGCATGTGGAACTTTTCCTGCAAGGCTTCCTCCACGCAAAGGTTCCATGATGATCACGCCAATGTCCTTTGAGGCTGCATACTTCAGACCTTCGGTTCCTGCCTGAAGTTTTTCATCCAGGAAGTTGTACTGGATCAGGCAGAAATCCCAGTCGTAAGCATCTACTATTGGTTTGAATTCGTCAGGTGCTCCGTGGAATGAAAAACCTGCATTGATTATGCGGCCATCAGCTTTTGCTTTGTCCAGGAAGTCAATGATTCCGAGTTTTTCTACGTTACTCCATGATTCTCCCATAAGGCTGTGAATAAGATAATAGTCGATATGGTCGGTGTTGAGTTTCTCAAGCTGGGCATTCAGGAATTTGTCCATATCCTCCCGGCTCTCGATCATCCACGTGGGAAGTTTTGTTGCAAGTTTGACCTTTTCCCGGTATCCATCGCTAAGCGCACGGCTGAGGAATGGTTCGCTCTGTCCCATGTGATATGGCCATGCAGTATCCACGTAATTTACACCACTATCAATGGCATAGCGGATCTGCTTTGTAGCTCTTTCTTCATCAATCATTCCATCTTCCTTCATTGGAAGGCGCATGGCTCCGAATCCCAGTATTGAGAGTTCGTCCCCGTTCTTTGGCATTGTTCTGTACAGCATTTCTATTTTCCTTGTATCCCTGTATTATAATTGATTTGTATCAAATTCTGATTGACTGGTCACTTTGACCTATGCGAAAAAAATCATTCTGGAGCCATGCCTCTCCAGAGCAACTGAAATCCGTCCTCGATGATATCGTCTATATTCTCCAGACGACCGGTATTTAGAATAAGCTCTACCACTGCCCTGCTGGACTGGTAAAAGATTGCCATTGTTAGTTCCATAGAATGATCTTTGGTTTTTTCACTCCTGAAGCCTTCATCTATCAGAGTACGGATGAATTCATACTCCTTCGTTGCTTCTTCACGAGTGAGTTTTGTGATATAAGGGGAAGAGCAGAACTGTCCTACAAAGTGGAACTCTTCGGGATTATTCACACCACAGCTAATGAAATTTGACCATAGTTGTCTCATCTGTTCCTCAAAGGAAGCCTCAGGTTCAAGTCCTGTTCTTACACAGGCACTCAACCGGCTCTTTACCTCGAAATATAGGCTGTTTATGAGCTCCTCTTTGGTAGCAAAGTAGTTGAAAAGGCTACCAGTGGAGACACCCGCCTCCTTTGAGATCAGTGCGGTGGATGTACCATGAAAACCTCTTTCAGTAAAGAGTTTCAGGGCTGCATCCATTATTGCAGTTCTTTTATCTTTGACCTGATTACTCATGTTTTGACTCACATTGAATATATTGACTAATCAGTCATCATTGTTGTTTATATATAAGCCTTTACACATAATTCAAAATAGACCTAAATCATCTCATCTCTCAGTTTCAGCATCTTTTCGTTGATGGTGGTGAGCCTGCTAAAGATCATGCAAACATATAAGTTAATATTTATAAGTATTGGTAAACATATATTTTTTACAAGCTCGATACATCCTGATTTTGCATAGAACTTCACTTTTTAGGTAACTGCCTTTATTATTCAAATTAGTAATTACGTTTAGTAATTCAGATTCCAAAAATATGGCTTTGTAGAAATCCTCTACGACAACTAAAACGAATATAATTTTTGTAGATTTGTTGATATTATACAGTATCAATTTTATTTTGATTTCTTTAACATGATTCCTGAATTTTCTTGCCTTGATCTCTTCCCCATATACTCTTTTCAGGACCGAGAACACTGTTTCAACAATGTTTCTTTTATGATAGATTCTTCTATCAAACCTTTTACTCAACCTTCTTCTATATTTCCCACTTATTCTCTTTCTATTTCTATCTCTTAATGGAATTATGAAATATATCCGTCTGTAGAAAAACGCTGATAGTTTTATTTTTGAATGTTCATTCTAAGTGTGACAGACTGAAGAAAAGATGTTTATTCCATTAGGTTCGAATGATAGATTAATTAGATAATAATCCAATCTGGAGGGTAAATATGAAAGTTCTTGGAGTATCGGGGTCACCTAGGCCGGATAGTAACACAGATAGAGCATTAAAAACTGCTTTAGATGCTACCGGATTAGAAACTGAATTTATTAAGCTGAAAGACTATAACATTCAGCCTTGTATCGCCTGTTTAAAATGTGTTGACACGAATGTGTGTGTTATCAAGGATGATGGGATCATGCTGGCTGAAAAGGCCAAAGAGGCAGATGCCCTTATCATCGCAGGTTACACACCGTATTCTACAATTGATTCCCGTACAAAGGCATTTATCGAGCGACTCTATCCTCTCCGCCATAAATATGGGTTCATGCAGGGAAAACCCGGTGGGGCGATAATGACATGCGCCATTCCTGAAACGAATGAGATGATGCCTCCCGCCTGTGATAACGGCATCAGCGCAGTCATGTTCTATATGATGGAAGAGAGCATGAACTTCATAGGAGGAGTGAAGGTACTGGGTAATGTACCCTGTGTCAGTTGCGGATATGGTAATGAATGTGATACCAGTGGACTAAGGATGATCTTTGGTCCTGAGGCCACGGTAGAGTCGGTGGGTATCAATAGATTTGAGGATCAACCAGAAGCTGTTAAGGGGGCAAAAGAACTGGGGCAAAAGATAGCAAAAGCTTTAAGCTCAGAATAACTGGTCCAAAGTTTAACATTTGAGAGGTATTCGGCTCAGTAGAAAGCCTAATACCTGCTTAATATTCTAAGCATGAATTCGTTTAAGAATTAGTGCTCCAAATTGTTTTGTGACCACCAAAACAAAAAGGAGCGACTCTAATTGTCTACGAACAAGTTTACATCTTTGTTATTGTAGACGATTTCTACAAAGCCAAAAATATATCGTATTTTAAAACCAATATTATAATGTACAAAATATTTGTACATCACTCATGGGGTATTTTAAAGGGGAGTTAGAATGAGAACGAAACAGAGTATAATAGTTTCTTTTGGAATCTTATTTGCTTTTTTAGTTATGCTTATTGCCCTGCTGTCAACACCTGCTATGACCCTGAGATAATGGTGAACATAGTTGACCTCGGGCTTGTTTATGGGGTGGATGTCGAGGGTGAAAGGGTACATGTGGAGATGACACTGACCACCCTGCCCTGTCCTATGTATGAGTTCATGGCAGAGAATGTGAGGCAGAAGGTTGAGGCAATGGAGGGTGTCAAGGAGGCTGTGGCCGAGCTTGAATGGGACCCACCATGGACTCCCAATCGCATGTCTGAAGAAACAAAGAAGAAACTAGGGGTCGAGTGAATGGATTCCGAAGGTCTGTTCTCGCCCGAGATCGCACTTCCCTCGCCAGAGTTCACGGGCGGTGTGTCCATTGAGGAGGCACTGGTAATGCGCAGGTCAGAGCGTTCGTATTCTGACAGGCAGCTGTCCCTGGAGGATGTGTCCCAGCTGCTCTGGGCTGCCCAGGGTGTGACGTCCTCGATGGGTTTCAGGACGGCCCCTTCTGCAGGTGCCCTCTATCCTCTGGAGATCTACCTTGTGGCAGGTAATGTCAGGGGACTTGATCCAGGTGTGTACAGGTACGTTCCAGAGGGTCATTCACTTGTCCTGACCGCAGAGGGTGACAGGAGGAAAGAGCTCTCAGAAGTCTCACTCTCACAGCCCCAGATAAAAAACGCTGCTGCTGATATTGTGATAGCTGCTGAGTATTCCCGCACGATGATAAAATACGGTGACAGGGGAATCCGGTATGCCCATATCGAGGTGGGTTTTGCTGCCCAGAACGTCTACCTTCAGGCAATTCCTCTGGGTATAGGAACATGTGCAGTTGGCGCCTTCTATGACGATGATGTAGCGGATGACATTGGTCTGCAATCCAGTGAAAAACCGCTACTGATCCTACCCATTGGTTATGTCTGAAGATCAAGGCAAAAAAAGGCTGAAGGCTGACCCGTTATCAGCGGGTCCATTTCCTTCCATTTTACTATTTACCGTCTACTGAAATATTTTCTCTTACTCAAGAGATGCTATGAAATCGTCTATGGGTATTGCCATGAAGGTCTCGGTCTTGATGGTACCTCTTGCCATAAGCTCCACAACGGTGTTGGATATGGCTTTCTCATCCTCTGCCTCGACTATGGTCAGGAAATCGAATCTGCCCAGTACGAAGAACTGCTCCAGCACCCTCACCCCTATCTCTTCGAGCTCTTCATTGACCTCTTTTATCCTTTCAGGATGCTTCTTCAATGTCTCTGCACCATGTTCTGTCATTCTTGAAATTATTATGTACTTTGTCATAATTCTCCCCCGTTTTCCCTGTAATTGAAATTCGTTTCCATTTGGATATATAGATTGTGATGTCTCGATAACCGCAAGACTTTCAATCCTTCATTTTCGAATATCCATGTATGGGGGATATCAATGTCATAGCATCGGTAAAAGGATGTGACTCCACCAATTATGTTTCTAATGCTAATTGGTGCATATTCCTTACTCTGTAAGTGCTTTCTGAATCCGCTCAAATGTCTTTTTATTGCTCTTTCACGTGGCAGTATCCCTGACTTGATGTCGTTTTCAGCTTCCGTTAACAGTTCAAGCGGTGTCATGCCTGTGTAATCAGTGTACAGTTTAAAAGCTGATAGGTACGCAGATTCTGTGTTCTTCTTCGGATTAAGTTCATCCATCCACAAGCCAATAGTTTTATCTGTTTTCAGGTATGCTATTTCCCTCGTCTCACATTCCCTCTTATCTTTATATGTTTACGAATAGATATAATGATAAGTTATCAAATGTTTATTCTAAAATAAGGGATAATGAACATCGATATTAATCGAAAACAGGGGTAAACGATGATGTTCTTCCTCACGAAGAAGAGATTCTTAGTACTGCTTTTATTGAAGAGAGGTGATAAATATGGACAAGGGATTTTCAAAAGATCTGAGTGAATTGATGCAGTTCCCCTCTGAGGGAATTTTCAGTACGGTTCTTGCCAAGGATGAAGGCTATAATTATACTCTGATGTGCCTTGCTGCCGGAACGAACATTGATGAACACACATCTACGAAAACAGGAGCGGTTCAGGTACTGAAAGGAAAAGGTATTTTCAGGTTATTCGATAAGGACATCGAAATGAAGGAAGGCACTTTTATTTTCATGCCAGCAAACGCACCTCATTCTCTTAAGGCAGATGAAGATCTGGCAATACTGCTTTGCCTGACAAAATAGACTTGATCAAAGAAAGTGATAAGGAGGTGGGAACGAAGTGGGAAGATGGTGAGAATTGTATCAACCACTTTTCTCTCGACTTTCATTTATTTTTAATATTTATCTCGGAGCACTTTTGAAGCTCTCTTTTTTGTTCCTGCATACATTCTTTTTCCATGATGAAGATTTTGTTCAATTAAAATAACACGAAAATAAAATACATGTTAACGAATGTGCAAAATATCCATTTTTTGGATAAATACTTTCATATAGATTCGTGTGCAGTAATGGTTATAATCCTATTCTAGCAGCAATGGTTATGTTACCTTCCTGGTATACAAGGATTTGACATAATAATCTCTACATCATCAGGTGATCAAAAACCCATGAATTCTGAACTTTTGAAGTATAAGGATGTCTCCATAAGCTATGGTGATAAGGAAGTGTTATCGCACTTCGATTTAGATATTCACAAAGGAGACCGCATCCTCTTGAAAGGCAGGTCTGGTGCAGGCAAATCCACACTTTTGAAGATGCCCATGGGTTTTGCACATCCAACAAACGGTAGTCTCTATTTTAAAGGCGAGCTCCTTGACAGTAATACTGTATGGGATGCAAGGAAAAGGATAGCTTATGTGTCCCAGGACCTCGACATCTATGAAGGCTCTGTGAATGAATTCATAGAGGAGGTATTCTCTTATTCCTTCAACGAAGGAAAACTGGACCGTACCAAGCTTCGAAGGCTGCTTGTATATCTTGGTTTTGAGAAAGATGTTCTTGATATGAATTTCGAGGACTTATCCGGTGGCGAGAAGCAGCGGATAGGTATCATAATGTCAGTGCTCATTGGAAAGGACATCTACCTGCTTGACGAGATTACTTCATCCCTTGATGCTGCATTGAAGGAAAAGGTAGCTAATTATTTCCTGGAACGCAAGGATTGGACCCTGGTGATAATCTCCCATGATGATGTCTGGGAAAAGGAAAATGTGAAAATCTTACCGGTGGGTGTTTGAATGGAAGTCTACGATATTAGTTATCTGTCCCTGGTGGCATGTTTCCTTTTGCTTGCAATTCCTGTTTTTGTAAGTTACTATCTTAAACTCGGGATTATAAAGGAAACATTTGTTTCGGTTTCAAGGATGATCGTGCAACTTGCTTTTGTGGGTGTTTTCCTGACAGTATTGTTTGATCTGAACAATTCTGTGGTGAACCTGTTGTGGTTATTGGTAATGATCCTCATGGCAACCCATACTACAATAAGCGATATCAAACTTGATCTAAAGAAGTTGCTATTACCGACAGCAGTTTCATTTATACTGGGTAATTTCCTAGTACTCCTTTACTTCAATATGTTCGTGGTGAACCTCGAGAACCTTTTTGATGCCCGATTTTTGATACCCATATTCGGAATGTTCCTTGGTAATTCCCTTCGTGGCAATATCATAAGCATTAGCAGCTTTTATAATACTATAAAAAGAAACGAAAATCGTTATCTGTACAGCCTGTCACTGGGTGCAAAGAAACATGAAGCCATCCTTCCCTATGCAAAGAAAAGTCTCAATCTGGCATTGAAACCCTCCATTGCAAATATGTCCACCATCGGTATAGTTGCATTACCGGGAATGATGACCGGTCAGATCATTGCAGGTTCCAGTCCACTTCTTGCAGTCAAGTATCAGATGGCCATAATGGTCGGAATCTATGTTACCACAGTGATGACGGTTGCCATCGGTATATTCATGATGATCCGCTCAAGCTTTGACGACTATGGTATTTTGAAGAAGGATATTTTTAGGTGAATTAATTAAGACAGATATCGGCAACTCCATAAATCGTTAACTATCCATCATAAAATCAAAAGAAGAACAGGTAGATAAACTACCTGTTTAAACAAGGATCATACGGACTTTACGATCGCTTCAGCTATCTTTGCAGCATTCTCGCCGGATTGTAACATACCACCAAAGGTAGGCCCCATTCTCGAAAGACCAAAATGAGTTGCTACCGCCATACCTGTAACCACAAGTCCCGGGAATATCTCAGAAGCATTGTCTGCCACAGCATCTTCGGAATTTTCTACATCCATTCCGGAAAAGCCCTTCATTTCGATCAGACCGCGTTTCTGGAGGGAATTTGCGACAACTGCATCATGACCTGTGGCATCGATAAGACATTTTGCTTCCAGAGCCACGGGATCAACACAGGTGATCGCACGAGGAAGAGCGGAGACCGGAGTCCAGTTAGTTACAGCACCTGCAACACGACCGTTCCTGAGAACAACATCATCGAATTTGTTCATGTTCAACATGAAAACTCCGGCATCACATGCAGCAGAGATTAGTTTTGAACATGCAGAGGGTGCGTCTGCGACATAGAGACCTTCTTGATATTTCTTATACGGGACACCGAGCTGATCAAAGAATCTCTGTGCAGGAGCCCTTACAGTGACCTTGTTCATGAGGTAACCGCCTAACCAGAACCCTCCACCAAAATAATTGTTTGCTTCAAGAACTACAGTTTTTATACCCTTTGAAGCAAGGTCGCGGGCAGCTACCAGACCACTCGGTCCACCACCAACGATTATCACATCGCTTTCAATGTGATCAAGGAAATCTGCTGTAAATTCTTCAACTATCGAACGTGTTATGTCTTTTTCAGTAGCTTTTGCAAATTGATTCATATACCCACCTTTTAAGAGATGATATGCAAATTTGACAGGGACTTTTCCTGTTCTAATCAGATTTAGAGCCAGAATGAGGAATGGTAACAAATATCCGATTAGCATTCGAACATGCGACAACTCCGTTATCTAACTAAACCCTAAATTCACAATAGTGAATTCACAATAGTGAATCGGCAATCTACTATTTACTCATTGCGCTTGATAGTAAAAAGATAAAAAAATAAACCATAATAAAATGGAAAAAAGGAATATAAGACAACAAAAAGAGTAGAACAAAATAATCAGCAAAGCAAAAGCTGATACCAGATCAACAATAGTTCGTAAAATAAAAAATAGTTATAATTCAACAGGTCCCGCAGGACAAGCATCATCCCCGGTCCTCAAACGTCTGCATATATCACATATCTTTGCAGAAACGTTATCGATCTTGCCTTCCTGTATCTCAACTGCCAGACGGGATATCGCCTCTTGTATATCTTCATCGAATGTGATACGGTAACCTCGTTTTTTGGTCAGGTACTGGGAAACGGCTGAAGGCGCCATATCAAAAAGTTTCGCAACTTCCTTTTGAGCAATGCCATTGTTCACAAGTTCAACCGCAAGTGCTGCACGTATCGCAGGAAGAACATCCCATACTACTGCCTGACAAGGAGTTTCCATTTTCATGATAATACCTTCGGACACTTCACAATAACATATAGTTTGCCGTATCTTATATACCTATTCACTATAGTGAAGTTGTTGTAAATTAATCATAGGTTCAAGTTTCGATGATTATGATATTTTGAAGACGGATATTTTCAGGTGAATGAACAGGCTATTTTGCATTTTTTAGATTTACTCATTTTATCTCATTTGTATCTGTTTTGGCAGATTCAGAAGCCCGAATATCTCCCTGTTGGACCTTTATACCTTTAAACAAAAGCCACATACCAATTATTAATTCAAAAAGACCGCTCGGTACATAAAAAATGGTTTGGGTTATCAGCATCATTGCGTATTTGGGTGCCAGAATATACATCAGAGCGTGAATGAAGATAAGTACAAATGAAAGTACTCCAAAGCCGGCTAATATTCTGGGTATATACTTCGATCTGAAAAACAAATAAGAGAATACTATCATATCCATCCCAAGAAATACCATGGGAATGGAAAATAGAACAGTATGTTTGTTGAGAAGAAATCCGACTGGAGCCTGCAACTGCTCTGGTGAAAATGCTGTCAAATATGCTTCTCCATTTAAGATCTGCAAAGCAATAAAAGAGGCAAGCACAATAACCGCCACTATAACCGCCTCTGCCAACTTCAATGAAAGTGCAAGCAAAGCAAGATCCTTGTTTACCGGTTTGAGTATTATATAAAGAGCCAGAGCCAACACTATCAAACCAACAGACATGAATAGCTCGATGGCAATGCCAAGACGAAATAGCAATTCGTTAGCCATGATATTATTGGCCGTCGCCATGACATTTTCTGCAACAATAAGTTTGGAAAGCACAAAAGCCCAGTTAAGTGAAGGAACTATTAAGCTAAATAGGAACATGAAGCCTGCAACTCTTGCAGCTTTATGTTGTGATGTATCGATGATACTGTTTGTCATTTCAATTCATCCTATTTTACTTTGATCTGGTAATTATCTCGTTAATCTCTGTTTTTGCAGACTCGGAATCGATTGCAGATGGATCAAATCCTTTAACAATAAGCCATACTGCAAAAACTATTTCCTGTATGGCTATTGGAATGAATAGAATACCAAGTAGATCAATGCTGAAAGGTTCCAATAAATAATATACCCACAACAGTAAGGCTGCAACAAAACCCCAGCCTGATATCCATCGGGGAACGAGTTTTGATCGATATAATAAATAGTTCAAGATCAGAGCAGATAGTGTAAAAGCAACTGCGAACCCAAACAAAAAGGCCAAATCGACTGCTGCTAGTAATATAGTGCCAAAGGTTTGATAATAGGAAGCATCCAGAGCTCCCGCCTTCACGAAGTCCTGACTTAATGCCAATAGTGTTAGTATGGCGATCACATTAACAGTAAAAAGTACGCCCTCCGCGATCCTAGCACCAGCGTACCCAAGAGCTAAAGCTTCATTATGCTTTTTTAGAATTGGATATATCATAATTCCAATACCAGCAACTGCAACGGCATCGATCAACACAAGGAACGATCCCATTATCACCTGTTTCTCATTTCCAGAAGCAATAGTAAGATAATCTGAAGCACCTAGAATTGGGTCTAATAAAATAACACCAAGTGAGTATGCAACTGTCGCAATTATGAACAATACACCCACAATTATTGCGGTCTTTCTGTTTTCATTCATTTTGTTCTCCCACCATTTCATTATTAAAATAGTCCTGTTCATTTACCTTGCCAGGCATTGTTATTATGTTCCACAGTTAGGACGACATGTCCCTTTTTGTGCCCTGTTTCGACATACCTGTGAGCCTGAACAGCCTGTTCCAGCGGATAACGTCGATCTATGACTACTTTCAGCTTCCCATCCTCAATAAGCTCTCTGAGGAAAATTAGGTCTTCAGCTCTCTCTTTTAAAAGTCCCGATATTGCCTTCTTACTGTTTGTCAGATTAAGCCATATTATTCGAAAAAGCCGTACCAACCCATAGGTAGTAAAAAGATAGATTCCTTCATTCTTTAACGATCTTGTACTACCTGAAAAGGGACTCTTGCCTACGGTGTCAAAAATAATGTCGTAGGTCTCACCGCTTTTGGTAAAATCCTCTTGATTGTAATCAATTACCTTATCGGCTCCCAGAGATTTCACTAATTCTAATTTCCTGGTACTGCACACTCCGGTAACTTCTGCCCCAAAGTGATTGGCAATCTGTACCGCAGCTGAACCTACCCCTCCAGAAGCGCCAAAGATAAGAACTTTTTGTCCGCTCTGAATATTTCCTTTTCTTAGGAAAAACAGTGCAGTCAATGCCCCTTGCTGGACCGCGGCGGCTTCCTCATAGGTCATATTGGCCGGTTTTATTGCCAGAGCCCCGTCTTCAGGCAGACAGATATACTCGGCATAAGCACCTAAACTCATCCCCGTGTATCCAAAAACCGGATCCCCTTTCCTGAAGAGTTTTACATCTTTGCCAACGGCTTCAATTTCCCCGGCTAATTCAGTCCCTAGTATAGGTTTCTTCGGCTTTCTGATACCTGATGCTATTCGCATTAGGAGCCCGAATCCTGGTGGGGCTGTGCAACTTCGCATCCAACAGTCATATTTTGTCACTGTTGTCGCATAAATTCGGATCAATACTTCATTGTCCTTTGGAGTAGGTTTATCCACCTCTTTGAGATGAAGAACTTCATGTGGCCCGTATTTTTCATACACAATTGCTTTCATCAGTATTCCTCCAAATTTACTTTGATTTTATCATGTTATCTCGTCTATATCTGTTCTGGCAGACCTAGAATCGATTGCAGATGGATTGAATCCTTTAACGATAAGCCATATCGAGAGCATGATTTCAGCCACAGCAATAGGAAGGGCAAAAATGAGCTCCAATCCCATTTCCGAAATTCCAGTAAACATGTCAATATTAGTCAGCACAGAACCAGTTAACAAAGCTATAGCAGCAATAAAACCCCAGGCCGATATAAATCGTGGAACAAGATTTGATTTATACAATACAGAATAAAGCATCAAGGATCCTAAAGCAAAAACGATATGATAGATCAGTCCTTGTGTGCCGGCCCAATGATCAACTGACTGTATTGAGCTGCCTATGTATTGAAAATATGAAGCATCCATCCCTCCTTTATTCAAATAATCCTGACTTAAATTGACCAGTAACAGCTTACTGATATAAGCAACACTTAAGAGCGCAGCCTCAAACAATCTGAAAACGACATACCCCAGGGCTAAGGCTTCATTGTGTTTTTTTAAGATGGGAAACAGGAATACTGATAAGAGAACTACTGCAGGAACACCTGTAAACTCTAGCAGTATCCCAATTATCACAACTATTCTATTTGGATAAGCATTATCCAGGTAATCCGGAGAATCTAAAATGGGTTTGTAAAGAGCTTCTCCAAGAAAAAGCATAACGATCGCAAATATAAACAATACACCCACAATTATTGCGGTCTTTCTGTTTGGATCAATTTTTACATCTTTTGCTTCCATCTAATACCGCTCCCCCTTTTTAAATGGGGATAGATGACTATTTAGCATTTTTGGATGTGTTTGACTTTGTAGAAATCCAGCTACTATAAAATTTCAGGACATTGATGTGGTAGGCCTTATGAAAGAAAACATTTCATTTTTTATTATATTAACTTGAATATTTCGCCATGTTGTTAAATAGAAGGACTGAAATACTTTAAATAGGGAGATCATAAATATGACATATAAATTAGCATGTGCAGATGTAGGGGTTACTTGTCCTTTTGTTGCTGAAGGAAAAACCATGGATGAAATGATGGAAGTTGCTATAAAGCACGTCAAAGCAGAGCATGGTTATACTGATGAACAAATAAACGATCCTGAAACTCAAAAAGAAATTAAAGCAGCAGTCAAGAAGGAATAAAATCAAATGTTGTAAAACGGGGTGACTTGTCTATAACAGGGAAGTCACTTCCGAATACAAATAGTTCTTTTAATTCAACTTCCAATTTTATACTCTTCCACTCGCCTGCACTTATAAGATTCATCATTCGCCATTTTTCCGTTATTTAATTAAAAAAGCTTTTGATGAGAGGGAAATGCTTCACAGCACAATCTGATGCGCCCACGATTTGATAAAAAGTAGAACTTTCTTTTAGCATTCTTCGTTCTTTGGCATTTCATCTTCATTATTATTCATCCTATCCAGGAGTGCATTTGCTTCCCAAATACTCATTTCTCCAATTGGAAAAATGTCCTGAATATTTCGATGGAATCCAGGAAGTCCTGTTTGCCCATTAGCTCCCTGCTTGAATGCATTGCCAACATCGGCACTCCCACATCTACCACATGAACAGGCACATATTTACTGAGCAACGGACCCAGGGTCTTCCCTCCTGGTTGATTCGAATGGTTCACAAATTTCTGATATTTCACACCGGCCTTGTCACACAGTTGTTGGAAAGCTGCAATTGTCTCCACTTCCGATGCATAGGAACGATTGCCACTGATCTTAATGGTCATTCCTTTGTTCATTACAGGCTTGTTGGTGATATCGTTCTTTTCACTGTAATTGGGATGGAAGGCGTGAGCACCATCAGCCGAAATTACAAAGGAGCTCATCATTTGACGGGCGAATTGTTGTTCCGTTCTTGCTATTCCCATACGGACCTTTTGCAAAATTATGCTTAGCATCATGGAGTCAGCACCTTGCTTTGTCATGGAGCCGATCTCTTCATTATCCATCAATGCCACCATGTTGATCCCTTCCTCGTGCTTTGATTCTACAAGAGCTCCTATGGAAGCATACACCATGGACAGATTATCGATTCTCGGACAGGAGATGAATTCCTCTTTAGCTCCCACTAACATACCTTCTTCGCTACAATAGATATTCAGATCCATGTCCAGAATGTTCTCACGATCGACTCCAGCTTCCTCCGCAACCAGATTCAGCAGATAATCGTCCTTGATCTCATCTTCGATCAATTGGGTTAAAAAAGGTTGCATTTCTTTTTGTACCTTGATCTCCACACCATTATTGACCTCGCGGTTCATATGAATGGCAAGATTTGGGATGATGAGTATCGGTCTTTGAAAATCCAAGTGGATCACTTTCGGCTTGAGCACCTCATCAGATTTTACCGCTATTCTTCCGGCGATGGATAAAGGACGGTCAAACCATGTATTCAAGATCGGTCCACCGTAGCTCTCCACATTCAGTGTCAACATTCCTTCACTGTTCACCTCAGGATTTGGCTTGATCCGAAATCCAGGACTATCCGTATGTGCAGCGATCATCTTCACACCTGTTGTCAGATTGTCATCGCTTCCGATAGTAAAGCCCACCAACATGGAAGGATAGGGTGTGAGATAGTATTTCCCTGACGCATTCAACGTCCATAGCTCATTCATTTCCAACTCAACAAAACCTTCAGCGTCCAGACGTTCCCTTATGGCATCCACCGTTTGAACAGGTGTTGTCGCTTTTTTCATAAATCCAAAAAAATCATTGATATAATCCACATTTGCCATACTTACCACCTTTCTCAAAACTTTTTTTTTCTATTTGTTGAACATATTAAACAATTGATGACTTTTATACATGCTTTTTATTTTCAACAAGAAAGATACTAAGTGTATATAAGTGAATTTGTGAAATAATCTCTTTAATAACTTCAATGAACATTTTACTATCATGTTCATGCTGATTCTTTAGAAAGTTCGTTTTTTCCCTAGGGATAGCTGTATCCAAAATACTAATTAATCAATCCCTCCTACTATAAGTGGGGAGGCGATATTAAGTGGAAGAAAAAGACAAGAAATTATTGCGTGCTCAGGCACGGGTAAAGGAACTTAAAAACTTCTATAACCACCTAATACTATATTTGGTGATAATGGGTCTGCTAATTTTCATCGACTATTCTGATGGAGGAAACTGGTGGGTTCAATGGCCGATTATTGGATGGGGGATTTTTGTAGTAATACAAGGTATTAATGTGAGCAAATTCGGAAAGAATTGGGAAGACAAAAAGATTAAAGAGATTATGGAAAAAGACGAAGAATAAATCACTCGACTATAAAAGCTAGATATTATTCAGTAGAACAATTAAAAACACCATATCATCTTTTTCTGTGAATGAATATTGTGTAGTCAATTTATATTGATAGTTTCTCTTTTTGCCCTTTCAATTTGCATTACTGTTAATGTTTTTAAGAAAAGTTCGGTTTTTGACGTTACCTATATCCCATTTTTGATATGAGATTGGTATAATCTGAACCAACTGAAGATGAAAATAATTATGAACTGACAGTTGAGACAAATACTAGTCAGTCAATATTCATAATTGGACTTATTTTTGCATTGCTGGTACTTATATTGGTACTGTATAAGAATAGGAAATGATTGAGATGGGGATACTACCCCCATTGTAATACCATAACTATATCCCATTCTTTGAAGAAAATGCTGAAGCTGATAAAGCAGTTAGCTTGAATGCTTATATTCGGGAAAGATTGGAGATGTGGGGAACTGTTACTTAATGGGGAATACTAGTTTATAAAATTCATAATTTCCCTAAATAAAGGAAAATAACTAAAGAAAAAGAAGAATGTTAGTAATATATTTTATCCAATGAGTTCCTCAACATTATTGCGATCTTCCCTTCTTTTAAGGTATCTGTCACATTGCTGCAGTCTATCATACCCAAGCATTATTCCAAGAATAAAATCCTCTTCATCTGTATAATTCGAAAGACTTTTATTTCCTATTTTTCTGACTATATTGATGCATTTTTCATTCCCAAAGAATACGTTTATATTCTTTTGTGAAGCTGGAATAATCAGATAATTAACATTCTTTTTTTCAAGCAGTTTTACGATATCCGGCTCATGGCAAGAATTTGCAGTATGAAGAATGAGATGTCTAAGCCCTTTTTTATACTCATATAGATGGTGCCTCAAAACTTGCATACCTTCCGGAATGTGGACTCTCAATACTTTTTCATCATTTGTCTTTTTCATATATTGACTCCATCTAAAAATTTTATGTATACTGTTGCTTTTAATTAGTGTTTATTTCTAACTCATTTTTGGCAAATCTGTTCAATTTCACACTCTGAAATTCTTGAAACGCTGGTGTGTTCTTCTTGACAATTTCCATCTCATACTTTGAGCCTGTTTAATTAATGGATTTTCTTAGTTTGCAGAGAAAATAAAAGATATCATACAACACGTTAGAGAAGGCTATTCTACATGGTGTAAATTGCAGATTTTCCTAAGAAGCAAATATGATGATTATATGTTCATGTCGCATGATAGCAGATTCTATAATGTGTTTGTAATATTTATAACTATTGTAATAACTAATAAATATAGGTGCGACTAATTCACAATTTAACACATTCCTAAAAAGAAAGATAAACTAATGACTAGATTTGAGTTAATCATACTAAAAAATAAAAAATAAAATCTTTTCAAATTAAAATTTAATTCTATGACTAATGAATTATGTAAAGTTCGGTTTTTGACGTTACCTATAACCCATTCTCGATATTAGATTGGCATAATTCTAAGCAATTTTCCATTGGTCGATAGTGAGTCTAAGCTTTGGCTCTGAAAATTTCTTATTTTTTCTGCTAACCGAAAACAATATACAAATATAAACCTTAGATAAGCACGTTAAAATCCTTCTTATTCTCAAAAACGAAAGTGATCTAATGAAGTACATCAAGCAATTCGCCATTATTCTGATCATGTGCTTTCTGGGCGATTTCCTGCACAGCTCCCTGAATCTACCCATACCAGGTAACGTGATGGGGATGCTGGCTCTGCTAGTGTTTCTGCTGACCGGGATCGTGAAGTTGCCAATGATCGAGGAGACCACCAATTTCATGCTCAAGCACCTGTCGTTCTTCTTCGTACCTGCAGGTGTGGCTCTGATAACCTGTTTCACCCTGCTGGAAGGGAAATGGGCTGCTCTTATCTTCATATCCTTTGTATCCACTGTGATAATTGCTGTTGTCACAGGTATGACCATCCAGATAATGATGCGCAGGAGGCAGGCAAATGATTGATGTCTTCGCCAATCCACTTTTTGGTATCGCCATCACACTGCTGACCTTTCAGGCAGGCAGTGTACTCTACAAAAAGCTGAACTATTCATTCCTGAATCCGCTGGTGGTCAGCACCTTTTTGATAATCGCATTCCTGCTGATATTCCACGTATCCTTTGATGAATACAACGCAGGAGGGAGTGTCATATCCTTTTTCCTGGGTCCTGCAACCGTGATCCTTGCGGTTCCACTGTACAGGAAGATAAGCCTGCTTAAGGAAAACGCCATTGCTATTGTCACCGGCATTACCCTGGGCTCTGCTGCGGGAATCACAAGTATAATCCTCATGTGTAAGGCGTTCGGTCTGGACGAGATGATAAGCACATCCCTTGTTCCGAAATCAGTAACAACCCCCATTGGAATCGAACTGTCAACTCAGCTCGGAGGCCTGCCAGCCATCACCATAGCAGGAATAGTCGTCACTGGAATAGTGGGAGCTGTAATGGGACCTGCAATATGTAAATTCTTCAGAATAGAGGACAAGGTCGCTGTAGGAATCGCAATAGGTACTTCATCCCATGCCCTTGGAACCACCAAGGCAGTGGAAATAGGTGAGACCGAAGGAGCCATGAGCAGTCTTGCCATCGGTATCGCAGGACTGGTAACAGTTATCCTTGCGCCCCTGCTCGTTAAATTGCTAATGTGACATTGCTGGTGTGAAGTACATCAAATGAAACTCATGTGGTGATTCTCTTATACAGCAGAGGCAGCAGCTCCGGTAGCATCTGAGCATCGTCAATAATGGTGTAACCAATATCGGAGAAGATATTATCCAGATACTCTCCTGGCTCAGTGTCCACGGTTATACAGAAGAAATTGATGTTTTGCTCGTGTCCTTCCTGAATAGAAATTTTTGTATCCTCCTCAGCCATGAATCCCTGATAGTTCTCCTCTCCACGGGCACTATCGTAGGGTTCGCCATCAGAGAGCAATATGATTATCTTTGTTTTTGCACTGACCTGCTCAAGTTTCCTTATGGAATGGCGAATTGCAGGTCCAAGACGGGTATTGGAGGCAGGCTCCAGCAGACTTAGCCTGCGGGACACATTGTCTGACAGTTCCTCATCAAAGTCCTTGAGAATAAAATACTCCACATCCTCACGGCTATGTCCTGAAAAAGCGTATGCCGCATAACTGTCGCCGATGCTCTCAAGGGCTTGGAGCATGATTATGAGTGCGTCCTTTTCCACATCAAGAATGGACCTGCCTGTCTGATCCAGCACCTTCTGGGTGGAAGCGCTCACATCAATAAGGAAGAGTGTTGCAACATCCCTCTCCTGTTTATCCCACCTGATGTACAGATTTTCATCCGGATTGATCCCGCATCTTCTTTCTATAATGGCATCAATAAAAGCATCAATATCTATTTCCGTGCCGTCTGTCTGTTTCTTCAACTTGTGGAAAGCCTCTGGTCTCATCCTGCCAAATACGCTCTTGATAAGGGCTATCTCGTTGCTGTAGCGCTCCATTGCATCAGCATAGTAATCCGCAGAACCGCCAATAGTCTCTATCTCATTTACAGTACACCAGTCGGACTTATAGTCGCCTATTGTAGCGTCCCACTCGTCATATTTGTAGCTGCCAATTATCTTCCGGTTCTTATCCATGGAAGATCTTGATTCTTTCTCCTCCCCTTCCTGTGGTCTTTCCTCTTCAGATGTCAGGTCGGTCTCGGTATCCGGAATGAAATTCTTGATTATATTGTCGTATGATTTGGTGAACAACGCTTCATTTTGGGCGTATGCACCAATACCAACACCCCGGTACTCTATATTCCTGAGCAGCTGATATTCCAGTTCACCCAAAGGCCCATATTCTGAATCAAGCATTGTATATATCTCAAAAGCAGCCTCCAACGAGTTCAGGATAGTAGAATCAGAAACCAGTACATACTTTTCCAGCAACGAGCCTGCCATCTTAAGAAGAGTCTTAGTCCCATTACTCAAATCATGATCTGGATACTTCCCCGTGGATATCCACAGCAAGGCATCCATGAACTCCTCAATATTTCCATCCGGCTTTTCCCTCTCCATGAGCATCTGCTGTCTGATACTCTCAAGGTCCTGCCGAACTCCCCTGTACATATCCATGATAAGGAACTCGATCCTCGCATCTTCCAGCACTCCCAATATGCTTGCAGCAATAATCTGGTTTGGGAACATGGATATTATGTCAGAGATATCCACAGGATCTTCCGCATCCATTTTGGATATGAATTTACCGTATCTCTCACTTTCATTTTCGTATTCCTTGTTGATGCCTGCCAACAATTTTGAAACATCACGGAGTGGGACTTCCATTGAACTGAACTTTACATGACCGACCTCGTGCATCATGCTCAGTTTATATATCCTGAAATTGTCCTCGAAATCACCAAATATGCTGAGTTTTGGTGTCAGATAAATGGTATTCCCTGCAACTATTGGGTTGATGGTATCCTGTTCATCCTTTATCTGCAGGACATTTCTGGACCTTATCCTGAAATTAACTCCCGAGAGTCCCAATGCATAGTAACGCAGAACTGTAGTGATATTTTTAAGAGCGACAGAACCCGTAAGTTCCTCTGCATAATCCTTTGAACCCCTCGATGTAAGGGTAAAATATGTCTTTCCTGAAGCCGGATTTTCCTGAATTAACTCTATTCCGTACAGCGCCCATTTCTCAAGTTCGCTGGTATTGAGTTCATCCAGAAGCAATGGGGAATGTGAGAAATATTCCAGTGCAAGTTCCTTATTCTGGTCGTAGACCTTGATGCCGATTCCAGCCCATTTCCTGATGTCTCCAATTTCGATATTCTCAAGTGCAGCAGGTAAATTCTCAAAAAAAGCAGCAGTAAGTGACCAGTCTTTTTCCAGCAACATGCCTGCTGTTTTGAAGATATCAGCATGATTGCCATGTCTCACTTTTTCCAGAGACAACGCTGAGTTTGTGTAATATGCCGAAGCAAGGTCGGAATTTTCCTTTGCGATGATAGTGCCGATATCCACCCATTTGCAGAATAGATGGCTATTCAGTAGTCTATAGGTAACTACACAATTCTCAAAATATGATTCCACACATTCAAAATTGACCGCAGCAAGTTTTATTCCCTCATCTATCAAATACAATCTTTCTGTTTTGGTCAAAGAAAGCGAAGTATTTGCCAGTCCCTTGAGACTGCCATGAATAAAGAAACGGAATGACTGTTTATCGTGGAATAATTTGTCTGCTCCTCTCTCTGCCCATTCACGAAGCTCAGTTATTTCAAAAGTATCGAGCAAATCGTGGCTTCTGTTAAAATACGCTACAGCAGCATCTCCGCCAACCTTTGCTATATATTCAGCTACATTTATCCAGTGGTCAAATTCCTCATCATTGAGTTTGATAATAACCTGTGGTGAATTTCTGAACAATGCAGATCTGAGGGATTCGTTCTTTGTCTGGAAATCGATCAATGACTGAATCAGCTTTTTTCTTCTTTCGGGAGAAATGAGTGGTAGCACTTCCCTGCTTGTATTTATGATATCGACAGCAGTGATCCAGTGTTTCTTGCTGACCCCTGTCAGCATATCGCAAAAGAGTATGAAATCTTCATTTGAAAGGTGGGAAAGCATATATGGAAGATTCTCAAAATATGCCTCTGCAACCTTTATATTACTATCAGAGAACTCTTTACCTATTGCAACAAGCTCCGAGAACCTGTCAGATTCTGTGGATGCTACCAATTCCCCTGTGAATTTACAGAAAGCAACTGCAAGCCACTTGTTCTTCTTTGCCAGAGATATTTCCATATTCGTCCAGTTCTCAAGCAGTTCGATACCGCCCTTTCTGAGTATCGGGACAGAGGAATCGAAGAAACCCTCACAGCACGAGATGCTCAGATTGGAAACCTTATTTGCTATGAATGTCCATTTCCTGAACCTTTCTCTTCCTGTCAGGGTATATATCTGGGGTGAGACTGCAAGGTAAGAAAGAAGAACTCTATTGCCCTTGTCCAGTATCCACTTCCCTGGACTCAGGATGGTTTCCAGTTCATCATCCGAAAATCCATGGAGCTGCTCTGCTATGCATTTATTATCTTCTGATGCAAGGCTTGGAAACTTTTTCTCCAGTAGGTGAACAAGCTGTTTCTCTACTGTAATATGTATTTCACTATCTTTTAGCAAAGTCTTGTCTCACTCCAGTATTGCGGAAATTATCTCTTCAATACTCCTTTGCAGGTCTGGATTATCTGTAATGGGTCTTACCATTGATGTGCTGCATGCTTCCTTGGGTTCTATGCCCTCGTGGATGAGTTTTCCGGCATATATTAGCAGACGTGTACTGACCCCTTCTTCGAGTCCATGGTGCTTGAAATTTCTTATACTCTGGCCGATCTCCACAAGTAATCCTGCCATCTCTTCATCAACACCGCTCTCATGGGCAACTATCTGTCTCTCTATCTCAGCCGGAGGATAATCGAATTCCATTGCAACGAACCTTTGCCTCGTACTTTGCTTCAGGTCTTTTACAACACTCTGGTAGCCTGGGTTATAGGATATTGCCAACATGAATTCAGGCGAAGCTTTCAGTATGATACCAAGCTTATCTATTGGGATCATGCGCCTGTCATCTGTTAGCGGGTGGATGACAACTATGGTATCCTTCCTGGCTTCTACCACTTCATCAAGATAGCATATAGCTCCGCTTTTGACAGCCTTGGTGAGAGGTCCGTCATTCCATTCCACGGATTCGCCTTTGATAAGGAACCTTCCCACAAGGTCTGTTGCCGTAAGATCCTCGTGACATGAAACAGTGATCAATGGACGGCTCAGTTTATAGGCCATGTACTCCATGAAGCGTGTCTTCCCACAACCTGTAGGTCCTTTCAGGTTCACAGGCAGCTGATTTTTGTAGGCTGCTGTGAATATTTCCACCTCATTGCCGACCGGAACGTAGTAGGGCTCCTCTTCGATCAGGTATTCCTCAACAGGTAACTCCTCGGATAAAGTACATTCTAGCGCCATAAAAATCACTCCTTTTTCGATACTACTAATATTTTTTTCTCTTACTTATATCTGCTCTGCAGCAGGCCTTATATATAAAAATAGCATTATATATTCCATGAGCTTTTTGCAGCCAGAACTCATTATCGAATTAGCCAAGGCTCTTATACTGGGCTTCACTGTGGGTATATCTGCCGCAATGATCCCGGGCCCAATGATGTTCACAACAGTTGGTATAGCTCTTAAAAAAGGCTGGAGGACTGGTCTTTTCGTATTTACAGGACATGCTTTTGTGGAATCTTTGATATTCCTTCTGATCCTTGTCGGTGTAGCTGCTTTTATCGGAGAACAAGTGATCTCATACATGGCTATTATAGGTGGAATAGTTATGCTGCTGTTTGGCCTATTTCTCATAAAGAGCGCAAAGGAAGTGTCTGCCGTTGATATTTCAGAATCTGCCAGTAAGATGGATATCTGCTCTGCCCCTGTTTCTGCAGGTGTTTTGACAACTGCCCTGAATCCCGCTGTACTTATCTGGTGGCTAACAGCCGGTAGCTCCATTCTCCTTCAGGCATATCTGGTGGGTATCTTTGCCGTTCTTGCTTTTGCTATTGGACACTGGATTGCAGACCTAGGTGTGCTGGTAGCTGTTTCTTCTTCCTGTTCAAAAGGAAAAGAAATGATGTCCAGGCGTGCACATGAACGGATCCTGTATCTGTGCGGTGGATTGCTGGCAATTTTTGGATTCTGGTTTCTGTTCAACTATAACAGTTTTTCCTCTATGATATGATCCTTCATTTATATTGACCGTATCCCACTGCATGACAGGAAATAAATCAGTCCTGTGGAGCAAGAGTTAAATAATGCTAGCTGAAACATCTTTCTATAAATTATTCTATTTTTCATGCATGGAAGATAGTCTATTCATCAACTTTCAGAAACAACAGGGGTACAGCAATGACAGATGATATGAATTCAAAGGAACGCTTCGTTAATGCACTTGAAGGAAAAGAAGTTGACAGGATGCCATTAGGCTATCTTTGGTTTGGGGCAGGTGATGCGGTCCTGGAAAAGATGGGTGCCAGTCTGAACGATGTGTACCGTTCTGCTAAAGGTATGGCAGAGGCGCAGATACTTGCAAGAGAAATGTATCATCACGATAATGTAATGGCTCCATGGGGCTGTCTGCTTGTGGAAGCCGAAGCCCTGGGTACAAAGCTTGACTTCAGGGAGAATGAGTATCCAAAAATAGTTGAATATCCCATGGAATCATCCGGTGAATTCGAGAACCTGGATCCTGACATCATGCGAAGGTCGGAAAGGGTACAGACAGTCGCTGAATCCATCAGTATAATGAAAAAAGAACTTAACGATGAAGCATTCATAGCCTGTGCAACACTGACCCCCCTCATGCTTGTCTCCCAGTTGATGGGTGGTACCAAGATGTGTACCGAAATGCTCATGGACCCTGATAATTTCCGCTCTTTGCTTGATGTACTGACTGAAAGTTGTATCGTATTTGCCGACATCATGCTTGATGCAGGCGCTGATGGTATATTTGCGGAGAATGGGGAAAGCACTGCAGAACTCTTCAGTCATGATATGGCAGAGGAATTTGGGGTGGGATACACAAAGAAAGTCTACTCCCATGTGCAGGATAACGGTGGGTACGTAATATCACATAACTGTGCAGCCCTTGCTTTCCATGATCTTGAACTGAAGCTTAAACCAAATGCACTTAACTTTGCCTTTGGTGATGTTAAAAAACTGGGCACTGAATATGGGGTCGAGTGCCAGAAACTTCACAATCACAACAATGTCGGCTGTAAACAGCGCTACTGCTTCAAGGATTTCCAGAATTTCCAGGATGAAGGAATCTGTCTTATGGGAAACATCAATCCTTATGTGTTCAGTTCTGATTCCCCTGCTGATATAGAATATGAGGTTGACAGTTGTATGAATGCAGCCCCAGAAAAAGGATTCATCCTGGCTTCAGGATGTGAGATACCACTCAGTATCCCATCGGAAAAGATGGATGTGATGTGGAAAGCAATGGAGACACGCTTTTGATAAAGCGTGTCCAGATTCCTTTTTTATAAACCGAGTTCTCGTTTCACTTAGTAATAATATCCGCCAGACCAACAATTCCGTCATCAGAGTCTGTGGAGTTTTCTAATATTTCCGCATTCGGATTGATATTTCCAAGTGTTTTGCTTAAAGCCGCCACTTTTTCGGAACCTGCCAGGTCCCCAGTGATGAATATTATTTCCGAGTCTATGATCTGATTGCGAATAATCTTCGGGATAAGTTCTACATCACTTTCCATATTCATGGCATCGGCAACATTAATTATTGGTGCGAATGACATGTCTTCAAATTCAAGGTTCTCAAGACCTTCTTTTACTTCAGCAGGCATTGAATTGAATGGAAGCTCTATAATTACATGATCAAAAGCGGACAGTTCATTTATTTTCTGCAGTTCGGCCATCAGGTCGAATAAAAAGCTGCATGGGACGCAACTGCTGATCATTTCCCTGACCCCGACCCCGGAATCTGCACTGACATGGCTTTTATCTTCACTATCCTCATTTTCAGTTATAACTACAGCCACTTTCTTTTCTCTTGAATTAAGCTCATTTCCAATTGCAAAAAGAGTATTTTTCTTTTCTGAACCTGTAAAACCACATACCATGATAATTCGCATGAAAACCCTCCTTAAAAATAATTGAACTGCATTACTTATAATATTATCATAGGTCCACTGGCTTTACAATAGTTCTTTGATGCAATAGATGACTTAATATATCTGGAGAATATCATTTTAAACAATATACTAAAATTCGAATAGCACAATAATATATGATGTACTATAATCTAATATCTAATTCATAACATTCCATTTTGTGCTAATTATTGAGATGATCCTATGAGATACGAAGAAAAGTCCAAAAAACAACTCATTGATGAAATTCGTGACTTGAAATCTCAATTAGGGAAAAAAGAAGCACTATTTAATTCCTATAAACAACAAAATAAAAAGGAGTCATCTGAAAAAAGGATTTTTCTTGAAGGATTACTTCATTCAATTCCTGATCTTATATTTTGTAAAGACAAGGATGGTAAATACATTGGCTGCAATCCTGCTTTCTTACATTTCCTTCACTATCCCAATGAAGACATAATAGGTAAAACTGATCACGATATTTTTGACAGGGAACTTGCTGACTTTTTTAGGGAACAGGATTTTAAAATGATGGAACAGGGGAAGCCACGGACCAATGAGGAATGGCTTGAATTCCCTGAAGGTTCTTTTCTATATGAGACACTAAAAGCTCCTCTTTATACTCCTGATGGGGATATGATGGGACTTATAGGTATTAGTCGTGACATCACTGATAGAAAAAAGGCAGAAGAAAAACTCATAAAGCAGCATGACAAAATGCTCTCGATCTTTGAGTCCATTGATGAAATGATCTACGTTTCAGATCCTAAAACTCATGAATTACTTTTTGCTAACAGTTTTACAAGGCAATTTAACAAAGGAAATATCATTGGTAAAAAATGCCATGAAGTATTCCAAAATAAGGATTCTCCTTGTTCATTTTGTACAAACGATAAGATTTTTGGGGAGTATCTTGGAAAAAGTTATATCTGGGAATATCAAAACATTAAGAATAACCGATTTTACCGTTGTATAGATAGAGCTATAGAATGGCCCGATGGTCGTATGGTCAGATTTGAACTGGCTATCGATATTCATGAGAGTAAAATGGCAGAAAATGCATTGAAAGAAAGTGAAGAAAAATTTTCAGTTATCACTAAATCTGCCAATGATGCAATAATAGCGATTAATAATGGTGGGCTCGTAACTTTCTGGAACCCTGCTGCAGAAAAGATGTTCGGGTATTCATCTGATGAGGCTTTCAACAAAGAAATACGTTCTCTTATTATTCCGGAACAGTACAATAAGATCTACAAAAGCTCATTCTCCAATTTCAGGTATTCCGGAGAAGGTTTAGCTGTGGGAAATACTGTGGAACTTACAGCCAAAAAGAAAGATGGAACAGAGTTCCCAATAGAATTATCCCTTTCTGCGATTATTTTAAAGGGAGAATGGAGTGCTGTTGGAATTGTACGTGATATAACCGAGAGAAAGCGAAATGAGCAGGAGATGTTGCAGGCAAATATCGCTGCTGAGAACGCTAATCGTGCAAAAAGCGAATTCCTTGCAAACATGAGCCATGAACTCAGAACACCTTTGAACTCGGTAATAGGTTTTTCAGACACTTTGCTTGAAGGCTATTTTGGTGAATTGAATGAGAAACAGATTCAATACATTGAGAATATTTCAAATAGTGGCAAGCATCTGCTGAATATAATTAATACTATCCTGGATATTTCAAAAATAGAGTCTGGAAAGATGAGATTGTACAAGGATGAATTGAATATCAGCAATGTTATTGATGAGATGATCTCCCTTATGCAGCCTCCGGCCTTAAAGAAGAATATAAAAATGGAAGTATCATTCGGGCATGATATTGACCTTATAGAGGCAGATGAGGCGAAGGTCAAGCAGATATTGTACAACCTCATTGGCAATGCCGTCAAGTTCACAGAGGACGATGGCTCAATTAAAATGAAGACAAGAAATGAAAATGGCAATATCGTAATTTCTGTCCTGGATACCGGAATAGGAATTTCTTCCAATGATCAGTATAAATTGTTCAGGCCTTTTAGCCAGATAGATTCCGATACATCCAGACAATATGATGGCACTGGTCTTGGACTTTCACTTGTTAAGGATCTGGTTGAACTTCACGGTGGAGATGTGTGGGTAGAAAGCGAATTTGGTAAAGGCAGTGATTTTACGTTCACTCTTCCTGTGAACTCAAATGAAAAAGATGTCTAAGTTGAAGTTATCAGGTATTTTTCTGCAGCATCTTTTTCTGCATCTCTTATTCTTTTTCCATAGCCTTCTGATTTTTGTTTGTCATCCACGAACAGACCGACAGTAAAACTCTTTTCATGGTCCATTCCATGTTCGCATAATATCCTGTATTCAAAATCAGATCCCTGCTTATCGAATATTTCTTTTAGTCTGCCTTTTGGGTTTAAAGATGATAGTTTATCCAATGCTTTCTCAAGGTCAAAAAAGCTATAAACAAATTTTCTTACCTGGCAAAAACCATGATTATTAAGGTAGATCGAACCAATGAGAGCTTCTATAATGTCCGGTAACTTGCCATCAATATTGACATGTGGTTCGCACAGGACATAGTTTTCAAGGTCTATTTTTTTTGCAATTGATTTGAGACTCTTATTTGAAACGAGTACTTTTTTAAGATCAGTTGAAACGCCTTCTATGGACTTACCTGTTGATTTAGTATATTCATCAATTTTCTTGTCATAATATGCATATTCTGCAACGATCAAACCAAGAACTGAATCGCCAAGAAATTCCAGTTTCTCATAGTCTTTTTCTTCGAGATTATTTCGCTTCTTGAAAATGTCCAGTTTTTCACTATCGCCATTAAAAAGAGAGCCGTGTGTCAATGCCTGGATCAAAAAACGAGAGTCTGTGAACTGGACATTAATAATTTTCTGGAAAGTTTCCAGGTCATCCGAGTTCACAGTCAGGTCATCGTTGAGTTTCACGATATCATAATTAGTTTTCGAATATTAAATGATTACTATAAAAAATAAAAAAAGGCAGACTTTACTCACTCTGTAAAGACAACCTTTACTTCGTTAACATCCCACAAAGATTCAATCTTTTCGAGGACATCTTCCTTAATTGCAGATGCAAACTGGTGAGTTGAGGGGAGATCCAGGAGAATCCTTACAGCCCCTTCCTTCACTTCGATCTTAAGTACTAGCTCAGTACGAACTATGTCAAGACCTGCCATGGGATTCATTACATGCTTAAGTCTGCTTCTTACAATATCCTCTGTTGTAGGCTCGTTCTCAGTGACAAGTCCATGCTTTTCCTCATAATCACGAATCGCAGCCCTGAGGCCCTCAACAGCCAGAACTGAACAATGTGCTTTTACTGATGGGAGTCCTCCCAACTCTTCGGTTGCCTGCTTCCATGTGATTGCTTTTGCTTCTTCGAGAGTCTTGCCTTTGGCCATTTCGGTGATCATGGAAGCAGTTGCTATATTGGATGCACAGCCATAGGATTCGAATTTTATATCTTCGATCACTGTGGTTTCCGGGTTTACTTTAAGGTAAACCGCAACCATGTCACCACATGCAGGACTGCCTTCCAATCCTTTTCCGTCAGCTTCCTCTATTTTACCGACATTCTTCGGGTTTTTGAAATGCTCAAGAACTTTTTCACTATATGGGAACTTCATCTTATCACCTCTAATTACCTTCAAAAAGGGGGCTTATAGCCCTAAGTTGTGCAACGATCTCTTTTATTGCTTCTATTATGGCATCAACATCATCTTTGCTGTTGTAGCGGCCAAATGTGAAACGAATGGATCCATGTGCTCTTTCATGGTCGCCGCCAATACCCATGATCACATGACTTGCTTCAAGGGAACGGCTGAAACATGCTGAACCGGTGCTTACGGCAAAACCACGCATATCCAGATGCAGTGTCATGGATTCACCTTCAACATAGTGGAAAGTGATATTGGCATTTTGTGGTATTCTTTTGTCCCGGCTTCCGTTAAGTGTCACATGAGGGATCTCTTCTTCGGCTCTCTTTATGGTGTAATCACGCAATTCTTCCAGCTTTTTTGTCTCTTCGGGAGTTACAAGTTCCACCGCTTTGGCAAAGCCAACAGCACCGGGGATATTTTCAAGACCAGCACGCCGGTTAGATTCCTGGTATCCTCCGTCCATCCATTTGGTGATGGGGGTATCTTCTCTGATGTACAGGGCACCGACACCGCGAGGGCCATGAATGGTGTGTGATGACATTGTGATAAGATCCACAGGAATCTTGCTGACATCGATTGGAACTCTGGTATAGCTGTGAGTGGCGTCGGTATGCATCAACACATCCTTTTCCTTACAGATCTTTGCAATTGCCTCCAGATTCTGAAGGGTTCCTATTTCCTGGTTTGCATGCTGTATGGATACAAGAATGGTCTTGTCAGTGATGGTATTTTTCAGCTCTTCCAGATCAAGTAGACCTTCTGAGTCCACACTGATGAAATCTACCTCAAAACCCTGCTTTTCCATCATCTTTGCAGTATTGAGAACAGAAAAATCTTCAATTTTGGAAACTATTATGTGCTTTCCTTTTTTACTCTGTAGTGCCTGAGCAACACCTTTTATGGCCATATTGCTTGACTCGGTGTCTCCTGAAGTAAACACGATCTCTTCTGCTGAAGCACCAATGGAATTGGCAATAATTTCACGCGCATTCAAAAGTCCTTCTTTGGCATCGATTCCCATGGAATAGCCAAATTCAGATGTTGCAACTGCGTAAGTATCAAAGAAATATGGTTTCATTGCATCCAGGACCTTCTCGTCCAAACGTGTGCTGGCAGCATTATCTAGGTATATCATTTCTCCAAACATCTCTTCACTCCGTTCTGGCTACTTAAATAAAAAGTGTAATAGTCGCATCCTTTGCTTCATAGATATAGGTGCCTACCGCACCAAAATCATCGATCCATTCCTCGTGCAACTGCTCCTGCTTGATCCCCATGATCTCCATGGTCATTTCGCAGGCAATTATCCTGCCCCCAAGCTCCTTGAAATCTTCCATGAGTTTTTTAAGGGGGGCAACGTTTGCTTTCTGCATTCTCTTTTTGACCATCCATTTGCCAAGACCAAACATGTGCATCTTGGATAATGGACCTGCTCCAAGGCCATTTTTCTTAAGGCGCTGCAATCCCCAGAATGTAAAATATAATGAAACATCCATTCCCATTGCAAGCGCACCATTACCTATTATCAGAGCACTGTAAATTTTATCAAAGTCACCACTATGGACAACTATAACGGCTTTATCAGACACTGGCTACCCCTACCTTTTAATTCTGATCTTCCACTCATTATTCTTTTCTTCAATGTCAATGACTTCAAGTCCCAGGGATTTGCATGCCATGGGTATCTCTTTTTTGGAGGCAGGGTGTGTGCCTACAACAACTACCTCATCTCCCGGAGAAGCTTTTCTTAACGCCTTACGACATTCTACAAGAGGAACCGGACAGGTCTGGCCCCTTACATCGACTTCCACTTCAGTCATACGATTTCCCCTTATATCCGAAAATGGATTCGGACATTATACATAATAGTATTATCTCCGACTATTTAACAATGTTACTGTTCTTTGATAGTAAGGGGCATAATTTTGGATGGTTACTTCATTCTTTCAGGACCTTTCGTATCATTGCAAGCCCTGTGACATTGATCAGTCCTATGAGTGTTCCTCCGATAATATGGCGTGAATTCAAGTCAATGCTGCTTTCCTGCTTATTCTCATGTGAATTGAAAACTATGTTCTCACTTTTTTTGAGATGGATCTCTTTTTCAATCACATTTTTCACATCTCCAGCCTGCAAAAATCGAATGGTATAATTAGATCCGACCTCAACTCCCCTGAAAAGACAGTTATTAGTATTGCTTGCCTGTCCACGTGTAATTCCGTTTTCCAGAAGCAGGATGTCGCCTTCATCAAATGCCTTCACGCTTATACTCGTGTGTTCTTTCACGGGCATTTCAGATCCATCAGATATTCTGAGTTCATCCGGAAGTTCCAGGACTGACAGGATCGTAGGGGCGATATCCTCCTGACCATATTCGCCTTTGATAAGTCCTGCTTCCACATTATGGGAAGCTACCGAAAAAGGGACTTTCTGGGCTTCTCTTATAACTGAATAAGTTTTGGATTGGTGTCCTCCACGGGAGTCTTTAGTTGGGAATGCCATGCCATGATCTCCTGTCAGGAAAAAGGCAAGGTTGTTCTCATTACAAATATCATACAGGGGTTCACAACTGGAGTCTACGCCTTCTATGGTTGCTATGTATCCTGAATCTTTTTTGTAATGACCTGCCGAATCCGTGGCTCCGACATTGATGGTAAGGATATAATGTTCATTCGGATATTCCGTACTCATGAAGTCAATGGCCTTGATCGCTGTTTCAATTGCCCAGCGGTTGTAGGCGTCATATCTTTCCTGTGAACCTTCCGGATAGTGTTGTAACTGTGGGTGAATAAGTGATGCTTCATTCTGCAAAAGTGATGCCATATCCATTGAAATTTGCTTCTTTTCAGCGGAATGAACATTTGTTTTAACAATCATTTCCGGATTGTTTACTGAATTCGCAACATCATGAACAACAACATCCTGCTTATTGCACATGGCTGCAAAGTCTCCTTTCTCCATGATCGCAAAGGTCAGATAATCGTAATCATGCGCCACATCGTATATTGTTGTCTCAGACCCTTCCACAAGTTCGCCTATTGCCTTTGAATATCCGGTAACCAGAACGGAGTGGCCAGCCTCTGTGTATGTCTGGGGTGCGGTGACATCCAGAACCCTGCAACTCTGTCCGAATATAAAGGACATGTTCTTTATTTCTGCTTTGTCAAGGATCGAACCATCAATTGCATAAGGTGTGAATTCTGGATAAATGTAACAGGAGCTCACTCCATCCATAATAAGAATGACAGCTCCCTGGGGGGCATCTACGGGGGATACGTCAACAATTGTTGCATTGGCAGGCAAAATACATGCGAAAATGATCATTGCAATAATCAAATATCTGGCTGGTGCAATTCTCACTCGGTGCTGGCTATGGGACATAGCACAAATCATATGGGAATTGCATAATAAATTTTCTATTTGTTCTCATTTTTTTAAAAAATGTCGTTAAAGTCCTGACTCCTTTTCCAGTCCACTTTTTAAGAACACGGATAGGAACAGGACCAGTGCGCTTATGGAGAAAATAAGCTGGAACCCCAATCTATCCAGGAACAAGCCGAAAAATATAGGCATCAATCCCAGGCCAGCATAGGTGCATGTGTTGAAAAATCCCATTGCCAGTCCTCTTTTTATATTCATATGAGTGACCGCTATTGGCAAACCAAGCAGACCAATGCCAGATCCTATCCCTATTAGTACAAAACCTGTTATCGGGAACTTAATTGATAGTAGAGTACCTACAGAAGCTATTACTATTCCGTATCTGATCATTTGTTTGTATTGCATATCCATTCTCCCAACCACGAGATTGGTGATCATGGAACTTACATAAAGCAAAGATATTGCAATACCAAGTCCGGTCTTGCTAAGAAAGTCCTTGCTATAATCCGGGTAGAATGCTATTAGAACACCTGTGATGCCAAAAATGAGAAATGCAGTTATCCAGATGCTTGCATATCTTCTATCAAGGAACACTGAACTCAGTTGATGGAATTGGGGTACATCTTTGACATTTATTATTTTTCTGGCAGGCTTTGTCTTTTTTTGGAAAACAACTGTAAATATGCCACTCAGAGAAATGATTCCCGCAAGTGCAGTAAACAGGATGATGCCACCTCTTACAGACCATTCTGCCAGATATCCGGCGATAGCCACACCAAGTGCAAGACCGGCATTCAGCAGGAAATTGAACTCACTGATGTAGCGATTTTTTTCAACATATTCCGACAGCATGGCATAGGCTGCCGGGAAAAATGCACCGCATGCAGACCCTTCCACAAAGCGTGCAATTATCAGCAGATACAGGTTGTCAGTGATAATCAAAAATATCCCTGAGACAAAGGTCAGAAGAATTGCCAGGACTATGAATTTAAGGTAATCATATCTGTCAACAAGAACGCCAAAAGGCAGCATAGTTACTAGCGCCCCGATGAAGTAACCCGAAAAGAGTAAACTTGAGGCTAAAGCACCGTGAGTTACATGGTTTGCCGCAGCAAGTTCAGGCAGTACAGGAATAACCGAATCTGATAAACCCATTATCAGAAATACTGTCGAGTATATTAAGAACCTGTTTTTATCCATTTTTCTCCCTGCGCCCTAAAGAAAAAGGATGCAAAGTTAATAGTTTTTGCTATTGGCAAAATTCAGATCAAAAAATGTCCAAATTTATGCACAGTTTGAAGAATTCAACTCTCAGTTTTTTGTCGAAATAATTCCATCTTTTCAAAAATAAAAAAGCATATAGTCAAATAGGTATAATAAAAAATGCAATTTTGTATTTTTATTTATATTACTATATAATATAAAGAGTCTATATCAATTTATATTGTTTTAAACTTGGAAATAAATTACCTCTAATTACCACACTATATGTTAATCTCAAATATATAACCATTTCCTAATATAAGGAAACTGTGACTTTACATATATTTGAAGTTAATACAAAATCAATACATTTTTGTTAAAAACGATATGATACTGCTTTGTTTGTTATAAAACATTTAAAAGCTGTATAAATATTTAGTGAGGTCCAGAGTCCATAATGAGTGATATTAAGTTATTTCCCAAACTTATAACAGATCATTGCTTGTAGTAAAATATATTTGCATGATAGTATATCAAGTATCATTGATTAAATTAAAAAATACATATTCAAATGTCAAAAACAAATATTTCTTGCATGTATGAATTTTAAGTTACATATATAGTAAAGTGGTATATTTTTGAGTTACAATATTAAAAAATAAACAAAGTGTGGATAAAATATGGCTATTTTTATAAATATATATTTAGTTTCAATTTGCTAGCCTATCCAAATAAAGAATATAAAAATAAACATAGTAATATAATAATGGCAATTCTGTGCAAAAAAGGGGCAATACTAAAAATTTAATAACAGTTGCTGTCTCTGCACAATTGTTGCCCATGATTCAAGCTTAGAGCAACATGATTTTCAGGGGCCATGTTTATATATGGCGAATATTAAATATATATGTATTCAAAAATGTTTAGTTGGGAGGGTACATCATCGGCATCGATTCTTTCATCGATGCCATCACACTTATTATTCTATTTTTTAATAGTTTCTTGTTTTGATCCCACATCTACTGTAAATAATTTTAGAATTTTTGATTATCAGCACATCATAATTTAATAGCATAATAATGGCAATGCTATCTTTTTTTAATGAAATTCAGTAGAAATATAACCAAATAGGAACTCAAAATTTAAAATTTAAATACATAGTTTCATTTTCAGGAAATGATTCTTTGTATTTCTACTAAGACTATGGAGTGTTGTAACTGAAGAGCAAAGAATACCCTATCATACATGTAGAGACATATTCAAGACGTACTGAGCTTCAAAAACTACTCGTTTGCTAAGGATATGAGTAACATTGTTACATATTGAATTAAATAACATTAACAATAAAATTAAAGTATACTTATTTGGGCTGGATGAGTGGGGGTCTAAATAGTAAGGTACCGAAAAAATCTTAGTTCGTTGCCGCCAACCAATTTTTGATTTATATCTCAAAAACAATCCTCCGTTTTTTGAGATATAAATTAATCAGGGAATGATTACCTATCTTTTCTACTAAATATCTTGGAAACAAATCTACCAGCTTTGGCAGTAAGCATGATCATCCAGTTATTTGGCATAATGATAATTTGTGAAATAATTTCATCACCCCAATGGGGAAAATGTAGCGGAAATGTTGAAATTTGCCCTTTTGGGTTAATTTTAATTTTTGATTTGGAATTGTCCCGGGATTCTTTTCAGGGCGATGACCCAAAAGGGATATTTTTATGAATGCTTATCAAAAATAATAACATTCGTGTGGGATTTTAATAACCTATGGTAATGTAGGTTTATATATGGGCAATGGTGTATTATTACAAAATGGAACAAATGCATTATTAATGCAGAGGAAGCAGTCAAGAATACCGGTGTTTTTGTTTCCCTGGCTTTATTGATACAGGTGAATTTCCGGTTGTAAAATTCAGAAGTTAATAAATAGATCTCAAAGAATGTGATAATTACACAGTAATTAATATGATAAGAAGGTTTGAAATAATGTCATTATTTCTTGGTGTGACTACACATATTTTGATAAATCCATCCGCTTAAAATAATTCGATAAGTGTCAAAGTGAGTGAAATTTTGAGAATCATAAAGTCGCAGCAAAATAAGTTATGATGTAATATATGGTTGTTACATTTTAGCCAGGGCATAAGCATACACTCGTGTATATATTTAATTTATTTAAAATGTTCGTTGCCATGTATAAATGTTAATTTATTATATAAGTTCCGTGTTACAGATTAAATTAGTTTATACATTCAATAAAAATAATATATTTTTATAAAGTTCAGACATCTGAATTATATTTTTTTAATAGTTAGTCATCGGGAAACAAATAATTAAGACTATTTTTATAATAGTATTTTAGACTTGGCTAGTATAGAGGTTGGATACTCAAAATACAACTAGAAGGATAGCATATTTTTTTACAAAGTAGTGGATTTTCTAAGTCTGAGTTCTTGACAAAAAGCATGGTCTTGTAATATTCCATAGCAAACAAATAACCAATGGTAATAACATGGTTGACATAAAATATTTATTATGACAGTTTGTCGTTTTTTGGCAGGTTCATTCAGATTTTCAAAAAAGAGATATTTAATCTTAAACTGACTTTTCTTTTGAATTAAATAAAAACTTCTCTAGATTCTGTTTCTGTGTATATAATATCGCAAAAACAATACCAGGCGCACAAAAAGTTTTATTCTTATAGTCTATAACCACAAAACTGTTTTATTGGGATTCTTTTCTTTTTTCTATGTTTGCCTGCAAACGTTAATTACATGGACTATAGTAATATGGGGTTTTCGACCTTCAACCGTACGATTATTTGCAGAAAAAGATATGAATTGAGTATAGCTAGGATCCTGACACTATATTCTTATAGTACGTGTAATAGAGTTTTAGCATTCATATTCAAAACGGAAAGTCATCATAATCTATGAAGTTTTTCCAATGTAAGTGATATTTTTTTATATTGTTGGTGGATTTTTGACCTATTCGATTTATGTACTTTCGTGCATGCATAGTATAGACCATTCAGTCATAAAATGCTATTATAAATATATGCTTATAAATTTTATCTTATCGTTTTTCTACCTTCATAAAATCACTCAAATATGCATACTAGTAATATTAGCAATTATATTTATTATGTAACTCTCAGTTTTTTCAAGCGATTATTAATTCCATCATTATAATATTTAATCATATGTTGTGGCATCAGTCATACTAAATAAATTATTATGTATTCTAAAAAAAACAAATATGTAATAAAAATAACACTGTCACTAAAATAAGTTACATAATAACAGATACCATGATATCTATATCTAATTGATGTATTAATGTCAATTAGACATTTTCACTTCAGGATTTGCAATTAAATATTCAGAGTAGTATCAAAAAGGTCATTAAAATTCTGATATTTCTTGCGAGCACGATACAGATATTGCCGAACATATTTCTTCCCTGATGCTTTTGAGAATATCGCTTCGATCTCAGCAGGGGAGAATACGGCACTGAGCTTATTGGAAGGTATGGAACGTAAATATATAAGTTCAGGACTGTCTTCAGGTTCATCGACACTCATGGTAACTACAGACTTTTCTACATCTGCATGCCTGGGATTTGAACCTGTTGAAATTACCTCTTCACCCAGCCAGTTCCATTGATCATCATAAATAATAGCATAAATGGTGTTACATTCATTGCATTTTGCACCCACCACTGTTTTTTCATCCTGGACATGATAGCTAACACTCATTACATCAGAATTGCAATCACTACATGTACCAATAACATTTTCTTCCTGACTATGAAGAGGAAGTTCCACACTATCTAAATAAAGTGTGCTGTTATCAATATCATATTCATATACCATAAGTTCACCAAACCAAAGTATTATTGTGTTAAACTCTACTATAATACTTAAATGCTCATACTATAAAAATTTGAAAACCTTTTTATAGGTATAATTTCATATATAAGATGTTATTTATATAGATTAACAGTGAGAGGTGTGACTATGGATTCAATTCGTTCTAAAATCAAACGAAGGCTACAGAAGTTTGTTGAACTTGATGTAAACGGTCTTCGCAGTTGCATATTATCTACTTTTCTGCAGGTGAAAGAAATTACGGTTGATCAGATACATGAGAGGATCACCAGTAAATATGACATTTCACGTAGCGCAGTTGCATCAATGGTGGGATATATTTACTCAAAGCTTGGTGTATTAAGGTCTTATAAAGAGTCCTACAAAACGCCAATCGTGTACTCCTTAAAAGAGGAATATGTCGATCTTATAAAAAATACGCTTGAATCAAAAAGCGGAGCATGCGCTAACTGATCATATTGATTTTTTATGTCGATCGTTAAAAACGCACCCCGAACATCTACAACTATAGTTGTACGTTCCGATGCAAATGCACGCATAACTCATTCCAGAGATCCTTATTATAATCTCATGAGACGCCTCTTTCAGGAAGAGGCAACTGCAATGCGTGGACAAAAATTCCTTATAATGGTCGAAGAGCGCCAGAGAAACGGCGACCCCATTAAAGCAAACGAGTGGGAACAACTACTTGAAGAACTTGACATCGGACGCGCTTCATTCTATGCCATGCGCAACAAGCTGCTTGGGGCAGGCATGATATCAAATAAAGGTGGAGAATACCGCCTCTCTGGACAGTTTAGCAAGGATATGTTGGATATGGCCCGCTGGTGGTGGACTGCAGTACTTAACGAAAACCCTGAAAACCTGTGATCAGGCGATATGTTTATATATTTAGTATTCTATTTAGGAAATACATTCACCGTAGCCCGGTAGTGTAGTGGTCAATCATGCAGGACTCTGGATCCCGCAACCTCGGTTCGAATCCGTGCCGGGCTACCAAATAATTTTTGAAAGTTTTGTTTTTAAGTATTTCTATGTAACTTTTTTAATCATGAATATGGTTTTTTATCACCATAATTCAATATGTCTTTTCATTTTAAGAAGGGAAACTGCCTCTCTGGAAGAATGCCATTCAGTAACTTCTTTTCTAGATCTACAAAACATTTCAAGCGATTTTTTCTGATGGAACGCAGTAACTCATTTTTTGTTGTCATGTATATTCAGACTTCCATAATTCCTCTAATCCTCCCAGTTGAGTATCACAGTAGCGTCCACCCTTGTATATTAGTCAATAAGATTCCGTTTAATGTACGAGGAATTTGAGAGGTCACAATCATGTTGCCTGAAGATTGTTACTTTTTTATAATAACTGTAACAATCGCCTTTGTAATCTAAAATCTGTTTTTGGATTTACAATACATTTATCAAATATAATCCCCAACGATTATTGGGGAGTGCAAATGCAAGAGTATAAACTATTCATAGATGGAGAGTGGACAAACTCATCCATCAAGGATACTTTTGACGATATAGATCCTGCAACATTGGAAACGATCGCAACCATACAGGTCGCAGGAAGGGATGATATTGACAGGGCTGTTGAATCCGCATTAAAAGGTTTTAAGGTCTGGAGTGAGACGCCGCCTCCAAAAAGGGCAGATGTGATCTACAAGGCTGCAGACATACTGACAAAGAGAAAAGAAGAACTTGCCAGACTGATGACAAAGGAGATGGGTAAGGTCCTTGACGAGACAAGGGGAGACGTCCAGGAAGCCATTGACATAGCCATTTATGCAGCCGGCGAGGGGCGAAGGATGTTCGGGGAGACCACCACATCAGAACTCAGGGACAAGTTCTGCATGACTATACTAAGACCCATAGGTGTTATAGGAATGATAACTCCCTGGAACTTCCCTATGGCAATACCTGCATGGAAGATAATGCCAGCCCTTGTTGCCGGAAACTCTATTGTGATAAAACCAGCCACCGACACACCATTATTGACAATAAAGCTGGTTGAGATACTCATGGAAGCTGGACTTCCACCTGGAGTTATCAACATTTTATTCGGACCCGGGCAGATCGTTGGTCAAAGTATTGTTCATCATCCTGACATAAAGGCAATCTCATTTACAGGAAGCCTTGAAACAGGCAAGTGGATCATGAGCGAATGCGGAAAGTCCATGAAACGTGTCTCTCTGGAGCTTGGAGGCAAGAACCCGCTAATTGTCATGGATGATGCAGATCTTGAACTTGCACTGGAAGGTGTGCTATGGGGTGCTTTCGGGACAACTGGGCAGAGATGTACCGCCACAAGCAGGGTCATACTCCACAAGGACATAAAGGATGAATTCACAAACATGTTAGTTGAGATGACAGAGAAGCTGAAACTGGGTAACGGTCTGCTTCCTGAGACAGATGTTGGTCCTGTTATCAACAAGAGCCAGCTTGATATGATAAAGGGATACATAGACATCGGAAAGGACGAAGGTGCAAAACTGCTGACCGGCGGAAATGTGGCTGACATCGACCTGCCTGGCTATTTCTTTGAGTCCACCATATTCACAGATGTAAAACCGGATATGCGTATAGCCCAGGAAGAGATATTCGGACCGGTTCTCAGCCTTATAACCGTATCAGACATCGATGAGGCCATAGAGGTTGCAAACAACACAAGATACGGACTTTCATCCGCGATATATACAGAGAATATCACAGATGCATTCAAGGCCATCAAAAAGATAGACTCAGGAATCACTTATGTCAACGCTCCGACCATCGGCGCCGAGGTCCACCTACCCTTTGGTGGTGTGAAAGGCACAGGAAACGGATTCAGGGAAGCGGGCCTTGAAGCGATCCGGGAATTTACTGAGGTAAAAGCAGTTTACATCGACTACAGTGGCAGGCTCCAGAAAGCCCAGATAGACCAGTGAGGCTAACCATGACAGAAAAGGACAAACTAAAAGCAAAGGATATCATGGACAGAGATTGCAATGTCATATCATCATGTAGGGGACGCCCCTATCCGCTGGTTGTTGACAGGGGCAGCGGGTCCAGGATATTCGATATAGAAGGAAAGGAATATATCGACCTTGTAGCTGGTTTTGCTGTTATGAACGTTGGGCATTCAAACCCCGACGTGAATGCTGCTGTCTCAGCGCAGATGGAGAAGATCTCACACTGCGGTTTCCATGACTTTTTTGCAGAACCTCCTCTCAAACTTGCAGAGAAACTTAAGCAGCTGACAGGATACAACCGTGTTTTCTTTTGTAACAGCGGTACAGAGGCAGTTGAAGCTGCTATCAAACTTGCGACATGGAAGACAAAGAGACAGAACCTGATATCCTTCTACAACTGTTTCCATGGCAGGACAATTGGATCGCTTTCACTGACATGCTCAAAAGTCAGGCATAAGACGCATTTCCCAACCATCAGAGCTGTACATTCACACTATGCATACTGCTACCGTTGTCCGGTTAACCTGGAATATCCGGATTGCGGGATCGAATGTGCAAAACAGATAGAGAACCTGATTTTTAAAAGGGAGCTCAGTAATGAGGACACCGCTGCCATATTCGTAGAACCTATACAAGGAGAAGGGGGATACATAGTACCGCCCCGGGAATTCCACAAGGAAATCAGGCGCATATGTGATGATAATAATGTCCTGCTGGTTGCCGATGAGATACAGACCGGATGCTACAGAACGGGAACTTTCATGGCAATGGAAAACTTTGGGGTCAAGGCGGATATAGTTTGCATGGCAAAGGCACTTGGCTCGGGTCTTCCCATGGGTGCAATGCTTGCAGACCATTCCTTAATGGACTGGCCACCTGGAACCCATGCCAACACATTTGGAGGCAACCTCCTGGCATCAGCTGCATCCATGGCAGGGATAGAGTTCATGGAAAGGGAGAAGATCGGAGATCATGCAAAGAAAATGGGGAAGCATATAATGGAGAGACTCCGGGAAATGCAGGAAGATCATCCCCTGATAGGTGATGTGAGGGGACTGGGACTTATGATAGGGGTCGAGATAGTAAAAACCGATGGAACACCTGACCCGGATACCAGAGACCAGATCATACTCGAGGGATTCAAGGAAAGGATATTGTTACTGTCCTGCGGAGACTCGGTTATCCGTATCTCTCCTCCTCTTGTGATAACAAAGGAAGAAGCTGACCTGGCTCTGGACAGGTTTGAAGAGGCTCTTAACAGGATAGAACAAAGGTAATAACATGTTTTGAGTGGAAAGGGACACACTTGGGTGTGTATCTCTCAGGAGAATAGGTATTAATAGCAAATTGTCTATGGAAGTGCAGTTTGAAAAAGGTATGAGGTCATAAGGTGAATAAAGTTAAAATTCTTGGAGTTGGGGGAAGTCCCCGGAAAAACGGGAACACTGATATCCTACTTGATAGCTTTTTAAAAGGGGCTGAGTCGGCAGGGGCTGAAACAAAAAAAATCTTGTTGAGAAATTATTCTATTGAACCATGTATTGGTTGTGAAGCCTGCAGAAAAGATGGAAAATGTACGCAATTCAACGATGGAATGAACCTCCTCTATCCTGAGATCGAAACATCAAATGGTCTTATCCTTGAATCTCCTACCTATAACTACAACATAACATCGTCTATGAAATCTTTCATAGATAAGTTCTACCCCTACTATAATTTCACAAATGACCGTCCCAGGCAGTATTCAAGTAAACTTGCAAACCAAGGCAAAAAGGCAATTGTCTTTTCTATCTGTGAACAATTAGATGTTAAAGAAATGGGATTTGCACTCGAAGCTATGGAAATGCCCCTTGAAGCCTTGGGTTATGAGGAGATTGAAAAGTTCCCAGTGACTGGTTATTTCGATCGGGGTTTTGTTTCAAAAGATGCTGAAGTTCTAAAGAAAGCATTTGAAGCTGGTAAAAGACTGGCAGTGAATCTTCGCTAAGCATATGTTGAGAATAATTCTATTGTTCATCAACAATTTTTCCATATTTCCAATTTTTCCTTAAATGAGCATTCAGGCTAAATCCTGTAAACGTTGTGCCATTCTGGTGATTAATTTAGATATCCTACGATTATTCCTTTTGCAAGACCTTTCAATCTTTTATGTCTAGTATCTCTTTTGTAAGCTTATGACTATTTTCTGTGCACTCATTTGCGAGATTATCAACGCATTCTTTGTATGCAAATACTGAAAATTCGTAAAGTATTTTGTTCAAATTCTTACCTTTACTTGTTAGATGATACTCTATACGCAATGGTGTCTTAGAAACGATTACCTTTTCTATTAGTTCATCTTGCTCCATTTGCCGCAATTTATCTGATAGGACCTTGCTACTGAGTTTAGGATTACTTTTTAAGAATTCATTAAACTGCTTTTTATTACAAAATATATCCCTGATGATGTTAAGTGTCCATTTCTTGCTTACTAGTTTGATTGCTTTATCTATAGGACTGTGCTTTAATTCTCCCATGATTTATCACCTGATTACCAAATGGTAAGATTAAGTATTTAAATTACTTTTGGTAATTAAGGGGTGTAATCATGGCATTGTAGAAAATTAAACACTCAATTCATAAATTATTCAAGTATTTGATATATCTAAATTTAAGGAACCAGTATCACATTTCTACAAAAGTCAAACGGAGACATAAATATGGCAAAAATAACACAAAGTATGATTGGTGAAGCGTTAGTAGGAGAAGGACCTGAAGTAGCTCATATCGATCTTGTGATCGGTACAAAGGGAAGTGCAGTTGAGACTGCATTCATGACTTCACTTGCATCACCAAGACAGGGGCACTCACCATTGCTTGCAGTACTTGAACCAAATGTAACACCAAAACCTGCAACACTTCTTGTTAACAAAGTAACCATCAAGAATGTATCACAGGCAGCCCTGATGTTCGGCCCTGCTCAGGCATCCATCGCAAAAGCTGTTATGGACAGTGTAGAAGAAGGAATAATTCCAAAAGAAGAGGCAGAAAATCTTCTCATCATTGTTTCAGTGTTCATTGAATGGGATGCTACAGACAAAGATAAAATATATGAGTTCAACTACGAAGCAACAAAACTTGCAATTAAGCGTGCTATTGATGGAACCCCAACAGTAGAAGAAGCACTTGCAAAGAAGGATACTGCAGAGCATCCATTTGCTTAATAAAGACTTCCTGTGATTAGAATCACAGGGTCTTTTTATCTTTTTTAAATCAATCAATTGAAGTGTGTTCCAAATTAAAAATCCGGAACTCCATAGTGAAGTGATAAACTTGTCTTGTTACTATTTTTGATTTGATCTAGTTCATTACTTCGATACTCAAGAATATCTCTGTGATCCCATCAAGGTATCTTTCAACAAAAACAATATCAATAGCTGATATATTGTGTGCCAAAAAAATAAAAAGATCTCAAAGGTCTATTGAGATTCCTTCACCAGGCACAACTGCAGGTTTTTCGTATGAAAGTTTAAAGCCACATATCTGAGACATTGTGATCAAAGTCATATCATTTGACGCACCGAATTTGTTCCTCTCTTCAATAATAATGCCCATATCACCTGGAAGCAAGTCTATTTCGTAACAGGCAATGATATCAGAGAAGAAAATATCATCAACTTTATCCTTCAGACAAAAGCGCCCTGCAAGCAGAAAACCTTCTCCTTTGTTCTTGATCATATTCTGAATAGGACCCATAAATCCCTCACTTTTGGACATTTCATCTATCATTTAGAATACCCCATAAATAAATATGGACTCTCATTTTAAAAAGATTTCTATCAACATGTAATCATCCAATTCCAAGGGGATTGGAGAGTATTTTTATAGACAAGTATCCTAAAATATATAGGGGTTTAATGATCGATAGGACATATCATCAAAGAAATGAACAGGGAAAAAATAGTTCTCAGAGCATAGAGTTCTTCTTTAAACCGAATTCCATAGCTGTCATAGGTGCATCACCGAGTCCTGAAAAAAACTCCAGGGTGATAATGGAAAGTCTTGAAAGGATAGGCTTCAAGGGAAATGTCTATCCAGTCAACCCTAAATATTCCAGCATAGGCGGCTTGAAATGCTACAGTTCTATAGCCGATATAGATGATATCATCGATGTGGCTGTATTTGCAACTCCTGCACCTGTTGTCCTGGAGGTCCTCAAAGGTAACGTGGAAAATCTCAGGGGAGCCATAATCATCAGTTCGGGATTCAAGGAAATTGATGATGAAGGCAGGAGACTTGAAGAGGAGATTCAGAAGATAACCAGAGCCAAAGGAATCAGGGTCATAGGTCCGAACTGTATGGGAATATATGATACCATATCCAAAATTGACACCTTCTTTGTATCAGGAGATATGTTGAAAAGACCTGGAAAGGGGAGCATATCCATACTCACTCAGAGTGGTTCTTTTGCCCTGATGATCATGGATGAGATGGCTGCAGACTATATAGGAGTTGCAAGGGTTGTGAGTTATGGCAACAGGATGGATGTTGACGAAGTGGATTGTCTCAACTACCTCATGGATGATGATGATACAAGAGCCATTGCAATTTACATCGAATCACTGGACAACGGAAGGCTTTTCGTTGAAGCCGCATCAAGGTGCTCAAAGAAAAAACCCATTGTTGCCATAAAAGTTGGCAAGGGGGAAAGTGCCATGCGAGCCGCTAAATCCCATACAGGAGCCATTGCAGGAAGATATGAGATATATAAAGCTGCTTTTCACAGGGCAGGGATCATAGAAGTGGAAGGCTATGAAAGACTCAAGGATGCCTTTAAGATCTTGAATAGTTATGAACCTGTGAAGGGGAAGAACGTCCTGATAGTAACTGATGGTGGTGGCATAGGCATAAGCGTTGTCGATGCATGTGAAGAGCTGGGACTTGTAGCAAAAGAACTTACATATGAAACAGGAAAAATCCTGAGGTCCAGATTATATTCATTCTCTGCAATAGGAAATCCCATTGACCTGACAGGCAGTGTTAAAAATGAGGATTATTTCACAGCCCTTGAGGAAGGTCTAAAGGACGGGTATGATATTGCCATCGTAACCCTGCTCTGGGGTCCACCAGGCCTTAATGAAGGAGTTGTGGAAAGGCTGAAAGATGCAAAGAAAAGATTTAGAACACCGATAATCATTTGCAGTCCGGGCGGGGAGTTTACAAGGCAGATGGTGAAGGTGTTTGAAAAGAACGGACTACCTGTATTTCCGTCACCTGAAAGTGCTGCCCGTGCTGCTCATGTAATTTCAGGATACACACGGAAGGACCACAGCATAACAGCTGAAAATGAGATATCATCTGCAATAAAGGACAAAATCAAGGGAATAGTTCACGGTACTCTTGAACAAAACAGAATGAATCTACTTGAAAGTGAAGCCAAGATTTTGATATCCTCAATGGGTATACGAGTTCCTAAATCGGTAAACATTGAAGGGAAAGGAAAGATTCCCAAAGGAAAAATGAAACCTCCTTTTGTCCTGAAAGTTGTGTCAAAGGACATTCTTCATAAAACCGAAGTGGGAGGAGTTTGTACAGACATAGAAAGTATTGAGGATGCAGAAAAAGCCCTCAAAAAAATGAGAGTTGAGATTGCTGAAAAAGCACCACAGGCAAAAATAGATTGTTTCCTGCTGGAAGAGATGATCACAGATGGTGTGGAGGTCATAATAGGTGGTTTGAGGGATCCACAGTTCGGCCCCGTGTTGATGTTTGGAATCGGAGGTGTTGCAGTGGAGCTTATGAAAGATGTTAGTTTCAGGCTTGCGCCTGTGAACAGGGAAGAAGCTATTGAAATGATGCAGGAGATCAAAGGCTTCCCCCTCCTTACCGGATTCAGAGGTCAGAAACAGGTAGATGTTGAAGCAGTTGCATCTGTTATCAGTAGAATATCCGAACTACTAATGGAAGTCAAAGAGATTGAGGAAATAGAGATCAATCCCCTTATGGCCACTGAAAGTGATGCTGTCGCTGTGGATGCAAGGGTGTTGTTAAACCCTGCTAACAAAACCATTCATATGAACCCGGGTGCTGATGAGAACAGGGACCAACGCCTGTAACCCATTGCCTTTTTGACCCTTTTGGTAGCAATATCTAATGCAGCCTGTCTTGGAAGTATCCCTTTTTCCGTAGATTCACTTAAAACAGCTCTCGTGTTCAAGCGGATCTTCTCCTCAATAGCCTCTAATGCATCACATTCACTGCCTCCCTGATATTCTATAGCAGCACATATAACGCCACCTGCATTGGCAATGAAGTCAGGAACACAAATTACTCCCCTTTCATACAGATACTCTTCAGCAACACGAGTAACTGGTATGTTTGCACCCTCTACGACAAGTTTTGCTTTGAGATGAGAGACATTGTCCTCATCTATGACATCGGGACGTGCAGCCGGGATCCAGACATCACAATCTATACCAACAAGAGAATCAAGGTCAATGATCTCTCCATCCACATAATCAGTAACACTCTTTCCCGAATTCTTAAGATGGATCAAAGATTCAACATCAAGCCCTTCCGGATCGTATATGCCGCCTTGCGAATCTGCAACGGCCACAATTATGGCGCCTTTTTCCGAGAGGAAAAGTGCAGTATTCTTACCCACAGCACCAAAACCCTGAACCATTATACGGGCTCCTTTAAGTTCGAAATCGCAGAACTCCATTGCCACTTCTGTTGCATGCATGAGTCCCCATCCCGTTGCCCCGATCTCATCCAGAGGAATACCTCCAAGTTCCCTCGGCAGACCCACAACTCTGCCCATCTCATCCTTGACACATGCCATATAATCCTCATCAGTACCCATATCTGGTGCAAAGATGTATTCCTGGACCCCTCTCAGTGAGGAGGCAAGTGCCCTTATCAGAACTTCTTTTTTATCCCTGTCCATTTTGGGGTCGCCATAAATAACAGCCTTCCCCCCCCCATATGGCAGACCTGCGGCCGCATTTTTCAGTGTCATGGATCTTGCAAGCCTGAAACATTCCTCTGTGCTTACGTCAGGATCCATGCGAACTCCTCCTATGGAAGGTCCGGCTGCCACATTATCTACAACCAGTACAGCCTTCAGTCCAACTGAAGGTTCATAGACATGAATGATCTTAGAAGGACCAAGCTCATCTGCAAATCGAAAAATATCCTCCATGGTAAACCCCCTTATGATACCCCTGTAAGAATACCATATAGTTACTTTTGCATTCTTGTTTAATAAACTTGTCAATTGGATTAAAATCCCCATCACGGAATTTTGGACTTATAGAAATCCTTATGATAATTTACACTAATACTAATATTGAGTGAACATGAGGGTACTTGTTGTAGTTCTGATAATGGTATCTATTCTGATATCAGGTTGTACAGGGGTGGAAAAGGAAACTTTAGATTCTTCTCCGCAGATAGATGATACCTTAAACGACAGTGAGTTGAATGATGCGGATGTGCAAGATATGATTGAAATGAATGTTTCAAGCAGTGCTTTTGAGCACAATGGAATGATTCCGCAGATATACACCTGCGACGGTGATAATATAAATCCACCTCTGGAATTTGGAAACATACCCGAAGAGACCAGGAGTCTGGCAGTGATCGTTGATGACCCCGATGCACCCAGAGGAACCTTTACACACTGGGTCGTATGGGATATTGAACCGGGGCTAAATATAGAAGAGAACAGTGTTCCAGGTATTGAGGGCTTGAATGATATCGGGAAGGCGAATTATGTCGGTCCATGTCCACCTTCAGGAACACACAGATATTTCTTTACTGTGTATGCCCTTGATACACAACTCGATATTGAGGCAGGTGCAAGCAGGCAAGATTTAGAGGATATCATGGAAGGTCATATTCTGGCAAAGGGTCAGCTCATGGGTACATATAGTAGGAAATAAAGATTTTTGAAATCCCTAGGGCACCTTATACAAATCTTAATTGCACAATGGCTTGGAGATACGTAAAAAAAATGATGGAACACCTGGCTAGATGTTCCAAACCTCTTATTCATTTCTTCTTAAGAACAATACAATGAATATACCCAGAACTCCAGCTGTTAGTATGGGACTGGCTGTGGGTACGTATTCCTGTTCAGCCTTCACAGTAACGATCGCAATTGATCCGTTCGGATTGACCTCCGGAGTGATTATAGCATCAGGTTTCTGGTTTACCATGACATTGCCTTCAAACTGAATGCTGTATATTCCACTTGCAGGAACTACCGAAGGCACCAATGATACCTCACCGATATCACTGTCGTACCATTGAAGACCTTTCAAATGGTAATGTCCGGAGAACCAGTGAACCACATTGATATCACATTCATCGAATACTGATGCAAGCCTGTCGTATTCGTCCTTTCCATCGTATTCCTTCTTGTTGAACGCCAGGAGAGGATCCCCCTCCACTCTATCAATCGCTGTACCATCCACTAGTACCTTATTTTCCCAGCCAATGAAGGAGTTACCTGTTCTGTGATTTGAGAGGGTTAACCCATTTAACAATGCAAGAGGGTCATTCTGTACGTGTATCTCTCCAGCTATTTCCGTTGATGAAGAGGACATCATTGGTATCCCACCGGTGTTCAGCACAGCAGCGCTTCCCTGCATGATATCCATTTCATATACGGGTGGATGATGGGTGAATACCACAACATTCTCTATCCCCTTCTCATTGCATTCATTGAGATGCTCGTTCAGCCATTGCCATGTACCATTTTCAATGATATTGTCTGAATGATCCCGATCATGGAGATCTGCGTAGCCTTCGAATTTCCTGATAGTCGGGGGGAAGCTACTTTCATCGTATGGATCGAAATCATCTCTTGCGCAGAAATCAAGGCAAATGAAATGATATGGGCCATAATCAAATGCGAAATTTTGGAACTCAGGTGTAGGGAATCTTATATCATAGGGATTTTCAGATGGCATAGAATCCTGTTTCTCCCATCCATCCATCTCGACACTGAGCCTTTCATACTGCGATCCGAAATACTCGGTATATAGTTCCTCGGGATAATCCGGCCAGGTACCGCTTGTTGAGTATCCATTGAACTTGAACCATACGTCATGATTGCCTATGATGGGGATGTAATCTATTCCGGCTCCTGTTGGAAGTGGTTGTTTAAGCCTTTCCAGCTCAGTAATCACCTGCTCATACTCCAACCTGTACTCAGTTTCACCTTTCCAGCCAGTTGTATCTGCATTTCTTCCCTGTATCATATCTCCGAGAACTACCACGAATTTCACATCATCTGTTGGTATTCCATTATTATTCAGAGAAATCACTTCATCAACCGCATTCTGTAAAGCAAGCACAGATATCATGTCATTTGGATTGTACTGAAGATCTGAAAGTATGGCAAAATTGTACTGTTCTTCACCGCTTCCGATAGCAATTGGAACCTTCTCTATATCCACGACAATTTCCGGTGGGACATAGAGCTCCATCAGACCTGCATCTTCCATGAACCCTTTTGCTGTGAAAGATACGGGTATTCCGTCAACGATAGCTTCCACATTATAAGTTCCAAGGAGTTCCCATATTATCATTAGAGTGAGTTTTCCACTGTCATCCACTGTTACTATAGGGATTGGTGTTGCCTGTTCGGTATCAAACACTATATTGATGATGTTACCCGGATCGCTTGATGCCTGTAATCCTGTCTGTTTTGGATAGCAGAGAGATGAAGGAAGCTCAACAGCAAGTCCTGGTGGTAGATAAGGTACCAATAGAGATGTATCGAATTTCCCGGTGCTGATAGGAACAACTCTGAGTTCACTGAAGTTGGCAACTATCGTATCATTTCTCCACACGTTCATTGCCTGACCTAATTGTGTTCCACTGGCTGATGTGACATTTCCAAAAGAAATCGTGTATTTGTTATCGGCATCTTCAGGGATGGTGTTTTGAGTGACCTGACCCCAATCCCATTCAAGATTTGCCCAGTTCCAGTAACCCCAGTTATGATCATGATAACCCTTTGCGTCCTCGAAAGTGAAAACAAGCGGTCCAAAGGAGCTTTCATTGATTGTAAGTGTTCCATCCACAAGCATCATTGGAGACGCCACCAGCCAGTTCATGTCTATCATTTCGAACATGTCCGAGGAGCTCATTAAAGACGACTCTGCATGAGGTTTGAACAATGCATCAAAAATTGCTTTTCCATCATCGGACTCTATATGTACATGATAACCTTCCGGAGTCAGGTTGACCATACTGGAAGCAATCTTCACATCAGTTTCGTTCTCTGAGAATTCCGCCTGTAACGTCGGGCTGTAAATACCATATTTGGTATTTGGTATCCCTGATATATCATAGCCCAGCAGTACCTGAGCGGTACTGCCCATAGGAAAAGCGGCCGGATCAGAGACGTTACCGTTGATCTTCAATGATGTTACAACAGCTATGTTCTGTTCTTCATCGATCATGTTGAAATAATGCCATTCATTGTATAGTCCGGCACGATAATAATCAGCTTCATCAGGTGGATGAAAAACATCCAGTGCAGAAAGTTCAGATATCAGGTCATTGCTTCCGTTTGCAAAAACCGGATAAGGCACTGCTGAAAATATTAGCAAGAAAACTAACATAGTAGTAAATATCGATATGGATCGCATCTAATGTACCTCCTCATGAATTATTTTTAATATTTAATCATATTATTAATTTTACTAATCAAGTATTGAGGATGCAAGGTAAGTAATTTAGGAAACAAAACTTCAGAGATATGTTACTTTAAAAATGTTTAACAAAACCACTATTATAAAAATGAGAAGGAAGTTCTATAGAAATATCCATTTTACAAAGTGATTTAATCCAGGAAAGACTATTTTCTTTTATGAATGGGGAGGTTAGCTGGTATCGTGCAACTGCTGATGAAACCTTCAGTCTGCTCGAAACCGGGAAGGAAGGGCTCAGTAAGGATGAGGCGTCATTGCGTCTGTCAAAATTCGGGTACAATGAAGTTGAGACAAGGAAAAAGCATGGACCTGTTTATCTGTTCTTTAAACAGTTTGCCAATCCTCTGATATATGTGCTGATAGCAGCAGCATTAGTAACCTTTTTCCTGGATGAATATGCAGATTCCGCTGTCATCACAGGTGTTATTTTTGCAAATGCTTTAATTGGTTTTATCCAGGAACGTAAGGCAGAGCATGCCCTTGAGTCACTTGTGAAGATGATGGAACCTGAAGCCACTGTACTGAGAGGAGGATTACGTGAGCTTATTCCAAGCAGGGAACTGGTCGTCGGGGACGTGGTGCTTCTTGAAGCAGGTGCCAGGATACCCGCTGATCTGCGATTGTTCCAAAACAAGAACCTTCGTATAGATGAGTCGGCGCTTACCGGTGAATCCGTGGCCGCTGAAAAGAATAATTTACCGATTCCTGGTGAGGACATACCCCTTGGAGATCAGAAGAATATGGCATTCTCAGCCACACTCATCACACAAGGTGTAGGTATGGGAGTGGTGGTATCAACAGGTATAAGGACCGAGATAGGAAAGATCTCAGAACTTATCAGGGAATCCGAGACCATATCCACCCCACTGACCCGTACCGTTAACCGCCTCGGTAAACTACTCTTCATAGTTATACTCTTTGTTTCTATCTTCACATACATTGTAGGAAGGCTGCAAGGTTTTGAAAATCTTGACATATTCCTCGCAACAGTAAGCATGGCCGTTGCAGCCATACCCGAGGGTCTGCCAGCTTTGATTACCATATCCCTTGCCATAGGTGTCAAGTCAATGGCATCAAAGAACTCTATCATAAGGAACCTTCCATCTGTGGAAACACTTGGCTCGGCAACGGTGATCTGTTCGGATAAGACAGGCACACTGACAATGAACCAGATGACAGTTACATCCATTTATACTCTGGAAGGTCTGTTTGATGTCACTGGTGATGGTTATTCCACTGAAGGTGATTTCTTCCTGAACAACAAGCAGGTCGAATTCCAAAAATACCAGTCCATGCTCGATACACTTAAAGCAGGAGCCCTGTGCAATGATGCCTACATCAGGGAAGAAGGAGGTATAGACGGAGACCCCACTGAGGGTGCTCTGCTCGTATCAGCCATGAAGGTATCCAGTTTCCACCTTCCACGACTGGATTCCATACCCTTCGAATCCGAGAAAATGTTCATGGCAACTCTTCATGAGGAGAGCGGAGATTCCAATGTTGTATATGTAAAAGGTTCTCCTGAGAAGATAATCACCATGTGCAGTTCTCAGTACGATGGAAAAGGAGAAACTGAAATTGAAGTGGGAAAGATACTTGAAGCAGCTTCCAAAATGGCTTCCGGTGGTCTGCGTGTTATTGCAATGGCATACAAACACGTAGAAGTGCACAAAACTGAGATATTTGTGGAAGATATGAGCGACCTGACCTTCCTCGGTCTGCAAGGAATGATGGACCCCCCAAGAGAAGAGGTAAAGGAGGCCATAAAGAAGTGCAATACTGCTGGTATCCGGGTCATCATGATAACCGGTGACCATGTGCTTACAGCGAATAGTATCGCCGGACAGCTTGGTATCACCACAGATGGTGCTCTATCCGGGTCAGATCTGGATAGCATGTCTGATGAGCACCTGTTAGAGAATCTAAAAAAGATATCTGTCTTTGCGCGTACATCTCCTGCAGACAAATCCCGTATTGTAGGCCTGTTGCAAGATCAGGGGAATGTTGTGGCGGTCACAGGAGACGGTATCAATGATGCACCTGCCCTTAAAAGAGCCGATATCGGTATCGCCATGGGCAGATCAGGTACGGAAGTAGCAAAGGAAGCCGCCGACATGGTACTTGCGGATGATAATTTTGCATCCATTGTAAATGCCATTGAGGAAGGAAGGGATGTCTACGATAAGATACAGAAAGTAATTCTCTGGACACTACCCACCAATGCAGCAGAAGGTCTTGCCATTATGGCAGCTGTATTGCTTGGGATCACAAACCCTCCACTCCTGCCTCTTCATATACTCTGGATCAATACCGTGACAGCCATAGGACTGGGGGTTCCAATAGTATTTGAACCAAAGGAAGACCGTCTTCTGATGAAACGTCCACGTTCCCCATATGAACCTCTTCTGCTTCCGGTTATAAAACGCAGAATAATAATTGTAGCTTTGCTTATGGTGACGGCAAGTTTCCTGCTATTCTTTTTCGAAATGAATAGTCCGAATATGAATATATCAAAGGCACAGACTACAGTATTGAATACCATTGTTCTTTTTGAGGTATTCTATCTCTTCAGCTCGAAATCCATCTATGAGAGCGTCATAGGACGCCTTTTCTCAAATCGTATAATGCTGGGTGGAATAGCCCTGGTAATATTTTTACAGCTCTTTATTACCTACAACCCATTGATGAACAGTGTAATGCGTACGGCTCCTCTGGAAATTGCTGATTGGGTGATAATAGTACTGGTATCGAGTACCGTATTCTTCATTATAGAAGGAGAAAAGTTGCTGCATAGAAGAATTCGGGAAAGGAGATGAGCATTCATTTCATCTCCTTTTATTTTAGATTCTCAAAAAGAGCATTATTACCTGTTCACTTAAACTTGGCATTATTGCTACATATTATTCAAAAAATGGAAATACATTGCATAAAATGGCTTTGAAAATGCTATTTGAAGACTTCAAGTCAGTTTGAAGTTTAGGTATAGCCTAAATAATAACAAATCCTAGTGGAATATAAGGAGTAAAAACCTATGCAGGAAACATCCAATAATAAATTATACTATGTCCTTTTCGCATTATCCATAGCTGTACTCCTATTGGCAGCTGTGATATATGCCGGCCCGCTTGTAGGGTCCGACCAGAGTACTGAAAATACCATCTTCATCACAGGAGATGCGCAAACAAAGATAGCTCCTGATACTGCTTCACTTAGCATAGGGGTTGTTATACAGTCGCCGACCGCAAAGGAATCCTCAGATGAGAATGCTATACTGATGAGTGCTGTCATAAAGGAACTCAAGGATCTCGGTTTGCAGGATAATGAGATAAAAACATCCTACGTTTCCGTCTATCCAGTCTATAACTACGATGGCAAGCGAACTATTGAAGGCTACTCTGCTTCCAACAATGTACAGGTAACCACAAAGAATCTGGATAAGCTGAGTGAGATAATTGACAGGTCAACAGCCGCTGGTGCCAACCAGATCGGAGGTGTCTCTTTCACTGTATCCGATGAAAAGCAAAAGGAGCTTCGGGATGAGTTGCTTACAACAGCCGTAGATGATGCATCAACAAAGGCTGATCAGCTTGCTGACAATCTGGGTGTTAAGATCGTTGGTATAAAATCATCATCCATAAATGAGGGACAAATTCCTTCCGTATATTATGAATCAGCTGCAGTGGCAGATGAGGAAAGAGCTGAGACACCAATTGAACCTGGAGAGACCACTGTGTCCCTATCAGTTCAGGTGACATACATAATCAAGTGATCATTGGTTAATGCTGCAAGAAGATAAATAAAAATGGACATCCTTTCATCAGGATGTCTATCTATTTTCAGCTTATATATCTAAAATAAAAACTATGCAGGGATTATCCCTCATGTTTTATTTTACCAATCACAATCAAGCAAAGCAGGAAAATAAGAGATATTAGTCCGGCTTTTGTAAGTATCGGAACTTCCCTGATCCTGTCATGCCGATAGTCTTCAACTTCACCAAACTGAGCAGCTCCTTTATCCTGCTCCAGTGTGCCGTCAATATCCTCTGATTCTCCAATATTTTCATCGTAATCCAGCCTGAATCTGGAATAGAATGGCTCTTCAAGTCTGTATGTAGGTATTGTGTACGAAGGAACCGTAACTTCAAATTCAAGTTCCCGTGAATTTGTCGTGGATGGCCATGGAGTTGCAGGGTTCAGGAGTTTTCCTTTGGTGGCACTGTCATTCAATCCGGGTCCCCCCTTCCACTCGATAATCTGCTCGAACTGTGTCCATCTTCCATCGGAATCCCAGTCTATCCAGGCATTCAGGTAGAGCATATCATTTACTCCGTAACGGGATGCCATGCCTGAAGTACTTACATTCACAATGACTTTGAACTTTTTACCGGGTATGTCTGTGAAATTAACAAAACGCACACCATCATCATGTTCATCTTTGTCAGTCACTTTTGCTTCACACTCAATCCTGTCACCTGCTGTCTCAACTGTGCCCCCAAGCCATTCGAATGCATGACCAGCTGGCTGGTAACCAAACAGATGCTCTGCACCCCTGGCAGGGCTGAGTAATTGAATACCGTTCAGTGTCCTTCCTGAACCATCATGAACTATGGAAGGATACTGATTCTGACCGGTGAACGGGTCCGGAGCATCACCAAGGTCCGGAGTGTAGAGGAAATTCGCTGCATTTTTATCGCTGTCTTCTAATGACCTTTTGCTCAGATCATCCGGCCAGATAGAACCATGCATGGTTGAAACCGGTGGACCTGCAACAGGAGAATGATGTATTCCTATGAAGTGCCCTATTTCATGGATAGCCGTCACCTGCACATCATAGGCACCTTCTGATGAATTTTCCCTGCCTATGGTCCAATTGAGACTGGTGTCAAACACAACATCAGATTCGATGATCTTTCCGTTCTTCTCATAAAAGATTCCTGTAAGAGCTACATAATTCGTGGTATCCAGGTTGTTTGCTTTTGTTTGCACAACTCCATCCTTTCCTGAAAGTATCCGGTTATTTGTTATATCAAATATATCGTCACCAACTGGCTGTGTTTCAAGGAATCCGTTCGAACCTGCAGTGATACAGGTAGAATTTGGTTCCCCCTGTCCAAAGGGAATCTTTTGTATATCGTCACCTGTGGCATTTGTAGAGGCTATTCCATCAGAACCTGCTGTTATGGTATTTCCAACTGTTTTATCATCGCCTGCAGGAGTTGTATTGATTATACCATTGATCCCGGCAGTAATTATTGTTACATTTGGTTTACCATGGCTGAAATTTATAGCCTGGATATCGTCCCCTTTGACCGGTACAGTAGCCCAGTCCAGGACATTATGCCCATCCAATCGTATGGCACGGTTAGATACATTGACAGTTTTCCCTTTCCTGAATCCGATTGCAGAAGGTACGACATCTTCCCATACTTTGAAAGAGGTATTGATCTCATTTATCAGGAGTTGTTTATCTGCATCTGTGATGTTCCCATCCTCGTTCAGGTCAGTGATATTATCGCTGATCGACCAGGGAACCTTGCAGTCTGAAAACTCACGCAGGTCCCAGTGTAAGAACGGAGGCTTGTCCTTTGATTCACTGATGGTCAAAGGGTAACCTGAAGGTGCAGGATTGATACCAATAATCCTGAAATCATCAGAAGCAGCCCTTAATATCCCAGGATTAAATGAACTGAAAAACGAAACCGGAGAATGTTCATCATTTACCAGGGATTTGACCCGGTCTGTGAATTCATCCAGTGGAATACCATTTTCAAGCACTATTTTATTTCCATTTCTGTCATTTTCGATTGTGAATTTACCCTGGGACATACCTACAAAAGGAATGAATCCCGGTCTTATAAAGAGAAGAACTTCTTCGTCCGGTTTGAATTGTGGTGCATCTGTTGTATAAAGACTGATAATCTCTGTTGTACCACCCAGTTGTTTGATGGTTATATTTTCACCAGGTATGATTCCTTTCAGTTTCTCATCCACAGAAATGGTAATAAAGGTGTAGATCTGGGTTTTATCTTCATTCCATTCACCTGTAATTTCAACAACCTTACCCGTAAAAATGATAGTTGCATTTTCTGTTAATTCCTCAAGTGTCAATTGAGTGTTTACAGGAGTTGCAACTGCAAATCCACTCATGCTTATCAATAAGATACTGAATAATACGAGGATTTTCCTCATTCTCTTGTTCCCCCACGGAATTTGTTATTTTATCAGATTCTTGTAATATGATTGCCCTAAAAGTTGTTAAAATTTTGGAACAAATGTTTCTGATGATAATAGCCATCGCATACTCATATTATAGCTATTTGATACAGCTCACAGCTTAATTTGGAATTAACTATAGATCATAAGTTCTTTTCAGAAACATAGTTTCAAAAAGTACATCTAGATTTTTAATTATAGGTATATTATTTATTCATGTTAGCATAAAATTTTATAAGTATGGGAGAATGGGGCAGGAGTTTAACTATGTTCAAAATTGAAGAAACAGGTCCGCAAATTCAGGGTAATGATGTCCGCTTTCGGATAGATCTTCCCGGCATCGAGCAGGAAAAGGGTTTTTCTGCAAAGGTCTATGTCATCAATAAAAGAGGGCAATTCGATGTCAATATAGCGGCAGATGTCTATGAACTGAAACCTGAGATCGCAAGTCCCGATGAGGATGAATTGTGGGGCGAGATTGCCAGGAATCGCTGGTGCAGCGATCTTATTCAAATGGAATCCGGAACATATCTCTACCGCTTTGAGATCAGCGGGCCCGAGCAAGGCAATGGAAATAAGGTGCGCAGTCTTTATTTTGGAGACCCGTGTGCCCGGGAGACCGATGCAGGTGTATTTTCGGTGTTTCACGTTCCAGTCGAAAATCCAGCACCATGGGAAGATGGTACATTCAAACTACCACCCCTTGACGAAGTCATACTCTACGAACTCAATGTTGCCGAATTCGGTGGTACTTTTGCAGGTGTTGCTGAACGCATTCCTTACCTTCTCAGTCTGGGTATCAATGTAATCGAACTCTTACCTATCAACAGCATTGCTGAGCCGACACGCTGGGGTTACATGCCAATCTTCTATTTCGCACCGGAAGAAAGATTTGGAGGACCAGCAGGATTTCGACATCTAGTTCAGGAATGTCACAGAAACGGGATTGCAGTGATCCTCGATATGGTATACGCCCACACCGATCGCATGTTCCCTTACCAGATTGGATACGAACGATTCTTCCAACTGTGGTATGATGACCATTACTCTGATGAAGACGGTTTGCATCACGCTCCCAACCCGTTAGTGAGTGCCTACGATAACTTCGGCAAAAAGAACGATTGGCGCATGCAATCCGCACAGGAGTTCTTTGCTGCCGTCAATGCATTCTGGCTGCGAGAATATCACATCGATGGCTTCCGCTATGACCACGTCAATGGTTACCTGGACCGAAAACCGATTGAAAGAAATGGTGGAATCGACTGGTATAGTCAGGAAAACCGCCCTACATTCCTGTCCCTTCAGGATTTATCCAAAGCAACCTATCAGGAATCCAGGAACTATCCACGTTTCTTATCCACGCCAGAAGAGGCATCGCGAATCATTCAGATCGGAGAAGACCTCAGGGAGAGTGCTTATCAATTGTCACCTGCATCCGCTAGTGCGATCAACGGTTGCTGGGAGAAACGTCTGTCCGATGTAGCCAAGAATATGGCAGTAGGAGACATCCTTTTGGGGGATCTGGGAAAGGAATTGCTTCTGACGGATGAGCGCTTTGACGAAATGGGATACACAGGCGAGAAGAATGTTGGGGACGATACTATTCCAGCCATGGTGGTGCAGTTCATCGAATCACATGACGAATGCAGACTCTTCTATATGATACAGAATCAGAAGGACTGTGGAGACACAGGCTTTGAGTACCGTAATGGTCTGGACGGTCAGCCATGGTGGAAACTACAACCTTATGCCATTGCTTTAATGACCAGTGTGGGTATTCCAATGCTCTGGGCAGGTCAGGAATTTGCTGAGAATACCGGTCTTACAGAGGGCGGTATGGTGAGGGTACGTGGCTTTAGACCACTTCACTGGGACTACTTTTACAACGTTGAATCCAGCACTGATGGTGCCACTGTATTACCACTGGTAAACCTTTATAGAAAACTGGGCAATCTGCGGCGAAAACATGCAGCTCTGCGAGCAACTCGGGAGAACGCCAGGGAAGAGTATTGTAATCTGGAAGATAAAGTATTGGTCTACCGTCGCTGGAAAAATGAAGAAGTGCTAATCATCATCCTTAATTTCTCCGACCAGGAGAGAGAAATTCCTGTTCCCTTTGGTCATACCGGTATTTGGGTGGATATCCTTGAAGCCAGTTATGATAATGTCAATGAACCATACTCCATATCTGTGAGCGATTCCAGTACACATGAATTGGTCTCGATACCTGCTAATTTCGGAAGAATACTCCGCTTAGAATCATAATATCAGCTGTATATCTGAATACATAGATCACTTTGAAAACGCTACATGAAGACTTCAAGTCAATTTGAAGTTTAGGTATAACCTAAATAATAAAAAATCCTAGTGGAATGCAAGGAGTAAGAACCTATGATTAATACAAGGAAAATACTGACCGTACTTTTCATCTGCGTTTTAGCCACAGCCACTCTTTTGGTATCTGGCTGTACTGAAGCTGTAGATGATGTTGAAGATATGAACGATGAGGAAATTGAATCTGAAGTAATCTCCATAGAGGACATAACTGAAGTAAAATGGCAGTGGTCAGGACTTATTGAAAATGAGCCTGCAAGCCAGTCAGTTGTCCCTGATCCGGAAAACTACACGATCCTGTTCTCTGAGGATGGAACATATTCCATAAAGGCTGACTGTAACCTTGGAAGCGGAAGCTACACACTGGAAGGAAATGAACTTACACTTGGTCCCGGACCAATGACACTTGCAGCATGCGGACCTGAGTCACTATACGATATGTATGTTACACTTATAGGCAATGTCAATTCAGTAGCAATGGAAGACGGTAATCTTGTACTCTATTCCGGAGAGAATATGGACAAGATGATGTTCATAGCTTCCTCTGAAGAATAAGGAATCTGCTGAAGCTCAATATTCAGGAAATGAGGATATTGCAGGCAATCTTACCTGTTGATCCCATTTCCATCCCCTCTCTTTTTACAGTATTGTTCAATTATTTTCAGGTCACTTTTAAGTCATTTTTAGATTTTTCCAGGGTATTGTTTCCGACTTCTGCCTTCTTTTCTCCCCATAAATCGTTTGAACAATTCCCTGACAAAACATAAATACACAGGAACCAATGTAAAAATGGGTATTTTGGTGGGTGATCTTTGATATGACTAAGAGTTATCTGAAAGAAAGATTGAAGGCTCTAATGGAAGAGCAAAAGCTGGGGGTACTTGCGACTTTTCATGAGGATGAGCCTTATACCAACCTTGTGGCTTTTGCGACAAGTGATGATCTCAAATACATATTTTTTGTAACCCCTGTGTCCACAAGGAAATACTCCTATCTCAGTGTGGCTAAAAAAGCATCAATGATGATAGACAACAGGTCCAACGATGAGAGTGACTTCAAGGACGCCATGGCAGTCAATGCAACAGGAAACGTCATGGAGATAGAAAAGTCGGATGACATCAAAACACTATACCTGGAAAAACACCCATTTCTCATGGATTTCATCCAGTCACCTTCATCCGCCCTTATGAGAATGGATGTGGAAAGATATATCGTTGCGAGCAAATTCCAGAATGTCGTTGAGGTCGATATGACATGAAGGAGCTTGTAATTCCTTTTGAAAAGATACGGAAAGAACAAAGTGAACTTATTGGCTCAAAGGCATTTTCATTATACTCCATAGTTGATGAAGGAATGAAGGTACCTCCCTTTGCATGTATCACCACTAAAGCTTATGAGAGGTTCCTGGACACCAGTACTTTGAGGGGAAAGATAACCATGGAGCTTTCCAGAAAGGATGTCGAGGACATGCGCTGGGAGGAGATGTGGGATAAATCCCTGAGAATACGAAGTCACTTTCTAAACACACCAATACCTGAAACCCTTGACAGGCAGATGAGGGAACAATTAAGCAAACTCTTCAGCGATGTGCCTGTGGTTGTCAGGTCATCGGCTCCGGGAGAGGATTCCAGCGATACTTCCTTTGCGGGTTTGCATGAGTCCTATGTTAACGTGAGAGATGTGGATCCAATAATGAAACACATCCGGCTTGTCTGGGCGTCCCTGTGGTCTGACGCGGCTTTTCTGTACAGGGAGGAACTGGGACTGGATATAGAGCACAGCAGTATGGCTGTGATGGTACAGGAACTTGTGGCCGGGGATGTTTCGGGAATCGTTTTTAGCAGCAGTCCGGACAGCGATGAACAGATGGCAATAGAGGCGGTCCACGGTCTGAACAAGGGACTCGTGGACGGTGATGTGGAACCTGACAGGTGGATGGTAGACAGGGAATCGAGTGCCATTGTCCAGTATGTGAGCCCCTCAGGTCGTGAAATGGTTACAAGATTGAGGGATACAGGTACAGTTCTTGAAAATCCCGTTCCTGAGATATCAAATACCGTTCCTCTGGATGAGGATGATGTGCATAAGCTGTACGATATAGCCATGGCACTGGAGAGAAGGTTCGGGAAGCCTCAGGACATTGAATGGACCAAGAGGGATGAAGAGATATATGTACTCCAGTCAAGACCCATAACAACAACAGGTGACAGGAAAAAACTGTGGTACCTCTCCCTTAGAAGGACAATGGATAATCTGGATAAACTTCGCAAGAAGGTGGAGGATGAACTTATCCCTGAGATGATCAGGGATGAAGCATCATTGAAAGCCATAGATATAGAAAGTATGGATAATGCTGAGCTTGCCGAAGAGATCATAAGAAGAGATGAGCTGCATGAGATCTGGAAGCAGAGGTATATTGATGAGTTCATTCCCTTTGCCCACGGGATGAGGATGTTCGGTCAGGTCTATAATGATGTGATACGCCCTTCCAATCCATACGAGTTCATGGACCTGCTTTCAGGTTCAGGACTGCTTAGCGTCAGCAGGAATGCAGAACTTAAAAGACTGGCAGGTATGCTCAGAAAGGATGCTTCCCTCATGGAGAAGGCGAGGAACAATGTCATTGAAGGTGATTTCGGGAAAGGGGTCGAGGATTTCTTTGGCGATTTCGGACATTCGGATTTCTTCAAGGGCAGGGAAGACCTGCTGAGACTGATAATAGAGCTTGCCTCCAACCCTGAAATGGAAATGCCCGTTAAAGGGGGTAATAAGGATCTGGAAAAGCAGTTCATTTCTGCTTTTTCAGAGAAGAACAGAGCGTGTTCGGAAGACCTGCTCGATACCGGACGCACAAGTTACAGACTAAGGGATGACGATAACATCCATCTGGGAAGGATAGAGGAACAGTATCTTTCATCGCTGAAGGAAGCAAAGCTCAGGATGGCACCAAGATTAGGTGAAGCTGGCGGCGATGTCATGGATTATGATATCGAGAAAGATGAGTTGCTAAAGGCGCTAAATGATGATTCATATGTTCCTGTGAAAAAACTGAGAGTCGAAGAAGATACTCAGGATAAGAAGGAATACAAGAGGCAGATACAGGGACAGCCTGCCGGAGAGGGACTTGTCAGCGGTATCGCCAGGGTGATAACCAGAAATAAGGAGCTTTTTGACGTACGCTTTGGAGAGATACTGATATGCGATGCCATCGATCCGAATATGACATTCGTAGTTCCCCTGGTAAGCGGTATAGTGGAGCGCAGGGGCGGTATGCTGATACACGGAGCCATCATTGCAAGGGAGTACGGTATTCCCTGTGTCACAGGAATACCTGATGCAACAAAGGTCATCAAGACCGGGGATGAGGTCACAGTTGATGGTTATCTGGGTATTGTTGTCATAAAGCGAATGTAGGCAGATAACAGATACATTTCTTCAGGATTACTACAGGCTTCACATCCTTTTTTACTGTGAAATCGTCATGTATAAGTAGCTTGAAATAAAAATTCTCTTTAGACACTACTGATGTGTCTGGTGTGGGTAAAAAGTGAGAGAAGATATAGTTAGCAAATTCGACTAATTGCAAATATAGCAATATTTATGATGTTTATATCATTTGCAGGAATCGTTCAACGAAAAAATCATTGATATATGGATCAGGTAGTAGGATCAGAGATCAATAGATACTAACATGGAGTGATACTATGACAGGAGATATAGCAGAAAAGAAGATCTTGATGGTGGTTGCACAGAAGAATTTCAGGGACGAGGAATTCTTTGAGCCCAGGGATGTCTTTGAGGATGAGGGAGTTAACATAACTGTAGCAAGCAACAGCACAGATGAAGCTGAGGGTGTGCTTGGAGGCAGGGTTAAGCCGGATATGAGTATCGATGATGTGAATATAGCAGACTATGACGCAATTGTGATAGCCGGTGGCGGAGGTTCAAGGGAATACCTCTGGAAAAATAAGAAGCTGCACGAGATCGTGAGAGAAGGTTTTGATATGGAGAAGGTCGTTGCAGCCATTTGCATATCCCCTGTGGTGCTGGCAAAGGCTGGTATACTTGAAGGTAAGAGAGCAACCGTTTTTGGTGACCCTGCAAGTATCAAGGCATTGAAGAAGGGTGGAGCCAACTATGAAGATGAGGAAGTCATAGTTGTCGATAACATAGTCACCGGCAGGGACCCTGCAAGTGCCGTAAAATTCGGACAGACGGTTCTGGAAACCCTTGAGAAGTATTGAAGTAAAATTGAAAATAAAACATTGAGAATTGTGACCCTTACGGTCACAACTCTATAACCTGCAGGTCCGTGGGAATTGTCACATCCCCGTCAAAATATTTTCCTATATGTTCCAGAGCTTCATCCTCGTGTCCCTGCATGTGAGGATAGAGATGCACCAGAAAGAGCTGTTTTACGTTGAGCGGGGTCTTCTTCAATAGGTCGCTGAACATATCCGGTGTGGTGTGATTAGTCATCTCGAAATCAAGCGGGAAGGAGCATTCGTGTATCAGGACATCGGCACCATCAGCCAGTTCGAACACGGGAACACATGGCTCGGTATCGCCTGCATAGACCACAGTTTTGCCACCATGCTCCACACGGTAAGCCAGAGAGGTGGTGCTGTGCACACCAGGTGCGGTCCTGATATCACAATCCAGACCCTCAGGTGAGAAACTGTCCCCTGCCTTCAACTCGATTATATCAACCTCAAAGCGCCCCTGCATATAATCGTAAACGGACAGTGTCTGCTCGACCCACTCTTTAGTACCCTCAGGCCCGAACATGCGCATATTGGTCTTGCCCACAAGCCAGTTAGCCTTGATAAGCGCCAGTACATCACCCACATGATCCAGATGCAAGTGAGTCAAAAAGATGTTCTCAATGTCCGTATGCTCGTAACCGGATTCCTGTATTCTGAACAAAACGCCGCAGCCGCAGTCGAAAAGCACAGGTTTGCTACCAATCTCCATGATAAGACCTGACTGCACCCTTCCAGCCTGGGGAATCCCGACCCCTGTTCCAAGAAATGTGATCTTCATGACTGCTAGAATAAACGTTAAATAACTTAACTCTTATTAGGGGGATGCTTAGACAAATAGGCCAACTCTGTTTTTCTCAATGCGGGGGTTGCCCAGCTAGGTCAAAGGCGCTGGACTTAAGATCCAGTATCGAAGGATTTCGAGGGTTCGAATCCCTCCCCCCGCACCTGATTTTTGGGATATAGGTAACAACAAAAAACGGAACTCTTCCTAAAAACATCTATAGTAATGTTAATTGAAAGGGCAAAAAGAGAAACTGTCAATATAAATTGACTACATAATATTCATTCACAGAAAAAGATGATATGGTGTTTTTAATTGTTCTACTGAATAATATCTAGCTTTTATAGTCAAGTGATTCATTCTTCCTCTTTTTCCATAATCTCTTTAATCTTTTTATCTTCCCAATTCTTTCCGATTTTGCTCACATTAATTCCTTGTATTATTACAAAAATCCCCCATCCAATAATCGGCCATTGAACCCACCAGTTTCCTCCATCAGAATAGTCGATGAAAAGTAGCAGACCCATTATCACCAAGTATATTATTAGATGGTTGTAGAAATTTTTAAGTTCCTTTACTCGTGCTTGAGCACGTAGCAATTTCTTGTCTTTTTCTTCCACTTAATATCGCCTCCCCATTTATACTAGGAAGGATTGATTGATTAGTATTTTGGATACAGCTATATCTAGGGAAAAAACGAACTAATACTTCAAATTCAAAGGGTTTGTTGATGTAAAGAGAAAAAGCAGTTGTTTTTCCAATTTAAAAACTCCTTTGATATTTTCAGCAAATTTTGGCTCTGTAGAAATCCTCATTTGAATAACAAATATAACCTTGACATACCTGTCAAGGTTATGTACTAACAATTTGAATTTGACCTCTTTCACCTGATTCCAATACTTTTTAGCTCTGATCTCTTCACTATATTTTCTTTTCAGAACAGAGAACATCGTTTCTACCAGGTTTCTGTTATGATACAATGCTTTGTCAAATTCCCATGCCATTTTTCTACGGTATTTACCTTTGATCTTCTTCCTTTTCCTCTGCCTTAGAGGAATCATAGATATTGCATCCAGAGCTTCTATTGTTAGTGAATGATATCTTCCGAATCGTAACCTTTGTCCATGACATAGTAACTTAATCAGCGAGTTTTCTGTGCTAAGTAATACTCAGGGGTTAATCCATTTTAAATTAATTTCATGTAAAAAATTAAACCGAAAATAGGTTTTCTACAGAGCCCTCCTGAATAAGATTTTATTCAACTTTGTAACCCATAGGTATTGTGAACGTGAAAGTACTGCCTTTCCCCAGGTCACTTTCAACCAGAACATTACCACCGTGCATTTCCACATATCTTTTCATAATTGCAAGACCAAGGCCCGTTCCCTCAAATTTACGAGTCAAAAAAGAATCCACCTGTGTGAAGGGTTTGAATATCTCCTGTTGTTCATCTTTAGAGATACCAATACCGTTATCTGAGACAGAAACCTGTAATTTGCCATTGATGGAACTTGTCTTAACGCACACTTCCCCATTTTCCGGTGTGAACTTAATTGCATTGGAGAGAAGATTATACATAATGTCTTTGATCATTTTCTTGTCGGCATATAATTCCAGATCATCATTCTCAATTTTGGTTTCAATATTAATGTGTTTTATATTTGCCGCAGGTTGCATCAATCCTAATGTCTCGTATATGATCTCAAAAACTTTGAAACTTTCAGGCACAAGTTTCATTTTTCCAGCTTCAACTTTTGATAGATTGAGAATATCATTGATCAATTCCATTAAATGTTTACTACTTACCAGAACATTGGAAACATACTCCATTTGATTCTCGTTCAGTTCACCTGATATTTGATCATGCAACATTTGTGAAAAACCGAAAATTGAATTGAGAGGTGTGCGCAGTTCATGACTCATTGTTGCAAGGAATTCAGATTTTGCCCTGCTAGCAGCTTCAGCTTCAATCTTTGCTTGAATTAAATTTTTCTCTACCTTCCTATTTTTAAGTGTTTTCCACATCCCCTGCATTAATAATGTTAATTGCCTGACATCTGAATAATCATAGTTTTGTTTTTTATTCCCAACAGCTACAAACGCAACAATTTTATCTTTGTCAAAGACGGGGATACTGAGGAAACGATTTAATGCAACATGGTCTTTTGGAAAAACCTTCGTTGGCAGATTGCAATTTAGATAATCATTAATTATGATTGGTTGGCGCTGCCTTACGATTTCCCCCCATATACCAGTAGTTTCAAGCGAATATTCAAATCTCCTGTTATCCACAGCACATATCTTCATTGCGTTCTTTGACCAGGAATCTATTGTGAGGATCGTTTCGTCCTCATTCACAAATCCAATATATCCAATATTGCTATCGGTAAGTTCCACAGCTTTCTCGCGTGTAAAGTCGATAATTTGCTTTCTTGATGTATGTATCATATGATTGAGCTGTAGAAGTGCTTCTAGGCGAGATTCGTTGAGATGTATTTTTTGTTCAGAACGCTTAGGTTCTGTGATATCAAGAATAATTCCCTCATAATGGGATATCGTACCATCCTCATCACGCTGGATCAATGTTCTTTCATTGATCCATCTCACATCTCCAAATTTAGTCAGTATTCTATAATCCAGAGTGAAATCTTTATGCACTTTTTCTTCAAGATATTTGTCAAACTCTGCATGAACACGTTCCAGATCATCTGGATGTATTATGTTAGCATAGGGAATGCGTCCTGATGTAAAATCATCTGGCATATACCCAAATTGCAGGATATTATCTGTTACGTATTCCACAGGCCAGTCTTTCTCTGCCTTCCACAAAAAAACAATTATCGGACTGCTATTGATAATTTCTTCCATATCAATTTGTGTCATATTATTCCCCTTTCCCCATTTATTAGACTTCGGAAGAATCAAACTCTCCGCCAGGTGGCATCATGATAATTTTACTGTACTATTGTAGATATTAATTACCCAGTATTCATTTGTGTAAATATTTTTATTTTATATTATATCTACTTATCTGACTTGGACGAAAGATATGAAGAAGCAATAGAAGCATTTGAGAAAGCCATAGACATAAACCCAGATGATGCTTATGCGTGGTACTTAAAAGGATCCGCCCTTAATTCTTTAGGAAGAGATGAAGAAGCAGTAGAAGCATATGAAAAAGCAAAAGAACTAGATTCTAATTTACAGGTGCCTTCATAATTTTACTGATTTTTGACTAACCTCCTCACCGCCGGAGTATTCAAATTGAGATCGCCATTTTCTCTTATCCTCTGTTTGATCCCCTGAAACCTGCTCCTAGAAACTCCCAGAGCTTCATTAATGCGATTCTGACAACTTCAGCCTGAGAGCATCCAAACTTATCTGACATCTGTACTAGCTTCTCCTTAAGATAAGGAGATACGGTGGTTAGTATTCTTTCATTACTCATGTTAATCAACATAAATCGTCATGAGGAGATGATATATATACATAATTGAGTATGAATTTGATATCAAATATCGAAAGTAATGACATAAATAATATCAAAAGTGAGGTCGATTTTGACACAGAGGTACTCGAATATTTAAATGTAAAAGGGTACGTAAGAAGGCGGCAACTTGTAAATTACCTCATGAAAACTCATCCCGATAAACGTGGTTATAAAAAGAAAAGTATAGATCGAAAATTATCCAATATGAGAAAGTCAGGAATTCTTGTCTCATTAAAATATGATGATTTGCCGAAATACGGTATTAAAGAAACAGATGGAAGGGCTTCATATCTAATCCCAAAAAAGACTTTGAAAAGGAAAAAAGATCTCGATAAGACATTTAGCTACCTTGATTCAGCAGACATTACAACTAAAAAACTGATATTGGAAGAAATTTCCAGATATGAAATAAAATATGTGTTAAGTCCAAATCAATTGGATATTCTTGCTGAGCATTTGGATACTGAAGATAATGAATTGGTAGATAGTTTACTGGAAATTCTTTTTAGATATATTGTCGAAAAAGGTATCGAACCTTCAAACAAGGATAAATTCTTAGAAATACTAAGATTATTATTAAAGCTTTATAAGGTAAGTCCAGACGAGTATCCAATTCTCAGAAGGCATATTACATGGGTGCTTGGATATTACAGGGATAGTTTTGTTATTGATCAGCTTAAAATTGATGCCGAATCCCTTGAAGATCCTTCTTCTGTCAAGTGTGATTATTGTGATCCATTAATTGCACCTTTTATTGAGGAGCATTCACTTGAACTTTTCAATTTTCAAATAGAATTGAAATTACAAGGAAAGGAAAGAGCTTCTGAGTTTATCTCTCAAATAAAAGATGAAGCCCGTAACCCAAAGCAAAGAATGGAAGGGTTCTGAACATGAAACTCCTTCTCTTAAATGGTCATGGAATCAACATGCATGTTGATGGTGCTAAGCTTCATATCAAGGATGGAAGATTTTTCAGGAAATATATGGGCTGATGCCTCTCCCGATTATCCAGAAAAGAACATTCATACTGTTGTGAAAGAGAGTTGACAATCTTACATATAAAGCAAATCTTTTTATGTGCCAAATACAGATATTTTAATTGGAGGGGTATAGGGTGAATACAAAAATTATCTTCTTAGTTGCTACATTGATAGCGGTTCTCTGTGCCGGGTGCATTGAAGAGACTGCTGGTACATGGAATGATAAAGGTCTTGCTTTTTTTAATCAAGGTGAATATGAAAAGGCAATAGAGGCTTATGATAAAGCCATAGAGATAGATCCTGACTATGCTGTTGCTTGGAATAACAAAGGTTTTACCCTTAATAACATGGGTAGATACGAAGATGCAATCGAAGCTTATGATAAAGCCATAGAGATTGATTCTGATTATGCCACTGCTTGGAATAACAAAGGTCTTGCCCTTGGCAAGCTTGGTAGATACGAAGATACAATCAAAGCTTATGATAAAGCCATAGAGATAGATCCTGACTATGCCGATACTTGGAATAACAAAGGTTTTGCCCTTAATAACATGGGTAGATACGAAGATGCAATCGAAGCTTATGATAAAGCCATAGAGATTGATCCTGACTATGCTGTTGCTTGGAATAACAAAGGTTCTACCCTTAATAACATGGGTAGATACGAAAAGGCAATAGAGGCTTATGATAAAGCCATAGAGATTGATTCTGATTATGCCGATACTTGGAATAACAAAGGTTTTGCCCTTAATAACATGGGTAGATACGAAGATGCAATCGAAGCTTATGATAAAGCCATAGAGATAGATCCAGAGGATGCCATTGCTTGGAATAACAAAGGTCTTGCCTTTTTTAATAAGGGAGAATATGAAATGGCAATAGAGGCGTTTGATAAAGCCATAGAGATAGATTCTAACTATGCCCTTGCCTGGAATAACAAAGGTTTTGTCCTTGACAAGCTTGGGAGGCACGAAGAAGCAGTTGTATGCTACAATAAAGCAGCGGAGATTCAAGAATAAAGAAATACTTGATCCGCAATTCCACTTTTTATTTTTTTGTAGTAGGCTTTAATTGTTAGGAACTTACTTCATTGTCCAGAACTGTACACATAAAATAATTCAGTATGAATGTTTTACTTTTTTTGCATCAGTAAGTAATTGATATTTCTAACAGACATACTTAATGTTGATAGTTCCGTTTTTTAACATTACCTATATCCCCGCACCTGATTTTTGGGATATATACAAGGCGAAAAAAGTGTACGCTATTTTTTGATGGTAGAATTCTATAAGGAATTATTTATCTACATTTTAACATAAATAGAACCATATTTTAAAAAACAATTTATATTTCAAATTAGTATTAGAGTTTAGTAAAAAAGATTCAATAAGTATATCTTTTGAAAAACAAATACTATTTTATATATTATATTTGACTTTTTGTGGTGAGTACTGGGTAGAACTGAAAATTAACCAGATATTAAAAAATATGGGGTAAACATGGAATCCGATACTGTTGATGCAAGTGATGAGAATCCTAGGCGGACTGTCATCAGAACAATTTTTTGGTCAGCTGTCGTTGCCAGTGCTGTTTTAATTTATTTAGCAGTATTTAAGTCAGACCCGATTATACCTCTTTATGTAATTGTCTTTAGCTTAATTGGTGGACTAATGTATCTTTTTGCTTCTACTGCAAGCGAATGGGGAACAAGAAAAAAAGAGCTAACAGATGAGGAAGATAATGAGGGAGATAAATTAAAACAGTTCAACAACAAAAGTTTTTATGACAAATTAGATGATTTCGATATTCAAAGAAAATCTTTGCGTGTACTGGCTGCTCCCCTGATGGCAATTGGAATATACCTGCTATTTGATCTGATATTTGTTGACTTTGATACAACAACCGTACCACCAAATATCAGCCTGGAGAATTCAACCATACAGAACGTAGTAAATGCGATAGAAGCTGCCGGTGATTCTGAAAAGATCACCCTGATGAAAGCAGGCATATCTTTTCTGGCCGGAGCTTTTGTGAAACAATTTCTTGATTTAATCCAGGCATTAGCAGAGGGGATAGGCAAAAAAAATTAATCGGCTTTTTACTCCGTAAGATGCCTGATAAAATCAATATCACCGGTTAAGTCAATAAAATGCCTTTTGAAAAAATATCTTCAGGGTAGAAGAAAGCCTCTTAAGGAGGCTTTTTAATATTATTCTTTTTATTAGTATAAGTAAAAAGCTACTATTGAGTACCTTCCCACAATTCCAACCTTTCTTTTAGATGTGCATTCAGACTAAATGACTTATCCGCTTCAGCATTCTTCATATAATACAAAGTACCTTTAGAGAATCCCATCTTCTTTCATTCAGTATAACCAATAGCAAGAATCTTTTTTCTTAGAATATCAGTATCATCCCTTTTCCCAATGTAAGCAGGTTTACTAAAATCAATCGTCTTCCTTGTACCTACTAGAATAGCTTTATATAGTATCATTAGTATACTACATGTGCTTTTAGAGGTTTTAACTGGTTTGATAAATTATAGATTTAGATAGTATTTTTTTAATCGAATTTACTGTTTTTTCCATATCTTTAACCAAATGGTTGTATTTCTATTTAAGCTAATTAATCAGGACGTGAAATATTTGTTTAATAAAATGCAGTCAGACGCTCCAGTAGAAGTTGGAGTAACTTATGATGTGACAATTGAAGATATCGCAAGAGAAGGCGACGGTATCGCAAGAGTCAGTGGATTTGTAGTCTTTGTCCCCGAAACAAAGGTCGGCGACGAAGTTTCAATAAAAGTTACAAAAGTAATGAGCAAGTTCGCATTTGGCGAAGTTGCTTGATCTTACAGTTACTAACTAATTGAACATCTAACCGGGAAACCAAATTTTTGGTTTTCCTTTTTTTTTCTATAATGCCTATATAACTATTGGTTTTTATTCTGAACAAGAATGATAAGGCCGATAAACTATTTATTCTGATTTTTTGATGCTATTAAACTATTTACTTTCTTCATATGTAAATACTATTCGCTGTTCTTGTTCAACTGGTATATTCCTTTTCTATGGTCTCTGCGGCAATGCACCCAGAGATATTGAAAAGATCGCGTAAGGACTGAAATCTGAACTATATGTCCCTACAGATAAAGACGTTTACACTCCCATGTGGGCTACCGAAATTATCGATTTATGGTATTCAAAAGCAAGAGATGATCTTATCAAGAAGAGTAGGATCAAAAGTAAAATTTCCGATTAGTTTTCATAATCTGAAGATATACTTGAGATCTCTTACAAATCTGAAACTGTTTATGTTCTCTACTTAGTGAACTTGTTTTTTGAAATTAAAAGATATACCTCGGCAAGAGCTAATAAAAATATACAAACGGCCGTGGTAATGATAACTGCAGGATATTGGTTTCCAAATCCTTCAGGTGACATGTGCTTTAGTAATATTCCTGCATAAGCCCAAACAATGACAAGTCCGTATGCAATATCCCTGTTCTTTAGCATTGTTGCAACTCCAATAATAAGTCCAACAAAGATTATTATAACAGCCCAGGTAGCCTCAGCTAAACCAAAACCTTTCCAGCCTAAACTGACAAGAAGTACAGTAGCATTAGCAATGGTTGCCACTGTAATCCATCCAAAGTAAATGCTAAATGGAAGTCTGACAAAAAAATATTCTCTTGCAGTAAGTTGTTCATTGCTTATCATCTGATTTATCAGGATCAGGCAAACAAGGATTACAACCATTAGTAGCATGGATAGTGGGATCAGGTCATAGTGCCATGAGAATATCCAGGTTGCATTGGCAATGGAAGAAATAGAAAATAGTATTCCTGTTTTACGTAATAGCTCGGTCTTGGCAGTATTTGTGTCGCCTTGAAAAATGCCAAGCAGGTACAGTGTATACCCCACCAATAACAGATATATGAGTCCCCAAATTGCAAATGTCAGTCCCGCCGGAGCAAAAAGGTTGGGGTAGGAGTCTGAAACCTGACCAGTGCTAATTCCATTGATAGGTATAATATTAGCCAGTGCATTGACAATAAGCATTGCCAAAAAAGTTACTACTACGATGATTTTAATCATTGTAATTCCAGGATTTCTTTTCATTCTGTCCATTTTTGTTTCTTCTTCATTTTGTTTTGGCTCTGTAGAAAACCTGATTCATATTTTATTTTAGCATAATAATTTAAAAATGGATTTGCAGTCTTCTTAGAAGAAAATCTCGTCCTCAGGAAACCTGTTCTTTGGACTCGGACTGTCTGCACCATAACCTAAAGTTACAATCAATGTAGGTGTGAGATTGGGTGTTAGTCCCAGGATTTGGCTTATGGCATCAACTTCAAATCCCTGTATTATACAGGAGTCTACTCCCAGGGACTTGGCTCCAAACACAGCACAAGCAACTGCTAAATACACATTTTTTTCAGATTCTACAAGTTTCTGATCATCTGACATCCTGCTGAACATGCCATCAACCGCCATCAGATAGTATTTGATGTTTTGTTCCGGTACATGTGCTTTTTTCATGTATTCTATATTTGCTTCAATAGACTATCCCACTCAGTATTTGCACATAAGATCATCATATGTGAACAACTGGGAACCTGTGTTTGGCCGCCAAATATATGTGGAGCAAGCTTTTCTTTAAGTTCACTATCGTCTACAATTTTGATCTTCCACGGCTGAAGATTAACGGCAGACGGACTGTTCCTTATCATATCCTTTATTTGCTTAATAGTACCATCATCTATCTTTTTACCATCATATTTTCTGCTGGAATATCTAGCCGTTGTCAGTTCCTCAAATTCCATTTTATTACCCCTGTTATTTATTCCACATTTATCTTGATCTGTACTAATAATATAACTCACAACGTAAGCACTAACTAATGATTTTTCTAAGCTTGAATATCACAAACACCGTAGGCAATAATTTTTAGAACGTCTGCCGTGCAATTATTTCTAGCTATTTTGCGAATTAAAACCAATGCCAAATTCTACATCAAATTATAAAAAAGAAAAAACAGGTATATTCAGTCACTGGACCTTTGCCTGAATTTCCTTTGCAAATTCCTTTGCTTTCTGAACATGGGCTTCATCAGGCTGTCCTTTTGCGCCTGGACCCAACTCAGCAAATGCCTTCATCTCAGGATCATCGGACTTTTCGAGCATATCAAGAACGTTCTGTGCAATTTCACCCTGACATTCAAATGTACCAAGTAAATTACCACCGGCTGCGACATCCTCTAATGATCCTGTCCATGATTTAATAGCCTCGAATCCTTCAGGAACACCATGGGTCATGAAGAATGCTATGTTCTTGCCAGCTGCATTCTCTGAAACAAATTTAGAAACATTCGCTGGAACGTTGAACTGCAGTATCGGAAAACCCACAAATACAAGATCATAGCCTTCAAAATTGCTTGCGTCCTTAATTTCTTTGATATCCTTTTCACCAGCAATTTCATCAAAAATAGCTTCTGCGATCCTTTGTGTATTTCCTGTCTGTGTCATATATGTTACTAATGTTTTCATAACTCCCACCTTATAATTAATAAAAAAATTCGGCTCTGGAGGTATATATAGATGAGAGTAACTAAAATACTAAACATTAATTAGTATAGAAAAATCGACTACAATAAAGAACCATTGCAAAGTTCATCATCAACAGAAACACTCTGTTCTCATCCTTTCAACCTCTCCTTGACATGAACATTGAGTGTAAAAGACTTATCAGCCTTCGCATTTTTCTTCATATAATATAAGATTCCTTTAGAATATCCTAGCTTTTTCCAATCTGAATAGGAAATACTGAGTATTTTCTGTCTTATGTCGTTTGTATCCTGTCTCTTTGTCGCATAGTAGGGTTTAATGAAATCGATCTCCTGTCGCTTACCACTAGATACTGAGCCAATTCCCTAGCTTTGAACAAAAGAACAGTTCCCCAAGTGGTATTCTTCTTCCTGTACTCGACCTTCCCATTCATCATAGAATTAAACTCAGCAGTAAGTTTCTTTGCTCCTGAAGGTTTCAATCTTAAGGAATAGCTCTCAGTCCTGATAAAGTCCTTACTATCCATTTTCTCTGATTCAATCAAGCTGATAACTGCAAGAGCTTTTCAGATTCCTTGTTGATCTCCCTGTTTCGATTTGATCGAGTCGGATATTTTCTGAACACCTTTGATAGAGATGATATACTATTAACTTTAAAGTATTAAGGTAAAGACCTGTAAAGTCAGCATTCAAAATTATCTACATCAATCAGGGAGTTGTCATCATGAAAATACGTGAACTTATCAGCCAGTATTGCAGCAATATTGAAAAAAAAAGAAACGGGATTACGATCTATACGATCGATGTTTCCGAACCTATAGAAACGCCTGAACTATTCAGCTATCTGGATTTCCTGTCCGAGGAACCTTTCAGGAGAATCTGGATCAGTGACCCTTACAGGATGATAGCAACAGAGATTGATGGCGAATTAACCGTTTACGAACATGTGAGGATGGCAAACTACAGGATACAATTAAATGAGCTCCAGGATAAATATGAAGGACAAAAGGAGACAGCCCTGCCAGAACTTGCTGATGTATTTGCATTCACCGTAGATAAACACAAGAACGCTACGAGGAAGTCAGGTATTCCATATATATCGCATCCAATGGATGTAGCATCCATCCTTCTCAAAGAGAATGCACCTCTTGAACTTGTTCTTGCAGGATTGCTCCATGACATTGTTGAAGATACTGACGTTGATATTGTAACAGTATCAAGAAAATATGGCCAGCAAGTTGCTGATTACGTGGATGCTGTTACCGAACCTGAAGAGCTCAGAAAGCCTGCGACTGGTGACAAGGCACAGACCTGGAAAGAACGGAAGGAACACACCATAAGAAAGATGGAGAGAGCTAACTGTGAGATCAAACTCCTCTCATGTGCAGACAAGCTTGCCAATATCAGGGACCTCATCAGCGATGTAAAGATGGAAGGAGAAAGCTTCTGGGACAAGTTCAATGCACCTAAGAAAGAACAGGAATGGTATTACCGCTCAATGCTGGAGGCTTTCGCTACGGGTCCACAGAACATCGCAGAGACCCGTGCATACCGTGATTTCAAGGAATGTGTGGAAGAGCTGTTATAAACTGCAGTTTCAAGGATCTGGTAATGTGTTTTCCTCTGAAAGAACCAGTTTGCTTTGAGCCCAATTAACCTGGATAGGACATAGGGATTTTGTAATATAAATAAGTCGCACGAGGATATCAAACTGGAGTGTGGATGTTGGAGGGGGTTGAGATTTGGGTGGTATTATTTTGAAGTATGGAAATATAGATTCATTTACTTGTAAAGTATAGATAAAAAATACAATGACTATAATCAGACTTATTCAAGTCAGTAGAATGTTTCTATATATCTGAATAATACATTTCACATTCATCAAAATGAAAATCTGGGGAACACTAAATGCTCCCAGATGTAAACAGACCAAATATTGCAACTGCAAATACAGCAGTAATCCAGGCTGAATCTTTTAAGATATGTTTAAACGTTTCATTTGCGGGTCTAAAGCGTAATTTATCATTTGTATTCATGTTTTCACCTTTTCTTATGTGTAATTATTTAATTTCGTTTGATTTTGGATTGAAATTAAAAGATTGGATGTGTGAGGATGAATGCACCTGGATATGTTCCCAATAAAGAAGAAATGGTTCAACATGTCCCAGGCATAGATCAGATCGATTTATTAATAGTAAATCATCCTCAGGACACTTAAATTCCGGATAAAATATATATATTTTTTTAATTGCACCTGGTAGATCAAGTATGATTTATTAATAAAAGCATAGAAAGTAGCACAGTTATTATTATATTTTAATCTCATAATAATTGCATTTGAAATCTCTTTCAAATCAATCCCTATTTTCATCTTAACTTGAATACTGTCGAAGGCTTCAAGTTTCATAGACATTATAAGATGATCATTTTACCAGTAAGTAGAATATGGAACATCATCTATTAGACATTAACAATTAAATGGAGAGAGCAAATTATGGTAAGAATTGTTGAATTAGATGAGTTGCTGAGATCCATGACACCTGAAATTCAAAGTGGTGACTATGTATTTTGTACAGTTGATGGTGACTACTCCGATTATGCGCATTTGAGTCCACTGGCTTCATTTGTGGAAAAAGAAGGTTTAAACTCTAATAGTTTCGGTTGAAGCGGCAGAGAAAGCCCAATTAGCGTATGAGAGTACCTTTAAACAGATCACGTTAACAGTTCATTCAAGTTTGGATGCGGTGGGTTTAACGGCGGCTGTTGCAACAAAATTGGCATCCCATGACATAAGTGCAAATGTAGTGGCTGCGTATTATCACGATCATATATTTGTGCAGACAGAAAAAGCAGACGAAGCTCTATTAGCATTAAAAGAGTTCAGTGCAGCAGAGAAACAGATCTAAAAAGGTTCCAGAGCTCCATTTTCATTGTGACATGAACATTTTCTACAATGACACGATGAATGAGTTCTTCATTCTCTCCAATGTTCTGGTTTATTCAAAGCATCCGAACAAGCAATTCTGGCGCTTAAACTTGATTCTTTTTTAGATGATCAATTTGATTGTATATATGGCGAATTAACTCTTCAAACTTATTGGCCTCTGATAGATAAACTTGAGGTTGGTCTGAGCAGCCTGTTTAGAGCGACTGCAAGAAAAACATAATGCATTTCAAATTGTGTCAGCATCTGCGACACTTTCAATCCTTATAGCCAGCACCTTGTCAATGCGATTGCCGTCCATGGCCACAACCTCGTATTTTACTCCTTTTACCTCAATGTTATTTCCAATATTGGGTATGCGATGGAGGATGAACATAATAAGCCCGGAGATTGTATAGTAATATCCATCCTCCTCCTCAGGGAAGGAATCAAGGGATAGCGTTTCCTTTACCTTTTCAATGGGTGTATCTCCGTCGATAAGCCAAGAACCGTCTTTCTGCATAACTATTTTGGGCATCTCCATTGGCTCTCCAAGGGATTTGACATCCCCCACAATCGCTTCAAGTACGTCGTTGAGGGTAATGACTCCTTGGATATTCCCGTACTCGTCAGCTATTAGAGCTATATGCACTTCGTTTTCCTTGAATGCTTCAAGGAGCTTCAGCACTAGCAGGGTTTCAGGAACGAAGAGCGCTTCTTTGATATGTTTTTTCATGTCAACGATATCTGATTCCACGATATTTGCCATGATATCTTTTGCTGAAACTATACCGATAATGTTGTCAAAGTCCTTCTCATAAGCAGGAAAATAGGAACGGCCACTATCTATCATTTTCTGAAGGTTCACATCAACTTTGTCTTCTAGATCCAAAGCGATTATCTCATTGCGATGTGTCATCAAGGATTCAACACGAAGGTCACCCACCTTAAGTACACCTTTGATCATGCTTAGTTCAGCCCTCTCGAATACTCCGTTTTTGGTTCCTTTCTCAAGCATGACTCTGACCTCTTCTTCCGTAATCGACGGTTCATAGTCTTTTGGAACTTTCAGAAGCCGGAGTACGGCATCGGTTGAAGAACTGAGAATTACCACCAGCGGCCTTGCTATTGAAGAAAAGAATCTCATAGGTTTTGCTACCCTGGAAGCAATGGCTTCTGCTCTGTAGAGTGCAATTCTTTTTGGAACAAGTTCCCCGAATACTAAGGTAAGGTAAGTGATGATAACCACCATAATGGAAATTCCGAGTGCATAACTGTATGGAGCTAACGCAGGGAACCGTGTAAAGTAGGAGGAAAGACCCCTTGCTATAGTTGCTCCTCCGAATGCACCTGTAAATATCGCTATCAGAGTAATTCCTATCTGAATAGTTGAAAGGAAAGGAGTCAAGTTCTTTGAGATTTCAAGTGCTGCTAGTGCCCCTGTATCTCCTTTATCCGCCTTTTGCCTTAAGCGTATCCTTCTTGATGAAACAAGGGCGAATTCAGACATCGCAAAAATGCTGTTGAGCAATATCAAAATAACAATAACGATAATTTCAAGAGTATAAGACATTATGTAAGATATATGGAACAGGTTATTTTTAAATATACTCAGGTTTCAGCTTGTAAAACTTCCGTTTTGCAAAAAGGTAATCTTAAAATATTCACAAGTTTTTTTAGAACTAATGAAAACATAAAAGTAAAAGTAATGCTTTTTCCAACTTTCACTCCCAAAAAAACAAATTATTTGCAATCATAAATTTTATTTTTGAGAAGAGTTCCGTCCTACATCTCCAATCTTTACCTAACATGAGCATTAAGTGTAAATGAGCATCGATATCTCCAGTGCATTTAAAATTATTGTTGATTGCGCTAAACACACTTCCAAAGTAAAATATATACAGTATTGATTCATACCTTATTCATACTTATTTACACTTATTCACGCATACCAGACAAACATGATCTGCAATCAGGGAGTGGAAACAATATGACGGAACAAATGACATCAAAAGAGAGATTTATAAACGCTCTTGGAATGAAAGAAGTTGACAGAGTCCCATATGGATATCTATGGTTTGGTGCAGGTAATGCGATATTAAAGAAAATGAACACTACGATGGGTGATGCATACTATTCAGCAGAGGGAATTGCAAAAGCTCAAATTCTTGCACAGGAAACATATCATCATGACAACGTAATGTCACCCTGGGGATGCATACTTGTTGAAGCAGAAGCTCTCGGTACAAAGATCCACATTAAAGAGAATGATTACCCGACAGTTGAAGAATTTGCAATAAAATCTGTAAATGAACATGACAAGATCGATCCTGAAATGATCCTTACGTCACCACGTGTAAAGACCATTGCAGAATCGATCAGGATCATGAACGAAAAGATTGGTGATACTGTGTTCGTTGCAGCAACAATACAATCACCAATGCTGCTTGCATCCCAGTTAATGGAGGTAAGTGATCTTTGTGTGGAGGTTATGACGGAACCGGATGGTATGCGTGCATTACTCGAAAAGTTAACAAAGGCAGTTATCATGTACGCTGATCTTTTGATAGACAGTGGGGCTCATGGAATCTTTGTTGAGAACGGTGCAAATGCAGGAGACCTCTTCGGCCCCGAGATATCTGAAGAATTTATATTCGGATCCACAAAGCAGGTTGTCGACCACATAAAGACACGAGGATTATATGTGGTCTCACAAAACTATGCGGAATATCCATTTTTGGATATGGAATTTAAGCTAAAACCAGATGGTTTGAGCTTTGCACATGGTGATCTCGCAGAAATGCAGAAAGAAAATGTCTGTCTAATGGGAAACATGGATCAAAATGTGTTCATCAAGGGATCCAGAGATGAAATCGAACAAGAAGTAAAAAAGTGCATGGATGCTGCTCCTGAAAAAGGATTTATTCTTTCAACCGGCGGTGAAATTTCACTTGGCACTCCGGAAGAGAACATGGAATATTTGTGGGATGCAATAAAATCATACACTGGAAAATGATGATCATGTAACATAGTTATCATCTCTGATCTTCTCTTTTTTACCTGATTTACCAGGTGGAAGATTTTTGTATATTGCCACGTTTTGTAATCAAATGATGCCTGGTGAAAGGTAAAAACATCAATGAATCTCGAAAAGTCTACAAAATCCCACCATATAATCCTTGCAGTTGGGAATTACCTGGATGGAGATAACTTAAATTGTACAAGAAAGAAAACGTGAGTATAACAAAGTGGAATAATTATGTATGAAACTGCAGAATTTCTATTAATGGGAATATTTCTCGGTTTTGTTGCGGGTATTTCTCCCGGACCACTACTGGCAATGACAATTTCTGAAACTCTGCAACATGGGTCAAAGGCAGGTTTTAAGGTTGCTATTTCCCCATTGATAACAGATATTCTGATAATAGCGTCCATTGTATTCATTCTGCTACGTTTTGAAAGTCAGAACTCTGTAATTGCTTTTATTAGTCTGTCAGGTGCAGTGTACTTGATACATCTTGGGATCTCCTCTTTTAAAACTAAAAATATTGATGTTGATATCAGTAATGAAAAAAAGGACTCCCTTAAGAAAGGTATTTTAGCAAATTTATTGAGTCCTCACCCATACCTGTTTTGGATCGCCATCGGTGCCCCCATTCTTTTCAAGACCCTTGCCATTGATATATTAGCAACGATTCTATTCGTGGTTGGGTTCTATACTCTTCTTGTAGGCTCAAAAATTGCGATTGCATTTATTGTAGGGAGATACAGGTCTTTCCTGAAAAACAACTATTATCTTTATACGATTCGTTCTCTAGGAGTTGTTTATCTCATTTTTGCCTTGTTTTTCATTGAAGAGGGCCTGGGTTTGTTAGGTTTGCATATTGCAGTACCGTGAATTCTATATGTGCCCTGTTTAGACTGGAAGAAGATTGATCATTCTAAGGGTATTGAATTGTATGAAGAAGATGGCTGAAGCCTAGAAGCCATTTTCACTTATGCTCATGTAAAAGAAAGGTTGGAGTTGTGGGAAGGGTGTTGAAGTCAAAGAATTACAGAGAAAATGTCTTTATGGCATTTCCTCAATATTCTAGTGATTCCCATTTTGTTATCTATTTCTCTGTTTTTTATTTACTCTGAATGTATCTTCTTCAGCAACCACGCCATATTAGAAGCGAGATTATCCATGGTCTGCATACCTTCAGCATCGTCATTGACATCCCCGGGATTCAGACCAATACCGAGGTTCCAGTAAGTTGAACCCACAGTGACCATATTGGTTATCCCAAAGAGATGGTTGATGGAATCATAAGCATGTACTGCACCTGCCCTGCGAACTGCTACCACAGCAGCACCGGCCTTTCTTGAAAAGAAACTATCGTTTGCAATAGACACGAACCCTGCACGGTCAATAAGTGCCTTGGTCTCTGTGTTGACATCAGCGAAATATGTTGGCGAACCTATGACAATACCATCGGCTTCCTTCATTTTCATGATGCATTCGTTGATGATATCATCATCAAAAACACATTTACTATTCTTATTCTCAAAGCATTTCATACATGCAGTACAACCGCGAACCTTCTTCCCGCCAATGTTGATGGTTTCGGTCTCGATGCCTTCCGCTTCAAGTTTGGATGTGAGTTCTTTCAGGAGTGCTGCGGTGTTTCCTTCTTTTCTTGGGCTTCCGTTTATTGCGATTACTTTCATTTTAATACCGTCCTTGTTTTAAATAATGCAAATCCGATGAATTACCTTATATACCATCAAAATACAGCTAATGTACATATACCCCATACAGACTTTCTTAATAGTCACTAACAAAAAGTATACTTAGGTAAAAATCATGGAAAATAACGAAAAACTGATCAATATCAGGAACAACAAAGAGTACCACTGCCCTGTGGAAGCGACCCTTGATGTTATCGGGGGAAAATGGAAACCTCTTATCCTCTGGCAGCTAAAAGAACTTGAGGTCATACGTTATAACAAATTACAGCAGAATCTCCATGGCGTTTCCCCAAGAATGCTGACAAAACAGCTAAGAGAACTTGAAGAAGATGGTCTAGTAAACAGGAAGATGTATCCGGAAATACCTCCAAAGGTTGAATATTCATTAACAGAATTTGGTAGGACCGTTGCTCCTATACTTGAAGCGCTTTGTGATTGGGGAAGTGAATACCTGGGCAGGCAGTGCACTCTTGGACAAGATGAATAACGTATTACTTTAGCAATTGATTCCCTGCCTTTAATTATTCCCTGGATAAAATCATTGCAGGAAAAAGCATGGGTTGCTAAAAAAGATGATCCACTAATGGTTCAGGAGAGTTGAAATTTAATTATATTTCATTCTTTTTTTACCACAACTATAGCAACATCCGCTATGTACACAAATAGTGCCTCCACATTCTGAACAAGTCCATCTCGACTTGCCACGGATTTGATGTTCCTCAAAAATTCCAGTGGATCTTCCATTTCATCACACCATGATCTTTATTATTAAAATTGAATAGGACAAGTTCTTCATGAAAACTTATCCCTGATACTTGATAATATCTTCCTCAATGACCATAGAAATTATTGGCAGGCATTCTGCGGTCAATGGCAGAATGGAGTCAAAATGGCATGAAGCCTGGTTACCATGATCGAACTCAAGTATACTTTTTGTTAGTGACTGTTTATAAAGTCTGTATAGGGTATATGTAGATTAAGCGTATTTTCATAACCTTTAAGACAATTCATTTGATCTGGAATCTGTTAAAAACCTATTAAAATAACTATCCTGGCTGAAGCTGACAACTCTATTCAACAACATATGATACTTTTAAAATTACTGTGAGTTCCCATTTGAGTCTGAATATTAAAGAGTTATATAAAGCTGAAGATTGATTGTTGAAGTACAAATGATGAAAATTTTGTTTAGAACTATAAGGTGAAAAAATGGGAATTACAACGCAATGCAAGACACTTAGCCCCATTGCTGAAGATATCCTCGGTAAAAGGTATTACCATGAGGGTGAGGATTGGAGCGGATTATGTGAAAGAGTCGCATTTGTAATATCAAATGGTGACAAAGAATTAGCAGATGACTTCTTTGATGTAATGTACAACCTTGATTTCTTGCCAAATTCCCCTACATTGGCAAATGCAGGTAAAGAAGGTGACAGACAACAGCTTTCTGCATGTTTTATATTACCTATTGAAGATGATATGGTTGAAATAATGGAGACCGTCAAAAACACTGCTATTGTTCATAAAAGCGGTGGTGGAACTGGTTTTGACTTCTCTTCAACTAGACCAAAGGGTTCCCCGGTATCATCAACAAATGGTGTTGCATCCGGTCCTCTCAGTTGGATGAAGATTATCAATGCAACTACAGAAGAAGTCAAACAGGGTGGTATGAGACGTGGTGCAAACATGGGTACTCTCCGTGTGGACCATCCGGATATTCTTGACTTCATCCTTTGTAAGAAGAATGACAAGACGATGACAAACTTCAATTTGTCCGTTGCTGTGTCTCACGTTTTCATGGATGCTGTTGAGAAAGGAAATGATTTTGAACTGTTGAATCCTCATAATAATGAAGTAATCCTTACAGATGCCCGTGAGATATTTGATATCATATGCAAGAATGCATGGGAATCCGGTGAACCCGGAATGATATTCATTGATACGGTAAATTCCACTAATCCTGTTCCTCATCTCGGTGCAATCAAATCATCGAATCCCTGTGGTGAGTTCTATTTCATTCCATTCGGCGTATGTAATCTCGGTTCAATAAACCTAGTTAATATGCTGAAAACCACAGAAGATGGACGCTATGTAATTGACTTTGACCATCTCAAGAAGATCACTGAAATTGCAGTCACATTCCTGGATAGGGTCATCGATGTGAATCATTTCCCATTACCTGAGATCCATGATATGGCACACAAGACCAGACCTATTGGATTGGGTGTCATGGGACTTGCAGACATGCTGTTGTACATGAAATTACCTTATGACAGTGATGCAGGCCGTGAAATGGTTGGAAAGGTCATGAAGTTCATTGATAACGTTGGATGGGCTACATCAAACATGCTTGGTCGTGAATTCGGTACGTTCCCTGAGTTCCAGCAGGAAAATCTTCCATCACAGAAGACACCAAGAAATTGTCAGATCACAACAATCGCACCTACAGGTACACTTGCAACATTCGCTGGTGTATCATTTGGAATTGAGCCTAATTTCAATTTCGTGTATAAGAGGAAGATCGTTGATAGTGAATTCATTCAAGTTCATCCATTCTTTGAGAAGGTGGCGAAGGAAGAAGGTTTCTATTCTGAAGAACTGATGGAAATACTCAGGACAACTCCATCTCTGAAGATGAGGGACCTGACTGAAGTCCCTGACCACGTGAAGGAATACTTCATCACAGCTTTCGATATTTCACCTGAAGACCATGTGAAGATGCAAGCTACAGTTCAGAAGTATGTTGATAACGCTGTCTCAAAGACCATAAATCTCCCTTATGACTCCACATCTAAGCAAATTGGGGAATTGTATATGATGGCCTGGAAACTCGGTTGTAAAGGTCTGACAGTCTATCGTGATGGTTCCAGGGACGACCAGGTGATCGTTGCTGCAAAAGAATCAGAAGAGGATGATATAAAGCTCCTTGAAATATGCGGAGATACAGATATTGAAGAAGCTGATATTGAAGAAGATATTTCTCCTACTCAGATTGATATAATGAATCCTGAGACATTCGCTTTTGCAATGGAAAGGTTATCTCTTGAAGAGAAGAGTGAGCTTCTTCAGAGGGTGAATCTCTTCAGATTGAATTACAATACAGAAATTGACTTGCATCCAAAGGAAACTGTAAATGGTAGAAGGATAAAGTTCACAACCGGATGTGGTGAGTTATATTGCAAGTCGTTCCAGAATCCAATAAACGATGGCAATGATGCGATTCTTTGGGAGATGTTCATGACCACTGTCGGTGGTGGATGTAAAGCTCATTCTTCTGCACTTGCGATCACTGTATCACTTGCATTGCAGGGAAGAGCAAATATCAAAAGCCTTACACATCATTGGAGTAAAATCCAGTGTGATGCATGTAAAGGTCGTGATACTGATGGTAAGTCATGCCCTTCGATCGTGGCTAATTACCTCAGATCATTGACACAAGATTCGGTTAACGGTACAATAGAAAAAGTGATCGATACACAAAGAAGTGTTCAAAAGGGCATCAAAGTACAGACATCATTTAAGGGTGTTTGCCCGGAATGTGGTGAAAGGATAAGACGTATTGATGGATGTAGAAGTTGTTCAGCATGTGGCTGGACAAGGTGTGATTAACGTCACACCATTTAATATTTGATGAAATTCATGTCCGTGAACACAAAAAACCTTATGTTTGACAGGATAAATAAAACATTACATTGAGTGAAAGTGAGTTAAATGCTTTATAGTTAGATCTGTCAAAAATCGAATTCTTTGTTTTAGCTTCTAATATTCCTCTTAAAACGATCTATCATCAAACTACCTAAATTATAGCATATCTATATTCTAAGTGCTTAACCAATATTAGCTAGCGAAATTGCTATTCTACCATCATGTCATAAACTTTGAATAATGCTTCTGTTGCATCAGCTGCCATTGAATCAGCACCTACTTTCTTCCACAATTCATCATCGAGTAAAAATGGAGCACCGCCAACTATGATCTTAGCAGTGATACTTTCTTCATCAAAATTATCTCGCAGGTTTCTGACCTTATAGGCAAAATCAGGCATCCGGGTTGAAACCAGAATAACCTCAATTCCGTCTTCCCGTACTTTGTTAACAACATCCTCAACCAGCATGGTCCCATAGTCATGTATATTGAATCCACTTGCTTTCATACATGAAACTACAATTTGCTTTCCAAGCAAAAACTCATCACCCAGAGTTGTAATAGCTAATCTTGGCATAGTCTTTCTTTCTGGACTTTCAGGAGGGAGAATCGAACTTACAATTTCTTCACAGATATTGTTAGCTGCATATTGATGAGACATAGGAATCGTATTATTTTTCCAGGCTAACTCTATGTTCCTGAGAGCAGGCATGATTATTTCTCGAATTAATTGAAAAGCATTGTTTCCGGAAAACTCATTTTGTATCAGTCTGCTTGCATCAATTTTGTTCATAGAAAGTAAATATTGCTCAAATTGTGAAGATAAAACATTTTCTGTGACCATTATTTGCCCCCATAAATATAATGTAAACTGTTATCTATTTCAATATATAGATACCCCACATAAAATCTTTATCCAAATATGCAAAGATTTTATATCAAAGGACTTAACAAATTTACAATGGGGGTAAAGTTGTTGGATAGAATAATCTACTCATCCGCGAAGGCACTGGCACAAGCCATTCGTACAAAAGATATCAGTTCTGAAGAAGTGGTTGAAGCATACTTACAGCGGATCGAAGAAGTAAATCCTAAATTGAACGCGATTGTACAGCTGCAAGCAAATGAGGCTCGGGAACAGGCGCAAAAAGCCGATACTGCTCTTGCACGGGGAGATATTAAAGGGCCACTTCACGGTGTACCATTTACAATAAAAGATAATGTAGAGACAAAAGGAATTATTTCCACATCAGGAACTAAAGGCCGTTCGTCCTTTGTTCCAGCTCGGGACGCCACCATTGTAGCCCGAATGAAGGCCGCAGGAGCGATTCTTTTGGGGAAGACCAACCTCCCGGAGTTTGCTCTTGGCTATGAGAGCGACAATCTGGTTTATGGATGTACATCCAATCCTTGCGATATTTCCCGTACATCCGGAGGTAGCAGTGGAGGAGAAGCAGCCATTATAACTGTGGGCGGATCCCCATTAGGTCTGGGCAATGATGCAGGGGGAAGCATTCGTATACCATCCCATTTCTGTGGCATAGCTGGCATCAAGCCGACTGCAGGACGAGTGCCATTAACAGGCCACTTTCCGTCTCCATTTGGACACATAATTCCATTATGGCAGGCCGGACCAATGGCAAGATTCGTGGAAGATCTGATCTTAACACTTCCAATTATTGCAGGTGTAGACTGGCGCGATCCTGCAATCGTTCCTATGCCACTGGGTGATCCTGATACAGTTGAGATCAATAAATTGCGTGCCGCTGTCTACACAGATAACGGTATCATACCGCCCACACCAGAAACAGTTAGGGTAGTGAGAAAGACTGCACGGGTACTTTCAGATGCAGGAATGACCGTTACAGAAGACATGCCTGAAGGTATTGAACAGTCTTTTTGGTTTGAGAATGCTATGTTTGAAGCAGACGCCGGATATTGGATCGAAAAGTCCTTACAGGTTGCAGGAACAACTGAAATTCATCCCTGGACAAAAGGTATTTTAGAAGAGTGCCACTCTAAAGCCAGATCATCTGCTGAGTTCAGTGAATTGATGATCCAATTGGACATGTTCCGCAGTAAAATGCTCTCTTTCATGGAGAACTATGATGTAATAATCTGTCCTGTGTGTGCCTATCCTGCTATGAACCATGGAACCTCGTTCGAAAACTTCCTTGCTTTTAGCTATACCATGACCTATAACCTGACCGGATGGCCTGCTGCGGTTGTCCGTGCCGGCACTTCACCGGAAGGACTGCCCATTGGTGTACAGGTGGTAGCTCGTCCATGGCGAGAAGATGTTGCTCTGGCTGTGGTACAATACATCGAGAAAGTCTTTGGTGGCTGGCAGCCACCGCAGTTCTGATAAATTTCTATAAAAAGACAAGAGAATGTGAACTAAAACATGGACACATGAAAAATACAATCAAATTCGACATCATAAGAGTTAGAGTAGAGAGTAGAAAACTCTACTCCCTATTAAGTTTGTTAACGTATCTACCATAGTCCTACAGAACTACAAATACGGGTGAAAAGTAATATATAAATATTATTTAAAAGAGGAATGAAAGTGGATGTAAAAATTATTATTGCAGGCTTTCTAGCTTTGTTTGTTGTTGTTGGTCACTTTGTATTTGGATCAAAATGGTACCTAAGACCAATGCTTGATTCCAATATGGAACTTATTCCCAAAGCAATATTACAAAGTGTATTTCATTATGTCTCTATCTACTTATTGCTTTCATCCATCACTTTACTGTTAATTGGTTTTGGAATCTTTTTGAGTCCGGAAAATGTAATTATGGTGAAATTCATTGGCCTTAATTATTTGCTATTTGCTCTAGTCCAAATATTCTACTCGATAAAGAACAAAGTTCCCAATCCACTAATTACAATGTTTCAATGGACGCTGTTTTTACCAATAGGGATATTGTGTATAATTTAAGAATACAATAGTGAAGCCTGTAATCACTGTAATGATAAAATAAAATAAAATAAAATAAAATAACAAGTTAATCTCTTTTTGTCTATTTTTAGATATCCAACCTCTCACTATTATGGAAAAACTAGCTTGTACAATTTAATGAAACAAAAAGAGATAGATAAAGACCAGCTAAATTCCGGTCTTTACCTTTTTAGTTTGTTTAAGCCCTTATTTCAAGAGTCTCTCCATGTCTTCTTCTATGGTAGTGTTCGGTGTCATATTGAACTTCTCCACCAGTACATTGAGGACATTGGGTGAGACAAATGCAGGTAGCTTCGGGCCAAGGGTTATATCCTGTATTCCAAGCCTCAGGAGGGTAAGCAACACAAGGACAGCCTTTTGTTCGTACCAGGCGATATTGTACGAGATTGGTGCTTCGTTAACATCTATGAATCCAAGTCTGGACATAAGTCCCTGTGCAATAACGACCAGTGAAAATGAATCATTGCACTGTCCTGCATCCAGCACTCTTGGAATTCCATCAATGTCACCGAGGTTCAGTTTATTGTAGCGATATTTTGCACATCCGGCGGTAAGTATGACAGTATCTTTGGGCAATGCCTCCGCAAAATCCGTGTAGTACTGCCTGTCCTTGTGTCGTCCGTCACAGCCTGCCATGACAATGAACTTCTTAATCTTGCCTGCTTTGACAGCATCAACGATCTTGTCTGCATTGGATAGTACGGCGTTGTAAGCAAAACCGCCCATGATGGTACCTTCTTCCAGTTGTACCGGAGGTTCACAGGTCTTTGCCTGCTCGATAATAGCCGAGAAATCTTTCACATCATCCTCAGCTACGATGTGTGTGATACCGTCATAACCTACGGAGCCTGTAGTGTATATCCTATCAATGTAGCTCTCCCTTGGAGGGACTATGCAGTTGCTTGTCATTAATATTGGTCCGTTGAAGCTCTCGAATTCCTGCTTCTGACGCCACCATGAGCCACCGTAGTTACCCACCAGATTTTCGTACTTCTTAAATTCAGGGTATGAATTTGCAGGCAGCATCTCACCATGAGTATAGACATCAACACCGGTCCCTTCTGTCTGATCGAGAAGCTGTTTCAGGTCCTTTAGATCATGGCCGCTTATGAGAATTGCCGGCTTGTCTCTTGTCCCAATATTGACCTCTGTAGGTTCCGGATTTCCGAATTCATTGGTATTTACCTTGTCAAGGTCTGCCATTACATCAAAGCCTTTTTCCCCACATTTCAGGACCAATGAAATGAGGTTCTGATCAGTCAGACTGTCATCCGTGGTTGCCACGAGGGCTTCTTCTATAAATGAATTAACTTTTTTATTGACATTTCCAAGCATCATAGCATGATGTCCATATGCTGCAATTCCTTTGAGACCATAGATCAACAGTTCTCTCAATGATCGTATATCTTCGTTCTCTGTTGCAAGTACGCCGGTATTCCTGTCCTTGAGGTTTTCCGGGGTCAAAGTTGCGATCTCGGGCAGATCGTTCTCATCAAGTGCATTGTTATCCAGAAGTTTCTGCTTGATCTCATTCTGAAGCTTGAATCCTCTGTCAATGCGGTCCTGAATTCCGCTTGCTCTGAAATCGGAATTCGTTATAGTTGAGAACAGTGCATCGAGCATAAAATCATCAGTGCTCTCTTCAGAAATTTTTGCCTTTCTTGCTTTCTGGTTGTAGAATGCAATGCTCTTAAGCACATAGAGTAAATCGTCCTGAAGGTCTGCGACCTCCCCTTTCTTACCGCACATACCACTATTTGTGCAGCCTTCCCCGTTCATTGTTTCTTCACACTGGTAGCAGAACATTTTGTCACCCCTATTTTCTAGATATGATGTGTAGATATATACATTTATTATTTTATGCTCCCACTTATCAAGCCTTTCCCTCACATGAGCATTCAAAGTAAATGGCTCATTACTTCTGGCAGTCTCCTTCATGGAATGAAAAGTACCCTTTGAAAATCCCATCTCCTTTCATTTATTCACATACCTTAAATTAGTAAAATAAACTATACTTAACTTTAAATAATAGAAAATCAGTAAATATATTCCGGTTGTAGCTGTCAAACACATTTTTCACTCCAAGGAGCCTCACAATGAAATTACCGATGCCCATAAAATACGCACTGATCGAAGCAATGATCACACAGTATACTGAGGACCATCCATCTTCAAGGGTCAGCGAAGAAACTCTGACCTTCTCTATCCCAGTGGTTAATATTCTGGAAGATACAAATGATTTTGGCATCACCGATTCTGACATTCAGGACGTTGTCACTGAAAATACAGATTCCCTCTCATACAGCAAAGATTCCGGAACTTTACATTTCACCTCACCTTTTACCAGAAGCTCTGATCTTTACAATGAATCCCTCAATTACATCAAGGAAAGTACGGCCTCCAATGCAAAATTCACAATTGGATATGACTCTGCGATAAAAGAATCTCTCATCTACCATTTCTTCAAAGGTTCCATCGTCCTGATGGTTCCTGAAGATATGAGCAATCCGTCCCAGCTAAAATTCGCTCTCACAGTGGGAGGAAGCAAGCTCCGTGTCATCATTGACGATACAGGTGGCTGGATCTATGTATTCCCAAAATACACCATGGAATCCATGGAATGTGGCAAGATGCCAGCCAGGGAGAGCAACGTTCAACAGGTCCTCGCAAGCTACCTCGAAGATGTATTTCCCGAAGAAACCTGAGATTACTCCCCATAATATTCCAATAGCCGTGCAGAAAATGGTTTTTGCGATGTGGCTAATCGTTAAAGGGTTCGACCCATCTACTGAAAGTAGCTAAGATGCACGAAGAATAAGTCAGTAAAATAGTTTCGCAAATTACTACTCTTATCGTCCTCAAATACTGAAATATTAGTAAATATTGGGGATGTAGACATGGCAGATAATGATTTTCCGACACCTAGTGAGGGGTTTGTACTAACTCATACAGTGATAGTGAGTGATGTGAAAACTTCGTGTGAATGGTATAAGAAAATGCTTGACGGTAAGGTGGTTATGGAGCCAAGTGCTGACGGTACCCCGTGCATTATGAAAGTGGCAAATAGTTGGATGATACTCAATTTTGGTGGCGGCAAACCTACAGACGACAAGCCTAATACTACCGTTGCTGTGAAGCAAAACCATGATGTTCTTAGCGCGTTCCTGAATATTCGGGTGGCTGATATCCATGACTTTTATAAATCACGAAAAGCACGTGGCGCTGAGTTCATAACTGAGCCAAAAGAACACATATCTGAAACCCGTTGCTATATGGTAGACCCGGATGGCTATCTGATAGAGGTGGGTGAAGCTAAGCCTCGCGAATAATTCTGTATTAAATCATTCGTATACTATTAAGAATAAGGAAACTATACATCAATTATACACAATTGCACATTTGTTAGACGATTTATATTGTAATTGTGTGCGCATAAACATGGATTGGGGTTAATCCTGTTCTTTTATGGGGAGTTAAGAAATGAAACGCAATATAATATTAGCAATTCTTATAGGATTCGCTATCATTTTAGTTGGAGGATGTGTCGAGGATACGACTCCTGATGTAGGTATTGAGGAAGAAGAATACGATCCGATGATCGATCCAGCCAACTTTGTAGAAGTGGTTGACAATCCTTACTTCCCTCTTGAACCTGGTACAACCTTCATCTATGAAGGAGAAGCTGATGGGGAATCTTTGAGGGTTGAATCTACTGTGACTGACCAGACCAAAGAGATATTGGGTGTCAAAAACATGGTTATTAGCGTCAAGCAGTATGAAGACGGCAAGCTTGTTGAAGATACACTGGACTGGTATGCACAGGACAAGGACGGAAATGTCTGGTACTTCGGAGAGGATTCTAAAGAAATCGAAGATGGGGAAGTAGTAAGTACTGCAGGATCATGGGAAGCCGGAGTTGACGGTGCCAAGCCCGGAATTATAATGAAGGGCGATTTCCAAATAGGTGAAATCTACCGTCAGGAGTACTACAAAGGTGAAGCTGAAGATATGGCTGAAATTGTCAGCTTGACAGAATCTGTTTCAGTTGAATATGGTTCTTATGACAACTGTTTGATGACAAAGGAATGGTCTCCCCTTGAACCTAGCGTTGAAGAAAATGATTACTACTGTGAGGGTATTGGTCCAATTCTGGAAGTAGTGGTTAAAGGCGGGGATGAACGAATAGAGCTTATAGAGATCATTACTGAGTAAAATAAGTCATAGTGGGTCTTGTAGACCCTCTTTTACCTTTTTGTGATTTCAATTGTATTTAGAATAATTTGTAGTCAATTAGGGGGGAGCGTCTGAATATTATGAATAATCAAATTTTTGTGAACTTACCTGTTAAAGACCTCAATAAATCAATTGAATTCTTTACTAAGCTTAGTTTTGAATTCGACCCACAGTTATCTGACGAGAAAGGCACCTGTATGATCATGGACAAAGATAGTTTTGTGATGTTATTAACTGAAAGTTTTTTCCATATGTTTACCACAAAACAAATCTGCGATTCAAAAAAGTGCACAGAAATGGCGGTATCCCTGTCTGCTGAAAGCAGGGAAGAAGTTGATGAACTGATAGATAAAGCCAAAGAGGCTGGTGGTTTAGAAGGAGAGACACAGGACTATGGGTGGATGTACGGACGCAGCTTTGAAGATCTCGATGGGCACATTTGGGCAATATTCCACATGGATGAAAGTGTTAATAATAAAGATTGACCAGAACTCATATTGAGTTCATTTTACTTTTTAGCTCTCATCTGAACTTTGACCTTCTGCCACGATAACAACATAATTTTTCCCATATTTCTTCGAACATTTGGGACATGTTGTATACCACATGAACATTCTCTTTATTTCAAAACCCTGTCCTTCTGCATATTCATTGAAATCGTCGCACCATTTTTTCGTATCCTTATAAGGACCTTCATACACTTTGCTCAGGAGTTTTCCGCTTAGTAATACATTCTTAGCACCGGGAATCTCTTTGTCAACGGCAAGATAGATATCCATGTTCCATTTTGAAGTATGATCTGAAAGACAAAGCCAGTCAGGTGTATTTGCCCCTGCTTCCTGTACTTTTTTGTTCAGCCTTGTTATCACTTTCCCAAAATTGATCGGCATATAGAAAAGTGTGCGGACCTTATCCTTTATGAACTTCTTATTTTCCCACTCAATGACTTTTCCATCCCACGGTTTAGGGTCAAATTTCGGACAACATTCTTCATCCATATCCACATCTCCATTCGTTAGTATGATGTATGAATATAAGAAAGTTTATGGACTCTCTATCTTTTCGATTTCTCAGTTCTTGAATTCTGTTTTATGAACAATAAAATAACTGTATACAGTACTTTGGGTTTTTTATCTGCGTTCAACAGTTCGTTGATAATAGTTTTTCTACAGAGCCAGAATATCGTTCACCCATAAGATCAAGGGCAAAAACCAACTCCTGAACTTAACCTGTTTTTGAGTAATAGAATCAGTATTTTCTTTCCTACGAGAACCTTAGTTACATTCAGAAAGATAGACTCCTGCAAGTACAAGGACTGCCCCTATCATTACATAGATGTTCGGTACATTCCCGATTATTAGGCTGTCCCCTATAATTGTAATAAGTGGGATCAAGTAGAGAGCATTGGTCGTGGTAGATGACCCTGCAAGGTGAATCGCCTTGTTCCAGTACAAAAATCCCAGTGCTGAACAGAATACTCCCAGATAAATGAGAGCAGCTCCGACTGCTAGCAGGTCATTTTGAGAGAACAAACTTATATTCAGGTCCTGTACCTCATAAAGTGCAAATGGCAGGAGAAATACAGTACCTGCTAAAGTAAAATCACGTGAAACAATTAACAGATTCCTTGAACCCATACGCTCGATGATAAGAGTGTAGAATATCCATGAGAAGACAGATTCAAACATCAGGAAATCTCCGAAGGGATTCAGGTCGAGGTTAAACTTCCCGTTCAGTATCAATATACCCACTCCGGCAAAATACCAGAGCTGCACTTGAGAAGCTTGTGTCTATATATTGCTTTCGATATTTGCATTCACATAGAACCCAGTAAATCAATGGGACCTTACATTTAGCAGGCTAATGGCTATATTGATTCAAGCTTTGATAATCCCCTGATTTCTGCATTAAAAAATCTCCTGTATTTCAAATTAGTAATTACTTTTAGTAATTGAGATTCCAAACTTATATCGTCTTTAAAAACCAATTTTACTATGTGCATAATATTTGTACACTAATACAATATTATTTTGAGAGGGAGCAACAATGGTGGATATCAAGGGAAATAGTACTGCATTTATCATAGTGGATGCACAGAATTTTGTTCTTCATGAAAATGGGTTTGGTGCAGGTTGGGGTGCCTGGAAATATGCTCAGGAAAAAAATATGGTTCAGAGAACGGTCAAAGCCATAGAAAAAGCGAGAGCATCAAACATACCCATAATTTTCGTTCAAATGGACCTGAGACCTCAGATCTTACCGGCAATAACTCAGAACTTACCCGACATCGATTTTTGGAAACCACTCAGGGAAATGGATTTCAGTAAAATAACTCCTGAAGAAGGAGATTTTCAAGGGAGCATCATAGATGAGTTCACACCTCAGCCGGAAGATCTGATAGTAACTAAATACCATACAATGAGTGGTTTTCACAACACCGATCTTGACCAGATAGTCAGAGCTTTGCAATGTGATACACTGCTGTTTGCAGGTGCTGTGACGAACCTCTGTGTTGAAAGCACAGTGAGAGGAGCCTTTGACAGAGGATATAATTGTGTTGTTCTAAGTGACTGTGTTGCTTCGATCAGTGAAGAAGCTCAGAACTTTGCCATCGATGTTATTTTCCCTATGCTGGGTCAGGTTTGCACTTCTGATGAACTTGAAATAATGTGACCACATGTTATATAGATGTGAAAATCAGGAATCTGTAGAATACTATTCTTTAATTTTCACATAATATTTAAAAAAGAAAATTGGTTTCTACAAAGCCTCAATAATCTCTACTTAAATGAGGAATTATCCTGTGAACACGTTTCTGGTATTCCTTGTATTCATCACCAAACTGTGCCACCAGCCTTGTTTCCACATGCAGGGACCCAATATACAGGTATAGGGTGGTCAGAATGTATATGATGAGCAGATTGACGGTCCTTATGTGTCAAAATAGTTTTTTATCTGTTCTTTGAATGATTTTATGTATGGATACATATGAGACCATGATTGTTTCAATACGTTTATATTGTGGGAAACTAATTATTCTTTAAGTAATTTCCAAAAAACATTTTGAATTTGGGAAACTTTCAATGCCATAATTATTCAGATCAATATTTATATTCCGTTATGATAGTCTAAATTTTTCTAGACCTGTAATTGGTTAGACTAGCAATCGTAAGGAGTCCTGTTTATGAATGGATTGGTCATTTTTGAATACATTGAAAACAAAAGCAGAATACTTGTCAATACTCCATTGTACTTTTGTCTGTTCATGCTTTTTACAATACTTGGTATTCTTGCATATTATATCCAGACAAAAGATGAGTTTACTCCTGCAATCATACTCTCTGCACTATGGATAATTTTTTGGAAGAACAGCAAAATTGAAGGGAAAACATTTCTTGTGATAGCATCCCTTTTTGGGTACATACATGAATTATTGGGTGTACAATACGGATATTTCACATACCTCGGTGGTGCAATAGGAAATGTTCCGATTTGGATATTGCCCGGGTATGGAACAATATTCTGGTCATCCTACAATCTCTGGAATATATTCGAAAGAAAATATTCAGGATCAAAATGGTTCCATTTTACAAACCATTTTGTTATCTTAAGTTTTGTTCTGCTCATACTGGCAGACTACAGCTACTTTGATCTGACAAAGGACCCTCTAAACACATCTATTAAATTTATACTCGCATTTATGCTATTTACGAATTTCAGCCTGTTAAGACTTGCATACTTTACAGGATTCTTTACAGTCCTTGATGAAATTGCAGGAGAAACACTTGGAACATGGTCACATCCGGATTTTTCGTTACTTTCCCTGATGGCAGGATACATATTCCTTCTCTGGATATGCCTGTCGATTGCCGAGGTAAAAGAAGCAAGGAAAGAAAAATATCATGAAAATGATCAACTGATAAGTTACATATCCGCATTGAAAGGACTTGTAAACGGGCAGAAAAAATGGACAAAAAGAGAGGTAACTGCTGCATTTTTGTTAATATTGTTTTATACTTTGGGTTTGCTTGGGCTGATCAAAGTCTAAGCATTTTATTTTTCCTGATAACGAGGAATAGTCATGTGTCACTTAATTTTGGATTAAAAATTAGATTTCTGATAATGTCTTAATTTTTTCAAAGGACTTAGGAGTCTGTTGTACAATATTCTTACAGGAAGACCTCAAACCTTCAGATGAGGATAGCGACAAGCTTGTACATGACCTGATGGAAAGCTTATGCAGATACACAGACAGCTGTGGGTGACATTTTGGAGTGATATATATTTCATCAGGTACCGATTTATCCATTAGCCAAAGGTTAAAAATTTGTCGGATTCTTCTACTAATCTCAATAAGTCCATCATAGTTGAAATTCGGCAAACTTTACAATATTTTTTATCTAACCTTATTGAGGACAATTCCATAATGATATGGTTTAAAATCATACATTATTGGAGAACTAAATCCTGAAGAAATAGCCCATTTTATGCATTGTTCAGGCTTAATTCGAATTTCCATGGGTGGTCCTCTTGGAGTTGTCGGATCGTAGTTCCAATGAATAATTCCTATTTTTCCATTTGGTCTTAGAATTCTGTAAGCTTCTTTAAGTAATTTTTCTGGTTCAACCCCATGTAAAATATTAGAAACAAGGACATAATCTACGCTCTCATCCTCAAGACCGCTACCTTCCGATATGAAATCACGAAGTACTGTTTCAACATTACTTAAATTCTCTATTTTTGCCTTTTGTTCTGTGACCTCTAGCATTTCAGGCTCTATGTCAATGGCGTAGATCTTTCCATTTATTGCCTTTGCAGCTGGAATTGTAAAAGTTCCATAGCCACAACCAAAGTCTGCTGCGTCTGCAATTTTGTTATTCAAACCTAATATTTCAAGAATCTTATCCGGTTCAAAAAAACCCTTCCATACACCTTCATCAGGCATCCCACTCTCTCTTATTTTCATTTTTATCCCCTGTATATATTAAAGGAATGCTGGATCAAACGAACTTTTTATATCGAATTCATTGCATTTAACTCATATAACTCGCAATTGAAATCATTTAAATACATCGTATTTTGAATAAAATAACTCAGGGAAATAAATGACAATCGATGAAAATATACAGATTATCCTCAAAGAACTCGAAAGCGCAAAACTGGTCTGTGTCACCAAGACCATTGACTCTGAGAGAATTAATGAATCCATCAGAGCCGGAGCAACCATTATAGGGGAGAACAGAGTTCAGGAATTTGAGGATAAATGTGATGATATCCTGCCCTGTGAAAGACATCTCATAGGGCATTTACAATCGAACAAGGTTAAAAAAGCCGTTCAGCTCTTCGATGTTATCCAGTCAGTCGACTCCCTGAAGTTGATACAGGATATTGACAAAAAAGCCGAAGCCATTGACAAAGTACAGAATGTTTTCCTTCAGGTTAACATAGGCAACGAACCACAGAAATTTGGCTTTGGATCGAATGAGATCGGACAGTTGATAACAGAGATCCATTCACTTAAAAATGTTCATGTGAAAGGACTCATGTGCATACCTCCTTTTGTGTCTTCCGAGCAAACTCGCTCATACTTTAAGGAGATGAAAACACTTTTTGATGAGATGCAGAAGATAGATCAGGATAACATCGATATCCAGGAACTATCAATGGGAATGTCCAATGACTACAAAATTGCCATCGAGGAAGGGGCTACCATGGTACGTGTTGGTTCTGCGATATTCGGCAATCGGAAATAGTGAAAATACAATTAATTAACTCCATTACCTTTTTTCTGCATCACTTGTTTGGATTTTCATGAAGGTTTCTGGTAGAACCATAAGGATTACTAAAGTTACTCCTCTGTACTAAGTGCATTTCAGTGCCGCTCACGTTTATATAAAGAGCAATAAAGCATATATTATTGTTCAATTTCTTTTAAGAATCAATTTTATGGAGATTCATTATGAAAATATTAGGAATATCAGGAACAGCATGAGACATTAAGTTACGATAGAAAATATACCTGATCGAAAAAAGACAGAAAATAAAAGATGGAAAACCAAATTTTGGTCTTCCAATTACAGATTTTATTAATTATTTATTAAAAGAATTAAACCAGCTCGCCAAATGCGAACTTGCTCATTACTTTTGTTACCTTGATTGTAACTTCATCGCCGACTGAGGTGTCTGGGACAAAGATGACAAATCCGCTTACTCTTGCGATTCCGTCGCCTTCTCTTGCAAGGTCTTCGATTGTTACGTCATAGGTTTCACCAGCTTCTACTGGAGCAGTTGATTCATTGTTGTTGAACAAATATTTCACATCCTTTAATTATTAGCTTAAAAAGAAATACAACTATTTGGTTAAAGGTACGAAAAAATAGTAAATACGATTAAAGTAATACCATCTAGACCTATAATTATCAAAGTAGTTTTAGCCTCTAAAAGCACTCTTAGTTAGATAATGATAGTATATATCTTTTCATATTAATAATCTCTAATTTCATCTTTTCCATATCTTCCTAAAATGAACATTCTGAGCAAATGAATACCACTTTAACATTTTTTTATTTAGTACTTCAAGCCGCTCAGATCAAGCTATATCCAAATTTAGAGATCTCCACGAGTATAAGGATAAGTGTAAAATTGCCCACAAGCAACGGAACGATCATCTTTTTGAACGGGAAACCAACTATTGCAAGTGCTATTGCTATTATATCACTTGGAAGAGGGGTCAATGAGTAAAAGAATATGAGCAGCATGGTTATTCTGTCATCGAATTGTTCCATCTTTTTTGTCAGGTAGGAAACATAAACTGAATACTTGCCCTTAATGCATTGCTTACATTTCATGCCCAGATAATAGAATAGCATATCTCCAAAAGTAAGACCTACACTTGCGAATAGTGCGACCCATATAGAACTTACTCCCCCCAGAGATATTGCAATCAGGGTCGTGTAGAATGTGGTTGAGGTAAACGTGGAAACGCCACCTATCAAAGCCAGTAGGAAGATAAAAATGTAAACGTTGCGTACTCCCAGCATATCGACAATTTCTCCCGGTGGATGATAAAAAAGGAGAATTGACCATGAAAATATGAATAGGACAATTAACCCGATAATCCTGATGTTCCTTTTATCATTGGAGTGAGTACATTTTCCAGTATCGCAATCATCTCTTTTTGATGGAATATGTCTTTCTTTTTTTAGCTGCATTGGACCTCTAATGATTTGAACGGGGCCATTTAAAGTCTTTTCCTTGCATTCATCATCGATGGCTGCTATCCTTGCATCCCTGTAAAACAAAAACAGCATACTGTGAGATTAGCAGATCAAAAGTCTTTTCGTTAAGATAAAGTGGTTTAAAGTAATTCAACGATATAAACAGAAACATAGCGTCTGAATCATCAATCAATTTCTTATATTTCGAGATCATGTACTTAAGTAAAGCCGGAAATGATTTTCAAGAAAATTATATTAATGGGGGTTAAATATGTCCGAGTGGGTATTTGCAATTGAAGACGATAAACTGAAAGAAGATAAAATCAAAGTTTTTAAAACCGAAGATAAGCAGATAGCTCTGATCAGAAAAGACAATGATGTCTATGCACTTTTAAACGAATGTCCACACGAAGGATGTCCGTTGAAAAATGGCACTCTTGACGACTATGTACTCAAATGTGCATGTCATAACTGGGGTTTTGATATCAGGAACGGGGAGAATGTAGATACTGGAGAATACATTGACATGGATAATCCTAAAGTCCAGACATTTGAAACCCGGGTTTCAGATGGGAAAATATCCATTTTGCTATAAAATTTGATTTTTACTTTTTTCAGGATTGATCAAAAATCAAGTCCAAAGGTGTTGATATTCTAAACCATTTGGAATAGACAGTTTATCGTTATTTGCATTCTGTTTCATGTATTGTAATAAATATAAGGATGATTTTTTAAGATGTTGATTATCAAATAGAAGATGGATATACTAATTTTTAAACTAGTGCATAAAATACTTGCATTTAATCGAGGTTCACCATGGAAAAAAAACATAAGAATATATTATTTGGTGCGGTTTTGATAATTTTATCGGGGATTCTTTATTATTCACATTACCTGATTTTTCATGATTATCATCATATTTTCATTTATCTGTTGGGAGATATTGCTTTTGTGCCGATAGAAGTTCTTCTGATATCAATGATCATCCATCATTTCCTGAATGAAATGGATAAGAAACACAAGTTTGAAAAACTCAATATGGTAATAGGTGTCTTTTTCAGTGAAGTTGGTACAAACCTTTTGGAATTTATATCGGATTCTGACCCTGAGTTAGATGACCATAGACAGAAATTCATAATTGAATCTGACTGGTCTGATAAGGATTTTGATAGTCTTATCAGAACGATGAATAAGATGGATTATAATGTGGATACAGATAAAATTGATTTCGAACAGTTATGCACATTTCTACTGAGCAAAAGGAAGTTCCTTGTTCGAATGCTTGAAAATCCCACAATGCTTGAACATGAAGAATTTACCGAACTCTTGAGAGCTGTTTTTCATCTGGCAGAAGAACTTGGTTGCAGGGATGAATTCTCATGTCTTCCTAAAACAGATACACATCACCTGACAGGGGATGTTAAACGTGTATATTCATTGCTTACAAGAGAATGGTTGGCTTATATGAAATATACCAAGAAAAATTATCCATACCTGTTCTCTCTTGCAATCAGGACAAACCCATTTGATACGGAAAGCACACCAATTGTATCTTGATCACTATTCACCAGATGATATGACTGATACACTTTGGTTTTGTGGGAAGATAATTTGATCTTCTCACAACAACCGTATTCAAGTTAATATTTTTATTTTCAAGAATCCTTGTCTTTATATGTAGAGATTATTGAAAACTATCTTAAAGACAACGATACCAAACATTCATACTTTCAATATTGCCGGATATATTGGTATTATTAATAAGTCGTCCACAATATTCATATCCACACTTTGCAAACACAATATTCATTCCACAAGAGCTAGCTCTTGCGATGGTATATGCAGTTTTGATTCCTTTTGTCTTCATCTCTATTTCCATTTTTTTGAGTAAATGAGATGATAAACCATTTCCACGAAATTCAGACAACGTTGCAAAATCGGTCATTTCCACAGTTAAGGAATCAAAGTCTATTTCAGCAGAAGAAAGTGCAACCATTTTATCCTCTTTGAACACAGCGAAATAAACTATATTGTCATCCATTGTTTTTGCGAGATACCTGGGGTCATGTATTGGAAAAGGATATGTTTCAAACGTTTTTTGATACACAGCGACCATCTGTTCAATGTTTTCCTTATTGCACTCTCTAATTGAATACTCAGATGATATAACGGCAAGCGAATCATTTTCTTTTGATATGGCTTTTGCTATGATCTTTTCGTGCATTTCATGCAACCCATTAGTACCTCTCTTGTCATCAAGGAATTTGCTCATGAACATTGCAGTTTCTTCCCCGTTATAATAATGGGGAATCCAGGCTTCACATAGATAATTTCTATCACAGAGACGTTCTTTGAAAGATTCCGGAACCTTTGTGAATATCTTTGAATACTCTTCCTTTTCTGCAAGAGCATCCAGTTTATCCAGAATCGAAGACATGTCCTCCTGATCAATTTTCATAAGGTATACCCGATCATTAGATTTTCCATGCTGGATAATGGAATTACCTATTTTCTCAATGGTATCATTCAAGTCCTTCTCTCCATCCTCTCATTATCTTCAGGAACAAGACTTGTGGTGTCATCATAATCCGCAAGCAGTTTGGAAATACCAATCCCCTTATACTCTGTAGCGTCGTCAAGTTTAAGCTGTAGATCACACTTTTCACAATTTCGATCACAATATATCTGTTTGTATGATTCCGGCTCTTTGTAGGTGGTAATAACTCCTTCATAATTACGAAGGATTACGCGGTTTGTAGACCAGGAGATAATATAATTGGGCATAACCGGTATTTTACCTCCTCCATGAGGGGCATCAATAACATAAGTAGGGACTGAAAACCCACTTGTATGTCCAATTAAATTTTCCATTATCTCTATTCCTTTGCCTATAGGTGTCCTGAAATGGGACAGTCCTTCTGAAAGATCACATTGGTACAGATAATATGGACGAACACGATTTTGAACCAGTTTATGAACCAGCTTTTTTATAATTCTCTGGCAATCATTTACGCCTGCAAGCAGTACGGTTTGATTTCCAAGAGGAATGCCAGCATCTGCAAGCTTTTTAAGCGCTTGTCTGGATGAAAATGTCATTTCTCTGGGATGATTGAAATGTGTATTTAGCCAGATAGGATGATGCTTTTTCAAAACATCCACAAGTTCATCTGTAATCCGGTATGGAAGTACAACTGGCATCCTGCTGCCAATACGAATCACTTCTACGTGAGGAATACTATTTATTTCAGTAAGGATCCAGTCCAGAAAATCATCAGACAACATCAAAGGATCTCCACCTGAAAGTAATACATCCCTTATTTGTGGAGTGTTCCTAATGTACTCGATACCCTCAAGTATTTTCTCTTTTTCAGGTATGTAATCAATGTCCCCAACTTTTCTTTTACGTGTGCAATGGCGACAATACATGGAACAAACATTACTTATGTGGAAAAGAACTCTATCAGGATATCTGTGAGTTATGCCTTCAACAGGGCTATCTGTATCTTCTGAAAGAGGATCTTCAAGTTCGTCCACTGATACAGTTAATTCTTCCGGTGAAGGGAATGCTTGTAGGAAAATAGGATCATTTCTGAAATCATCAGAATCTATCAATGATAGATAGTAAGGTGTGATGGACAATGGGAATTTATCCAGCGTTTCTTTGAGCTTCTCTTTCTCTGGTGGCTCAAAATTTATTCCAAGCAGTTGCTCGAAAGTTTCTATATCCCTAATTGAATGTTTTAATTGCCAATTCCAATCCTTCCACTTATCCAGAAAGTCATCAGAATCAATTTTTATAGCTATATCTTTTTGTTGCTTACTGTATTTTTCCATTGAAAAACCACGGGTAAAATTTCGGCTTTAAAATAGCATCTATACTTTAACATCCAAAATTAGCACAAAACAGTACATGAATCTTGAATAAGATGATACTTTCAGTCACTTTTCATTGACTGTAGCCTATAAAATAAAAATACGTCTGCGCAATTTATTTATGCACGCTATAAAATCAAATTGATATTAAATATACTTTCCCCCTACAAAATAGAAAAAAAGATATTAAAAACCTAAACATTATGCTTGATCAACCATCTGTTTTACCCTACGTGAGGACATTGAAGCGGATATAGCTTATCGAAAACAAGGCAATCAATGGAGCTGGAAAGCTCTGATTACGCATGATAGGGTATTCTTTTCAAGGTTATAAGTGTGAAGTGTAGAGATCATCCCCTGCTCTCATCAAAACCCATTTTCTTTTTTGTTTCCTCTGAAAGATCATCTGTAGTCCATGGGGAATCGAATACGAACTCCACTTCAACATCCTTAACACCCTTAAGGGTCAGCACCTTCTGCCTGACATCATCACCTATGACTCCGTGCATGGGACAGCCCGGTGATGTCAGAGTGAGTTTGATGTGCACCTTCTCGTCCTCTATGTTTATCTCCCTAACAAAACCCATATCTACAATATTAATGGGTATCTCGGGGTCATAACACTCCCGCAGGACATCCATTACTTCTTTCTCTGTGACCATAGTTACCACTCCCTATTTTATCCTTTAATGACCAATCCCTGATTAAAATTTGACCAGCATGCTATAAAGATATTTGTGAGCCTCTCATAATTATAAGGCAGATTTCCAGAAATCTAAAATAAGGTGAACCTTGGATTTTAATAAGCTAAATAGCCATACAGAAAGTTTAATACTACAATTTAGCATAATCTTATTGTGATCTTAAGGAAATTGAACTGTAAGAGGCAGTTTGATCCTGAAATTAGGGGGTCAATCATGGACAAGGACATCATTAACTGGATGCTTGAAGGTCCCGGATGGCTACAGTATGCTGTAAAACTTCAGCTTCTTAATTTAAAACCAGATGTCAATCTGGCATTACAAGACCCTTCTATAATGAAGATAATAGACCGACTAAAAGACAAGCATGTTGGCATCCCAGCGATCAGAACAGGGGATGTGAAATACAGTAAAACCGGAAATGCTTACTGGGACCTGTTTTTTCTTGCAGATATTGGTCTTGCTATAAGTGACTTGAAATTGAATGAGCAGATAGAGGAATTCTTCAGCCTTCAATCACCTGACGGTTCATTTATCACCGAGAAGGATATGAAACCGAATTACTTTTGCATATCTGCAATCCTTCTCTCGTCAATAGCAAAAATGGATTACAGGAATGATCTGCGACTCAAGAAATACATTGAAATGATTCTGGACTCACAACGCCTTGACGGTGGCTGGCACTGTGCCAAAAGTAGGGCTGTCGGTAATAGACTTCAAAATACAGAATCGTGTCCCATGGATAATTTGAACATATTAATGTTAGTCGGCCAGTATGAAGAATATAGAACCGATTCCAGGTTCAATGGTGCTATTGATCTGCTACTTGAACATTGGGAGAAGAGAGTGGATAATTGGAGACCATATGGATTCGGAATCGGGACCGAGTTTACAAGATTAAGATACCCTGCTGTTAAATACGGAATTCTGCGTGTTATGGATGTTTTATCATTATTCCCATATGCTATAAAAAGTGAGACTTTCAAAGATATGTTAAGTTTTGTTCATCAAAGATCATCTGATGGAAAGTACTATGCAGAATCTGTTGCCAGATCATATGCTGAATTTGACTTTGGACAAAAGAAAGAACCTAGTAAATGGATCACTTTCCTGGTAAATAGGATAGATAAAAAATATGATGAATACAAATGAAAACTATTTTCTCTATTCTCATTTATTTCTTGTCAATAGTTTTACTGCTGAGTTTCTTCATTCCACCACATAAAATATATACTTAAATGCTCTTTTCGAATTTAAAATTCGATTACCATAAAACAATGAACTTTTGGTTATGAATGTCCTTTTATAGGAAACTATGTAAACAGTTAATTAAAAAAAAATATTTGATTTGACCGGCTCTTATGAACAAAAATGAACAGAAATTAATGCTTGGATGGAGGGAGTGGGTCGCATTACCTGATCTGGGTTTGCACGCCATCAAAGCTAAAGTGGACACTGGTGCCAAAACATCTTCACTGCATGCCTTTAATATAGAGCTTTACAAAGAGAATGGTATTGAAATGGTCCGGTTTTTGGTCCATCCGATACAAGAGAATCAAGATTTCCAGATAGAATGTATAGCACCTCTAAAAGACCGACGAAGGGTAACTGATTCAGGCGGTCATATGGAAATGCGCTATGTTATTGAAACGGAAATTATTATTGCATCCCGCCGCTATCCCATTGAATTAACGCTTACTGACCGCGATACCATGCGTTTTAGGATGTTGCTGGGCCGTAGCGCAATGAAAAATTGGGCAGTGGTAGATCCCGATGAGTCATATATAAATGGTAAAATTGATGCATTCTCACGATATAAACTGAAACCTGAGGATTACAAATGAAAATTGCCTTATTGTCAAGAAGTCCTAGTCTATACTCTTCTCGTCGCTTAATTGAAGCAGCAGCAGAAAGAGGACACGAAATTCAAGTAATAGATGTATTACGTGCTTACATGAACATTACCTCTCACAAACCTTCTATTCATTATAAGGGTGAGGAACTTCAAGGCTTTGATGTTGTTATTCCCCGTATCGGTGCATCTGTGACATTCTACGGTACTGCTGTCCTGCGACAATTTGAAATGATGGGAGTTTACCCCTTGAACGAATCGGTTGCAATTACCCGCTCCAGAGACAAACTGCGCTCTTTACAATTACTCTCTCGCAAAGGCATTGGCCTGCCTGTTACGGGATATGCAAGTAAACCTGATGACATTAAAGATGTGATTAAAATGGTTGGTGGTGCACCTCTGGTTGTTAAACTGCTTGAGGGTACACAGGGTATTGGTGTAGTACTGGCAGAAACACAAAAAGCTGCAGAAAGTGTGATAGAAGGTTTCATGGGTGTGAAAGCCAACATTCTGGTTCAGGAATACATCAGAGAAGCTAATGGAGCCGACATTCGTTGTTTTGTTATCGGTGGTAAAGTTGTTGCAGCTATGAAAAGACAGGCAGCAAGTGGTGAATTCCGGTCGAACATACACAGGGGAGGTTCAGCAGAGATAATAAAGATCACACCTGAAGAACGTTCAACTGCTATACGTGCTGCAAATATCATGGGACTCAATGTAGCAGGTATTGACCTTTTACGCTCCAATCACGGACCTGTGGTAATGGAAGTTAACTCCAGTCCGGGTCTGGAAGGTATAGAAGCTGCGACAGGGAAGGATATTGCAGGCATGATCATTGAATATATAGAAAAGAGCTGCAAAGTCGGCAAGACAGGAACTCGCGGAAAAGGTTAATCCATGCAGCCACCTATCACGATCGCAGGCACAACCATTCAACCGGGAACAAGGAAATCCATTGAATTACCCATTCCCAGTTTTTACACTCATACATCAGCATCAATGCCAGTTCATATTATACATGGACACAAGCCGGGACCATGCTTGCTTATCTGCGCTGCAATACATGGAGATGAGATAAATGGTGTTGAGATAATTCGTCGTATCCTTGCACAAAAAACTATCAATAATCTAAAAGGAACACTTATCGCCATTCCAATTGTAAATGTATTTGGGTTTGTCTCCCAGTCCCGTTATCTTCCCGACAGAAGGGACCTGAACCGATCATTCCCGGGTTCAAAAAAAGGATCAATGGCATCTCGTCTGGCGAACATCCTGATGGTAGAAATAATAGACCATTGTACCCATGTAATTGATCTTCATACAGGAGCTGTTGCCCGGGAGAATCTACCCCAGATCCGTGCCTCTTTGGAAGATAATCCCGAAATTGAGGCCATAGCTCGTGCTTTTGGTGTGCCGGTCATAATAAATGCTGAAATGCGTGATGGATCATTACAAGAAGCGGCTCGTGAACACAATATACCAGTCCTATTGTATGAAGCTGGTGAAGCACTCCGATTTAATGAGGTTGCCATTCGAGCAGGCGTGAAGGGTATCCTTGGAGTTATGTCTTATTTAGGCATGAGACCAAAAAGCAAGAAAAAAGAGTACAAAACCCTCGTTTCCGGATCTACTCAATGGATTAGATCACCGGAAAGTGGAATACTACGTTCAATTGTTCCTTTGGGAACACTGGTTAAAAATGGTGATATATTGGCTTATATAAATAATCCATTGGGCGAGATTGAAACGGAAGTACTGAGTTCAATATCTGGAATAGTCATCGGAAAAACAAATCTACCACTTACACATGAGGGTGAGGCTATATTTAACATTGCTAAATATTCCGAAGCAGAAGAAGTTTCTAATCGCATAGAAACATATCAAGATGAACTTAACCCCTTAACTGATGAAATCAAAAGTGAGGAAATTCCCCTGGTATAACTCTTTTTATGTTATTATTTTCACTACTGATACGTATAGCTATTTCATGAACATTGAGGAGAAGCATCTTCATTAGAAACGAGCTTTCAGAATCAAGAGTTGAAGAAAAATAATCGCTATTCAATAGACTTATATGTTCAGCTTCAAAATTAATTACTGAGAATTATTTTTGGGCGGGACGGGTATATAATAAAAATCTGTTATATCGAGGAGTGATATTTTCATGAAAATGCTAATGTTTGATACTGAATCTTTCTGGTTCGAGACCTTCAGCAAAACACTGGAGCACGTGGAAGACGTAAAAAAGGAAGAAAAAATAGATAATGCTGCCGTTGTTTTCATGCATGTTGAAATGGAAGATGAGGAAAGAAAGAACAAGGTCATGAAAAGTGCATTGAAGAACTTCAAGTGGTACCTCAATAAACTAGACAAGAATAAAATAGTCCTGCATTCATTTGCCCACCTGTCATCAAGCACATCGTCTCCCGAATTTGCAGCCGAGATGATATATGAAATAAAAGATAAACTGGAAGAAAAGAACATAGAAGTTTATACCACTCCTTTCGGATACTTCTCTGAGTTTTCGATCCACGTCAAAGGTGAATCTCTGGCAAAGGTTTTCAAAGAGATATGAATGAATAAACATATTATTTCTTTTTATCCATATATCTCCGATTTCTGCATAAATACACATCCCAATATCACTAAATAAAGTGACCATTATAGCATTTATGTGAATTATATTGAAAAATATCAATCCTTCTTTATTTTAGCATCTGTGGCATCCGGATTGATTCTTGGTCATATAGAAATTATCCAGAATTATGCAGGGCTTTTTATTGTTCCTTTTCTAATGGTTATGCTATATGGCGTTTTTTTACAAGTTCCTCTGAATCAATTGAAGAATTCTTTTAAAAACTGGAAATTTGCAAGGGTAAGTGCAAGTATAAATTTCATATTTAATCCGCTTTTAGCCTTTGTTCTGGGATTTTTCTTTTTAAAGGATACTCCGGCTCTGTGGATAGGTTTTATCATGCTCATGGTGACTCCCTGTACTGACTGGTATCTCCTTTTTACAGGTATTGCACGTGGTAATGTTCCACTTTCAGCATCCATTCTCCCCATGAACCTCATTCTCCAATTGATATTATTGCCCATATACCTGCTAATTTTTGCAGGAACCATTGCAACCATCGATTCCGCTTTACTTGTTGAAAGTGTGATCCTTATACTATTTTTCCCCTTTTCGATCTCCCTTCTCTCAAAGATAGCGGCTCCAAGGATGAAGGGAGAATATTGGCTTGAAGAAAAGATTTTCCCGAAACTCGATCATGTACAGTTTTCTTTTTTAAATCTTGCAATTGTCTCCATGTTCGCTTCACAGGGCGAGCAATTAATTCAAAATCCACTGATCCTGTTAAAACTCCTGACTCCGATACTGCTCTTTTTCGTGATCGTATTCATTTTCGGACAGATGATTGGAAGGTATCTTGGTTTTTCCTACCAGGACACTGCCAGTTTGAACCTGACAACTCTTGCCCGTAACTCCCCTATAGTGTTGGCAATTGCGCTTACTGCCTTTCCGGATGAGCCATTGATCGCACTAGCGCTTGTGATCGGTCCTTTAATAGAATTGCCTGTATTGGGTATTATATCTCATACCTTGTTGCGGATCAGGAAGGGATGGTTACATGAAGATGACGAAGTCGCCTGAAGATAACCGAGAACTGAATAAAATCATTTTTTATTTTTTCCCCCTCTCGGTCCACCAGGTCAAAACTGCGAATATTGTATAGAAGCTTAAACTCAAAATACCGACTATTACTACCGGTACTTCCCCTTCTGGTGCAAACATTGTTGGAGTATAAAATATAACTAAAATAGCCATTAGTATAATTGGTCTTTTAAGATTTTCAGAATCTTTGTAAAGATAATATCCTGCTCCAATGAAAAAACCAATTTCGACTAAAAAGGCTATCCATGGATAATTCCACAATCCCAGACCAACTTTATAGCTATCAAAAATAAGAGGCATATCTGGTTTGTGAGCTATGAAATCAATGAACCAGTGTGATATTACTCCCATTGAGAGTGCAATTCCCCATGTCTTGTTCTTTAGTTTCCAAAAGACCAGGAAAACAATAAGCGCAATACCCAAACTACTCGATAAAGAATGAGTGAATGGGATGTAGTCCATGGATGTTCTTAGGAAAGGATTACTGGTGGGATTATAGCTCATTTTTTCCACATCAAATAACACCAGAGTAAATGCCAGAATATCAACAAGCTGGACTGCAATAAATAATATCCATAGAGGAAGTGCATTGAATTTCTTTTTTAATAGAAATCCGACTGCATAATGTCCTAGAAACATCATTATCGCCTACTTTTAATTCAGTTCACTAATTCATTTCTGTTCTTATACAAATACCACATTCCCCACAAACCATAGATTACGATCAGAGGAAGGACTATTGAAAATGAAACATATTTACCCGGATCCAGATTCAAAGCATCCTTTCCAATAAAGATAGCAAACAAGCTGACAATCGGCCAGTAAACGGTAATTGCCAATGCTCCAAACATTGAGTAAAGACCCCATGCCCTTTTTTTCAATAATCCGATTATCCCCATCACCAATAATGGAAGATAGAATACAGTATCCCCGAATGCAAAGCCCTTAGCCCAGGCTATACCAACTTCGCTGACCTCTTCTACGGATTCCTGTAATCCAAGTGACACAGTCAGATCATAATCTATCAATGATAGTGTTTGACCCAGCAGAAGAAATATTGTCAGCAATATACCGATGCTGATAAGGATCCAAAAACCAGTGTCTTTTATTTTATGCATATTATTACACCCCATCCCTTGTGGTGCTTATTTAACTTTTTAATTCTAAATTGATAAACCTATGGTCATCAAATTTGTCACAAGTAACCCAGCTTAGAAACAATAATTCAAAAATCCTATATTCTAACTTTATATAATTATAATATGGTGAGTTTTAGATATATATACTAAAGCAATATTTATTTTAATTGTTAAGGGAGTGAGGGTTAAATGAGAATTAAGCAAAGTATGACAATTTATTTTGGAATAGCTTTTATTTTTTTGATAATAGCTGCAGGTACAGTAGCAGCAGAAACAATTACTGTAGATGGACCAGTGTACAATGGAACTGATCTTAATGACATTGTAGGTCTTGATAATTCCGATTTTATTGAAATGAATGCAAGTAATTTCGCTGGATTCATTCCGGGGGAAACTCTCAAGATCTACGGTGGGAATTTTGTATCAGACAGAACCATCAATGAAGGTGGACTTGTATATAAAACTCAAATCGAGCAGGTTGAATATGAAAGCAGTGCATGGGATAGTGAAACCTATCCACTAATAGCACTCTTCAAGGATATCTATGTTCCAATAAGTGACTCTGATGCAGGTGAACTTGCCAGACTACTTGTCGATAGTGGAGAAAATTACACCCTTGAAGTTGGGGAGACACTTGATCTTGGAAATGGATATGAACTTACTCTCTTACAAATTGATGTAATTGGTGACAAGGTCTGGCTGGAGTTTACAAAAGATGGAACATTAATTGACGATGAAGTTATCGATACAAGTGCAGGACCTGCAACGTGGATTTTGGATCTTGATATCGCAGGTGAGAATGATGTTGAAGTCTTTAGGGTCAATATTGCAGAGATTTCTCAAGCTGAAAGCTCTATTTTGATCAATGGACTTTGGTTAATTGATTTCCAGAAAGTACTTGAGGTAGAGACCTCTGATGAATTCGGCATTCTGGAAGTTGACAGCGTTACTAATTCACTCTACATGGTGAATTATGATGAATCAGTATATTTGAGGTCTGGTTCAATTCAAGAGATAGCGGAAGGAATGAAATTCAAAGTAACGGACGATACAGAAAATCTCACCTTTTACCTATCGAGATGTGTAGAACCAATATATCCAATTGCAGATTTTACTGTAAATACAACATCCGGTATTGCACCATTGACTGTTCAGTTCACCGACCTTTCTACTAACGCTGATTCATGGGAATGGGACGTGGATGGTGATAACATTGTAGATTATACCACCAAAAACCCAGTACATACATACACATCAACTGGCTCATACAATATCACACTCACTATAGGCAACATGTATGAAAGCGATACAGAGACAAAAGTTGATTATATCAAGGTCATTGATAGTGGTATCATTCTACAACCCGACTGGAACCTGATATCGTTCCCTGAGAATCTGGATGAATCATCCATTGACCATATACTACAGGACTTCAATAAGAATGAGGTCGATATGGTATTCTATGACGATGCATATTCAGGTCTGATGCTTGTGCCTACCGAATTTGAAGCATTAAAAGGATACTGGGTACACAATAATATGTCAGGAAATGTCGTTATAGATGAACTTTACCTTGAGCCAAAAGTACCATCGAGACCACCATCTTTGACCTTGTATCCAGGATTTAATGCAATTGGTCACACAGCTAAGATTGAACTACCTGCCGAATATGCCCTTAGTACCATAGATGATTCCTATACAGAGATATATGGTCCATGGATAAGTTCTGAAGGTGAATTTGCATTTGTTGGATACAACAGTGAAAAAGTGATTCTTGGAGATAATCAGATAAGCACAGACTCATTCAATATGAGTATGTACAACGGATACTACGTGGTTGTTGAAAAGGAATGTGTATTGGCATGAGACAATATAGATAAAGGAGGTTGAAACCTCTTTTACCTTTTTCCATATTTCTTTTTTATTTTTAAAACAGTATCTCTGGCGAAGTACGAGAATCATTCATTTCAATTTGTTAATTCCTAGATTGAATACTGGATATTTGCCACAAGTAACTCAGTTTAGAAACAATAATTCAAAACCCATATATCCTAAATTTTCTTTAATTATAATATAGTAAAATTGAGATGTATGCATTAGTGCAACATTAATTTTGATTGTTGCAGGGTTGGGATTAAATGAGAATTAAACAAAATATGAGAATTTGTTTTGGAATAGCTTTTGCTATTCTGATCATGGTTGCAGGTACAGCTGCGGCAGATACGATTTCTGTAGATGATGCTGGCACCGGTGTCATTACAACACCGCCCACTGTTTCGATCAATCCGCCTTCAATACCTCCATCGGGCCATTTTGAACCAGGGGATAAATTCCAGGTAACGGTAGAACTGGATTCAGGGGAGAATAATTTAAGAGCTCTCCAAGTTTACATAGATTATGACAGTACTGCATTTCAACTCAACAATGCCACCTATGAAGAATTGATAGATTTAGACGGTTTGAAAGGTTTAACTGTTTCGAGATCCCTTCAGGGAACCTACTTATTTTCCATGGCTACCAAGTTCGCATCATCTGGGCCAATTAAAGGTACTTTACTTACACTGGAATTCGAGGTAAAACCTGAAGCTACAAATGACATGTATGAGCTGGACCTGAATAAAGTAATGCTCATAGATGGAAACCATGCTGTCATACCAGAGGTAATTGTTAATGACACACAGCTTTTAGTCACAACCAGCAGCCCATTTACTACATTAAAGGTAATTTCAGATCCAGGTCCCTTTGCTCCAGGAGATAAGTTCCAAGCCACTATCAAAGTGATCTCGGATGGTTACTCGCTGAATGATGTTGCTCTTCAGTTGAATTATGATCCTTCAGCTATCATGGTCACTGGTATTACAGATGAAGATTTCTTCGGTACCGGTACACTGGCAGCACCTGAAAGTGGTGATAATGGTGCGGGAACTATATCTTACGAAGTAACCACAAATGAAGCCACCTTCGCACTCGTATTTGGTGAGCTCTTTACTATTGACTTTGAAGTAAAGGATGATGCATCTAATGGAATGTATAACCTTGGTCTGGGAAATGTTGTGCTTAAAGATGAGAACAACATTGCGATATCCAATACATTTGTCATTAACAGTACTGTTGAGCTCTCAAATCTATCGAGCAAGATACCAATAGGTGATATCCCGATAGATGAGTATCTAGAAGAAGTTGATGAAGAAGCAGAAATGGAAATTGGCGGCATCAGTCTGCAACCTGGCTGGAACCTGATCTCGTTCCCTGAGAATCTGGATGAAGCATCCATTAACCATATACTACAGGACTTAAGTGACAATAAGATAGACATGATATTCTACGACGATGCATATTCAGGCATGATGCTTGTGCCTACCGAATTTGAAGCATTGAAAGGCTATTGGATACACAACAATATGTCAGGATCTGCAATTATCAATGAGCTTTACCTTGAACCAAAAGTACCTTCATGCCCACCATCTTTGAACCTATATCCAGGATGGAATGCAATTGGTCACACAGCCATAATTGAACTGCCTGCCAAGTATGCTCTCTGTACCATAGATGATTCCTGTATAATGATCAAAGGTCCGTGGATAAGTTCTGAAAATCAATATGCATTTGTTGGATACAACAATAAAGAAGGACTCCTCGGAGGAAATCAGGTAGGTGCAGACATCTTCAATATGGACATGTACAACGGCTACTACGTGTTTGTTGAAAAGGAATGTATTTTGGCATAACAGAATATGGATGAAAAGGAGGGTAAAACCTCTTTTACCTTTTTTCCGCATTTTGTTTATATTTTTGAAAACAGACTCATCGTTAAACTTTCCCAATCTGCCAAATTTGAACTCATGATAGAATATTCAGAGCAGCAGACTATATCCTTGATTTCACATTCATATCGATTTGAATTAATCCAAAAAAGAGGTGGAGAATTAGAATCTCCAATTAATTAGCCTTCATTCTCTTCTGCGCTGGAAGAGTGCACCCATATCGCTTACCAGATACTCCCAGAAAGCACTCCCTTCCTCGATGGTATCATTGTACTGGATGGATGCACCTTCCTTCTGGAAGGACATGAAGTCAACGAATCCCCCGTTCTCGATCGGGGTAATGTAATTGAAGACAGCTGTATTGTCGGCATTCATGGTAACAGTAAGATCGGATGTTGATAGTTTGGCGCTGGCTGGCCTCATCCTGTTGTACTGGTTCTCGCTAATCCAGTTATTTTCATCGATATCTATCTCATCATCGAAATACTCGGAGATGACATTTCCAGTGCATCTTTCCATTAGTATCAGATGTTTGTATGAGTATTCGTCATAACCGTCGCCTGCTATATCTCTGACAGCGTAGAAGACCGTCTGGTAGTTGTCTGTTGTTACTTCAGACCAGCTCCAGCCATGCATCTCCATTGGCCATGTGATATCTGTGGTGGTCATTGATAGCATGTGGTCCATGTATCCTTCACCCTGTACCACTGTGTACCTTTTGCCATCAAGCACGATAGAACCACTCAGGTTACCACAGGCATGCTCGTAGGTGATGAACCTGAGAGGAGCGTCGGCCTAGTCCACAGTCCTGTCCGCATCGGTCTGGAAGAATAGGTCCATTTCCATATCCTCACATGTATAGTTCAACTCGTATCCCTGGGATTGGGAACCATTGTAACTCTTCATCCCATCGGGGAACATATAATCCACATAAGGCGTGTGAATCGCTACATAATCACTGAGCATAGCTTGTGGAATGTAGCTATCAACATTGTTGAAAAGTGACGTACCGTTCTCGTAATAAAGACCGTAGAAACTAAGCATATAGGAAAGTGGAGTTCCATCGGGAGTCACCATCATAGGTGATTCCTGATGTGCAAGAACAACAAAAAAGCCAAGATCCCTCTCTTCCCCGTCATCAGCTACAAGCTTCGTATCCCCATTCAGATACCACCACTCTGCCATCATGTTTGTAGCAAAGTCAGTATCCAGGTAGCCTCCTTCTGTGTAGTCTGCCCCATTACTCTGTGCCAAAGCCGATTCATCAGATACTGTGATTGCCGCCGCTGTACCAGCAAGCATTATAGAAAGAACAAATAACATACCAAAAACCATTATTGCATCTAGTTCAATTTTCGTTTGTATTCCCCCATATACTATTTAAAATAAATAATGTTATGCATAAGTAAATTATAATGTACTCTAAAAAATCATAAATGTATGGAAACTATAATTCTAAACAATATTTTTAAGGAAATTTTGTAGAAAGTAAAAAAGAGAAAGTAATTATCTAATTTTTTTCAAAACAACTGCTCTGCTAAAAGGTATATCTGGTCTTTCCACAACAGTGAATCCGGCATTCAAGGCTTTTTTAATGGTCTTCTCAAATGCATTCTTTGAAACATGGATATATGGTTCTGCTAAGAGCAAACGTCCTTTGGGTTTTAGGATCGATCCTATCTCATTAAGAGTCTTTTCCTGATATGGAACCTCATGAAGCATATAGAAGGCTATGACAAGGTCAACTTTCTCTGATACACCTATCTCATCCTCTTTACACTTATGCAGCGTGATACGTTGCTCAAACTCAGTATTCCTGATCTTGTTTCTCAATTTGCGCAGCATTCCTTCCTGCAGGTCGGCAGCTATGACACGTCCTGAGTTACCGACGATCTGAGCTATGGTTGTTGACAAAAAGCCCGGACCGCAACCAAGGTCCAGAACTGTCATCCCTTCATTGACATAAGGAGCCAGTATCTTCTGAGGTTCCTGGAACCATCTTCGAATACTGTTATCCAGGATACCTGCTATTTCAGACGGGCAAACACGACTAATTCTAATGTTCACAATATCCCCCTTTTATACCCTTTATTCCGCTCTTATTAAGAATTATAGTGTTCATGAGGCGAAGATATAAAGTCACCCACATCATTAAAGACCTAAATTCATATTCATGGGACCGATTAACAATGCCAGATGCAAAAACACATGACAAGATAAACATTGCAGTGCTGATAGTTGTACTGGCAGGTCTTTCCTATCTTATTCTATGGCAAAAAAATGAAATGGCTCTAAGATATCTGGATATTTACACGATATCCGTCTTTTCTATCTCCTATCTGTTTGCAACATTCTTCCTCAGTCCGGACCTTGACATAGAGAGTACACCCTACAAAAGATGGAAGATGTTCAGGATCCTCTGGTGGCCCTACAAGGTTATATTCAAGCATAGAGGACTCTCCCATAATCCCATCATTGGACCCCTGTCCATTGTGATCAACCTTGCATTGATAGTAGTCTTATTGCTGCTGATTGCGGGCATTGGACTGCAGGATATACCTGTAAGCTTTATTGTAGTATCCATTGCAGGGATGGTTCTGTCAATGGAAGTCCATATAGTATCGGACTTTCTGGTATCAAAAATGAAAAGCTGGTTTTGAAAATTCAATTCTTTTCATCTTTGAATTCAACATACCAGTGACTGCCATCACAGAACGGTTTATTTTTGGAAGAACCGCATCTGCACAGAGTATAATGGTCCTGTGTCTCAGGTGTTGAGCCATCCGGATCATCGAGCTTGATCTTGCCAACAACCTGATAAGGGCGGTCCTTTCCTACGAAAATTTCCGGTTCATGGGGATATTCCTTGTGGAGTTCTCCATCCATAGTATAGCTCAATGCTCCGGAAGGACACATCCTGATTACCTTTGCTATCTCTTCTGGTTCTGCACCATCCGGGTCGATCCAGGGTTCTGTGTCCATCCTGAATACTGAGGGTAAGTTGTCACTACAGTGGCCTATATGAGAACAAACTCCCCTGTTATCATGAATAGTAATGTTCTTTCCCTTGTAAGTGTCCACTTTATCAGGAACACGGTCTTCTTGTTTCTCCCCGGTGAATCCATTATCCACATGCGCACCAGTACAGAATGGCTTGTCCGTTGAGCCTCCACATCTGCATAATGCAATGTTTGGCTGTTCCTCAGTGAGCTCTTTCTCAATGAAAATACCTTTTGAATTCCTAATTGTCATAACAACATTCAGAACGTACGGTCCATCTTTTGATACTTCAATTATATTTTCGTCTTCTTTTCCCATGAAATCCCCTTAAATACTCGATTTTCATTGGATTTATAAGTTTTGAAGTTTACCAGTTATTCATTCCAGTTCAATATCATAGATGTTCAAAAGAGAGATGACTTCAGGGACAGAGAATTTTGTCTTTTTTAGAAAATTATTATTCGGATCTATATCATAGTTCTTTGCATTCCTGAAAGATGTAAAGCTCAAATTCGTATTTCCAAAAATACTGTTCTTAAGGTCGGATTCTTCAAAATTCGCATTTTTGAGGTTAGTATTTACAAAATCGCAATCATACACCTGACAATTTGTAAAATCTGTATTTTCTAAATTGATATCGGAAAACACTGAAAGAGAAAGGAAAGAGTCTTCAAAACCAATAGTTAGCAGGAATATATTGCATTTTGTAAAATCCAAACCCATAATCTTGCATCTCTTGAATCTTACACCCTGAAATCTTGTGTTGTCCAGAACTACGTTTGATAAGTTGCAGTTTTCAAAATCACAATCAATAAACTTTGAATTTTTGAAAGAAACACCCGTAAGATCAATATCCTCAAAGGTTTCTGCTTCAAACTCTTCATTCTGATATTCCATGATTGGAAGATATTATTACTACTCTATATGATTTCTTCGCACATGTAAAAATGAGATGTCATTTCAGAATCATCTCAGTAAGTAGCACGTTTAAGACACTTGCTTTTACAAAAAAATAGGGCAAATTTGTTTATTTACCCTTTCTTCTATGAAACAGGAACATCATACCTATTATAGAGAGAATAGGCAATGCAATTGTTGGGAATTCTGGAATATTATTTGATGGACAAACATTCAGGCATTATTTACAAAAATCTACATGCACAGCTTGCAAATCAACTGTCTTAATAAAAAGATATTTATATTATAATCCATGCTATTATAATAAACAATTTATGGAACATGTTTTACTTTTTAGGGAGGGGAAGGAGTGGACAATGTTTATGAAACTATATTTAATTCTATAAATGATGGAATTGTTATCTATAGCCCTGATGGTAATTTTTTGGATGTGAACCAGATAACTTGTGATGATCTGGGATATTCGAAGGACGAAAATTTACAGATGAAGATAACAGACATAATACCTTCGGAATTTAGAGAATCTGTACATGTGCAGGTCGTTGAAAAATTAAAACAAGGAGGAGGAATCATTGAACTTATATGCAAGTGTAAAGACGGTTCTTTGATTCCAGTTGAACTTAACATTCGTCCAATCGACTATAAAGGAGCTCCAGCCAATCTGATTGTTGCCAGAAATATCGCCGAGCGTAAGCGAGCTGAAGAAGTGCTGAAACAAAGTGAATGGAAATACCGACAGGCATACAATCTAATGCAGGGAGTTCTTGAAAGTCCAAAAGATGTTGTCATATTTGCCATTGACAGGAAGTACCGATACATTGCCTTCAACAAAAATCATCAGGGAACAATGAAACATATATGGGACGCCAATATTGAGGTTGGCGTTAGTATGCTTAATTACATCAAAGACCCTGCAGATAAGGAGAAGGCAAAAGTGAACTTCGATCGGGCTCTTGCCGGTGAAGCATTCACCATTATTGAAGAATATGGAGATGTGTTACTCGAAAGGTGTTGGTATGAGAATGTATACAGCCCCCTTAAGGATGCACAAGGAAATGTGATTGGGCTTACGCTTATTTTGACAGACATCACTGAACGCAAGAATGCTGAAGAAGAGGTCCTTCTCTGGAAAGAACGGTATGATGCTGCTGTTGCAGCAAGCGGACATGTCCTCTATGACTGGAATATTGAGACTAATGATGTAACCTATAGCGGTGAACTGGAAACAGTGTTAGGCTATAGTATGACTGAGATGGAAGGAGGACTTAAACGCTGGATAGAGCTGATTCATCCGGAAGACAGAGAATATTTCGAGAGAGCATCCAGTGAAGTCATCGAAACCGAGGAATCTGCTAATCTCGAATTCAGGTTTCTCAGAAAAGATGGACGATATATCGTTATTGAAGATGTTGGCCATTTTATAAAAAATATAGAAGGTGACCTCATTGGTATGGTTGGATTTGTCAAGGACATCACTGAGCGCAAGGAAGCTGAAAAGGCTCTTATTCAGGCCAAAGTTCTTGCTGAGGAATCAAATCGCACCAAATCAGAATTCCTTGCAAATATGAGTCATGAGTTACGTACACCACTCAATTCAGTTATCGGTTTTTCTCAAGTGTTAGATGATAGGATATTTGGTGATTTGAACGAAAGGCAAACAAGGTATGTATCTAATATCCTCAATAGCGGAAGGCATCTGCTGGAATTGATTAATGATATACTCGACATTTCAAAAATTGAATCGGGAAAAATGAAATACAAACCTGACAGAATTAACCTGATACAGACAATTGATGAGATCGTAATGTTAACAGAACCCATGGCCAAGAGTAAATCCATTGTCTTTGAATCCAATATCGAATTTGAAAATCAGGAAGTATATGCCGACAGAATAAAGCTCAAGCAGATAATGTACAATCTTCTCAGCAATGCGATCAAATTCACGCCGAAAAGTGGTAAGGTATGGATTAACTCAAAAGTTATTGCTGACAAACTCCAAATTTCTGTATCAGACAATGGTATTGGTATCCCCTTTAATGAACAAGAAAGTATATTCGAACCATTTAAGCAAGTGAGTTCTTCCCCTAACCGTGAATATGAAGGAACCGGATTGGGACTTGCAATTGTTAAACACTATGTTGAAATGCATGATGGAAGAATCCACGTTGAAAGCGAACTCGGAAAGGGAAGTACATTCACTTTAACAGTACCTGTAGGTTGCAAAGTTGAACATGACCCTATTTGTTAATAATGAAGTCGAATATCTCAAAATTCCTTTGGTTGATCGATCGCATCAACTGGACACTTCTCATAACAATTCCCACATTCCAGGCAGATCAAACTATTTATCTTGTAGATATCCCCTTCACTGATAGCCTCCACAGGACAGGCATCCTTACAAATGCCACATGAAATACAGTTTCTATTGATACTGTAACCACTCTCCTCTACAGTAGCACCGCCAAAGGCAAACCTTTCACGCTTTGGTGGAGTAACTGAAAGATCAAACACTTCTCCAACCCCTTTTGGAAGGCAGAACACTTCAAGGATCTCTTTGGTCTCTCCGGGATACAGCTGCTTAAGTACAGGGTTTTCCTCGAATATCCTTTCAAGAAGACTGCGGTCAACAAATTCTATTTTTCCCCTGACCCTTATAGTAACATAATTCTCATCCATTGCCACAATGGCAACCTCGGGATTTGCCTGCAACTGTTTGCAATAAGGTTTGCCCCGTGCAACTACAAAATAGAGTTTGCCACCTTCATGTAGCATAACGTCAGCCATTCTGACTGCTGGTCTTCCCTTATCAACTGTTGCAACGGATACGGATTTGATATTTCTCAGAAATTCCAATGGATCGTCCATGATATACCTCTCAATTGATTATCATATTTTAGGTTCTAAGTTAAAGCATCAGTAAAAATATAGGATTGGATATTTCAAAAATCTATCCTAAAAGACTTACTCCAATTCTCGAAATCTGTTTATTGAAAAGATAAGTCAATTTCACAGGTACTTGCTAGCTTCCCTGATACTCAAAGGGTGCAATTCATTTTTCTGAATGAAACTTTTTACCCATTCCTTATTGGTCTTTGAGTATTCCCTTAGCACCCAACCGATTGCCTTGTTAATGAAAAATTCATCTGAATTGCTGTTTTTGAGAATGATCCTGCTGAGCAGATCGGTATCTGTATCTTCCTTGTACTTTAACTGGAACAATATGGCACTTCTTGAAAGCCAGATATTATCGCTTTTACTCCAGCTCAATATGGTATTTTTTTGAAGCACTGGATGCTTTTTACACATCTTGCCGACTACATTTGATGCCAGAGCATCTGCAGTATCCCACCACGATCTGTTGGTAATTAGTTGTTCTATTTTGTCAATATTGGTTTCCTGAAGCTCATTGCTCAAAGCGATTAAGAGATCCACTGCTAAATACTGGAACTCCCTCTCCGGAAGCTCCCAGAGCCTGAAGATGAAAGCCCAATCAATTTCCTTGTTCTTTTTGCATTGTTTTATGAATTCTTTTTGTAAAACAGCTCTTTGTGGCTTCTTTATTCCCAGAAACGGGAAATTGTTTTTCATATAAGAGACATTTGCTCTGCTTGTTCAGCATTTTTATTGGCATAAAATGCATTTATTATTTTTTCATTCATGCTGTTCTATTTTTTCAAAAACATCTATAAATACTTCCCATCATTATTTTGTTCTTTATCCAAAATAAAAATTTAACACCGTTAAATTTTGCAGTATCATTGAAACGTTGAAAGGATTTATGTTATATACAAAAAAGTAGAAAGTCTTAAAATGGGTATGAAGACCCAACAAACAAACTGGGAATTGGGAATTCCCAAATAAAAAGTGGAGGTTTAACTGTGGAGTGGAAATTATCAAGAAGAACACACCAACGTTTCAGACATTTTAGAGTGTGGTAAGAAGCAAACTATTCAAGAGATTATTGCAGGACTGGGAATCTTGCAATGGCATCTGATAAGAAATTGCCTTGACTGGGATCAAGTCATTAAACGCTCGATAGTTAAACGTCAATTGTACATCGAAATGGAAGGTTCACATCTATCCAAAAAGAAATAGCTGCCAATTCCATTTCGGTATACTTTTACTCTTTTTTTATTATGATACCTTATTGCCTTCACCAAAACAACTAAGTAATGTAGGCTACCTCGGATACAAAAAATGGGCAAGACCCGTTTTTACAGAACATTGAGTTGATATATTGGCAATAAAAGACGGCGACACAATAAAGATACATTATACTGGCACCCTTGATGACGGTTCAGTTTTTGATAGCTCTGAAAACCATGGCGAACCACTTGAATTTACAGTCGGTTCCGGTCAGGTCATTAAAGGCTTTGATGATGCTGTAAGAGATATGGAATTAGGTGGCGAAAAAGAGTTTAGGATCGAGCCTGCTGAGGCTTATGGTGAATACAGCGATGCCCTCTCCCAGTCAATCCCAAAAGAGTACATCAAGGCAGATATGGAAATTGAACTTGGCATGATGTTGCTCGTAAAAAGCCCGGATGGCCAGCAGATGCCTGCAAAGATAGTCGGTATGACCGAAGATGAGGTCAAGCTGGACATGAATCATCCTCTTGCCGGCAAGGCACTGACCTTCAATATCAAAGTCATTGAAGCATAAATATAGAAAACATGTTCAAGCCCATTGTTCAGTTTGTGAACATGGGCATCTGAACCATTATTGATCAATATAAATGATGGATACTACGAAGCTCATCTCCATCTCTTCAATTGTGGAATAGTCTGCATGCTTATTCTTTTTGCATCTTCCTGAGATATACTTCCAATTTCCTGCATTATTCTGGAATATTTGTTTATCATTTCTTCTATAGTGATATCTGGTTCTGTGAATTCACCCTTGTAGTAACAATAAGTACAATACTCCTCGTTCTTTGTCCCATCTACATTTATTCCCAGATCATCACCGCATTGCAGAGGCATTCCACAACTCTGGCAAAAAACCGTTTTTTCCATTCCCCTTACATTCATGTTTTAACCCAAAAAACAAGTTTGATGATTAATAAATAATATTACGTAGTTCACCATTATTTTGCACACTATATAATAATTTTGTTACATCGCAAATTTTCAAACCCATACATCATCATCATACTCATTATATATAAAAGTGTAGATATATTTATATAGTTAAAAATAATACTAGATATTGCAGTCACACAAACTGATGATTCAGAGTGATTGCATGACCATTCGGTGGTACGATATGGACTGACCAGAAGCTGAAGCAATAAAAAACGAATCAAGATAAAACGAACGTTAACAGATTAACTCATCTACGTTACTTCCACAAAAAAACGTCGAATCTGTTCACGTTCAGGCTTTCAGCTATCATAATTATTTGGAGTATGAGCGATTTGGGAAAAATGTTCCATATGGAACAGGGTTATTGTCGCAATGCCGGGAAGGTAGGAAACTTCCCGGTACTTCAAATCATCTTACTTTTTTCAACAACTTTAAAACTAAAAAAGGTTACATTCTGAAGTTAATCTTATTCACAGCTGTTATTTGACCATTATCAAGATCATGCACATTCACCCATCTTTGCCTAAAGGAATGGTCTTGTGAGCTTAAGTGATAGAGCCATATATAGCATAATGTAATCCATATCCTGTATCTTATTTGATGGATCATATGTCTTACTGTGTAAATACTAAATCTCATCATCATTATACTCATTATATATTAAAGTGTAGATATATTTATATAGTTAAAAATAATACTAGATATTGCAGTCACACAAACTGATGATTCAGAGCGATTGCATGACCATTCGGTGGTACGATATGGACTAATCGGAAGCTGAAGTAAAAAACGAATCAAGATAAAACGAACGTTAACAGACCCACCTCTCTCTACGTTACTTCCACAAAAAAACGTCGGGTCTGTTTCCGTTCAGGCTTTCAGCTATCACAATTATTTGGAGTATGAGCGATTTGGGAAAAAATGTTCCATTTGGAACAGGGTTATTGTCGCAATACCGGGAAGGGAAATAAATTCCCGGTACTTCAAATCTTCTTACTGTTTTCAATATTTAAAGATAAAAAATGATCACATAGCATCCTTTGATGCCTTTGTGAAATAATCAATTGCCTGAGCCAGTTCTTCATGATCTTTAGCATACTCTGCGACATCTATCCCTTTAAGGTAAGCATCACATGCCTGTACCAATGCTCTCGCACCTGCCTGAGTTCCCTGTGGATGTGCGTGTACTCCGGAGCCCATTGTTGTAATAAAGTCCACATTACCCATCACATCTATGAAAGGCTTCAGTCTGATAGGGTTAAGACCACCTGAGACGATAGGACAACATTTCTTCATACCCCTCCAGCTGTCATCTTCCAGGATTACATGGTGGGCTATATCCTCATTCACAAGGGATATTACATCTTTATCAGAATCAGGGACCTTCGCCCAGCTTTGCTTAAAGAAATGTCCTTGTGAGCTTAAGTACTGGATACCATGTGCAGCAACAACATCTTCTTCCGGAGTTCCTTTCATCTTGCCAACACCTGCAGTACCTGTATGAATTCCTGAAGCACCTGCAAGCCTTGCAAATTTGGATAACACCAGTACCGAGAATCCCAGGGGATTCTCAGGTCTTGTAAAAGCTCCATGGGCTGCTCTGTGGAAATGAAGGAATACGTCCGGATATCTTCGCCTGAGAGTTTGCACAGCCATCCAGCCGGCCGTTATCCCGTCAATGAGGAATGCATAACTTCCAGGCTCAAATCCTGCATTGATTATCATTTCACATCTTTCGATCATGGTGTCAAAGTCAGCTGCTGAAACATTGAATGAATGGACCTTTTTTGCCCCTGTTTCCTTAACTGCCTTATCCATAGCTTCCTTTACATGACTGACCATCTTTTCATAAGGGCAAAAATCCTGATTTGCCTGAGGTTCGTCATTCTTGACAAAATCTCCTCCGCCCACCCAGTAATCATAACAGACCTCTGCATATTCTGCAGAAGTCAGACCCATCTTTGGTTTTATGATAGTTCCAAGAATTGGCCTGTCATAAACTTCCAAGTATTTGCGCATATCATCAACAGTGTAGCTTGGACCATCGTACTGTTCAAGCATGGAAGGAGAGAACCAGACATCAAGAAGTCTTAAAGCAGCGACTTCCTTCATCCCAAGAATATTTCCAACTATATATGTAAGAATATTCTGGACGTTTCCGCCCCTGTCAAAAAGCCTCCACGGATAGGCTATCCACACAAGTTCCCTTTCAATATCAAGCTGATAGACCAGTGCATTCATGGTTCTGGAAAACGGAGTCTCCGTGTTAACCTTGAAATTCGTACCGGTGGATGATTCTGCTGCAACCTCTGATGCTGCCTGCAATATGTTGAATTTACCCCCGGGCACAAGATGGAAAACAGCAAGGAGGTATTCTCCGTTTGAAGGATCAGCCAGTTCCAGATTCACATAGGCTTCCTGTTTGGAGTTAAGCGATTTGACCAGATCTTCATAAATAGGATTCATATAGGAATAAAAGTTAGCAATCTATTTGAGTTTTTTTAAGATAATTAGCCCTGAGATGGGTTTTAATCACTAACTTTATTATCCCTCCAGACCAATCAGGCATTATATGTCTGAAAGGGAAATCATATCAGCAATAAAATACGTCTCGCGCATGAAGCAGGATTTCATGTTGTCCGAGATTCGCAACTATATAAAGAGTGAAATGTCCACACAGGATATTTACAATATTATTTACCCCTTATCCTTTGATATTGGAATTGATGTGATCGCCCAGGGCGATGACTTTAAGGTTTCCCATGCACCGAAGGGAAAGATAGAATTAACGGAAACCGAGCTGAAGAAAAACACTGTCTTTTTTAAGTCTGCCACGGTTTCACGGAAACTTGAAAGGCTTATTGAGCAATATGTTGAGAAGAAGACCGCTAAAAAGTGGAACGACCCTGAAATGCTTGACAAAATAAGGAAGGCTGTGGTTGCACAGAAGAGCGAATACTGGAAAGAAGGAAAAGCCAGGAATATCAGCTATGAAAAAGGCTACCATATTCTCGGGTATCTGGCATATCAGTTCCCCGTATATTTTGTCCAGTCCCAGCACATACTCTACAAAATGATGCAAGAGGGACTGCTGAAAAAACGCATGACGATACTGGATGTAGGGACCGGTGCAGGAACAGTCCCATTGTCCATAGTGGACCTCTACAACAGACTTGATGATCATCGTGCGACCATCTATTCAATAGAGAAGTACGATGAGAACATTGAAGCCTACAAATTCCTGGTGCCGGAGTACGCAGGAAGAAGGTCCAAAGTATCCATCCAGGAGCCCATAAAAGCTGACATAAAGAAGTTGGATATGGAAAAGATCCCTGATAAAATAGACCTTATGGTCTTCTCTAATGTCCTAAATGAACTGGAAGGAATGGACACAAAGCAGAAGGCTGATATTGTGATGAAGCTCTCCGGGAAACTCTCCGAAGATGGGAACATTATTATCATCGAACCAGCGGACAAGGTTAATTCAATAGAAGCTCGCAAACTCACTATTGAACTTAAGGAAAGAGGACTCGGAATATACGGACCTTGCTCCTTTATCTGGGGCCCAGGATGTACGCCTGAAAGCTGCTGGAGCTTTGAACAGAAACCTGACATCAAGTCCACAAGGCTCATGCAGACAATGGCAGATTGCCCGGAATCATATCGCTACATCAATACGGATATCAAATATACCTATGCGATCTTGCGAAAGGACAAACTCAGCGAAAAGAAATACCGCGTCCCTTCAAAAGCCAGATTCCTCAGATTCTCACATCTGCAAAAGCACATCGGCAAGCGTATAAACGTAATATGCTCTCTGATGTCAAGTGACCTTGCTAATGAGAACTACAGCGTCTACAAGGTATGTGACGGGACTTCAAGAAAATCCGTGTATGCCATTATGCCATTACATAACATAACCGAGGAAAATATCAGCCTGAGAAAAGCAAATTATGGTGACATATTGTCTATCGAGAATGTACTGGTAAAATACAATGAGATCACCGACTCTTATAACCTGCTGGTGGGCAAAGGATCTTTCATCGAGCTTGTGGAAGGAAACCTATAAATTCCTCCACCCCAAATTTATATTGGGGTGAGGATATGCCAACATTAGTACACTTTGATATACCAACAGATGACCTTGAGCGTGCAAAAGAATTCTATTCAGGCATTTTCGAATGGAAATTCGAGAAACCTGAAGGTATGGATGATTATTACCTGATAGAGACCACAGACCTTGAAGGAAATCCTGGTGTCGGAGGAGGAATGGGACTTCGGGGAGATGCAGGGGAGAGAATTACCAGTTTTATCGGAGTTACTTCCATAGAGGAATACGCTGCAAAGGTTGAGAAAGCAGGCGGAACCGTGGCAAATCGGATGCCTGTGCCAGGATGGGGTTATCTTGCCATCTGCTTTGATACCGAAGGGAATTTGTTCGGCCTATGGGAAGAAAATGAAGATGCAGAGTAAAGAAGTATGATTATGAAAAAGTAGTCCTGCCGGGACTAGTAAAGGTTGCAGTCATCCTAATAAGTGGGATGATACTCCCATCCATTTTTAGTTCTATGTTTCCTTTATTGCAGCGGAATATGCAACTCGATAAAACCCATATGTAAGGATGAGCGAATAGAATCAAGGACATCGGGCATTGATCTTGGAATATCATTTTAATTTAGCTCGAATCTCATATTATACCCTTTCTAGCCCATACTCAAGTACATCATCAATGGAACTCACGTACTGGACCTCGATTCCGATCTCATCTTCAATATAGGATTTGGCATCGACTATTTCGGGTTTTCTTTCGTGAAGGGTAAAGCTGCCAACCTTACGTTCTACTATCACATACCTTACAAGCTCACTGTTTTCCTGCGGAATCAGGAAAAGTTCCTTACCACTATCTTTAGAAGCCTGTGCTTTTTTGATCACGCCACCAATAGAACCAATGTTACCATGCTCATCTATTGTACCCGTTAGCGTCACTTTACCGTCTATTGGTTCGTTATTAATTGCTGAAAACATTAGCAAAGTCATCAGAGCACCTGCACTTGGCCCGTCAACTTCGGGTATTTCATGTTCTGCATTTACACTGAAGATCGCATCACTACCTGAAAGACTTACTCCTGTATGTTCCTGTGCTACAAAGACGGCGGTGTTGGCAGCATTTTGCAAAATAATACCCATTGCAGGCATTGTTTGTACAAGCACCCTCCCCTTCCCCGGTACGATCTCAACACTGATATTTATCATTTCGCCCTCTTCCGTAACAAGCCGCCTAATAAAAGGACCATCTTCCACAAACTCTATTTTCTGGAACACTGCCGGAGCCTGTAGGGTCGCAGAGCCTTCCATTCCCACAGGACATATGCCAGCCTGTGACTCCAGTTCGAAGATCCTGTTGCGATAATAATCAAGCTGGGAGGCATATGACTGCAAAGACTCGTTGTCCTGGCGAACCTGAATATTTAACAGCTCATTCTCATCACTAATAGAATCTATAATGTCCTGAAGTTCACGAGTAGCCGCATCTTCAGGCATAGAGTCATAACTAAGAAGATATGTGTTCAATGCCAGAGACAAAAACAGCAAAAGCACAATGGCTTTCATCATCATTGTAGAAATATATGTTCTGTCGGTATTTAGGAGTTTCCTGAATTGTGATCTGAAAAGATTGAAAGGTACCACTAAAGATTTATTTGCAGCTCATGTTCAAAGCATATGAGCGAATCTGCTATTTTTGAGATATACGATGGATTACCACGCCAGGGACCGGGAGACAATCAATCTACCGAAAGGGCATTTAAGGTACTTCCTGAGCTCCCTGCAAATGCCAGCATACTTGATATAGGCTGTGGGGTTGGAATGCAAACACGACAACTGGCAAAGATGTGTGAAGACTGTAGGATAACAGCAGTCGATATTTACCAGCCTTATCTTGATACCCTGATGAAGAATGCCACGGAGGATGGTAGCTCCGAAAAGATAACTACATTATGTGGATCAATGGATGACCTGCCTCTTGAAGAACAATCATTTGATCTGATATGGGCGGAAGGATCAATATTTGTGATGGGGTTTCAAAAAGGACTGGAATACTGGAAGAAGTTCCTGAAGGATGGGGGGTTCATGGCTATTACAGAAGCTGCCTGGTTCACAGACAAACCTTCCGAAGAAGTGTTCAGGTTCTGGGAAGGATGTTATCCTGATATCAAGACCATAGAAGAGAATGAGAAGGTCATTGAAACAGCAGGCTATACTGTCATTGATAGGTTCAAACTTCCTGATTCAGCATGGTGGGATGATTACTACATTCCTATGCAGGAGAGACTTGACAGGATAGAGGACAGATTCAAGGAAAACGAAGAGGCAAAATCCATTATTGAGTTTTCAAGAACAGAGATAGAGGTGTTCAGAAAACATTCTGATGAATATGGATATGTTTTTTTCATAATGAAAAAGAACCAATAAACGTATTAATTCAAATACCATTTCATTATTCGATAGAAACACATAAGTTACTTTATATACTTTGAACTCTGAATAGATGCAGTTTCAAATAATCCATTATCTATTTCCGAAAATACATCTTTGTTTTTTTGAAATAATGAATTATACAAATTATTATTCAATTATCTAACAATAATGAGGTATTAATCTGGCAAATTATAATAGTAAAAAAAGAAAAAACAGTGGAAGCAGCAAGACCGCAGGATATACTTCTGAAGTTGTCCGTGTGCGTACTCCACGAAAAGATAATAATGAAGTCCTTGCAACAGTTTCCACTCTCCTTGGTGCAAACAGGGTAAGATTACAGTGCCTGGACGGAGTTGTACGTATGGGCAGAATTCCCGGTTCAAAGAAGAAAAGAATGTGGGTACGTGAAGGGGATGTTGTAATAGCCGCTCCATGGTCATTCCAGGATGAAAAGGCTGATGTGATTTGGAAGTACACAAGACCTCAGGTCGAATGGCTCCAGCGCAAGGGATTCCTCAAATATTAGAACAAATCCCTTTACTTTTTTATTTTTTTTATTGATACAAACCGCAAAAATGATCGACATGTAATGTTAAACAAGTGATATGGAATGCAGATTAGTTAAGTAACGAACTAAACCAGGTAGTTCTAAATTGTAGAAAAAACGTAGTTAAAATTACAAAAGAATACTATATTGAATTACAAAAAAGAATTATGAATGAAGGATGAGATATCCTTCATTGCACAAAATTATGCTACTTCGCCGAATGCGAACTTGCGCATTACTTTTGTTACTTTGATTGTAACTTCATCGCCGACTGAGGTGCCTGGGACAAAGATGACAAATCCGCTTACTCTTGCGATTCCGTCGCCTTCTCTTGCAAGGTCTTCGATTGTTACGTCATAGGTTTCCCCAGCTTCTACTGGAGCAGTTGATTCATTGTTGTTGAACAAATATTTCACATCCGTTTATAGATATGCTTAAAAAGAAGAACTAAGTCTGAAAACATAAATGAAAAGTAGCATATACAGTTTAAGTAAATACTTCATTATCATACGTTTGAACACAAGTTACTATCTTAAAGCAAACTCTAGTAGCACTCATAGATATTTAAGACTTGTGGTACCCACATTCCCAAAACATAACCTTGTATATAGATACTACGGCATTGCATCCGCTTTTCGGCATACTAAACTCATTTTCATCTTTTGGAGCTTATCAACGATGCACTGGACATATCAAAGATCGAAGCAGGAAAATGTATCTGAGACTGGAAGACTTTTCATTCCCAGGTTCCCTGAACGATGTGCTAAATATTGAAAAGCTGTTCCAGCCCTTTAAGCAAATTGATTCTTTCTACACCCGCAACTATGATGGAACAGGGCTTGGGCTTGCACTTGTAAAACAGCTTGTCGAGATGCACGGAGGAAACATCACAGTTGAAAGTGAGATTGGCAAGGGCAGCAAGTTTATTTTTTCATTTCCTGATTGCACAAGATAGATTACAGAAAAATTGATCGCTTTTGTGTTACATTTATCTATCATCATAATGATAATTATTATATATTATTGTATAGATATATTTAAATATTATAATAATAGACTTAGCATTGTCAATCAAAAACGGATTATTTGCCATTAAAAAAGAAAAGTCTGGAATCAATCGATTAATAACGGTCTTAAGAAAGAAATCATCCCCTCAAAAACGGTATCTTTCTCCAGCTAAAAACGAAATGGCAAATAAATATTATTTTAACTGTCATCTAGCAGATGATAGTGGGTTATTGTCAATGAATTATAATCACACTTAGTTGCAACACCAAATGGTGACCTAATGAAAAACAGTATAAACAGAAGTTCCAGAATGATATTTTACATTGTCATACTATATCTTATAATGTTGATGTTTGTAGGAATGCTATCAGCATTTACATCTATCTGAATGACCTGATAATCAGTCATCCAGACCTTTTCTTCCGAAAATATAGTTTGCAACTCTCAGAGCATCCTTGTCGCCTGTTTCTTTGCCCTCATCATCACTTAGTTTGACAACAGGTATGTCGTTAACCTTGTGAAGTTTGATAACCATATTCAATGGTTTTTCAGGATTGAAGAAATAAGAATTGTTGGTCAGGCTTGTGCCGATACCAAAACTACAATTTATCCTTCCACTACAATATTCCTTGATGCGAATAGCATCCATTGTGTGCAATGAATCACTGAAAACAATCAATTTTTTCATAGGATCGATACCAAGGGACTCATAATGCTCAATCACCCGGGTAGCAAAATCAAGTGGATCCCCACTATCGTGACGGACGCCATCGTATATCTTTGCAAGTTTCAGGTTGAAGTTGTTAAAAAATGCCTTTGAGCCGAATGTATCAGACAGAGCGATACCAAGATCCCCACTATATATATCCAGCCAGCTCTCAAGAGCGAAAAGGTTGGCATTCCTAAGCCCCACAAGGGCTGAAATTCCCATAATCCATTCATGACCTATGGTGCCTATTGGCCTGCAATCATATTTTTTGGCTAAGAAAACATTACTTGTGCCCATGAAATTATCCATATCATGTAATATCCTGACTACGGAATCATGCAGGTCGAAACTCCGCCTCCTACGAGATCCAAACTCTGAATAGAGACAATTATTCCCCTCCAGTTTCCTGCCAAAACTCTCAATGAGTAAGTCGTAAGCTTCAGGAACCGCATTTCCCGGATATTCGGACATCCCATCAATATCCCCACCATTCTTCCAGGAATTCTCAATGATATCGAAGTAAAGCTCGGAAATTGTAGCCATAAGCACGATCTCCCACAGGATACTGCTATGCCAGGGACCTTTTATCCTTATGTCAAGATCACTATCATCCGTAAGTACAACCGTTACCTCACCGGGATCGAAACGATAGTTCTTCAGATATTCCAGATACATGGGCTTGAAAAACGGACATGATGCCTTTAACCAATGATACTCTTCCTCACTCAGAGCAAGTGCGGATATATCTTCATCAATGACCCTTCTCAGTTCCCTGACAAAATCCTTATTGAACCGATGAGCACCCCTATTGGTAAAACGGTATTCTGCAACTGCATCCGGAAACTTTTCAAGTACAGCCATCTGCATGGTGAATTTGTAAAGGTCATTATCCAGTATAGAGTGAATCATATTATCGGTCCGAGTTATATTTAAGAGTCAGAAAATCCATATGCGTAAAAATTTTGATTGTTACTCGTAATATGGCATATATCAATATTATATTTTGGGTTAAAAGTGGTCACTTATCATGTCTTTTTGAGGAATAGAAGAAAAAAGCCGAATTGAATTATTAAAAAGAAAAAGAATAGGTGTTCAAAAAACCTGATCCCGCCTGAACCACATAATTATTGAGAATACTAGTAACAGTGTCAAAGCTGAGAATCCGGGAGTTGTGTTGTTATTTTCTCTTTCTTCAGCATCAATTTCTACATCAACCTCTTCATCTTCATGAGGAAATTCTTCGTACTCGAATACAACGGGTACATTTTCAATACCAACTTTGTTTGCTTCTTGTTCAATAATGTCGTATATAGAATCCAGAGTTTTATCGTCCACCTCAGAACCAACTAAAATAGAAATAGATACATATCCACCGTAGCCGTATGCGATTAACGGTCCTTTAGGATGGGCATATTTTTCAATAATTTCTCCTTTCGAGTTTTGTACAGTTTGACCAAGTCTTTCAGACAAAGCTTCCCTTTCTATTTCAGTTTCAATAATGGGAACAATTCCCCTTGCTTCCATTATGTTTGGATTATTTTTTACTTCACCCAATTCGTTAACATCTATTCCTGAAGTAAATACGACTTCTTTTTTAGCCTGTTCCCATTCATCGTACATTTCCATGAGTTCGTCAAATTTTTGGTCGAAGTCCGAACTATTGTTATCTACCGCAGTAACGATGCCTATACTGGTTAACAAAAAAGCGAATAAAATGACTATTGAATAAAGTTTAATGTTTCGTACCCCCTTGAAAATATTAAATCAACTTTTCATCTGATCAGAACTTGATTCTAGAACCACACATGATTGTTTAAGTAAATATTATTCAGTATTCAATAAAAAATTATGTATAGAGAACACATGTTCCCACATATTTTTTTAAATAAAATCTAGTAAATTTACATTTGTTGAGAAAACTATAAAGCTAAAGAATAAAGGAAGCCGGGAAATAAGCAACCAAAATAAAAAGATTATGCACACCTAAAGCGACATCAATAGCAATTATTTTAAGATTTAATAATATAAATTAAAATGGGAATATATATACTAAGGGTTCGTGTGACCTAATCTCCCAGGATGTGATTAAAAAAATGGTTAGAGTTACATGGAAAGTTACTTTTAATAAAGAATTACTTGCTAAAAGTAACAAGACAGTCATTATGGAAGGAAAGAACTATTTCCCGCCTGAATCGGTGAAAATGGAACATCTCAGAAAAAGCGATACAAAAGGAAACTGTCCCTGGAGGGGCGAGATCAGCTACTATGACATTGTAATTGATGGTGAATTCAGTAAAGATGCAGCCTGCTATTTTGCTGAGACAAATCCAGAAGCTCTTAAAAAGGTTGGAAAGGATTACAAGAATTACGTAGCTTTCTTGAAAGATGTAAAAGAAGCAGTGAACATATAATTTCCCCCTCCATCTTCTTTTTATTTCTTACAGCCGCAGCGAATTAATGCTATTTATGCATCCATTCCATTCTTTTCTGATACCTTAAGCTTATTAACCTCTCTTTTCATTAAGATCACTGCCACAACGAATCCAAGGAAATCGGATATTGGGAATGATACCCATATGCCTGTAAGATCCATGAACATGGGTAGTATGAATACAAGTGGTGGCAGGAAGAAGACCTGTCTTGAAAGCGTGATCATTAATGATTGTTTTGACCTACCCAGAGACTGGAGCAGAGCCATAGCCACTACCTGACTTCCTATGAATGGCATCATGAGAAAACTTATTTTTATAGCTGGTACTCCCATTTTTATTAACTCAGTATCGCTGCTGAAAACCCTGAATATCTGCTCCGGGATAATGAAGACAACAATGACGCTCAGCATACACATGGCAAATACGATGTAATTTGAAAGAGAGACGGCTTCTCTAACCCTCCCGAAGTTGTTGGCACCATAGTTGAAACCGAATATTGGTTGTATCCCGTGTTTGATACCTATGATAGGCATCAGGGTGAGCATGAATACCTTGATGATTATCCCAAATACTGCGATAGCCATGTCTCCTCCGTATATCAGGAGGCTCTGGTTCAAGAGAATGAAGACCACACTTTCAACCGAATTGAAAATAAATTCGGACATCCCTATGCCTATGGTTTCCCGGGAAATAGCAAGATCTGGCATCAGGTATCCGAGTTTGAATGGGACCATGCTCATACTGCTTGCATAATAGTAAATGACCATTACAGAACCAATTACCTGTGAGATGACAGTGGCAACTGCAGCTCCCATAATACCCATGTTGAACTCGAAGATAAAAATTGGATCCAGTATTATGTTCACAACACTTGAGAATAACATGATCGCCATTGCAAACTTGGCATGTCCCTCTGCTCTTATTGCGTTGCTCATTGCCGCAGAGAACGTAAAAAATATGGTTCCCATGAGAATGTATTTCGTGTATTCCTTCGCAAAGGGAAGTACACTCTCAGAAGCCCCGAATAAGCTCAGAAGGGGGTCGATGAATATCAGCCCCAGTATCGTAAATATCACACTCGATATAACAACCAGAGTGACCATGTTAGCAAGGGTCTTCTCAGCCTTGGTGGAATCCCCCATACCCAGGCTTCGTGAGATGATAGATGCCGCTCCAATGCCTATTCCCATGGCTATGGCCATCATGAGCATCTGTATAGGAAATGCGACGGAGATTCCTGCAATCCCAAGAGCACTATCAGCACCCAGTCCCCTTCCCACGAATATGGTGTCCACCAGATTGTAGAATGCCTGCACAAGCAATCCCACGATCGCAGGGGTCGAGAGCTTGAAAATAAGCTTTCTTATGCTCTCCTTTGCAAGCATGTCATGTCTTTCGCTCTTCATGTACGGGACTCCAGAATGATGGTAAGTTGTTAGGGCTTCAGCAAAAGAACCTGTTTCTATTTAACCATTGACAGTTTCAATTTTCAATATCATGCCCCACAATATGAATATAAAAATAAGGTTTATGCCACAAACCCATTATTAATCTAGTAAAGCCCAACCTTCCGAGAATTGCCACATGTCAGGATACTTTCTTTTTGCTCTTCAAAAGAAGATCATCCCGTACCTTTGGATAACAACTATCTACAATATCCGTACTACCCTGCATCTTCAAAACCTCTGCATCAAAATGTACTGCAAGCTCGGAAATTTTCTCATTGAATTCTTTCTCAAATTGCAGACCGGTATCTAACTGTATTACCCTGCCTATCTTTTCAGTGAAAAATGAATTGCAATTCTTTCCAACCATATCCGTGGTCATATTTCCGGCGCTTTCCCATTTCGCAGCCCACATGGGAGTGAAGAAAAGAGTTGCAGCCTCATGCTGCCTGTTCAATTCTCTTTCATAACGTTTATTCCCACCAAATGCAATACTTATGCAATCATCCACGACATTTCCATCACTATCGCTGAGAAGATACAGTTCACATTCAAGTCCTTCTGTAATCTCTTCAATGCCTTTAAGGGAATTACCGCAAAGTCCGTAGAAAAGAAAGATACCATCAGAAAATCCAGTCATGGAAACTATTTGTTCCTCTACGCCTTCCCTGAGCAGATGATGGTCCCTATGAAGGCCAAGCTGCATGATCTTGACAACTACTACCAGGTCAGAATTATCCTTTGATCTGAGAATACGGGATAGAAAACTGCTGCCTGATCTTTTTCCCCTATTACCCAGAAAGTTTTCAACCCTGTCGATGGGAGTTTTTGAAAAAGGTATGTTCAACAAGCGTAGCTTCTTTGCAAGTCCCATGGATTCAAGATCATCCACAAGAATTATCCTGCTGTTTTCCCGATATTTTGCAAGAACATGCGTTATCTCGTCTTCAAGTATCTTGCAGCCTACAATGCTTAGAACGGGCATGTTTTCACCAAAATATCCTTCAATTACGTTATCCAGACGAGTTGTATAGGTTTAACTGGAAATACAACCTGACACTAGTATTAATCAGTATGTATTAATATACTTTAAGGTTAGTATTGTGTACACTGGCATTAAAAACTACACTTTAATTACCAAAATGGTCATTCCAATATATCAAACCATCCGAAAAGGGAGACAATGCATGAAAATGGAAGCTGGACGCCCACACTTACAAAGTAACGAAATATCAGGAGAAGAGCAACTATATTCCGGAGAGCTTGCTGAAATAAAGGCTGAAATAGCATCCTTGAATCGTGTTGTCACAAGAGTTGTTGAAAATTCAAACCGGCAACAAATGAATATGATGGTATCCGACATCAGGGACGATATATCCCGGCCGATGCTTAATTACATGCTCAATGACACTAGGGAAAACCTTGATTGCATGAACGCTGAATGTGAGATGAATGGGGCATGCAGACCTGCTTTTGAAAGTATTCTTCAGCAGATGTTATTGCACCTTCTCGACGACAATGTTGATGAAAACGTATTGATGGGTTACCAGCAAAGTTTCAATGATCTAAAAGCATGTGCACCAAAAGATGAATGTGAAAAATGTGTAGTCAACGCCACCAGGGTCTTTGACAAGCAAATGGAACTTTTACGCACATTCTCCAATATAAAGGACAGTAGGAAAGAGACCGGAAAATGTGCAAGTATTAGTACACTCTCAGAAGATGTGGTCAACAGCATATGCGAGCCCCTGGCAAACAAACAAAGATTATTGATAATGAAATCACTTGTGAACGAAACCAGAAGTTTCTCCGAATTGTCAAAGCTCACAGGCCTTCGTGGAGGAAACCTGTTGTTCCATCTCCAGAAACTGCTGGATACTGCTATGATACTACAAAGGAACGAACGTGGAGACTATATGATAACATCAAAAGGGCAGACTACTTTACAGGGACTAGCCGACCTATACTCTGAAATAGAAAAAAGGTGAGATCGTTTCAATTCAAGGAGATGACATTATCCGAAGGACATTCATGCCCGATCGTATATATCCCCAGAATCTCCTTAGCCGTCTTAGTCCCAAGTTTTTCCTCAACATGTGCAAGAAAGACCTGTATATAGTGAGGTGGTACGCATCCCAGGCTTTCTTCACCGCTTCTGATCAGTGAAAGCAGGTAATCAAGATCATCATCACTCAATCTGGATATGCGCTTTTTAAAATCGTCGACATCCGTGGAAAAGTGGTTGGAAAGAGGCGGTAGTAATGACCTGTATGGTGCACTTGAACCGGAGCACTCAAGTCCGGCACATTCCGGTGCAAGCTTTTTCAGCAATTCGATATCCTTTTCAGATAGTTTACGTGGCAATTAAATCACCTGATATTGAAAAATAAAAGTTGTTTATGCATAAATGCGGTTTAAATGTTGAAAAAGATTTCCGTGCAGTGATTGGGAAATTAGGACATTGTTATCTTTGGATCTGCAAAAGCTCAACATTTTTCTCGAAAACTCTTGAACAAGTAGTATTTTCCCTGAGAGCTGCATTTGCACTTTCAAGTTTAAGCTTAAGTTCAAGAACATTATCTTCCAGGGTCTTTATGTAGGTGAATTGCTGCTCTATCCTTGCATTGAGTTTTTTGATATTAATGTGCTGCCTCTGGATATTCATGTGTTTTCCAATATCTTTTACAGTCTTCTTTTTAAGATTCTTAAGCTCATGTTCTCTTGACCTCAGTGAATCTTCCTCTGAAGATAATTGTTCACGCAATAATTTATTGTACTCACGGCCACGTTCGATCTTTTCAGTTTCGACCTCAATATCCATCTCATGAGAGCTGATCTCTTTCTTCAAGGCAACAAGATCATTTATTTTCTTATTAATCCTTATCTCTGAATCTGCAAGTTTCTGCTCATTTTTTCGGGAGATGTCCTCATTCTCATTCAGGAGCTTCAGGTCTGCATCATACCGAGTCTTACGCTCTTCAAGATTTACGGACTCGATTTCGAAGCTGTCAATACGAGATTTGAGATCATTCTCTTTTTCAGAGAAGGCATCTTTTCTCTGCTCATAATCCCTCATGGCAAAGTTAAGCTCACCGTTCTTTATAACAAGTCCTTCATATTCCATGGAGATTAGTTGCTTTGCCTCACGTATCTTTTCGTATTCTTCAATCATCAAAGATTCTTCGGCTTTAATTTCTTCCTTTTTCAGAGCTATCTCGGCACGCTTTTGCTCTACTTCGTCAAGTTGACGGAAATACGTCGTCTTTACATCTTCCAGGTTCTGAAGCTGGTTCTGATAGAATAATTCCTCACTCACGTTTTCCCGACCTTTTGGATCTACTATAATAAGAACTAATTATGTAGACCTATTAAAGATTCATGTTCACACATTTCAAGTGTGAACAACAAATCAGGTTCTAAACATGCGATTGCTTTGTACACATTCGACCAGGAGTTTATAATACCCCATCGAAATAATGACCAGTGGTTGGAGTTTCGCGGTTGTTACCTCGCATTTTAGAAGGTTTTCCGGAAATGGCGTCCTTGTATGCCTTTGTGAACTCAGCAACCTCTCTCCTGCTGTTCAAGGACAGATCGAGGCGTAGCACATCTGCACCGGATGTCATTACTTCATCTATATGATCAAACATATTGAGAACTTTTGAGTGATATATCAAAGTACGGGTACCACTACGCCTTACAGGAAAACGATCATCGTTCTTGTCGATAAGATAGACATCACTATTTCTCTTCAGCATGTTCTGATCAGCAACTGGTTTTAGCAGATCGTTCTCAGTTACGAGCAACAGTTCCCTGCCATGAATAACGATCTCAACCTGCTTTTGCGGATATTTGCCTTCAAGGCTTCCGGATATGTCTTTTATCTCATCCAGGTTCAGTTCTGTTGAAAGCGTGACCCTGCATGCACCTGAGTCGAAAAAGTTAGAAACTGTAGCTGCATTGAAAATATTCATATCTTTCTGGACAACATAATCCATGCCCATTTCCTTTGCAAGCTCAATGGCACCAAGATCGGAACATGTAACCTTAAAGCCGGCACCATGCACTCGTTTCATAAGTCCCTCAGTCTCCATAAGCTCATTGTCAAAGCTTACCTGAGGAGTCATGAAAACAATTTCCACGTTCTTTTCTGCCAGTTCCTGAACGCTTATCTCGCTTCCACCGCTGACAAGTGTTTCAAACCACTCAATAGGCATGTAAACAATATCCGCACCCCCATCAATAGCACTAGGCAGGAACTTTGGTCCATTAACTTCAACACCCAGGAGAGGTTCCTTTGAGGATGCATCAGTATCAGGATTACTTACAGATGATGCGTCAGAATCTTCAATTAAAGGCTTCTTTTCTTCATGCTTATAATTTTCAAGCACCTTTTCCTCAAGCAGGGAAGTAGCCTGGCGTCTTGCACCCGTAAGTACACCCATCGGTATGAAGATATTTTCATCTGCATCGACCTTGATAGAATTACTGATATAAGGCGTATCACCAAGTTTGGTGATTGCCTTGATTATCTGCTCTTTGGTAGTAGGTGAGCTCTTTGCATCCTGAACCACATACTCATCTGTGAAAGTTATTTCACCACGTTCTTCCTTAACTGCGACAACAACAGGTTTTCCGTTCTTTGCAGAAACTCTGATATCCAGCGGAACGCCACGTAATTTCTGTTTCTGTAACCTTTCAAGGAGCGCAGTATCGGTGGAAAGATAGACTTCATCATGATTTCGTACTGCCTTGGCGGTCTTTGTACTTATCTCGAGTGTTACCCTCTCTCCTGCTGAAGCTTCTGTGACTTCTTCACCATGGAATTTAATTGAGTTTATCTTGCAGCCAAGCATCTTGGCCTGAGTGAATATTGCAATACCATCTTTGTCAGTGATATCCTGATGCAATATGACATCCAGCCCTGTATTGCTCTTAGATGGACTGATCCTCTGCACTTTTCCAAGGAAAATTCCGTAATTGGAACTATATTTCTGATGAGTCACATCATCTTCTTCAAGAACAAAACCCTTCGTAAATCCCCTGTAGAACAGTTTTGTAAGTTCAGCTTCACGCTCTTCCATGTCCTCAGGGTAAAAGTTCTCACCTGTGCTGCATATCCTGTCCACAGCATCCTTGTATATAGTTGAGCTTGCAGTCACGTATTCCGGTCTTTTCATCCTGCCTTCTATCTTAAGGCTCTTGACGCCTGCATGCACCAACTTTTCGATCTCAGGGAATGTGCAAAGCTCGGCACAACTGATGGGATATTCCCCTATTATCCTGTTACTGATCTCTTTCCCATCGACCATTACCTTATACTTACGCCTGCATGGCTGGATACATGCACCCCTGTTTGCACTACGCTTGCTCAAAAAGCTGCTGAAAAGACACCTTCCTGAATAAGAATAACAAAGCGCACCATGAACAAAGAGTTCCACATCGATATTACTCTTATTTATGATGTCACTGACCTGATCAGAGCTTAGTTCCCTTGACAGGATAACTCTTGCAGCACCTGCTTCTTCAATAAAATCAACACCCTTTTTGTTGTGTATGGTCATCTGGGTACTGGCGTGCAATGGCAGGTCAGGATATGTTTTCCTGAGCAAGCTCATCAGGCCAAGGTCTTCCAGGATGATCGCATCTATCCCATAGGAATAGGCTTCATCCACCACGTCAAGGGCTGTCTGGAGCTCGTTCTGTTTTATCGGAATATTCAATGCCAGGAATACCTTGACGTTCCTTAAATGTGCAAGGTCGATGGCATCTTCCAGCTCATCCAGTGTGAAATTCTTTGCACCCTGTCTGGCATTAAGATCTCCGACTCCGAGATAAACAGCATCTGCTTTTCCTTTCAGTGCACCAAGTAAGGAATCCATATCACCTGCAGGTGCAAGGATCTCAGGTGGCTGACATGTATGATTCTTATTTTTTTTCTGCATCATCAAACTCTCATTTGTATAATATCCAGTCTCTGATTCGTTCTGTCAGCTAGATACGAGGATATAGTTTAAAACCGTTCCTTAATACTGACAACCACCTTCAATAATGAATTCAACTGTGACCCAAAAAACTATATCAATGTTTAGTCAAAAATAAATTAAGGGGACGAGATATGCCATTCAAAATAACAAAAAGTATGACACAAATATTCTTTTTCTTTTTGTTCGCCTTTCTCTACGTACTGATATTCAATTTATACTGGATGTACGTAAATCCCGGAACTTTCACATTCGTTCCCGGAACCTTACTTGTAGGCTTGCTTGGCTATTGGTTTGGAGGATACTTTTACATTAAATATTTCTGATCGTGATCTTGGTCAAACATAATTTGCTTTCACTAATAATTCCTTAGAGGATTAGTTATTTATCGTAACATTCACCATTTGTTTTCATGAGTTGGTATGTTATAGATGCAGTGGACAGAGCATTCGATCGAACAAAAAAGTGCCTGTTAGAACCATTCGACTTCTGGAAATGGCTAAAGCTTGCCATAATAGTAATGCTCATTGGTGGAGGAGGTTCAAGTTTCAATGGTGGAGGAAATAACTATTCAGCCAGCGATTCGGACGTTTCAGGAGCATCAGACTTTTTTCACGAAATGTTCGGAGGAATATCGTTCCCCGACTTCTCTGAACCCAGTATGGCCTTAATTATAGCCGCAGCGATCTTGTTCATACTACTTATACTGGTCTTTGCATACATTTCCAATGTAATGGAATTTGTACTTGTGGAATCACTTGTAAGCAATGATGTCAGATTCTGGGAATATTCCCGCAGATACCTTGGAAAAGGGTTGAATCTCTTCCTGTTTCGTTTTATAATCGGACTAATTATTCTCATTCCCATAATCCTGGTAACAGTACCATTGGCTTTTATTGCATTTGCTGACACTAGCACCCAGCCTACATTTACATCCATGATGGCACTTCTGCTGATACTCATTCCACTCATCCTATTGCTGGTAATACTCAGTGCCATTATCCAGTCCTTCGTCAATTTGTCAATACCCGTATCCATATATACTGAAATGGGCATATTCGCATCCTTCAAAACAATACTTAGAAGGTTTAAAGCGGACTGGCAGCAGATCCTGATATACTGGCTTGGAAGGATAGTCCTTGCAATTGCCGTTGGAATATTGGTGGCTATAGTCGCCATTATTGCGATAGTTCTACTAGCTTTACTAGCTCTGATCATAGACGGAATAATCTATTTTGTGCTTGCAGCCATTCTTCGGGAAACAGTTGTATGGATAATACTGGCCCCATTGCTTTTCGTCCAGTTACTGATATTCATACTCTTGATGATGCTGATATCTATGCCAGCAAGAGTATTCATGAAATACCACATGCTTTCATTCCTTGAACAATGGTATCCGGAAAGTCACATACCAATTTTTGACATCATGTATCATACTGAAGATACATCTGAACACATGCAGATCTAAGAACAGCGAGAATAAAAGCACTATCGAAAGGGAAAAATGAAAACGATCATTCTCGCCTCTGCATCACCTCGGAGAAAAGAACTCCTGAGCCAGATAATAGGAAACGATTTTCTGGTATGCACTAGCTCATATGATGAATTCCACATTGGCAGCCTGACACCCGAAGAACTTGTCAGGCACCACTCCCTTGAGAAGGCAAGGGATGTTGCAAAAAAATATCCAGATTCTATTGTGATCTCAGCAGATACTGTGATCGTACTTGACAATGAGATACTCGGAAAGCCGGATTCAGCAGACCAAGCAAGAATAATGCTCAGAAAACTTAGCGGGAGGAAAATGCAGGCCATCACAGGTCTGACCTTGCTGGATGTCGGAAAGAACGAGGAGATTACCGAATCCGAGATTACCTATGTCTGGATGAAGGAACTCTCAGAAGATGAGATAGAAGCTTACATTCGTACAGAGGAACCTTTTGGAAAAGCCGGTTCATTCGCAATTCAGGGATTGGGAGCACTCCTTATTGAAAAAATTGAAGGCGACTTCTTTAATGTTGTTGGCCTGCCTCTGTTCAGGCTTGGAAAGATGCTTGAAAGGACAGGCATCACTGTTCTGAAATAGTTTTTTGCAGTCTGAAACGAAAAGAATGGATATTACCCATTCCTTTTACGCAGCACACTAAATGCAAGAATTGTCATCACTCCCATTAATGCTATACCAAAACCTGGAGCTGGTTCTTCTTCTCCTTCTTCTTCAACCACCTCTTCATCCACCGGAATATCTGATTCAAGAAGCGGGTAAATGACAGGATCATTGGTCCTCAGGTCATGAAGTTTTACAAAATAATCGGTTTGAGTACTTGTAAGACTTTTTCCATCTGAAAGTACGTCTATCTTAAATTTGTACATATCTTTTGCAGGGAGTGTCATTTGCAAACTCGCCCTCGTCCTTTGTCCGGAATCAAGATTTGCAACGATGGTGCTGCCGGTATATTCAGTATATGGATCAGAAATTGCAGTAATCACCACAATTACCTTATCTACTTCCACAGCTCCCTCATTGGTTATCCCGGGTGCTACATTGACAATAATATCCTTGCCATAATTTGTAGCTTGTACTGTTTCTACTGACAGATCTGTTAATCGTATATTAGGGATCAAAGAGTTACGATCTCCAGTCAGCGTGACAACAGTATTATGATTACTCCTGGATACACCATCTTCAAAAAGCTCAGTTTCAATTAGCTGTTTTCCAACCATTGGTACATTGAAAATAAGTGATTTGTATGACTCAGACTCTGCTTTCAAATATCCGATGTTTTCAACACGTTCTGCGGTTATCAGGTTTGTCATCGGGTCCTTTGATATTACTTTCAGGGACATAGGACCCGTATCGGTGATTGCCGGATTGTTAATGTAAACAGTCACCTTCAGTTCAAAGCTATCATCAATGGAATTTGACACCACACCAACGTTGCTGATAAAAGGATTATCTGGGGTATCCCCTAAGTCCTGTTTCAGACAACCACTTACCATAGAAAAAACAATGACTGATACCAAAAAAAGAAGGAAAACAGGTTTCATGTTTCCCTCTACAATTTTACCGTCAGTAGAAGTTGCTGCTGGTCGATAACGTTGTCACCAAACATGAGACTTACAGTCACATCTGTTTCTCCGTTTGGAGCGTCATCATTGATAGGGATCTGTAGACCTTTGGTATAAGAGGTGCCTTTTCTTGCCATTGCCTGACCAACAACCATGGATGCCTGGTCTGCTATGAGTTTATTATCTACATCTACGACAACTGTCAACATCTCTGCGGATATCGTGGTTTGTCCCTCATTTTTGACAGAGAAACTGATAGTTGCATTTTCACCTTTTTTAAGCTCCCAGCTCTGGGAAGCAGATGTACGCAATGAGTCCATATCCTTGACAAAACCAAGGAATTGTAACTTTGCATCAGGCAAAATCGTAACATCGAAGGGAACTGACCCCGTACTTACTATTTGGTGTCCTTCTTCATCCATTCCTGAGAGGTAGCTGACTGTAAGGGTTGATTCATTTGTCTCGGTGTCAAACGCTGGAGCTGTAATCTTTGCATTAAGAACCAGGCGAACAGCCTCATTCCCAGCTTCTTTGCCAGGTGCATTCAATGAATTTGTTCCTGTCAGGGACAAAGGTGAGAATCCGGTAACTTTTACGTCATCTATTGCCTGTTCGTCATTATTGATTACAGAAATGGAAACATCCTGTTCATGAAATTCCTTTATTGTTATGGGTGTAATTTCAAGAGATACATTTTCAGGACTTGCGGGGTCCGATGTTGTCTCAGTTGACACGCATCCGGAAACAAGGACTAAGGCTAGTAATGATAATATTAGGATTATTTTTTTATTAAGGTCTTTCATAATTTTACCTCTGCATTAATTACTAGTCATTGCATTAAAAATTTATTGTTATGATACAAAAATTAGAACCCATATTACAAAAAAGATATATTAAACTAACAGTGCATGGTCGCAAGCTTAAAGTAACGTACTTGATACACAATTAATGTGGATAAGAGATTATTTCTACAATCTGATATTCCATAACCTAGGATGTCTTTTCAAGAGGTGTACAATGGAAAACATGACACAAAGAGAACGATTCATACGCTCATTGAAGGGCGAAACAGTAGACAAGGTTCCTGTCTGCGCTGTTACCCAGACCGGTACGGTCGATCTCATGGAACTTGCAGGTGCAAAATGGCCAGAAGCAAACTATGACCCTGAAAAAATGGCAACACTCGCCATTGCGGCTCATGAGTTTGCAGGTCTTGAGGCTGTTCGTATCCCATTTTGCACCAGTGTTATCGCCGAGACTCTGGGTTGCAGGTTTGATGAAGGTTCCTTTGATACCCAGCCATACCAACTGGATTTTCCATGTAAGAAAAAGGATGATGTACAGGATATCGCCATCCCTGATGATATTACAGAGACCCCTAGAATGAAGACCGTGCTGCAGGCAGCTGGGATAGTAAGAGAAAAGATTGGTGACGATATTCCCATCATTGCTGGAATGATAGGATCCGCAGCTACTGCATTTTACCTTTCAGGTGCCAATAACTATCTCATGTGGTGTATCACTCAGGAAGATATCTTCAAAGACTTGCTCAAGATAGGAACCGAGGTCTGTGTGGAATATGGGAATGCATTATATGAGCATGGGGTTGATTCAGTCGTCATGATCGATTCTGAGGCAGGCCCTGATATATTACCTCCAACTCTCTTTGAGTCATTGGTCCTCCCGGAGTACCTTTCCATAACGAGTAAGGTAGATGGACTGAATATTCTGCACATCTGCGGAGATTCTTCTGATATTCTTGACCCCATGGCTGATTCCGGATTCAAGGGATTGAGCATAGAAGAAAAAGTGGATGTCAGGTACGCAAGGCAAGTTGTAGGGAAACGTGCCTCAATAATCGGAAATATATCTCCATCGGCAACATTGCTTGGCAAATCAACTGATAGCATAAAAAAGGAAGCAAAACAGTGCATAGAGGATGGTGTTAATATCCTTGCACCTGGTTGTGGTATAGCCCCTCATACACCTACCGAGAACCTGCGGGCCATGGTCGAGGCAAGAGATGAGTATTACCTTTAAAAAGTCTGCTTTGACCGCATGCTTCCAAAAAATAGTGTCAGATTGCTATCAAGCCATCTCGTCACTATCTTCAAAGATGTCATTGTAAGCATCAGTCCAGTTCAGCTGTGAACCTGCTGAGATGAACATTGCGACTGATATTGCCTCTGCGATCTCATCTTTAGTTGAACCGTTGTCCAGAGCACGCTGAGAGTGTATCTTCGTACAGCGCTCACACCTCATAAGCACAGAGGAAACAACGGCTATAAGCTCTTTTGTTTTTTGATCAAGTGCCCCATCCTTGAATATGGAAGCTCTCATCTGAGTGAACGTTTCAGCGGTTTCAGGTAATCTGTCAATTAAGAATTGCATTATAAATCTCCTGCATATCATTGACCGGATTTCTATATTTAATCTTTGAGCATGTTCTGATTACTTCTAAAATTAATTAAATGTAGATATAAAAACTTTGGTTCTAAGCTTTGTTTCTCAAATCTTATACCTTTCAGGAACATAATATCCAATGGGGTTGTGGACTTTGGGATATCATCCGTACTCAAGAAACTATCACCTGAAAATCTGGATTAAGAATAAGCATAGCAGTTTGCTTAATTTCATTTTTGATGTCAGATACTTCATTGCCTTCTATGTAGTAGGAGATATACTTACAACGGTCTTTGCAATAGAGAACGGCCTTGGTTTTGAAGCAAATACTATGATATCCAAGTCGATCGAACATTATGGATTCAGCATCCTTGTAGTCATTAAGATCCTGTTCCTATGCTTGTTCTATCTTGAGTACATTTATCTGGAAAAAAAACACCACCATCTGTTGTGGAATATTCTCAAGTATTCACTGAGTATTTTCGGGATACTCATTGTTGTGAATAATATGCTTGTGATCCTTGATTTTGCCAGCCCCATCTCTATCCTCTATTCATGGGTATGAAAGGATATTTACATAAGCTGGCAAAGGATGATGCGGAATGCATTCTGGCAAATTATTATCTTCTAAACCATTTGGACCAGTACGTATTTCTGATTGTAACTGAACTACTTTCAGTATTCAAATTTCCACTATCATCTTCCACAGTAAGCATTACTGTATATTTTCCTGAAGCAGCATATGCATGGGATGGATCGGATTTTGTGCTTGTGTAGCCATCTCCGAAGTTCCATTTGTATGAAACAATGTTTCCATCAGGGTCATAGGAGCCGGAACTGTCAAAATATATCCTCCTTCCGACCTTGCTTTTATAAGGACCATTGATACTGGCAATTGGTGCAACATCTGAAGAAAGAACCACAATGCTCGTTGATTCCTGATCTGAGAGATACTCGTCTTTTACCTCAAAGTTCAATAGGTGCTCTCCCACTTGGCTGGCAGTTGGAGCCCATGTAAATACTCCGGTAATTGGATCAAGTGAAGCTCCTTCGGGCAAAGAAACGCAGGAAAATATCAAACTATCATCATCTGGGTCAAATGCATCCAGATTAAATGATAAGGTGTTTCCTTCCCCTACCTGAAATGTTCCCGGTGGAGATAACACAGGTTTTGAATCTATGAGCACTCTGGCATTACTGACCTTGTAGGATGATGGTTGTGATAAGGAATTACTAAGGACTACATCTGAGAGGTCTATGCTCATATACCCTGTTGAACTGCCTGCAGTCATCTGCACCGTAGCTATAGTACCGGTTTCTGATACATGATGCGGACCAAGTGCTGCAGAGTACATGGTTGCATAACTTGCAGGGTCACTGTTAATATCTTTACTGAAAAAGGCGGATATTCCGTGCTTTGTGAAAAAATCACCTTCACCTATGCTGTCAACTATATACCCACTGCTTTCAAATAACAGATCGAACTGTGCACCTGATATAGGTTCACTGGGGATTATATTTACCTGGACTGTAAATTGTTCCCCGGGCTCCAGCTGATAAGTTGAAGGGGTTACTATTATCTCATTCACATCAGCACTTGCTGGGCCAATTAGTGAAAACGTTGCACATATTAATAAAAGAATAAGAGTATAACTAAAAGAGTACGTTTTTGTAAATATCATACCGACACCATCCGTCAGTAAGTTCGTATAAGCATATTAATGTGACGAATAGCACCACTGTCCTTTATTTTTGAATATGACAGGATATTGTTAATACTTCAATCTGTAATATTCGTTCCTTGACTCGACCATGGCTAATAAATTCCTCAAAGGGGTCTCTGGTGCAAGGCCACATCCAGGTGCAAGTATGTCAACTTTTGCATCAAGACATCCAAATGCTTCTTTCCTGACATCATTTTCATCTTTGTTGTAAAGGGTTCTTGATGTTGAGATATTCCCGATAACAGCCGTGTTATTCTTATGGGCTAGCTCAACCACATATTCCAGATCCTTTACACTTTCCTCAATGCTTATCGCATTAAAGCCACACTCAAGCATATCGGGGATTATGCTGTCTGTTTCTCCGCATATGTGAAGGATGCTATAACCGTCAACATTACTCGTAAATCTCATTAGCCCGGGTTTTATAAATTGTCTGAATGCATCCGGTCCCATCATGTCTGGCGAGGAAAGAGCATCTGCCATCACCACCGCATCTGCACCTGAACGAAGGTAGGCATTGGCACAAATTATGCACGCATCAATGCATTTGTCGATGATCTCCTTTATGAGTTCAGGTTTCTGGACAGTCCACATCAGAAACGAACTTATCCCACACAGGTAAGATGCAAGATCAGCAGGGCCTTCAAGTCCTGCTACAAGCGGGACATTTATTCCCATTTCGTTCCTGAGAAGTCTTGATGCCTCCAGCACAACAGGTATCCTCCCCCTTTCCAAAAGGTTCCCGGGTATCTGAAGCTCTTCAGGTTTGTTCTCAAAGGGATGGCTGATTATTGATGGCGTCCTAGCCTTTGTACCGGGATCTATCTTACAACCCAGTGCCTCACCAAGTACTGTCACATCAAATGGATAACGTATGACCTCAAACTTTGCAACTGTATGTAGTGAACTTGCAAGTTTTGCCATTTTTACCGGATCTCTGTCAGCTTCAGGTCGGTTTGTCCCAGAGATATCCATAAGATCGAGTATTCCTGCTGTTGTTGCGGTACCAACAAGTGGGATATCGATATTTTTTCTTTCAAGTATATCTTGAAATTTCGTTCTAAGATCAGATTTGTTGATTTTATCTCACCCTTTCTATTAATTATTGGAAAATAGACATCATAGTTTAAAAACTGTTTTAGAGACTTATTTGTCAAAATAAGCCTGATTTGAACTTACTTTTCCGACACATATAGAATGACTTATATACCATAAGATGAAATTTAGGGTTGATTTTAACTAGATTACTCTTTTTATTGAGGTTTTACAATTCAAAGTCAAAAAAAAATCGAAGTCCGCAACCTAACTAAAATTTTCTCAAAGAAGCCCCAGAAAGCACTTTCTCTTCTCAAAAATGGCGCATCAAAACATGAAGTTTTAGAAAAGACGGGACAAAACGTCGGACTCTATAACATTAATTTTGATATATATGAAGGCGAGATTTTTGTCATAATGGGTCTTTCAGGCTCAGGTAAATCAACTCTTTTACGATGCATTAACCGTCTCATTAATCCAACAGACGGACACATTCTCATAGATGGTGACGATATCGCCACTGCAAGTTCTGAGGAACTCAGGGAGATTCGCAGGCAAAAACTTGGAATGGTATTCCAGAATTTTGCACTAATACCTCACCGCAGTGTACTGGACAATGTAGCCTACGGGCTTGAGATCCAGGGAGTGTCCAAAGAGGAAAGGTATGAGAATGCCATGGAAGCCATCGAGACTGTTGGCCTTAAAGGATATGAGAGCAGCAAAACCTCCCAGCTTAGCGGAGGAATGCAACAGAGAGTAGGACTTGCAAGAGCCCTTGCAACTGATCCTGACATCCTGTTGATGGATGAAGCATTCAGTGCTCTGGACCCACTTATACGCAGTGAGATGCAGGACGAACTCCTTGCTCTTGAAGACAAGATGCAAAAGACCATCGTCTTCATATCCCATGACCTTGACGAATCCCTCAAGCTGGGAGATAGGATCATGATAATGAACGATGGATATATCGCTCAGATCGGCACCGCTGAAGAGATCCTTACGAATCCTGCTGATGACTACGTATCCAAGTTCGTTGCAGGTGTGGACAGATCAAAGATATTCACCGCAGAAGCCGTGATGAAGAGAGCCGAGCCCGTGGTTTCCATCAATTCAGGCCTTAAGGTAGCATTACAGCTTATGAGAGAACATGGAATATCGTCCATATTCGTCGTTGCCAGGGACAAAACACTCAAGGGTATCATAACCGTGGATGCTGCTGTTGAAGGATTGAAACAGAACAAAACACTCCAGGAAGTAATGGTGGAAGATATCCCTGTCGCACATCCGGACACACCATTGAATGAACTCATACCCATAATAGAGAACACATCACCCCTTCCTGTAGCCAGCGAGGATAATAAACTCAGAGGTATCATAGTCAGAGGTAGTGTTCTTGGAGCACTTGCTATAGAGGAGGTATAAATATGGCTATTCCAAAAATACCGCTTGGAGAAGGTGTCGAAATCGCTGTTGACTGGATGGATTCGAATTTTGGCATCTTTCTTGATGCTTTCAGCGACATCACTGACTTCATGGTATCCGGAATTAATGATGCTTTCCTGATGTTGCCTCCACTTGTGTTTGCACTGTTACTGGCAGTAATAGCATATCTACTCGGTAGGCGAGACCTGAAACTTGCAGTGGGAACAGCAGTAGGATTGATTCTAATCGATAATCTGGGCATGTGGGAACTTTCAATGGAAACTCTGGCTCTGGTATTATCATCTGCATTCATAGCACTCCTAGTAGCAATTCCCCTAGGGATATTTTCAGCCAAGAACGAAACGTTAGCCCATCTCATCAAACCGGTTCTTGACCTGATGCAGACAATGCCATCATTTGTCTATCTGATACCTGCAGTCATATTCTTCGGGCTTGGAAATGTACCCGGTCTTGTCGCAACCGTTGTATTCTCAATGCCACCAGCTATCCGCCTTACAAATCTTGGGATCCAGCAGGTTCCAAAGGAGCTTGTTGAGGTTGCAGATGCATTCGGGTCTACACCAATACAGAAACTATTGAAGGTTGAGATCCCGGTTGCCATGCCAAACATAATGGCAGGGGTCAACCAGTGTATAATGCTTTCCCTTTCAATGGTAGTCATTGCTGCCATGATCGGTGCCAGAGGCTTGGGCTACCAGGTGCTTGTAGGCATACAGAGAGTGGATATAGGCCAGGGTTTTGAGGCAGGACTTGGTATAGTGATCATAGCGATCATACTGGATAGATTCACACAGCATCTTACACCAAAGTAAGATGTAATTTCTTTTTATTGCGACTTTGATCGCATTATTCACTTTATAATTGAAAACATTTAGAAAAATACAGTTTGTGATATATTGAATGGAAAAATAAAATCATTATTAATTGTATTGCTAGTTTTAGCAACCCTTTTTGGAGCAGGATGCGTCCAGGAAGGAGATGTAACGGAGACACAGGATGTCAAGATCGGCTATGTACTCTGGGATGGAGAAATTGCCAGTACTAATGTCATGAAGATCGTACTTGAGCAGGCAGGATATGATGTTGAGATAACTGCAGTTGATGCAGGTGCTTTGTATCTTGGCATTGCTGATGGTCAGTTTGATTTTACAACCTCAGCCTGGCTTCCACAGACACAGAAGAACTACTGGGAGGAGTATGGCGAGGACATTGACAGCGTAGCCATAAACCTTGAAGACTGCCGCATCGGCCTTGTTGTTCCGGAGTATGTAACTATTGATTCTATCGAAGAACTAAATGCTGAAAAGGAACAGTTCGATGGTGAGATCATTGGTATTGACCCGGGAGCAGGTATAATGTCTGTTACAGAAACTGCAATAGACGAATATGCTCTGGAATATGACCTCATCTCCAGCAGCAGTGCAGGTATGACCGCAGCCCTTAACGGCGCTATCTCTGATGAGGAATGGGTAGCTGTCACACTCTGGTCACCACACTGGGCATTCAGCCGATGGGACCTGAAATACCTTGAAGACCCTGAAGGTATCTATGGAGAGGCAGACCATGTTGAAACACTCGCAAGAATGGGACTGGCAGAAGATGAACCTGAACTCTATGCTATAATTGGCAGGTTCAGCTGGACACATGCTGATATCCAGTCTGTAATGGCTGACATCGAAAGTGGCCTGTCAGAAGAAGAAGCAGCTAGAAAGTGGGTTGAGAATAACCCTGAAAAGGTTGCTGAATGGTTGGGTGAATAATCTCATCCATCTCTTTTTTAATTTTTTATAAACCCATTATTTAGCATCTAAGTGATTTGATTGGAAATAACAGAGCAGGCATTTTTGTCTGTCAACTATCCAAAGCATCGCTAAATAAAATATCAGGAGGAATTACTTGAAAATGAAATACATGAAAATATTAGCATGTTTCATGGTCACACTAGCCATCTTAGTCGCTGGTTGTGCATCGGAAGTTGAAGAATCTGTTTCATCAGAGCCTGTAAAGATAGGAGTGATCCAGTGGGATGATTCACGTGCAGGTGCAAATGTTTTCACACAGATTCTCGATGAAGGTGGATATGAATATGAAATCATAAGTGCAGACCTTGGTGGTCTCTATCAGGCTACAGCACAGGGTGATCTTGATGTTCTCGTACATGCATGGCTTCCTGCAACCCAGGCACCTTACTGGGAAAAGTATGGAGATGACCTTGTTAAAGCACAGGTCGTAGCATCTGGTGCTAAATGTGGACTTGTAGTTCCTGAGTATGTTCCTATCAACACCATCGAAGAACTTAACGATAATGCCGATAAGTTTGACAACAAGATCAGTGGTATTGAACCTGGTGCAGGAATAATGCAGAACACCGAAAGTTGCATTGTAGAATATGACCTCGGAAATTTCGAGCTTTATTCCAGCAGTACTGTGGGGATGACTGCAGAACTTCAGGATAAGATCGACAACGAAGAATGGGTAGTAGTAACTCTATGGAGACCACACTGGAGTTTTGCCCGTATTGAAGGTCTGAAGTTCCTTGAAGACACCCAGGGAATCTATGGAGAAAGTGATGACCTCATTATCCTCACAAGAACTGGTTTTGAAGAGGATAATCCGGAATTTTATCAACTTATTCAAAACTTCGAGTTGGAACTATCTGACATTGAATCTATAATGATCGCCATTGATTCAGGAAAGACCGCAGAAGAAGCTGCAGCTGAATGGCTTGCAGAGAATCCACAAAAGATCGATGAGGTTCTTGGAACCCAGTGAGGATACTTTCCTCACTACATTCTTTTTTAGACCTATCACATATCTTTTATTAATTCTCTTCACCATATTTCCAGCAATTATTGAGAAAATATTGATATAGATCCAAACTCTCAATTTCGCTTACTTAAGGCCGACTGCCAATTTTTTGCCAGCCTCAAAAGCTTTTTTAAGAATATCTCTGTCTTTTAAGACCTCGCCTTTACTGAAGCAGCCGGTAGCAAGGAACTTGTCAAATATTCCATAACCAAGTGCCTCAAGCGGCATTCCAAGGGCTTCAAGCGTAAATCCCATTTCTTCAGCTTTTACCTGCTCACAAACTGTAAAGACAAGTGCTTTCCGACCTTGATCCGCAAGTTTGCTTGAATAGGGACCTGGACGTTCCTCAGTAAACTCATAGAAAGGATAAAGGCGATCAATAAAGGCTTTCATCTCAGCCGTTACATTGTAGTTATAGGTGGGAGAACCAAGTATAAGACCTTTAGATTCTTCTATTTCCGGATAAAGAAGTTCCATCCCATCATGGAACTGTGTACATTTTCCAGCTTTCCTGCAGGCTTCACAACCAATACAGGATTCAATAGAGTAATTCCTCAAGAAGATCATTTTAGTTTCAGCACCTACTGACTCTGATCCTTTTAAGAAGCTATCAAGCAGGATGTCAGTGTTCCCGTTTTTTCGAGGGCTTCCGCTAACTCCAAGAATTTTTATTTTATCCATGTTATAACTCGCTTTATCAAATCCATCGTCATATCATAAACACTATGTCATGTTTCTTATCTATTAGTATTGAAACAGACCGAATTCACTCCGACAATCAATATTAAAAAGAAAACAACAATGAAATCATGAATATTTGGTAAAAGGATCTTCTTAAAAGCCTGGATGATAACCTCGATGATAAAACAAAAATCAAGATCATGGAGGCATGTGGTGAAAATTGTCCATTCACTCACCTCACGAATGAACGATTGTTAGCGATCAAGGATAGTTCCAATGATGAAGCTGATTTTTTGGATAAACGGTCTCAATAATGGCGAGTTAATATAGAGGGCGATGATGAGTGCCGATTTAAAATTATATTATAGAATTTTTAGTTTATCAGCATCAATTTAAATAATACAATTATCGGCGAACGGTTGAATGTTTAAGGAAAATGTTGATAGACATCACCACTCACAAAATTACTCACCTGAGATTTATTACTATCTTTGTGCTTTCATTTGTGAAATCAGAGTAAGGGTATGATATATCTGTGAAAGATTTCATAGCCGATATCAAGTTATAGTTATGAATACCAAAAATAGTGTCATAGTGTTTTGTTTGTGCTCTAACTCAATGTCGACTTATTAGTCCCACCTGGTTGCTGTACCATAAATACATCAATAAAGAGGTTCAAGTTTTATTATGCCAAGTCGCTACACCATACGTCATCCTCTCACAAGGATACATCCCCGTTCATCCAAGCATCTAAGTTATCACCTCTATTCACTGGTAAAAGGAAGACTCTGGCTTAAAATACTCCTGGGGATGTTCTTTGGTATCCTTGTAGGACTGCTACTTGGCCCCTCTGCAGGTTTTGTCAGCAGAGACGTTTCATATACCATAGGCGAATGGCTGGCATTCCCGGGTTATATTTTTCTTGCCCTTCTACAGATGATAGTCATACCTCTTGTATTCGCATCCATCATCAGAGGAATTGCTGCCGGTGAGGATATGGAACAACTCAAAAGAGTAGGCTTGAGGACCGTGGCATATTTCATGGTTACAACGGCACTGGCAATACTTATAGGACTCTCGCTGGCACTGACAATAAATCCTGGTAATTTCATAAGCAGTGATGTGGTTCAGCAGACAATGGGCTCAGATATTCCTGCGGTTTCCCAGGAAGCTATCGGTACCCCGGGTATAGCTGATGTCCCCGGTATGCTCACGACCCTGCTTCCAACAAATCCTGTGGGAGCCTTTGCCACCGGTCAGATGCTTCAAGTGGTCCTCTTCTCGGTCATTATTGGTGTCGCCTTGATCTCAATTTCCCCGAGCCAGTCAAAACCCCTGCTTGAACTCATGGGTTCTCTGCAGGAAGTAAGCATGACAATTGTCCGGTGGAGCATGTTGCTTGCGCCCCTTGCAGTGTTTGGACTTATAAGCAAGTTCACACTGAACCTTGGAATAGAAGCGCTTCTGGGAATGCTTGTATATGTAGGCACAGTATTTCTGGGTCTGTTGTTGCTTTTCCTTTTCTACATGATCATCGTGTACGTTGTAGCACGCAAGGGACCTGTTCTATTCTTCCGATTGATCAGGGATGTACTCCTGCTGGCATTTTCCACATCAAGCTCTGCAGCCGTCATGCCTCTGTCGATTAAGACTGCCGAGGAGAATCTGGAAGTCAGACCCTCCATATCTCAATTCGTCATACCACTTGGAGCTACCATAAACATGAACGGTACAGCTCTTTATCAAAGCATAGCAGCAGTATTCCTGGCACAGGTATTCGGTGTTGACCTTGGTTTTGGCGAGTTGTTGCTCATAATGGTAACCGTTGTCGGAGCATCCATAGGTACTCCTTCTACACCAGGTGTTGGTATTGTGATACTGGCACTGATCCTAAACAGTGTGGGTATCCCCACAGCGGGTATTGCACTTATAATAGGAGTTGACAGGATACTTGATATGAGCCGTACTGCAGTCAACGTTACCGGAGACCTTGTGACATGTATTGTTATGGACAAGTGGGTAGGCAGTAAGAAAACGCTTGATGAAGAACTTGCTGAGGTCAAGGAACGTGAGAGGAAGAGAAGAGTATTGGGCGAGGATGTTATTGTGACCCCACATTCATAATAACATACTATCCACAGAACCAGACTCTGCTCGAAGTTAGAATATTTACATGTGCAAGGGAATACCTACATAAACCTTAGACATGGCTTGCCCTCTTAAATAAAAAAGAATGGTTGCAAGGATTTACTATCCTTGTTCTATTTTCTATTTTTCAGCTTAGACCAGACCGTATCCTGAACTATAGCCGTGGTACTATCTTTGCTCATGATTCCCATGTTATCCTCCACAGTAAGCATTACAGAATACTCACCTGAAACTGTGTATGCATGAAATGGTTTGGCATCTGTACTCATGTACCCATCTCCGAAATTCCATTCATAAGAAACTATGTTTCCATCCGGGTCATAAGAACCGGAACTATCAAAGCGTATCTTTCTTCCCACCACAGTTTCATAAGGACCATTGATGTTGGCAACAGGCACAATATTTGTTGACATAACGGTAATATTTGCCAATCCACTATCAGAAAGATAACCATCCTTTGCCTCAAAGTCCAGTCTGTATTCCCCTGCCTGATCAATTGATGGAGTCCATGTAAATATCCCCGTAATAGGGTCGAGAGAAGCCCCATCAGGCAAAGAAGTGCATGTGAAGACAAGTTGGTCATTATCAGGATCAAATGCTTCTAGCGTGAACTTCAAGGTGTTCTCTGCTTCAATATAAAAAGTACCTGGAGATGACAATACAGGTCCTGAATCTATTAGCAACGTTGCATTACTGATACTATATACCAATGGCTGTGAAATTGAGTTACTCAAAACTACATCTGAAAGGTCTATTATCAGGTGCCCTGTAGAATTTCCTGCAGTCAGATTAAAAGTAGCTATAGTGCCTGGTTCAGATGTCTGGTATCGCCCAAGTGCTGCACAGTACAAAGTTGCAGGAGTTGTAGGATCACTATTAAGATATTTTCCAAAAAATGTGACTATTCCATGTTTTGTGAAAAAATCACCTTCATCTATGCTGTTAACACTATGATCGCCACCTGAAAGAGAAAGGTCGAACTGAGTGCCTGATATTGGCTCATCCGGAACAATATTTATTCTGATATTGAATACTTCCCCCGGCTCCAGTTGATAGGTGGAAGGTGTTACTATCATTTCATTTACACCAATTAATTCAGCATTTACTGTTCCGACCATTGAAAATGATAGACATATCAATAAAATAATAAAATTATGATTAAAGTAGTACGTTTTTCCAGATTTCATACAGACACCACCTACATGTTAGCTTGTATGAGCATATTAATTCAATGTACATGATTTAGAATTCTGTGTACGTAAAAAACAACAAAATATAGAAATTCTTACTATCAACCGGTTTTATATGAACTATAATCCCAGGTATAGAAAAGAAGAAAAATAAATTAATTAAAAGAAGGAAAATGCTTATGCAAGCTTTTCCTTCAGATATTCCTTGAAATTCTCATAATCTGTGTCGAGGAAGTCCATTTTCTCTTCCTTTGACTCGATCTCTTTAAGGCTCTGTGGTGGTTCGGGGTCAATTCCAATTATAGAACTTACTTCTGCTGGGAACTTTGCAGGATGAGCTGTTTCAAGTGTTACTGCAAGCGTATCATCACCTGTGTTCTTCCTGTAATCCAGCAAGCCCTTAATACCCACAGCACCGTGTGGCTCGATGAGAATGTTCTTGTTCTCATAGAAATCCTTTACAGTTGCTTTTGTTTCCTCATCTGTTACAGAAATAGAAACGATATCATTCCTGAGCTTGTCCATGTCAGGCATTTTATGAATAGTACCATTCTCATCCATCACTCCACCATAGATAGCTATAAGTCTTGCAAGATTGCTTGGATGGCCCACATTCATTGCATTTGAGAGTGAGTTCCTGGAAGGTTCTATCTTCTCATATTTTCCGGTGTTCAGGAAGATAGGAACCTCATCGTTCTCATTGACAGATGTCAGGATCTTCTTAACAGGCAGACCCATGTTCTTTGCCAGTAAACAACCCATCATGTTCCCGAAATTTCCAGATGGTATTGAGAAGATTATTTCTTCAGGAAGGTTTCTCAGTTTAAGGTATGAATAGAAATAATATAGAGTCTGGGGAACCAGACGACCTATATTGATCGAATTTGCTGATGAAAGGTTGAGATGTTTGAGTTCTTCATCTGCAAATGCCTCTTTCACCATTGCCTGACAGTCATCGAATTTACCATCGATGGCTATTGCGGATATGTTCTTATTCAGAGTTGTCATCTGCTTACGCTGACGGTCGGATACCTCAGTTTCAGGGAAAAGCACGATGACCTTTATGTTGTCAAGACCGTAGAAAGCATGAGCAACAGCACTTCCTGTATCACCAGAGGTAGCGGTCAGGATTGTCAGTTTCTTGTTTTCCTTGCTTAGATAGTACTGCATGAGCCTTGCCATCATACGAGCCGCAAAATCCTTGAAAGAGGCAGTAGGACCGCGGTCAAGCCTCATGATATAGGTATTGCCATCTATTTCTTCCAATGGAACATCATAGTTGTAAGCATCATAAGTGATCTTTTTCAGTGACTCTTCGTCAATTTCCCCTACCAATATCCTTTTCAGGATCTGAAAAGCAATTTCAGGGTATGGTTCATCTTTCAATGCCATAAGCTCGTCTTCTGAAAAAACTGGCAGCTCCTTTGGCATGTAAAGACCTTTGTCAGGAGCGAGACCGGTTATAAGAGCAGCTTCAAATGATACTTCTTCTGCTTTGAGATTAGTGCTGTAGAGTTTCATGTTGATCAGGGATCTGTTTGAATAATGATTATCAATTCTTGCATCATTAAATAACAAGTTAGTATGAATATCTTGCTGTTGTAATTTGTTCTTTATGCTAGTTTCACTTAAATATATTTCATTAATTGTTCTGTCAATAGTTTCATTTTTCCTCCAAATGGTGAAGGGATCTTTTTTCATAGAGCCCCAATATTGAGGTCACAACTTTAAAAAATCATAATCTAAAGACTACAAGTTCGTTTGTAGTTTAAACAAGGAATATATAGAAATGATGAGTTTAACTAATAAATAGATTAAAAGAGGAAAAACATGAAATTAGATATTACCAAAATAGGATTTGTTTTAATCATTATCCTGCTGTCTGTTATCGCATTAACTCTTCCTGCCGACGATACTACACAGGACATGGCAACAGATACGAGCAGGACAGTATCAGGCAGCATCAGTATCGCTGACATTGTAGAAACGTTCGAAGATGTAACTGTTTATATTGAATTGCGTGATGTAAGTCTTATGGATGCACCTTCTGTTCTGATAGCAGAGACCACTATATCAGGCATCAGTGCTTCTGAAGCAGATTCATTATCCATACCATATTCCATCTCACATCCTGAGCTGGATGAGAGGATGACCTACAGCATCTTTGCCTTTGTGGATGTAGACGGGGACAAGGAAGTATCCCAGAAAGATTATATTTCAACCTGGCACAATGATGTTTCAGCAGATTCAGATAATAGTGATGTGAATGTTGAACTTGAATACATAAAACCCTATGATGACAATCCGGAAAAGCTTCCTCCGATCGAAATGGAAGTCACTATCAGTCAGATAGAATATCAGGAAGGCATCACACAACTTCTATGCATCGGTGGAGAGCTTTACGACGAGATCGAACTCAATGTTGGTGTGTGGACTCAGATTACAGATGAAGATGAAAACGAACTGATCATTGATGACCTGAAAGAAGGTATGAAAATCCATGCATATTTCGGGCCGGCTGTTACACGTAGTATACCGCCACAAAGCAGTGCAGAAAAAATAGTTGTGATAGCAGAGTAAACACTGCTACCTTTTTTTAATTTTTAAAATATGTGTTTTGTGCCTAGTATCTCTTAGGTGGTCTGTGGCTCTGGAAGCATTCCCTGCAGTATACAGGTCTTTCGCCAGATGGCTTGAAAGGAACTTCGGTTTCCTGTTTACAGTCTGCACAGATTGCTTTGTGCATCTCTCTTGGACCGGTTGGACCACGTGACTGGTAGCCGCCTGAGTTGCCACCGTAGCCGCCTGAATTTCCGCCTCTTCCGCCATTTCCACCGCGTGGACCACTGCCTCTATTATCTCTCATTTTTATTGCCTCTTTATTTTTATCCCGCAGGACGGGAGATAGCTCGTATGACCTTTCCGGTCTATCCTAATCAAGTCTCTAGTGCTTAGCTGGCACAAATATCACAAGTTTTAAGGTTACATAAAATTAGATCTTAAGCATTGCCTGATTGTGAAATGTGAACTATCTTAACATGAGATGGATTAATTATCCTGTGATCAACACGAATTACCCTTTAATCAATCAACTAAACTAAATGAATTACATGGAAATGGAAAATCCCATATACATGAATCATCAAGTAAGTTAACTGTGAGCTATTCAAGTAGTTGTAAGTATATAAACAATTTGCATCTTTGACATCATTCATTATACAGTATTTCCACAAAACCGCATTAATCTTAAAAGTCTTTATACTACTTTTTACAATTATAACAGGACTAAGATTTGAGGTATAATTATGAGTACAATCGAAAATTTAGAAGGAGCCTTTGCAGGTGAATCCCAGGCAAACAGGAAGTATCTGGCTTTTGCAGAAAAAGCTGATGCAGAGGGTTTTACCCAGGTCGCGAAATTGTTCAGAGCAGCTGCAGCAGCTGAAACAGTACACGCACACAACCACCTCAGAGTGCTCAAAGGAATTAAGAGCACAAAGGAGAACCTGGAAGAAGCAATAAGCGGTGAAACCTTTGAATTCGATGAGATGTACCCTGGTTTCATCAAAGTAGCTGAAGATGAAGGAAATGTAGAAGCAGCATGGAGTTTTGATGTTGCGAACAAGGTTGAGAAGATACACGCAGATCTCTACAAGAAGGCACTGGACAACATAGGCGACAACGAAGAGACCGACTATTATGTCTGCAAGGTCTGTGGTAACACCGTAGAAGGCGAGCCACATGATAACTGCCCAATATGTGGTGCAGCAGCTTCTGATTTCAATAAAATCGATTAATTAATCTATATATTGTTTCCCGTTTCATTCCATTTCCCAAATGGAAATATTGAAGGGAAACAACAATTTTCTTTTTTAATATCTACCTGTTATTGACAGTATTTGTCAATTTTACCCAATTGATAATTGTTTTTGATAGACTTTCTATAGAACCCAACAACCATTCTTTTTTAAAATCGGTAACTTTACCAATCGAGTGTATGTTCGCCCTGATATGGAATATACACAAAATCAATATTTTGGAATTATATCTTTTACTGAAAGCCAGAAAATTGGCTCAGTATCTTGTTGGTAAAAGAAAAAGTATTGATTTTATCAACCCTGCTTATGCTGTTGAAAGAAAGAATTCAAAGGATACCAGGCAAAAGATGCTCAGTTTTTTTATTCCGATTGGAAGATGGTGGGTTCTCTAAGTCAAATTTGCATTACATGAAGTGGAATTATGAGGGGATGAAGTTGTACTATGGATGCTCCTGTACAAAAAAAACGGGGGTGAGGGGGTGTGGGGGGAGAGGGGGGGAAGTTGTTACCATGGATGCTCCAGTGAAAAAAAGGGATGAGGAAGGGAAGGGAGAGGGGGAAGGCTTAGTGACATGATTTTAAGATTTTTTTATTGTTAAAACGAGGATTTCTACAGAACCTTTTTAAACTTATTTTTAATACAGAAATTTGGCTGATGCTCTTAACCAAGATAGCAGATTAAAAAAAGTATAGAAATAAAAAAGATAAGAAAAAAATAAGATGAAATTACATCAAAAGTATGCCTTTCTGCCAGTCGTTGATAATACGAACAGCAGCCCTCTCTTCATCAATCTCACCTTTCTTTTTCAGGAAATTGCACTGGAGCCCTATCATCTCTAGAATCTCATCGGACATCTCATCTCCGATTTTAACATTGTAGAATTCTTCCAGTCCGGTTTTGTTCTCAGCACAGAATTTCTCGATGATCTTCATGGCAACACCTATTGGGTCACCAAGGTGAGTGGAATCCTTCACACCCAGCATACCCTGGATGTACTCGTCGTTATCGCCAAAGGGAATTACACCTGGCGTGTCGATAAACATGATCTTCGAGCCTGCGTTAACAAGCTGGACACCTTTTGTATGTCCTGATATTGAGGATGTGCTGGCTTTCGCCTTTCCTGAAACACCATTGATAACAGATGATTTACCTGTGTTGGGATAACCAAGACTACCAACAAGAATGTTCTTTCCTCTTTTGTCGGCAACTTCGAGTATCTTGTGCCTGAGAATAGTAGTGCCGAACCTTTCCTTTACTGAAACAAAAACAGCAGGTGCAACCTTTGATAATTTGGATTTACTCTTCTCCAGTTGCTCTTTTGATACAAGGTCACATTTATTCAATACGATAATTAGTGGCTTCCCTGAACGCTTAACAAGTCTTTCAACATCACTATTCCTTGTTTCTTCCGGGAACCTGGCATCGACTACCTCGAGCAGAACATCAGCCTTTTTTATAACATCCTTTACCATCATGTTGTAGCTTGCCATGGTGTGCTAGAGGATATAATGTTATAAGGCTGTATTGTTGCTAGCGGCTAGCTTTTGAAAAATAATCAGTATCCGGATTAGTAGGGTGCTACAAACAATTCCTTTTAGATCACGACAAATATTTAGTCCATCAAAACCTTTTCGAAATCTGTGAGTGGGAAGGAAAATGATGACAGGGAATTAGCAGTCGAAAGTATAGCTAATTTATTCAGAAAATTCACATTGCCCGCTGTTGTAGGATTTATTATCGGTGGCATCCAGATAACCATTGATGGATATTTCATTGGTAATGTGATTGGCAGTTCAGGGCTCGCTTCGATTACCCTTTTGTATCCCTTATTGATAGTGATAATAGCTACTGCCCTGCTTCTGGGCACCGGCTCTGCCGCCCTTGTGGCACTTGAACTCGGGAAAGGTAACAGTGACCGGGCACACAAGATAGCTTCTGACATATTTCCCATGATACTGACAATTGGAGGGGTTTTTGCATTCATTGGCCTGTTTTTCACAGAACCTTTACTAAACCTCATAGGTGCAAAGGGAATCGTATTCGTGATGGCAGGTGACTACCTCAGGATAATGTTTTTGGGATCCGTGTTTTTCATCGCCGGGATTGCCCTTGACCCACTGGTACGCAACGACGGAAGACCAGCCTTTGTCATGAAAATGGCAGCCGTGGGTGCAGCAACCAACATTGTTCTCGATTATCTCTTTGTCATGCGATGGGGTATGGGAATGCAGGGTGCGGCCATAGCCACGAACCTGGCATTCTCGGTATCAGCCATAGTTTTCACTTATTACTTTTTCAGCAAGTATGCAAGACTACGACTTCACATATCTGACATATCCCCTGACCTGAAGATAATAACAGGAATAATGAGAACAGGCTTTCCGGCATTTGTGATGCAGATATCACTGGCAGCTCTGGTATTCTCCTACAATTTTATGCTCCTGAGATATGGTTCGGAGATAGCCGTTTCTTCCTATGGGGTTATACAGTATTCATTCGCGATATTCTACATGCTATTCGAGGGTATCTCTGCCGGTGTTCAACCAATCATTGGATTCAACTATGGTGCGAAACTTTACGGCAGGGTTTACAGCGCAGTAAAAATGGCATTATTCTCCTGCCTGATGGTTGGACTGCTTGGATTTAGTGTCTTTTACCTGTTCCCGGATACTGTTATCCAGCTCTTCAACCGTAACGATCCCGAGCTATTGGAAACAGCTGTACGAGCTATGCGGATATTCATGTCAGGCATAATAGTAGAAGGAATGATCATAGCAATAGCTGTCTATTACCAGTCTGTGAACAAGGTGAAACCATCCCTTTTCATACAATTCGGAAAGATATTCATATTCATTCTGCCACTGCTGTTCATCCTTCCACAATACTATGGACTTACAGGGGTGTGGATGGCAACCCCGATAGGCCAATACCTGATGTTTGCGGTTGTGGCGATGATGTTCCTGAAAGAGATCAGGTTCCTCAAAAACGCACAGGAAGAGCAGTGACTTGTATTTTTATTAGTTTTTGGCCACTATACATATCCAGTTATTCACGGGAAACTCGTCTATTGTCACGGATGAAAAACCCGCACCTTCAAGCATGGTCCTGTAATCATCTGCTGAATAAATGTTCATCCCTTCCACTGCATTGAAGGCTGCATTGCGCTCTTCGAAAAGGCTGTGCTCGTACATTTCATTGACTATCAGCAGCAGAGAATCTTTCTTGAGAACCCGGCGTATTTCCCGAAGGTCTTCCTCAATGTTCGGCCAGAAATAACATGTCTCAAAGGCTGTGACAATATCGAACATCCCATCAGGAAATGGAAGTTCTGACACCGAGGATTGCGAGATGATCACATTACCTTTATCCACTTCACCCCTGTTTGTCTCAGTTGCAAGCTTCACCATGTCAACAGAATAGTCGATGCCGTAAACTTTTCCTTTCTCCACAAACCCTGCAAGTATACTAATGGCACGACCACCACCGCATCCAACGTCCAGAATGGAAGAAACTTGATCGATTGAAATATGGCCGATACCCCACTTCCAGAGCTCATAGTGATGCTCATTCATTGACAATCCGACATTTCTGCCTTCTTCCCCAAGTGGTTTTGAATGTGTCCTTACAGTTTCCTTAACGTCCAATCTGTCATCTCCTTACCAAATACTATAATGGTAAAGGATTCTGAAAAGGTTTACCTGACATAAAATAACAATTACATCAAAGATCCAAATGGTGCATAGGATAATTTTATTAATGAACTGCTAGATAGGGAATAATATATTTTTCAATAATCCTGGAGTGTGAGTGAAATGACAAAATACACATGCAATGTATGTAATGTCTTTGAATATGATGAAGATGAAGGAAATGCTGATACGGGTATCGAAGCCGGAACAAAACCTGAAGACTTCCCCGATGACTGGGAATGCCCAATATGCGGTGCTGACAAGAGCCACCTGATATCTAACTACGAATTTTAAATTCAAACAGGGCCTAGGGTAATCTCCTTAGCCTTTTTATTGCATTCCCACTAATTTCAGACTATATTATCCATTCATTAAGAAGAATCCTTTTTTGTATTTTTGTTAGTATTGTTCAGGTCCGCTGCCTAGCAAATCCTATATATCTCATCTGACCATTCCAAGCCACATGAGTACAGCATCCAGAAAGCCATATATAGAACTGGTAACCGGTTCGGTCATGTTCGGGATGCTGGGTGTTTTTGTGGATATGCTGGATGCGATCCCCACACTCCCTATGTTGTACTACAAGCAGGTATTTGGACTGCTTGCATTACTCGTATTCATTATTCTTACCGGTAAGTTAAAGGAACTCATACCACGGAAAAGGAAGGGATACCTGCTCCTTCTGGGATTGATCAACACCACGACCCTGCTTACCTATGTCACATGTATCAGGTATACCAGTTTCTCAATTGCCATACTCATGCTCTACACGGCTCCCATCTACATAACACTGCTATCACCTGTCATACTGAAAGAAAGTATCACAAAAAAGGGAGTTGTAGCATTAATATTCTCTTTTACAGGGCTACTCTTTATAGTAAATCCCAAGACTGCTATTGAGAGTTTTTCCCTGGACAACAGTTACTTCATTGGGATAGCTGCCGGTATACTCTCAGGTTTTTCCTTTGGTAGCGAAATAATGACCATCCGGTACATAAGGGACGACTATTCCAGTGTATCCCAGCTTTTCTGGTACACCCTCATAGGCGTGATATTGTTCATGCCTTTTGCAGGTGGAGTTTCACAACCGGTATTGTCCGACAATCTAGCTTTACTGGTCATCTTCGGGATCGTCAACACCGCCCTTGCAGCACTACTTTATGTCATGGGGATCTCACAGATCAAAGCCCAGACTGGCAGTATTCTTGCATTGATTGAGCCTGTAAGCGGTATCTTTTTTGACTACACTATTATCCATACCCCGTTATTCATGAATACCATAGTAGGCTGTGTATTCATTCTGGTTGGTGCAGCTATTGCAGTCATGGAAAAGAGCCCAAAGGTATTTGGCAAGTACTTTAAGGTGCAGGTGTAACTTATAATTTGATTCTACAGAAATCAAAACTGTTTTGATAATATTTTGTATGCCAATATGCAAATAAGCATATGTATAAGTATTTATGTTTGTTAACTAATATAATAACATACATTGTGCATCGTGCGGGGCAAATAATATGAAACAAATATTAGTTGACACCATACTAATGTCAGAAAAAAGAAAGAATATTATTATGTTGCTTTACGATAAAGGAAAAATGAATATTGATGAAATAAAAATTGCACTTAATGTTAATTCGCGGGCAGTGATGCCCCAAATAAAAAAACTGATTGGATTGAATTTTATAATTCAAGAAAAAGATGCATATGAACTATCAGATATAGGAAAAATAATAGTTGAAAAAATGCAGGATCTACTAAACATTTCATCTATTTTTGAAGAAAATCCTGATTACTGGAAGAATCGTGACCTGAGCAAGATTCCGGAACACCTGTTAAAGAGAATTGGAGAACTAGGCCATTGTAGTTTACTTGAACATGACAGATACCATTTATTTGAGTATCACCCGGTTTTTATTGAAGAAATATTTGAATCAAATTACCTAATGATGGTCAGTTCATCTTTTCAGCCGCAGACCTTATCAATCCTCTGCGATGCAGCAGAAAAAGGAATGGATATTTCATACATTATAACTAAACCCCTGTTAGAACGATTAATAGAAGACTGCCAAATTGATCTGGAAAAATATCTAACCTATGATAACACAGAACTTTTGATAGATCATGAAGATGATGATATAGGTCTTTTAACACTTGCAGTATCGGACAAATTCATTACGATCTGGCTTTTCGACAAGAAACATAAATTCAACCGAACTACATTGATCAGTTATAATGAAAGTGCTTTACAGTGGGGTAAAGAATTATTCGTGTACTACAAAGACTTAGCAAAACCATTTGACATGCATAACAGAAAATATTCCTTCACGCATGAATCTAATCATATAATGCAGAATATGGGAAACTCATTCTCATAAAAAACCCCAGAGTCTTTGGTAAGTACTTTAAAGTGCAGATGTAACTAACAATTTGTATCCTGCTGAATTAATTTGAAAAAATGGACCTATTGTTCAATAGATTCACCTGTCAAAAGATCTTGCTCTATTTTTAGATTCAGATAATTATTTAGCCCCTCTTTTCTCTGGCACGGAATGTGCATATTGTGGCAATCATCATGCATACAAACATGAGTAAACATACGCCCATGATTGCTTTGATAATATCGATGCCCTTTATTTTATAAACATTGTAGATAATATCGAAATGCTTATTAACTTATGCGATAAATATTGCTTAGGTTTTAAAAATGGGGTTTAGTTAGTATGAAACCAACGTTAGTTGACGTCACATTAATGTCAGAAAAAAGAACGAATGTTCTCATGTTACTTTATTGCAAAGGGAAAAAGAACATTGATGAAATAAAAAATACACTTGATGTTAGTTCAAGTGGAATTATGCCTCAAATGAAAAAACTGGTTGAATGCGATCTGCTGATCCATGAAAAGGATACATACGAACTGTCTGATATGGGAAAATTGATTGTTGAAAAAATGCAGGATCTATTGAGTCTTTCAACTCTTTTTGAAGAAAATCATGATTATTGGAAGAATCGGGATCTGAGCAAAATACCGATACACATGTTAAGAAGGATCAGTGAACTGGGCCAATGCAGTCTACTTGAACCGGACAGACATCACCTCTTCGAACATCATCCTGAGTTTATAGAAAAGATACATGATTCAAAATATGTTATGATGATAAGTTCTTCTTTTCATCCACAGACAATGTCGGTTCTGTGTGATGCAGCAGAGAAGGACATAGGTGTTTCATTCATTGTAACAAGATCAGTCTTCGATAGAATGGAAGAGGATTGTCAGAATGAACTTGAGAGATTCCATAACTGTGAGCACACAGAGTTAGTCATAGATAATGAGGAGGAAGAAATAGGCCTGCTTACACTTGCAGTATCCGATATTTTCGTATATATCTGGCTCTTCGACAAAAACCAGAGGTTCAACCGCATAACCCTTATCAGTTATGATGAAAGTGCTCTGAATTGGGGAAAGGAACTGTTTATGTACTACAGGAATCTGGCAACAGCAGTTGACAAAGATAATGAAATTGATTACTGCAACCATGGATCAAATCTCATAACTCAAAATGTGGACAACTCTGTCTCATAATATCTCAAAAGAATATGGCATCCTGATCTGAAAATATGAGCATCTAACATGAATATATTAAAAATAAAAAGGAAAAAGAATCAGTTAGGGAACATTATCGTCTCATTCATCCGAACAATGGAAAGTTCCTTAATATTTATTACAGATATGAACTCAAATTCTAAAGTTTACGATGCAAACGCATGGTGTGACATCTGAGACTGCCTCCTCCTGCATGGAGTGCATCCGCATGGAAGTGAATTATCTCAACACCTTCCTTTGCAAGTGTTTGTTCGGTACTGGCATCCAGTGCATCATCGTAGTGGAAAATGGTACCGCTTTCCAGTGGAACGAATGAACATGCAAGTCTCTGTTGCTCGGAATCAGAGACAGGGATTAGGTCCATTTCCTTTTCCTTCATATAATTCTGGAAATCAACCTCTTCCACACCATCCTCCCGGTGTACATGGGTTTGCAGGAAAGCTGGCAGGTATACAAGTGCAAGATCCGGCCTTATGCGGTTGAAGATGGTATCAGGATGCATGAAGCGTCTTGCTTTGGGAATGTCGGTTATAATTACCTCTTCAAATTCCTTAAGCGCATTTTCTGTGAATTTTTCAATTGCTGCTTTGTTATGCCTTTCAGTATTTGCCACAAGGATTGTTTCCGGGGAGAGTAGAAGACAACCCTCGAATATGTGTCCGCCATCATTGAATTCGGTTAAAATTGGAATATCCAGATTATTAAGAGCTTCCTTCACAACGACTTCCTCATCTGTCCTGCCAGGTGGTCTCATACGGGAAAGCATTGCCCCTTTTTTAGATATGACAGCAACATCATGCAGATATGTCAAATTTGGCATTTCCTTTATACGTTCCTGATGCTCCTCAACGTGTTCCCGAAGCTGATGGACCTTTACGCCATGGTCTTCAAGTAATGCATGGTAACTCTGGTGTTCCTGAACAAAACTTTCAATATCAGGAATACTGTCGAACAACCAGTAGTCCATGTTAGATTCTTTTATAATGGAAAGCTCATCTTCACCTGGAGTATGCAAAAGCACCCTCTTGAGCCTCCCCAGTTCATCACAGCCATACGATATATCCGGTATTCCACTCTCTTTTTCTGTCATTTTATTCCCCACTATTATTCTTTTCTGATAATTTTCTTGTAAGTAGCAATACATTTGAACCGTCCACATCAAAGAACTGTTCAATGATTCCAAAACCCCATTTTTCTAAATATGAAGCGACCTGCTCAAACGAATATTTGTAAGTGAATCCCATATGTATGACATCGCCTGCCTCAAAGGAGATTTTCTTTGAGCAAAGGTCCACGCTGTCATTTCGTTTAATGGTCAATGTCTTATGTGTGCGGTAGATAGCACCTATTTCAGATTCAACCGGCAAAAGTCTCAGATCAAATTCAATATTTTCAGCTGTCATTCCTGCGTTTATCAAAGGATGGGCATTGAACATCTTGTTCTCTTCAGAGCGATATATGTCCTCGACATCTTCGATCTCCTGAGATGAAGCATCCGAATCTGTCAGGAGATGACAATCAAAAAGAAAGATATCACTCTCAAACAGATTCTCATGAAGTAAACCGAGTATCCTGTCCGGATCATAATTACAGAAGGTATTACCCAGAATACAGAATAATGCTGGTGATATCCAATTTTCCCTGAGCAACGCAAGATCTTCGATCATTCCCACCATACCTGTCTTTTCCACAGGCAGATCCTTCACACTTTCAAGTGCTGTGTCCACAAGTTGTGAACTCACATCTATTGGGTAATAAAAAGGAGGGTCATTCGAACTCAGAGATGCTTTAAGGATTATCCGCTCTTTTTCACCGTTGCCAACACCAACGCTGACAAGACTTCCATGCCCTGGAATGAATTCTACGATCCTTGAGACATTGCTCCGTAACAATTCAGTAAGCTTGCGTGCCACAGTGAACTTATCCGAACTATCGAGTGTCAGCCAGTTGCTGGCACCTTCTTCTCCCACATAGAGGAAAAGGTCCGGTAATTCATGTTTCGTCAGATTATCGCATAGCCTTTGCTGTAGTTGTTCTTCAGACAGTAATTCTATCTTCTTCATACAGAAGAGCTCCTGTCTGGATTATTTGAAACATTGCTGGCATTCTGTACGCAGAGCTTTCATTGGAGACAGACCCTGGTTCACTCCCACGCTGTATGAGTAACCCCGACAACCAATACATTCATTGAGGTGTTCACAGGAGCCGCATTTGCCTTCCAGTACATTATCTATCTCACGAACATATGTGAAAAGTTCGGATCTGTAGATGTCTTTCAGGCTCATTACATTGGTATTATAGGGATACACACCATTACGCTGCAAATCAGGATGATGATCGAACTTGGTAGGTGCACATGGTCTGACATCGCCATCTATTGTGATATACATACTGTATAGATGCTGCATACAACCACTTGCGGTAAGGGGTGTATAGGGCAGCCAGTCATATCCATATTCCTTCCTGTCAATATCGAGCAACTTCAGTTTATAGTCCTTTATCTCATCCGCAGTGAGTAACTGGGCTTCAAGTTCTTCGTTTGCACGTCCTGTGGGAGTCAATATCTCCATATTCGGGAATATCTTGTTGCTGCGACAGAAGTTCCAGATATCCTCGATCTCCCCCAGATTCATCTTGTTGCTCACAAAAGAAACACCAAGACGCAGGCGGCTGTCATCTTCAACATCCGTGAATCCGGCATCAATAAGGTTGTCAAGACCTTTGCGTATCTTTGCGGAAACACCCGGTATTCCTGCAAGGTAGTCCTGCACCTCGGGGTCCAGTGAATCTAATTTACCCATTACAGATGCATTATGCTCATATAGGAAACCCGCAAGGTCCTTTGTCATGAGCATCGTGTTCGAGAAGACCATCGGGATCATGCCCAGAGAATCTATGTAGGCGATAAGTTCCCTGAAATCCGGATGTATCGTTGGTTCCCCACCACCGATAACCACAATTGAACGGGCACCCATTTTACTTGCCTGCAATATGACATCTTTTAAAACATCTACATCAAGGATCCTGTGAGACCCTGGGCCGCTTTGAGCATAGCAGTAACGGCATGCAAGGTTGCATGTTGTATTGGTCTCGACCCTGATAGCAAGAAGGTTGTTCATATCACGAGCTTTGTGAGCGTCACCGGCTTCATACGTATACCCCAACAGGATAGGAGGTGCTGTATACCCGGAGCTATCACTATCTGATTCTACACTAATGTACCCCATGTAACTTTCTTATGTTATTTATGCGATAAATATTGAGCGGGTGTTAACACTGTTAATATAATATGGTTTACTATTGAGAATTAATAGATTACCTTTAAATACCCATTTCAACATATTTTGAATTACTTGCCTGAGTTACATATTCCTTTTACTCATACAAGAATGAAAATTCTAAAAAATACCTTAAGCGGAGATTAAATATGAGAATGCTTGAAGAATTCTTCCCAGAATTTAAACCTTTTTGTGTAAATTCTATTTTTTGATTTAATGATGTTTATGTATTTCAGGCAAAAACATATATTTTGTATGACAATGTTGCTGACGTAGTTGCTGACTGGTTCGGCATTCCTGTTACGGACAGTGATCCAAGCCACTATATTGTAAGGTGTGCATATGATATTGACATCGAGAAGCATACCAACGGCTAGGATGCGGATTACACACAGGGCCCACAGATAAACGTCGGTGATGAAATAAAATGGGAGTACTTCGTAACTAACACTGGCAATGTACCATTGATGGAAATCGTTGTTGAGGATGACCATATCGGCGTAATAGCAGATGCCAACATTGTTGCAAAGAGCATGAACAATGATGAATCCTGGACGTGGGAGAAACATAGACCTATGAAGTCACTGACACATTGCAAGAATGTATTCCCCAGTACGCGAACATTGCAGATGTAACTGGCGAAGACGAACAAGGTAACACTGTTACTGATGAAGATCCAAGCTACTTTTTTGTGTTGAGACTGCAATTCCAGAATTCCCAACAATCGCTTTACCGATGCTTGCAATAATGGGACTGGCATTTGTATTCATGAGGAGAAAGGAATAATCTCCTCATGAATACCAATTTTACTTTGCCATTTATCCCATAACAACAGGGCTTTGCTGTAGAATCCAATAGGAGAACTGCCTAGTGATCTCTCCGATTATGCAAACTAATAGGAAGTTATTTTCCACGCTGCCAATAGATGACACAAAAACAGAGATTGTATATAAATGAAAAAGGCGGTTTTCTAGTATGTCGTTGGAAGTTGCAAAAGTGTTACTTTTTATCCTCATCATGAATTTTACATGAATAATACACATTTCCACATATGATCTGAAAGGTTTTATCAGTCCATGGAAACATGAGTTTATGGCAATGGATGCACCTGCCAAAACCATATATAAGATGACGAAACAGACCTTTTATGTATAATATCAATAGCTGGATTTGATACCTCTTCATATTGATTTCCTTTACTTGGCGAAGATGGAACCTATTTTTAATATACGCTTTGACCGCAACTTATCTAATTCTTCAGTCAACATTGATATTTCTTTATCGACTAAACCCTTCAATTCAAAATGTACTTTAATATCTTCTAAAAAATCAAAAATAATACAATTACTATCAAAGAATGCATGGTCGATACGAGAAGTATAACACCGATGTCTGGAAGGAGGGCCAGCACTTCCCTGAGATCGTCAATGAGATGGAAAACCCTGCGGTCATATCAAAGAGGCTGGTACATGCCTACTCCATCTTCGGTGAGCGCATAAAATATGCAGGACCTGACTGTGGTCTTGGCTCATGGCCATCCAAGAAGATAGCAGCTCAGCTGCTCAGGAACACTGCAGAAAGAATAGCTGATTTTAAGAAAAGGCTATAAAAAAGGGAATTAGTGTCCGAATGGACACTATTTTTGTTGGATTTCTATTTATTGGGGATAATAACCTGTGTCGGATTCAGATACATCATAGGTGATGCCGTCGATAGTTACAGAGTTGACTCTGAAGGTGAAGTCTAATGTTGTCCCTCTATACTTCACAGAATCTGAAACTACAGAGGCTGTTCCGCCTGTGGTAGTTGCAGTATCCATGTCACTTGCTGCACCGCTCCACTGTCCACTTACAACTGCATCGATGCTGTTTCCAACATTGTCTGTTACATCAATTGTTGCTATTCCATAGGCAAAAAAGTTCCTACCTCTTATTGTGTCTGCAGTATCAACAGTTACAGTAACGGTGCCATCGAATGGCTCCGTTTGTGAATTATCACTGACACTGACAGTTTCTGTAACGGTATCTGTTGCTCCATCAGCATCGGTAACTGTCAGGGCAACATTATGATCTCCAGCGGTTGAGTAACTGTAGGTAGCCACTTCAGTATTTGCATCTCCAGTACCAGCACCATCAAAGTCCCATGAGTACGAAACTATTCCTTTGTCATCTGTTGAACCTGAAGCGTCAAAAGTAATTATTTCGTCTACAGTGGGATTGGAAGGTGTAAATGCTATTACAGCAACAGGTGGCTGGTTCTGTACAGGTTCAAAATAATCGAGGGCGGCATAAGCATCCACAATTCCATATCCTGAATCAGAATCCCACCCAGATGCATAAATGTCCTGTGCAGTATTCTCAATGGCAGCTCTCACATTCTCCGGCCCGGTAACTCCATTTGCAATGATTAGAGCTGCAACACCTGAGACGTGTGGGGTTGCCATGGATGTTCCTTGATAAAGATAGTAATCGAAAACCCCAGAATCATTGAAGGTATTCTGAAGTATGCCGTATCCAACAATTTGATTATCGGAGTTGATGTACAATTCACCGCCAGGAGCCATTATATCAAGTGCTGATCCATAATTTGAATAATATGCCCTGTTTCCAGCGTAACCTGTTGCTCCTACAGCAATACATTTCTCATAGGCTGCTGGATAACCGATCTTTGACATGCCGTCGTTGCCTGCGGCGGCTACAATAACGACACCATTACTGTAGGCGGTATCGAGCGCCGGAAATAGCGGTGCCAGTCTCCTTGCATTCACATGAGGGGGGAATCCAAGGCTCATGCTAATTACATCTGCATCATTTTCTGCTGCATAGTATATACCATCTACAAGGACACTAAGAGTTCCACTTCCATTGTCTCCTAGCACTTTCACAGGCATTATATCACAATTAAAAGCTACACCTGCAACTCCTATGTCATTGTTTGTACTCTGGGCTATGGTTCCGGTTACATGGGTTCCATGACCGTCGCCATCAGTTGGATTGGAATCTCCGTTTATGAAATCATACCCAGGAACAAAACTTGTGCTTGCGAGATCAGGAGCAGTGTATGCAACCCCTGTATCCAGTACAGCCACAACAACTCCCTGTCCTGTTGAGGTATCCCATGCTTCTGTGACATTTATTCCATAGGTTGAATGGAAGTTCCATTGTTCAAAATAACGTGGATCATTCGGAACCATTGTTGCATGCATCACATAATTCGCAGTAGCATACTCCACATTTGGATTCTTGCTGTAGATCTCAACCATCTCTTCCACAGACTTTGTCTTTGGGATCTTCAGTTTCTTGAAGCCTGCATATGGGCTTGTGTAGGTCACCGATGCGCCATTCTTTGAATTCATAGCTGCTATTTTTGCCTCGGACAAGCCGGGGTTGAACTTTACCAGTATCTCTCCTGGAACGTAAGGCTGTTCATGGGCAACGCTAGGCATTGCGACTTCAAGATTGTCTTCAAAACTGTACGTTTTCGGACTGACAGCAATAGCTGGTGTCAGTGTTCCTATGGTCAGCATGCTGACCGCTACTATTGTGAAAAATGTTTTTAACGATAGATCCATCGTAACCACCCAAATATTGTACAATTTACATATTTGGGTAATGTCTTAAATAATTTGGCTCTTTAACATCGTGTGGGTAGAAATGATCAAATTAGCTCATGATTTCCTCCATTCTAATTTGATAAGCGTTTTACCTCACACGTAATTTGCAAACGAATTTAGATTTTTGACATTATTCTGCAAATTCGCAAGCAACATCAATTGATAAACTACAAAGTTCACTGTAATATACAGTTCTCTACTTTCTTTCTAATCGATCTGACATCAAACTTTAGAACATGCTTTAGATGTTTGTGAAACCTTGATTAAGAGCATCGAAAAGATAATCGGGAGTTTCCCAATCCTGCTTGTTACTCATCATTAAAGCATTGCTTACCATGTCCCCACTTCCTTTATTATGGGTTATATGTCGCTGGTTTCCTTTATTTGGCGATTGCGGAGAGATGAGAAGAGTTGCATACCGTGATTTCAGCGGGGTGAGTATAAAAAGGAAAGTTGAAAAATATAAGAGGCATGTTAATTGGGCATCAACTACGATATCATAATAGCTGATTTCGCCTCTCCAGGGACAGCTTCCTTTTGTGTCACTTTCCTTGAGGAATTCCATGTTTGCTGATTCAGGCGGATAGTAGTTTTTTCCTTCCATAAGGATAGTTCTGTTGTTTTTAGCAAGTAATGGCCATTCAAAGTAACTTTTCGTGTAACTCTAACCATTTTTAATCACTTCCTAGATGATAAGGGGAAGTGAACATTTTTCATGGATATATATATTCCTATTTTATTCAAGACATATAATGTTTGAATAATCCTCATCGATGTCGTTTTTTGTGGACTAATGTTTTTATCGGCGTAATATGTCAACCGACTTCCCGGTATTCATGTAATCTAAAAATTCATATCCGCATCCCACCACTAACACCAAACCCTGCTGAGAACCTCGGAACAGGCCTACTCACCGGCTTCTGCAATGCCATAGCAGCACTCTTGGTTTTGACATTTTGCATCCTTCCTTAATTTGGCGAGTTAGGTTAGTTCAATACTTCCATCATTCAAGTCAATCATTTTATATCTTGAAACACTTATAATAAAAGCGAGGTTATACAATGGAAGTATTGATTTCGGTAGGGGTTCTTATTGTTGGTATTTTGATGGTAGTATTTGGATATGCCATGGAAAACAGAACTATAGAATTTGTTGGAGCATCTCTTTTAATAATAAGTGCACTAATAGCTGTAATTACATACCTCCAATATCTAAAAATATGAAATATTTTATCGCCCATGTCCTTTCCTATGGGGTTTCTACAACCTTCAAAGTATCAATTACAACCTGCAAATGTCTTCCACATTTGAAGCACCTAAACTCTTTATTGAAATCATCAAGTTCTACATGATGATATTCACCACAGGGACAGGATACTTTCATAATATCCACTCCAAAACACCAACTATAGCCACAAAAAAGAAAATAGCAGCAATGCCAATCCATGACATTTTTATCATGCCTTTTACATGATCTTTGTATTCCATCCCTCACACCTTCCTTTATTATGGGTATTAGGAACCGGCGATGAGATATAGTCCTAGGGACCTGCATAATCATCCAGATTGATGGATAAAAGAAGCTAAGAGAAAGATATTCATCTTTCAGAGAAAGTCAGAATATGAACAAAATTAGATGTCCTGGGAGATGCGTGCTGTCCATTCCCTGCGCAATGAGTGTACTGAATTGTTTTCTTTGAGAACAGTCCTCTCCTTCAAGATTTGCTGGAATGAGCCCTTTCGAGGTTGATATAAATATGCTTTTACCAATAGACTATTAGTGCCAAAAACACTAGAAAAACATAGTCACCATCTGGCTAGTGCCTTCAAAGGGGATTTACCTCCCTTCAGTCATCTTTTTCAATGGAAAAAGTAATTTTTTCGAGGACACGGTGATATTTCTCCACCAGCCCATCCCGCTCGTCTGCCCCGATGAAGATGTCTGCAAGTTCATAGCTATAGCTGTCCTGCATCTGGAGCTCTGAGAGTTGATCTCCCTCCCTGACATGTGGATTTATGATGGTACCCGGTATTTCTATGGAAACAGATTTAATATCTTCCCTGGAAGGAGCCTTTACAACTTTTCCGGGTTCAAAGGTCCTGTGCATGAATTTTGCGGCATATTTGAACTTTCCGTACCATTCCAGTGGATCCGGTCTCCTGCCAAGAGCAATCTGCAGCATAACACGGTGGTGGGAGATGCCGTGCACTTTCTCAAAAAGGTCTGCGTGCGATTGGGATATCCTCGGATTTATCTCCAGTAAATATACTTCATTGGAGGAGGGTTCGTAGAAAAATTCTACATTGAACACCGACTGGTCCAGCCCTATATGCCTGATAACCTGCTTGCATACCCGGGACATCTGATTCTGCACCTTATCTGGGAGGAATGAAGGGTATTCATAACGTGAGAACGAGGAAAAGTGCTGGTCCTTGATCGAATCCACAATACCATAGATAACCACATCTCCGTTGAAAACGTACCCTTCAAGTGTGCACTGGTGTCCTGAGAGCGGTTTCTCCACAAGACAACTTTCTCTCATGTATGCAATCTCAGGAGGCATATTGTATCTTTTCAGCAAATAGAGGAATGGCTCATGGATAAAGTTGATATTTTCACGAATCTCAGGAATGTGTTCATTGAACTGTTCCCGGGTCTTGATTCTGAAAGCCAGAAATGACTTGAACGACCTGAATGGCTTGATCCAGAATGGCGGTTTCACCTCGATGGAGGCGAGGGGGTTGTCATCAAAGGGGTCGAATGCACAGAATTCCGGGATGTTATCAGGGATGACCTGCTGTTGTTCAAGCCTACTCCAATATTTGTGCTGGCATTTGAAGATGCTCTCAGGACTTGGTCCCGGCACTCCAAAAGTTCTGGCAAGAATTGGAACAAGGTCCGTGGCGGGGAAATCAAAGTAGCTGACGACTGCATGGATGCCTCCGGGAGTATCTTTTATCCGCCTTTCAGCAGTAGCGATAAGTGCACCCATATCGTAATCTGGCACTTTTCGGATCTCACTGATATCAAGAGCTGCATGGAAATCGCATTCAGCTGCTTCGGGGAGCATCTTCAATTTTTCGAGATTGAATGAGTCCATACCTACGATAAACACGTTCTTTTTCATACATCCATCCTCACATCATTTCCCTTGGAATTGCTTCATCCCAGCTTTTACTGAAGATCCTGACATCTCCTTCATAGGCATCCAGCGTCGCACGAATGTAAAAGTGTGTTCGGGTCGATGTCAGGACTGTCCTCGTAATGCTGGTGGCATGCCAGTCCCTCCGCTTCAGGCTGCATGTTGTCAGGACCTCACCCCGTACGGTGTCGTAGTTATTATTGCAATAAGTATAGATCTCTGTGGAATCTTTTTGCATCTCCAGATCGATCTCATCGAGGCGTATCTTTGCATCGTTGTTGATAATCTTCTGGGTCACATCATTGGTCGCAAGATTGTGTGTGACCGTCCATTCCCTGTGTGCCGGTGCAAGAAGTATTGTTGGTACCGGCTCTGCCATCACCGGTTGTCCCATGTCTGGAATTTCGCTGTCCTGATCGCTGTGTGGGCGTACAGGAAGGAACAACTTTCCCCCGGAACGGACGGTCAAATTCGGAGGTTCAGGACTTGGCCATGCAAGAGGCCAGTAGGATGTCGAAACAGCAACACGGATCTTGTTGCCTGCGGGGAACTTCTGTGCGACATGGTTCATCCGCACCCGGATCGTATAGGTATGGTTCACCTCAAGTTCCTGCGGGCATCCATGCCCATCCCTGTGCGTGAGATTCAGGAGGCCATAGGTCACCCGGGTAGAAGTACCTTCCCGGCACACATCATTGAGCCGGATTGCAACCATAGTGATCGGTTTGTCTGAGCTAAGCTTAAGCTCGACCTCAGGAGCCCCTAGGATCTCTATATCTTCCTCGAGTTCCGGACTGTCGAACACAAGTGCTCCTCCATCTTCTTCACTCTGATCGTTCGGCAGGTCGGTTGATTCCGAATAGGAGTACCATTTGCCCGCAAAAAGGCCGACACTGAGCGGGCTCATGATTCGCATTTCTGCATCATCGGTATCCTTCGGCTCGACTGGTTCGAGATGGATCTTGCCGGGAGAAAGGACAAATTCCCGCATTTCTATGCGAGAGGATGGCCACGTATTTTCTGCTATCCAGCGACCCGGTCGCTTAGCAATGATCGGGGAGACACTGTCCTGTATCCAGGCACGGAGTATTGGTTCATCTCTATCCCCTCTATCAATATCCTTGAGCCACCTGTCCCACCATCGCACTGCTTCATTTAAAAAATCAGTTGCAGGCCCAGGTCCTCCTAAATGGGGATATTTATGTCCCCACCCACCGATCAGTGCTTTCCTTGGTACATCAAGGTGTTCTAGAAGCCGGAATACGGTGTTTGAATATCCGTCGGCCCAGCCGCTTACCGCAAAGACTGGACACTTGATAGCCCCGTAATCCTCTGCTACCGAGGCGTGCTTCCAGTAATCATCCCTGTGCTGGTGGTCAAGCCATTTCTTGAGCCACAGTCCACTGCCTTCGAGACGCTCCAGCCACATATCTTTCCATCGTTCGCCGACGATGGCCGGATCAGGTGGAATTGAGTTATAGGAGAACATTGTGGATGCCCAGGAAAGGTTATCCGTCAGCATGCATCCTCCCATGTAGTGCACATCATCCGTGTAGCGATCGTCGGAAGAACAAATTGTGATGATTGCTTTTAACTCCGGCGGGTTCATTGCTGCTATCTGGAGACCGTTAAATCCGCCCCATGAGATGCCAATGATCCCAATCTTTCCTGTACACCAGGATTGTTTTGCTGCCCACTTTAGTATCTCCACACCGTCATCCAGTTCCTGCTGGAGATATTCATCCTTGAGAATTCCTTCTGAATCTCCGCTTCCTCTCAGGTCGACCCTGAGACAGGCATATCCTTGCTGTGCAAAATACCTGTGTATCTGGGAATCCCGCACTGCCTTAAAATCTCTCTTTCGGTATGGAATATATTCCAGTATGGCCGGAACTGGATTTTCTTCTGCATCTTTTGGTAACCAGATCTTTGCTGCAAGATTACAACCATCTGGCATCGTTATCCAGATATTTTCAATTTCTTTAACTGGTGCATTAGCTAATCGAGTCGTCTCTATACCCCCATACTCCCATTATAAGGTCAGCATAAGAGCATAAATAGGTATTGACAAAAATTTCTAAGGAGAAAAGGGCTTGGTTTGTGGCTCTTGTCGAACGTTGGACAGACAACCTCGTGATTGCCATAGGATAACGATTTTTTACCTTTGAATTCCCTGACAACTTATAATTAGCCACGAATAAAGCAAAATATATTTACTTGATATAACATAAAGTTTAATTTTTTGAGATAGTGACATTTTTAGACGTTACCTATATCCCCGTATGATATTTTGTTGAAAAAATAAGAGGGTTATAATGTGATCCACTCGGTGCCGTTCCATTCTTTATGGCAAATGTCCTTCATCACAACCATTAGACCAATCTGTTCTTTTGTAAAATCATTTCTACTGGTGAGCACAGACCATTTGTTGTACATTTTTCTGCACATTTCATCGTATTTAGTCCACCCAAGAGGATACATATCTTGCAGTTGATCTTGTGTTGGGAGCCACACATATTCATTGATGGGCGAACTCGTCGCTATTTCAATACCCTCGAATGTGACTAATTTGTAATTATCTGGAGAACCAAATTTCAAATACTCCCCAATTATTTTAATGTTTTCAGGATAGTCTGTCCGATCTTTTTCATGTATGACATAATCGCCCACACCCGGTTCATGTTCCTGTATCTCCTTCGCTTCCCTGCACATGTTCACGTACTCTGATGAGAGGTCCATTGTTCATCACTCCTTTTTTTAATATGTTATAACTTATGAAAAAATAGATGTTATTTATCTATTATTTTTTTCGCGGTTTTTCAGCAAAGTTAACTTCTCCTCTTAGATAAGAATACCATTTGTCTATATCTTCTGAGTATCCTATAATTTTTGGAGTGCAATCATATCCCTACGCAAGATCTCTTCCTGGGGCTCATTTCCAGCTTGTTTTTCATTAGCTATACTTCAATATGCCTTTTCATTTTAGAAGGAAAACTCCCTTTCTGGAAGAGGAGTTTTTTGAACATTGCCGTTTCTGACTGGAGAGTGATCCTTTCCCATAAGATATGGATACAAAGAAGCGGTGATAGAGCTCTTACAGAGGAACAATTGCCGTCATCAGTGGAAATGGATGAGCTTGACTATCCGCCCTTCGATGCCATGTGTGGACGTGCAAAGATGTACTAGCTCTTCGGGAACGAGATGAATGCGATGACCGGCGAATTGAATGAGGCACTGGCGGCATGAGTTCAAAGAGAACTGTGGTGTAAACTGTGGAGAAAGCTGTGGGAAAACTAGCATTTTGGGATTAATCATAGACGTTCTTTTGCTCACTTTTTCAGTTACTGATGGACACGATCTCAAGTGCGTAAGGTATGAAGTGTAAATTCTTTGCCATTCCCTGGGGGGGGGCTTAAAGCAAATGTAGGAGATTATATCCTTAAAGTTGATAAGGGAGCATTCGAAACTGCAGAAGGCTTGGATGAAGATGTGTGGACTTTAAATCATAACGATTTGGCTAAACTGTATGAACAGTATCAACTTCATCCTTACTGGGAAATTTAAAAGCTCATTTTCAGGTGATGATATGATAATTGTTCTTCCCCGAATTTACCGAAAAGCTGGATGAGATCGACAAACTCTATGCAGAGAACAGGCCTGTTGATGAGAAGACATACCAGTTCCTCTGTTTTGCACTGTCGATCAAGGCCAGATCAAAACCATGTGTCCTGAAACACTTTAAGGGTGCACTGGAAGCCGGTGCCACTGTAAAGGAACTATCCTACATACTTGTACTTACCATGAGAGAGGCAGCAGGTGCCGATGATTGCTGGACCCATGACGTGCTTGGCGACTGGAAAGATATACTGAAAGGTGATGTCTGCTGCTGCTGTGCAGGGGACGAAGACTAAACTTTTTAGTTTATCGCAAATCTTATAATGTGTGACCACACATTATTTTCAACTCACAGCTTTCAAATTACTCATTAAACAAAAACATGGAGATTTATTATGACAACAATTGTAAATGTCAATTCTGCGATCTGTGCTTTCAAACACAAAATAACTGGAACGATGGAAGGAGATAAGATAGTCGTTGATATCGAATCTCCATGCGTGAAAATACAGAAAATGTCCCACATGGAAATACCCATGACGGAAACCATGATGATAAAAGACAACTATGCCATGCAAAAAGCACAGGAAAATCATTGTACACCTACCTGCCTGGTGCCTGCTGGAGTTATGCACGTGTGTTGGATGGAAATGGGAATGCTTTCAAAGTCCCTTGCTAAAAAAATCGGCAGCGTTTCTATTAATTTTGATGAAGTCGAGCTTTGATATCAAAGCTACTTCACCATTATTTGTTTTTGTTTTTTTATTCATTTTCAAATTGATCATCTACTGAAAACATTTTTTATGTGGTTGCGGGGGAGGAAAAAACCAGTGTCTTTCTCAGTGTCTGGATGCAGGAATAAACTTAAGCTGAATATCCGGATATAAATGCTTTTTTATCGTACGATGAAAGATGGTAGTTGAGTCTGCTGATCATGCATCGGTTCAGATGGTTCAGATTTATCACCTTGTATCGCAGTTTTGTTATTATATCCATTTTTTCACCTTTGTAGTACATCGGCATCCTTTATCTTACTTAATAATATAAAAAATTATTGCTAATTTGATGAAAAATACCAGAAAATTATCCAAAAATAACTGCGAGTTTAACTGAACCTAAAATAATATCTAAATAGATATAGAGCATACCAAAGAAATATGTTCATGAAAAAGAAGAGTCTGAAAATACTCTTTACCTTTTGCCTAATCTTTATTTCCACTTTTTTACCGGGATGTATAGAAACAGAATACAATGATCCCTACGTAGATAATGTAGATGTAATCGAAAACGAGAGCTACACCAATACTGATTTTCTAACTGGTGAAACAATGAACAAAATTTACCTACAAGAAGATTCGGGAAAAACTGAACGTGCATTGAAAGGTGACATCATCACCATAGAGCTTGCAGAAAATCCCACAACCGGATACTCCTGGAATCTCACAGCAAGTTCTGGACTCTCACTGAAAACCGATCAGTACAAGCAGACAGCAGAAAACGAAATGCGAATGGGAGCCGGTGGCGTACACACCTGGACCTTTGAGGTCACAGGAGAAGAAAGCCAGCTTATCGAAGCAGTCTACAAAAGACCCTGGGAAGATACAACCGGAAATGAGGAATCATTCACACTGAGCATAGAAGTCATCCCTGAAACCGAGCTCATACATGCAAAAGGCACTGTAACATTTGTCGAACTTGAAGGGGGATTCTATGGTATAATAAGTGATGAGACTACAAGCTATGACCCCATCAACCTTGATGATACCCTTATGGAAGACGGGCTGGAACTGGAATTCACAGCATATCCAAGAGACGATCTGATGAGCTTTCACATGTGGGGACGGCTCATAGAGATAAGGTCAGTTGAAATTATCAATTAAAGAAAGTGGGTTCTATAGAAATCCTTGGTATTCAAGCGAGAATTTTAATAGATTTTCTACAGAACCCAACAACCATTCTTTTTTAAAAACCGGTTGTTTTACCAACCACGTGTATATTCGTCCTGAAATGGAATATACACAAAATCAATATTTTGGAATTATATCTTTTACTGAAAGCCAGAAAATTGGCTCAGTATCTTGTTGGTGAAAGGAAGAGTACTGATTTTAGCAACCCTGCTCATGTTGTTAAAAGACAGGATTCAGAGGATCAGCATTATGAAGAAGAATGCAGAGGGGAAAAGACGTTCACTAAGGAGGCTCCTGTTCAAAAAAAAAAGGGGTGAGGGGGTTTGGGGAAGAGGGGAAAGATCGTTACTAGGGTGCTCCTGTGCAAAAAAAAGGGGTGAGGGGGTTCGGGGGAGAGGGGAAAGATCGTTTAATAAGGATGTTCTTGTCCAGAAAAAAGGAAGTGAAAGGGGGATAGTTGTTGAAAGGATTTTTACAGAGCCGGAAATTGAAGAAAAGGCAGAGAGGTACTGTACCGGATACAGACCTCCTTTCAATACTTTTTTTTACTTTAGTCCAGATTGTGCATCAATGGTAGCATTGAGATGTTTATCGGTTCACCAAAGGCTCTGTCACCTGCGTCCCCCAGACCTGGAAGTATGTATCCCTTATCATTGAGTTCCCTGTCCACCTTGGTCACGAATATCTCCACATCCGGGAATGCATCTTTGATGGCTTTGATGCCTTCAGGTGCTGCCAGTATGCCTACAATCACGAATTTCTTTGGGGTTCCACATTTGCTGATCTCTGATATAGTTTTGACAAGAGTGGAACCTGTTGCGATCATGGGGTCAGATACGATAATGGTATCCTCAGGCTTGATATGCGGGATCTTTATGTATGTCATATCTATTTCAAAATCCGGTGCCTTTCCCCTTGATGCGGAAACAATGCCTACCCTTGCATGCTCGAATGTCTTTATGAGTCCTTCCATTAGCGGGATCGCAACTCTGAGGACAGTAATGATAAAAACATTGTTCCTGTCAATTGAAATAACACCCTCTGTGTGTTCCAGAGGCGTTTCTATCTTGACCTTGCCAAATTCCATTGTTTTGGTAAGTTCATAACCCATATACCTGCCAAGTTTCACAAGTCCTTTTCTGAACTTGATATTCTCTGTTTCCTTTGACCGAAGCTCGGTAAGTATTTCCATAAGATAAGAAGAATCCTCAAATGAATAGACTCCTTCCCATCTTTCATCCTGTATCATAGTTTCACCTGAAATCCATTAAATTATCTATTAAATTATCCATTCGATCATCATTTTAGTAACTGGTCCATTATCACTGCTGAAATTGCTCCCACTGCCATTCCCGATTCCAGTATGCTTGCCAGAATTGTCGGGAAATGTGCCAGAAACTCAGGAGGGAGTTGCGGTGCACCAAGACCCAATACAAGAGAACTTGCAAGTATGAGGGTGTTCCTGTCATTGAGTTCGACCTTGTCCTTTATCAGCTTTAGACCGGTAACGCCTATCATACCATACAGTGCTATGGTCAGTCCCCCAAGCACAGGTGCGGGGATAGATGCGAGAATACCTGAGAATTTTGGTATCATTGAAAAGAGGATCAATATGCCTGCTCCTATTTGCACTACCTGTACATTGGAGACACGTGTGAGCGCAATAAGACCGATGTTCTCGGAATAGCTGGTGGTACCACATGCACCGAAAAGACCGGCAATGGAGCATGAAAGACCTTCCGAACCAATACCACGGTTAATCTTCTTATTATCTATTGGCAGTTCTGCTATTGCTGATATAGCATGATAATCACCTACACTTTCTATGATGCTCACCATAAATGCAAAGAGCATAATGATGATAGCACTTATATCAAAAACTGGCGTTCCCCACGGAAGCAATTTGGGTAAGCTGAAAAAGGAAAGCTCACCTACCAGACTGAAATCTGTGAGCTTGAGGATCATACTCAGTATGTAACCCACCAGGGCACCTGCTATGACTGGCATTGTTTTGAATGTTCCCTTTGCATACAAAGCAACAAGTATAGTTGTTATGAAAGTTACCAGAGCGACCAGAGCAGATGGCCATATTGTGGTGCCTGCAGAATCCACAAAGAAGTTAAATGAATATTTCACTGCCACATGAGCAAGGGAAAAACCTACAAGCATTATAGTAATGCCCGTTACAAGAGGTGAGAAGAGTTTCCTTAATCTTCCAATTAGACCCAGGGCACCTGTCAAACCTTCTAAGATACCTCCCACGATCAGAGCTCCTTCCACCGCCGCAAGCCCAATGCCTGAACCTATGGAAATGAGAGCTGGAATGAAAGCAAAACTCGACCCCTGTACTATCGGGAACTTAGAGCCAATGAAGGTTTGCAAAAGGGTGGCAATACCCATTGCCAGAAGAACTGACTGCATCAGTAGTGCAATATCCGAAAGTGGAAGACCTATGGCAGAACCTACCACAAGAGGAACAGTGATGGTTGCACCGAACATTGCCAGCACATGCTGAAATCCTAAAACAATTCGTTTCATATCAATCACCAGGATATTCGTGTCAATAAATACTAAAATTTAATTCTAAAAAAACTATTTTGACTAACCTAGATATAGTTGCTGGATTTTTTGAAACGAATGTTAAGAAAAACAAATTAAACAAACAAACGCAAAAATTCTTAGTTTTCAAAACCTGGATATTTGAATTAGAAGCACTGCAAAATTTTAAAAAAACGATGGATTAATAGTTAGATCCCTGATAACAGGCTTTTGGGTTATAAAATTAAAAAAAAGTTGAATCAAAAGGAGAGGGAGGGATGAAGGAGTATTAATCCTTCCTATTTTTTCTGTTGCCTACTATTCCAAGCATAAGGAACATTATAGACATCATACCTATCAATGAACTACTACTATTTCCTTTTACTATGTTGGCACCTGTCGTGAGTACTGGTGTTGTCTGCATATTCAGTGAGTATGCAGGATCAATACCCAGTATGAACAGGTCAGTTAGTCGGTAGACAGCTGTAGTTCCTTCTACTGTGTAGTTCACATATGTCTGGTTGCCAGCAGTTCCATCCGCCTGCAGGGTACCTACATCCCACCAATAAGCTGTTCCTGTAACCGGAGAGAGCACAGATGTACTTCCATCAGGATCAGTGACCCAGGATACATTTGTGAATCCCTGTGGAATTATGTCATATACGACTACTGTGGGAGGCGTAGCAAGATCACCTTTGTTATGCACCCATAGAGAAACATCGTAATAGTCAGGATCCGTATCATTCTTTGTAATAGTCTTCCTGGCTTCCACGAGATAACCATTTATGACATAGATCTTTTCAATGATCTCATAGGTACCATTTACTGTGAGGTAACTCTTACTCAACTGGCTGGCTGCAAGATCTACGGTGAGATTGACATCTATCCATCCAACGGGCACTGGTTCAGGGAAATCATATATCTTCCATTCGTCCTGCGTCCATACATCGGATTGTGAGAGTGTACCAACGCTGGAATTGACTGAAGTTTCAACTGCTGAGCTGTAATCAAGGTTACTGCTGGTAGTTACATACATCGTTACAGCTGAAACAGTGTAATCTATACTTTCAGTATCGGTATTTGTGATGGTAGGCGTGAATCCCCAATCATCTCCACCTGAACCTCCCTCTGAAGTATCAAGCTGGTTCTTCTATGACTATGAAGGAACCCCTGTATTCTTTGCCAGGATATTTTATACCATACCTTACAGCATATCCGGCACGTCCATGCCTCTGACAGCATCTCAGAGTGGAGGATTTATTATCAGCTCGACCGTTCAACCACTTAATATAAACGAAGGTCCGATTGACAGGACCATTGAGCCTACCCAACCAAAGCCCCCCATCGAAAATGCTTCAGATAATTTTACTGGTAAATTCAATTACAATCTAACCCAAATAGAAAAAGGTAATTCTTTATCCGAAGCAAAAATTAGCACGAATGAAAATAATCAGGTAATATCAGCAATTTATAAAACAATATTTTCGCATTACATTTATACAATATTTGCTGTAGGTATAATCCTGTTTCTCTTATTAAATAAAAGAAGAGAAAAATAGAGAAAAAATCACTTTCATTAACCTACATATAATTATTTAGATTTTTGAAATTAGCTTAACAATGTAGACTAATGCACAAATAAAATATTTATTATTAATTATGAAATTCCTGCATCCTTTAATTAAAATTAAGATACAGCCATCAAACATCCGCCGCCCACATTTTTAAAATTATACCGCAACATTATGGTTTTTAAAATAATTGCATGTGTTTCTGAATATTTTAGTAAATTATATATAATTAGTTAACAATATTGCTATTATATAAGATCATTTACAATAAAATTGAACTATTGCACAATTATCATAATTGGAAGGGAACTATCATTATAATTTAGCAGCAATGCAATATAGATTCATATCAAGAATGATCTTGTCTCTAATTACACCCCCGCTTCCAACAAAAAAATGCAATGTAGTCAATTGTACACAATTTGGAGGTAGTCTATTGGAAAGAAAGATCTTATTCAGTATGATGACTATTGCATTTGTGGCTTTTTTTATGGGGGCGGAACTTACGCATATTATAGTGACACTGAGATTGCAAGCGATAATACATTTGAATCAGGAACACTAAATTTGAAAGTCGGAGCTGTTGATCCATGCACCGAATCAATATCTATTTCCAACTTAAGTCCGGGAGATTATGGCACCGCAGATTCCTGGTTGTTATCTAACATTGGTTCAATAACCGGTGACCTTAGTATCGATATCTCTACAATAACAAGTAACGAAAATACCCGCTATGAAATGGAGACTGTCGCTGGAGATACCACTGATGCTGGGGGTGAGCTCGAAGATTACCTTAAAGTGGCTATCTGGATGGATAAAGATACCAGCGGCACCTGGAATAGTGGAGATTACTATCTTGAAGATGATGCAACAACAGTAGACTATGTATCATCGGGTTTACCAACCGAAGCCTTCAACTTCATGAGTGATTATGCATCTGATTCATGGACAGATGTTCAAACCAACCTTGGAAACAGAAATATAGGAACTTTAAAAATAGAATATAGTCTAGCTGATAGTGCTACCATAGACCAGGCACAGAGCGACAGTTGCGTCTTTGACATAACCTTTACTCTTGATCAGTCAGCATAATGACCTGGGAATCTGGAAATATTTTGATGTGTACTAATTCCACCATCAAATCCTGATAACTTAGATAGGTTCAGATATTGAATACTGCGATTAGATAAAGATCTATCAATATAACCTATCCGTTCTTAGATCAAAGCCAAAATCTTTTTTAACGATTCTTGATTATGATTAATTGGGAGAGATAAAGGAATGGATGAACTAGACAGGAAGAAGGAAAAAAAAGCTGATGATATTGAGATACCAACTCTGGATAATGAGATTCAGAACTGGTGCGAGGTTCCCACTGAAGACAGTAACAGGAAAAGTGCTGACGATCTTGCAATAAATTCATGGTGTGAGGGTTCACCTGACGAAGAAGAGACTGTGAAAAAAGAGAAGAAAAAGCAATAGCTAACTTCTTTTTAACAGACCCACAAATCAGTGAATCTATTAGAATTTGTATTCCATTTTCAATTTTGAGTCTCAAGAGATTCAAAATACTCTTTTGTCTCTGATATCACCACTTTTCTAAGTGCTGCCAGTGCTATGAGGTTCGGTATTGCCATAAGCCCGTTGAAGATGTCCGCCAGTATCCATATTGCATCCAGTGTAAGGAAGGCACCGAAGAAAACTAGCACTACGTAGATCATCCTGAAAGGCAAGATAGCCTTTACACCGAAGAGGAATTCAGTACATCTTTCAGCGTAATAGTTCCAGCCCAGTATTGTCGTGAAGGCGAAGAACATCAGGCCAATACCCACTACGTAACTGCCGATACCCAGGACACTGGAATATGCCTGATTGGTCATGTAGGCACCTGCCAGTTCACCCTGCCATGAACCTGTCATGATAAGGACCACGCCTGTCATGGTGCACACTATAATCGTGTCAAAGAAGGTTCCGGTCATGGATATGAGACCCTGTTTTGCAGGACTCTTCACCTTTGCCGCTGCTGCTGCTATTGGTGCACTGCCAAGACCTGATTCGTTGGAAAAGATACCCCTGGCGATACCGAATTGTACTGCCATCATCATTGAAGCTCCCAGAAATCCTCCTGTTGCAGCCGTCCGGGTGAAGGCGGACTGGATGACAAGCGAGATCACAGATGGCAGAGCATCAAGGTTCAATGCTATGATTACAATGGAACTGAGTACATAGGTGACCGCCATGAAAGGAACTACGAATTGTGCAACCCTGGCGATACTTTTCACACCTCCTATGGTCACGAGGAAGACCAGTGAGGAAACCACAATAGCGGTTTGCAGAGCAGGAAACCCAAAGGTTATCTTTACTGAATCCACTATGGCATTGACCTGAGTGAAGGTTCCGATACCCATACAACCTACGAATATACCAAAGACAGCGAAGAGTTTTGAGAGTATTCCACTATAGGATTTGTCCGCAAGGCCGGTCTTGATGTAGTGCATGGGACCGCCTGCTGCCTGTCCATTCTCATCGAATGTCCTGTACTTGACAGCCAATGTACACTCTGCGTACTTTGTCGCCATACCGAAAAACGCGGCAATCCACATCCAGAATAGTGCCCCCGGTCCACCTATTTTTATTGCAGTGGCAACCCCGACTATATTCCCTGTACCTATGGTCGCAGCAAGTGCAAGGGTGAGAGCTCCGAAATTTGAAACATCACCCTTTGAGTCTTTTTCAACATTCCGGGAACCAATCACATATTTCAAAGCAAGGGGCAGGCGTGTTATCTGAATGAAGCCGAGATTGAAGGTGAAGAAGATACCCGTACCAACCAGCAATATCAATAAGGGAGGACCCCAGATGAAGTCGTCTATCCCCCTGAGATAGAACAGTAGTTCAGCCGACCTCAGAAACTCCAGTACAGGGTCAAAAAAACTCATTCCACCATCCCTATCTTTTCAAAGCAAAGTGGGATTCTCGACAGATAGTAAATACTATTGTCCTCGAATCTGAACTGCAGTGGAAAGATCATGACACCTTTCTCTGCCGCCCTTATCATGGTTTCTGAAAAAGCTGGATCGATATTCCAGTTGGGTGTGAAACACTCAGCCTCAGACCTCAACACCAGAATAATTATTGCTGCCTCATATCCCTCATCAATAGCCCTAATCAATTCTTCAAGATGACGCTTGCCACGGCTAGTCGGAGCATCCGGAAAAACAGCAATCTTACCTTCTGCCAGCGTACAGCCCTTAACCTCGACCCATATCTTCTTCCCGTCTTCCTCCAGAAGAAAATCCAGCCTGCTATCCCCGAACTTCTGCTCTGGGATTATGCTGTCGATGCCCCTCAATTCATCTATGACCCCGTTCTCCAGCACCCACTCTGAAATACGTCTGTGAAATGCAGAGTTGATGAGCACCCATTCATCACCAATTCGCCCTGCTATCATGTCCCATCCGGTCTTTCTATTCGAATTCTCAGCCTTCCTCAAAAGTACTCTATTACCCGGATAGAGCACATCCACAAGCCTGCCCGGGTCGTGTACATGCACCATCTCCTGTCTTTTAACCCCAGCATCATCGATCTCGACTATGGCGAGGAACCTGTTCGGTCTTTCTATCAGTATGCCTTCGGCATCTGTTTGGATCTGAAGGACTTCTCGGGGAGTTTGGGAAGATGGTTGGGGTTTTTGGGTCATGGGACATGTTCATTATATGATATATTCACTGACCTTTCCTTATCTGGGAATCAAGAGCATCAGCAGCAGATTCTGCAACTTCCTGAGCAATATGATTCTGGTATGACCTGTAGGTGAAAAGACCCTTCGTTTCATCGTAGAGACCAATGTTTCCCTGTACAAGCAACTGATAGGGATTTGTGGCATCTGTTCTGAACACAACCGTCTTAAGCTCACCTGATCCCACAACATCCAGATACTCGCTCTTACCTGCTGAGGAAAAGCCGATCAGGACATCGATATCGGACTTTGAGTAAACCGGAGTGTACAACATCTTCCTGTCAATGATATTTACAAAAGCAAATGGTAAGCTGTAATCATCTTTTATTTCATCTGTAAGGGTCACCGATAAACCCTTTGTTTCAAGAGCAGTGATCAATTCTTTTTCCACCCTTTCATCAAAACTGTCTTCCTGATGCACATACAGGATGATATCATTATAATCCGGCCTGTAACCATCATCTCCTGCAGAAGAGGCACTGATAGAAGAATCTGAATTCTCATTGCTGGAATACAGACCAATATCCAGAAATGCAAATGAAAACATGACTAAAAGAATTAGTGATATTCCTATTATCTGCCTTTTACTGAAATCCAATTATTACCCTCCCAACTAAAAATGTGGTGGAAGATATTTAGAATCTCTGCTTGATATAATAGTGATAACAACAATTCCGTTTCAGAATATTAATTGCGTTTTTGAAAAAATATATTCATTGATATTATGTGTTGATGAAAGAAGTTCAAATTTAATTTCTCGAATTCAATTAAGGGGTAATAGTAATGTCTGAAAAACGCAACGTTGAACAAAAAATAGAAAATAGGTAATCTATAGAATCAGACTTTTATTGTCAATAATGACCATAATCTTAACAAACATCATTTTCCAAAAATATCCACAACTTTCCTTAGCTCATCTAAGATTGGAATGCCCTGTGAACAGGCTCTTTGGCATCTCCAACATCCTAGACATTGAGAAGCATAGCCCTGTGTTCCAAGTAAGCTATCATAGACAAATTGTGCATATTCCCTGTCCCTTGGCTGATGGAATGTATTCATCGGATTTAGCTGATGAGTATTAAAAAAATTAGATTCAATTTTTGATGTAAAAAGTTAGAAGAAAAATAAAAAAATAGAAAAATATGTTTTTTTCAATTGAAAAAACGTTTCTATCTGATATCACTCTATCTTGATCTCTACCTCTTCTGGCATCTTCTTGTAAGGTACGGTGGCAATTAGCCTCTCATGTGAGAATTCGGCAACCGCCCTGTCAGGTTCTACCAGACCTCCTGTGGAGTAGAGTCCCACATATTCCACATCATCTGCTTCAGCTTTGACGGTGAAAGTGTTCTCATCCATCTTGAATATGATATCTTCTTTCTTCACTCCTGGCAGGTCGATCTCTATGTTAAGCTCATTCTTTTCGCCGGCACAAGCATATACAGTAGGAGATACTCTCTTTTTTACATCTTCCATTATGTTTACCCCAACTATAAATTCATAGATTTAGCTATTTATGGTTAACGGAATAAAGAGTCGTTAAGATCTATTATTGTGTCTCCAACTCACTCAAATCCTTACATATGCAGAACTCACACAGCGCTATATCTACTTCGCTCTGTTTGTCCCTGACTGGACAGTAAAACCCTCCTTTCTCTTCAATTATTTTGAGCTCGCCGGGAAAGATCATCCCTGGTGGATGTATTGGCTTCTTTTCGATAAAAACAAGGTAAAGGGTTGCTATCCTGGCAAATCTGGAAAAGGCTTTCTGACCCGGGTCGCTGTCATCAACAAACCTTTCTACCCTTTTGACGATCTCCTCATATTTTTCCGGATCAATTTCTTCTGTCGTGTCCAGATTTTTTCTGTTCTTTATCTCCTGAAGGGTGTCGTAAAGATATGCAAAGAGGACTGATGAATACATCTCACTGTACTTGTGCGGAAGGTTCCTGACACTTTTTACCATGGATGCCCTTGCTTTCATTATATCGTGTATTGACAGGGTTTAAGCATCCTTTTTCAGTTTATCAAGAAGCTCTGATGTGTTCATGTTTTCTTTATTATTCATGTTTCCCAACCTGCTTAATTCTGAATTATTTTTTCAATAGCGGGGTACTCTTTTTGCCCCATATCTAAAAAAGTTTAAAATTGATAGATTCTCTAATTCATTTTTATGTTTCATTTTTCATTATCTCCGCACTCAACTAAAGGGATATAGGTAAGACAAAAAACCGAACTCTACATATTAATTTAAATGGTTACAAAATAGACAACATACAAAAAAGCAATTTTTTGGCTCTGTAGAAAACCTATCATAATCGGAATCAATCGAATTAAATGGTAATTTTCATCGATATCTGGCAAGACATTTGACAATTTCGTCCACCTTAACTCTCTCATGAGTATCGAGGATTTCTACAGAGCCAATTTTTCTTCATATAATGTAAAATACCCTTTGAAAATCCCATCTTCTCAAATTCAAAATCAAAAAACAAATCCCCTCATCCAATACTCTTCAAAGCAGAAACAGCAGCCTTCTTCAAAAATCCCTTACACTCGATCTCAATATCACCACTATTAAGTGAGGAGGATAACTGTCCCATGGCATCACCGCTGGAAAGCAATGCTCTTATGGAATCCTCGTCTGCCAAAACGGATACTGAAGGGTCGATTCCGCTGGTTGAGGTGACTTTTTTGAACTCTGTGACCAGACCATCTTTTGTGACTGCTTTTATCTTAAGGTCGGTATTGTCGTTCATTGCTATCTCAAGAAGTATCACATCGTTTCCTGCGACCTTCTTGACAAGATCGGGGACTTCGTCTATGCCGTTGTTGTAGTAGGTGATGTACCTTTTCATTAGAGTGTAGAGGTCATTTTCTGCGGGTTTTGAGATAGCTGCTTTTTCTTCGGTTCCTGAAGGAAGCTGGGTTTCAGATGATGTAGAAACCTGTTTGGAGTTGGAAGATGAGCCTGAGTCTGAGTGCTTCTGATCTTTTGTGCTCTTTGTACCTGTTGCCAGTTTGCTTTCAGACAGCGGAGATTGCCCTGAGTCCTGCGAATCTTGCTCGATGAGATCGCCAAACTCATCCCCGATCATGTCCACGAATCCTGCGATGGAAGGATTCGACAATGCCACAATACCAACAAGCACGATAGCTGCCAATGATAGATTACTGATAACAAACCCCATAGTACCATTAACGACTAAATGTGACATGTATAAAAACTTCATGTTCATGACTATGCAAATATTATTATCAGAATGACTATCAGAATAAATAAATAATCGTATCCCCTAAAACATAACAGTGATACACATGGATTGTCTATTCTGCAAGATCGTTGCCGGTGAAATTCCTTCCCATAAAGTCTATGAAGATGACTTCGTTTACGCTTTCCTGGATATATACCCCTGTTCCGAAGGTCATACCATAGTCCTTCCGAAACAGCATTTCACACGTTTTACGGACATGGATGAAAAGGATGCTGCAAACCTCTTTGCTGCGGTGAACAAGGTTGTCAAAAACGTGGAGAAGATACTGGAACTTGAGGGTGCTAACATCGGTATCAACAACGGAGAGATTGCCGGACAGACAGTCCAGCATGTTCATGTTCATATCATACCACGGCGTGAAGGGGACAACGGCGGATCCATGCATACCATCGTGGGAACAAAACCAAGTCGGGACAATCTTGCTGAACTTGCAGAAAATATCAGAAATTCATTTTAATCAAAAATGGAGTGAAACAATATGGCAGACGATGAACAGAAAGTACTTGACGCACTGAAAGATGCAGGAAAACCACTCAGACCTGGAGAGATTGCAGAAGCAACCGGCATTGAAAGCAAGGAAGTCAGTAAGATACTCAAGAAACTCAAGAATTCAGATGCGGTCTGTTCTCCAAAAAGATGTTTCTATGCACATGTTGATACCGAATAAATAGGAGCATAATCCTTTTTTATTCACTTTTTTGTTCTTATTCCCTGTTTTATCTTGCTTTCTAATTCTTAATTTTAGCCTGATCTTACGTTTGACTCTGTCCTACAATTGTAATATCAAAATCCCTTTTTCTTGGACCGTCAAATTCTGCAAAGAATTAGTATAATATAGTCGTATTCCTATTACATACTAAGAAGGTTGATAATGTGAAAAGAGATGAACTTGAGCAAGATCCTATCATGAAAAAATTGTATGCGCTTATAAGTCCAGAGCCTAGAACATGGAGCACATACCTTACATCACTGAGACACTACACCGATTATACAGGTATGACACCAACTGAACTGATAGATAGCGCAAATGCTGATTTCAAAGCAGGAAAATTGATGATCGAGAGGGATATTTTCACATTATATCCGCAGTTCAGACAGTACCTTGAGAATCCAAATAATGTTGAAAAACCTCTTGCACCGGGAACACTTGAGAAATATATCAGTACCGTTGGTACATTTTACAAATCATTTTACATCGAGATCCCAAAATTACCACGGTCAAAAAATAAGGTTAGACCGCTTAAAGAGAATACGAAGAAGATAAAGAAGGAAGGTATTCAGCAGGCGCTTGAGGTCGCAAGCTTACGTGACAGGGCTATAGTATTGTGTGGTTTGTCTTCTGGAATGGGAGCAGCAGAGATATCGAGTCTGAGACTTGATGTGTTCAAAGAAGGGTATGACCCCGATACAGGCATCGCATCACTTGATATGAGGAGGCAGAAGGCAAACGTTGACTTCATCACATTCATCAGTCCTGAAGCATCCAATGCGGTAATGAAGTACCTGGAATGGAGAGACAGACCACACAAGTCTGACAGTGAAAAAGACATAAACGAATATGAAAGACGAAAAACCACCCCTAATAGTTATCTATTCGTATCTGTGAATGTGAACGACTCATATCTTCAAACATATGATGAAGAATTAAGGAGATGTTCAGCAGGTGCTATTGTCAAAGCTTATAGTAGGATTTCCGAAAATGCAGGTATGAGCACGCCGAAGGGCTCATTCAACACCTTCCGAAGCCACAATATGCGTAAATTCTTCAACTCCACCTTGAAGAACAAGGGATGCGACAGTGATCTCGTAGAATTCTTCATGGGACACACATTGGGTGCAACGAAGGAAGCATATAACGAATACGAACCTGATGATCTGATTAAAATATACAAGCAATTCGCCCCATACCTCACTATCAAGAAGGAGCTTGATGTGGCAGCAGCACCTGAATATCAGGAGCTTGAGAGGAAAAATAAAATTTATCAAACAGAAGCTGCAAGACACATTGTAGAGCGTAGTGAGCTGGCAGATATGTATAGACGAATGACCGCAATGCAGAAGACCATAAATGAATTAGGGAAATTTACCGATAGAAAAACCATGGAAAAAATAAACGCTAAGGCATATGGTGAAGCATATAGATACGTGGATTCCGAATGATTTTGGATATTTTGGGAAGAAAATAATTTTTCCTTCCCCACTACCATTCCATGCGAAGAGAGAATTTGTCTCAATCTTTGAATTTCCTTCTCCAAGACCTGTTCTCCATCAAAGTTTGTTGTGGGTGATTCAAAGTTATTCACCCATTGTGACAAATCATAGATCATATCTTCGGCTACATATCCTATTTTTTAATATTGCCATTGCCCAACCCTTTCTTCGAAAATCTTATGGTGTTAGAAAAAATAGGCAGCATATTTCACAGTCTTTAAAGTAGTTCATAATAGAAGAGTTTTATACCTTCTCTCTGTCGTATCTATATGGAGAGATGGTTCAGACTGAACCTAAGAGATATGTGGAACACGTAGGATTGATGAGGGGGTTGTGAGCACAATTAAGCACAGCATCCACAAGATTGTCCCCTTAATCATGCAGTCCTCACTGTTGGGTGAAGGGAAAATATGGTAAATTACCTATATTCAAGCAGGCCACATGTATGTTATCAAGACCTTGCTGAGCTGCGGATGGTAGATGTGAGTAAACTATACTGTAGTAGATTGATTCTTTGCTAATTAAGTTCAATAAAAGGCATATAGTGTAAGTATTAACAGCAAGATCATTAACGCGGGCCAATATAGCACTTTTACTATGAGGTTGTCCTCATAGTCAATTATTTTTATTTTTATTTTTGATGCAAACAAGATTGAATCCGCTGAAACAGCCAGGATCGCTAAATACATTGCGAAGTAGAAGTATTCCAGGTAGATTATGCCATCTGCTGCAAGGTTTTCTCTGAGGGAGACATGTGCTATTATGAGAACGAATAGCAGTGCAGCGCAGTACCCTAATACACCTGAAGAGCTGAATCCGGAGTAGCTCACATCCTCCTCTTTTTTAGAGATTAGCAAGAGGTCAGCAAATACAAGGAGTGCCACTACTATCAATGGGCTCATGTACGAGATGAATGGGGTTATGAAATTCCTTTTCACACCCACATTAAAGTAGAGCTCTGGCACATTTTTATGGCTGTAATCCTCCAATCCAAAGTTAGTGTTGTAGCTGTTGTCCCTATAGCTGAAATAGCTTTTCTGGATTTCCCATCCCTCAAGTACAAATTGCTCCTCAATACCTGGTTTTGATTCTGATGTGAGGTTATCATAGGAATCCAGGTCAGGCACAAGAACAACATTCTCATCAAATCCTTCATTCCATAACCGGATCCAGACAGTTTCTTTATCGAAGGGATATTTGGAATAATCAAATTGCTCGCGCAGTGTGGTCGTGAAATACCACCCTGTGACTCCCTCCTTTTCATACGCTTTTTCAATGGTTGTGGATTCAGCTTCAGGGAAAATAACTCCACGAGATATTCCTTCAGTTGTATTTTTTTGCCAAATGTAGCCCGTTACAGCCACGTTATTGGAACTTGAAAACTCTATGGACTGAAGAAAGATCCCGGTAGGAACTTTTATCGGGTCTTCATATACTTCCGTTTTAATGAGGACTTTATTCAAGGCTACTTCTAAGCCGGCCCTGTCGAGAACTTTTGCATCGTAATCTTGCTCATCGATCTAATCATGCAGATTGAGATACCATATATGTCCTATCCCGCCTAAGCACAGAACAGATAAGATAATTGCAACAGCCCAAAGGCTTCTGGAACTGCCTTTCTCTACATGAAAGATGAGAGTGGAAAGGAAAAACAAAAAGGCTATAAAAGCCATGGAAATTTTAATCGATGTGTGTTGCTGGAACGTCTTTCCCTCTTGAAAGATCTCCTCTTCGACAAAGACAATTCCCATTGTCCAGTTTGTTGAGGGGATATTATTGAAGAATACTTGGGATGTCTGGCCTGTAAAGTTATTGGGATTGGTGAAACTTTGCTTTCCGAGACTCATGTTTTGATGTATCACCCTCAGCGTATCGTCTGTCTTTTCTAATTCAGCTATATTCTGACCGAGGTATTCCTGAATGGGGTATGAAACTATGGTTCCATTTTCTGTGATGATAAATCCGTACCCTGTTCCCCATAGGTCAAGTGACCCGACGATACCTCTCATACAATCCAGAGAATAGACACCTGCAACAACTCCAGCAGGAGTTTCAGGGGCAGATGCATTGTAAAAAGGAAGAGCATACGATACCACTAGTTTATTGCTTGCTGTTCCAAAATAGGGTTCGATCCAACACCCCTCACCTATATCAAGCGGTTGATTGTACCATATGGTTCTGGGTCTGGTACTAGTTTCATTATCTTCCTGGGTGTAATCGTAATCCTCCTCGAGCAGAGTAAATCGGAGTTCACCCTGTTCCCTTCTGACGTAAGGGGCATAAAGGCCCGAACCATTTATCGAATGTTTCACAGAGGGATTATATGCAGCGGCAATACCGTAAAATTCCTTATGGTTCTCCAATGTTTCATTTATCCTTTGCACAACCTGATCTTCTTTCAGCTCACCAGAACTCAGATCTTCTGCGATGGATGTGGTGACATTCATCATGTCTGTGAGGCTTTGATTAATTTTGCCTACTGCTCCCACAGCTTGGTATTTTGCCATATCTGTGGCATAATCTTCGAGCTCCTCTGGGGTTTCTTGCACGTTGATATGATATACCAACAGCAAAAAACTCACCACACAGAGCAGTAAGAGGGTTCTAAACATCAGCTTCTGGAATTTTTCGGGTTGCATCTTTAGTTACCTCCTTTAATTTAACGATCCATTCAACGCTGCTGGAGTTCATGCTCAGCATAGGAACGCTTGAATATCTTATCGCTGCGTCGCCCTGATGGGAGCGATATATCTCAAAAAATCAGGATATTTTAGGTGTGGTTCATGGACTACTGATCTTGGCACCAACACTAAAAATGGAAAAAACACCGGGACAAGACCTTCATCCACCGCATCGCCCGCAGCCTTTGACTTTTTGAGCTACAACTTTTCGCCTCCTCCTTTTCCTCGGTGCCGAGGACAAACTCGTGGTTCACCATGCGGTAGACGCTTCTACCATTTTTTTCGCTAGAACCGGATTTATCCCCTCAAGATGACGTATAAAAATGTCCGCAGTTTCTGACCAATCTTCATACTTTTCCCAGTCAATTACCATATTTCCATACCAATCGACCACGTCTTCAATTGTTAATATCGGAATTGTATCTTTTTGCACCTCCCCAGTCTTTATATCCGTAAAGGGAAATGTTACATAGTAGTAATTTGGCAAAGGCTTATCAAGTCCTTTTTTGTTCCACTCAGTAAGCAACTTAAGGAGATTATTATAAGCTGGTCGAATCCGACAGCCCAAAGCTCTATTAGGCATTCTTGGCCCCATAAACAGATTACCAGGATCATTAAAACGAGCACTAGCATAGTACTGGATAGCCTTTTCCCACTTATCTTTGCGGCTACTATGTAAGAATTTGTTGATCTTTAAAATAGATTCAGTCGCCCATTTTTGATTTTTAAAGTTGGATGGATTAGTTAGAAAAGCTCTGATCGTGTATTTATCTTTTTGAAAAATATTACTCTTGATATCTTTTTTGATGACGTACCAAGCTAGTATATGTCTTCGGTCACAACCTTTGGCAGACGGATGTGCCTTGGTTGCCACACTCCGCCAAGACGGACGCCCAGTAATCTGAAATGTGGTTGCTATATTTTTCAAATTAAATTTAATTAATATCCGTCTTTGAAGAACATTCGGGGAAACTGAATGGCTGACTAATTTGGAAAGATCGTCTTTTGGCAGACTTTGTGCTGTTCTAATAAAATACTGAGGGGTGCGTTTCATCACATTCGAATTTTCCTCATTCGGTCTCTTCATTTGCATGGCTTTCCCCCCCATCACATCCGCTTCTCTCTCCAACCCCGCATCATCATTGATCGCCACCCCTTTGCCCTGCATGGTCGGCTTCACCCGCTCCTGCTTCTGCTGCACCGCATGCCAACCCTCATGGGGCAGGTGCTTCTCCTGACCTGGCCCTAAATGGATGTCTTGCCCCTGGGTATAGGCTAGCGCGTTGAGTTGCTCAGGTTTGGTTGAGTTGCGATGCACATGCACATCTGACAAATCCATGTCAGACAACTGCTCCAATCCGGCTTTCAAATTATCCGGCATGCCTGTGCGGTTCTCCTCCTCTCGCTGAACGGAAGCTGTGGAACAGGAAAAGCATGTTGCTTGTTCCGGGTTGCTTTTAAACCTGCCTTGCAACAGTTCTTCTTCCTCTTCAGGCTCCTGCTTCTGGATTGTCTCATCGAACTTTCCCTGAAGGAGCTCTTCTTCCTCCTCTGGTTCCTGCTTCTGGATGGTCTCATCGAACTTTCCCTGAAGGAGCTCCTCTTCTTCCTCCTCCGGGACTTCCTGTCGCTGGATAGTCTCGTCGAACTTTCCTTGCAGGAGTTCCTCTTCCTCCTCTGGTCCCTGACGCTGCACAACCTGCCCTGATCTGAGCAGCCGACCCACCGCTTGATTCCCGACCGTGCGCTGCAACTGCAAGATATCAGCAGGGGCAAGGGAACCCGGGTCAAGCTGGGCATTCGGGGTGATATCTGCGGGATGCGTCTGGTCCGTCTGTTTTGAGGTCTTTGCTTCTCGTTGGATGTTGCTGCTGGTTTTCTTTGATTTCGGTGCTTGTTCGTGTTCAGGCATGTTTAACTCCTCCTTATCGATCACAAAGGTCGATCTTCTTCTGTTATTTGTAAAAAGTGCAGAATCTGGTGGATCTGAAAGTACAAAGTGTTCAAAAAAAAGAGCAAGTAAGGCTGACGGCTCCCATCCCACATCAGATAGAAGATCAAATGTGCGTTTTTAATCTTCGATTTAACGTGCCCGGCTGACGCAAGGACTCTTTCCGTCTTAAAGGTAACAAATATTTTATCTTATTTTATTTTGTCATAAAATAACCACTCAAATGGCCATGGCATGTCCCAGGGACATCTTCCCATAACAAAGACCATATACAGTCCTATTAGTATCAGCAGTACCCCAATTGCATACTGGATGGACCTTCTACGGTACTCATGTCCAAATATGGAGACCTCGATGGTTACAGTTTCCTTTATGCCGGTCAAAGCGATGAAGGACAAACCTAATATGGATATAATTATCCCCAAATTCTCAATCCATTCTGGGTCTTTCTTTATGATGATATAGGCACTACTGTTCCATTCAGACTCTACATCTTTTTTCGGGTCATAGAGATCACGTTTGATTGCCTTGGTTTCGATATTGTATGGTGTCTTATTATCCCGGAAACTCCAGCTATGCGAATAATCTGCAGGTGTTCCGGCTTTATCACGTCTGGTCACATCGGAGCTACCATCCCCCCAGCTGAAATTATACCAGAGGCTTACATTTGTTTCATCATCAGTTGCATTTGTGGTAAAGGTGTAAAATTCTTTTTCATATCCGTAATATTTTGGATTGCTTGTATTGATTTTCAGCCAATCCTTAAACCGATTCTTATATAGAGTAGCATTTTCAGTGGTGCCCTTAGGATCTCTCATATAGAGTTCGTGTGGTTTATTGGGTTCGATGTCTTTTCTGATATCTATCGGCATCCAATAGGACAGGTCTATTAGCTCTTCATCTTCAAATACTCCAATTTGAATCCCATAAGTACCTTTTCTGGGCCAACTGTGGGTGGCCCCGGCCTCCCACTGCCAAACATTATCACCCAGATCTTTTACTGTTGTGTTACTTAATTCAGTACGGTTTCCAGGGTGGCTGGCCTCGGTCTTCCACTGCCAAACATTATCACTCAGATTTACATTTGTGTAACTTAATTCAGTACGGTTTCCAGGATCGGTATTACGCCATGTGTCCCAGTAGAACACAACCTTTATATTTTCAAGATCGGGGACCTCATTTGCCACAGTATAATTATAAGTTACATTGAATGTGTAATTGTGATTTGCATAGCCAAAAACCGGGTATACAATAGCTGGTTGTTTTCCTGCATCCTTATCAAGTTTCTTGATATCGTAGGGATTGTCGAGATTCTCATCTGCACAAGCCAGACCTGAAAAACACACAATCGAAATGATAAGGGTGATCAAGATCAACCCGAATTTGTTTGTATTATTCATCATGTACCCCCAGAATAGTTATTTTAGAAAATTTTTATTTAAAGAGCAGGAAGCCACCCATTTTAACGGGTGGTGTTTTACTCGATGGTTCTAACCTCTCTGGCCACTGCCCATGTATATTTCAGCTCCACTTTAGCTTCTTTGATGAACTTGGGAATGGATACTTTATCGACATAACTTATGAACAGCGGCACAAACTGTTCACCTGCAATATCGTCAAAATAGGTGATAAGGTCGCCTTCTGAAACAGCGTATTTCTTTAACTCCTCATCGTTATAGTAAAGTTTGACCAGTGCCTGGGATTTACTTAGATCAAATTCCTCTACCTTCAGGAGCCAGCGACCGCCGATATCCCATGTATCGTATAGCTCATGCACCTCATCGTCCTGTTCCTTGATGAGTTCGACCAGTTTCTGTGGGTTGCCGTTGAGTGCAACATCATTTCCAACTTTTGCATAGTGGTCACCGCCTCTAATTCCGTCAACTTCCATGCAATTTTTGCCACCGGATTCGCATAGACCGTGCTCTACGACCTTGGCTTTGACCATGGGATCATCTGCAAACTTATACTTTGTTAGAACGGTTGCAGACTTGACAGTTTCCATTCCATATTCCAGATCGGCTTTGAATGCCCACCAGCGGATCTTGATCGAAGTCCTTTCAGTATCATCTTGAAAACGAGCTGTAACCCTGAATCTACCAGAATCGGGATCCAGATCTGCTCCCAGGAGCACTTTTGGAATATCGGGTCTATCAAGGATACCAAGAGAACCCGTCAGGATCTGTTCATCATCTTTTTCCAGACCCAGTTTGATACATGATGGCCCCGTTCCGATTCTTGGGTCAATAAGATCAGAAGAGACCGTGTTCACCGTAGGGCGTTCAAAGAGCACGACCCCGGTTGCAATATTCTTTTTTGAGCCTTCAGAACGAATTATCGAAACAAAATTTCTACGGCTGGTTTCGGTTCTATTGACCGATATGTCCTCATTTACAGCCACAAAGAATACCTTATCATCAAAATCTCCGATCTCTGAACATGATCTGGAAGTGCTGTCGAACCATCCCTTTTTATTGCTCTCCTCGGAGATATTTTCAGTATTTTCGGGCTGGGAAAAAGCTGGTTTTGGATATTTGTTTGAAGCAATGATCTCGAAGTCTTCAAGAACCCTATTTTCACAGGTGACTTCCTCACAGCTCAAAGGACTGGAAGCCGCATTGACAAGCTCACTGGGATAGGACTTATACCTGAGATATAGGTACATCGTCTCTTCAATATCTGATCTTTTAAGATCGTTACCACTTTTTTCATTGATAACGATCTTATCCATATCGACAGGCACAACAATTTCCCGTCCACAACTGTCAAGGGCTACTCCGCCATCACTGAATTTGACCTTGACCTCATCGTTAGTTCCAGATGAAACTTCAATATGGGAAAAGCCGCATACAAGACCGGGGCCATACATGTATCTGTTGAGCAGATGGCGCTTTCCATTAAAGTAATCCTGTTCGACTTCAAAATCTCTGACTGTCATCAGTTTACCATAGAAATAATTATTTCTCTGGAACTGGTTCAACTTGCAATCCCTGTTCTTATCTTCATGATCTGACATGTCCACAACTCCTTCCATTATTCTTTAACTGATTTTGAATAGTTACTTTGCGTGATGTGCTTCTGGTCCATTTCCCGACCCCCCAGAGCCGTGTCCCTTCCAACAACAGATGTCTTTCCAAGAACGAAATCAGGTTTTGTTAGTGCTGTATTTATACCAAGATACGTATGGGCATCCAGATAGAACCATGGTTCAAGTACCTTAAGTTTGTACGACATATGGGCAGGTTTCTGCTCTTCAATAATAGTCCTGATAAGGTCCAGTGTAGCTTCATCAACGGGATCTTTGAAAAGAACATAAAAACAGAACCGTTCTTTTCCAAACAAAAGATCATGCAATGCAATTTCCTTCTCATAGGCTTCACCCCTGCCGATGGGAAGTTTTACTTTTGCCTCTTTTGGAGGGAAAAACATGGTATCCTTAACTTCATGGATCTTAGATATCTGTTTTTCTTCCAGAGAATTGGTTGGATAAATTTCCACAATTATTGGTTTTTTTCCGGTATATAGTTCGATTAATTCTTCTAAACCTTCCTTCGTCCCCCTCTTCTTATAGATTGAAACTGCCTTTGAAATAAACGATCTCTTCTTCTCTTCAAAGAGCTGTTTTCTGGTCTCGGGCCAGTTCTCATCCAGTGGAAAGGAGATCCAGGAGCAAAGCCAGTCCAAAAACTGAGGGGGAGTACCCTCAGCATCGAAAGAACGGCTCAAGTGATCAATACTAAAATCAATCTCAAAGAACATGCTTTCAAATATCGAGAGAAAACGATCAAGAAAATCTCTGCCTGCTGGGTCTTCCCTGTAAATCTCCGGCAAATAATCAAGATAGGATATCCTTGGAAAAAAGAGAGTAATGGAACTAATCACAGGTGATAGGGTTTCAGTACCCATTAGTATGATCTTAAACCACAGGTATTGTCCTTCTACATCGGCCTGGAATAAAGCGTCTCTTCTTCTCTCTCCCTGAATTGAAGAACTACCTGCTATGCCTTTATGCCATTCATGTTCCTCGATATTTTCTATATATTTCTTATTTAGCGGTTTGTCTGAAATATAATATAAAAACTCGATATTGGTCCCTTCCAGAAAGTTACCTTCCAGCAAGAATCGATGCCATCGGGTCTTGGGGGTTTGGCTATCTATACGCTTTGAGATATATGTTCCCTGGAAAGAACCTTTTTGATTTGTAGTATTTTCTTCAGTGTATGTAAAAAAAGTCAGTTTATTCCCTGAATCATTTATGAGATAAAGATTATTTTTTGAATCACTGGCTCGTTTTCTGCTTAGATTTTGTAGCAGTGAGTATTCAGCTATCCTTTTTTCATATGTCCCATCAACTTTAAAAATAAAAGAATACTCATCGCCGTCAAGAACATGAATATTTCCCTGCCTGTCTAGATAAATGTTTTTTGGATCAGAGAGCTCTCCTTTGCCGATCTCATCTACAATGTTGCCGTTCTTATCCAGTCTAAGGATCCTTTTCCTTCCTTTTTCCAGCACGTAAATATTACCATCAAGACCAGCAGCAAGGTCAACAAGATCCTTAAGAGGCAGTCCTTCAGGACCTTTTGAAACAGTCCAGCGGACCTGAAGATCGGTTTTTGCAAAAGAGATCACTTTCTGTTTGTCACTGTCAGCAACGTATATTGAGTTTTCATCGACACCAATGCCACATGGAGTATCAAGGATCTCAGCAAGATTCCTGGAATCATAAACAGGGTTTTTGAGGGTCCCGAATTTCTCATGAATTGTACGGATCGATCTGCTTTTCTGGTCTATTATATAAACAGTATCGCATTCATCGATGGCGATATCACTCATATGTAAATTTGAATCGTCAATGATATCGGTCCCGAATTTATAGACAGATTTATCGCTTAATCTTAAGCCGTTTTCTGTTATGCTCAGGTTATCCATATAGGCTGTGAAGTTCTTCAAAAGAGATTGCGTATTGATCCTTTTGTAATTACCTTTCTGCATATATACTACCCCTCCTTCCTGCATCTGCTTTGTTGATCATTTCCACCACATGCCTGCCGGAATATATGGTAGCTATCCTTGAATCCAATACAAGATTTCCATACTCATCAGTATGTGTATTCTTATCTGCTCTTATTGAAAGCTCAGTAATTGAATCCACACCATCTATCTTTTTAATTAACTCATAGAGCTCTGAGCGATACAGACTCCTGCCTATGGGCCAGCCGTTCCCCTCACGACCTCCCTTTACAGGGTGAAGGAAGAAGTTCAGTCGATCAATGATCTTTTGTGCCAGACCTTCCTTCAAAAAACCATTTGAAGGGACCACAGTTACATTAACAGTAGTTCTGATGTAGACCGGTGGGATCACATGTATCCGGGTTCCTAGCAATCGATGTGTATTCAGATGCTGCTTGATTGCATTTTTAAATCCAGAAGAGGGTTCGGGTGGGATCGCAAAAGTTTTCAGTGGGCTGAATGGGATCACAACAACTGTTACCGACCCTTCACCCTTTTCAGGATTCATGGGATCATGATTTGGGATTGATTTTGCCGTAGCCACCCTTAAACCCGGCGTGTTTTTAGCAATATATTCAAAATCCTCCGATGTAACTGCTGTATAGGGAACTTTTAGATCTCTAATAAATCGATCAGTTGCCTCAGCTATTGTTTCTGCTTCTTTGCCTCCGGTTGAAGCTCTTTGGTTTGTTATGTCCATATCCTCAACATCCTGAATAGACCATGTGCAGTCAGGCATCAGGTTCCCCTGCTCTCCACCCCCTGCCATATATTCAGGAATTCTGATCCCAGAATCTACTGATGGGACCTTTCCCATCAGTCCATCACCAAATCGGATCTCTCCATTTTCATTATCAAGGATGAAATGTGTATCTTCCGGACCTGAACCATCAAGATCATCAACTTCTGTCCATTTTTCTCCTGCAACCCAAAGTTTCAAACTCTTATTCAGGACAGGTACTTCCTGTAGTGCAAAAACCTGATTTGGCAAACCATTACTTATTCCCAGAGTGATAATATGGACAGTCTTTCTCTGGACCGCCTCCACGGTATTGAGCATTATTCTTTCTATTCTGGGTGGATACTCATAATCAGATCTTTCAAGGGTGCAGCGCATCCAGAAATACTTACTATCGCTTTTCCATATTGGAATTCTAGATAATTCCCAACTTTCAAGTCCTTCAAAAAGAAGTCTGCCACTTTGCTTAAAATCTTTTGTTCCATCATCAGGAAACACTTCTTTCCATTTCGCTGCATCAGGTGCAACAGAGATCTCCCACTTTAATTTTGCATTCTCAAATTCATAATCTTCTTCATCACCGTGCCGTCCGGGACTTATGAGGTCCTTTTCATAAAGATAACACATGAAATTGAGAATATGCGGCGCTTTACTTTCCTGCTTGCGACCTTCATCTTCTTCTTTCAGGCCAAATCCGAGATAGAGGCAGCTACCCTCCTGAGTGGTTTGACCGAAAGGGGTGAAAAAAAGATCATCTTTTTGATTTGCAATGGTCCTGTCAAAGACCCCACTCATAAATTCTTCTCCGGCAAAGGGAGTGGAGAATAAAGCTGCGTTTAATTCATTGACTATTATCTTTTTCAGAGTTAAGGGTACGACATTTACGTCTTCATCGAGTTCGAAATTGATGTCCATACCGTCTTTTTTTGTTGAAACAACGGTGTTCTTTTTCAACAAGGTGCTTTCTCCAGCCCCGAAACTTAGATCGACCTTTGCTGGAATTGATGTTGCAGGCTTCACTCCTAACAACTTTAGGTATTTGAGGCGATGTTCCTCATTTACCAAGTTGATACGATATAATGTAATTTCAGTCAGCCATGCAAAAAGATCAATTAATGTTATTCCTGGATCGCTTAAATTGTGATCAGTCCATTGTGTAGCATAGTTGGGGATAAGTTTTCTTGCTTCATCTACCAATTGATCAAAGGTTTTATTGTCAAGATCTGGTTTTGGTAAAGACAAACTTATTCCTCCCTCTCGCTTTGCCATCCGACGGTAATCTCATGTTCTCCACTAAAGGGCAGGGTAGATTCAGGAAGTGTGGCCATCTCCGTGGGATCGCTTAATTGCATCCGAATTTCCTTTTCATCCCTGAAAGTTATTGTAACATTTTTTACATGATCAACATCTTCGATGGGCTCAAGTAAGGAGTATATATCCGATATGGATAGGGTATTGCCAAAATCCCAACCTTTTCCATCCACTCCTCCTTTCAACGGATGCAGGAATTCAGCAACCTTTGTTCTTGCTTCAAATTCAATTGAAGGTATGGATTCCATGTTATTTGCTACCACTTCAGCAGCAACGTCCACTCTCCAGTAAGATGCTCCTATTACTCTCAACTTTCCAACATTCGAGCATCGATCTTTCAAATATGTTTCTACTCTGCGCTTTAATTCGGTTGAAAGCATGGGTTTTGGATCTGAACTTTCAGGAACTATAACTATTGTTGTCCAGCTCATACCGTCCTTATCATTTGCATTAAAATTAGATAGTACTTTGGCCCTTGCCACTTGATGCGAAGAATTTTTAGCAAGCCAGATAAAATCTTCTGCACTTACAGCCCTCATCCTGTGCTTAAATGTAGCAGGTGCTCTTCTCATCAAATTCTCTATAGATTCAGTTTCGCATCCCCCGTCCGAAGCAATTGGATTGTATGCCGAATCTACGTACCTTATGGTGCTGTAGAGTTTTGATATCGAAAAGGCATCAAAATTTCCAGCCTCTCCCCCTCCTATCCTATAACTTGATCTGATGTTATTGAGCCCTATTGGGGGAATCATCCCATGTGTGCCATTCCCAAAGGTGATCTCACCATTTGTTCTATCAAGCAGATAATCCCTGGACTTGCTTTTTGAATCAATAAGATCATCTGTCTCAGTCCATTTTACCCAGAACTCCACCACATTATCCTTGTCATCAGTCTTTAGCTCCACATATTGTTTATCCTTAAGGAGTGTCTGCATTTCTCCTTCTGAAAGACTATTAACTTCATTAATCCAGAGATCTACATCTATAACAGGTTTATTCAGAAGCTTGAATAGTTGATGCGCTTCTCCGGAACTGGATCCGATCCTCTCGTCATTAATTGTTCTTGATTGAATGGCCCATGTGGAATTTAGATAAAAACCATGTACCTTTGAGTAACTTTTCCCATCAATAAACACTGCCTTGAGCCAGTATAGAGGCTCTGGTGACCTGAATAACCTTAAAGCTCGCATTTTCTCTGGAACAAGGAATTGTAACATTCCGCTTTTTGTAAAGCCACTGGTTTCATCCAGAACCTCAAGTTCTGCCCATTCTCCGGTCTTCTTTGAAAAATACTGCCATTTGATCTTAGGGATCACAGTTTGGGGTTGAGTACTGTTTTGTGTAAGATGTATGAATAGACTGATAGGTCCTTTTCGAAGCTCTGCATCAAATCCAAAATAGATTGTGGGATAGGTATCGGAAAGAGCTTCAAAAGGTTTGCAGTTCTTTGTACGTATAAGTTCATCTCTGCAATCCTTAAAAACAAGATTGTTCCTGGCAAAGATATGTTCCGGTTCTTTTTCTCTTTTATTGCGGTATTGGATTTTTAGGCTCTTTATTCTGGGAGGATTAAATTTACCAGGTTCTAATTTGTTTTTCTTTGTGATCGTATATTCAGTCCCATAATTTCCTTCTATGAGCTTAACTCTGATCCAGTAATTGTCTTTACCATTAACATTTCCAGGCTTTAATTCTATCATTTCTGAAATGCTCACGGTTACATGCAAGCTTTTTTCTGTTGGCGACCGACTAACCCAATTTTGTATAGATTCTTCAGATCGCCGATCTACAGCTTGCCCGTCTACACTGAATTCGATGAACTTATTAAGGCTTCTCCAGCTTTCTCCGTCCCAGTATTCCCATGAAAGTTGTGGTAGATTATTTTCTTCATCTGGACCTGCCTGTCCCGGGATCAGGGAAAAATCAAAACTTATAGAATATCCCTTTTTTGAAAAAACATCTGCACAGCCTATATAAAAGGTATCATAGGTACGTGGTTTAGTTCCCATGGGGTACAGCCATTCCCCACGATCATCAATAGGTATGTCATTATAGAATAGTATCTCAGGTTCGATCTCAATTGCAGATGTCTCGACTTTGATCGATCTGAAACTAAGGTCTTTAAGTTCTGGAATAGCGGTCTCATTCAGCCGACATCTGATCCACCTGCTTTCACAGCCGTTGACTTCCACCCTGTCAATATTCTCGCTACCTGTGAGAATTATCAGCTTTTTCCTCTGCGAGCTTAGATTTTGGAAAGGATTCCATTGTACCTTCCCGATTTGCTTTTCACCCTTCAGGTTTGTGACCAAAGTACCGTATTCCCAATAAACTCGATCTTTATATGCAAATAAGCTTTCTGGTATTGTATCAAACTCTTCAAGATCTAGAACGATCTTTCCGTTTTTAACATTGAAAAGTTTTTCGTCCCCAATGTAGATGATGTGTTCCTGTAGATCATCTCCTGTAAAAATATCTGTAGTCCCGGTCCCATTTACAGCAATTGTATGGTCAGCAATTGTATCGTTCTTTTTATCCACGCCATATATACATACAAGTTGGGAAGGTGTAGCCATGATGCTTTTTTCAGTCTCAAAGAAAACTGGAGTACTATCAGTGCCTTCTGCTGTTACCTGAGTATGGGATGGGATCAAAATATTATCAGAAGCTGCTTCACTTAGAACAAAGGTGAGTGCTGTTTTTGCTGGTTGAGCAGGCATAAGTGAAAAATTCATCATATCTAAGAAAGAGACAAAGTGCTTCTGGGGGGCATAGTTTAAGTTATTGGAAATGATCTCAGCCATATTGGCAAATATCGTTGAAAGGGCAATTCCAAAATCCTCATTACCTTCTGCACTCCATTCAGGCACATAAAAAGGTGCTTTTCTCTTAATTTCCTGCAGGACTGTATCCATTGTCCTTTCACTTATTTTGTGAAGTTCCATTTCAATCATAGCCCCTCATTTAAATAAAATGGATAAACAAGATTGAACTGGGTATTACTGACCCTAACCTTGTAGTCTATACTGATCAAGAGTTTTCCATCCTGAGTTAATCCATTGCTGGTTTTTATACCAAGCACTTCTATGCGGGGTTCCCACTGGACCAGTGCTTCATACACCGTATTCTCTATCATGCGAAGATTAAGGGTGTCCGTTGTGGAGTAAGCATATTCATGAATACTGCATCCAAAATCAGGCCGCATCAGGCGCTCTCCTTTTGCAGTTCTAAGGATGATCAAGATGGACTCTTTTATGCATTCTTCGTATTTTGAAACAGCTATTCTCCCATTTGAGTCCGTGCTGAGAGGAAATTTCCATCCTGTGCCAAGAAAATCCTTTTCCATACCTGATCACCCTATAAGTACCGTACCTGCTGCAATCACTGTTCCTGTAGGCAGGTCTGAAGGATCGTTGCACGTCATCGCTGTATCGCCAACCCTTGCTGCCATTTTTCCATTTATTTTTACAGTGGTACTTCCTATCTTTATGGTCGCTTTATTTGATGGAGGATTCTGAAACGGTCCACCCTGTGGAATATGAGGAGGCGTATTCAAAGCCGTCGAATCAACAGTAGCAGCGGGCAAACCCATTATCTTTACGTCCTGGCTTAGATTGCCATCTATAATACCCATAAAAGGATGAGGCAGAGGTGTTGGCACTGGTCCTGCCGGTGATGGTATCATAACTATATGGATATCTGTTGCAATTATTTTATCCCCTTGTTTAGCTGCTGGCATTCCCATAGTTAACACTCCCCCTTGGTCAATTGATGTTCACAGTTGCTCCTTTGATATTCATTGATCCGGATGCCTTTAGATCCACCCCAACAGAAGCTTCGATCTTTGTTGAAGCAGAGGATTTAAGCTCAAGATCCATTGCATTGATGGTAACCTTTCCATTTGGGGCGGATATCTCAATATCTCCATCACATTTGAAAGAAATAGAATTGTTTTTGGAATCAATAAGGATGATATTTTTCTCTGTTTTATCGGCAATTTCAATTTTTTCATTACCATCAGTGTCATCAATTTTTATTGTATGTCCACTCCGTGATCTTATCAATTTTATGTCATTATTTCCATCACTATTGATTTCAGGAGGCTTGTTTTCACCATTCCAGAGAGCGCCAATAATGTATGGATAATTTATATTACCCTGTTCAAATGCCACCAGTACTTCGTCTCCAATTTCTGGATAAAAGAATAGTCCTCTTTCTTTTCCAGCCATTAAACTTGCAACCCTTGCCAGGCAGTTTTCAGTTTCCTCCCCTCTCCAGGGAAAGTTGATCTTTACTTTTCTCAAACCTTCAGGATCATCTTTAGGATCGACATAGCCAGTCACAACAGCAAGTACAACGCCAGCTATCCTATGATCATTCTGTTGCTTTTCATTGTAAAAAAGTTCTCCAAACCCCATCATAGACACCTTCTAATTTTAAGTTCTGTTTTATAACCATCGGACCCAATTGTATGCTTTGTTCTCGTTATGTAGTAAACACCGCTAAAACGCTCACCTACTTTTTTTATATTGATAGTAATTCCTGGTCTCAACGTAGGGTCACCGATGCACTGCAAACTTCCTTCAATAAAATCCTTATTTCTCTTTTTTAATTCTGCTATGGCTAAGTTTTTTGCTTCTTCGCTACTACGCACAACTCTGTCTTCTATCACCTCTATTTTTTTATCTTGGGAACATTTCACAATAGTCTCAAAATCAGGGATTCCAACCTTACTTTTAATATCAGCTATCTTTGCGGTTTCGACAATTGAATTCTTATCATCCCATCCTGTTACTTCAACTTCATTTACAACGTTTGCAATGCTATTTCTAGGGTTGAATTTTATAATGTTCTTACCAAGTTCGAAAGTGGTATCACCCTCACTGTTGTCCCGAGATTTATGGAAATAAAGGGTTTCCAATCTGACATAAAATTCATATTGGATCTCTTCAGAGAGCCTTCTTAAAAAATTGTAATCGCTTTCGTTTTCTCCCCGGTTTACATTATCATAAGTTATTTCACTCGATTCAATTTTAGACTTTAAATTATTTTTTTTAGCAATATCTTCGGCAATATCTGAATATTTGATATCTTTGTATATTTTTTTCACAACACCTTTTTTTGTTGTTTTCAAAAGGTCATGGGATAGGTCGTATCCGCTCACATTTAATTTTGTGATCCCCGTAAAATCGAAACTCGGTGAAACAGACTTAATTTGACCCACGAATTCTTCCCTTTTTTTGGAGCCTGAAGCATATCCAAAAGAGATAGTGAACTTAGTACCTGGATCTATGCGTTCATCATCAAGCCATTTAAATTTCTGCTCCTTTACATTAAACATCTCATTCAAAGAAATTGTAAACATAGCCGGCTTTTCCAGATCTTCATCTACCTCTATACTGACTATACTATCTCTTAATTCAACTTCAGGTTTACCTGCTAATTCAACAGTAAAAAAAGGTGCATAGATATCAAGGCCTGATATTTCCATATTCTTTTACTCCAACGGTGGAATTATCAATCGAGTACCTGGTTCCAGAAACCTGGGATTATAAATATTATTTTTATCTGCAATTGGTCTCCACATAGAAGAGTTGCCGTATTCCTTATGGGCAATCAACCACAGACTATCTCCCTGTTTTGTGATGTAGACTTTAGTTTTATCAGATGACTTACGAGCACTTTCACGACTATTAAGTCTTGTTTTAAATTCTTTGAGTGTTATACTGAGCTTGGCTCTTACGGGTGTCCCATCAGACAGAAACATAATGAATTTATTAGTCACCTTTTCCAGTACACAGGTAAATGGTTCTTTTGAAGGCATGCCCCATATGAAACGCAGGGGTGGAGGAGCATGAAGATCAGGATCAATGTTCATAAGATTGGAAAGCTTGTTGGTGTACTCTCTAACATCAGTTCCATCTTCATATGTATCATAAAAAGCTTCAAGGGTTATACTTCCTGCATTTCCCTTTACGTATTGCACGTAAGGGGATTCAAGTCCAGGTATAGCAATCTCTGAGAATGAGTTACTCTTTTCCATGGTGTATTCGGGTGGGAAATAAAGTATCTCTATTCGTTCGCCTTTTTGCTCCCCATCAAGTACCTCAATAAACGCTTTATGTAGGTTGAGCTTCTTTTTAAGTGCCCGAATAAACGCTTTCTCTAGTTTGCGTACCATTATAAGATTCCCCTTCTCTCACATTCGATCTTTATTTTTTCATATATTAATCGATAAACTTGCTCTGAAATGTCATTAAGATCGATTTGCCGATTTGTACTCATATTCATTTGAGAATAAGCTGGTGTGGAAATTTCTTCCACTGCAGCTCTTGTTTCAACCAGGATCTTTTCAATCTGTTCTACCTTCTGCTCTATATCGCGGGTATTATGAAAAATAAGGCTCTCATTATCCGATATGGGAGTTCTTCTTTTGACAGGTATAAGACGAACAGCAGTGTCATTACCAAAACCTAAGTTCTGCGGTTTGTTATTTATCCGACTAACAATAGAATTAGCAGTCTTCGTTCCAACGTCAGGATGATGTTGTATTACGTTTTTGTTGAAGTTCGTCCAGTTCTGATAGGAAGTGTTAAACAAACTTCCACTTCCATTAAATAGAGCTATTTTGTTCAAAGATAAATTAACAGGAGATGAAATAATAGGTAAATTATATTTAACTGTTAGACCGTATTTCCATAGATCTTCATTTTGAATTGAAGGATGGCCTCCATCATTTGATTTCAGCCTATTTCTTTGTTTTTGAGGCTTAATTTGCGTATATTTCCAGTGTGAATTGTTCACTTTTAAGTTGGAAGCGATTGCCTTCTGCTCTATATCGCGGGTATTATGAAAAATAAGGCTCTCATTATCCGATATGGGAGTTCTTCTTTTGACAGGTATAAGACGAACAGCAGTGTCATTACCAAAACCTAAGTTCTGCGGTTTGTTATTTATCCGGCTAGCAATAGAATTAGCAGTCTTCGTTCCAACGTCAGGACGATGTTGTATTACGTTTTTATTGATGGTCGTCCAGTTCTGGTAGGAAGTGTTGAACAAACCTCTACTTCCATTGAATGAAGCCATGTTGTTCAAAGATAAATTAACAGGAGATGAAATGACGGGCAAATTATATTTAACTGTTAGACCGTATTTCCATAGATCTTCATTTTGAATTGAAGGATGGCCTCCATCATTTGGTTTCAGCTTTTTTCTTTGTTTTTGAGGCTCAATTTGCGTATATTTCCAAAGTGGATGATTTATCGTATTTTCAACCCGAGAAAATATAGATTTTATAGAAGGAGAGGTGGAAATCCTCTCCATAAAAGTATGTCTGATGGGAAGAGATTTCGAAATAGTTCCATGGTACATCCGCTGTATGGGCAGATCCACGAGCTGAACAATATTTTTGAAAGACAACAGACTCTGGTTATGAAAATTAAGTTTGATCAGAATGTGCATCTCTTTTTTTTGAGAGAGAACGTTCCTCAAACTTTTATAAAAAATTAACATTGGATGCGTGATGAATCTTCTTTTCCCCCTCTGATACTTATTCGCAATTTTTCTGTGGAAATGTGAATCAGACAGAGTAAGTACATTCGATTTATCCATTTTTACCCCTTCTTGATGATCCCATTATGTGCTAATTCAATGGTCTCAAAGGCTACTGTGTTGCTATCAGCCTTGAAATCTGGTCCTATCCATTTAACAGGGTATGCCTTTGAAAAATTCCACCGCCACTTATCTTTACCAGTAACATCCATCAGAACGATAGCCCCGTTTTTTCGCTCTATCTTCCCACTAACCACATTATCATACCATTTCCACATATCATCAAGATCTGTGATACCTCGCTTGAGGGTAATGTTCTGATATTTTGTTCTTTTAGGTAGTTTATGCACAAAGTCATTGACACCCCCCTCTTCATAGGTCTCAGTCTCGGTTTCTATCTGGAGACCTGTCACCTCGGATACTTGAGCAACCGTGATTCCTCCAATTTCGATTCGAAATTTAAAGGATGGATATGGATATGGATTTTTTGTCATCTCATTTCCCTCACTTCTTTTAAAAAGAATAGTTGGATAAACAAATTCTTGTGGCTAATTTTAAGATATACAACGAAGTTTTGTTTTGTCTTTTATTATACCTCAAGAATGCTTCTCTGCTTCTCTCCACTCAATTGTTTATTTATCTTAGAAATCTCCTCGCACCACCTCTGTCTATCCCTGTGTTCCATATTTATGACCTCTTCAAAGGGCCAGTGGAAGTGATAGGCGATAAAGGCTACCTCCCCGTAGAGCCTATCGAGGGGGTAGCCTATTATTCCCCCATAGGCTCTTCCTCCAACTCGAACTGGTGCCCACATTTAGGGCATGCGGTCTGTATTCTACTTGTGCCGTTTTCGTTTATTCGTCCATAGAAATCCTGCAAGTAAGCCAGATCAGAAGCAAAAAGATCCTCTATTATCTTTGTATTGATGATCTGCAACTCCCCCAGTTTTGTAATGACACGTGAAAGCAGTATCACGGCCAGATATGCAGGATTTGACTGCACTCTGGGATCCTTCAGAGGAAGGATCTCATCAGCTGCGGTTGCAAGGCGCATAATACCATTTTGATGAAGATTTCCTTCTTCATCCACGTATCCTTTTGGCAAGGTAAATTCAAATTCTGTTTGAAATGTCATAGGATCATCTCCTCATACTCAGGAAACCCGTTTGAAACCTTCATGTACAATTTCCAGTGTCTCTATGGCAACATCATTTCCTTTAGCGCTTAGATCGGTGGGGTCATATTTGCTTGGCCATGCCTGTTCAATATTCCAACGTGCCTTATCAGAACCTGCTTCGTCAATCAGAATAATGGACATATTCTTCCTCGCATCTTCTGCACCGGTGTCTATTACCTGCTGTCTCCAGTTGTAGAGATCAAGTGAGTCGGTGATACCCCATTTCAGGGTGATGTTCCCATATTTAGTTAAACCAGAAAGTTTACGAAATACGGTTGGCTCATTTCCTTCTCTGTATTCAATTGGCTCTGTTGTGGTATCTGCAAAATTGCATTCACTGAATCCTGCCTGACCAATTCCGTCTATCTCAATGCGGAATCTGAATTGTCTGTATGGGTCGTTTCTATCGGGCATATTTATTCCTCCTTTGTAAGATAATAGTCGTAGAATTTCTGCTTATATGCATCTGGAAATTTATCAATGGTAAATTATCAGGAAATTATTCTGTAGCTGTTGATCCTCCCTGCCACTGAGCTATCCTGAATATTACAAATTCTGCAGGTTTTACAGGTGCTATACCGATAATGCATATCAGCCTTCCATTGTCAATATCATCCTGGGTCATGGTACTACGGTCACATTTTACGAAGAAAGCTTCCTCTGCTGTTGTACCCATTAGTGCACCATCCCTCCAGAGACCTGTCAGAAATTGAGTAATAGTCGCTCTAACTCTTGCCCAGAGTTTTTCGTCATTAGGTTCAAAGACTACCCACTGAGTGCCCTGTTCTATGGAAGATTCTACAAAAATAAAGAGACGGCGGACATTGATGTATTTCCAGAGAGTATTACTTGATAGGGTGCGTGCTCCCCATACACAGATCCCTCTTCCGGGGAAAGCCCGAATTACATTGACACCTCTGGGATTCAAAACATCCTGCTCTCCTTTTGTGATCTGGAATTCAAGATCGGAGGCACCCCTTACAACTTCATTAGCTGGAGCTTTGTGTATTCCCCTTTCATTGTCACTGCGGGCGTATATCCCTGCAACATAACCTCCTGGAGGTACGGGACGCAGAAGACCGGATTCTGGATTGATGACCTTGATCCAAGGATAATAAAAAGCTGCATATTCTGTTGGAGTGTCACTTCTGGGATTCAGACCGGATACATTTGAAAAGCCTTGTTCTGCATCAATGATTGCAAAACGGTCTTTGAGGTTTTCACAATTTGATATCAAAGATCCTACCAGGCCTGGAATAGCGTAGGCATTGGGTGCATAGACAATTGAAATGTCATCGATTGCATTAAAAGCGGTCATACCTCTGCGTTTGCCGGGCTTGTCTTCCTCAGGACTGCTGCGTTCGTAATCGGACAATCCTATCGTTCCGCCATCACTACCTCCTTCCAGATATTTTATTGTAATAGTTCCTTCTGTTGCTTTAACAGAAACTTTCTGTTTATCTTCATTTTTATTTTTGTCATCTTTTATCGTTTTCTCATCAACATTTGGATTCTCATCAGCTTTTGTTTCCACATTCGAAGAAGCTTCTAGAGAATCAGGGAGATTACCGGAGTCGCCTTCTTTTTTAGAAATCATTATCAGACTCGAAATTCCATTGATAGTCTTTTCAAAATAGTCAGGTGACTCTTCATTAACTGATATGTTGTCGAAGACCTCAGTTGTCGTAGGACGGGGCTGTACTTTTGGTTCTATGAATGGGTCATAAAGGGAAGAAGGCATTTCTTTCCAATAAAAAACACTCATCTTAAAACCATCAAAAGTTCCTTTAGATAATTTTACTGCAACTCTGCTTCCCCAGTTTCCTTCACCAACAGCTTCTATGGTCAAAGCATTTCTGCCATTGGCTTTTAGCTTTAAACTGGCATTAGTAGCAGGGTCTTTACCAGCTTTGACAATTCGACCTATGTAGCACCTCTGGCCACCATTCTTAAAAAATCCATCCACTGCACCAGGAAGATATTTAGTTTCTCCGAAATAAGAACCATAAACACGCTGGTACTGAAGCCAGCTTGTTATCAGGTGTGGTCTTGTTGGTCCCCTTTCACATTCTCCCAAAAAACCTGCAGTGCTTGTCGAAACACCTTCCATCGGCTTTGCTCCGATCTCAAACTCTTCTACATATACTCCTGGTGATAAATATTCTGGCATAATAGCATCTCCATTAAATTGTTTAATTTCCTGGTCAATTAATACAATAATTCTATAAAACGTCAAAATTTAAAACAAAATGATTAAAAGCACTAAATTCCCACAGTAGTAAAAGATATAACTTTTTTATATTGATACGATATATTCTGGCACTTTAAGCCCCCCTTTGTAATTTGATCGGTGTTACATTTTAAGGAAAAGAAATGACCCCCACAAAAATCTCTTTTCCCTCCTCAATGGAGATTGATTTTCCTTCAGTTGTCGTACCAACCATTTTGGAAATTTGGTTCTTTGTAATCTGAATATTGATCTTTTTATCCTTTACAGCCTCTTTAATGTAAAGAACGAATTCACCCCGATCGTCAGCCAGGGTCTCTGGAATCTCATCTACAATTTTTACTTCTGCTGCTACGGTATCTCCATTTGATATCAGTCCTCTTACAAGTGTTGAGTTTTTTGGAAATGGATATGAAGGCCTGGGTTTCATCGAAATTTCAACGACGGGGTTCTTTCTGTTTGAATCAGAAATTGATGGAACCTCAACTTTTACTTCTTCTTGAAAATAATAATCAGAATCTATGTTAACAATATAACTTCCGGGATTAAGGTCGTTAAAGCAATAATATCCACTCGGATTTTTAATAGCTTTTATTTGTGCATCTTTTATTTTTACCTTAATACCGCCAATAGGTTTTTTTTCCGTATAATTATCTGTTACCCATACTGCCAGAGAGAGATTGGTGGAAATAACCTTATCAAGATAAGTGATGTGAGGAGTTTCAAATGTCACCTTATTTCCTCTCCTTTTCTTTGTAGTAGCTGCTTACTTCTTTGGATACGACTCTTTGTACAATCTTCTCACGGGATGAATCTATCTTTATAGGTGTCACCAGATAACAAACTGAAGGTCTGAAAGGCGTATCCTGGAATGTGGTCCAGACCTTGGTCATGTCATCCAGATTTAGATGGGTCATTGTTATATGCAGTTCTTCGTAGTTTTCAGCCAAACTTCCCCTCAAAGCCGAACCTTTCAGGATAGAGCTATCGTTAAAGATCTGTATGGCTCTGCCCAGCAAGCTGTGTTCTTCTTTTGTCCTTTCGGTCTTGTCCTGTATTCCAGTCGATGGATGAGATGTTAGCATATAGTACAGATCAAGGGTCAGGGGTGGGAAGCTTAATCTGGTGGGATCAAGAGAATCGTTCAGCTGCATATCTTGGTTTTTCATATAGGTATTCTCGGTGATCTGGTACAGAAAAAGAGATAATCGTATGTTGTCATTGCTTTCAATCTCTCCTGGAGATGTCAGAATTATTGAATTCTGAATACTTGGGTCTAAGTTCTCTTTTAAGAGATCTATTAATGTTTCTCCCACTTCTGCTATTACTGTATAATCAGACACTCTTTCATCCCCCATATTTTGATATTTTAGGAAAATAGTTTCTCATTCTGATGTACAAACCCAACTTCCAACAAATGAGAATTGCAACAATAGCAGCTATAAATTTGACTTATTTGACTAGATCATAATAAATTCCAAAATCACTTTGGTTGCAGAGTTTTCCCATTTTCTGAAATTCTCTTTTTGTGGTTTTGATTATGTGTTTCATCTCAACAACACCAGAATCACTTGCTGCTAAGAAGGCAGCAGACAGAGCAATATTTTTGATATTGCCGCCTGTGATCTTGAATTTGGACAAGAATTTAAAATCGACATCGTTTCCTAATGGAGTTTGTTTAGGGAATATATTCCTCCAAATTATCTCCCTGGAATCTTCATCAGGAAATGGAAATTCAATTGTGAACTGTAATCGACGCAGGAAGGCTTCGTCCATATTCTTTCTGAAATTACTTGCAAGGATGACAATGCCTTCATGCTCCTCCATTTTTTGGAGTAAATAATTTGTTTCGATGTTTGCATAGCGGTCATGTGAATCTTTGACTTCTGACCTTTTTCCAAAAATAGCATCTGCTTCATCAAATAGTAAAATAGCATTGCTGGTCTCTGCTTCCTTGAATATTTTTTTAAGGTTTTTTTCAGTCTCACCAATATACTTACTGACTACACTCGATAGGTCGATCTTATAGAGGTCCAGTTCAACCTCCTTTGCAATTATCTCGGCAGCCATGGTTTTGCCTGTACCCGAGGGTCCAGAGAATAAGATATTCAACCCCTTTCCCAGAGACAATTTTTGATGAAAACCCCATTCATTATACACTGTACCTTTGTATTTAATGAAACCACAAACTTCTATTAACTGTTCTTTCGTGTCTCTTGCAAGGATTATATCGTCCCATTTATAATGTGAGTTTATTTTTCTGGCAAGTGTGCTAAGTTTCTTGTTGGATTGAGCCTTACAGCCATGAAAAAGGTCTTCCATAGACAAATTTGATTCATTGGTATCCCTTACTATTTTAAGATTGGATGCTGTAAAAATAGCATCTCTTATTTGACCTCCACTAAAATTAAATTTACTAGCAAGGGCACTTATGTCCAAATCATCAGATTGCTTCCAATCGTTCTCTAAGTACATATCCCATAAATGTTTTCGAGTTGTGAAGGAAGGTATTGAGAAAGGATAATTGATAAATGCAGCATTCTTAAGAAAGGATCTTGGCTCCCATGGATGTTTGGTGGACAGAAAAATCAAGTTTTGATATTTGGCCAGCTTCTGGATAATTTTTATTCGAGATATTTCAGAATCTTTATTTTCCAATAATTCATCAAAGTTTTCAAAGTATAATGCTAAATTTTGCAAAATTGCTTCACGGAGAATTATATCTAAAATTTCAAAAGCTTCATTGTCCAGCAATGAACTTGAATCGATAATTAGTAATTTCTTTCCTGATTCATTGCAAATTGTTTCTGCAGTTGTCTTTTTTCCAGTTCCGTAAGGACCGTGAAACAGAAGTATCAAAGTTTGTTGGTCACGGATTTTACTTGTGATGTTAGATAATATTTCATTCTCATCTTCAACTAAAATGAGATCATTGAATGATTTTTTAGGTTCTATTATTGATGAAAAATTCTTTAATCTAAAATCTATTTCATCAAACCCCATCAGGAAATTTATTATCCCCTCATCCAGTTTAATCAATCTAGATAAAAGCGGTAGTTGCTCATGTGACCCTTCATTTGTGAGATGAATTAAAAGGTTCATAATTAGTGGAGCCTCTGGAAAAAAATATTCTCGCGCTCTAAATTTATCTTCTTTTGAAAAAGAAAGAAGTTTCATTACCAGATCAACACTTGGTCGTTTCTTTGTCACATCATTTTGAAGATAAGAGTACAGCTTTTCGTATTGCAGATCAAGCTCTGATGCAAGACATATCAGAAGAACATCCAATTCAAAAGAATCAAGGTGAAAAAGTTCAGACAAACTTTGTAATCGTAGTTCTGTTCCTCTTCTAATGCTCTCATTCTTTTTTGCATCAATCTTTAGGGATATTTCCTTTATTTGCTCAAGCGCCACATTTGAATCTTTATCCGCTTTAAAGCCACAGTTCAAATCTTGCAGAATCTCATCAATCTCATCTTCAGATATGTATAATCCTCTGAAATCATTCATGCAATGTTGATTTTCTCTAAATTTATTTAATTCTGTGCGAACTATCAAATCTATTCGTGAGAGCTCCTCCAAAAGATGTTCAAAACTACTGTTATAGCCATCCATATTAGATGTTACCCTATACTTTCTTGTATGCTTCAAGAATAATTTTGCGATCAGGCATATTTCCATAAGACTTAAGCCTATCAACTTCCAGCAAAAATCTTCCAATTACTTCCGGATCCATATTGTTTTTCTCTGCAAATCGCCCGGCTAGAACTTTTAATTCTTTTCTGGATGAATATTTCTTAGAGACAGTATCATCAAAAAAATTGAATATTATACCACATTTTTCATGGCCTATCGTTCTTGTAGAAGGATTTACTGAAGTACATATATAATCTTTAAATGTTGATTTTTTGACAAATTCCCCACACTCGCATAAAATCATTTAACCACCCTAAATTCGTGAAAACATAGTTACCACTAATCAAAAGGAGTTGTCATCGCCCCACTGCTCGCTCCCTCACTTAAAAAACATTATGAATAAAATCCTAACCCTTGTAAAGTTAGGAGATTGTAACATATAAATATTTCCATGATACAGAATATATATTTTATTTATGTACATTTACTAATAAATTATAATCTCAAGGATTTATCTACCTTGAATCATGAATTAACTCCTTCCCAAAATAATCTCAAACCATAATTATATTTTTAATAACTTTCATTATCACGCAGAATAAATAACATTATGTTGGAGTGGTAATATTGGGAATTACAGACCTTAACGACGCTCAATTAAAAGCAGTATCTTACACCGATGGACCACTTCTTATCCTTGCAGAACCTGGGTCCGGAAAGACACTAACAATAACAGAGAAAGTAGTACAGTTAATAAAAGGAGGTCTTGAGCCGGATAAGATCCTTGCATTGACCTTCTCAGAAAAGGCTGCAGCTGAGATGCAGAATAGGATCGAAAAGAACATTGGTTCTTCTTCTGGCATAACTGTGTCCACATTTCATTCATTCTGTAACGAGCTTATACGTGACTTTTCTCTGGATATGGGTATAAACCACGGGACCCGTCTGATATCTAAAGAACACTCACATGTATGGGGTGCAAAGAATATTGATTCTTTCAATTTTGAATACATCGCCATTCCCACTGTGCCCTCAGACCTCATCACAAGCCTACTTAAGTGTTTAAACCTTTTCGTAAATACATACTTTCTTCGTCAGATAGAAGCCGATATGTAAACACCAAAAGATATGAGTACTATAAATAGTGCGCTTGATATGTGACGACATGACATGCACCCTACAAGAATATTGCGGTTACTACAGATTTACGATATCTAAAGCTATATGAGTTATACCTCAGAATAAAGCCTTTACTTGTCTCAATAGATGGGTAAGTGGTATTGGGGAAGATAAATATTAATTTTTTATAAGTATAGGGCTCTGTAGAAATCCTCGATATTCAGTTTTGATAGATTTTCTACAGAACCCAACAACCATTCTTTTTTAAAAATCGGTAACTTTACCGACCACATGTATATTCATCCTGACATGGAATATACACAAACCCAATAGTTTGGATTTATATCTTTTACTGAAAACCAGGAAATTGGCTCAGTATCTTGTTGCTAAAAGGAAGAGTATTGATTTTAGTAACCCTGCTTATGCTGTTGAAATACAGGATTCAGATGATATCAGGCAAAAGATACTCAGTTTTTTTATTCTGATTGAAAGGGGGCGGGTTCTCTAAGTGTAATTTGCATTACATGAAAAAGAATGCTAAGTTATCGTTAAAGGACACAGTGAAATCAAATTATTTGATTAAGAATATTATGTTTGGGTACATACGAACAGATTTATGTAGTATCCGAACTTTGTAGGAGTGCTTTTAGAGACTGAAACTACTTTGATAATTATAGGTCTAGATGGTATTACTTTAATCGTATTTACTGTTTTTTCGTATCTTTAACCAAATGGTTGTATTCTTTTTAAGCTAATACTTAAAGGACGTGAAATATTTGTTTAATAACATGGATTCAAATGCTCCAGTAGAAGCTGGAGAAAATTACGAAGTGACAATTGAAGATATTGCAAGAGAAGGCGACGGAATCGCAAGAGTAAGCGGATTTGTTGTTTTCGTGCCAAACACCTCTGTTGGCGATGAAGTTACAATAAAAGTTACAAAAGTAATGCGCAAGTTCGCATTCGGCGAATTGGCTTAATTCTTACAATTAATAATTAATTAAACATGTGGTGGAAAATCAAGATATTGGTTTTCCATCTTTACTTTTCTATTGAGTTTTGTTTTTTTATCGTGAAGCAAAATGCCAAGAGTGAGAAGCCATTTACTCTCAATACTCATGTGAAGGAGAGGTTGGAAACTTGGGGCTAATATTGATTCGTTCGTTTTGCCACAGATACCAATTTTGTTCTTTTTTTTGGTAAGAAATGGTTGTTACTTTCAATCAACTTACTATGAGTTTTTATAGTACTTATTACAGAAAATAGTTTGAAATTAAAGGTGGGTGCTAAGTTTGGAAATTATAAACGAACCAGAGATAACAGAATTAGAAGAAAGAACCGTAGCATGCGTTTCTTTTGTCGGCAACTATGTGGGTAAGGTCGAGGTCTTTGCAGAGCTGTTCGGTAAATTGGGCAACTGGGCAGGTCCGAAACAATTGATAGGACCGAATACTCTTTTTATGTCTGCCTATTACGGTGATCCAAGAGTTACCCCTCCGGAAGAACTTAAGCTGGATGCGTGCATGACCATAAACGATGATGTTGAAGTCGAGGGGGAGATCAAGGAGCAGAAACTTCCCGGTGGAAAGTATGTAGTAATGCATGCAGAACTGACAGGAGCAGAAGAATATGTATCTGCATGGGAAAATATCGTTGAGTGGTTGATGCGAAATAACCTTGAAATTGACATGTCCCGGGCAAGCTATGAAATTTATTTGAATGATCCCGAGGAGCATCCGGAAAAGCATCATATTCTTGATATATGCATGCCAGTCAAGTGAATAAGATCCAGGGGGCATTTCTGAAATGTAAATGCTTCTCTTAACAAAAGTAACATGCCTTATACTGAATGGAAGAAGATGGGGTTCTCTAAAGGTACGTTGCATTACATGAAACAGAATGCCAGAAGTGATAAGCCGCTTACCCTCAATACTCACGTAAGAGAGAGGCTAGAGAATTGGGGAGAGTGCTGCTAAAATAAGAAATTGGTTGAATTTAGATACATTCATATAACTTGTGATAAAAAATTAGGGTTTACGAGGTGGAGACTCATATGGGAATTGAAAGAGTTCTACAACTTTAGACTTTTTATCAACAACGAAAGCATTTTCTTCATTTAAAACGACATAATTTACATAGCAAGTCGTTGAAGGAAATGATATGAACACAAGAGATCCAAAATTAACTGTCCTGCAATTCAATGAGTACATCAACAATCAGGATGCAGATGAATTGGGCAAATTGCTGTCAGAAGGCACCAAATTGGTTGAAGGTGAAGAAACAACCAAAACGGGAAAAGCCGAAGTGGAAAATTCTTGGATTGAATTTTTTAAGTTAGTTCCTGACTATAGAAACCACTTCACCAGAATTGAATCAAAAGGTGATAGAGTGGTCGTTATTGGCTTTTCAACTTGCTCAAATGAATTGCTTGATGGGCCTGCACTCTGGACAGCATCAGTCAAGGATGATCAAATTGATGAGTGGCGCATCCTTGAAGATACGAGAGAAAACAGGGCATCCTTAGGAATAAATTGAAGGTTTACAAACTCGTCTTCTTCATATACTCCACAGACTTCTTCACCAGCTCCCGCAGGAAATCCTGATCCACATCTTCCAGCTTCTTGATGTGGCAAGGTTGAGTACAGGAATAAGAATAGTTCATGGGGATCTGTCCTGTTGCTAAAAGCAAGGGAGTTAAGCCACCATCTTGTTGGGAAGAGGAAAGCTGTTGAGTTCAACAAACCTGCTTATGTAGCTGAAAGAGATGATTCTGATCTGTTGAGAAAGAAGATCATTGATATGTCTTACACCGAATGAAAGAAAATGGGATTCTCAAAGGGCACTCTTCATTATATGAAGAAAAATGCTGAAGCGGATAAGCCTTTTAGTTTGAATACTCATGTCAGGGAAAGGTTGTAGATGTGGGGAGGATGTTGAGAAAATGAAATTAAGAGGAAGCGATTTACTTCCTCAACTGCAAAAAGGTTCAATTATCTCATTTCTTTTCTCAAGAAAAGAACAATAGCTATTCCAAGTACTCCTACTGTCAGCAAAGGATTAGCGGTTGGCATAACTTCAATGTAAGGCTTAACGGTTATATCTGCAAAAATCCCTATATTATCTGGATCTATATACGCTTCAACTTTACCTTCTTTATTTTCATCACGAAGCTTGCCTTTAATTTTTATAGGCCCTGTTTCTCCACTAGGAAATTCTAAATTTGCAGCCTCTACATTACCACCAGGAGGAACATAAATTGTAGGAGTAATTATTGTCTTTCCTTTTAACTCTGCTATATCAGCAATCTCCTCTTCAAAATTTCCGTTTATGTCTGCCTCAGTGATTATTTTTTTCTCTACAATCTCATAACCTCTATCAGTGCCCAAACGTCGTCTATAATCTGATTCGAGATCATATATCCTTGTATGCTCCATATCTGATGGACCTAAATCAAACTCACACTTGCATATTTTTGCTTTCCAATTTGCACCATTTTTCATTGCATCAATCAGAAGTTGACCATGAAGCATTTCATGATAAAGCAATGCCTCATTAATAATTTGACCAAGTGTATCTTTTTCTTGCTTAGTTGCGTTAACTGAATCTATCATTAAATAATTCGTAAAATTCAATTTTTTTATTTTATTTTCAATTTTTACAACAGGTTCATTCCAAAAATATGCCATCGCTGTTCTATCACCAAGTCTATCAGCTTCAGTTTTATTCCAATTGATCAAGCGAGTTGTGACCTTAATTTCAACTTTCTCTATTTCTTTCACTTCAGAGCAATCAATTTCTATGAGGACTGGAGAGAAAAAGCTATCACTTGTGTTGTTAACAGAATGAGGAACCAATCCTTTAGAAATACTATCATTAAGTCTGTTAAATATTGTGTTGAATAAATCTTTCTCAGTATGGTTTGGATCTTGCGGAAATTGTGCAAATGCTGGAGAACTGAAGATGCCAAAAAACAATAAAGACATTATCAGTAGAACTACGGTTGATTTAAACATATTAATAATCTTACCCCCTTATACAAATAATTTCAATAATTGATGATCGATGACTCAATAAACCAGATTTTATTTAACTTTCATTTAAAATTCCCCACAATTCATAGTGAATATGAATTTTGCATATTATGGCTCTGTAGAAAACCTACTTCATATTTTATTTTAGCATAAAAATTTAAAAAGGATTAATCCCCAGAGTATTACTTAGCACAGAAAACACAAAGGGGATGATTGTGTTTTGTCTAACAAATACTTAAAGTTTGTTGATACAGCGCAAGCTGTATCAGGAAACTCCCATCTTCAGATCTATAGTTGCAAGTATTCCAAAAGAAAATATACACAACACCAGTTATTGGTATTGGTTTTGCTGAAAGAGTATCTTAATGAAGATTATAGAGATATTGTTGAACTTATCGAAGTAATGGATGATGTAAAGACAAGAATAGGACTAAAAAAGGTTCCACACTTTACCACACTTCATAAATTCGTTACAAGACTCAAATCCGTTTACTTCCGTGGATTGCTACAACAAACACTAAAACTCTTTTATTCTCATGGTGAAAAGATAGAGGTTACAGCTATCGACTCAAGTGGATTTACTAGTGGCCACTGTAGTTATTATTATTCTTGGAGGACGGGAAAAAAACGTAGATCATTCCTAAAAACGAGTATTTCTGTTGATACTGGCAAGTTCATTATTACTGGTTTTAAGATATCAGCCAAACCTGTGCATGATGCAAAGCATGCAATGAAATTGTTGAAGCAATGTCATAAAACTCGCAGATCAAGTTACTATGTCATGGACAAAGCATACGATTCAGAAGACATACATTCACTAACAAGAGACGAATTTAATTCAATTGCTATGATTCCCCTTAGACAGAGGAAACGGAAGAAAATCAAAGGCAAGTTTAGAAGAAAAATGGTATGGGAATTTGACAAAGCATTGTATCATAACAGAAATTTGGTAGAAACGATGTTCTCTGTTCTGAAAAGAAAATATAGTGAAGTGATCAGGGCTAAAAAGTATTGGAATCAAGTAAAAGAAGTCAAATTCAAGATATTAGTACATAACCTTGACAGGTATGTCAAGGTTATTTTTATTATTCAAATGAGGATTTCTACAGAGCCAAAAATCCACCTTTATCAGTAATCCACCTACATATATTTGCTTATTCAAAAATCCATCCAAATAACTGTATTGTTTTCAACGTAATATTGAATACTTGTATCGTCCATTGAATATCCTACAATTTTATAAACTTCTCTAGATTCCTCGTAGGCATCTTTTGCTTTTTCATCATTAGTAATTTTATTGTCAATTTGCGATAGTTCTTCATATACGTCTCCAAGATTATTATTAATTATTGAATATTCAATTGGGTTACTCTCAGGGGTTATAACTTTCAGTCCCTCCTGATAGGCATCAACAGCCTTGTTAAGATATTCTTTTTTGTTTTGAATCTTGGATAAGTCATTATGTACATTTCCGATGTTGTTTTGAATTATTCCATATTTATACAGATTACCATCTTTGGTATAAACTTTAAGAGCTTCATCATAAGCAGATATTGCCTCATTAAGATTATTTTCTTTGTTCTGAACCTCAAAATTAGCTAGATAATAATATGCATTCCCACGATTATTTTGGGTCTCAGCATGTTTAATTGGAAATTCTTCATATGTATAAATTTTTAGAGCCTCATTGTATGCATTGATAGCTTTTTCGAGATTTTGTCCTTTATTTTCAATATCTGGAAGATTACTGTATGCAACTCCGAGATTATTTTGAGTCTTAGCATATTCAAATGGGGAAGTCTCGTTTCTATGAATCTTTAAAGCCTCATTGTATGCATTGATAGCTTTTTCGAGATTTTGTCTTTTATTTTCAATATCTGGAAGATTACTGTATGCAACTCCGAGATTATTTTGAGTCTTAGCATATTCAAATGGGGAATTCTCATTTGTATGAATCTTTAAAGCCTCATTGTATGTATTGATAGCTTTTTCAAGATATTGTTCTTCATGTTTGATCTCATACATCTTATTATATGCTAAGCCGAGGTTATTTTGAGTCTCAGCATATTCAAATGGGGAACTTTCATTTGTGTATATTAGCAGCGCTTTTTGGTGAGCATCAATAGCATTTTCGCTGTTTATTCCTGGTTCACGAACTTCAGACAACTTACTGTACGCCACTCCGAGGTTATTTTGGGTCTCAGCATATTCAAGTGGGGAATTTACAATTGTGTATATGTTTAAGGATTCATTATGAGCGCTGATGGCATTTTTGCTGTTTATTTCTGGTTCGCGAACTTCAGACAACTTACTGTATGCCACACCTAGGTTATTTTGGGTCTCAGCATATTCAAGTGGGGAATTTACAATTGTGTATATATTTAAGGATTCATTATGAGCACTGATAGCTTTTTTGAGATTAGATTCTTTATCTCGAACTTCAGACAATTTAATGTATGCCACTCCGAGGTTATTTTGGGTCTCAGCATATTCAAATGGGGAACTCAGATTTGTGTATATTAGCAGTGTTTTTTGGTGAGCATCAATAGCATTTTTGCTGTTTATTCCTGGTTCACGAACTTCAGACAACCTACTGTATGCCACTCCGAGGTTATTTTGAACCTTTGCATATTTAAGGGGAGAAAATCTAATTGTGTAGACCCTCAGAGCCTTATTGTACGAATCGATACCTTTTTCAAGATCTTGTTCTTCATGTTTGATCTCATACATCTTACTATATGCTAAGCCGAGACTATTTTGAATCTCAGCATATTCAAGGGAACCCTCATCTGTGTAGACCCTCAGAGCCTTATTGTACGAATCGATACCTTTTTCAAGATCTTGTTCTTCATGTTTGATCTCATACATCTTACTATATGCTAAGCCGAGACTATTTTGAATCTCAGCATATTCAAGGGAACCCTCATCTGTGTAGACCCTCAGAGCCTTATTGTATGCATCGATACCTATTTCGAGATTTGATTCTTTATTTTGAACTTCAGACAATTTAATGTATGAATTTCCAACTTTGTTTTGATTTGATGCGTAGTAATCTGAGAATTCTTTTTCTGATGTTTTATTTATAATTTTATTGCGTTCATTAATTGATTTTTCAATTTGTCCATTCTTATCATAATCATTTGCAGAATTTTCGCAAGATTTTAAGTTAGATTCTTGTCCATACATTACCAAAATGAAACTTATAGCTTGAATAATAACAATAACGAATAATACATTAATGAAAACTTTAATTTTGTTTCCCATATGGCTCCCCCCCCTTCAACGAATCTTTAAAGTGAAATCACTATTCCGATGATTAATATTCCTGCAGACACAACTCCTAGAAAAAATGATGAAATAGATCCACCAAAGTATTTTAATTTATCATCATTTTTTTCACTGATTTCTTTAATATCACTCGATAATTTAGGGCATGCTTTGGCAAGTCCTTCGTTATCATTCACACATCCCTCGATAATACCCAATGTCTCTGCTGCACTTCTTTTTTTCCCCACAATTGTAATCATGCCAAGTACTATAGCAGCTATAAAAAAACCTGTACTTATCGCGATAAGTTTGTATACTGCGCCAAAATTTGAAAAATTTTCATAGAAATCAGACAAAATCGTGTATTCTAAAGCAAGAATAGCTCCTGCAAATGTTGCAACATTTGCTGCTTTACTTTCAATCGCTTCAGTTCTTTTTAATTCTAATTCATATAAATCTGATCTTGTTTTATAAGCTTCATTATTCATCATTGAAATAGCACCCCCACATTTAGAAATCATTACTTTATTGTTTCAAAATCATGCAATAATGGCATATTTATAATGACACGTTAATAAAAACAGCAATAATAATCCAAGTTGTACATCAGAAATATTTTCTTTATTTCATACAAATATTGAATATAAATATAATCATTGCTATTCTTATAAACTCCAATTAACGTCAGACATCACTTATTTTCCCCACTTATCCTTCTTCTACAGGAGATAAAAACACATTCTCAGCAATATCCCCTGTTGTGGTTGCAACTTTTATATTGTATCCCTTCCCTTGTGTCCATATCTCGTTAAGTGTAATCGTTTCCTTCTTGGATCTTTGCGGTTCAATCTGGACATCCTTATCGAAATCTTCCCCGTTCAAGTAAATCCTATCCACGCGAATACCAACATCCCCCCCATTCCTTATAGAAAGTGTAATCTTTTTATCTGGGTTACCCGATGAATCTAACTCAAACTTGACATTTTCGATGCTCAGACCACCGGAAACACCTGTTTGTTTTCCCAATGCACTTCTGGTCCCAAAGTAGAATCCAATAACAACACCTGTCATCTGAACGTATGCAGTTACAATTTCATCATTCCTAAATTCATAAAAAAGCGATAAGAGCAACAATATCGTGAATCCAACAACAAAGGTTCCTGCGATTGTCCTCCTCATCTCCCCTTTGTTCAAACATGTATCAGCTTTATAGCCCATAACAAGTATTGCCCCAAATACCAAAAGGACTACAAATAAGACAATATAAAACCAGCCATAAGGTAGCTCAATTGACGGTGATACTGTTATTTCACTGATGTTATTTTCAGCAGCTGACACCGATGAAAACAGGACCAACATAAAAATTATGGCTATAAAAATGCTCCCCATTCTTCCCTTCTTTGTAGAAAATCTTTTCATTTTCCATCACCTATTATTCCCCTAATCCAAAACCATGTTACTTTCATGGTAAATTATTATAGATAGAATTAAAAGATCGTTGTTGAAATCAAAATGAAGTTACTTTCTCAAGTATTAACTCTGAATATCTTTTTATTCACTCTTCTGGAAATATCACCAGGATTTTCGTTCCCCTATGTCTAAAATTGAGATTACAATCCAATATCTTGCAACACATTCAATAATATCTAAAATTTGATTGTCGTCCGAATATTGAGGATTTCTACTGAACCATATTTTCTACTGAAAAAAGTAAACTTATCAGACAGAACTTCGTTTCACAACTTTTTTGATAGTTCTGCCCCTGAATTTGACACCGCCAACCAGACCCACACCAGGTTTCTGCCTAATCACATCAACATAGTCACCATTGAAAGTGGCAATTATACTTTTATTTGAAACAATTTCCACACGCCCACCTATACTTACAAGAGTTTTGAGAATAAACTCTATCTGAGAAGGAGTTGCACCATCTGCAATCCTTATGATGTGTGTTTCAACAGGCATATAATCAAAACCTTCTTTTGAATGGATTTTTAACAGATAAATTATAGAATTAACAGTTACCTTTCTCCAATAACTATACAGGACCTCTTCTAGAAACAGCTATCACAATATCTATAGAAGTCCCTATATCTACAAATTCTCCGGAAGATATAGACTGACTTAGAACCGTGCCGGCCTTTGAAGAATCTGCCTTTTCTGTTACTTTCCCGGTACTGAGATTGCTGGCCGACAATGTCTTCTTGGCAGAAGCCAGGGTCATACCTACAACATTCGGAACCGCAACAGACGTTATCTTAGATATCACTAGATCAACAGCATCTCCGGATTTTGCAACTGAACTTCCGGAAGGCATCTGGGATAGGACTGTTCCTTGTGCAATGTCACTGTCCTTTTCAATAATCTCACCCTTTGCAAAACCTGCATTCTTCAATGTAGATATTGCTGCATCAAGGCCCATACCCATTACATCAGGTACATCTACATAGCTGGAGAATTCAGGTTCCTTTGGTGATGATCTTATTGTAAATTCTAGCTCACTCAAATTATCTGCAGGAATTATGTCATCAGCCTTTGGGAACTGGAAACGAAGTTCACTGCCTTGAACTGCGATATTCGTCTTGAGTTTGATATTCATGGAATTTACACCATAGTTCACCCTTGAGGAACTACTATTGATCGATTCGCCCATCTTCTCAAAAGAATCACTGAATGCCTTCACTAGATTTGCAGAAGATAATTCTGGCCTTGTGCGTGAAAGTTTTTCCAGTTTCTTTTCTGCTTCTTCTTTCTCTCTGAGAATGACCTGCACCCGGCTATTGAGTATAGTATAATCCTGTTTCAAAACCAGATTTTCCTTTTTCAGCTGTTCCAGCGTATCGGTTTTAGATGTGAGTTCTTCACGGACAGCCTCAAATTCAGATTCTACTCCCTCAATACTCTTCTGGACCAGGGCGTAGCTCTGTCTTTTTGATGTAGCGGTAGTTGACTTGTTCAAACGTTCGATATTCTGCTTGAGATCTGTAATGTTGCTCATTCCACCCCTCCAAACATCATTCTTCCACAGTCCTAGAAGATGGTGGAACCGATACTATCTTGGCTTTAAGGACACTTGAACCTTCTGCAGCATATGAATTAAGTGATTTGTAAGAAGCATTCAAAGGTGCTGCATTGAGGATCGGCTTGTATCCCCTTATACGATTCTTGGAATCCCTTTCTTCCTCATATTTCATCGACAGGGCTATTTTGAGCTCGATATCCACTTCAGGCATATGATACCAAGTGGCTTGCAGATCATATTCCTTAAGCACTTCATCGGTTGAAAGTTCAATCTGGGTATCAATAGAATTACGGTCAAGTGTCCTCTGCGTCTGTGCAATGGATCTGCCCATTTCACTCAATATGGTTGAAAGCGGACTGATAAGAACTTCTTCAATATTCACACTACTACTGGATGGCAAAGCATTCTCTCCTTCAATGTTCTATAAAAAATAAATTATCAATGCAGACATCGCTGCATTGATACAACACATGCTGCTTTATGGGGAAGGAGCCTCTTTGACCCTGATAGTTGGGACAGCTCTATCCGGTGCTGGCACGGGTTTCAGAGTGGTTCGCAGAAGACTGCTACCTTCTTCATTGAAAGTGTACTTTGACTTATATGTTGCATTGTAGGTCGAGGTGTATGCAACATTTGTGGTGTTCTCGTAGCTAACCTTTGATTTACCGAAAAGAAAACCTGCAAGACCACTCGACTTATAGCTTCCTTTTATTTTTGACTCATTGGTGAATTTGAACTCCCTGCCATATTTCCTTTCTGTTGAATACTCCCTCTTCATCGAGATAGTCATTTTAACCTCAATGATGGATTCAGTGAATTCATAGAAACGAGGTTCAAGACCATATGTCAACAAGGACATTGGTTTGTCGTTTGTAATTACCTCGGTGGCAGTTACGTTACCATTCTCATCCACTGTTTCCTCTACGTAGAGAACTACACTATCAGGTTGTAGTTCTGTCTCTGCAAGGGCTTGCGCAACATTGATAGAGTTTATATCCAGTGCCGTCTGCCCCTCTGCAATGGCAAAAGCCATTTCTTTTATCATGTCCCCGAAAGGAACATCTAGTAATTTCTGACCCACAGATACCATAAAATCCCTCCTAAATTAAGCAATATATATATAATGCCTAACATAGTTTATAAATATTGTTAAAAATTTTATGCAAACTATAAAAATTAATTAAATATAAACGCTGCTTTTTGAGCACATCAAAATATGGTTTCTCGGCTCTGTAAAAAATCTACTTTCTGTTTTATTTTAACATAATAATTTAAAATGGATAAATCCCCTGAGTATTGCTCATCACAAGAAAACACAAAGGGGATGATTGTGTTTTGTTTAACAAATGCCGATATAGTTCGCAATCTTACGCGCAATGGTAGTTCCAAATCTTCCACCCCATTTCATTGCTTCCTTTACATATTTATTAGTCCAAAGAAAGTTTTATAATTTCCCCATTTCAAAAAATATTATTGTTTAGTATAATTTCTAAGATGTGGTTCATCATCAATTATTTCCATATACGAGTATTTCCCTTCGCCCTCAACTCCCCAGCAACCAGTATTTGCAACGCGATTGTAGATATCTATGTATGGCGTGTGAGTATGGCCATATATAAGAAATTCTTTTGATTTAATTCCGAAACGGGAGTGTCTATCATTTGATTTTGCCAACTCTTCAATTGAATTGAGTGCTTTATGTTTACCTTTTAATCGAGTTTTTGGTGGCTCAAACATTGACTTCAATGCCAAATCTATGTGATCAGGTACCCCCGTAAGTTTACTTAGCCATGATTTGGCCGATTTGCATGAGTTCCATAAATAGTCAGCGGCATTACCTGTATCATCTCCTGCCAAACATAGACGTTTGCTGAAGGCCTCGTAAGCGTCTAATGGAAAATGATATGGGTTGCAGAGTACTTCAAGTTCATGTCCGTGTGTAAAATAGAAGTTTGTGGACCCACTTGGGATTACGATTGATTTTTTTACTTCAAATTGAAACCCGTCCCCAAGGTCTTCTTTCATAAACAGGAAATAAAAATCATGATTTCCCACTATGTAATGCACTCTTGTCTTATCACCTATATCGGCTAATAACTCCAATGTTTTAGTGGTCTCACGCACCACATTTTTACAATCCCTACGCCAAAGATCGATGATGTCCCCAAGAAGAACAAAGTCATCAAATTGTTTAAAATCAAAAGAGTTTAAAAAATCAATAAAAGTCTGTTCATTCGATTCTTTCGTTCCTAAATGAACGTCTGAAACTACAACAATTGACATAAAATTCCCCCATTAAAGTTATCGAATTAGGATTCTGTAGAAATCCTAATACGATCTAAAATTTACAATTATGAATTGGTTTAAAGTGGAGTGCTCCTTTTTTGTGGTCAAAACAAATTGAAGCACTTATTTTAGATGGACTTATATCTAAAAATTAAACTAGGTGGTAGGATTTCTACAGAGCCAAAATAATACTGTTAATCATAATGTGTCAGAGGTTTTAAGAGCGCGCTACTAAGTCTTTAACATCGGGTGGAAAATCTATAGTTGATTCAGGTGATTTTAGCACTTTAATTTTACTCGGATGTGCAACATCATACCATTCAACGATAAACTGAAATTTGTACCATTGTGGTTCAGTAGAAATCAGCTCAATAAGGAATGATTCCACCTCTTCCTTTTTGAAAGATTGACGTGTAAGAATCGTACAGTGCCTTTATTCAAAAGGCCCAATAAAGAGATTTTTTTAATTAATGGCTCTGTTCACCAAATCAGCTAAACGCCGGTGGAACTGGCCACTGGTTGTCAATGAGTCCTTGGTTAGATAGCTTGAATTTGCTGATGGTGGCAATCCCGTTATCCTTGTAGTGCTCAGGTTTAACCGGACTTTGTTGTGCGGTATTTTCCATACCGGTACGCTGTTTAAATGGTCGATCTACTCCTTTATTCATCAAATCATTGGCAATTGCTGGTGAATTATGACCACTACCAGGTATGTCATCCCAGAGCAAGGCGTGTCCAATTTCGTGGCTAAGGGTTTCACCTATCAGTCGACCATACACTTTTGTGGCAACTGGAATGAGGTTTGAATTTCCCGGCAAATCGGTTTCAAGCTGGATAATTAGCGCTTGGGTTTCAGTATCCACATCTATGGCATCTGGTTCATCGTACATCCCCGGATATACTTCAATTGTTTCGTTGAAAGTGTCAGCATTAGTGGAGCTGGATGTAACACCTAACCTGCCGTTAATATCAGTATTCTTGATGGTTGCGATAATTACATTCTTAGCTGGCACATGATTCGGTATATTTTCGCTAATAATGTCAACTTTCCAGAAAACACGCACATTGGCTTTCGATAGCAAATGTTCAACTACTTTTTTCATCTCGTTAACGACATTCTTCTTCTGACCTGTGAGTTTAATGGATGCCAGTGCCGCGTCAAATAGAGCTTTGTTTTCAGTTACGGTGACACATTGTGGAACTGAAAGTTGAATCCTTTCGCTTGCAATTTGATTTCCACCAGAATCAAATAACTCAATAACCAAGGTTTGTTTACCCGGTTTAATGCCCCGTACTCGAGTTATTGGTACTTTTGGATTGTCAATCTTCAATGCGCTGGGGTCAGCTGACCAACGCAAGTGTGAACCTTCTGGAGCGTCTTTAAAGTGTGCACCAACTTCAATAATCAGAGATTTGTCGTTCAAAGAAGGTTTGAAGGCTCGATGATCAGCGCTTGATGTCTGATCTGTTAAAATGATTCTTGGTTTTAAGGTATCCTCTTTTGTTGTTTTACGAGCGTCGACCTCTACGATTTCGCCAGGACGAGAGACTTTGATAGCTGCTTCATTCTTGCCTGCCGTATTGGCCAACTCCTTAACCTCTTCATTTGTAGCCTTTTTTACCTCTTTTTTAGTCGGCTCACCTACCATCGAGCTCAAGGCGCTGTAAGCAAGCTTTTTGGACTGTTCTTCGGAAATATGTCCATCAGTCTTAGCCTCCTTAATGGCTTTCATTGTCCTGCCGATGTCTTTCTTCATAGCAGTATGCTTCTGGAGATCCGCACCTACATTTGCCAAACTTGTCATGCTTTCTGCACCTATACTTGCCAGATCTGTTACACTTTGGGATGTGGTCTGCAAAGCCTTCAGTGCATTGGCCTGGGTACCGGCCAAGCCAGTCATGTCCTTGAAGACATCGCTCTTGCCAAGAAGATTAAATGCCGCACCTAGGCCGGTGGGGTCTGGCGCAGCTGGTGCCGTCTGCATGGCAATGATGCTTGACGGTAGATCCTTTACCTGCAGATTACCCACATCCAAACTTCGGCTGCTGGTGGAAACGGATTCGATACCCGTGGGTTTTGCATCACATGGGGCTTCGGCAAAGCGCCAGTGTCGGGAATCATCGATTTCTTCGCAACTGTTGCATTTACCCATGATAGATTCCGCATAGACACCTTTGGTCGGAACGCTGATCCTGAATGGATCTGGCTTCATCGTAGGCTGATAGTAAGTCACCAAGTCTTCTACATCCTTGAAAACTGGATCAAGCCGCTCACCGGGCACGACCTTGAGCACAAGATTATTCCCGACGATGCCCATGATTTTGTTCTCGACAACACTGGCGACGCTCTTGCCGCCTGAATTCGGTGCAATGTAGCCATCCAACAGGCCGAACAACCGACTGGCATCCATGCTGGACCATATCACCTTATGGGCCATCTCTAGGTGCTCGTCCAAAAAGCTGACCAAAGCAGCGGCAGCTTCAATGTCTTCCTTTCTCGGATTCCTGAGTTCTTTCTTGGAAAGTGGTGTATACATCAATGCAGCATCGGTCTTGACCTGAACACCGATAATAGGTATGACGACCTCTACCGTGTTGATGATGTCATTATTAACTCGACTGTTCCGGACGATGGACTCATTCAGATGCTTAGTTCGGTAATAGAGATAGGCTGAACGCAAGATGATTTTGGATGATGACTTAACTGTTGTGTTGGCTCTAAAGCGTAGATGTTTTATTTGGCGTCGGGTAATGTTCTGTGTTGTTCGGCTAGCAACGCTCACCTTCAGCGGGACGCGGTGACGGTAGTTAGAGAGCAAGGTAAAGTCTAGGTCCAACGGCACTTCAGTACCATCCTCAGCGATAGCATGAACCTCGATCTTATCGATAAACGTGCGAACGATATCCGGGGCATACTGTGTCTCGAAAATAGTGTCCTTCTCGGCTTCAGTCAGTGGAACTTCCTGCTTGAATACCAGAAATCCCCAATACCAGGGGAACGCTTTACTCAGATCATATTTTTCAGTTTTTGTAGCCTCGTCGATCGTGCTGATATAAGGACGTTCGAGTTCGAACGAGATGGAGAAGTTACCGCTGAAATCCTCAATCACTTCATCAGCGTAGCTGCCGATAGGTAGGTCCGAATCGGCGTACTTGTTTTCGATCCGTTCGATGGCATCAAAGCCTCGGATTAGTTTTTGGCCATAAACGGCCCGGCGCAAAGTGTTACGCCAGCGGAGGATCTTTTGATCATCAAAAAGGCTCATCGGAAGCGGAACAAACAGGCATTCCTGGACATCCACAAGTTCCTGTTCAATGGCATAGTGCTTTAGCACCTCGAAATATTCCACCGTCATAGCATGACAATGGTTGTTGTTTTTAATCACCTCGGTCTGCACCGTCATGGTCTCGGTTTGCCCGACGGTCTGTATGACCGTGCTGCGTTGACTTCTAAGTGATGAAGCCGACTGAGCGATATTGTCCTGCAACCGGTTCAATGTACTGCCTGACAGATTTCGACCTGAGTTTTGTGTGGCAGTGGAAATGGATGAGGCCGCCGAATGGGAAACTCCCCCTGCAATGCCGAGGCCGAACCCACTGCTTATGAACCCTAAGGCACCACCGATGCCAGCGCTTGTGGAGCTTGTCTTATTGGTTGAACTGGCATTGATATTCTCCCAGAAAGACGAATTGATAATTTCACTGATATCTCGATCGCGTGAAATGTCGGCCTTCAAGGTCTCCGTGACTGTTTGAGCCTCGCTTCGAGCAGCATGTTCTTTACGATCCCAGTCGACAATCGCGATCTGCTTTTCCTGGCAGGGCGCCAGCGGCAGGCTATAGAGCAGATCCCCGAGCGAATACCCATCAGCCTTCCACTTTTGCTTGAAGTGCAGGATATGGCCATGCGCAATCGTGGTGTTCTCGTAGATTGTGGGAGTTTCATCCCAGTCGATGCTGTTTTCAACTGTCAGTTCCTTACGACCGGGGTGGTTATAGATGTAGGCGCGTTCAGTATTCTCAATCTTATTGATGGCGGTGTAGATATGCCTTTTTAGTGTGTTCAACGAACTCTTGATGGGGTTGTAGTGCTCGATGAAGTAATTATCTTCCAGGGAGACCATGAAGGCTGCGCTTGAGGTGTAAAAACTGTGGAATTGCTCCAGAAGATTGAGAAATGTCGTGATACTTGCGATAAATGCGTCGTAATTGGCGCGAATCATCAGAATCTCGCCGAGCGAGAATATGGCTTTATTACGCAGTGTATCCATCGTGTCTTTAAACTGCTGCATCATGCACAGAATGCCCATGGTTTCTGTTTTTGCAATGGGCGGACAGGGTTCGAAATTGTATGAATCTTTTTCTTCCGCCTGTGCCAGTTCGGTCACCAAACGTCGCAGATAGCCAAGCAGTTCTTCTTGATTCTGCGATTCATTCGTGGTCGTGTCCACGTTCTGAATCAGCTTAACCACGCGTTTTTTCATTACAGCAATGAGCCCAGAATCCACAAAATGCTGCTGCATCAGTTCACTAAAATCGGAGACAACATCTTTAAACTGCTTGGCCAGTTTGATATTTTTCTCAACAAAGCTTTCGTATTCCAAGATGTGACCAAGGATGGATTCCAGGGTGTCGCGATCCAAAGCATCCTTGGACATCAAGGTCTCGCAGTAGATCTTGGATTCTTGAACCCCGTATTTACCACAATAGGCGGCGGCCAGTTGCTGATGTAACTCCTGCAATTTCGCCTTGCGGCGTTCCTGCTCAGCCAGCATTTTGATCAGATAGCTGAAGTTGATTCCTTGATTCACCTGCAACAGATCTTGTGTGCTTAATTTGAGGTGCGTGTTTCCTGAGGTTACCTTTAGATAATAGACCGGTGAGGACGGGACAACATTATCCATTTTAGTGGGTTGTGATAAAGCCTGTGATTCTGTTGTTTTTTCTACATCCACGGTGTACTCAATGAAGGATAAGGTCCTTAATGAATTGTTGAGTCGGTCGACAAACGAGATAAGCTCGTCATAGGTGGTCTGCAGTTCAGCTTTGATATCTTTGCTTTCCTTGGCCGTAATAGTCAGGCCTTTGATCTCTGGTTCCGTGGTCCGAACAGTATGATAAAAGCTGAATTCTTCCAGGGTGCGATTCGGGATAGTAAAATCGATACATTTCCCACCTATATCTTGGGAAAACGAGGGGTTGCGAACCAGATCGTCCGAATCCGGTAGCTTCGGGGTTTCTCCGCTGGACGCCGCCTCATCGGGCAACTCCGACAAATCAGCGACCAGGATGAGGTCTTTGGGGATTTTCTTGTTATCGAGGACTATTGGGATGGGCGCATCCTTGAGTCCGGCAATCAGTCCGTAGGCCAGTTCGTGGGTCTTGTTATCCACTCGTCCAAAGAAATATCCCTTTCGATCGGTCTGTGCAGAGAAGATTGGCTGATAGCTTTGACTATCCACGGCAGCATTCGGGTCATCAGTGGCCATGATGGCGATCTGAACGCCGTCAGCCTTCTGCTCGCCAGAAATATCAATGACCTTGCCCACAACCTTTTGATAGGCATCCGGAACCGGGCTTGATTCATTGAATTGAATTACCTTGGGATCCACGTGCAGAATTAGGGGTTGTGTGTCATCTTCTGTGTTTTCCGATAGAGTGGCCACATTCAGATTACCAAAACTGTAAATTTGAGTGCCCAATTGCTCACCATCCGGCGCGAACACCGCGATCGTGACCGACTCCCCACCCAGCAGCTCCTTTTTAGGCAGGAAAAAACGGAAGGCTCCGTTTCGTTCGACATCAATGCGATCCTTGCTGTAGATCGAATTACCGCTAATCTCCTGAATGTAGCTGACCTTCAAAAAATGCCCTAAATATTCATCATCTACGGCTCCATTATCTATGGGTTTCAAAAAACCATTGATACTAACTCTACTCATATTTTATTCCTCTTCAGTGTTTCAAGTCCCTTAAAGGGATTTTGCAATTTTTAGTTCTGTAGAAATCCTACTAACAACTTCATAGAAATAAATAAAAAAATTAAAATCGAAACCAAAATTATTTAAGTTCCACTTATCATCTTTAAATAAATAATCATTTTATTCATCCCATACTCTCTTATACGCTTCGAGAATTATTTTATGATCGAGCAAATTCCCACAAGACTTAAGCTTGTCTACTTCCAGCAAAAATCTTCCAATTACTTCTGGACCCATATTGTTTTTCTCTGCAAATCGCCCGGCTAGAACTTTTAATTCTTTTCTGGATGAATATTTTTTAGAGACAGTATCATCAAAAAATTGAATATTATGCCACATTTTTCATGGCCTATCGTTCTTGTAGAAGGATTTACTGAAGTGCATATATAATCTTTAAATGTTGATTTTTTGACAAATTCCCCACACTCGCATAAAATCATTTAATCACCCCCAAAATTCATAATAATACAGTTAACACTAATCAAAAGGAGTTGTCATTGCCCCACGCTCGCTCCTTAAATTGAAATATACTGTGTATATTTCACTAACCCAACTAAAAATAGAATGTACGGGTATATAATAATATTCATGTAACTGAATATATATATTATATATGTAAATGCCTTTATAATTTATGAAGGTATTGATTTTTTTTGATAGCGTTAAACTATTCTTTCCAAAAATAATCTCAAACCATAATTATATTTTTAATAACGTTTATTGTCATGCAGATTAAATAACACAATGTTGGAGTGGTAATATTGGGAATTACAGACCTTAACGACGCTCAATTAAAAGCAGTATCTTACACCGATGGACCACTACTGATCCTTGCATTGACCTTCTCTGAGAAAGCTGCAGCTGAAATGCAGGAGCTTGAGAGCAATCACGTAGAAACGTATCCTGATATTGAAAAAATACGAGATTTTGTTCTGGGTTTAACCCCTGCTGAAGCTAGGGAGATTGGGATTAAGTACAGGAGTACGTTGCGGAAATTGAAGGACAGGTTGAGAGAAGGGGATTTTAAGTTGGGCACGAAGGAGATGAGGAAAGTATTGGAGAAAATGTCGTTATGACATTTCCTCATATTCAGGATCTTCAACTTTTCTGCCAAATAAAGGAAATATGGATGAAGATAACCCATAGAAAAGGAAGTTTGCATTACATGAAGAAGAATGCTAAGAGCGATAAACCATTTAGTCTGAATGCTCATGTTAAGGAAAGGTTGGAGATGTGAGGGGAGAGCGTTGTTAATAGTTTGTAATACAAACATTATAAGCAAGAAATAAACCTTTTCACCAAACTGTCAAAAAGAGATGTTCGACGAGGCAACAAAATGTTGATCATCGAACATTTAAAGCATTTATCATGTCGAAAAATCATTTCATTTTCTCGGACATGAGTTTCATGAGTTCAGTTGATTCCATTACAGGAAAGCTATCGAAATAGCAGATATCTCTCCAAGGGAAAGTGGCAGCAACATAAGCTTCAGCGTTCTCTGCATCATATACCACAACGGTTCTACAGTTCGACAAGTCAATCCATTCTCCTATTACCTTAATTCCTTCTGGATATTCCCAGTTTGAAAAAAGGTTTGTCACTTCGTCATTGTCCTTTGGCTCCCATGTAACTATGTCTATAAATAACATTTCTTAACACCCTCCTTATACAAAGTTAAATGTACATTTTGAAGTTGTTTTCCAATATTGATAGTTTTTTGGAAACTGAGTTACTAAAAATATTACTAATTTAGTTGTGAAATCAATTCAGGAAATAGTTTTGCACTTTATCTAAAAAGTATACACATTTTCCCTAGAAATTTAAAATATGGTTGTGCGTTTTTGATGCAAAACACCGTACACTTTTTTCTTCTTGCATATATCCCCGCATCGCAAGTCGGGGATATATACAAAGAAAAATATGGCAACGCTGTTTTGCGGACAATTTGCACAACCAATTATTACCTAAAGGACAAAACCAGATTTGTGTGAAGTTGGCATGCCCAAAAATATTAAATAGTTATGCATCCCACTTTATTAATGTGGTGTGGGATAAATGAAATTAGGATTAACTATATTCCTGATCGGTGTAATCCTTGCTGTGGCAATTGGAGGGATTGCAAGTCACAGTGTAACTTCTACTTTTAAGGAAGCTTCTACAATGGAAGAAGTAAATGAAACCATGTGGAAGGTTCCTGGTTTTTGGTTCTTCTTATGGGCATTTGGTGTTCCACTTGGCGCTATAATAGCAGGAACTGGTATTATCCTTTATGGCAATGGGGATAAAAGTCTTCTTTTTGGAGGTGGAACTCTTCTTGTTGTTGCTTTAATTACCTTTATTAACGGTCCGCTTCCACATATTCCTGTTTTGTTCGGTATCGGTGGAAATTTAATATTGCTGTTCTTTTTTGGAATATTGTGGCAGTATTCCAGGAAACTTAAAGAAAGGAGTTCTTATTTTAAATTGACAGGATATACTTTTTTGGTTACTGGAATATGGTTCTCATGCGAGAAGATGGCCAGACCTTATTTTACTGCAGTTGAGGGGTTGGGTGAAAGCCCGGCAAATATAATGATCTTTTTTGTTCTGGCTTTTCTGTTCTTTTACCTGGGCGAGAGGGACAAAAAATGAACGAAAACAGAAAGACCATGAAAGAATTTCTAAAGAAGTACCAAATCATGATCTTTTTTGCACTGACTTTTATCATAAGTTGGTTTCCATGGTACACCGGCAGGGCTGCTGAAATGTTAATAATTGGCCCCTCGCTTGCTGCCTTCATCTTAGTCTTTGCAATTGAAGGCAAGCAAGGGCTGATTGACCTGCTGCGCCAATTTGGCCGCTGGCGAGCCCGGTTAGGGTTATGGGGTATTGCCATATTTGGAACAGCGGTTTTATTCTTTGCCGGTCTGGGCGTACATCTGCTTTTGGGGGGAGAATCTCCTCCTTTTACCATGATCAAAGAAGAACTCAACTTGATACCACTTTTTCTTGTTCTGGTCATCTTACTGCCCTTTAACGGGCCGGTTGGGGAGGAATTCGGGTGGCGCGGTTATGCCTTGCCTAGGCTGCAAACTAAATATGGCCCCTTGATAGCCAGTCTGGTAATCGGCACAATCTGGGGTGTTTGGCACATGCCCGACTTCTTTGCTGAACAGGGTGCTATTTCTGCATTAGCGGCCTCTATGGGGATGGGGTTCGTGATTCCGTATACGTTGGGGACCATTGCCAACGCAGTTTATATGACCTGGTTGTACAATAAAACGAAGGCCAGCGCACTGATTGCAGGCATCGTATGGCACGCAGGGATCGATTTCTGGGCGCCCATCATTTTAAGTGATGGCTCGCTTGTGGCAGCTGGGGAAGGAACTTCCCTCCCGACCATTTCCCTCTCTCTTTATTTGGCTGTCATAGCCGTTTTAGTGTTTGGGGCTATTGTTCTTACAGTTGCCACAAAAGGAAAGTTAGGTTTCGCTGAAAAAGAAGATATCTAGATCTAGGATAGCTCAAATCCTCAGTCAGTTTAAAGGAAAAGCCATCCTTCCCCGAATACCTTCCATGCCCGTAATCAAGGATTATTCTTGAAATATCGAAATTGATATTATAGCCAATGCAAAGGGTTTCCTGCTCATAGCCTTCCAGATAAAAGAATTTGATGAATTCCTCAAGGGAAAACAGTCGCATGCAATTTGATTCAGCATATCCGATGACGTTCGTTAATTTGGGATACTTCTTGTTTGCAAAGTGTGGACGGGATTATCGAGGTACCACCACGTCCAGCACCTCCTTCATGTGATCTATATGCCAGAGGTGTCCGGCGTTGGGGATGAAAGTTGCCTGGCAGTTGGACAGTGTCTTTGCCAGGTAGCGGGCCTGGCTATTAGATACGCTGGTATCGTTCTCACCCTGCCATAGATACACCTTCACATTGATATGCTTCAGGGAGAAAAACCATGGGAGGCCGTGATGAAGAACCATATCATCCCCTGCACCGCGTCCGCCTTGGCGGTATCCTTCGGACATAGCTTGGAGCAAGACCTCGCGTATTTCAGGGCGGACGATGGCTGCTTTATCTGGATACGAAAACTTGTAAGTCAGCTTCCGATGTATTTATTGGGATTGCGGCGTACAAAGGATGCCACTAATTCCATATTCTTTCGAATTAACCAGGGCCAGTGGGCGGCTAAACTGAAGAATAATTGGTTCGTCCGGTTCATCCCCTCGTAATAATCCTGCACATCTGGAGGGGGGGGCTGTGGATCACTCCCACCGCTGTCAGCCGCTCTGGGATTTTCCAGGCGCATGCCAGAGTCTCGGGACCACCCCCGGAAACACCGACCATGGCAAATCGATCGATATCCAGTGCATCAGCGAGCTCTACGATGTCGTCCGGCCAGTCTGTCATTGTTCGACCTGGCTTCCAGTCCGAAAGTCCGTATCCGGGTCGATCCGGTGCTATTATATGCAGGTCAGACCGGAAGGGGAAACCGGGGAATGATTTCCAGTAAAGCCTGGTTCCGGGAGTAACGTGAACGAGGAAGACCGGATTGCCATCAGGGTTGCCATATTCGGCGTAGCCAAGCCTACGACCATCGGACAATCGGAGAACGTTGTCATCGCGTAGAGTCTACATGAATATCACTTTTTAATCATGAGAAATTTGCCTAAATAACTTTGCCAATAATATAGTTGAGGTTGGGAATGTAATAATCCACAAGGCTGCTCCATAAAACGTGAGGGTCTGAAATAGCATTTTCCAGATCGGAGTAGTAAAAATCTTGCCCGAGCTCACTAAATACACGGTTAGCTTTTTTTGCCATTTTTCAGGTAGCTTGGCTAAAACATATCTAAAAATATTCATCTTGTGTACTTCCCTCACTTATTCAGACTCTCATCCCACTTGACCATCTGGTCGTCAATTTCCATCATATCAGGAGAGGTGCCCTTCCTGTAAAAGTGAAAGTCGCAGTAGTCGTCCCCCTTTGCCATCGCATGGGGCCTCCTGAACTCCATATTGACTCTGTCAGCGATTACCGGATAGCCTGCCAGATCATGGTCACAGCCGAGTTTTGATATTTCAGGGCAGTCAAACCTCTGACCAAGGACGCAATTGGCACATCTGGTGACTATGATAGTCTGTTCATCACCTTCAATCCTATTCGTTTGAATTTCGTAAGTACCTGCTTGCTGCATGGCCTCGAACCAGGCTTTATTGAATTTCATGAAGTTATCATAGACATCTCCTTCGCATTTCACGAGATCGTCTATCTGGTAAAAGGCAGGCATGCTCAGAACTGCAATTTCCTGGAAAATTCCTTTAACAAATTCGTATGCCTTATCTCTACCTTCCTTCCTTGCAACAACATTGAACATTGCTATCAGCATTGTAACTTCATTAGCTGCATCTTTACTGATAGCTAGGGTTTCCTTGTAGGCCTCAGGATAATTCTTTTTCAGAGCCCTCTGTTCAAGCATTGTCTTAAAGAAAAAAGGACCAATACCCAAGATTCCGTATTTGTTTCTGATTCCCCGGATCATAATACCCATCTGTTTCTTCAAGACCCCTTTGGGAAGAGTTTCCAAGCTCTTACCATACCGTTCAAGTTCTTCAACCTTCATTTTCTTCCTCCTCCTTATCATTCATCTTTTTGTGATACATTTCATCCCAAGATAGGTTCATATGACCTTTTAGTTTCCTTTGATATTGATTTCGAACATTAATCTTCATCAGATTTCTTCTCTGTTTCATGAGATCTTATAACCTCAATATATTCTTCCCCACTCTTTCGAACTTCCTCCCGCGCTTCAACCCCAACTCCAAGGCTTTTACCGAACTTTTCCGTCATATCTATTGTAACGTCCATTAAAATTTATAGGCAAAGGAATATTTGAGAGTTCTCATACATATACTAATTTTTGTATTATTTTCCAAAAGTGATAGAACATTTAGTTTTAAAACTCAACACACAATTTGAGTAAGTTTTGCCACATAACATAATTATAAAAGAGAACATGTCTTAAAAATAAATTTTTGGAGTTCGGTTTTTTATATTTACTAACACTTGAGATTAATATCAATAAGTCTGCATGATACTGTTTTCCTATTTTAGATTGAAATTAGAAGAATGGAAGAGGATGGACTTTTCTAAGGGTACGTTGCATTACATGAAACAGAATGCTAGGAGTGAGAAGCCGTTTACCCTCAATATTCATGTGAGGGAGAGGTTGGAAAGATGGGGATAATCGGTGTTATTCTGGACATTTAATATTTTGCCTACAAATTTCTATTATAGAAGAAATATCATATCAAAGTGGATAAACATCCAAATGAGGTAAAGTAAACCGAGGAGTATCCCAAATGGATAAGCTATGAACCACATAAAAGTAATTTTCGGGTCTTCAAACCGTAAACTGGTAACTGTAAAAGCAGTATTCACCCACATATGCCAGAAACTCAGCATTCCTAGAATGTAAAACCCCCAGTGGGAATCGATCAGTATTAAGGCAATACCAACAAAAGTAGCTGGACAAATGATGACTATATCTGCAAATGACATTCCAAATAGGATCTTCTGCTCATGCCAGTCATCGGTTGATCCATCTGGATTATCCATCGCTTTACCTTTATAGACATTGATCTGGAACCACCAGAGAATAAGTGTAACTAATCCAAACAATAACAAAAGAACATACAAAGTCGCTAGTGATAGAAAATCCAGTTCCTGCATAGTCTAAACCTCATTTAAATTTTAGTGCCAGTCCTTTTTGTAATCTCTATTTTGCATTAAATGCCAACAAGAATATGTAAATTGGAAAGCAATTCCATTATATCTCCCCTCTTTGTGTAGAAAATATGTTTAGCATGTTAAAATAGTTATTCTTTGATCAGACAATTTTGTATCTATTATTTAAGAAATACGATTTTAGTATGTTATCAAATTTCCTTTTTAGAAGAATTAGTTTTTGAAGAAAATTTGCGTTGTTTTTTTCTAGGTAGTCAGGTGGTTGTGCGAAATCGTTGCAAATCCCCGTTGCCATATTTTTTCTTGTATATATCCCCGCATCGCAAGTCGGGGATATAGTTAAGTGCGATTTTTTGTACGCAATATTTTTGTGGAGTTAGTTGAAATCTAAAATCCAATACTACTTTTAAAAAATAGTAGATTTCGTGAATGATGTGTTTTGCGATTATGGTCTTATCATCACATTGGCTAAAGTTACCAAGAACAATGCTAGAATTAACCAGCCAAGCAAGCCTTCAATCATGACATACTTACGATAACGATCTTTTGGATACCAATCCCCATAGCCTACCGTGGTAAATGTAACCATGCTAAAATAAAAAGCATCAAAAAAGGATATGTGTTGATTATCATCCCCATTATCTTCTTTTAATCTAGAAATACCATCTCCCCGCCAGTAAACATGAGAGAATAATAGAACTATTAACCCCCCGAAAATTATAGCACGATATGGTTTCACACCAAACCCACAGGTAAGCCACATGAATATGTCTGTTAAACTACCAATTCTAAGCAAACGATATTGGTAATAAGCATCATCAGCTTCATCAAACTGCTGATTGTCCCTGAAATTATTCATTAGTTTTATGTACGTTGGTCCGTCAAGATCCGGCGCATCTTTAAGGAAACTCCAACCGTACATCACACCGTTAAAAGTCGCCCCAATGAAGTCGACACGACGACTAACAGTCACCCCATAGAATTGGACAACACCATTAAAAGTCGCCCCAAGGAAGTAGACATCACCATTAAAAGTCGCATCTGTAAAATCGATCTTGTCTGAAAATTCGGTACCGGAAAAAGAAAGAGGCTTTCTAAATTGAGTGTATGAGAAATCAACATCCTTTTCAAAAATTGAATTCTCAATTACTATTTTACTTTCAACAACAGGTATTCCGCTTAAATCTAGCGTTCCCGTTATACGTGAGTTTTGATAGTATACATCTGTCCCATTTTTAATTTGTGTTAAAATAACGTAAGAACTAACGTTTGTTAACTCCTGTGCTTGACTAACGCTTGAAGTTCGGAATAAAATCGCCTTTCTTAAGGCGTAGGTGTCAGCAGTACTAAAATTCGCCCCACTGAAGTCGGCAACACCATACAAAATCGCCCCAAGGAAGGTGGTATCACCATTAAAAGTCGTCTCACTGAAGTCGGCATCACCATTAAAAGCCGCCCCAGTGAAGTCGACAGAACGATTAAAAGTCACCTCACTGAAGCCGGCATCACTATTAAAGGTCGCCCACCTGAAGCCGACATAACGACTAAAAGTCGTCCGATTGAAGTCGGCATAATGACTAAAAGTCGCCTTACCGAAGCCGACATGACTATTAAAAGTCGCCCCAATGAACTCGGCATCACGACTAAAAGTCGCCTCACCGAAGTCGGCAGAACTATTAAAAGTCGCCCCAATGAACTCGGCATCACGACTAAAAGTCGCCTCACGGAAAACGGCAGAACCATTAAAAGCCGCCCCTTCGAAGTAGGCAGAATCATTAAAAGTTGCACCTTCAAAATCAGTCTTGCCTGAAAATTTAGTGTTTGAGAAATCAACATCATTTTCAAAAACTGAACTAACAATTTTTATTTCACTTTCAACAGATATTCCGCTTAAATCTAGCGTTCCGATTATCCATGAATTTTCAAGGTGTACATCTTCCCTATTTTCAATTTGTTTTAAAATATCGTTAGCCTCAACCTGTGTATACTCCTGTGCTTGACAAACAGTAGACATTGCAAAAAATACTATAACCAAGAAGAGTATTCCAGCAACCAAGTTTCTTGATATCATTTCCCCCACCTGCGCAATATAAACCCTTGTTAAGATGCACCTTGCTTCTGTTATTCATTTTTACAAATTCTTTATTCCCGCTTTCTTCTTAGGACAAGCACAAGCATAATTCTAAACATACTAGCTGTAAGGTTAGTCTTAATACCAAGTGTATGGAGGCGTATCGATATGTACCTACATACAGCACCCACTACTTATAATAAACTTTTAGCTTTCAGTCACTGTCTCCTCCATACCCAGGGTCTACTCTATCCTTTGGCATGAACCTTCTTTATCTTTGTTTTCTTACCAACACAAGTATTATGGCAGCTGCAATGAGACCCCATAGTAACTGACCCTCATAGAGGGAATATATCACAATACCAAAGACAAAAAGCAGCACCAGTATTCTCTCTGACCGATCTATTTTGCGTGATTCCATATTGGGCGGCGCAATCTCCCTGTCTCTCCCAGCAGGCACTTCTCTAATCTTTTGGTTGTCGGTGTCCTCACCTATTGGTGAAACATAGGTAAAAGGGGCATTTTCTTTAATTCTTTTTTTACAAATTTGTCCAATTTCTAATGCATTTGGTATTCCGAATATATATATCATATCATGAATATATATTGTATCGTCGCTTGGTATATGCCCACTCATCAACTGTAAATATATGTCGCCTTTTTGAGCATTACCCTTTACTTTGACATCTCCGGTAAATTTTCTCCAGCCAATAGATTTTATTTTGCCTTTTTGGTAATTTATTAACCTTGTTGGTATTCCTACGAAGTAACCACCTTTTCTAAATAGGGAATAAATACCAGATCCCAACGTGCCGATACCAATTAAAAGACCTATACCAGGGAATAAGGCGCCTGGCCCCAAGTTTTCAAAATCTGCGGTAGATACAATAATAATACTAACTACAAGGAAAAAAGTTCCCAAAATAATTAAAAAAAATGAGTCTCCACGTGGTTTCGCACGATTAGATTCTACAGCAAAGTCTATATTTTCAGAACCAATGGCAACCCTTAAATCTTGTGGCAATGAAATGCTTTCAATCGTTTTCAAACCCCCCATTCAATTACATATATTATCAATTATAGCTGAAAGCCCCCGCTTACAGCTGATTCAGTTAAGGGAACTTCATGTCAGTACTCCAATCCCAGTTAAAAATCTAACATTATTTCATATAACCTTTTTGATGTAAAATATTCATAGGCTATCAATACTTACACTTCACTACTTATTGCGATTATCCCTTTTGAAAAAATGTGGGGAATTTTATATGATTGTGTTGCAGATTGACAAACACCGTACACTTTTTTCCACTTGTATATATCCCCCAAAAATCATGCGGGGAGTAAGATTCGAACCTCATGCTTCCACGAAATACAAACGCTGCCTGTCAGAACACCCTGTGTTCAATTTGGTCGTCGAGTGAGTTATGAGCGTATGCATACTTCCTGGTGTGATACCTGGCTACTGGTGGGCTGTGGGCTTCCAGCCAGTGTAGCCATGCCTAAGCTGTGCACACTTGCGCAGAATCCAACGGCACCCCAAATCCTAGTGAATTTGTGCCCCCCTCACACGAATTAAGCAACGGTTTAAATCAGACTATTCTCTGACCAAGAGCGTACGCTAATTACCCCTTGGTTATGTACAAAAAAAAGGCAAAGAAACAGATGCTCAATTCTTCAAAATATCGGCATCTTCTTAAGTCTATCAACAGTTTTTTAGTGGACCGGTCGAGTCCATTATCCGGTGTATGTGGAATTCTGGATTATCAGTTTTGCAACTACCTTTGGCTGGGTTGGCTCTAAGCTTTTTACACCATATTTTGTGGATACCTGAATATTCTTTGTGCCGTAGGCCGGAGATTATGCTTCCTTACAAAGTCTTTTTAGATTAGTCGGTTGGGCTGAAAAATCCAGTTTCATGGACGGACCTGAGAGGATCTTCTTCTTGTTCCAGTCGATCTCCCATCCATGTTCTTCTTCAAGCATCTTGAGAAGTTCTCCACGCCTTGCAAGAGGCAGGTCTGTCTCGGTCCTGACAAAAGTGTGCCAGTCATCGGGCATTATTCCAAGATACTTCTGGCTGAGCTCAATGTAATGGGTGAGTTTGATCATCCTACCCATATTATTGTCACTCGGACGTATGCAGCTCTTGGCAAGCATTGGCATCAGTTCTTCAATAGTCTCCGCCGTGGTCAGCAGGTATTCAGGCGCAGGCGGTATTGGCATCACTTTACCATTACGTGCATCGTATACTTTCCATTTGTCCATGTCATATGGTTTACCGATTATCGCCCTGCGGAACTTCGAGCCGTGGGGTCCGAGCACTACAGGTATTCCCAGTCTGTTGCAGCCTGTTCCAATGGACAGGGCTTTCTGCGAATAGGCACCCCAAGCAACCCCAACTGCACCCACACGATTTAGGATATAGTCAGCGATCTCTTCGTAGTTGCCGGTGATGTCCCTCTGTGCAAATATTGCTGCAACTTTTATCGCAACTGCCGTAATATGAGAGTTGGATACACAGGAACCCATATTGATCAAGTTGCCTTTGAGGAACTTTGCTGGATACTTCTCATAGAGTGTCTGCCCCTCCTCATCCTTGTACATTCCAACATCCATTCCCGAACATCCTGAAACTAGGATAATGTAATTCCTCTTAAGCATCTCATCTGCTATATCGTACACATCCTTGGTTCCACCGGGATAGTTCGAGCATCCCACTATTGCAACGATGCCAGGTGTTGTTCCAAGTACAAGGTTTACTCCCTCTTCTCGGATCTCGGGGTCACTGATCTGACCTCTTCCAACCCTTACTTTTCCTATCTCTTCCCGTATGATCTTCTGTGCCGCCTTCTCGATCACATTCAGTACAGGAATATCCTTTGGGCATGAATGGTCGCATCTGCCACATCCTATACATTTGTCGCGGAGTATCTCAAATGGTTCCAGGTTTCCACCTTCTGCAGCAGTCATTGCATCGCTGATCGGCAGATTGATCGGACACGCAAGCTCACATGCCAGGCAGTGGACACATCTTGACGTAAGTTCTTTGAACTCGTCATCGGATGGGAGGCCCCTTATGCCCTTTTCGTCGCGTATGGTCGCCATCTTTTGCACAAGGCGTGGTGCCAGCTCTCCAAGCTTGTCAAAGTCAAGCATGAGCGCACCCGGCTCCTTTCCACTGGCCAGATCATTAAGGATATCATCTACACTGTCATCTGACCTGTCTGGGAGGCCATACATTATTTTCTCGTTGGTTGTGATCACAGGAATCATGAGCTTCTGTGCCTCTCTGAGAACATCGGCACGCACACACTGCTCATCAACAACAACGACATCCGGAACACCTGAACGTATCATCTTCAGCTGTTTGGCAAGGGTACTGACTATCTTTGCTTTTGGGGCATTCCCGCCCTCTGTCTTATAGCGGGTCATGTCAAGGGCGGTACAGCACAGTCCTCCAAGTTCTATCTTATCAAGAATGTCATGTTCTTCCATGTAATCGATTATATTGGAAACACCCGCCATATTGTGCCCTATAACTATCAGTACAGGTTTTGTGGAATCGATCGATCCCATCCCTATCTCTGCGAGAGGTGTTTCGGGCTCTCCCTTTGGGAAATCCAAACATGAGATCTGTGCGATATCAGACACTTCCATACCCACATGGTCGAGCATCCCGGCGTGCAGGGCCTTTGACTCGAAATCGATAGCTTCGCCTTCCTGACCCATGTGGATGGTTGCCATAAGCTGGGTTAGCTGTTCTTCTACATACACCAGTACCGCTTCAAGATCACCAATCGTTTCTGGTTTGTATCCTGTGACAGTCTGGGTGTTAGGTGCTTTGATGTTAGATGGGCCCACATCGATGGGATGGTCCCTGCCGAATTTTTCAATCAAATAATGAAGAAGGTGACGTCCGTGTGCAGAGTGGGCCGCGGCTCCTATTATCGTACTAAGCAGGAACTCCCGCGCGGTCTGACCTTCCAGATTGATGCCACAAGCTCCTTCTTTGTTACCAGTCAGATCACATGGACCGAACGTACAGTAACTGCATTGGTCGGATGTCGGTGTATACACAGGTTCGTACCGATCGAGCAGTTTAAAATCCCAGCCCCTCAATGCTGCTATCCCGGGTTTTGGTGTTGGTCCCCCCTCACCTTTTTCTTCTATCTCCTTTTCGATAGATCCTACAATGTTACTAATGTTGATCTGAACGTTTTCCAAGTCTTCGATGGAAATCTTACCTGAAGTTAGCTTACTCATTTATTCCTTACCCCTTAATCTCCCAGTGGTTTATTGGTTAGGCCAAAAATCAGTGTTATGAAATATTAAAAACGTATCAATAGCTGTTGATGTCTAGGTCACTTGCACTACTATGAAGATCTCATATATAATCAAACAGTCATCATATATAATCATTACTGCGATTTATAATGATTATTCGTGTTGTATATTTTCGCCTATATATTACAGGACATGATTACGGTATGCCTGTCATAATGCATCCTCCTGCTCAATTACAATTCAACAACATTCTGCCAGAGGTCGTGGATGTTGCAGTATGAAAGGCCAAAACGACGATTCGCTTGATCTGATGCTTACTAAAGAAGAATTCGATACATTCTGGAAAATTAATGAGGGAATGCTACTCAATAATGGTGCAACTCCTACATTTGAATCAGCCTGTGAAATGCTGAATTCTTATCTAATAATCGGCCCGGATGGAAACATTATCTTGAGCAATAGCAATCAGCGTTCTTCAATTCCCTTTGAATCACTGGAGCATATGGAACTTACTGATCTGGTTGATGCAGATAAGTACCATCAAAGGGGAGGTAACTATGATTGGAATTGAATCGTTCTTTTTTCAGAAAACTTACATAATGGTTTTAATACCAATTTATGACATTATTCTCTTATGAATAACTAAAATCAATTTGAATCAATGTTCTCCATTTACAATTATAACGAGTGAATCACAATGCCAATGGAAAATAAACAGACTCCTCATAACAATGTTCAGTACAGAATTTATCTTGATATGGATAATGTAATCACCGACTTTGATAATGCGTGCAACAATATTTCTTCTGGACTTATCAAACTACATAACTCGGACAGGGATAAATTCTGGAAGATCGTTGAATCTCATGGAATCAATTTTTGGTCAGAAATGCCATGGAGAAATGATGGTAGAGACCTTGTTGATTATCTATTAAACTACAACACAACAATTCTTTCAGCACATCCAAATCCTAAAAGAGGACGTGTAGCAGAATTCAGTATGAAAGGGAAATACGACTGGTTGGCCAGAGAGATTGGTAAAGACTTTGCTGATAAAGCTATTATCTGCAGACGTTCGGATAAAAAGATGTATTCATCTCCCAGTTGCATCCTTGTAGATGACAATACTGAAAATATTGAAAACTGGGAAAATGCAGGAGGAATTGGCATCCTACATTTTGATACTGAAAATACGGTTGATAAAATAGAACAGGTATTTAGAGAAAATGAAAATTGAAACAAGTAGACGCGTCGAACTTATTGATATCACCGATGTGGTGAAAGAAGCTGTAGAAACAAGTGATATCCTGAATGGGATTTGTGTCATCAGTACTACACATACCACTACATCGATAATTGTCAATGAAAATGAATCAGGTCTGCGTGATGATATTCTGAACCTGTTGGAAAGACTCGTTCCCCCTTCGGCCGGCTATCAGCATGACAGGATAGATGACAATGCCGATTCCCACCTCAAAGCCGTCCTTCTGGGCTCGAGTGAAGCCATCCCCATAATAGATGGAAAGCTGGTGCTTGGAACCTGGCAAAGTATATTTTTTGCTGAAATGGATGGGCCTAGGCACAGAAAAGTGAACATCATGATCATAAGGCAGAGTTGAACAGAAGTATTGGGGGTTTTGGGGAATGTTGTTGCATATAAGGCCGATAGGTGAGGTCGAAAAGGGTTTGCTGGATGGGCTGAAAGACCATATAAGCTCTATCTTCTCCCTGCCTGTCAAGATCGACCCCGCAATGTCAATTCCGTCTTATGCCTATAATCCTGATAGGGGGCAGTATGAAGCATCGACCATTCTTGCTGATATGATGATGTCAATACCCAGTGATGGTTCAAAGGTGCTGGGCACCATCGATAAGGACATATATGTAAAGTCTTTCAATTTTATCTTTGGACTTGCGGCTGAGAGGGTAGCTGTGATCTCACTCACAAGGTTGAGGGAGGAGTACTATGGACTCCCGCCAAATGAGTTTTTGTTCAAGGAGAGGATTCTCAAAGAAGCCATACACGAGATCGGACATATGTTCGGGCTTGTGCATTGTCCTGATATAGGATGTGTGATGCATTTCTCAAATACCCTTGATGATACTGATATCAAGGGTTGCGAGCCATGTGCACGGTGTAAGGCCCTTTTGTGAACCGTTCTATTATTAAGGCAGATCGAATTCCAAAATATCTTATTCAATCATCTTCATGATCTCAAGAACCTCGAAGTCAGGGACATCATACCAGTTCTCATAGACCTGTGCGACCGCATAGAATTGATGGGGCATTTCCAGGACTACCATATCATCTATCAGGTCCCCTATCTTTGCGGCGGTCTCCCTTCCTGTTACAGGTACTGCAACTACGATCTTTTTTGCCTTCTTTTTTTTGCAGAGCATTATGGCAGCTCTCATCGTGGATCCCATTGCTATTCCATCATCTACCAGAATAACGGTCCTGTCCTCTATGTCTGGCAGGGGTTCTCCTGACCTCAAGACATCTATCCGTCTTTCGATCTCTGCTATCTGGGCTTCTTCTATACTTTGTATCTCTTCACCTGAGAGCCAGTTCCCTGCTTCAGGGAAGATGAAGGTGCTTCCATTCTCTGCAATCGCACCAAACCCTGCCTCTGGATTATCCGGGAATGGCAGTTTCCTGACAACTATCAGGGACATCTCTGCTTCCAGGTACATTGCCACACGATACCCTATCTCAACACCCCCACGCGGGATGGCCAGGACGATTGGTTTTTCTTTCCTGTATTTATCAAGGGCTATGGCAAGCTTGTCTCCTGCTTCTTTTCTGTTCTTGAATATGGGAATCCCTCCATCTCTCTTAGAAAGGTGGCCTGTAGACTTCTATCGATGAGCCTGACGGTACTTTTGAATCAGGGAGGCACAATTCCAGTACCTTTTGTGCAATGTGTTCTGGTTTGAGCATTGGCTCATCGGAGAATAGGGATCTATACATCTGGGTATCAACGCCCCCCGGACATACTGCATATACCTTCACCTTTCCAGCAACTTCGCTGGCAAGGGACTCTGTGATGCCGATAACAGCAAATTTGGAGGCACAATAGACAGAAAGCTGGGGCATCCCCTGTTTTCCGGCACCAGAAGATATGTTAACGATCCTGGCTGAATCGCTTTTGAGAATATGTGGAAGGGCGTATTTTGTGCAGAGGAACATGCCCTTGACATTGGTGTCCATTATCTCATCATATTCATCAGTTGAGATGTCCTGAAGAGGTTTCCTATAGGCAACACCAGCATCATTGACCAGTATGTCGATCTTACCGAAAACATCCATGGTCTTTGAGATGAGTTTCTTGACACCTTCCTCCTCTCTGATGTCTGTGCTTATGGCAAGACAGCTTGCTCCTGTATCCTCAACCATTTGCTTGGTCTGCTGTATCTCTTCCTCTGTCCTTGAAGCCACAACTATATTGGCTCCTTCATCTGCAAAGCTCAGGCAGATGGCTCTCCCTATCCCCCTGCCCCCACCTGTGACAATAGCGGTCTGACCTTTCAGTTCCACAGCATTCATTACTTAAAAGTTGGATTCAACAGGTCTTATGCTTTTGGGAAAATAGATTCTAAAGATTGTTTCGGGAACTACAAACGGAGAAGGACAAGCAAAAATCGATTCGTTAGAAGGGCGCAACTCATTGACTGCATAATAAAAACCCATGAGGGAGAAAGGGGATATACCAGACCAAGTGTTGAACGTAAGCTTGCCAGATTGACTGAAATCGGTTCTTTAGTTATTGTAAAACAGCCTGAATTGGAAAAATATGGCATCTATGAAAATAATAAGAATGCTTCATATTTGAGTTTGGAAGAAATTGTTAGTTTAAATGAGTACCTTGATACTTTATTTTCTCATTTTGAATCAGATAATCCTGAATATGATAAAAATTCGATTTTGAACGAAATAATTTACAATTTATGGTGCAAAACTCCAGACAAGAATTGAAAGTCTGAAAAAATCTCCCGATATATCAGAAACCAACAAAAAGAATATATCAGATTTTGTAAGGGCCTGTACTGTTGAGGGTTTGGGCGAACATAGGATAATGAAATACGTCAGGGGTCGCTATAAGAGCGAGGATACACGCCACGATTACTTAGTTACAATAAAAAAATACTATCGTTGGTTGAATGCTGGAGAAGATCCCGAAATTACTAAGTTTTTTAGAGCAACCAAGAATAAGAGCAAGACAAAGCTGCCTGATGATCTGCTCACAGAATCAGAAGTTTTGGCTATGATCGAAACAACCAGGAACCCAAAGGACCGGGCATTAATAGCAGTTTTGTGGGATTCAGGTGCTAGAATTGGCGAAATAGGAACTTTGCTTTTGAAAAATGTCAGATTTGACGAGTACGGTGCTGAATTTCTGGTATCTGGAAAAACAGGAATGAGGCGAGTAAGGGCAGTATTCAGCGTTCCTTATCTTATGAGATGGATGGAAGTACACCCGGATAAAGACAATTCTGATGCTCCTTTATGGTGGAACGATAATCCAGATCCTAACAACATTAAAACGGCAATGGGTCATGCCAGCTTAACAAAGCAAATCAAAAAAGCAGCGAATGCAGCAGGAATTAAAAAGAAAGTACATGCTCATCTTTTCCGGCATAGTAGGGCTACATACATGGCCAATCATTTAACTGAAGCCCAAATGGATGCTATCTTTGGATGGGTGCAAGGGTCTACTATGCCCTCCACTTACATTCATCTTTCTGGCAGGGATACTGATAAAGCTATTTTGAAGGCACAAGGTATTGATATTGGTGGAGATGACACACATGGGACCAATGTTCAGAAGTGTCCACGTTGTCAGAGAATCAATACACCTCAATCTGTTTTCTGTGTGAATTGTGGTGCTGCACTCAACATAAATGCAGTAAATGAAATCGAATCTGAACAAAATGATCTCGCAGAGATGAAGAAGCAGATTCAGCAAATGCAACAAGACATGCAGAAGATGGGAGAGCTAACAAAAATGGTCAGTAAGCACCCAGGACTTGCCAAACTCTTAGATGAGAGTGAATGAATAGTAAAGGCATTATTAGCTACTAAGAAGATGCCTGGTACAGAGCTAGATCAGGCAAGCTCGATATTTTAGATACATAATGTTACTTCGAATTACACCAGTCGCACAGTTATAATGGGTTATAGGTAACTGGCTCTGTAGAAAACCTATCAAAATCGATGTCCATTGACTGGAATTGAGATTATATTCCAACATCATGTAACTCATCCCACAATATTTTCAAATTTGACTATTGTCCGAACATTGGGGATCTCTACGGAGCCAATATTCAGATGTTTTATAATCAGTTATAATATCACCAATACTAACAAATAAGATTTATTCAACCTTACTCTATATAGGAATTGCGAACGTAAATGTGCTCCCTTTCCCAACTTCACTTTCAACCCAGATACTACCATTGTGCAATTCAACAAAATTTTTGGCAATGGAAAGACCCAGTCCGGTTCCTCCATGTATACGTGTAAGATACGGATATCCTTGTTTAAATGGATTAAATATTTCTTCTAGATTCTCTTTTGGAATTCCCATACCTGTGTCTTCTACACATATTTGGAGCATGTTATCAATTTGCTTTCCAGTTAACATCACCGAACCGTTTTCAGGTGTGAACTTGATTGCATTACTTGCAAGATTATAGAGAATCTGTTTGAATTTTGTTTTATCTGCATTGATATCCTCAAGTTGCATTTCGATTTTGACATCTATATCGATGCTCTTTTTTAGTGCAAGAGGTAGCAGTATAGATATTACTTCATCAATTGCATCAGAAACAGAGAACAACTCATAGTAAAGTTCGATCTTACCAGATTCAATCATTGAGATGTCAAGGATACTATTGACCACTTCTAGTAGATGGTTGCCACTTTTAAAAATATCATTTATGTACTTTACCTGTTCTTCATTCATACCTCCGGACATCTCATCGAGTAGAAACTCAGAAAAGCCTATAATAGAACTCAGTGGAGTTTTCAGTTCATGACTCACGATGGCTATGAATTCATTCTTGAAACGATTGGCAAGTTCAGCTTCAATCTTTGCTTGGAGAAGTGTTTCCTCAGCAATTTTGTGGCTTGTGATATCTCGCCCAATACCTAATACACCCACAAGATTTCCATTAGAGTCATACATAGGGTTATTAATCGTCTCAAGAACTTCCCTGTGCCCGTCATCTGCATAGACGACTTCTTCTTCGTTCATAACAGGTCTATCGGAACCTATCGCAGCTTTATCCTTTTGTGTGAAAAAATCAGCCAGCTCCTTTTCTACAAAATCATAGTCAGTCTTGCCGACAATTTCTGCTTCTTTTGCACCAAAAAAACGTTCAAACTTCGAGTTGCATATAAGGTAAACACCATCCGTATTTTTCAACCAGACCAGATCAGGGATGGTGTCCACTACAGTACGGAGCTTTGCCTCACTCTCCCGTAGCCTTTCTTCTGCCAGTTTGCGCTCATTTAGCTCTCGTATTAGTCTCAGATTGTTGTATCCCAGCGTGGATATCTGCTTTGCAAATTGTGAGAGCAACAGCAGTACATTTTCAAACTTTTCAATCGACATATGATGTACATCGTGGTATGCATCCAGCATCTTATCCACATCAGCACCAATTTCCCTAGCATACTCCTCTATCAATTTAGAATTGATTTCTTTTACATTGGTCTGTCCGATGAGCCAGTTGGCTACATGTTTACCACCTATGATTATCGGAGCACTGGCGTCTATCAATCCAAGGCTATGACATCTCTCATAAGTGGGCCCCATAAGTTTTTTCGCCTTTTCTCCCAATATCATGTCGGACCTTTCACAGCGTCTTTTTCCAATTTCTGTGCTACGCACTATCTGGCAGATCTTACAGAAATTGCTCGGTTTGGTTATGGGTTTGCCATCGGTGTCGGTAATTATGGAAGCCACATCGTTCGTCTTTGCAAAGGTATCCTGGATGGTTTGAAGATCTTCCAGGTCTATTATGTCCAGTAGTGCTAAATCTTCCAGGTCCATGTCAGATGAAGATGTGTAATCGAATATCATCTGAATTGGTTTTTTTCTCATCTTCACTTCCTCTTCTAATTTCTTGCGTTTTGTGATATGCTTGATGATGGAAAAGATGGAGGTTTACCTTGATAATTAATAATTCTCATGTTTAATTCAACAGGATAATGCTTCCTATCCTTTGAAACTACAATGCTCTCAAATAGAACATATCCTTTTTGTTGCAATTCTTTTATTTTTTCAGGAAACTGTGCTGCTGCTTTAGCTGATATTATCTCATATGGGGTCATCTGCAGCATTTCTTCATGAGCATATCCAAGGGCATTACAGATTGTTTGATTTACTTCCAGAAAAAGTCCACCGGGTTCATTAATGGTTATTCCCATCATTCGAATTATCAAAAATAATTTTAAATAGCTCATCAGACTTTTGAGCATCTTTCCTTATTGAAATGTTTTTTTGGAATTGCTTCATTTTATTGTACCCCACGAATGCAAAAGGAGTCCCACCTCCTATTGCTTTCAATTAGCTGGTACAGAGATATCTTCTCCTACCTTGGATGATATTTGAAATATATAGTATATAAATAAATGGCTTTGCTAAAATCTGCTACACATCATCAACACTGACAAACGATTTTATTCAACTTTGCAATCCATAGGTATTGAGGATGTGAATGTACTTCCTTTCCCAACTTCACTTTCAACCCAGATTTCCCCACCATGCATCTCAAATAATGAATTTTCTGTTAATGGATAATTCACAATTTCATTATTTACATGTGAATTGGTGAACTACCCCACGCTTACGCATGAGGCTTCTTGCTTCATTCTTTTCTCTATCGAGAACAAGTCCACAAGCCCCTCCCCTCGTTCCAAAGGTGTCAAACATTTAGTAGATTTTGATTTTGAAGTGCAAACTTCTTGATATTGATTGCTGCATTGATGTCCCTATCATGTTCTGTATTACATTTAGGACAGCACCAATCCCTATCTTTCAAAGTCATTTTACCATTATGATGTCCGCAAACATTACATAATTTCGAAGATGGCTCAAATTGACCTATCTTCAATAGCGTTTTTCCGCACCACTCTGCTTTATACTCAAGTTGTCGGAAAAACTCACTCCACGAAACATCACTAATTGCTTGTGCAAGGCAATGATTTTTCAACATACCCGAAACATTCAAGGATTCTACTGCAATTGCTTGGTTCTCGCTTATTAGTTTAGAAGATGTTTTGTGCAGAAAATCGTTTCTTTGCCTTCTCCTCCACTCTTTATCCATATAATCTCCGGTTCTAGCCGCTCCCGATTCCAGTCGGAAATGATTAACATAAACTAATTCAATCGGACAGACAAGAAGAATACTCTGGTCAACATCATAAGTAAAAGGAATGCTATGGCAATGTTTCCTTTGTCACATACTATAAACAACACCAAAAAATCAAAGAAATACCAATTGCACCAACAATAAAGATATAAGATGATCTCATCACTTACCTCCACTACTACAGTTCATTTATTCAATAACGCTTTTTTCGTTCTAAGAAGCCTGTTCATTAGTGTGTTTCTTGGGACAAAAACCGAAGATGTTAGGGAGATGAGAATATTATATCAATCTATGAATAATAATTATTATCGATATTAGTATATAAAGAGATTTGCCATATTACTTTACAATGAAAATAAGACTGAAAGCTAGGAATATACCCAAAATTATTAATATTCTGCAAAATAAGCGATATAGTGTATTTTGGAATATGCAAGAGTGTGAAAATAATAGTACTACCAATTCAGTAGAAATTGGTAGTTTTTGGTAGCAGCTATATTAGATAATTAATTATCCTTTTTTACTCCCTTATACTTGTACATATAACTCCTACCTCTCTCGATCTTTTCAACATAACCAAGTTGTGTAAGATACTGCATATCATTTCTTGCTGTGTCGTAGGCAACATTGTACTTACTTTTCATCTCAGCTATAGGGAAGTACCTTTCTGGTTCTTTTAGCAGGCTTTTGACTATCTCTGCCTGTCTGAGGTTCAGATTCTCAGAGGCTTCAATGATCTGCATTGTTTCATTTTGCTCCTGTTTTTTGAAATTTATATACTCTTCGAGGTCTTCCAGTGCATTTTCTATTGTTGAGAGGTTATAGTTGATGAAATATGTAAGGTCATTCTCATCGCTTTCAGTGAAGAGATAAGCCCTACCGTATTTACTCTTCGAGTGCAGCAGTATCCTTGATATGGGCATGTATTCAAAGAGCCAGTAACCACGGCTTAACATGTACCAGTAGAATATTGATCTTGCACACCTGCCATTACCATCGGTAAAGGGGTGTATGTAACCTATCAGGAAGTGCAATATGATTCCCTTAATGAGGGGATGTATGAATTCTTCTTCATCATTGCTGGCGAATTTGCAGAATTCTTTCATAAGAGATGGAAGTTCCTGATAATCGGGTGGAATGTGATATATTATAGTTCCATCCTGAGGATCTGCCACGACAATTTCATTGTTATCTCTAAATCTCCCCTCATCCTCCTGATAATCAAGAGTATCACGGACGACTTCCTTGTGAATCCGAAGTAGTGTTTCCACATCAATGGATCTATCCTTCCTTTCAGCTATCATGTACATGGTCTGATAACCGTTAATTATCATTTTCTCGGAGTAGTCCTTTGGTTTTCTTTTCTGCCGGAGCATTTTCTTTGCAGCTTCCCGCGTAGTAGCCGCTCCTTCAAGCTGGCTGGATGCTATGGCCTCCTCCATGAGTGAATTAAGAATGTATCGCTTCCTGTCTGCAACACTCACACCCCCCGGTCCACTTTCAAGATTCCCGGCACCTTTTGTGTCCAGCAGATGTAACCTTCTCAATGTCTCTCCGGTTAGAACATACTGAAATGTCCAGTCCCCAAAATCAAGCAGTTTTGCCTGCATTTTCCTGCTATTTTTAAGCAAAACCCACATCTTTTCAGCTTCCACCGGCAACTTCCGGTGCCTGAGCTCATCCCAGTGTAAATAATCCCGATTATACTTTGCAACAAGTTCCTGCATCTTAGGATCTACAAACATGGAGAGCATCTCAGGATTTTTCCCGACAATCTCCCACATATCTGGTGCTTTCTGTGGAATTTTCATAACTACCAATCCGTTACTTTTTAGTAGATACTAGTATTTTTTAAGATAAAAAGGATACTACCAATTTGGTAGTAATTGGTAGTAATTGGTAATTAATGTATCTAAGGAAATTACCTAGGATTTATTTTCTTTGGGGTTTGAATTCGTTCCATACTTCATCCATATTAATTGTTGGTAGTTTCTCTGCAATAAAATGAAGATTATAAAATAAGGTCATCTCTTCCTCCAATAAATACAAAACAATTCCGTAGTTATTCTAATAGTCCTAACTATTACATCACTCTTTATTGTTGTCAAATTGAATGCCAGAATATCAACATAGGACCGTAAAATTTTCAATGGAAACTATCGAATCTATGTATATGGGAGAACCAAAGTTTCTAAACCGCTATTTCAAAGTAGAAAAAGATGAATTGCCAGCTCGTTTCCGGATTATTAAAAACATTCCGGTAGACTTCGATTCATCGGCTTCTGTTGATGATCTATGGAAGATTCATGATCGTGAAATTGGAAAGTATCGGGAGTTATTGGAAAGTATCGATTCAAATGAAAAAAATATTGAACTAGCTGAAGCAAGCCCTTCACTTCTTGATCTGAAGATTGAGATTGCTGCACGAATACTTGAAAATTGTCATATGTGTGAGCGAAGATGCGGTGTAAATCGTAGAGAAGGTGAAAAAGGATTCTGCAGATTGCTTGAAACCTCCCGATACGCCTCTGAATTTTTACATATGGGAGAAGAACCAGAACTTGTACCTTCACATACGATCTTCTTCACAGGGTGTGTCTTTGCCTGCGTTTATTGTCAGAACTGGGACATATCCACCCGTCCTGAAAGTGGGAACGAGGCAGATCCTGAAATTTTGGCCAGAATCATAAGAAAGCGACGATATGAAGGTGCAAGGAATGTAAATTTTGTGACCCCTACACCACATGCACATTCCATTTTGAAGATCATTGATCGAGTTAATGTGAATACTCCCATGGTGTGGAACTCAAATATGTACCATTCTAAGGAAGTGGCAAAACTACTAGAGGGCGTGATCGATGTATATCTTGCCGACTTCAAATATGGTGATGATAACTGCGCAAGAAAGTATTCCAAAGTGAAAGATTATCTTGATGTAGTCAAAAGAAATCATGAGATTGCTTATCAAAAGGCTGAGATTATAGTCCGGCACCTGGTATTGCCGAATCATCTGGAATGCTGCACAAAACCGATTGTAGAATGGATAGTAAATCATATTCCAGAGGTAAGATTTAATCTGATGTTCCAGTACATGCCTTATTACAGGGCTTCAAAATATCCGGAAATTGATCGCCACCTCATATCTGATGAGAAGAGACGTGCAATAGAGATAGTGGAGGAATCAGGTCTTGAAGATGTCTTGATCTGATAGAATCCAAGTTAAATAATGACTAGCTTTTTCTCAAATAACTGTGGGTTGTTAATAGTGAGAATGGGTAGTTCCATGAATAGGCATATCCAGAATCTTCTGCCACACATCATTCGAGTCGGCTCTTTACACATGATGAACTGATTTAGTAAAAACAAGTGTTCTTCCCTTCCCGGAAATATATTGTTCTAACACTCATACGTTAATTTGAAAAAAGTTGATAATCAGGAAGCTGTTGAAGTATAATTATAAGTAGCAGGAATCTTAAACTTATATATGGCAAAAATCTTAAATTTCGTAATTAAACAAATGGGGGTAAATTGTTTGCAAAAGGAAGATAAGAAATCATCATTTCAACCGGAGCCGATACCTTGTCCAGAACCGGAACCAACACCTTCTCCAGAGCCGATTCCGGATCCGGAGCCAACCAAAAAACCAAGGGCCAAAAAAATTAACTAAATTAAATGCACCACACAAGATAGATGCAATCAATATGGTTTTATCAGAGTACTGGATGCGTTAAATGGAATCGGGGGACAATGCACATCTAAAGTGATGAAGTTCCTTACTGTGTCGAAGAGCAGGTTTAACGATTGTGAAATTAACATCTCTGCCCTAAACGTTGGAAATCGTTTTTGATATAAGATTTCGTCGGGAAAAGGCAGAGGTCCTGTGAAGGTGCATAACCATGATAAACAGAGTCTATATCTCTCACTGTGAGCAGGACGAGTCCCTTGCTCATGAACTGGGCCGTGTCTTGTGGGCTGTGAACCTGGAGAGTTTTTCCTCTCTGTCCAAAAAGGCCGAGGCACTCTCCCAAGCGGAGCTAATAAAATTTGGTATCCGTCATTCGGACTGTGTAATCATCATTCTCACCAGGGAAGGGGTAGCATCCCCCAGAGTGAACCAAGAGGTGGGTCTGGCGGTGGGGCAGGTCAGCTGATAATCCCATTGGTCGAAAGCAGAGAGGTGTTGCATGAACTTCTGGAGAAACTCAACCCAGAACGTAAACTGTGGCTGAACAAGAATTAAGATGTTTTAGTCTTTTACAAATAAAAGTAATTTGAGATGAATAGTTATGTTCTTTTACTATAAATCCAATCCATAATGGGGGATAATAGTGATTAGAGAAGCAATGCTCTATGACAAGCTTGACAATAATAAGGTTAAGTGCAAAGTATGCAATCACAGATGCACCATAGCACCTGGAAAAAGGGGATTTTGCAGGACCAGGGAGAACCGCGATGGTACGCTTTACACATTGATCTACAACGTGGTCTCGAGTGAAGCTGTCGACCCTATCGAGAAGAAACCCCTGTTTCACTTCTATCCAGGCTCATTTTCATACTCACTGGGGACAATAGGATGCAACTTCAGATGCAAGCACTGCCAGAACTGGATGATATCCCAGATAAGCGTTGATGAAGCCGTAGCTTTTGAAATTCCACCTGAAACGGCAGTGGAACGGGCGCTGGCCACCGGTTCAAGGAGTATTGCATGGACATACAATGAGCCCACCATCTGGCACGAGTACACCTATGACAGTGCAAAACTTGCAAAGGAGGCAGGGCTTGCAACCGTATATGTCACGAACGGATACATCACTCCAGAGGCATTGAAACATATCTCACCCTATCTGGATGCCTTCAGGGTGGATATCAAAGCATTCACAGAGGAGTTCTATCGGGAAGTTATAAGCGCAAAACTTGCACCCGTCCTCGAATCGGCAAAACTTGCAAAGGAGCTTGGAATGCATGTAGAGGTGATTAACCTTATCGTCCCGACAAAGAACGATTCCCCGGATGAGATACGTGATCTTTCAAAATGGGTGCATGACAATCTCGGACCGGATATACCTCTTCATTTCACACGTTTCCATCCCGATTACAAGACACTGGATCTGCCACCAACACCTGTCAAGACCCTTGAGATGGCACATGAGATAGCTACAGAGGAAGGCATGAGGTTCGTGTATATTGGAAACGTGTATGGGCATAAGTATGAGAATACATACTGTCCAAAATGCGGGGAGCTGCTCATAAAGAGAGATGGTTTTGCCATTGTGGATTATAAGATTACGCCTCAAAAGAAATGTTCATATTGCGGCGAGAAGATCCCGATCATGGGGGAGTACATAGAAAGCAGCTATGACATTATATGAGTAAAGAGGAATTTTAGAAAAACTGACAAAATAAGTTAAAAATCATGCCTTCTCTTCGGGTGACTTCCAACTCAAGTTCTTTGTTTCACAGATGGGACACCGATTCGCGACTTGCAAAGATGAAATACAATGGCACGTAGATTAAGTTGCTAATCCCTGGTGTCATAATCCCAACAATCCAGAAAACCCCTCTTACCCTTATGTTTTATAAACTAACTCCTCTCGCTCGCTTACATATTCATCTATTAGCATCCGAATCATATCCGATATTGTCTGCGGTTCTGTGATCCATCAGCCAATGCCACGTTTCGTCCTCTATTTCAACAGATTTCATTTTGTCTCCCCCGATACTTAACGGTTAATTACAACTATTACTACTCAGGATGAGGTAAAAAAGGTTTTTGTGATCATTCAACAGTTGACCATGAGCCAACTAACATTGTTGTTAACTGGTTCGTAATGATGCATGGTGGCGACGTTGAATCCATGGCAAACACATTATTGTCATGATATGGGCTCTGTAGAAAACCTATCTAAATCAACATCTATGGACTGAAATTGGGATTATATTCCAATATCATGCAACACATCCTATAATATTTTCAAATTTGATTATTGTCCGAACATAGAGGATTTCTACAGAGCCTAATTAACTATATCAGTACTGTTACTTTTTAGAAGTACTACCAATGTCACCAAAAGTTATAGAAAGTAATTACTGGATATGTGATATTACAACATAATATATATTAGCTAATCGTGTTTTTAAACAAAAAGTAAGTATGTAACATGTCATACAATTTCTTTAATTAACTACATCAGTACTTTCGAACCACATCGGTACTGTTAGATTGCATCAGTACCATGATAATATTATTATAAGGGTATGTTTATAATAGTGTTATCACTGTGATGATGTATGTTTATAGTATTGAAAAACATACTCTAAAAATGTAAAAGAGATACAACCGGCTTATTTTATTCAAAATGTACATTTGGGTTAATTGTATTGCTTATTTGGATAGAATGAAAGAAGGAGAAACATTAGAAATAATCTCCGATATATGGGAATGCTACAAGTTATTTATCTGTTTTCTTTGTAAGGAATGTATGCTTATAGGTTAGCCTGCTAAAATATGCAGACCATTTTTAGAACGCATAATCCATAGCATTAGGAGCACATAGAAGAATCACCTCATAATGATGATGAGCATGACCATTAACTATACATATAATAGAGGATAACTAGGTATTATCCGAGCGGGTTATCCTCTTTTTGACAATAACCCCCAGTCCCCAACCCGCTCATACTCCACTCTTCTTTTTGATTTTAACTAATTCCACAAAGCTTAATTGAAAATATCGTCATGAAAGTGGATCATACCTGCATTCATTGTTACTCCGATTACCATTCAATTGAATCCGAGCGAGCAAATAGCAGGTAGTTATCAGAGTTAAAACAATTCAGTAAAAACAAACAGTTAGATCATGCAAGTATTGTCTTTAATCCTACTGCCTGGATAGTGCTGTATCCTTATCACATGCCCGTTAAACCTTCTAATATTCTTAATAGGCATAATTTTGGGCTCTGTAGAAAACCTATCAAAATCAATACCAATCGGGCAAAATTGAAAAATACCTTCAATAGCGGACAGTACATTTTAAATAATTGTTAACTTTCATTCTCGCCTGAATATCAGGGATTTCTACAGAGCCTATATTTTTTCACCGTATGCCCCTAACATCTACCTTGTGTAATCCTTCCTTTTGGATCAGAATGTTTTACGCCGTTTTCTTTGTTCTTGTTCTGGCAAAGTTTGCAGACGTACTGGATGGAGAATCTTTCTTTCTTAACACCTTATATAGATAAACATAGTCTGTTAATTATGGGGGAAGTTGTGGAAATGGTATTTATAGCTAATTCCAAATTTACTTACACCCATATCTCTAAGTATGACTAAAACTGAAATATATCCAATTGATAAATAAATCAGTTTTGAAGATTTAGACGCTATAAGGGAGGAGAACAGATGGAACGAGGAAGAGAGCCAAAACAGATGTACAAAGCAAAATGCGCAGATTGTGGCCAGGAAACCGAAGTGCCCTTTAAACCGGATCCTGAAAGGCCTGTATACTGCAGAGAATGCTTCGCTAAACGCAGACCACCTAGTAGATATTAAGTGGATATGAATGGTACCATTCTCAGCACACAACTGCTGAGTGATTTTCTGAGGTTCGAATCTAATACCTTTTAATTTTTAACTAACCAATTTCAAAACTCCTATTTCATTCTATTACTCAGAGTTCATTTAGAAAACATAGTTTCTAATAATTATTTCATATTAGTTTAAAAAACTAAACTGAGAATGTAATTACGATAGACTTTAGCTAAGCTATAAAACCAAAATGATGGGACACATACCATCTCATATTTTAAAATAAGTAAGGATTGCGCATCTGTTTTGAATGTGAAGAGTTTCCATGTTCCAAAATTGAGATTGTTGCCGACCCGGACACGATGGATAGGTATAAGAGATTTAGGGAAATAGGATTTGAGAAATGGATTAAGGAACAAATGCAAAAAGCCAAGGAAGGCTATGAAATACATTTACAAAAGTGCATTTTTAAACCGGCTCTGTAGAAATAATATATTTTTGTGAGGGGAGAAGGGATACTTAACTTTACGAAAAAATGGCTCTGTAGAGATCCTCATTTGAATCATCACTGAAATAGAAATTGCATTTTTAGTGCGAGCAAATGCATGAAATACATTTCTTTTTATAAGATTATACTTCAGTTAATATTAGAGGATAGTTTCTCTACAAAACCCAAAATAGGAGAATTAATATGAAAATAACTGTTTTTAATGGTAGTCCCAGAGGAAGGAAAAGCAATTCCCATCGAATCGTTGATCCTTTACTGGAGGGGGCCAGACAAGCGGGTGCTCAGACAGAAGAGATATTCCTGACAGAGTATAATATCAATCATTGTTGTGGTTGTTTTAGTTGCTGGACTAAAACTCCCGGAAAATGCGTAATCAATGACGATATGTCCGATCTCATAGATCTTTTTTGTGAATCGGATTATGTAGGAATGGCCACTCCCGTCTATGGATTATTCATGACCTCAATACTAAAAAAATTCAATGAAAGGCTGCTACCTACTGCAACTCCACATATTCATAAAAATGAAGATGGAAGCTGTTATCATGAGGAAAGAATGCACTATCCACGTTTTTTTATGATTGCAAATGCAGGATTTCCCGGAGAACACAATTTTGATTTATTCAAGGCATATATGGCGTCTCAGAATCCCGTACTGGAAGTCTACCGAAATAGTGGAGGAGTATTAGAGGACTGGCCTAATGAAAATGTCAAAAAAAGAATAAACGAATTTTATGATGCGCTGCGAGAGGCCGGCAAAGAAATGGTCAACGAAGGTCAGGTTTCAGAAGACATAATTAAAAGTATTCATGCCGAACTGATAAGTGATGATGAATTTATGGCGGGCGTTAATCAGTACTGGGATGAAGAAATCGCAAAAGGAGACTTATAAACAAATAAGAGGAATTGCCACTTTCAACTTATGGATTATGATTTTGATAGTTTTTCTACAGAGCCAAATTAATAATATAATTTACATGAAAATAGTAAAAAGAGGTTGTTTTCTTGATAAAGAAAAAAGAGAAATTAGAATATATCCCACATGGAACTTCATACCGCTCTGTTCCAGTTTCACAAAACAAAATAAAGGCAAAAAAATCTATAATAAATTAATAATTGTAGCTTTTTTTGTTATAGCATTAGTATATTGGTATCTTAATTAAACTGTTATTTTCTATTTTTTATTCTTATGAACTGGTTGTGCATCTAAGGCACACACCCCCGTACAAAAAATTAAGCTTACCTATATCCCCGCACGTTACGCTAGGGATATATACAACGTGTAAAAAGTGTACGCTAATTTTTCAAATAATCATCTCAAAAAAATAGATACAAGTATTTTAAATTTTATGTGGAGTTTTTGTTAGAATCATTATTTAGAATCATTGATTCCAAAACTATATTAAAATGTCAACACTGTCTTCTATTAAGGCAGTTTATCTACTAAGATAGAGTTGGAAACTTCGGGGTATACGAGTGAGGATCAAACCATATTTTGCAATAGCATTCTGTTTAATGATAATGATGTCAAGCACCGTATCGGCAGCTACAATCACAGTGGATGACAGCGGTGGTAAGGACTATACTACGATACAGGCTGCCATAAACGCGGCAAACGATACTGATACAATCCTTGTTTACCCAGGAACGTATGTCGAAAACGTGGACGTGAACAAATCGGTAACCATAAAATCACAAACTGGGAATCCAGATGATACCGTTGTTCAGGGAGTTGTGCCGGCTGAACATGTATTTAATGTAACCAAAGATAACGTGACCATTAGCGGATTTAATGCAACAGCTCTCATTTTTGGAGCTGGAATATATCTTGATGGGGTTGCTAACTGTACTGTTACTAATAATAGGGTGTATGGCTGGCAGGCTATCTATCTGTGGGAATCCAGCAACAACACTCTGGAAAATAATACCATACCAAACAGCTTTTACGGCATTTTTCTGTGGTATTCCAACAACAACACGCTGAACAATAACATTGTATTGAAGGGCGCTAACGGCATCCGTTTTGATAGTTCCATCAACAACACGCTGGATAATAACACTGCAACTAACTCATTATTTGGCATCCGCTTCGAGAATGCCAGCTACAACATGCTGATCAATAACACTGTAAACTCGAACAACGAAAATGGTATCCACCTTTCAGGTTCCAACAACAACACGCTGATCAATAACACCGTATGCAACAGTCCCTTATCCGGCATTGTGTTAGAAGCTGGCATCTACCCTTCAGTCTCTAGCAACAACATGCTGATTGATAACATCGTTTGCAACAATACCCTATCCGGCATTGTGTTAGAAGCTGGCAGTAATAACAACACCATCTACAACAACTTCTTCAACAACACGAATAACACTCAGATAGAGGGCACAAGCACAGGAAACGTCTGGAACACCACAAAAACAGCCGGAACAAACATTGTAGGTGGGCCATTCCTTGGTGGAAACTACTGGGCAACTCCTTCCGGTACCGGACATAGCCAGACCTGCACGGATACTAACAATGATGGTTTCTGCGATTCACATTTTGATATTGATGCCAGTAACACAGACTACTTGCCTCTTACAATTAATGCATCCATAGATATTGAAAAATCCACAAATGGATTTGATGAAGATACGGATACTCTACCGGGAATAGCTATCGGTGATGTCGTGATATGGAAATACATTGTCACCAATACAGGAAATGTCCCGCTTGACAATATAGTGCTGATCGATGACAGGCAGGGCATCATTCCATGTCCAAAGAACACACTCTCTCCGGGCGAATCAATGGAATGTGAAATGGAGGGTGTTGCAGAATATGGTCATCACATCAACGTTGCAAATGTTACAGGCCAGTTCGGTGATCTTTTTGCAGGTGATGAAGATGTGGGTGAATATTATGGCTATGAGCCGGGTGACAGTGACTGGGAACCGCCCGTTGTACCAACAGCCAATCCTTTCCTGACAGTAGGAGTGCTTGGAATTGCACTTGTGCTTTTCCTGAGAAGGGAACAGGAATAATGAATCCGAAAAATTGAAGGGGTAAGGTCCCTTTGCTTCTTTTCTATTTCTCTCAGCCGTTTCATTTGTTAGTTTAGACTCTCAACCCCCACTAACATCAATCCAAGAAAAAAAAGTGATTTCGGTGGAGTGAATATAAAAAAAGAAACTTGAAACTTGGAAACGTGAGATAACAAATCAATTAAATTATAATTAATTCCATATACATCGTGATAAAAAATAAATAGTTCTCTCTCAAATTACTATATTGTATATGTAAATGCCAATTGAATTCGTTAAAGGGGGTAATACAATATGGCAAAACCTAAAATGTTATCTGTAGAAACCATAGCCAGAGATCCTATAAAGAATGCAGAAGGAAAAGAAATTGGGAATTTCGTAGACTTCATGATTGACTTGGAGCAAAATTGTATTCCATATGTCATTGTGTCGCTTAAAAGTAAAGATGGATATGTTGGTATTCCCTGGGGACTTTTCAAATTAGGGGAAAAGCACACTTTTATTCTGGATGTTGCTAGCTCCATGCTGGATAGCGCACCGGGATTTTCAGAGGACAAATGGCCTGATATAAGCAATCGTGAGTATGAAGAAAAGATTTACAAACACTTCGGCTGTCCGTTGTGTGTGAAGTGCTAAATCACATTTATTCTGCATTACAGGGACTTCCATCTGAAGGTTCCTGAATTTTCCTTTTTATACAGTTTCCCATGACTCGTGTTCATGGTGAGAGTTGGTCGGCGATGTCCAGTATCGGGTTTGTAAGAATCTGCTGGAAATCGAGGTTTCGGTCAAAGTAGAAGTTTTTGTTTTTTGTTTTCATCTAAGCCTCCCTTTTGCTTTCACGATGAGACGTTATATGTCATCTAATGCATACAATGTCATGCCTTTTTTATCGCTTCCACTTTTATGCTGACAAACGAATCGCCCATATCTCCTATCTCTTCGACTGTCATACCCAGATCCCCAATGCGTTTATCCATATCTTCCTCTGAAATTATCGAGGAAATAATCTCAGCCGGGAAACCAGTTTGGCCAACAACATTGATGTCATCGAAGCCCGCATCCTTTATCAGATTCAGGTAGTCTTCCTTTTTAATCGAGCCCGAGATGCAGCCTACATAGGCATCCATAGAACCCATGACAGCTTCAGGAAGGTCCTTCAACAAGGAGATATCCGACACCATCAGCCTGCTTTTCCTCCCTCATAAGTCAAATTCAGGATACAATCCATCCTTCACAAAATGTTCGTTACCTTTGACCTGGTACACATTCAATACAACTCCCCGAACTTCTGATTCTTGGGAGTATACTATATGAAACTACAACAGACAGCCCATTGCATGGAAAAGGATACAAAAAAATCGTTCATGTTGAATTAACGAAACTACCACATAAAACTGGAATTGGCACTTAATCCTGTTCATATGTGGTAGTTCCCTAACGATGCATTATGCTTTAAAGTCCCCGGCATAATGCGGTAAACCACTCCTTCACTGATGTGACACTTGTTAGCACGTGTCAAAGATACTACAACATACTTCTATTTAAAACATGTGCTTATGTTACTCAGTAAACTTTGTTGGGAACAACACATTGCATTCGACTAGTGTATCAAAGCAATTTCTCAAACTTCTCCATTCTTATTTAATATATCAATGTGATCCTTTGCTTTTTTGTTCAAATATGCTAAAGCACTTCCATGCTTGATTCCAATCTCCCTAGCTTCAGCAGGAGTTAAATTCAGAATAAATTCTCTTATCTTTTCAATATCATGATACGTCTCAATATGATTGCTCTCAAGTTCCTGCATCTCAACCTTGTTGACTTCCTTGCCAATATACACGCATCCAGTAGGCTTCAAAAAACTATTCGGCCAGGTTCTTCATAGACTCCGACGTAATCCGACCATACAAGGAACGAAGAAAGAACCTCAAGCCAATTAAACCAAGAAACATACCAGACCTAGAACCTATCATAGTAGATACATTCCAGCAAGCCAAAAAACTATCAAAGGAATTCAAAGAGCTTGGGATCTCACGTAAAATTGCTATAATTTCTAATAAAAATACGGTGAGGTATAGCAGAGTCTTTGGGTGAGATTGAATAGCCGAAGGTGTAGACAAATGAACAGCTCGAACAGTCAGACAAACATAAGCTGGGTTTCCGACTACCCATAATAAAGGAAGGTATGCATAAAATTAAAATAATAAATATTATATGTTCTTTAATTAATATAGATGGTATGAATATAAAATTTATATATGCAGTTCTTTTTTTATTTGTTGTATTAGCGGTTTCTGGATGCACTGAACAAAGTGTCAATAGCCCCACCCGAATCTACAAAAATTGGTAGTAGCGATATACTAAGTATGTATAATACTAATCATAATTTTGTCATTGGTGATTTCGATGTTTGGTCTAAAGCTGTAGAAAAAAAAGATAAAATAATTATTTCCGGCAATATCACAAACAATGGCATACATGCAAATTCACTTGTTCTTTACGTTAGTATGCATGAAAGGGATGGGGCAAATATATATGATGGAGAATGGAGAAAAGATCAATCTATATTTAAAGATGAAAGTAACAGGACACTATCAAAAATTATTGCCTCCGGCCAAACAGAAGAATTTCAAATTGAATTAAATGAAATTTTTAAAGCCCGTAACTCACTCAGTTTTGTTAATGTAGAGAAATATCAAATTCATCTTTATAACGGTGTTTAATTCCGAATCCGCCAAAGAGAGGCAATTTGTGATTACAAATCTTTAATAAAGAAAAAAACATAACTCTTTTCAGAGGTGGTTGTATTCGTTTTTTATGCAAAATTGGCCTTCATAAATGGAAAAAATCAGGAAGTTCCACTCATTATACATCCAATGTAAAAGATCAATATTATGTTTGCTCTAGGTGTCGAAAACGTAAAACCAAAGTAGAAGTCAAATAATTATTTATCTACTTATTCCGCCAAGTAAAGGAAACAGGGATGAAGATATCCCATAATAAAGGAAACAAGGTGACCAGGTGGATGCTTTGTCAGGTGCTTTCAATGCGCTGTTTAAGAAGCCTGTTAAGGTTCCGACGTTTTCGGCAGGGTTTGGTGTTAGTGGTGGATTAAGGATTTGAAAAAAGTAAGCAAAGGGACCTTTACCCTTCACTTAAGAATCACTCTTTCCTGCGCTGGAAGAAGAATGCCAGACCAAGTATTGCAGCTACTGGGATTGCGATGGTTGGGAACTCTGGGATTTCATTTTGTTCTTCCCATATTTTCTCGACTGTATTGCATGTGCATGGTACGTCTCCGGGGTCAAAACCTGGGATATATACATGTGCTGTGATAATATCAGTGCCCGCGACATCTCCTGTGTATGTGAACGTTGCTACTCCACCTATAGTCACATTAGAGCCAGACATATCTACCGTTGATAATATATTAATAAAAGATTGGAACAGATATATATTAATATCACGGTGTGAACATATCATATGAGGCATGTGAGCTATTTTATACGGATGTACCACCACCCATGTAATACCCAATTAACATGCCTCTTATATTTTTCAACTTTCCTTTTTATACTCACTCCACTGAAATCAGAGTATGCAAGGTAATCCAATTCACAAATAGAGTATTAACCTATTTCGCCAAATAATGGAACAAATTAAATAATAAAAGGCAATTGGTGATTTTATGGGAGACTATACAGAGTTAGTATTTGCAGCAACATTAAAAAATGATATTCCTAAATATATTATGGAACAAATACAAGACTATGTGAATGAAATATTCAATAGCGGTTCTTGTTATTTTCCAGTCACACGGCCACACAATGAATTGATCTATGAAGAGGATATTGACAAATGGACAATTAATATTAGATGCAGTGTCAAGGATGACGGAACAACTATCTTAAGTTTCATTCGGTTTATCAAACCCTATGTTAAAAGTGGTGCAGGAGATAACGACTTTTTAGGATACCACATTTATGAAGATGCTGAAGAACCAACTTTAATATATCTTTAATTTTTCCTAATCCGCCAAGTAAAGGAAACAGGGATGAAGATAACCCATAATAAAGGAAGGAGACTTTAATCAGAATACGAAGGAGATGAGGAAAGTATTAGAGAAAATATCATTATGACATTTCCTCATATTCTGGTGATTCAACTTTTCCCATAAACAGAATACACTCTGTTCTCTTATCTTCTATGAAGAACATAAAGGGATGGTCTGCAGTAAACTCATACTTGTAGTAAGGTAGTGATTCGTCCATTACTACTCCTGTTACCGCTACAGCTTCAGTTCCTTTTTCATTTACCCTGATGTATGTCTGATGAATTACTTCAGATATAAATAGACCATCACTGGCACTGATACCTGAAAAATTAGCCATGCCTGAATCAAAAGCATCAACAATTCCCATGTCCTGCAACGGTTCATTTAATTCAGTTCTTGCCTCAAACGTGAACTTTGGCAACAGGATTTTTACTTCGTCGAAATTAAGGGTATCCTTTAGCTCATTATAATAATCGAGCGTAAGATCATTTTCAAACTCTTCAATGTTGTTTCCAGATGGAAGAATAACGTACATACTGATATCGTCACCCTTATATGGTAATTCTAAAATATGGGCATTCGCATCTTCTCCATAATTGTATGTCTCTATGGCATACATCGTGTCAACCTTCTTCTCCTGCCCATCGGAAAGATAGAATACTTTTTTCCGCGTGCCTGCTTCTTCAAACTCCTGTAACCATGTACCATTGAAATAAACTGCATTGGTGATTATCAGCCTTGTATTTCCATCAATGCTTCCTTCAGCCAGCAGATCTTTTATTTTATCATTGGTCTTTTTCTCAACCCAACTATTGATAACAAGTCTGGATTTTTCCGGTTGCCCTGCAAAATCAAGTGGTGTTATCATCCCTTCATAGTAGTTTTCTACATTGGACACATACTGCTCATTCAATGGATATTCCTCAAGAACCCATAGTGCATTTGCAGTTTCCAGATCGTATGCATCGTTGTCAGAATTGATTATATCTATCATCTCTTTTGTTCTTCTTTCAAGAACAGATTTGCTGAGAGGATAGTAGAACACATTTGACATCTGTTCTTTTGTGGAACCTTCAGCACCATCATAACAAACAGCCATTGCAGTGAATATACTGTATGGTGAGAAGAAGATATTTTCATCTTGACCTTTGATAGTGGAGTACATGTCAAAAGTAAAAGCATTGTTTGCAGCTGCTATATCATAATCTTCAACTGACTCTGCATTGATTGTAGTCTTTGCATTTACAGTCGAATCTTCAATGCATCCTATACAAAGCAATGTAAGTAAACTTAACAAAGTTACCAAAATAATTTTTCTTTTACCCATAAGTTCTAAAATATGTAGAAGTACATAATATTTTTTAATCTGTCATTGAAAATAAAAATATTAGCATAACAAAGAAATAGCGTACACTTTTTACACGTTCAGTAGTTCACTAATTTTTACTACTTGATCTCACCAGTGCTTTACGATAGCTTTATATGCGACGGGAACGCCGCCATATGTCATTTCTAGCATTCAATTCGAGCACCTATTCTAAAGTCGAATTAAGACCAAAACAATGTATTGATGCTGTTCTAAAACCTCTTACTGATAATATCACCATCAATATCAATGGTTCACTTACCTGTAAAGACCTGTTTTATGCTGCCATATGCATGGCAGTAGAGAATAGTTCAGTTCATTCCATATCAAAACACTATCAAAAGATTCCTTGTGAAACATCTACAAGATATCATCTCAAGAAACTTGATCTTGAAGAACTTATCAGGTTAAATACAAAAATTCTACTTCAAGGTCCTATTAATGCTCTGAAATCTGAGAAAAAGTATGAGTTTGCTATCGATTTCACAAATGATACTTATTATGGAGGAACGGATTCATCCAATGAGAACTATGTGATACGTAGCCAGGCAAAAAAGTCAACAAACTCTTTCTACTCATATGTTTCATTATCCATCATAAACAAGAATGAGAGGTTTACTATATCCGTTCTTCCAGTAGAAAGAGGTAAAACAAAGATCTATTACCTTACCTATTTTGTGGGTTTGATCAAGAATCTGAATTTAAATATCAAGGTCCTTTGTTTGGATCGAGAGTTTTATTCTGTTGATGTATTTGAGTTCTTACAAAACAAAGGGATTCCTCATATTACTCCCGTAGTAAGAAAAGGAAAAGAGATTAAGCGACTACTTATTGGTAGAAAGGCAAGGCATGCTGGATATATAATGAAGAATCCTCAGAAGAAAGAGGTTCGGTTAAATATCGTTATTGATGTCAAGTACCTGAAGGGGAAAAGGAACAAAAATGGATGCGAGAACCTTGGTTTTGTAGTGTATGGGGTAGAGTGGCATCCAAGAAAAGTTAGTACGGTATACAGAAGACGCTTTGCTATAGAATCGTCTTACAGGATGAGAAATATAGTTAAACCCAAAACATCGACAAGAGACGTTACTTTAAGGTATTTCTTTGCATTAATATCATTCCTGCTTAAAAATATATGGCTATACCTCCAGAAAAAGCATTTTACGATTGTAAAACAAGGTCCTCAGACAATTGATGAAGATAAATTCAGATTTGATAGATTTGTCCTGTTTATTGAAGAATGGCTTAGAAGAAAGTTAAGGATTCAATTGGTAGTGCAGTGTTTGAGGTAGATTGATAGCGGTAAGAACAATATGGAGGCAAAATTAGCGAAGTACTGACGTTGTATATATCCCCTCATAACTGTGCGACAGGCGTGATTATAACCAATGGAAAGCACATAAAATATCGAGCTTTAACTATTTTTCCTAACCCGCCAAGAAAAGGAAATCCAAAGTTTTTTATCGATTGGATTAAAAACCTACTAGAATATACATATTTGGTGAGGTTCTATGGTTAAAGAGTTTTCTGCTAAATGGATAATCTTTGCATTAATTGCCATTCTCGCTATATCTGCTGTAGCATTTTCTATATGGAATCAATATCTCAATCTCATCACAAATAGACTTGCGAAATTGGCTTATTGTATCATTGGAAAGTATTAGCTCTCCTCCTCAAACATGTTTAATTGTGTGCCTACCTGTTTAAAGTCGCAATCCTCAAGTAAGCTTAAAAATGACCTGTTCCATACATCTTACATAATGTCTTATACTCTTGAAATTACCGTTATTATCATTTTGATACTGTTCAACGGCATTTTTGCGATGTCTGAATTCGCCCTTGTTTCATCAAGAAGGACACGCTTAAGGCAAAAGGCAGATAAAGGAGATACAGGGGGACATCAACCTGAATGCTAGATTTATGAGAGGACTTGCGGATAAGCTCATGTGAGAGCTTATTCCTCTTTGTTTATCTGTGTTTTTATTGCTTCATGTACATTATCTGAACTATTTATCACTATTTTGAACAAAATAATACATTTTTGAACGTAATAATTATTTTGATTGAACGATATCTCTGTAGTATATGACAAATTTGAATGAGATTCAACAAAGAATACATAGGGAACTTAGTGAATCACCCAACCCTCTTGGCCCAACAGAGATTGCCGACAAATTGGGCCTAAGTAAAGAAACAGAAAAGAGCAAGATTCACTATAATTTGAATGCATTGAAGAAAAAGGGACTTGTGACTTATCATGAAAAAGGAAAATATTCGGTAAATAAAGATGAAATGGAAATAATAAAAGGGTTGGAAAATGAAATTCTCAACTTATTGACTGTAAAAGAATATAATCCTAGAGAATTGGAAGAAGAGTTAAATCAAGATGAAGGTCGAATCATTTATGCAATCGGTCAACTCGAAATAAATGGGTTGATAAAAGAGGGAAAGAAATCTTTGGCAAAGAGGAGTGGTATCCCAAGGAAAGGACCAACTTTTCTGGTAAGTGATTATTATAGAACTTCAACTTACACTCCTACATATTTAGGATATTCTGAAATTGGTTTTTGTCCTATTTGCAAGGAAAAATTCAATGAACATGAGTCGATTTTAACAACCTTCTTTAAACCTATTGATCAGATAAACGAAAGACCTTGGGCATCTACAAATATTCATTCAAAGTGTTTAGCTAATACTAAAGCATACGAAGAAACATATAGAAAAAATAAACCGTCAATGTTTTGTTCTTATTGTGGTTTACCGCTAACTCCAAAATTGTTGCCTGAGAAAATAATTAATTACAAGCTATTAAAAAATCATTTTTTCAGCTTTGAATTGAAATCAATTAAGTTACTTGAAAACTTAAGGCAAAGCTGGCTTGTACCTATGTATAATCCTTTTGAAAAAGAGCAATATGCAACAAGGAATGAGAATTCTACAATAAAACAAGTGTATGGTGAATTAGGAATAGAAGTTCCCAGTTGGTTAGATGAACGATTAAATGAAGATAAAAAAAATCCTGAGATTAATCAATTTGATGAAATTTCTTATGAAATATCAAGAGATGTGTATTTTATTTTCAAAAGTGACCTTTCAAGTTTAGAAAATGTTGAAAATTTTATGAGGCTTTTGATTAAGCATCAGTTTTCCTACCCTGAAGAATACAATATAAATTCCAGAATTAGAGATATTTGGACAGCCGCTCAAGAAATCAGAAATACCCATGATGAAAATATCAGAAAAACCTATGAAAAACTGCTTGGACCTGAAGCAAACTTGTATCCCTATTTCGATTGGGCATTTGATTATTCCGATTATGATTTTGATAAGGTGAGAAGACATTTGCCATATAGCGCAGATAACCCACCTATTTTTGCTCAAACTTTTACAGTAAAGTGTGGAAATCGATATTATCATCCTTATTGTGCTGATAAGCTCGGAATAAATGACAATCATTGCAATGATAACAATTCAAAAGGAGGTGAGGGTGTTGAGTAAAAAATCAGGAATGACGGCAAAAGATGCTTCAAGAATTCAATCACATGCTGATAAAACTGGTAATAATCAAGGATTCAAGGCACGAGCACAGTCATCAGCAGCTAAAAGCAAAAAGTGAATAGGGATTATCCCTATTATTTTTATTAAAAAGAGGAATAAAACATGCACACTGTATACATTAAATCACCTGCACATAATATGTTAATTGATATAGATAATCTCGAAAGAATGTCGTATTCTGGACATCAAATCTATGCACACAATCTACATAATGAACAGTATCCAATATATGAAGGTCAAGCTATAAATGGCGATAAAGCCCTAGCTGAAATCGCTGCTTTGATTCATTCAGCTAAAAGACATTCTGAAAATAATAGCCAAGCGGTGATAATAGATTTTTCAAATGATCTTTATAATCCACTAATAAGTTTACCTATGACAAGAGATATAAGGCACTATAAGAGTGCTTAATCTCTAATATCTTTTTTTTAAAAAATTATGGTTTGCTAAGAATTTGAACTTAACGTTTTAACTCGATTAATGTAAGCATATATTCTCAACTTTTTGATATTATAAATTCTAACAGTAACTTCATAAAATTCTACGTATCTTTATTTCAGGATACCTATTACCCAGAATTGCTTTGCGGGGATATATACAAGACAAAAAAAGTGTACGCTTGTGTAGATGACTGACACAACCTCTTTTTGATTTAAAAAGCTTTTTAGAAATAAAGTTTCGATCATTTTTTATCTAATAATGCTCAAAATTCTAATGGTAGTTTTACAAGTTTTTTCCATTAATATGGGAAAATGGGGTGTTATAAGTGAGAATGAAATCTTTGTTAACAATACTTATTGCGATTCTGCTATTCTCAGCAACTTCAGGGCTGACATTTGCGGAACCTGGTAACAGTTTAATCGCTGAACTTTCGGTAAAAGACGCTTTTCATCCAGATATGGTGGGTGAGTGGTACAATGAATGGCACTATTTCAATGTGATCGATGAGGATCAGGACCTATCTATTATAACTTCGTTCAAACTGACAGGTGCAATACCTGTTGCTGAGGTCCTTCTTGGTTATGATGCAGGTGAGATGCGAAATGCCTCATACTATGCTCAGTTTGGTCCAAATTCTTTAGATGGCACGGATATCACTATAAACGACAATGAAGTGATCCTGACCGAAAAGGGCTACGAGGTCTATGTCAATGGTACAACTATGGATGCTAAATGGGTCATCTTCGATGCTATCTTCAGACCATGTGCCGAGCCATCTTCCATATTGACAGTTGCTTTGTCAAACATTGGATTATTGAATCAGCATGACATGAACTGGCTGGTAGCATCACCCAAGATGGAAGTGACCGGTACATTCACCATCATTGATTTGATTACCGGTGAAGAAACCACATATCAGCTGAATAATGCTAGGGGTTACCATGACCATAACTGGGGTCACTGGGACTGGGCTGAGATTGGCTGGAACTGGGGTCAGGTGACCCAGACGAAGCACAGTATTAAAGGAAGCGATCTTGGTACTTACACGGTCTCTTTTGGTAACGTCATGGGTTCTGAAGGTACAGGTTCCGTACTGAATGTATGGAAGAACAAGAAAATAGTTGAGGAGTTCAGAGATGATGATGTGGGGATCACACATGTATTTGCTTCACCTTTCTATCCACCGATACAGACAACTGTCAATGCACTTTCCAAGCAGGACAATGTTGCGATGGTATTCACGCCTGAGTACTTCATACCTATCCCCATTCCATTCCCATCCGGCGATGATCTGGTGATATGGGAAGGCTTTGGAACCTATGTGGTAGAAGGGAACATAGATGGAAAAGAATTATCCTATGAAGCAAAGGGGTTCATGGAGTATGCACCAAATTTACCCTGATGCAAAATAATCCATACTAAAAAACGATTCATTTTAAGCTTTGTAGAATTCCTAAATATTTAGATAGATTTTCTACAGAGCCATAATTTCACTTTGTTATATTGTTGTTTTTTTAGGGTTTGGAAGTTGAATAAGCATAAAGACATTTTCTCTGTAATTCTTCAATATCAGCATCCTTCCCACATTTCCAATCTTTCCCTTACATGACTATTCAAGCTAAAAGGCTTATCAGCTTCAGCATTCTTTTTAAGTCTCTCAATAACAGCATAATCATTGTAGTGCCCAAGCAAATAGATAAAATGAGTTCTCAAATTCTTATGCTTGTGTGGCAATGGTACAGGATACCTATTAATAGACTTCTAAGCATCTTAACGGCTTCATGCTTGCTATAAGGCTCTATATCTTTTTTGTCTATATACGTATAGACAATTCTCAGAATATGATCTATTAAGTCTATGTCTTCTGTACCTAATTGAGCTATGAGTATGTCTAATTGATTAGGGGTAAGTACGTATTGTTTCCCATATTTTTCCAGTTCTCTCAATGCCATTTTTTGTATAACTGGATTATCTGAAGATAGTTTTTCTATGACTGTATCTATATGACTAGATATTTTCTCTGTTTTTCTAAGTGTAAGATAACTAGCCCGTTTATCATCTTCCTTGATGCCGAATTTATCTATGTCTTTATACCTCAGTATAGACAAAAGACCCCCTATCTTTCATACTGTATAGTTTCCGATTGATACTTTTTTCACTATATCCACTATCTTTTTTGTGCATATCTAGTAAGTCTAGTATGAGTTGCCCCCTTCGGACATAGCCTTTTTTAGATAGATATTCTTTCACTTCTGTGTCAAAGTCTATACTTTTTCTATACATGATTATATCATCGTTATATTAGAACTATATCATATTTATTCATGTAAACCCAAAGGAAGACAATCTCATGAGAGTCCTTAGATACTCGCTTCATTTCATCCTTGATCTCTTGCCGTCTCTCAACAAGAACTTTGATAAGATTATCTTCTTTTGGATTTACATGAACACCATAGACCTCTGATTCATTGAGACCTTCCTGTATGCCTTCAGGAATGAATCTAATAGCTTTCTTTATTTTAGGAGACTTGCCTGTAAGCAGCTTTGAGGCTAAAACATCGGGAAGGAAGTAATACAGCGATTCGTTCATCGTTATATGATTAACGCCGACATTCAACGTTCCATCTTCTCCCGCGTACTTCGTTCTAATGGGGAGAATATCACCATCAGGCTCGATTTCAACAACTACGTTTAACTGCTTCCACGTATCGCGGTCAAGTGCATCCGCGAATGTGAACGCCTCGATCAATCGCCGAACGTTCTCCGTATCGTCTGCGTATCGAGTCTTATCCGCAATTACAAAATCCCCTAGGCCAAGAAGGAGCGTTACAGTTGGATACATGCTAAAAAAGTCCAGAACTGTGACTTTAGTAGGCATTTTCCTTATCTTGCATTCACACCTTCCTCCATAGTAAGCACTCATTAGATTTCCGATCAGTTCGGGTGGAAAATCTGGATTTTGATGCATGAAAGGAGTTATATTGAACTGATTAAGTGCTTGTTTTCCAAGAGAAGCAGCAGAATAAATATCAGTCATTGGAATACCCAATTGATACCTTTCGTACTCTTGCCTTACTTTTTTGAATAGCTCGTAAGTGGACTTTACGTCTTTAATGTTGTACTCAATGTAGTCAGGAGTAATCTTTCCATGCTTTGTTCTCCCCTTCTTCTTTATTGGAGTGTCGAATATCTCACAAGCCTTCTCAAGTTTAAGGGATTTATTGTCAGTCAAAGTACAAGCAAGATTGCATACATCCAGAAAATGACCTTTGAAAGTTCTCTCCTTTCTGTACTTGCCCTTTGCTCTGGTAAACTCAACGTTGTATGATCTCCCAGTCAAATGCTTGATACGTAGACGTGGATAGTTGTATCCTCAGTTAATTTGAACGAAAATCCGTCTTTACCTGAATACCTGCCATGACCATAATCAAGAATTATCCTTGATAGGTCGAAGTTGAGATTGTAGCCAATACAGAGCGTTTTCCTTTCATAGACTTCCAGATAAAAGATTTTGATGAACTCTTCAAGAGAGAATAAACGTATGTTGTGCTTCTCTGCATACGTCTTTAGTATTTTATACTCCTTTTCTGAAACATGCCTATCATCCCAGAACAATCCTGCATATTGATACACGTCATTTTCATGTACCATAAATGAGCCAAACTTCAAGTTAAGAAACTCATCTGCTGTTGTTTCTGTATCAAAAGTGAGAACTCTGGAAAAATCAGGATTCTCTCGTTTATAATTGGAAGTATATTGCTTCTTCTCGTTTTCCTTGGTTGAGAAAGTTCTCAGAGCTATGTGTTCCATGTCTGTTCCTCCAAATAGAACTGATTAAGTAAACTCAACTCTGTTTCTGCCATTCTGTATCTCAATGCAGAGTGGGAAAGGAGAACATAAGGAAAACGATATTTCAAATCTAACTGTTTTGACCTGAATTTCGGAGGTATACTGTTCTGTCTTTGGGTAATGGTAGCATGACAATTGAGGCAAAGTACGCAGGTTTCTGGTGAAAAACCCACAGTTGAGATATGATGATCTTCAAATATCTGAAGAGCATAAGGATTCGTTTCTCCGCAACATTCGCATATTCCGTTCTTCATCATATTGGCAAATTTTGTCTGTTCTTTCAACTTTGCAAGTAAGTCATTATTGTTTATCATGTAAAATCCCTCAATTAAATTAGTTTAGTTCCTATCATCGTATATTGGCAAGAACTCATCATCCTCTATGCGTTCTTCCGCCACATACAGCTTTTCAAGGTCTGTTTCAAGTGGGTAATCCTTCCCATCTGCTCCTTGTATTGTGACATTCTTGAATGGCTTGAGTGCTGCTTCATCTCCTGTCCTTATTGCAGTCCTGACAGCATTCAGGTACTTGCTGATAAGAGAAGCATCTCTTGAATTTTTAACAACAACGCTAACCCTCTTGCCATTAGAGTACAGCCATCTCCCTCTTTCTATGCTATCTGTTTTTGTTGCAACCCAACGCCCATTCTTCTTATGCACAGAGTTTCCAAGATGCTTGAGAGCATCCTGCACACTGATTCCCTGCTCCTTTGCTGCTGTTGAAAGGGATTTACCTTTCCTCACGTTGTTTAAAGCATAGAGTGACCTTGTTCTCATGTCTCGCTGCACAGGAGTAAGTGCAGCAAATGGTTTTGAAGCAGGAGATATATCTGATACTCTAGTTTTACGAAGGTTACTGAGTGTAGCTGATGGATTCAGCTTATGTTTTCTAATGATCTCCTTTGCATATCGTGTATCTCTAGGTTGAGCTTTGAGCCATTGACCATAGGTTCGATAATCTTTAGAGAAACGTACTCTGCTCATTTCTCAGCCTCCCAGAGCTTCATTAATGCTATTCTGACAACTTCAGCCTGAGAGCATCCAAAATAGTCTGACATCAATTCGAGCTTCTCCTTAAGGTATGGAGATAGTGTAATTGGTATTCGCTTAGTTTCTTGCATTGGTTCATCACCAATACCACATATGACACCAATAGTGATATTTATGAAGACTATTTTTTGACACTTATTTTTACAATAATGATATATATTATACTGGACATGATACTATACATGTTCAATGATGACACTGATATTGAGGATGAAATTCTATATTATTTGCGAAAATATACAAAAATGAGAACTGAAGAACTGATTGCAATTATAACGCAAAATCATCTGCAAACAATTAATGGGGCATATGAGATAGAAACTACGAAAAGTGGATATAGCCGTTCTACAATTATCAGAACTTTAAACTATATGGTTAATACAAAGAAAATAATAAGGTTGAATAGCAAGGAGCTAAAACAGTATGGGTATGAAACTTACGACGGAAAAGCCACATATCTATTCACTCCCGAAAGTTTCAATTTGAAAAACCATATTGACAATGTCCTCAAGCTCCTTAAAGTAGGAGATGAGATTGATAAACAAATGGCTTTGAAAGAACTTAACCGATATCATAAACAGTATTTTTTTGATGAAAGCCAGTTGGATTTACTTGTTGAAAGTCTGACTTCTGTTAATCCTGATTTAACCACAAAATTCCTAGTAACCCTCAAAAATTACATTATCAACAAAGGAAAAGAACCCAAGAATAAAGAAGCTCTGTTGCAGGCTCTTAGGTTAATATTGGATAAATATAATGACCCTATGGGTAAAAGCGGTCATGTCAGAAATGTTGCTATCTGTTTATTGTGTCATTACAAAGATGAAGCTATACTTGATCAAATTGTCAAGGATGCAAACAGCAAAATCAATTTTCAGAAAGCAGAGGAGGATTATGACCCCTCCTCTATTGCAGAAATTATTGTAAATAATCCTTCCAGACTTTTTGAAACTGAAAGGCAATTGATGAAAGAGGGAAAACACAATGCTGCTCAGTTTGTCTCAAATATTCGAGGAAAGTCTATGAAATGTCTAGAAATGTTAGATACCACTAGAAAAATAGAGGGACATAGACAGAATATAGATATAGAAAATAGTGATAAAGAGGTGATCTTCTAGTGAAACTCATACTTTTGAATGGTCACGGTATAGACATGCGTGTAAATGGGTCTAAGCTGCATATTAAAGATGGTAGATTTTCCGCAAATGAAGAACCTGAGCAATACATATTCTCCCCCTAAGAGAATTGATATTGATAGCATAGTAGTGTATGGTCAAAGTGGGAATATCAGTATAGATGCTATTAGATGGCTTATCAAACACAGGGTACAGATTACTATAATGGATTGGGATGGTAAGCTTTTGACTACCATGTTACCTCCTGAGAGTACAAATATAAAAACCAAGTTCGCTCAGTACCATGCTTACGAAGATACGGATACAAGACTAAAGCTTGCAAGAAAGTTTATTGAAGCTAAATTTGCTAAATCTGAGGCTAATCTTACTTATCTTAACCAACGTTATCCTGAAATTGATTATGACTTGAGGTTAAATTCAAGTTATTAGTGTATACCTTGACAAGTATTTCAAAGTAATACTAATTATTCAAATGAGGATTTATACAGAGTCAATTTTAGAATATTTAATATAATCCTCTCCAATTTCATGAACTTTGTAATTGTCAAACACATCTCCTGGTTCAATTGTGAAGGCATTTTCGTAGTCAATTTGCCAAATCCCTATTATAACTATTCTATCTTCTTTAATACCAGCCACGTGAACTCTTAAGACTACAACATTAATCTCATCTTCAACATCTAGTTTAGAGTCCCAAGTTGCATATTTAAAATCTGAAGGAATAGCAATGACCGTTTTATCAATTATTTCCTTTGACGTAAATGTAAGCTCGACACTTGAACCTCTAAAAAAAGGATTAATGTTAATCTGTGGAATAATGAAATAACCCTTTGTAATCTCAAGTGAATCTCCACTGCTGATTATGTACTCTTTATCAGTGTCGATGAGCAGTTTGGCAAGTTTGTTTGGCGTTTCATCTGTTAATGGGACATACTTATTTCCAAATAATTCTATAATATTGTATTTTTGACCAACCCAGTCATCCCCTTGATATTCATAGACTACCTGCTCAATTGAACTTGTGTATGTAACCACAACTTGAACTGTTTCACTAACATATCCATCTTTGTTAATTGCTGTTAGGGTATAATCTGTAGTTTCAGTGGGTGATACCAATCTACCTCCAACCGAATTTACATCTCCAATATGATCTATCATAACGCTTGTGGAATCAGAAACAAGCCAGGTCAATGAACAATTCTCTCCGACGTCAATGACACTCTGATTGACCTTGAAGAAATTAATTGTTGGCAATTTCTCTTCAGGAATCACATTTACAGTAACGTCAGCAGAAACACTCCCTTTTTCATTAATTGCTGTTAGGGTATAATCTGTAGTTTCAGTGGGTGATACCTCTTCAGTTCCTCCAACTGGATTTACATCACCAATTTCAGGTTCTATTGTAGCATTTGTAGCATCAGAAATACGCCAACTTAATGTGCAATTCTCTTTGACGTTAATGATGCTCTGATTGACCTTGAAGAAATTAATTGTTGGCAATTTCTCTTCAGGAATCTCATCTTCAGGAATCACATTTACAGTAACGTCAGCAGAAACACTCCCTTTTTCATTAATTGCTATTAATATATAATCTGTAGTTTCAGTGGGTGATATCAATTTTCCTTCAACTGGATCTACATCACCAATGGGATTTATTATAACGCTTTTAGCATCAGAAACACTCCAACTTAATGTACAAGCCTCTTTGACGTTAATGACACTCTGATCGACATTGAAGAAATTAATTGTTGGCAATTCCTCTTCAACCACATATACACTAACGATAGCAGAAACACTCCCTTTTTCATTAATTGCTGTTAGGGTATAATCTGTAGTTTCAGTGGGTGATACCTCTTCAGTTCCTCCAACTGGATTTACATCACCAATTTCAGGTTCTATTGTAGCATTTGTAGCATCAGAAATACGCCAACTTAATGTGCAATTCTCTTCAGCACTAATGTTCCCTGAAATTGCATCAAAAGACTCGATTACTGGACACTGTGAAGAAATAAGTAGATAAAGGGAAATTGCTGATATTATTGCTGTTATCAGCATAGCGAGTCCTTTTAAAACATCATCTAATCCTTCCCAGAATGATATTAATAAATCTAAGAATGATTTATTAGCATTCTTGTCATTTACACGTTTGCTTTTGTCATTCATAAATCGCACCATTAATTATTATAATCCAACAGAGGTGGCATCTTCATCAGTTGACTAGTTATATCTAACCATATTGATTTACAGTCTACAGCTGACAATATACTGTTGTTTTATGGCAATCATAGTTTCTGTTCATGGTGAATGCAACCACTCCATAAAAAATAAAGAAATTCCGAAATAAATAGCCATGCTTTGTTTAATTTTCATTTACTCTCCTCCACAAAAACAATTCAAAACATGTATCCAGAATTTATCTATGTTTTAATTTGTTTTTCAATAATTATACTTTTTTGGAATCTGAGTTTCTAAAAATGGTTACTAATCTGTGATACAGACAATATTTGTTTAATAAAAAACATAGGTACATATGGAAATAAATAAAAATGTTATTATGTTATTAAAATCATGATGTCAAAGAAATAGCGTACACTTTTTACACGTTGTATATATCCCAGAATTGCTTTGCGGGGGGTAAGATTCGAACTCAAAAATCAAACTTTTTAAAGAGTTTTTTACCCGACCTTATCCATTGATCCTATAAAATACGTATAAAGATCCCCACAATCATTGTTTGTGTTGATGAATTACCTGCAAAGAGAGCATCTACCGCAGTTTCCGAATTTCCTTCCCCAATACCTTTATCTATCAAATTTTGTTGCGGGTGCTCAGCAGCTACCCGCCTATTATGCTAGAATCCTGAAGTAATTCCTCGATTTCTTCTTCCAATTTTTTTATTGCCGTTGCCCAACACATTACTTCGAAATTGCTCACGGTGTAGGAAAAGATTGGCCGCATATACCCTGTCCTTTGGAGTTAGTTCATAGTAGAAGGGTTTTCTACCTTCTCTCTGTCGTATCTATATGGGGAGATGGTTCAGACTGAACCTAAGAGATATGTGGAACACGTAGGATTGATGAGGGGGTTGTGAGCACAATTAAGCACACTATTCAAGTTTTCTCCTTTGACCATGCAGTTATCACTGTTGGGTGAAGGGTAATGGTTTTTGGGTTGGGTTGAACAGGTGTGGAGAAAGGCGAAAAAATTTACCTTTGCCCGTATGTGTGGAAATTTGACTGATGTTGGAGAGAGGTATTTTACATAGCATGACCGAGAGAATGAATGGGAAAATTATTGGCTTGCCGATACCACTGAATAATTAAATTTTTTGCTCTGTACAAATAATCAATGTTCTGGTAATTATTCTAGTTGAAAATATTGGAGTATGTCTTGCCTAATCTTACAACATAATCCCAAATTTAGCCTATTGATAGTGATTTTGATAAGTTTTCTACAGAGCCGTAAATTCATCCCTACTCATTTATCCTTAGCCTTGTATCGGTAAATAACCATTTCCTGTAACCCATTCCTCATTTGTATCAATTACTATTGACATAACTAGTCGTCACAATATTTACATCGATGCCCTTATTTTCTTATAGAACAAAGATTATGTCTGGGAAATTTGATGGAAATGCACGTTGAGTATTTATTTTCTTTAACCGGTTTTCAGGGATGGATTTACGATGGTGTTGTCTGGAGAAATGGAATTTCGGCTCATATCATTTGATTCAATGGGTGCCAAATCATCATGCACTCTTGTGAAAACTCCTGACACCAGCATACTTATCGATCCCGGAGCTGCGATCATGCAAAAGAGTTTTCCGCTGCAGGATGATGAAAAACAATTATACCTACATAACGCCATAAAACTGATCAAAGAAGAAATGAAAAAGGTGGAACATATCGTAATCAGCCACTATCACTTTGATCATTATATGCTAGATGAAGAATCATGTGAGATCTATCTCAATAGTGATATGTGGATTAAGGATCCCAATAGATGGATCAACCATTCGCAGTGGGAGCGTTCCCGGGATTTCCTAAAATTGATGAACAAGGTCAATAAAACCAATCTCAAACACTGCCCGCCAGGACAAAAACAGTACAAAGATCCAGTGGAATGTCTACCTATAGCTTTTTCTATGAATTTCGGTAATTATCAGAAAAGAAGGGAAGAACTAATATCAAACTGGAGAAAAAGATTCATGAAGATGCAGAAACGCTGGTCTTCTGAGAGATGGGTCGAACCAATATCTTCTACAATGCATTTTTCAGACGGTTCAGGATTTGAAGTTGGTGGTACCAGCGTACGTTTCAGCCGTCCACTATTCCATGGAATAGAATATTCTGCAACAGGATGGGTAATTGCTACGATCATAGAATACGGCGCTAAAAAATTAATTCATACATCAGATTTGCAGGGGCCAACCATTGAAGACCATGCACAATGGATCATTGACGAAAATCCAGATATATTGATACTGGATGGTCCAGCAACCTATCTTTTTGGTTATCTCCTCAACAGGACAAACCTTGATCGCAGCATAAATAACATCATCCGGATCATCAGGGAAAGTGCTCCAGATCTCATTATATACGATCACCATCTTTTGAGAGATCCGCTTTACAGAGAGCGGACTGCAAAGGTATGGGAGACAGCAGATGATATGCATGTCAGGATAATGACGGCTGCTGAATACAATGGCCTTGTTCCTGTTGTTTTGAAATCAATAGACGGTGATGTATGATTCGAAAAATCAGGTCACGTCATCAAATTCCGGAGGATGCTCAACAATACCATCTTCGATATTTTAGTGATTTGCTATCTTGAAGGAAAAGCACAAGTAACCCTATTTATGGCATATTAATATTCCAGTTTTATACGGAGCTGGGGGTATATTCGCAGTCACAATATGGGAAATACTTCAATACTACACTTCTCAATGCTGTTCCTGATAATCTTCTTCATGGATTTTTTAATGGGTCACAAAATCGGTGACACACATGAAGCATACTTCAGCATATGCCTTAGCGTTTATTTTGCAGGATATTAGTAATTTTGGATATATTTCTAGCGCCTTATTCTTGTTTTTTTCAAATTTACTTATATACTGATATCAAAATTGTTATCCCCACTGTTTACAAGACTAGATATAGTACACCGAAATCGAAGGGTTTTAGTCTGATGTTGGAAGGTATTAGTGATACTGGTATTGGCAAGCCAATTAATTTTATCGTTCATTCTCCCGATAATGCTATGTAAAATTCCTCTCGCCAGTATTAGTCAAATTTCTCACACATGTGGGCAAAGGATTAAAATTACCTTTCCCTAACACCTGCCCAATTCAACTCATGAATTATTTTCCCTTCACCCAACAGTGATAACTGCATGGTCAAAGGAGAAAACTTGAATAGTGTGCTTAATTGTGCTCACAACCCCCGCATCAATCCTACGTGTTCCACATATCTCTTAGGTTCAGTCTGAACCATCTCCCCATATAGATACGACAGAGAGAAGGTAGAAAACCCTTCCATTATGAGCTAAATTCAAAGGACAGGGTATATGCGGCCAATCTTTTCCTGCACCGTGAGCAATTTCAAAGTAATATGTTGGGCAGCGGCAATAAAAAACAGAAAGATGAAATTGAAGTATTGGTTAAGGATATTATTCATCTAATAGCCAAACATATGCATTAACATGATAACATTAGGGAGTAATCCCGATTTCTGCTAGTAAATGGAAAGCAAGTCAAGGTCGAACATCCAAGATGTTGGCGACAAAAACATTATATTGTTAATAATATGGGAGATGACATGGTTTATCTTATTTTTCCTCAGGAGCTCTTCCCAGTTTTCAATATTTTCAATATTCTCATATACAAGAATGCAACTAAGACTTGAATACATTTTTTTTATCTCCACGTCTGTATGAGCACAGATAACGCGGAGATTTTCTGTTTTTTGAAGTAAAGGAACATCTTTCATCTTGTTTGAACCAGGATGATTTCTACAACGCAGAAAAACAGGTTTTAACCCAGGTTAATTTTCCCATTGACCGCTTCATATCTTTTCACGGCTTTTGGAGTATTAAGCAGTATCTTCCTGATTCTGTTGTACACGCTTGGTGTATTATCTGAATCAAGTCTGTCCAGGAAACCAACCAGCAATTCCACCAGAGGTATGTGATATTCATCTTCCATCTTATCGATATTAGCAAGGACGTTGAGTATGTTTACGGTACTGTACTCATTGACCTCTGCCAGCTTGAGAACTATATCACCAAGTAATTGTCTTCCTTTTTCAGTTTGCAGGGATTTCTTTCTATTCATTGCAAAACTTCCATAAAGAGCTCTCTGGTCATTTGCCTGTTCTATCCTGAAAGAATTGGAACTTTCAACCTGCTTTACCAGGTCAAATACATCATCCCCACTATTACTTCCTATAACCCTCAGGAAAGCTTCCCAGCTTACAGGATGTTCTTCTGCCTCCTTCTGGAAAGATTGCATCAGCGCAATCCTATCAGGTGCCGAACTATTGAGATAATAACTGAAAGCACTCAATTTATCCGTGGCGTTTTTGGCTGTCTCAAACTGTTCCCTGATTATCTCGTGCACTATGGAGTTATCGAGGGTCGAAAGGACAGAAAGACACGTATTCTTCACCTGGCGATCCTTGATCGCATTCACCTGCTCATTCAGATAGTCCTGATTTCTGCTTTTAGATTCATTTTCCCTTTCATTGTAAACCTGATAAAGTGATATTAGAGAATCTTCATGCCCGCTTGCTATTGCTTTGAGAAGCTTTTGCTTAACTTCATACAACAACTGATAACTGTGTGCAAGTTTCTCCTCCTCAACTGATTCAAAGATTGTCAGGAACTGAGCTCCTGCCATCTTCATCAGATCATGATCCTGGATAAGCTCATGATAGAGGTCTGTGAACTGTTTCGATGGAAGACGATTGTTGTCCTCAATCAGTTCCATTTTTTCGAGATCCACGATCCTATAGAATGCAATGAACCTGTTTATCAAATCCCGGTCCTTTTTAGCCTGCAAGATCAGCTCATCAATATCCACGTCATGAACTAGTTTTCCAAAAAAAGAATACCCCCGGTTCAGAGATGAAAAAGCAGGTTTGTCCACATCAGTGATAACGATCTTTTTCTCCTTACCCATCATCCGCTCTGTAACTTCAGCAAGATCGTTTCCTTCCTTGTCAACGAGGGCTGCACAGAATGGGAAATCCCAGAATGTTCCATCTTCCGGAACTTTTTGTTCTAAGAATAATGTGAAATTTCTTTCATTTTCATTATAAGAAGATCTTACATGGACTAACGGGAATTGTGTCTGTTTCAACCAGGTCTTTGCCATGTCTTTAAATTCATATCCTGAAACCTCTTCCATTACTTCGATCCAGTCCCAGCTTGAGGCGTTTGAGTGTTTATATCTGGAATGATAGACATTCAAAGCCTCAGCAAATGTACCTTTTCCCATGAGTTTTTCTATCATCATTACAAATTCAGGGGCTTTTGTATAGGTCACTGCGGTGATAAGATCATCAGGATCATTGAATCCATCCGGAATGATGGGCATGGAGGCTGCCCCTCTGTCAAGAGCAAAGGTTCCAGAGCCAGGAGCCAGAAAGTCAAGGACTTCCTCAAGACGGCTATATGTTTCTCCAAAATGATATGCATGATACATTCTCTCTATATGGACGGTAACTGCTTCGTTAAGCCATATTTCAAAAGGACTTTTTCCGGTTACTTCAGAGCCGTTAAGATTGTGATAGAATTCATGAACCTTCACTCTCATCATGTATTCAAAAGCACTGTCAGTCATTTGAGGGAAGGGGATTATGCGATTGGTGCTAATGGTAGTATTTCCTACATTTTCCATACCACCAAAATTGGAATTCTGCATACCGATCTCCCTGTAAACGGTACCTGTATACTTGTATCCGGTCTGTATCGATTCTACTACCTTCTTCAGTTCATCTCTGATGGTTCCAATCCTCTGGTTCTGTTCACCAGCAACATTCATTTCACTTTTAAGCAGATCCCTTTCCCTGACCATATCCATGATCTCTCTGCGTTTTTCAAACTGATCGTATTGTTCAGGACCTGTGAAAAGATGGATCCACATAATAGAATCATAGAGAACATCAAGACTTTTCAGAGCAATCTGAGGATCAGAAGCAGGAGGTACCAGCAGTTCCAGGTCAAATGTCTGTCCATCCGGATATTCGAGTTCTCTTTTGAATGTGTCATAGGTGCCCACACCCAGGAAAAAAAGATAGGTGGCCATGGGGGTAATTGAATTGTCATAGACAATCATGTCCCTTCCATTTCCAACCGAATGTCTTGCCTCTATAATGTCACCGTTGCTTATGAGATTAGTATATCTCTCATCGGCAATGATGGTTGTAGTGTAAGTGCATTTGGCGACCATATCATCTATACAAGGTACGATCCTCTGGAATCCCCATTGCTGACATTGGGTTATCTGCTGTGGTGGAGCGCCTGCAGGGGTTTCATCATAATAGAGACCTTCCAGTATGTTTTTAGTAGGTCTGCAGATTGTCTGGGTATTAATCAAGACCTCAGTGTTTCCAGGTACTGTCTGGCCGAATTTGATTAAGAGGATGTCATCTTTTTCCCTGTATTCATGATCAATATCATACTCCCTGCAACTTACGGATAGAACATCAAGTTTCTTGCAATTCAGTTCAAGTTCATTTATGGGATTGTGAAGGACTTGTAATTTGAGATTAGATGTTACTTTTGTATGATCAGCAAACATATCGAAAAGAAGGTCCATGTGTACAACTTTTACAGTTAATTCTCCAAAATCTTCCGGATAATATTTGTATACTTTTTCCATAAAATCACCTCTGGTAAATTACAGGCTATCATGATCATCTTTCATCAAACTGGTCATGTATTTATTTATGTACTATAGAGGATTTCGATTATCCCTTATTTAGAAGGATTTATTATTTAGATTTAAAGAATATCCAATTTATTCCCCTCAATTAGAGATACTATCTATTTATTCCTTGTTTTTGAGATAGCTTGCACTATCCTAAATAGTTCCTTTGTTTTTTAGTGTTCTCATTTGATGCAAGTTAGAACAAAATTTTCCCATCCTTTCCTGCGCCGTAAGCAATTTTTGAAGGAAGATGCTGGCGACGGCAATAAGAAACGTGATGAGGAACTAGAAGGCTGGGATGATGCCATATTAATAAATAACCTTGACAGATAGTCAACATTATTTTTATTGTTCAAATGAGGAATTCTACAGAGCCCAAAGTTTAGCACATTAATGTAAACAAGACGGTGTTTAGTCTGCCATCATCTGTGATTACCTGGGATTGTAATGCTAATTCAAATGCCCTGGATATCCAAATCACAATTATCTACAGAATCATAGATATCAAGAACAAATAAAAGTAGAACTCAAGCATGCAAAATATCAGAAAAAATAGTTAAGAATAGTAAGTGAGATGGCAGCGATCCAGAGTTCCCGAAGACTCTCATACTTCAGTACAGTAAGGAACGCTGGCGGACTTATCTTCTGTGTTCGGGATGGGTACAGGAATTGCCCCGCCGCTATGGCCGCCAAACTCACTCACGATGAATTTGATGAAAAGGACGTGTATAATAATCATGCATATATCAGATTTCGCCTGGACAAAGCAAGGTAGAGAGGCACGGATGGTTAGTAGCCGTGGACTGAACACCTCGTTGCCTTGGTGCGTACATCCCGACTCTATCAAACCGGTCTTCTACCGGAATCCTTAACGTAGTCTCTTTTTAGGTCAGATTTCGAGCTTAGATGCATTCAGCTCTTATTCCTTAGCGCGTAGCTACTCGGCAATGCCTTGTCAGACAACCGATCGACCAGTGGCGCCGCTACTCTGTTCCTCTCGTACTAAAAGTAGCTTACCCTCAGACCACATACACCTCTAGTAGATAGTAACCGACCTGTCTCACGACGGTCTAAACCCAGCTCACGATCTCCTTTAATAGGCGAACAACCTCACCCTTGGCTGCTGCTGCACAGCCAGGATGGAAAGAACCGACATCGAGGTAGCAAGCTGCCGGGTCGATATGTGCTCTTGCCGGCAACGACTCAATTATCCCCGGGGTAACTTTTCTGTCATTTTTGACTCGCACCAAGCGAGTACAAAAGTTCGCTAGAACCGACTTTCGTCTCGTCATCCACTACTGTGCTGAATAACGTCAGGCTGACTTATGCTCTTGCACTCTTCAGTGGGTTTCCGACCCACTTGAGTCAACCATTGCGCGCCCTTGATATCTTTTCAAGGGCGTCCCGCCCCAGGCAAACTGCCCACCTATCGGGGTCCTCTTCACAGAGTTAGGGTCGTAATTTTGGAAGGGTAGTGTCCCAATGACGACTCCAGTGATGCTGGCGCACCACCTTCGATGTCTCCTACCTACACTGTACATCCAAAATCACAACCCAGCGACAGGCTGCAGTAAAGCTCCACGGGGTCTTCACTTCCCCCTAGAGGTCTCTAGACTCTGCACTAGAATGTAAGCTTCACCGGACTCTGGTTAGGGACAGTAGAGCTCTCATTGATCCATTCATGCAAGTCGCCAATTAAGCGACAAGGTACTACGCTACCTTAAGAGGGTCATAGTTACCCCCGCTGTTTACAGGCCCTTCGTTCCGTTGAAACAGAGTTTCAGGTACCTGCACTGAGCAGGATTCAGAGATCGTACTAGTCCTTACGGATTTGCGATCTCCTATGTTGATATTAGACAGTTAGAGCTCTCTTGTCACTGCGACCTGCTGTCTTCACAGCAGGCACTCCTTCTCCCGAAGTTACGGAGCTAATTTGCCGAATTCCCTTAACCAAATTTTTCCGACACGCCTTAGCCTTTTCAGCTAGGGGCACCTGTGTCAGTTCTCGGTACGGACTCATAACTTCCTTTTCACGGGTTCCCGGGTGAAGCTGACTTTCGCCATAACACATTCCCCCGCTTCTCGCCATTACGGCTCTCCACGGGATTCGGTGCTTAGACGGCGCGACGGCGCCGCTCAGCCTGCCCAAAAACGTCAGTTTTATTGTCATGAGGTACAGGAATATTAACCTGTTTCCCTTTCGGCGTACTCGAATTACGGTACGTCTTAGGACCGACTAACCCTCGGCTGACGATCATTGCCGAGGAAACCTAGCCCCTTCGGCGGATGGGATTCTCACCCATCTATGCTGTTACTATTACCAGGATTTTCGTTTCCGCACGGTCCACAGGACTTCACAGCCCTGCTTCTGCCCGAACGCAACGCCTTCCTACGAGATTACCTTGCGGTACTCCGTGGTATCGGTGGTCGACTTGAGCCCCGTCCATTTTCGGGGCCCCAAACCTCGACTGGTGGGCTGTTACGCACTCTTTAAAGGATAGCTGCTTCTAAGCTAACCTTCCAGCTGTCTAGGGCTTAGGACGCCCTTTAGTATTAACACTTAGTCGACACTGAGGGACCTTAACCACGGGCTGGGTTGTCTCCCTTACGGACTACAAGCTTACCCCAGTAGTCCGGACTCCAACTTTCTTCGACGACGGTGAGTTTGGAGTTTGACAAGCAGCTGAGGGATTTCTCCCCCGGGACCACCAATCAGTGCTCTACTTCACCGACAATCTCCAGTCAGGTCATGCTACGACATGTTTCGGAAGGAACCAGCTGATGCCGGGTTAGATTAGCCTTTCACTCCGAGACGCAGGTCACACGAATGATTTGCAGATCAATACCGCTTGCGGTCCTCCACGTAGCTTTCGCCACGCTTCAACCTGCCCACGCCTAGATCACCCGGCTTCGGGTCGTATCCTAGTGACTCCACGCACTTGTATACGTCGCGCCTCACCTTGCGGTTGCGCGCATGTTGCTTTCGCTTCGGCTTCCTAAGTAAAAAGTTAGCCATCGCCACTTGAATACACTCCCTGGCCCGTTCTTCAAAACGTAAAATATGACACTGGCAGTGATATTCGTACTGCAGCCTCGCGACTGTTTCCTTCATATCAAAGATCCTTTTATGCCATATTGCTCCATCACCTTCAGGTTTCAGGCACTTTTAACCTCCCTTCTTGGGGTACTTTTCAGTTTTCGGTCACCCTACTAGTTCGCTATCGGTCTCAAGAAGTATTTAGTTTTGGAAGTTGGTGCCTCCCAAATTCACGCGAGAATTCCAACTCACGCTACTCAGGTTACATCCCAGATCCTTCAATTCTTGTCTACGTGACTATCACACTCTATGGTCTAACGTTCCAGAAAAGTTTAACTTGAATTGAGTGGGACCTTTAGGAAAAACCTATAACACCACATCTCCCGCGCATTACTGGCGGGATTCAGTTTGAACTGTGCCGTGTTCATTCGCCATTACTAACGGCATCTCTTCGATTTCTTTTCCTGCCCCTACTAAGATGCTTCAATTCGGGGCGTTCCCGATCATTACTGATCAATGCGCAAAACGCATTAGGAAGACCCATTAGGAGATCCCAGGTTCATAGGTTCCATGCACCTACCCTGGGCTTATCGCAGCTTGGCACGTCCCTCTTCAGCCCTTGAGCCGAGCCATCCACCTGAAGGCATAATTACCAGAGTCCACCTCACTTTGTCCAGTGAGCGTCTGATATATGCATGCTTATACACGATCTCATTGCAACCGACGTGGGTACGCCGATCACTTCATCCTTCCCGGGCAAAGTTACTTGCCTGGTGCACTAGTATGGACTTGCTGGGATTCGAACCCAGGGCCTTCGCCTTGCAAAGGCGACGATCTCCCAACTGATCTACAAGCCCCTTAGGACTATTGTTGTCCCAATATTGGATTTGACAGTTTTTCGATTTCTGACCGGTAATGGTGACTGACTTTGTGTCAGTCTGCTTAGGAGGTGATCCAGCCGCAGATTCCCCTACGGCTACCTTGTTACGACTTAACCCCCCTTGCGAAATTTAGGTTCGAACACGGCACAAAATCCGTGCCCTCACCCATACCTCACTCGGGTGGTTTGACGGGCGGTGTGTGCAAGGAGCAGGGACGTATTCACCGCGCTATATTGAAACGCGATTACTACGGATTCCAGCTTCATGAGGGCGAGTTGCAGCCCTCAATTCGAACTAAGGGCGGGTTTATGAGATTACCAACCCCTTTCAGGGTAGGAACCCATTGTCCCGACCATTGTAGCCCGCGTGTAGCCCTGGAGATTCGGGGCATACTGACCTACCGTAGCCCGCACCTTCCTCTGGTTTAGCACCAGCGGTCCCCACAGAGTACCCATCATCCCGAAGGACATGCTGGCAACAGTGGGCACGGGTCTCGCTCGTTGCCTGACTTAACAGGATGCTTCACAGTACGAACTGACGACGGCCATGCACCTCCTCTCAGCGATTCAGGTAAGACCTTTAGCCTGACCTACATATTGCTGTCGCCCCAGGTGAGTTTTCCGGCGTTGAGTCCAATTAAACCGCAGGCTCCACCCGTTGTAGTGCTCCCCCGCCAATTCCTTTAAGTTTCAGCCTTGCGGCCGTACTTCCCAGGTGGCTCGCTTCACGGCTTCCCTGCGGCACCTGAAACGGTCGCACCGTCCCAGACACCTAGCGAGCATCGTTTACGGCTGGGACTACCCGGGTATCTAATCCGGTTCGTGCCCCCAGCTTTCGTCCCTCACCGTCGGACCCGTTCTGGTAAGACGCCTTCGCCACTGGTGGTCCCACAGGGATTACAAGATTTCACTCCTACCCCTGTAGTACCTCTTACCTCTCCCGGTCCCAAGTCTGACAGTATCCCCCAGAAGCCTAACAGTTGAGCTGTCAGATTTCCCGGAAGACTGATCAAACCGGCTACGGACCCTTTAGACCCAATAATAGTGGTCACCACTCGGGCCGCCGGTGTTACCGCGGCGGCTGGCACCGGTCTTGCCCGGCCCTTGCTAACACATGCCGTTTAAACATGTGGACAGCCAACATAAATGCTGGCACTCGGTGTCCCCTTATCGCGGTTTCCCGCATTGTAAAGTTTTCGCGCCTGCTGCGCCCCGTAGGGCCTGGATTCATGTCTCAGAATCCATCTCCGGGCTCTTGCTCTCACAACCCGTACCCGTCGTAGGCTAGTAGGTACATTACACCCACTACTACCTGATAGGCCGCAGATCCATCCTAAGGCGTCGGAACTTTTAACCAAAAAGCATTCCAGCATATCTGGTTTATTCGGTATTATCTCCAGTTTCCCGGAGTTATGCCGAACCTTAGGGCAGGTTATCCACGTGTTACTGAGCAGTTCGCCATGTTCACGAAGAACATTTGACTCGCATGGCTTAATCGCACACCGATAGCAGTGACCTCTGGCAGGATCAACCAGAATTGTTGATCACACACAAATTTAAGTCTACTTCACTTGGAAGTCTTTAAAGAATCGATCGGAAAAACTCTAAAGAGTTTATTCACTTTGCACATATAGTTTGGCTAATTCTCTATTGATAGTATATTATACACTACCGGTCAGAATTAACCGAACTGCCAAATCCAACGTCAGACAGGAAATAACTCCTGCCTCCACTTATGATTAGAAGACAATAATAAGTCTCTCGCGCTGTGCGAGGACTCCTACAAGGAACCAATGATATATAAACATTCCGAACCAGCGAGATTCGAAGTGTTCCATCAAAGACCTTGGATGAACGTGATTCATGACAAGAAAAAGCTCCTGTCAACGCGCCGTTTACGCGGAACCCTACTAATACAGCCATTGCATATAAGGCTTCCGAATCATGAGAGATTAGAAGCGAATATGTGCTGTTAGTAGAGAGCTGATATGTGACAATTGACACAGATCCACTCGGATTATAACTGTTAGTTTTAATCCTTTATGCAATTTGCGGCCATTCATCAGCCACATTAGAAAATAACAAAAATAACAAAAACCAAGTTTGACAGTAAAATCTAAAACACATTTATGCCAATTTTGATGCAATAAATACTCTAATTTTGGGGCATTAATAAAGTATTTCATGACAAAATTGGTGAATTTATTGAAACTGTCAAATAGATTTTCCTGACAATAAAAAGAAAAACTGAATATTAGGACGAAAGAGAATATTATCTTATTTTTCCTCAATCACCAGAAAAGAATTCTTTAATGCGTGCTATCAAGTTAAACACAGGTTGCAGCATTCCATAATCCTCATCATCATCTGCCCCATCTTCTACTACGGCATCTTCCACATATCCAGGTTCAGAATAATCCCCGTATTCCAGTTCATCAGGATTTTCAAACTCACCAGCCACTGATTCGTTATATACCCCATCCTGGTAAAGATCGGAGGTCATGAAAGCAGCCCCCACATTTATCACGGAACGTTTTGAATAGACCAGACCCTCATATTCCTTGGAATCTATGAATCTGATTTTGGCAGAGGGAACAGTTATCGCACCTTCCCTATCCATGCACATGGAATATGCCAGGGTGAGGCTATTCTCCGGATGTAATACCCGAGAGGTACTCATACCCCCATCCAGCAAAACACCACCCTGCGGAAGTTCATCTGTGATAGATACGTGTGCTGCCCTGTCCCCATCATTTATTGCAGTTATATTCACACTGACCACATCGCCCAGCGGAACATTACCAGATGATAGAGACTTTGTCAGGTTAATGAAGGGACCATGCACCAGCAGTTCCGAATCATTGAGGGTCTTACTGTGAGTCCCCCCCCCACTGTTGACGATGATATGCATACCGGATAAATTGTAGGTTCCGGGCTTCAGAGCCTTTAATGAATATTTATAGGTCCGCTGATCATAGGCACCCAGAGAAAAATTCCAGTCTATATTGATATCCGGATCAAAAACAAAATCTTCCGGAATGTCCCTTATTATCTCAATCGAATCCAGAGCCTCATTACCCAAATTCTTTATTTTGATGTCAAAATGTGCTCTCTCATCCATATAGATCTCAGTGGTTTGCCTCTCTTCGATAGACAGGGTTGCATCAATCCATTTTACAACAGGAATATTTGAATTATCTTTCGAAATAGAAACGCTTATTGTCGTGTAGGGCGCAGGGATGTCATTTCCCGTGACTATCTCAACTACTGATATATTGATCCTGTCCTCAAAATTCTTATGATCAGAAATATCAGAGTTATTCAAGGCAAGGATGGTACTCCATGACTCAGAACGGTTGGTCAGTATGGACAATATTGCATAATCGCTATCTACGTCTGAAAGTTTTGAAGGAGAAAAATCCACAGCCGTTATCAAATAGCCACTACTATTAACCTCATCCCCCCAGTAAAGAGTATATTCTTCCGCATCAAGCCACTCTATTTCATCATCAGAAGATGCTGCTGCCCCTGCAAGGCTACAGAGGCAGATAATAGCCAATACCAGCCAGATCAGTTTGATTGGTGTTTGCATCATGGGAATTACTGCTTATTATTGCGTTTTGATACTGCATAAACACAAAGCAGAACAAAAATCAGCATTGTTCCTTCAAATCCAGGCTGAACTCTTGCTTCTCCGTCATGGTATACTATATTTTCGGAATCCGAATATGTTGAAGTGTCTGAGGGACCAGCTGACTGCGAACTACCGGAACTTGATCCGGCATTTTCTTCCACAGGAGCTACTACTGATATTACGGGCATATTGGATATCTTTTCACCTTTGTACTCTTCGAAATCTATGAAAGAAGCAGTTGTAGCAGGCAGTTTAAACTCACCGACTTCTTTTGTCTCAATTACATACGAATATGTGAAAGATTTGCGGGAATCGATAACCTCTTTGAAATTCAGATCCCCACTAACAAATGATACTTCTTCAGGCAATGTTTCAGAGCTTGTTACACTAGCCAGATGTGTGCCGGTATTTTCTAGTTTAACCTTTACTGTGACCTGATCACCCGGGTTCACACTTGAAGGAGTAACTGATTTTGTAAGAGTGATTACAGGGCCCTCTATCTCTATTGAAGGAGTCTCTGAAGCATAGCTCTGCATTTTCCCAGTAGGGTCAGTATACTCAGCTTTCGTTGCCGGAACACTGAATGAACCTGTCTTTACAGGCTTCAGGGTGTAATCAAACACCTTTGCTTTTGTTTCACCCGGTGAAAAAGAGAGAACAAGTTGCTGGTTAACATTGTCCTGCAGTTCAAGATGCTCAATTACAGGGTTTTCCACAGTGACAGAATTCAAACTATAAATGCCGTTATTCCAGACACTCACTGAAACATGAGCTGTTTCATCCATGTAAATATCTTCAGTGATAGATTTCATAATAACAAGTTCCACAGCAGGCTCTATAGTAAGAGTCTTTGTTTCGCTGTCTTCGTTATAATAGCCATTAATATCCTTAGAGAAGGTCGTCACTTTAAGGTCAATGTCTGTTTCCTCCCAATAGTGAGGAATTTTCAGCTTAACTTCAATAGGTTCAAGCACCTCATCCTCGTCAATGGAAATTAAGTGATGCCTTAATTTGCCATCCACCAATTCCATCCCGAAAGGATCGATCTCAACATCCATTTCATAGGCTTTGGCATCCCCTTCATTCTCAATTTCGATGGTTGCAGTTATGTAGGGATATGAGATGGTCCTTGGATCGTAAGTATCTTCTTCTGTTTCAATTTCAATATTCATTTCCGGGATTCCACGTTTATAGACCTTGATCGCAGCAGTAGGATCTTCCATATTGCCGGTCCATTCGTCTATATTAAGAGTTACAGAATCCACAAAAGCTTTGATGTCATCCCCATTCTCCACATCCCTATAAATCACACTTTCACCAAGCTGCACAGGCGATATCTCTTTGATCATCCCGTCTCTGGAAATGCTGACACTTACGTAACCTTCTGTATTGAAGTCTTCAGCCTTGATCAGGTAGTCGCCTGATTCTAATGTATCACCCCAGCCAAGGGTGCCACTTGCATCTGCATTATCATCCCACTCAATGTCATCAATATCATAGGCCAACGCAGTTGTACATGAAAGAGAAATGATAATCAAACATATAAGAATAAAATTTTTGGACATAACTAAACCTCGTACATTATTTATGATAGTACTAATTCTGCGGAGTTAATAACTTGAACCCCTGTATTTGAGTAGGTCTGTCAATAGCCTTTATTCTGGAAGTGGATTTTGGCATATCGGTCATGGAAGGTTTTTGTATAGGACCCACTTTATCCCCATATGCAAAAATTTGCCCCCCATAGCCGGAATCATCTTTACTGCCGGTATTTTCATCATGGAATGTGATATTTGAAATATTTGCCCTGTCACGATGCTTTTCTATTTCTTTCTTTGACAAGCCACTCTTGAGATCCCTTTCTTTTGCTCTTGAACCTTCTCCTTTACCTTTTTTATAGGTCTCAGAAACCAGTGCCCCAAGTCCGGACTCTCTGGCCAGGTCCTCCAGCATAGAGTAATGTTCACTCACCCACCCAATCTCTGAATGTTTATGGTAACCAACCTCAAAACCAAGATTATAGGCACTTTTTCTGATCTCTTCTATCTCAAAGTCAGTGAGTTGAGTACTTTCCTCTTTTTTCTGGAAGAATCTAACCATAATTTACACCCCTTCAATCAAGAAGATCGCTTACTGCCAGTCCTTTATCTGTAAATGCAACATTTCGCAGATTACAATCATGTTTTGTACCGCGCATCTTTATGATCTGGATAGCACGCGTCATGGTCTTATCATAAAGGAAATTATGCATGAAGATGACACCATGAGCCGCAAACTGTTCAGTTGAATAGGCTGTTGGATCAGTCATCTCAGATATCAGAATAGTGGTACACCCAAGCTTTTTAAGGTTTCTTATGAACCGGGTCATTTCCTTTTCCTGAAGAGTAACATCCTTTGATGTGAACCTGATAGCTGATACGGAATCGATTACCAGCCTCTTAACATTATATTCGGCAACGTAAGCTGCAATTTCCTTGAATACAGTCGCAGGAGAAGGAGCTTCATGCTCAACTGCTGAGCGCCCAACTTCATAATCAGGAGTTACATACTCACTGAATTCATCAATGAATCCGTATTCCAGCCTCGGACCAAGATCAGCAAACAATAATTTTTGCATTTTTATTAAGTTTACTACGTTCATTGAATAATTAGACATATCATTAATGATATTCTGCGGACATTCAAGTAAACTTACATATAAGCCTACTTCCCCAAGTGCTGCACCATGTGCAAGATACTGTACGCAAAACGTTGTTTTTCCACACCCCGGCGGACCACTTATCAGGTAAACACGTTCTGACAGTAATCCACCTTGCACAAGCCCATCAAAGCCTTCTATTCCGGTTTGTATTCTCATAAAGTGCCCTCACTTATTATATATGTGCATATTATATTTACAGCACATATATATTTTACTTTTTTATATTTGTTTTATATTATACATTGACTATATATAAATATATTACCGAAAATGCGACAGATTGAAATTACTTGACAAAATATTCGACTATATGGAACTTTCCGACGTTGTTAACTTTCTGGAAGAAATTGCACCTTCTGAACTGGCCGAAGAATTTGACATAGGCAGGATAGGACTTACCCTGAATCTGGAAAACGATGTGAAAAGAATAGCAGTTGCTCTTGACCCCACCGAATATGTTATCAAAAGGGCAGCTGAGATGGGGGCTAATCTTTTGATCACACATCATACCCTGATATTCCATCCGATAAACCTCATACCAAGATATCTTGCAGATACCCTCAAAATAGCACTTGGAAATGAGATCTCCCTTTATTCAATGCACACCAATTTAGATAAGGCAGAAAACGGAATCAATGATGTCCTTGCAAGAAAGCTTGGACTTTCCAACATAGAGAATTGCGAAATTGGAAGGATAGGGACGATTAAACCATGTTCTGCTGAGAACTTTGCGAGTCATGTTTCAAAATGCCTGAATACGCATGTGCAATTCGTTGGCAGGAAAGAAGAAATAAGAAAAGTAATGGTTTTCGGAGGTAGTGGGTTCAGGGATGAATACCTTGAATTTGCAAAAAGGAATGATGTTGACGCCTATGTTTCCTCAGAACTGAAACATGATATAATCCGCTCCTGGGAAGATATGCTGCTTGTGGATGCGACACATTATGCCACAGAGAATCCCGGTATGCAGGAATTATGTACAATCCTTGAAGATAAATTGAAACTTGATGTTGAATTTATAGAACACAACCCATTCATCAAAACACTGTGAGATTCCATGCCAGAAGATGAAGACATAACAGAGGATGAACTTGAAGAAATGCTTGAGGATGGGTTCAAGTATAAAGAAAAACCAAAGCACAGGGGCTTTGGCAAATATGAAAGAAGGGGTATTTACAGAGGAGCTGATGTGAAAAAGGATTGATCACTCAGATCCTTGTTCAGTTTGCCTGTGATCTATGACCTGTTTACCACATTCCATAGGTACAACTGTCAGCTCGCCGCCGTGGAATTCAGCACCCAGCGGATCAACCTCAGCAATCCTATCCAGCGTCACCGCAAGTGCAGCAACCTCGGAATGAGGTTGGTTTCCAACAGCAACATTCCAGTCTGCCATTTCATATATCTCGAAGGGAACCTTTTCAGCCCCTACAACGATCATTAGTTTCTCACATTCCTTTATTTCAGGAACTGCATCCGGAAGATTCACCCCGTACATGGAAAGGTGGCAAACCTTACCGCCTTCGTCCTTCCATTTTTTTATCTCGGATTTCCAGCTCACATTATTTTTGACATAGAAGTCGCCACCCCACCTCTGCGCAACATCAAGCAGATTGTTGGAAAGCTTGGGATCATCGGATGCAAGTAGCATCCCCTCGGCTCCAAAAGCCCGGGCGGTCAGCCCCACATGGGTGGTTATTCTCTTGTCCCTTTGTGGACGATGACCAAGCCTTAAAATAACTATATTTTTCATTTGCGCACCTGAATATCAGACTTCTTTAATGTCAGCCACTTTTTCAATGAGCATACCTTCAACAACAATAGGAGGATTTTCTCTTGCGCTCTTGATGGCTTCTGCCAGTTTATCTTCCTTTTCGGCATATATCGTCAATACAGGATGGCCTTCTTTCACAAGTTCTCCGCGTTTCTTATGAATTTCAACGCCTGAGCCTTTATCGTTTGGAGCTCCGGCGAGCCTGGCTATCTGGACTATGCGCTTGTTATCGAACTCGATTATGTACCCATTAGCAGGTGCAATGTAATCTGCGGTGAACTCCCCAACCTTGATATCACTGGAAGTAACATTGGGATCTCCACCCTGGATCTCAATTATCTCCTTGAACTTTGCAAGAGCTTTACCATTCTTCAAAGTATCAAGTGCAAGTTCACGACCCTGCCCCTTAGCGGCAACACCGCCCATCTCCAGGAGCATTCCAGCCAGAGCAGCACTTTTCTCAATTAGGCTGTTTGGCCCTTCCATGGATTCCAGCACCTTCAGTGCCTCTATGACCTCAAGTCCGGGCCCTACTGTCCTTCCCACAGGTGAAGCACCATAGGTCAGAGCACAGTCAACATCCATTCCGAGGCGCTCACCAAGGCTTATAAGGTCCCTTGCAAGCTTCCTTCCGGTCTTTATATCAGGTATCTTCGTACCTGCACCAGTGGGAATATCCATGACCACTTTCTGAGCACCCACAGCGCCTTTCTTAGCCATTATAGAAGCAAGCAACTGGCAATGAGGATCAATGGAAAGCGGATACTCTATTTTGATCAGTTTATCATCGGCAGGTGCGATATTGGTGGCTCCACCCCATACAATGACACCTCCGATTCTTTCAGTCATATCCTTGATCTCTGCTGCTGTAAATTCTACAGGAGCAAGGATCTCCATAAGATCAGCAGTTCCACCAGCACCGGTTATGGCGCGGGAACTGGTCTTTGGTATAAGCAGACCATTAGCTGCAACGATAGGAACAATGAGCAATGAGATCTTATTTCCAGGAACTCCCCCAATTGAATGTTTGTCCATTATTGGAGATGAGTCGAACTTTATACGCTCACCAGTATCTATCATAGCTTTTGTCAGCCACTCAGTCTCATCTTCGGTCATATCATTGATGTAAGTAGCCGTAAGGAAAGCAGCAAGTTCGATCTCATTGAGGTTTTCCTCAACAATATCCTGGACCAGATTGTATATCTCATCCCTTCCCACCTTTTCGCCATCCATTACCTTCCTGATAATATACGTGGATGTTGGTTTTTCAGCAGCCACAACCTCTACTGTTTCAGTCCATTCCTTCTGGAGCATCTCATGCACTTCGTTGTACAGACCAATCATACCCGGAGAGATCATGTCCTCTGTAAAGTCCACAATCGCGGTCAATGTGGTGTGGTCTTTTATCCTTACCCTGTCACCTTCATTGACACCGAGCTCTTTCGCATCGATGGTGTTCAACACCACTTTATACTTCCCTACTTTGATATCTATTGGTTGTACTTTTAGCTGCATGGTTCCACCTTTATTTTATGTATACTGTGAAATGCTCTAAAAGATAAATATGTTTAGGATATTCACGAAAGAAAAGAGAAAAACGGAGAGTGAGCGTTATGCCTCACCTGTGGTTTTCAGGAATTGCACCCATTTGCGTGCATTTTCAACCCGCTCTATAGAGCATGCTTTGTGAAAATCCTCCCTCTTCTCCCTGGAAGTACCATTTTCTATGGACCTGAGATCCATTATGGCGCGCAATATGCCTGATGTCTCATAGAAAAGCTTCTTTGCCTCTTCTTTCGTTAGCTTGTCTGTGCTCAGTTTCAGTTCGTCATCCTTCTCTTTCTCTTTTAAGTGAAGAATACATGTTTCAATACTATCGGAATCTTCCTCGCTCAGGTGCTCCTTATTTATCAGTTCCCAGACCATTTCATGAAGCTTACACTGATTCCCATTAACATCCACGGAATATGGCACCTGCACACCCACCCAGAAAAGGCGAGCCTTTAAAGCTTTAAGAAGTTTATTCCTATCCCGTTCACTTATGAGATCATTATCACATGAATCCTGCATTCAATCAACCTTCCATCAAATAGTATCATAAAACATCTTTGTTCAAAGACAAATAAATGTATGTTTCATCTTGTTAATGAAAGATACCTTTCTGAAGTCCAGTAAATATGCAAGGCACATACACCACCGAGCTTAAACAGGATTAATAATAATTCAGTTCCATGAACCAGTTTATGCAGATTGCCATCGGTGAGGCGCGAGAGGGTATGAACAGCAACCACGGAGGGCCTTTTGGAGCTGTTATTGTGAAAGATGGAAACATCATATCAAGATCCCACAACAAGGTTCTGCATACAAATGACCCAACAGCACATGCAGAAGTTGAAGCTATAAGAGAAGCCAGTGCCTTTCTTGAAAGATTCGATCTCTCTGACTGTGAGATATATACCACCTCACAACCCTGCCCCATGTGCCTTGCAGCCATATACTGGGCACGTATCAAAAAGATATACTTTGGAACCGACAAAGATGAGGTTTCCTCAGTAGGTTTCGATGACAGCCGTTTCTATGAGATAATAAGGGGACATATAGCAGACCCGGAGCTCAGTTTTGTGCTTGTAGAAAAGGAAGGATGCCTTAAGCTGCTTGATGAATGGGATAAAAAGCCTGACAAACAAATGTATTGAAAACACCACAAACAGAATATATTATTAGATACTGATAGAAAATGGGACTTCTAATTTACAGGGATCGAGTTCGATTCCAAAAATACTGTTGCTGGAGTGGTTGATATGATTCTTGAAGAACTGGCTGCAAGCATTATTGTGCTCATTGTGACCACAGTGTTAATTCTGGGCCTGAATTATCTTTTCGAGAAAAGATCGCTGTTCTCACGTGAGAGAATTGTTCAGCAGCTCATTATTGTTTCAGTGATGATATTTGGAATTATATTCGCTATTTTTGCACTTCCTATCAGTATTGAAGACAAGAATCTAATACTTACACTGGTAGGTATCGTCATAGGTGCAGTGATCACCTTTGCTTCCACGACATTTGTTGCAAATGCAATGTCAGGGGTCATGGTCAGGCTGATCAATCCTTTCAAGTTAGGGGACTTTATCAAGATCGATGAAACCTTCGGAAGGGTGACTGAGATCAATTTCCTGCATACACAGATCCAGTCCATTGATAGGGATCTTATAACAATACCCAATAGGACACTAGTATCAAATCCCCTAAAGACCATCCGTGCGTCCGGAACAATAATAACGACCAGTGTTTCCCTGGGTTATAATATTCCAAGGAAAGATGTAGAAAAAAGCCTCTTTCAGGCAGCCCAAAAAAGTGAACTTGAAACTCCTTTCGTACATGTGACGAAGCTGGGTGATTTCTCTGTGAGTTACACAGTAGGAGGGTTGCTTAAGGACGTCGAGAGTCTTATAACTGCAAGGTCGAATTTCAAGAAGAACGTTATGGATTCATTGCACGACAATGAAATTGAGATAGTATCCCCGACTTTCATGAACCAGCGTGTTTACAGTCCGGAATATGTCTGCATGCCACCTGCTGAAATAGGAACATCTGCCACAGATATGCAGCATGCTACTGAACCAAAGACAGAAGACATCATTTTTGACAAAGCGATCAAAGTCCAGGTTCTCGAACAAATATATTCCACAGCCGACGGCTTTCCCCACAGACGAAAAGAAATTGAGGAAAAGATCAAGATCCTGGCCAGCTCCGACCAAAGGGATAAGCTTACTGAAAAGATGGCTGAATTGCACCCTGAAGAGGAAGAGCTGAAACATGATGTTGCAGAGCTGAAAGAACTACCGGACATCACAGCCATAAAAGAAGATATAGAAAAAGAGAAAATAATGGACCTTATCATAGAGGTAGAAACAAAGACCTTCATTATGGATGAAAAGTTCAAGTTCATTGAGGAAAGGCTTGAGAAACTCCTTGAAGTGAAAGAATGACATTTTGAGGATGAACTTCAAGGATTCATTTCCATTTTTATTATTGCCTGCATATAATCCTAAACACGCATTGACAGGCGGTCCGATGCAAAGATATTTTAAACTTCCCACCATTAGAGCTCTGGATGAATATCGGTGTGCTTGGACCAAAAGGATCCTACTCAGAAAAAGCTGCAAAGCAATGGCTTGCCGGAAGGAATAATGAGAATGATCATTCTCTTGAATATTTTGATGACATACAGGATGTTTTCTCTTCATTAAGTTCGGATTCTGTTGATATTGGAGTTGTACCCCTGGAAAACTCCATAGAAGGTTCTGTGGGAGTCAGCCTTGACATGCTTCTTGAAAAGGACGTTGCAGTAATAGGGGAGACCGTTGTTACTATAGAGCACTGTCTTTTGTCCCGGGGTAAGAAGGAAGATATAAAGATAATTCTCTCCCATCCACAGGGACTTGCACAATGCAGGCAATTTCTCAAAGAGCATTTTGAAGGTGTTGAGCTTCGGACAACAGGAAGTACATCACATGCCGCAAAGCTTGCAACGGAATTTCCGGAAATGGCTGCCATAGCCTCAAAAGAGGCAGCCCGGATGTATGGCCTTGATATACTCATTCCCAATGTGCAGGACAGAAGACAGAATCACACCCGGTTTTTCGTAATAGTACCTTCTGAGAAAAAAGAGCACATTGAGAGCATCATTCATGCAAATTCCGAAGAGCATGAATACAAAACATCGATTATCGTTTACCTTGACCGCGACAGGCCCGGTGCCCTCTACGAGATACTGGCGGAGTTTGCCCAAAAAAGCATCAACCTTACAAGAATAGAGTCCAGACCATCCAAGGAGGCGCTCGGTGATTACGTCTTTTATATAGACTTCGAAGGCTATATAAATGATGCAAATATAAAAGGTGCAATATATAATATAGAGTCAAAAGTCGGGATGCTAAAAATGCTTGGTTCATATCCGAAATTCATACCAGGCCCGACATCAAATTAAGATTCTCCAATGCGGTGCTATGATGGATATCAGGGATTTTGTACGAAAACAGGAAGCTGCTCTTAAAAAATACCGCCGTATATACAAATTACTCGACTTTTTTACCATTACACTGATCCTTTACACAATAATGGTCTTACTGAGTGTTGACCAGATATTCCCTCTTATCAATACTTTTGAGGTCAGGGCGGGCACCAGTTATGATGCCGCAGGCCTGAGCATTGCCTTTGAAAGCGTGGTTATGCTTCTTGTATCAGCATTTTTCGCACTCATAGTGACATTGCTCATACACTTACGCGATGACAGAACAGGTGCTATTCTGCTTGTGGAGGAAAAGTATCCGAATCTCAGGGAGAGATTGCGAACTGCCTACGACAACCTCAACGTTGACAATATCATAGCAAACGATCTTGTACAGATAGTTTCTGCAAATGTAACAAAGGTGAACTCATCTGATTTTATGCGAAAGAGAAGGGTAACTTTTGGAATCGTTATCCTGCTGGTATCGTTTGCAGCGTTGACCGTCATTACAGTAAATGATATTCATACAGATACAACACCTGATGACTGGAAGGATATTCTGGACAACCTACCAGGAGTCTCCGAAGAGGAAAATCCCGATGACCTTTTTGAGATAGGAGATGAAGGTGGCGAGGAAGGAGATGGCTCAGATTCAGAGAATCTCATCGGTGAACCGGCTGTTGTTGTAGTAGAAGGTAAGGAAGTAGACCTCTCACTCCCACCTGGATCAGGCGTTGGATTCAGCAATTCGGAAGACGCGGAAGAGAGAGAAGAGGAGTTCCAGCAATCCTCAGCCTATGAAATAAGTGTCATTTCCTCCCAGGCATATTATGAGGAATTGCCAGATGGCTATGAAAGTATTATTAAAGACTACTTTGAGGAACTGGCAAAGAAATGATAGATTCACATTGATCACTTAATTACAATCATGTTACAAGGATAAGGAGATAATAAATGGCTAGTGACCTGAATTCAAGAGACCTTTCGCAAACATATAAAGTTGCAGGAGATGTGTTCGCAACTCTTTTCAATGAGATCGAAAAGGTAATTGTCGGCCAGAAGGATACAGTTGAGCAGATAATCATGGCAATACTCTGTAATGGTCATGCTCTTGTTGAGAGTAATCCCGGGCTTGGAAAGACACTTACCATATCTACCGTTGCAAAGGCAATGGACCTGAATTTTAGCAGGATACAGTGTACCCCTGACCTGATGCCTGCGGACATTACCGGAACCCACCTCATTGAGGAAGTGGGAGGAACAAAGGAATTCAAATTCGAACCTGGACCTGTTTTTGCAAACGTCGTACTTGCCGATGAGATCAACCGTGCATCCCCAAAGACACAATCCGCACTTCTGGAAGCCATGCAGGAGAAGCAGATAACCGTTGGAAATGACACATTCATGCTGGATAAGCCGTTCTTCATCCTGGCAACACAGAATCCCATAGAAATGGAAGGTACTTTCCCGCTACCGGAAGCCCAGCTTGACAGATTCCTGTTCAAAATACTTGTGGATTACCCAAGCTATGAGGATGAGATCGAGATCGTGAACCGCTATACACGTTCCATAATGCCGACTGTGGGCAAGGTCCTTAACAAGAGCACACTGCTTGACCTCCAGAAACTCACAAGGGATGTTCCAATCGCCGATGACATCAAGAACCGTGCAATTAAGATAGTGATGAGCACACGTATCAAGAGCGAGTTCATTGAATACGGTGCTTCCCCAAGGGCATCCATAGGTCTGATACTTGCAGCAAAAGCAAGAGCTCTCGTCAAAGGCAGGAACTTTGTCAGTGCCGAGGACATTGATGCCATGGCATACCCTATCCTCAGACACAGGATAATACTCACCTTTGAAGCTGAAAGAAGAGGATTCTCCACAGACCAAGTCATCAAGAACATACTTGAGAAGATCAAGTGATAGCGGCCCTTAAAACACCCAAACCTAGATCTGGCAATGAGCGATAAAAAGCATACCATTGATGTTGATTTTTTCAGACAGCTTGACCGCTTCACCTTTATGGTGAAAAAAAGGATCTCGACTGCATATGCAGGTAGCAGACGCTCCATCCACAGTGGAAAAGGGCTTGATACCATTGGATACAGGGAGTACAATCCAGGAGATGAGCTAAAGTCCATAGACTGGAAAGCGTATGGAAGATCGGAGAAACTCTATGTCAGGCAGTTCGAGGAAGATAAATCACTTACAACCCATATTCTCCTCGATGCCAGCAAGAGTATGGATTATTCAAGTGCTGATATCAGCAAGTTCGAGTATGCAACTATGCTTGCAGCCGGCTTTGCATATCTTGTCACCAAAGATAACGATAAGTTCGCCATCTCAACCTTTGCCGAGGAAATAGATATCACAAAGCCCAGAAGAGGACGAAAATACCTCTTACAGAATATAGAAAGACTTGAACAGATAAAACTGGCGGGAAAAACCGATATTGACGAATGTGTGCTACAATACGAGAAAGCCATCAGTTCAAGATCTGTTGTCATTATCATCTCTGATTTTCTCGAAGATGCGCAGGCTATCGAATCAGCCATATACCGCCTTGCAAATCATGATCTTATACTTGTGCAGGTGCTGGACAGGGCTGAAAGCGCACTCACATTACACGGACACAGTAAGCTCATTGATCTGGAAACAGGAGCAAAGATAGATACCTACCTCAGCGAGGATTTCAAGAGCGAATACCAGAAACAACTGGAGGAACATGTCAACCGGATACATGATGCATGCAGTAAAGTTGGTGCTGAGTTCTATACATTCACATCGGATGTTCCAATATTTGATGCATTCTTCAACACCATAAGCAGGAGGAAACTCTGATGCCGTTTGAAACACCACTGGCACTGGCTGCTCTTGCGAGCATTATACCACTCATACTTCTCTACCTGCTACGTCCGAAGCCCCTGCAGGTGCAGGTTCCTTCCCTTATGTTCTTTATGAACGTTCAGGAAGAGAAGAAACGTTTCTTTACTTCCATAACAAAACTCATCAAGGACCCTCTTTTCCTTATCCAGCTATTGGTGCTCATACTCCTGGCACTTGCAGCGGCTGCACCTTTCCTTGAGACAGAGGAACCTCTTAGCGGTGAGCATACTGTACTGATAATTGATGCCTCTGCAAGTATGCAGACGGACAACAGGTTCAGCAGCGCAATTTCAAAAGCCGAGGATTATGTCAGCAAGAAGAACAGTGTTATCCTGGCAGAGAATGTTCCTGTTACAATAATAGAGAGTGCAGGAGCCACAGCCACCAATGATGCACTTGATGCACTCAAGCCAAAGGCAACTGTTGCCGATATATCCGGTTCGGTCTCTGCTGGAATGAGACTACTATCCCAAGAAGGGGGAAGAATAGTCGTTATTTCTGATTTTACTAACTGGGACGGAGATGACCCCGTAAATGCAAAGAACCTTGCAGAATCCTACGGAATAAAAGTGGAGTACCTGCTTGTTGGTAAAAGCACAGGCAATGTGGGTATTATCCAGGGTGATATAGAAACTGTGGACGGCAACTACCAGTACAGCGGTGTGGTGAAAAACTACAAGGGCAGCAGGGAATCTGTGAAACTTAAGGTAACAAATCTCGATAGTGGAAAATCCACAACAGAGAACCTTGGAAGTATAGCCGCAGGTGCCACGCAACAATTCCTGCTCACAAATCTTGGAACTGGCATAAGCGAAGTGGAAATAACCGGATCAGATGATCTGATGCTGGATAATACTGCCTACATTTCAATACCAAAACTTTCCACAAAACAGGTGCTCTTTGTATCTGATGCTGAAAAGCTTCCATCTGAAACAGCTCTTTCACTGATGCCAAACATCAAGACAAAAGTGCTTGAAGGCATACCTGATGACATTTCAAAATACAGCATTGTCATCATCGCCAGTAAGGATAGGACACTGGCATCCAATGAGATAGTAACTCTAAGCAATTTCATCAATGGTGGCGGTGAAGCGGTCTTCATAGCAAGTGAAGCGCTGTCTGCCGAGAAGGCAAAGATAGAATTACTGGAGCTTATACCCGTTATCACCGACGGCATTACAGATACCGAGGACGGAGTAACCCTTGAGGTCGTACAGGAAACAAGACTCAGCGAGGACATCAAATTCGATGAGATCGCTGTATACAGATACCTCAACGCTACCCCAAGACGAGATTCCACAACTCTTGTAAGCACAGAAGAGGGAACTCCAATGCTGACCTATGGCACACTTGGAGAAGGAACCGTGGTCTATCTTGGTACCAATGATGCTCTTGGTGAGGATGCATGGAACAACTTCCATAACCTTCCGGAGTACCCTGTATTCTGGATCAAGCTGGCTGGCTGGCTTGGAGGGTCGGGAAGTGTTAACGATTACAACTTAAAGACGGGAGCTATCTCGGCACTGGCAAAGGAGCAGGAGATACAGACACCCGGTGGCAGCCAGACTGTTGACAGAGTGCTCTATGACGAGGCAGGTGTCTACGAAGTTGCAGGCAGAAGCATTGCAGTCAATCTCTATAATGACAGGGAATCCGACACAAGCCTTGAAGGGAAAGAGCTGGTCGAACGTTCAAAGGCAGATGATGACCCAGGCATCGTACGTGCCAGCACTTATGCTGCGAAGAAGTATCTGGATATTTACATGATAATAATTGTTTTTGCACTGGTAGTACTGGAACTGTTGATAATCAGGAAGAGAGGTGAGCTTTAATGATCAATTTCGAGCAACCTGAATTACTCGGGCTTATGATACCAGTCCTCATCGCTGGAATATACCTTCTGAGAACAGGTACAAAAAAAGGACTCATCATCTCAAGGATAATAGTTGCAGCACTGCTTGTTACTGCACTGGCATCCCCCTTCACACTGGTTCCAAAGGTCACCAGCGATGATACACCTGATATCGTACTCATTTCCGATAATACAGCAAGCATGGGCCTATTCAAGGAAGAGACAGCAAACAATCTCTACGAGGCTATGACTGCAAGAACACCTACTACTCTTGTTCAGCTAACTGGCGACAGTACATCCCTTGGAGATGCCATCATGCAATACTCCAGAGGCGATAACCAGATAGTCATAGTCACTGACGGTAACAATAACCACGGTGCAGAGCTCGAGGATGCCCTGCAGTTTGCAAAAGATACCGGAACCACAGTCTATGCAGTAGAACCTGAACTTGAGTTCAATGACCTCAGTGTGCAGATACTCGGGGACAAGACTGTTGTAGTAGATACTGAACTTTCTTTTGAAATATTGGTTTCAAAAGCAACTGATGAACCAATGAGTTATCAATATGATGTTTACATCGATGGTAAGCCTGAAAAAACAGGCATAAAACGTACCCAAATTGATCGCCAAAAAACTTCTCCGCTGCTTAGTGAACCAATTGTATTTTCACAGAAGGAGATGGGGAGCCATATTATCAAGGTTGTAGTCAAACCATCCAGTTTTGATATGGATTCTATCAATAATGTATTTTATAAAACAGTGTACGTAATACAACAACCAACAGTACTACTCATAACTAATGATAAAAAATCAGATTTCGCACAAAAACTCGATAGCATATACGATTTGAGAATCGAAAACAAACTTTCTGACATTGAAGATATAAGTAAACAAAAGGTTGTTGTAATTGATAATATTCATGAATTTACTTTATCAGAAGATGACGTTGAAAAGCTTGAAGATTATATTTCTTCAGGTCGTGGACTATATGTTGTAGGTGGAGAGAGAGCCTTTAACAAAGGAAACTATCTTGATTCGTCTTTTGAAAAATTGCTGCCAATTATATCCAAACCAACTGAATCTACAGGTGGCAAATATGTCGTATTAATTCTTGATTTGTCAGGAAGTACACTCACAGGGGGAGAAGGAACAGAAAGAATCGGTGATGTTATACGATCATCCCGAACTTATCCCCTCATAATCCAAAGTGCAAAGAATATTATAAGTAGTGAAGAGTTTGAAGATGCAACTTTGGGAATTATAGGCATGGGAAATTATGAAGGGGATCTACCTGAAGAAATGTTAGAGTTAATTGTTCCACAAAATATTAATGACTTTAACGAAAGTTTGGATAGTATTCAATTATACGATAACCCCATGTCAGAAACAAACTTGGATAAAGGATTATCCGATGCTCAACAATTGATTGAAAGCAAAATAGAGGATGATACTGCAGCAAAATCAATCATTATAATTGCAGATGGATCAGCTGGCATAAATCCAGCAAATGACAACGCTTTTGATGAAGCATTTAATACTGCAAAAAGCTTGATTGATAGTGGTTTTTATTTAACATTTATACACATAGAATCCAACGCTACTGGTCAAGTGAATAATGGAGAAGTTCTAGCAGAAAAATTTATGGATGATCTTGGTGGACTCCCACTAGCAAAATACATATCGCCAGTAGACCTAGTTGCTGGAGTAAATGATAATAATCAACAGGTTGAGCCTAACGAAGAGGAACCTGATGAACAAGAAATTGATGATGAGGAAACAGGTATTTTTGAAGTCCTTGAATACAACCAAAATCACTTTATAACTCGCAACTTAAACATTTCTGGGAATATTACAGGATATAATCAAGTTACTCCAAAAATCGGTTCTGATAGAATATTGATTACAAATACCGGAAAAAACATCCTCACAACATGGCGATATGGACTTGGAAGAGTCGCTGTACTTGCAACAGATAATGGAAAATCCAATGGTTGGAGTAATGATTTATTTGTCAATAATCCAAAGTTAACTTCTAGTGCCATTAACTGGGCTATCGGTAATCCTCGTGAAGAAACGGGTTTTATAGTTGAAGCACCCGATACATGGTATGGCACTCCTGCACAACTTGAACTTACTCTGTATGATGAAGATATACCAAACCTCAAATATGATGGGAAAGATATTACCACGTCATTTATAGGAAAGAATGTCTACGAAGCTACTGTTGATTCTGGATTAATAGGCATTCATGACTTTTCAGGTTACCCAGTAGCAGTAAATTATGCCATTGAATATCGTGATGTAGGCTTCAATGAAGAACTACCATCGCTTATTAAGAAATATGGCGGGGAAACATATACTGAAAATGAAGCTCGTGCTCGATTATTTGAAGAAGCAAGACAAAATTCCCAGAAGCTTATACGTGAGACCGTAAGCCAGAAGATCTACTTCCTGCTAGCAGCGCTTATTCTCTTCCTTGGTGAGGTCATCGTCAGAAGATGGAAGGAAATTCAGGAAATGAAGAAACTGCAAAGTGAGATACAGGAATAGGATCATTACGGTAATGATGGATCAAAAAGATAAGGGCAGGGGTTTTGAACCTGCTCTTGTCATCCTTTTTTAAAAATTAGTTAGCGTTGCTTATCTTATTCACGGCTTTCTCATTGTAACCATATAGAGCCTTCTTGGAAGAGCTGTCTCCTCCAGAGTACCTACATCTACCAGCTCATAACCCTGGGCAAGATGGTCGACCTTTTCCCTGCTGAAGAAGTGGACTATGAATCCGCCTTCTATCTCATACATGTCCTCTCCGCGGTGCGTACCGGTCGCATACTGCGGATCAGTTGTGTTCCTCACAGTGTAGATGTTAAGACCGTCTTTTTTGAGAACCCTTTTTATTTCCTGCATGGCAAACTCAAGTTCTGAGGTTGTTAGAGCCATACACATGAGCATGTGGGAATAACAGGCATCAAACTGTCCATCCTCGAAAGGAAGTGGCTTTCTCACATCATGACAGAATGGAGTAATGGAGTCTGAAAGACCCAGTTCTTTTGACCCTGATCGAAGTGATTCAAGGGCTTGCTCAGAATAGTCACCTACTGTAACATCAAAGCCTTCTTTTGCAAAGAACAGTGTATCCCTGCCAAATCCCCCACCAAGCTCCAGGATCTTAATTTTTCCCTCATTCTTGAACATTTCAACAGCCTTTTGTGCAGGTACACTGGCATCAGTTCCAAAAAGGTTAGCACAACCTTTTGAAAATACGTTTTCCCAGTGTGAATGCTGTTTGTCAAGGCAGGAATGATCTAAATTCTCTGTACTTTCTATTTTCATATATCCCACTAAAATTAGTTAATCAGTCATTCAATAAATAACTAATTCTCAAAAAAATCATAAATACATGATTAAACTTGGTATTACCACTGGTTATATATTCACAATTGTTATATGCAGAAATTATAAATAGAAGATGCAAGTTACATTAATGATAGAAAATACCAAAATAGTAATTTTCACCACATGTCAAATTATAAGATGGTTGAAGAATAATTTAAATTAAAGAAAAAATTCAAGTTAAGATAAATTAAAGATAATTTCACAGGAGAGACATCATGGACGAGAAACAATATGGATTTAACACCCTTGCCCTTCATGCAGGGCAAAGCCCTGATCCAACAACAGGCTCAAGGGCTGTACCGATCTACCAGACAGCATCCTATGCATTCAAGGATGCAGAACATGCAGCCAATCTTTTCGGGCTGAAGGAATTCGGTAACATTTACACCAGGCTCATGAATCCAACCACTGATGTCCTTGAGAAGAGAGTAGCAGCTATTGAAGGTGGTGTAGGGGCATTAGCCGTGGCATCAGGCATGTCTGCCATAACCCTTGCAACCCTGGGAGTTACCGGACTTGGAGATGAGATAGTTTCAGGCAACAACCTCTACGGTGGAACTTACCAGTTATTCAACAACACTTTCCCGGACCTGGGACGGAAAGTAACTTTCGTGGATTCAACAAAACCCGAAGAGTTCAAAAAAGCTATCAATGAAAAGACAAAGGCCATCTATGTAGAGATCATAGGTAATCCCAAACTGGATGTACCCGACCTTGAAGAGCTTGCAAATATAGCACACGAAGCAGGTATTCCACTTATAGTAGACAACACCGTAGGTATTGGCATTACACGGCCGATAGATTACGGAGCGGATATAGTGGTACTCTCAGCCACAAAGTTTTTGGGAGGACATGGCACCTCCATTGGAGGACTAATAGTTGATTCCGGGAATTTCAAATGGGACAACGGCAAGTTCCCTGCTTTGACCGAGCCAGACCCAAGTTATCATGGTCTCAAATACTGGGAAACCTTCGGGGATTTCCCTGAAGTCGGGAACATCGCTTTCATTATCAAGATGAGGGTTCACCTGCTTCGCGATCTTGGACCTGCATTAAGCCCGTTCAATTCTTTCCTCTTCCTGCAGGGAGTTGAAACCCTCCCACTGAGGATAGAAAGGCACAGCAGCAATGCTCTGAAGGTAGCGCAGTTCCTCAACGAACATCCACTTGTGGAATGGGTGAACTATCCGGGTCTTGAGAGCCACCCCAGTCATGAGCTCGCAAAGAAGTACCTGAACGGAAAGTTTGGAGCCATACTTGGTTTCGGTATCAAGGGAGGACTGGAAAATGGCAAGAAGTTCATTGACAATGTAGAGTTGCTTTCCCATCTTGCAAATATCGGAGATGCAAAGACACTTGTTATCCACCCTGCATCCACCACCCATCAACAACTTACCGCGGAAGAGAGAAAGGCAACAGGTGTCACTGATGACTTTATCAGAATGTCTGTGGGCCTTGAGGATGTGGAAGATATAATAGCAGACATTGACCAGGCATTGCAGAAGGCGCAGTAAAATGAAACACGAGTCAGTTGGTAAAGTTCAGACCCGGGAATTCCAGATTCCCGGGGAATTCCTGCTGGTCAGTGGAAAAACTCTGAGCGATGTCACACTGGCCTATGAGACCTATGGCAATCTGAACACCAATAAAAGCAATGCCATACTGGTCTGCCATTCACTTACAGGTGATGCACATGCTGCAGGATGGCATGAAGATGACAGCAAGCCCGGGTGGTGGGACACTCTAATAGGACCCGGGAAAGCACTCGATACAGACAGGTATTTTGTGATATGCTCGAACGTACTCGGAGGGTGTAAAGGCACCACCGGCCCTTCTTCCATCAACCCCGAAAGCGGCAGGCAGTATGGACTTGATTTTCCCGTAATAACCATTGCGGACATGGTCAATGCCCAGAAAGAGCTTATCGACCATTTTGGAATTCAACAGCTTTTTGCCTTGATAGGAGGTTCCATGGGGGGAGTACAGGTCCTACAGTGGACCACAGCATATCCCAATATGGTTGCCAAGGCCATTGCCATCGCAACAACACCCAGGTCCTCCCCACAGCAGATAGCCTTCAATGAAGTTGCACGTATAGCCATCATCTCAGACCAGAAATGGAATAAAGGAGACTATTATTCGGGTGAACCACCCATTCATGGACTTGCACTGGCACGTATGATAGGTCATATAACATACCTTAGTGACGACTCCATGCACCAGAAGTTTGGCAGACGGCTTCAGGATAAGAAAGACTATGATTTTGACCTTGGATTCGACTTTGAGGTCGAGAGCTATCTCCACTACCAGGGTAAATCCTTCACAAAACGCTTTGATGCCAATTCCTATCTGTACATAACTAAGGCCCTTGACTACTTCGATCTTTCAAAGAATGGTTCTTTGAAGGAAGGATTAAGCGATGTTGAAGCCAGCTTACTGGTAATTGCTGTCAGTTCCGACTGGTTGTACCCACCTTACCAATCAAGAGAACTTGTGGATGCCTTGAATGTGAACAATAAAGAGGTAGCCTACAGGGAAATAGAGTCTAACTACGGGCATGATGCTTTCCTTTTGGAATCAGGACAATTGAATTACATAGTTTCCAGCTTCCTGTCACAGGTGGTTGTTGCAGATGTCATGAACAGGGAGATAGTGTCTATCAAACAGGGCATCAGCATCGAGGAAACAGCACGTGTGATGTGTAAGAATGGTATAACTCACCTTCCGGTTGTCTCAAATGATAATGAACTTGTAGGCATAGTCACTTCCTGGGACATATCCAAAGCTGTTGCAATGAACTATACATCACTTGAAAGGATAATGACGAAGAATGTCATTAGCACAGGTCCTGAAGACAGTATAGAGAATGCTGCAAAAATGATGCAGATGAATAACATATCAGCACTTCCGGTAGTGGATGAGCATTCAAGGATACTGGGAATAATAGGAAGCGATGAGATCAACAGGCTAATTGGAGATTACCTATAAGCCATTACTCCTTATTTTTTTAAATCGTATCAAACATATACGGTACTTCTGTTTTTCTGCAATTCCATGCAGTACTTGAACTCCTTTATATACTACTGCACCCTACATGCAGTACTGTAAGAAAATGGAGGTATCTCATGGTCGACTTTGCATGTAAGGAATTCGAAATTGAAGCCGTTATAAAGTGTGGATTGAACCTGACAAAAGCAGATCTGCAGGTACTAAAGCATTTTCTGCAATATGGCCAGGACTGGCTGAAAACCGAAGAGATTGCCGATGAGCTTGGGCTCAATCTCTCAACTGTTCAGAGAAGTGTCAAGAAACTCTATGAAAGAAATATTCTCATTCGCTCCCAGAATAACATGGATGGTGGCGGATATTTCTTTGTTTACAAAATTCGCAGCAAAAAGGATATTCGTGAGTTGATCATGGAAATGGTCAATAGCTGGGTTAAGAGAGTAGATACTGAACTTCAGGCATGGGCAGAAGAAAAACACGAAGTTAACTGATTACTCCCAATTATTCATTTGATATTAAAGGTGAAAAAATGCTTAAAATTACCCCATACCTTGGAATATTTGTAGTCATTGTGTCTATCGTTGGGTTGTGGTACCCAATACTTGGATACATGATGCCACTTGTGATCCTCATACTCATGGTGACCAGTGTCTCAAAGGGAAGATGGTTCTGCGGAAACCTGTGTCCCAGAGGAAGTTTTATTGATTTCTGGGTCGGAAAGGCCACCCTGAAGAAAAAGATTCCCGGATTCCTGAAAAGTTTCTGGATCAGAATCCCTGTATTCCTGATGCTTATGGGATTCATGACATACAGAATAATTAACGTGATCAACACACAGGGAATCATCAACCAGATAGGAATGATCTTTGTGGTAATGTGTCTGGTCACAACTGCCATTGCACTGGTGCTTGGAGTAGGTATCAGCCCCAGAACCTGGTGTACATTCTGCCCCATGGGAACTGCACAGAACCTCATAGGAGGAAAGAAGTACCAGCTCAAGGTCATAGATTCAAAGTGTATTGACTGTAACAAATGCGAGAAGGTATGTCCAATGCAACTTGATGTTCACACCGGTGAACTAAAGCCTGACTGCATCAAATGTGAAAGATGTGTGGATGTCTGTCCGACAAAAGCACTTGAATTTAAAGCCTGAATTCCAGTAATTCAGGTACTTCTTTTTTGTTTTCAGTATTTTAAAGGATACTTATATAATCAATCAAATATATTTAGAATATATAAGATGTACTCGATAGTTTAAATATGATATCGATTTTACTATACACAAATGATTTTCTTGATTTCTGCTGTTAAGCGGAGGCCTACTTCCAGATGCGAAAGATATGTACGGACATTATTATTGATTCCCCTGCAGAAAATGTGTGGGATATTCTGACTGATTTTGAAAAATATGAAAAATGGAATCCGTTTCTGCATATAAAGAACGGAAAAGCTGAAGCAGGGTCAAGACCTGAAGTGTTGATTCAGCCCCCTGGTTCCAGAGCAATGTTATTCAACCCTGAGATAACGAAAGTAGACAACATGCGTGACTTTCGATGGATGGGGAAATTATGGATCAAAGGATTGTTTAACGGAGAACACGTATTCAGGATAGAGATACTGGATGAGAACAGAACACGTTTCATCCAATGTGAGAGATTCAGAGGAATACTTGCTCCAATTATAATTCACCTCATTGGCACAAATGTGCAAAAGGGATTTGAGAACATGAACATATCCCTGAAAAATAAAAGTGAAAAAGAAAATTAACTTTTTCAGACAAAATTTGCCCTGGGCCTAATAACCCTGTTATCAGAATATTGCTCAAGGCAATGTGCTATCCAACCTGATACCCTTCCAATGGCAAAAACAGAAGTTGCAAGCTCAGATGGTATGTCCAGATACTTGTAAACCACAGCTGAATAGAAATCAACATTAGGATAGATAGGTTTTCCACGAAGTTCTATGAACTCATGATACATGATGTGTTCGAGTTTCTCGGCCATATCATACCAAACAGTATCACCATTTTCCAGGGATATGCGCCTTGCTATATCCTTATAGACCTGTGCACGGGGATCATAGGTCTTATAGACCCTGTGACCAAAACCCATTATCTTCTCCTTTTTGGATATCTTGTCCTGAATGTAATTTTCCGCATTGTCGGGACTTATAACCTCATCAAGCATGTCCATAACACCCTTTCTGGCACCACCATGAAGGGGACCTTTAAGAGTGCAGAGACCGCAGATAATAGCTGAATAGAGATCAGATAAAGTGGACGCCGCAATTCGAAGAGAAAATGTAGAAGGGTTTAGCTCATGCTCGGCACTGAGTATAAAGTCCTTTTCAATGGCTTCAGCCTCAAGATCCGTAGGAATTCTTCCGGTGAGCATGTAAAGGAAATTGGCACCGTGAGACAGATCGTTGTTTGGACCAATAGGTTCCACACCGATCCTGTTACGTTCAAGTGCAGCAACCATTGTTGGAAATTTGGCAACCAGGCGAATAGCCTTGTTGATATTTGCTTCGGGGGAATGTATGTCTTTCTCAGTATCAAAATGAGCCGAACATGATATTGCAGTCCTTAAAAGATCAAGGGATTCAATACCAAATTCACATATCTTCAGTACATCAGCCATGTTGTGATGAAGGAATCTTTCATTTTTCAGTCTGCTGGAATAATCCGTCAATTCCTGTTCATCCGGCAATATTCCATTGATAAGTAAATAAGAAACAGCGTCATATGACATTTCGGCAAGATGTTCTACCTCAATTCCCCTGTACTTCAGGATGCCCTGTAAACCGTCAATAAAAGATATACTGGTATCCAAAGCTACAACGCCTTCTAATCCTTTTTTAATGTCTCCCAAGTTAAGAAGCCTCCAAGTAAAAATCTGCGATTTTGCAGATTCAAAATCAAAAATATGTCTAATATTACTTTTAGGGAGAAGGATAAATAGTTTTCGCTTTTTTATAAACTTTGAAATAATAAAATAAGTGGTGGCTATTAGTTAGAAAAACAGATGAATATAATGAAAAACGATAGAAATTGATTAAAAAATAAAAATGTTAGAACAGATAAAAAGAGGAATTATTCCCCTTTTATGCTGTCTCTGAGGAACTTGTGCAGTATTCCACCATTTCTGTAGTATTCAACTTCAATGGAAGAATTCAGGCGCACAACAACGTTGAATTTCTTCTCTTCACCATTTTCGTCCTTTGCAACTACAAGCAGTTCACCAAAGGGTTCCATATCCTCTATTCCAATGATATCGAATGTTTCCTTACCGGTAAGACCAAAGGTCTGAGCATTCTCGCCTTCCTTGAACTGAAGTGGCAGCACACCCATCCCAACAAGGTTACTGCGGTGTATCCTTTCAAAAGATTCAGCAATAGCCGCTTTTACACCAAGAAGTTGTGTGCCCTTTGCAGCCCAGTCACGGGAACTGCCGGTACCATATTCCTTTCCTGCAACAACGATAAGAGGAATGTTCTCAGCCATGTATTTCATTGCTGCATCGTAGATGTAGGCTTCCTCGCCTGAGGGATGATAGATGGTCCAGGAACCTTCTTTTCCAGGAACAAGCTTGTTCTTCAGACGAACGTTTCCAAAGGTACCACGCATCATTACTTCATGGTTACCACGTCTTGAACCATATGAGTTGAAGCCCTTTTCATCAACACCTTTGGAAAGCAGGTAGCTACCTGCAGGGTATTCGGATGGGATTGAACCTGCCGGAGATATGTGGTCTGTGGTGATACTGTCATCAACGAATACGAGAACCCTTGCATCCTTGACGTCAGACATTTCAGCCACCTCAAGCGGGAAGTCCTTGAAGAAAGGTGGTTCCTGTATGTAGGTTGAGTCGGAATCCCAGCCATAGAGCAATCCGGAAGGAGCATTGAGGTTTCTCCAGAGCTCAGTACCTTCGAACACATTGGCATACTGTTCCTTGAACATCTCAGGTCTGACAAAGTCCTGTGTGAACTGGTCTATCTCTTCCTTTCCTGGCCAGATATCCTTCAGGTACACTGGCTGTCCGTTTGGATCGCATGCCACAGGTTCGTTTGTCAGGTCAATGTCTACATTTCCAGCAAGGGCATATGCAACAACAAGCATTGGAGATGCAAGATAATTTGCCTTTATCTGGGAGTTGATCCTGCCCTCGAAGTTCCTGTTACCACTGAGAACTGCAGCAACGGTGAGGTCCCTGTCATCTATTTTCTGAGATATTGATTCTCTGAGAGGACCACTGTTACCGATACATGTAAGGCAGCCATAACCTACGAGATGGAAACCAAGTGCATCAAGATATGGTGTCAGTCCTGCCTCATCGAGATAATCTGTAATTACACGTGAGCCCGGAGCAAGACTTGTCTTTACGAACGGTTTGACCTTAAGGCCACGTTCCACTGCATTTCTTGCAAGAAGACCTGCACCTATCATCAGTGAAGGACTTGAAGTGTTGGTACAGGATGTGATGGATGCAATGACAACTGAACCATGTGTTACTGAAACAGCATCATCGGAACACTTGTTCTTGGTGAGTCCCGTGTGATGTGGATGTGTCATTTCTGATATGCTGTAACCACCCTCTGCCAGCCAGCGGCTGTAATCTTCATTATCCCCATTGAGTTCCTTGCCGTTCTTTGCAGAGAACACATCTTTCATTGTCTGGTGGAAAGACTTTGACATATCCTGTATTGGGATACGATCCTGTGGTCTTTTAGGACCTGCAAGGTTTGGCTGAACTGTGCTCATGTCAAGTCCCAGTGTGGAAGTGAACTCAGGCACAGGAGCATCTTCTGCCATGAAAATACCCTGCTTCTGGCAGTATTCCCTGACCATGTCAACATGTTCCTGACTTCTGCCGGTCATGACCATGTAATCGAGTGTGACCTCATCCACAGGACAGAATCCCATGGTTGCACCGTATTCAGGACCCATGTTAGCAAGCACTGCCCTGTCAGCAAGTTCAAGTGTCTTGTAACCTGGACCATAGAACTCTACGAACTTACCTACCACACCGTGTTCCCTTAGCATCTCGACAACTGTGAGCACAAGATCGGTGGCTGTAATGCCGTCTTTCATTTCACCTGTAAGCTCAAAACCAACAACTTCAGGGATTGGCATGTAATATGGCTGTCCGAGCATTACCGCCTCGGCCTCTATGCCTCCCACACCCCATCCGAGCACACCAAGACCATTTATCATTGTGGTGTGTGAGTCGGTTCCAACAATGGTGTCAGGATAAGCTACGAGCTCGTCGCCCTTTTCCTTTAAGTGGACCACTGATGCAAGATATTCAAGGTTTAACTGGTGGATGATACCACTGGCTGGTGGAAGAACTCTCATATTGTCGAAAGCCTTTTGTGCCCAGTGTAATACCTCATAACGTTCATTGTTGCGGTGGAACTCGTATTTCTCATTGCAGTTACGGGCATAGGATGTACCGTAATAATCCACCTGTACAGAGTGGTCAATTACCAGATCTGCAGGGATCACAGGGTTTATCTTGTTTGGATCTCCACCGAGCCTTTCCATGGCAGACCTGATGGCTGCGAGGTCAACAACCGCAGGCACACCTGTGAAGTCCTGAAGAATTACCCTGGAGGGGATAAATGGAATATCTAATGAAGGAACTCCTTTCGGACTCCAGCCGGCAAGATTTTTGACATCTTCTTCGGTCACTACTTTTCCGTCAACGTTTCTTAAAAGTGCCTCAAGTAAAACCCTGATAGAATACGGAAGCTTTGCAAGGTCAACAAGACCAAGTTCCTCAAGTTTCTGTAACTGATAAAATGTTACATTCTTACCGGCAAAATCAAAAGTACCTTTAGCCCCAAAGGGGTCATGAGTGGAAGTATCGCTCATTAATGTCACCTGTTTAAACAAATTATAAATTATTAATATGATCTAGATCTCAACGAACTTTGCTCTGGGTCTTATCACCCGGTTATCTGAATACTGCTCAAGGCAATGAGCTATCCAGCCGGATATCCTTCCTATTGCAAAAACTGCGGTTGCAAGCTTTGGAGGAATTTCCAGATATTTATATACGACTGCGGAGTAAAAATCCACATTGGGATAAATAGTTTTGCCCTTATTTTCTACAAATTCCTTAAAAGCTGCCTTTTCAATTGATTCTGCGATCTCAAACCAGCTAAGATCTCCCTTCTCCGCTGCGATCTGACGTGCAAGCTCCTTGTATATCCGGGCTCTTGGGTCGTAGGTCTTATAGACGCGATGTCCAAAACCCATGAGTTTCTCATGAAGATTCACCTTATCTGCGACATATAATCCTGCATTTTCAACTGATCCAACCTCATCCAGCATTTCCATAACTGCCATGCGTGCTCCCCCATGCAGAGGACCCTTTAGTGTGCAAACGCCTGCAATTATCGCAGAATAAATATCCGTAAGCGTTGAAGTTGCAAGCCTTGAAGCGAATGTTGAAGGATTCAATTCATGTTCGGCACTGAGAATGAAATCCTTTTCAATTATTTCAGCCTCCAGATCGGATGGTCTTTCACCCCTGAGCATGTAAAGGAAGTTAGCTCCATGGGACATAGAAGTGTCTGCCTCAACTATCTCCTGACCGGTTTTTATACGATAGAACATGGCAACAATAACAGGGAATTTTGCAATCATCCTCATTCCTTTCCTTATGTTTTCCTCGGATGAATTGCCATTCATATCAGAATCGCAATGTGAAAGATATGATATAGTCGTGCGTAAGGCATCCATTGCTTCGATATTGAAGTTGCAGGAACTTAGTACGGCCATTGCATCCGAAGGAATAAAGCGTTCCTGTTTCAGTTCATTCGAATAATCTTCAAGTTCCCTGCCATCAGGAAGACTGCCCTTTACAAGAAGATGTGAAACCTCATAGTAGGATAGCTTGGACAGGTCATTGATATCATGCCCTCTGTACTTTAAGATACCCTGCTCTCCATCAATAAAAGCAATGCTTGTCTCAAGTGCAATTACATTTTCCAATCCTTTTCTTATTTCATCCATTTGTAATCCCCACACCACACATGAAATACATAGTAATTTATCTTAATAGAAGATAGATTTATGTTATAGCAATATTAAATTTGATGTGGGAATTATTGGAAATATGGGATTATCGGATAATGTGGGAATTATTAGGTTCTCCCTGAAACCTTGAGTGGAAAATGGATAGGTGGGGATTTGGCAAAGTGGTATTGTATAGTCTGTAAAGTGTATCATTATGACGAGGATCTCGGTGATCCTGAAACAGGAATAGAGCCAGGTATTATCCCGGCAGATTTTCCAGAGTCATGGAGATGTCCGATATGCGGAGCTACCAGTGATAAGCTGGAAAGAGAAGATAGCGAAGATAATGATAATTTCGTGGGCAAAGAAAAGAAGCAGACAGCAAAGGTTGCCACTGAGATAATATCCACAGCTTCTGATAATCCTGCAGTGAAGCCGGAATACTCCCAGGAGTATGGAAGGCCTCTTGGACTTGCAGCTATCGGTCAGGGAATTGCCTACCTGAATAATTTCAGGGCACTTGAGAAGATACAGCTTCGTACAAGACTCATAGGTGAGCACAAAGACCCTATCATCAAAAAGAACTTTTTCGGAACAGAAGTTTGTATGCCCATCTTTGCTGCCCCCATGGGTGGTGTGAGCTTTTTCACCGGCATGACCGAGGAAGAATTCTCATATTCCATTCTTAAAGGTTGCAGGCTTGCCGACACAATAGGCTGTACAGGTGACACTGCCGGAGATTACGGTATGCATCCGGGTATACTCGCATTACAGAAAGTAGAGGGGCATGGCATCAATATCTTCAAACCCCAGTCACAGGACATACTCATTGAACTGATGAGGCAATCCCAGGAAAACAATGCCCTTGCTGTTGGAATTGATATCGACGGCGCCGGCTCGGTGAATTTTACCCTTGCGGGTAAACCGGTGTACAGGAAAACTGTTGAGGATCTGAGAGAATTGAAGAGGTCCACAGAGCTTCCTTTCATGGTAAAAGGTATCATGTGCCCTGAAGATGCATTGATGGCTGTGGAGGCGGAAGCCGATATCATAGGAGTTTCAAATCACGGAGGACGTGTACTTGACTCCACACCCGGTGTTGCCGAAGTGCTTCCGGGAATCGTAAAAGCCATCCGGGAAACTGAGCGGGGCAAGAAAGTGGTCATAATTGCTGACGGTGGCATCAGGAATGGATATGATGTCGTGAAGATGCTTGCACTGGGAGCCGATTTTGTACTGATGGGCAGGCCTGTTGCACGTCAGGTAATTGCATCCGGTGAGAGTGGTGTCAAGAAACTCATGGATTACATTAGAACTGACATAAAGAAAGCCATGATAATGACTTCGTGTAACACTCTTGATGATATTAATGAGGATATTCTTGTAAAATCAAAGGATTGGGGAGTTTAAATGATCAGTTCAGAGGGAGTTATTGGTAAGGAGAAGATCGCTTATTTTTCGATGGAGATTGGATTGACGAATGATATACATACATATTCTGGTGGGCTGGGAGTCCTGGCAGGAGACACGATTAAAGCGAGTGCTGATCTGAATCTCCCGCTTGTTGCGGTAACCCTTGTGAGTAAGAAGGGACATTTCAGACAGGAGCTTGATGCACAGGGCAGACAGACCGAGCATCCTGAGGGTTGGGATCCTTTCAGGTATATGATGCCTCTTTCCACAGAGGTTACAGTTAAGATCGAGAACAGGGATGTCAAGATCAAAACATGGCTTTACAATTATCAAAGTATGATCGGGGTCACGATACCAATACTCTTTCTGGACACTGATGTCGAAGGTAACGCTCCCCAGGACAGGGAGATAACCCATCATCTTTATGCAAGGGATGAGCAATACCGCCTGAAACAGGAGATTATCCTTGGGATAGGTGGATTGAGGATGCTCGATGCCCTCGGATACAAGGTACGGAAATATCACATGAATGAAGGGCATTCAAGCCTGCTAACCCTCGAACTATTGCATAAATATGAAATGGATGTTGAAAAGGTCCGAGAGATGTGTATTTTTACTACCCATACACCTGTGGAAGCCGGGCACGACAAGTTTTCCCATAGTCTTGTAGAGCAACTGATGGATGAAAATACAGACATGGAGGCTTTAAAGAGGTTTGGAGGATCTGACAGGTTGAACATGACACTTTTGGCCCTGAACTTGTCAAGATATGTAAATGGTGTGACCAAAAGACACCGCGAGGTCTCTGCAAAACTTTTTCCGGGATATCACATCCATTCAATAACAAACGGAGTTCATTCATACAATTGGACATCCACTCCTTTCAGGAAACTCTATGACCAGTATCTTCCAGGATGGGCAAAGGATCCTGAGTTGCTTGTAAGGATCGATGGCATACCTGATGAGGAGATTTGGCAGGCTCACCGCGAATCCAAAAAGAACTTGATAGATTATGTCAATAGAAAAACAGGCGCTGGTATGGACTATGAGACCCTGACCATCGGGTTTGCAAGACGAGCTACGGAATATAAAAGAACGAACCTGCTTTTCTCGGATCTTGCCAGGTTGAAAAAGATTAATAAGAAGGGGAAGATCCAGCTTGTCTTTGCAGGCAAGGCCCATCCGAAGGATATGAAGGGGAAAAAGCTTATTGAAGAGGTCTTTGGCTATATAAATGAGCTTAAAAATGAGATCAAGATCGCATATCTGGAGAATTATGATATGGATATTGCTTCCAAGATGGTATCAGGGGTTGATATCTGGTTAAACACACCACAGAGACCCTTTGAAGCATCCGGTACAAGCGGTATGAAAGCGGCTCACAACGGCGTGGTAAATTTCAGCGTTCTGGACGGCTGGTGGATCGAGGGCTGGATAGAAGGGGTCAATGGCTGGTCCATAGGACCTGAACCAGAAGAGATATTATCTGTTGAAGAGAGCAAGACCCGTGAACTTGATGACCTTTACAGCAAACTTGAGTATATAATAATTCCGATGTACTACAAGAGAAAGGACGAATGGACAAAGATGATGAACAGTTCCATAGGGACGATAGCCTACTACTTCAACAGCCACAGTATGATGCGCAGGTATGTGACCGAGGCTTATTTGTGAAGTAGGTGAATTACAAATAAAAAAAGAGGAAGAGAATGCTGGAATGTATCTTAAGTTAATTACATACTTACGACTAGATTACCGAACCAGCACACATCCTGTTTGGAGTCAATTATCACAGGTTTGAGCACATCGATCCCTGATTCTACTATATGGGATGCCTGGAATATCTGGGAAAGCTGTGATTTACCCTCTTCGAAAAGATCGCCTACTGCTTTAATCCCTTCAATGAATCCGCACTCGATAAGATCAACCGGATTTATTCCGGCTTTGACTGCTTCAAGGGCTATTCTTTCAACTTCACTTTCATCGAGATCAATGACAGCATGCTTTGCCCTGTCGATGATTTCTTCTTTTCTTGAGTACATGTATATCACCTGTTTCGAATGTTTTTATATCGTTTTTCCGTTATTCTGTTTTTGTAATCTTGAGTTCAGATAAATCCCATATCAAACATCAGCGATACTGCAATTGCCAGTATTGAGAATGCAAAGATGGTGAGATAATTCAGACGTTCCTTGGACACCGAGAGACTCCACAGGATATATTCAAGCCCTTCGTAATCCGTCTTGCTCAGTGACTGCCTTGTTTCGATCTTTTCCAGCAGCTCCAGATTCCTCAGAACAGCTACCCGGCGTGTTGCAACATGATATCTGTGAGCGAAGAAGATAAGGTAGCCAATGACACCCAGATAGAACAGAGCTTTTGAAAGAATACCGTTGTAGTAATCTGCAATTATTATCAACCTCAACAAAATTGCTGAGACCAGGCCCAACCAGAAGTAGAATTGTATTCTTCTGATGCTGTAACCCTCGGGGATACGTATATTAGTTAGATTCGATACAGTTTCGTTCATAATTTCTACCTGATTTTTTGCCATACATCTTTTTAGTCTGGTCTGCCCGCATATTCGATTGTTTAAATATACAGGCATACAGAATCCATATACCTACTTTATAATATTTAAAATTATGCTTTGTAGAAATGACTATGAATTATAGATTAAATTTAAAAAAGAGAAAAATAAGATTTATACTGAGCCCAAATTCTCATTTCCCATCAATATTTGAGCTTAAATTTTGATAATATGGAAAGGATTTTAATTGTACTGATTTTAGATTGTGCTCTTTTGCTTTCTTTGCCAATAAATTGGTTCATAAGAACATCACTTACCTTTTCATATAATGGAGCATTGCCATTCCATTTACAGTTTTGTTCTTTAACAATTTTAGTTTAATTTCAGGATTCCTATCTTTAAAAAGAGAGATCCCTTCTCCAAGAATACAAGGTAGAACAGTTACAAAGTATTCATCGATCAAGTCTTTCTTTATGAAATCGTCAATTATTCCCGCACCACCTATCAGCCAGATATCTTTGCCTTCCTCATTTCTCAATTTTCCGATGAGATCTTCGGCATTTTCATTAGTAAATATCACATCTTCGTTATTGGCCCTTTTTTCTGATGTATAAACATATCCTCTGGTACCCTTGTAAGGATATTCGCCAAAAGTAAGTACCTGATCGTATGTTTTCCGACCCATAATCACTGTATCAATGGATCCATAAAATTCATCATAACCAAAATCGGGATTCGGTTCAGAGCCATCACCATCCAGCCAATCAATATCGCCATTTTTTCGTGCGATGTAGCCATCTAAACTCATTGCAATATATAATATGACATTTCTACTCATCTTTTTTCAGCCCTCGCTAGCCTCTTTTTCATTCGTTCTCTCATCGCTGACCAAAATACCATCTTCGAGGGTAATAACCCTGTCAACATATTCGATATGCCACGGTTCATGTGTCACCATTACAATTGTCTGGCCATATTTTTCATTCAGCTCTTTGAAAACGTCCAACACCTGTCTCGAGTTTCTGGTATCCAGATTTGCACACGGCTCATCGGCAAACATGATGTCAGGTTTTTTTGCTATGGCTCTTGCGATCGCTACTCTCTGTTTTTCTCCACCGGATAATTCATCAGGGATCCGCTTGTGCTTATCTTTCAGGCCAACCTTGTCCAATGCTTCAAGGGCAATATCATAGGATTCCTTCTTTGACTTTCCTTCCATCATGGAAAGCACGTAAACGTTTTCCGCAGAGGTCATTTCATTAATGAGTGCATAATCCTGAAATACATAACCGACCTGCGTTAGCCTATAGTAACTTCGTTCTGCTTCAGGCAGACTGGAAACCTTTAATCCCCGAATGGTGTATTCTCCGGCGGTCGCATCGTCCAATAATGCCAGTATCCTTAGCAGAGTTGTTTTTCCACTTCCGGATGCACCCATAATGGCTACAAATTCCCCTTTCTTTATCTCGAACGAAACACCATTGAGAGCCTTGACAGCAGTTTCCCCTGACCCATAATGTCTTTGCAGATCTTTCACAACGATCATATCATCTTCCCCATATAGCTTTGAGTATGCTCTCTTTTGATACACTCCAGGCAGGAAGTGTTCCGGCTATCACTGATAATGTGAGCATGGTAACTATGCTCTGAACAAGCAGCATAGGATCTATCTGAGGACTTATTTCCATGGTTTCATAGAATGTTACCGGATTTGCCTGGAAGTAGAACATGAGTGAAAGGTACAATACCAATCCTGCGAATATCCCCAGGGAAACATAGAACATGCTAAGAAACGCATAGGACAATACGATCGATCTAGGGGTAATGCCTATTGCTTTTAAAATACCAATCTCTTTCTTCCTGTTGAGTATGTTGATATAGATGATTATAAGGATCAATGCTGCACCCACTATCAGACTCACGAACTTTGACATTGTGTCCAGAGCACCAAGGCTTTGTACCGCCTGTCTTATGAGGGTCTCGGATTTATCAGCCCATGTGAAGACCTCCTCATTCACCCCGGCATCCCTTATCTTATCCTTGATCTGGTTTTCACTCCCTGGCTGGCTAACCCTTACAACTACACTGGTAGCTTTACTCCCTTCCAGACCATATACATCTTCAATCTCTTTGTAGTGAACCAGAGCATTAAGGTCAACAAGTTCAAATGTGCCTTCCATGATGCCTTTGACCTTATAGGTCCTTTTTACGCCATTACTGTATGTTACATCAACAAGTGATCCCACTCTGGCCTCACCCAGATCATCATATATTTCTCCAAAAATTGTACTTGTACCTGCGATTGCAGCACCAAGGATTATTTCATCCTGGGAAAGTTCCCCCAGGAAATCCCCTTCAACGATACTATAGGGATATTGTGATATCTCGTATTCTTCTGTGGGAAGTAGCCCTGTTAGCGTAACTCCTACAACATTTTGTTTATGCTCAATGGATGCTCCCACATCCAACCTCTTTGTTGCCGCCCTTACTCCTTCCACGGCCCGAGTCTTCTTCAATACGCTATCGGCATTGTTGATGTAGGTATTGTCCCCCGATGGTTCGATGACAATATCCCCGTAAGGATAGTCCTGCATGATCCCGGTGAACAGGACTGTCATTCCCCCTATCATCGATGGAAGGAATACCAGGTTCATAAAGATGAGAGAGAGAACAAAGACTATGAATATGAGTGTCTTTTTATTGCCTCTTTTTATGCTACTGGATGCAATGAGAGCTCCCACCCTGATATCATTGATCATGTCGAAGACCTCTTACTGTTCTTTCTTGTCAATTGGGGTAGCTCCGCCTTCCATCAACTGTTTGATTATCTCATCCTTTGACTTCTTTGTCCTGTAGTTGTTGTAGACAAGTCCTCCAATGACTGCCAGGACTATCAATACGAACACAGCCATTCCTGCTCCGCCACTTTTCTCCATGACTATGAGACTGATATTTGTTTCGATCTGCTCTTCTCCAAAATCATCGATATACGTAATGGTCACAGGAATCTCATATTCTCCTTCCTGATTAGCTATGAAGGTGATAACTGCAGGTCCGTCTTCATTAGGGTCAAGTGTTCCTATGAAAGATTCTTTTAGTCCTTTGAAGGGATGGTCAGCATAAACTCTAATTGAATTTATTGTTCTGTCACCAGAGTTTTCGATTCTCATGGTCAATTCTACAGTATCGTCCATGTAAGGGAGAACAGGATCAACCTTTACAGATGCGAGATTCAGGCTTCCTTTTTTGTCAAGCACGGTTATTTTAATGTCATATTCATCTTTTTGCTTACCAAAATCATCTTCATAATTTATAATAACAGGAATTTCAAGCTCTCCTGAGCTGTCTGCCTTAAATTTGAATAATGCGGTTTGAGTACCATTTAAGCCAAGAGTTCCAATTGTAGAGTTTTTAATTCCTTTAAATTCATGATATAGACTAACTGATACAGATTTTGCTATTGCATCACCAAAATTCTCTATTCCCAACTTTAGGTCGACTGTATCCCCCTCATAAATATATTCAGGGTCGGTTTTGACAGAAGATATCCTTGGTTCTGCATGTTCACCTGTGACCACCACCTCGACTTCATAATATGTTGTCCTTTTTGCATCCTCATTTCCATATGTCAATTTCATTTTTATGATATGAGGACCAGGGTTAGCATCAGGAGTTGTTCTCATATGGTATCTCAACTGCCTTTCACTGCCCTGATATACAAATTTAGGAATATAGGCAACCAGATCCTCTGTAACTATGATATCCGGTGGGATGCTGATTATTTCAAATGTGATTTCTTCAGGAACTCTGGTACCACAGTTCTCAAGGCTTATTCCCACAGTGAATTCTTCATCCATACCTACTGAACTGGGACTTATATCTTCTATAACTGCAGTCAAACATTCGTCACCGGAGGATTCTGCTTCGACAGTAGATATTCCTGTTAGAAAAATTGTCAAAATTAATAAGAGGAAATATGTTAGCTTTGTATTTTGATTCATTCTTTATTCATCCCCTTCTGAATCTTTTCTGTGAATTCAATAAGATTTTTAAAGATCAAGTCCAGTGCAACCATTTGCTGATAATATTGTTCGATCACTTTGAGTGTTTCTTCAGATTCTTCTGCTTTACTATTTTTGCATCTTTCAATTATTGCAGGAAGATCTTTTAGCGCAGGACTAACGAAGGCTTCACTCTTACTTTTGATCGTATGAATGGTCATTGTCAACATATCTCTCTGAATTGAGAAATACAGTTTTTTTGAACCGGCCTTCTTTGTTTTTTCTACAAGGGTTATTCCACTAAGCAGTTTCATTGCTGCACTTACTGCAGAAAAACTGTACCCGGTTTTTGCAGAAAGTTCTTCTAAGGTTACTGGATCGGCTTCAGAATAAAGCGTTGCAAGCAATTTAGAGGAAAGTTCATCAAGTCCGTAGGACCTCATCCCCTGATACACAAGATCTTCAAATTCTTTTTTTACTGTTTCCATATCAACGCCCTATTAACACTATTTCCAGTAATTACTGTAAATTATGTATATTGAGGTTATATAAGTTTTGATTATGAATCGATAAAAATTAAAAAGTAGAGCAAACAGTACACAGCTTAATGAAAAACTCTGTAAGAACCTTTGCCATAATAAGCGGTGTCAAGGGCCCAGGGCTCGGGCTTACCATAGCTGAATTAAGACTTCACATAAACATCTTTAAGGCTATGGAGAAGCTTGTGGAACTCTTCGTGTTTGCCTTCACCTACTTTCTCGATCTCAACGAGCTCAAATGATTTCAACATATTATCCTGAATCTTCTTGGCAAGATGTTCATCTGCCATTGGAAAAAGAGTATTTTCCTCTTTGATGATATGCGGGGTCAAAAGTTCAATATAATCCCTTGAGCTTTTGACTATTGTTGATAGAGCTTCAGAGTCCATATTTCCAGAAATCGCTTCACTTATCATTTTGACATTTCGCCTTCCATGTTCATGTTCTTCCAGAAGGGAATCTATCATGTCTTCTGAACCAGGAATATCTGCCTTTTTCATTGCAGGGAAAAGATATTCTTCTTCTTTTGTGTGGTGACATTTGTCAACAAATACTTTCAAGAATTCAACGACATTCTCAAGATGTTCATGTTTAACTTCTTTTCCTGATTCGATATCTATGCAGATTCCATCCAATATATTCAGCATCAATTTGACAGCATGATGTTCTTCTTTTAGATCATCAGTTGGTTTCATTTTATTCTCCCCTTATATTTTTAGCAAGCTCTACATAATATTTGGCAGGTGAGCTCACAACCTTGACAAGATTAGATGCATCGATTGCATTAGGATGCATACTTCCAAGTAAACTAAAAGTTCAAACAACGACACCACAAGAATCCACAAGTTCTTTGGTTACATCTTCAAGATCTGTATTTGTCAGGTTATACATACAAACCTCAATACATTTGGATTGAAGTGTTTAAATCATTGTCTTTACTATAGTCTCCGTTGAACCCCTATAAATCAATGATAACACTTTTACTTAACATTTTTTCTATATGTATTCTGCTGGCAAAATAAGTAAATAGTAATTGATCATAGAATTAGTGTTAGACAATTGGGGGTATTAAATGTCTAAATATGAAGAACTTGAACACAAAGAGTTACTGGATAGTATGAGCGATAAACTTAGTTTCACTCCCCGTATACTTGAGATAGTGGGAGATATTGATTCTAAGTTCCTGAAGAAATACAACCTTTGCAACCACAGACTGTTATCAGATGGTGCTTTGCCTGCAAAGACAAAGATACTGATGGCTCTGGCAGTGGTTGCATCCAAGCAGTGCGAAAGATGCACAGTCGTCCAGATGCAGAGCGCAATCAATAACGGTGCTACCAAAGAAGAGATCATGGAAGCAATGGATGTAATATTCATAACTTCAGGTGCGCCAGCTGTTGCAGCCTGCAGAGATGCATTAAAACAGCTAAAATGAAGACAGGATTATTGTTAGATTAACATTAATTGGGAAAATAGCCATCACATAGCGGTACACTAGACTGACCTGTTACAAAACCTATAAATATTTTTATATCTTTTCTTTTTGCAGGCGTAGTATCTCCCCAAGTGGACATACAATACTCCTTGTTTGATATTTTCCTATATGATTTTTTTACTTGCGGACCTGACAAAATATGGAATGAGGTATGACAATTGCAATCTGAGAATGAATATCGCATGGTCTTTGAAAATTCACCACTGCCCATCACTTACTTCGACCAGAATGGAATGATCTCCCTTTGCAATGAAAAACTCAGCAATATTCTCAATATGCAAAAAAAGGAGATAATCGGCTTGAATATGGCCGATATATTCACAGACAAGGAGATGCAAAATGTTATTAGAAGAGCCATCTCAGGAGAGCCTGCATACTATCAGGGCGAGTTCTATCCCCATGGAAAGGATGAAGCAATAGAGATCGAGATACACTGCAATCCCAACATCTCCAGTCAGGATTCCCCTAATGGTTCCGTTTGTATCCTGGAAGATGTCACTTCAAGAATGGAACTTGAAGAAGCACTGAAGCTTGACGAGTACCGTCTTGAAGCACTCCTGGAACTTGAACAAATGACTGAAGCGCCAATGCAACAGATAACTGATTTTGTGCATGAACAGGCGGTCAGGCTTACGCAAAGCAAGATAGGCTATATTGCATTTCTAAGCGATGACGAGAGCAATCTCATAATGCATACCTGGTCGGACAGTGTGATGAATGAGTGTACTGTTCCGGATAAGAAGTTCGTGTATCCAGTGGAAGCTATTGGACTCTGGGGGGAGCCCATACGCCAGAGGAAGCCTTGCATAATCAATGATTACCCTGCACAGAACCCACTCAAAAAAGGATATCCATCGGGCCATGTGGAGGTTTATAATTACCTGGGCATACCTGTGTTTGATGGTGAAAGAATAGTTGCCACTGTTGGAGTGGGTAATAAGGATGGAGATTACGACAGAACAGATGCACGCCAGTTAACATTGCTGATGCAGGGATTATGGAATCTCATACAGCGCAGGGAAGATATCGAGAACCTCAGGGAATATGCAGAGGAGCTCGAAAGATCCAATGAGATGAAAGACCTCTTTACCGACATATTACGCCATGACCTGCTAAATCCTGCAGGGATCATCAAGGGCTATACCGATGTTCTGCTTGAGAGCGAAGATGATGAAGAAAGAATGGGGATGCTTAAGACCATCGATCGGAACAACAGCAAACTCATAGATATTATCAGAAGCGCAGCCAGCTTCGCAAAACTGGATACCATTGATAGCATAGAGTTCAATGATATGGATATTGCCCTGATGCTTAGAAGGATAGTGGAAAACCTCAAGCCACTCAGCGATGAAAAACAGATGTTCGTCGAAGACATACCCAACGGTTCGTACATGGCAAAGGTGAACCCCATGATAGAGGAGGTTTTTGTTAATCTCCTGTCAAACGCCATCAAGTACAGTCCCGAAAAAGAAAGGATCATCATAGATATACTGGATTACGATGAGGATTGGAAGGTGACATTCACAGACTTTGGCACAGGGGTAAAGGATGAGGACAAGCCAAAGCTCTTCGAACGGTTCAAGCGAGTGGACAAAAGCGGTGTCAAGGGTACAGGACTCGGACTTGCCATAGCAAAGAAGATAACCGAGCTGCACGGCGGACATATTGGAGTGGAAGATAACCCTGCTGCAAAGGGAAGTGTTTTCTGGGTAACATTGAAGAAGGCCTGAATGACATTCTCCAGATCAATTTTTACCTATTATCAGGTCAAAACCTTTGGTAGAGCAAATAATAAATACAGACCCACCAAACACGTAACGTAATTAAAAAGTTGGCTTGAACTATCAAGCCCTATTATCGAATTGAGTGGGGAAATACAATGGCAATGAAAGAAAACAAATTAGACGAGAATGTTGATGGTGCTTATTATGTGGATGATGAATGCATAGGATGCCATTTATGCGTAAACGAAGCACCTGATAATTTCAAGATGAAAGATGATGATTCGACTGCATATGTTTTCAAACAGCCTGAAAACGATGAGGAAAAAACAGCCTGTGAAAGTGGGCTTGATGCCTGTCCTGCAGATGCCATTGGAAACGATGGTTAAGAGTGGAAGATTTCTATTACTTTTTCGGGAGGAAAATAGAGGAATAAGATCTAGTATCTTACCCCTCTTGTGTCATTTTTAAAGAACTGCATTGAACATATATCCCGTGAATATCACAGCTACTGCTACGATGGTCACGAATAGTATTATCAGTTCATTATTGAGAACCTTCTTCAGTATGATCATCTCAGGCAGTGATACTGCGGTGACGGACATCAGGAAGGCCAGGGAAGTACCGATTGGAAGTCCTTTTCCGATGAGACTTTCAACCACGGGGATCAGACCCATTACATTGGAATAGAGTGGTACGCCTATGAGTACTGCAACAGGGACAGCGAGAAGGTTATCCTTTCCTGCATACTGTGCAAGTATTCCTTCAGGGGCAAATCCGTGGAATATTCCTCCAAGACTTACACCTATGATGACATAGATCCAGATCTTTCCTACAATGCTTTTGACCTCTTCGACAGCGTAATCGAGTCTCTGCCTTGAGCCCATCTCAGCCTCTTTGAAAGGGAGAGAATGTACCTTGTAGACAAAATCTGCAACGTATCGCTCCAGCTTGAGCAGGCCTATGATATAACCTCCGACAACACCGATGACGACACCTGAAACAACGTAGAGTGCAGTTGCCTTGAATCCCAGTGTAGCCCAGAGTACAGCAATGGCTGCTTCATTAACAAGGGGAGAGGTGATGAGGAACGAGAATGTCACACCAAGAGGGACTCCTGCTTCAATGAAACCTATGAAGATAGGAACGGATGAGCATGAACAGAAGGGGGTGACAGTACCCACAAGTGATGCTGCTACATTGTATATGGGTCCTTTTTTACCTCCAAGTATCCTTCTGGATTTCTCAGGTGTGATATAGGACCTCATGTAAGCTATCAGGAAGATCATTACAGAAAGAAGTGCAAATATCTTCAGTACATCGTAGATAATAAAATTCAGGCTCTTTGCAAGACCTGTGGTAGCTTCGATCCCAAGTAGATCGTAAGTGACCTTATCTGCTACCCATTGCATGGGATAGAACACGTCAACCATAGTATCATTTCCTCCTGATTAAATCACATAATTCAGCTATCAGAAAAGATCCATGCACTTTTCCAGACTCTCAGAAAGTACAGAATCCTCGATATCCATATCCCTTGTCTTCTTCACACCAAGTTCAGTGACAACTATATGCTCGCTCACTGGGATCCCGGCGTTCTCGAATACGGTAGAGGCACAGTTCATTGGACAGCCATCTATCACAACTATTCTGTCACAGCCCTCTGCATTCTTCAATTGAGCAGGGATCTTTGCACCTACTCCGGCGGTACACAGCATCTTGCCCTTTCCGGCTTTTGTCAGTTCTATTGCCAGCTGGTTAGAGATGATACCTACATTCGCTGATCCTGAGCATGGATAGATACCAACGATCTCTGAATCACATTCACAACTACAGCCACAGTTCGTATTTTCAGTCATTTTTAACACCTTTTCAAGTTTTATAATTTCAATACTGTATCATGGAAATAGGACTGTCTTATTTTCCGGTGATCCATTGTTTAACATTATCCACACTGGGAACTCTACCAGCCAGCATTACCTCGCCGTCAATGACAAGCCCGGGAGTGATCATTACCCCATAGGAAAGGATGGTCTCATAATCCTCGACCTTGACAACATCCGCCTGCATCCCAACTTCCTGAAGAGCTTTTTCAACAATTTCTTTTGTCTTAACGCACTTTGCACATCCTGTTCCGAGTATTTCTATTTTCATACGATCACATCCGGTCTTTATCATACAGCAATCTATTAGTTTGAGTACTTACAAGTTATTTCAAATAATATTGAAATGACCTATTTCAAATAATGTTGAAATGGATATTTATAGATTTCGGTTTCAAATTAATTTAAAATGGATTGTATCAACGATATATAGGAAAGGATGGTCTCATAATCTTCGACCTTGACAACATCCTCCTCCATCCCAACTTCCTGAAGAGCCTTTTCAACAGCCTCTTTTGTCTTTACGCACTTTGCACATCCTGTACCGAGTATTTCTATATTCATACAATCACATCCGGCCCTTATCATACAGCAATCTATTAGTTTGAGTACCTACAAGTTATTTCAAATAATGTTGAAATGACCTATTTCAAATAATGTTGAAATGGATATTTATAGATTTCGGTTTCAAATTAATTTGAAATGGATTGTAGCCACGATATCAGAAAAAGAGAAAAAGAAAAATAGTTCAGTTCATGCTTGCTCAATACTTATCAACATTGAATGTTTCGGGTCATTTACAAATATGAAAGACACTTTTTCAGATGAACCCAGCTCGGCAGCACGCTCAACCATTGCATTCAGTGCAAATGTCTCATTATTATCAAGCGTGTAACCGTAACGATGTCTACCTAGTTGCTCGCTTACTTCCGGGGAAAGAATGGTCTCACCAGGTTGCAGTGAATAAGTTTCGTTGAATATGAGGTTGCTATAAGGATCATATACCTCAACAGCAAATTTGTGCCCTATGCTATCCTCATTGATAACCTCAAATGTCAGTGGGTCAATTGGATAATTCTTCTCCATCGATCTTGTATCCAGAATATCGGATGCAACGACAAGATGAATGGTCTGCCCATTAATCACAACATCTGTCGGAACTATGTTATAACCCATATCATAAGTGGAAATCGAGCCGCGTACCTCATTATCTCCGATCGAAATATCCACATTGTATTCAGGAGATCCGGCAACAAAGCCCTTATACCAGATCTTACCCCGGCGCTCACTTGAATCCTGTATGACGATATCAATATCCTCACCCAGCAGGGTAATTTGCAAGGTGCCATTGTCTGCAGAACCCATTAATTCATCATAGTCTATGAGGACCGTTTCATGATAGTTCCAGTCATCGGACACCTCAATTGAAGCATTTCCAACATAAACTTTAGAGATGATGCCTGTTTCATCCCCCCAGTCATCGGAGAAATCAATGAAGGAATTTCCAGCATCAACTTCAGAGAGGATGATTGTTTCCTCCCCCGGATCATCTGAGCCTAAAAGGGCATTGGCAGAAATTACGGCTGCCAGAAAGATCAATATGATAAGAACTAATTTGCTTCCTTTGATACTATCCCAACCCGCTTAAAGATGTATTCCACTCATCTGGATGATAATAAGGTTTAGAACCTATCCCATATAATTTCTTTCATTCATGATTGACAAAAATAACAATGTTGCAATCAATCAGTTTTGGTCTTGGGAATATTTACTAGTGTATGTATTGGTGAATATACTGGAATCTGAATCTACACATCCCGTAAATTTGAGAGTCAACCCTATCAAACATATCATTATTAATTCATTAAACGTATCTTTCTATGTATGATGTTTAATTAGTGGGTGGTGTTCTATTGAAAGCTTTGAAAAGTATTTGTTTAATTTGTGTATTGTTTGCTTGTTTTATGGCTATAGGTTGTACAGAAACCGATAGCGATATAGTCGTTGTACAGACTGATATTGAATCCTCTTTAGATATATCCAAAGGTGTTGTTTATAACATTGATATCTGGGTGAAAAATGAAGGTGATGATTCACAAAGTGCCAGAGTTACTGTAGATCTGATATCTAACACCGGAAATATAAGAGACTCAGCCAACAAAACTGTTAATTTACAACCAGAAGAGAGAAAACAGTTAACTTTTATCCTTGATGGTGAAAGCGGTGTTGAATATGATTACGAATATCGTGTCGAGAAACTTTAACATTTGATTTAGAATCGAATTCTATCTATCTTTTTTATTTTTTAATTATCATGAACTAAACGCATTTTTTGAATGTAGAGAGTTCTGTTTTTGCTTAGATATATTAAAAAAGAGCATCAGTTATGTAAAACTGATGCGAATGATCAATATTCCAGAGAAGCTTATAAACTATTATTTTTAGTGATGAGCCATCAAAGTTTCCATGACTTCCTGTGCTGTTTTCTCACGGCTGTAATCAGCAGAGCGCAGTTGTTCACCAAGCTTTTTGCCTGCCTGCTCAGCTGCAAGCATTACTTTTTCATCCTTTGTAACATCAGGAATCGTATCCTCATTGATCGGAGAGTTAGGTCCATTTACAAAATAGTGTCCTCCGACCTTGCAGTCTTCACCGTATCCGCAATAGCAGCAACCAAAAGCACCTATTCCTTCAACATTGTCTATAACTTTAATTACATTAGCTGCACAGAATGTGTTTAGAAGCTCAGTAGGTGGCGAAGGGTTCATACCCCCAAGACTCACATTAACTGCAAGTTTTCCCCAGAGAATATCAGCTTCACGGTGCCTGAACTGATACCATCTTTCAAGGAAAGAATGCATCACTGCGTTTAATGTGTTGAAATAATTGACACCACTCAAAACATAAGCATCAGCTTCAACAATTTTATCACGCATGGTTTTCATGTCATCATTCAGTTTGCATACATTGTCATCAGCATATGCCATACATCCAATACAGCCACCTATGTTTTTACCATGCAGTGAAATAAGCTCATATTCACATCCTGTACTCTCTAAAATTTTCTGTACAACTTTAATAGAACCCGAACGTGATTCTATTCTTGGGCTTCCTGATATTCCAAGTATTTTCATATTTAAACTCCTCTCTTATAATTCAAATTAGCTTAATGCATAAAATACAATAATTGCATCAAAATGTCTGTATAATAATTATTCAGCATCTTAAAAAGGCTTAGGGGCACCATTCTGTATTTACTACATTCCAATGACCTTAAAAGCCATAGCACTCCACATTTCTCTGCTGTTAAAAGCAAGTGATATTTTCAGGCATGCGAGTCCTTTTTCTAATAATCCTCAGAGTATTGTGTATGAACCGTTCATTGACTATGAAACAGGAGAGATCATGCAAGGATCACACTATTTCAAATCGTTGAGTAAAACCATAATACAATATGCAGAACACCCAGAACATAAGTTTGAAGGTGATATTGGGGTTCTGGAACGAAAACACGTTCATGCAGATGGAATTTTATACATTGGGAAGGAAGCCAACAACATTGATGAAGAGGAATTAGAGATTCAAAAAGCTCAGACATTCATTGATGAGGAAGGTATCAAGCAGTGGATATTGACTTTAAAGCCAGAGGAAGCTAGAGGATATGGAGTGATGCAGAGGAGTTCTTTGAAGAGGATGAAGGACAGGATTTTGAGTGGTGGAAAGTTCAATTTCAGGACAAAGGAGGTGAGGAAATTGGTAAGTGGATTTTGATACTTAATGCTAATAAAAAATAGATGGAGGGTAAAAACCTCCAATTAATTATTTTTAGTTTCTCCTACGCTGGAATATGAATGCCAGACCGAGTATTGCAACTACTGGGAGTGCAATGGTCGGGAACTCTGGGATTGCCTGGTAACCTGCACCATTTACGTCCATGTCGTCCAAGGCATCGATACCCTCGTCATAGTTCCCATTTGCATTTACGTCAACAATAATATCATAGCCTCCTACAACAGCGGAAGACCATATTGTTGTTGGAAGAATATTTCCTGAGTCGTCTGTAGTTACCGATGTTGCAGTTCCAAGAACACGAGATGGAATCGTGTCACCATTGGACCATATTACATCTTCAACCACGTAGAGATTATAAGTTATGCTTGGTACATAACCGCCCCCGATTGCATACACTTTTTCACCTTCAAGGAATATGTCTTTTATAGTCCCAGCACCGTCTGAAGATTCCACTGTTGGTTGTATGCCGTAGTAGTGGCTGGGATCAGAGGGAGATGGAATCGTGTCACCAGCATCAACATAACCTATGTTTTCATACTGTCCAGGTACAGCTATGCCAGAGGCAAAATATTCCATAGGCATATCAGGGTACATAGAGTCAGGGTACAGAAAGACTGGATAAAAATCGACATCCACTTGGTCATCCCAAACGTTATCAAGTAGCACAGGATTATACCCGTAGTTTGTGACTTCATACTTCCACTCAACAGTAGAACCAACAGGGATGGCTGGACCTGGTGCAATATCAGCATCATACCAGACGCCATCCATGCCTAGTGTATATTTCTCGATGACAATCCCGTATTGGCCATCATTAGCAGCAGCATTTCCCACAAACATTATCAGAAATATCAAGGATATTCCAATACAAATTAACATAGTTTGTTTATTTTTCATTTTCGTACCACCCTCGAATTCATAATGAATCTGAATTTATATACCGATTTACATTTGTTTTGTAGTGTACTATTAACTTTGCGGAACAATATTCCTTTAAAAGTTAACACTGTTTCTATAAAAAAAGGTATATGATTTTTCAAATCCACTCTATCGAATAAAGGGAAGTTTTCTTAATAATTATAAAAACTAATTCGTTTTCTTGAAAAATAATAGTATTTCCAATTTAAAAATTACCGTTGCGTTTTTTGGTTATTACTATTACCCCAAAAGTTCTCGAGAGGGGGTGTTTTTGAACCCATTTTCAAAAATAATCCAAATTATCGAAATATCAAAATCGGGAAAATGAATTATGGTTGAGCATCTGAACCAAAATCCATTTTCAAAAATAAAATCTTTTTCACCAGCTGTGTATGCATTCTTCCTAATAGAATACACACAAAGTCCTATGTTTTCCACCAGATCTTAACCCGGGTTGAGCTTGCATCGTAAAGATATTCGTCACCATCTTTTTCCAGGCAGCCTTCGAGATATTCTCCTAGTATATCCTTATGTTTGTCTGTGGATACGGAGAAATGAGTGGACAGGTTGTCGACTGCTTCAGCGATGGATGCGTATCGCTCAATGCGTCCGAGTTTGAATGTGCTCATATCAGGGTAGATTCCCATATCGTAGAGAACATTGTAGAGCAGATCACATTTTGGCATGGAGCAGTATTCCTTTCCGTGCATTTTTGGCCAGATCTTTTTTGAGTGTATGTTCCATGATGTTTCACCGGCGAACCAATAGAGATAGATGTAGCCGGAAGAGACAGCCTGCATGTCTTCTATGGCTTTGCGGATATCTGGCATGCCGAGGGAGAATGAGGCAATTATGATATCATAGGGGCCATCCAGGTCTTTTTCCACGTCGATATCTTCCCAGCGTTTCTTGATGCAGCTGATGTTGTCACATCCATACTCGACTATGTTCTCCTGCAAGACTTCGAGCATACCTGTGGATGGCTCAACTGCAGTTACGTGTGCGACCTGTTTTGATATTGGAATTGCAAGGGAACCTGCACCTGCACCTATATCCAGAACTCTGGAATCGGGGGTGAGGTTTAATGATGCGAGTGTTTTTCTGGCTCTTTTCTGTCCGTCACGTTGCGACATTTCCCAGAACTTTCTTGCAGCTTCCTTTTCTCCCCATATTGAGGAACACTCGGTCTTATTTCCACATTCAAGGTGCTTTTGGGTTCGCACCATCCATACATCATTCCAGTCAAGGTTCTCCAGGATCATTTTAATACTCCTATTATCCGTTTGTCCGCGAATCAAATTGTGGGTATAACCACTGAAACATTCATGTAGTTCTGTATCGTTACAGGAACCCCGTATACTTCTTCAATTACCTGAGGAGTGATATCTCCCATGCTGCCAGCGGCAAATATAGTACCGTTCTTCAGGAAGATGAACTTGTCAGAGTACCGAAAAGCAAGGTTAAGGTCATGCATGGTCATTATGGCAGAAACATTCTCATTCCTCACAACTTCCCTTACAGTTTCAAGTATGTCCAGCTGGTTCTTAAGGTCAAGACTGCTTGTCGGTTCATCCAGCAATAGCAGTTTGGGATTCTGGGCTATGGCACGTGCAATACCCACTTTCTGAAGCTCCCCGCCGCTTAACTCATCGATATAGCGCAGAGCCACGTGTTCAAGATTAAGCTTTCTGATAGTAGATTCTACGAGCATGATATCCTCCGGAGAAACGTTCCACTTTATATGTGGCATTCTCCCAAGAAGAATAGCATCGAATGCCGTAAGCCTTGCAGGCTCGCAGTGCTGGGGTACATATCCAAGCCGTCTGGCAATCTCCATTTGTTCAAGCTTTAAGACATCCTCATCTTCTATGAGTATAACTCCACTCTTAGGTTTAAGAATGGCATTCATACATTTTAGAAGCGTTGTTTTACCCACACCATTGGGTCCCAGTATAGATAGAATCTCGTTTCTTTTAAGGTGGAACTTTATATCCTTCAGTACTTCCTTGCTTCTGTACTGAAATTCCACACCATTGACTTCCAGGATCATATTCTCCTCCCCCTGAGTATAAGATAGATGAATGTAGGCGCTCCCAAAAATGACGTCAACACAGCCACTGGCAACTGATATGGCTGAAGCATGACACGGGCAGCGGTATCAGCACAAAGCAAAAGCAAAGACCCCATTATGATGCTTCCGGGTATCAAAAAGCGATGGTCATCACCTATCATTCTTCGTGCCATATGGGGACATATCAGACCTACAAATCCGATAACCCCAAGAAATGCGACAATGGTCGCTGTTACAAGTGATGCACAGATCATTCCGTAAAGTCTTACTCTCTCGACATTAACTCCAAGACCTTTGGCAGTCTCATCACCTGCATCAATGGCATTGTATTTCCAGCGATTCAGGGTGAAGTAAATTATGGAAAGCAGCACTATCGAGGTGATAATTCCAAGCTCGGTCCAGCTTGCCCGTGCTGTATCGCCGAAAGCCCAGAACACCATTGATGCAAGCTGTACGTCATCTGCAAAATACTGCAGGAACATTGTTCCTGCTGTAAACAAAGAACCCATTGCTACACCGACCAGTATCATGACCTCAGGAGTTGTTCCACGTATTCGGGAAAATGCAATGATGACAGCCGTCACCAGCAATGAGAAAAGGAAGGCTACAACTGTGGTGGTATAGGGATTATTAATTGAAACTGCATCCCCCACACTGCTGTGTGTGGCCCCGGTTCCGAGTACCATCACTGAAAAAGCTGCTCCGAACGCTGCAGCATTGGATATTCCCAATGTGAAAGGAGAGCCAAGGGGATTGCGAAGTATGGACTGCATCACAACTCCGGCTACTGCCAGACCTGCACCTGCAACAATTGCGGTTATGACCTGGGGTAAACGGATGTTCCAGATTATGCTATTCAGGCTCACTGAAACACTGGTTCCCAAAAGAGTGCGAATCACATCAAGAGCCGGTATATCCACAGGACCTACGGAAATTGAGATGATCGTCCCTGCAAAAAGGAGAACAATACCCCACAGGAGGAAACTTGTTTTCCTGCCGGTGTGTTCCCTGTACTTTTCTGCAATATCCCCGTGACTATCGTTCATTTCATTCCCCTTTCACATAAACTTTAGACATCCAGTTTTGTAAACGCAGGAGAATCGAAAGCGTTTACCATATGTTCATAGACATCGCTACCTTTCCCTTCATCTCCCTGACACACGAGGAATGTGTATATCTCAATGGTCTTATCCTCAACATCCACATCCTCGAACCTGTCTGGATAGAGAAGTTTTCCTGCATAATATGAATCTGCCAGGATAGAACCAAAGTTCTGTGTGTACCAGTTGTATGGAAGAACACCGTAGACATTTCCAGAACTCACTGCATCCAATTGCTGGTAGATGTCCTCATTTTGTAGCTGGAAAAGAGCGCTGTTCTCATCTCCTGACTGTAATGTTGACAGGTCAACGAATATGACATCAGGATTCCACTCAATGAGTTTTTCCCGTGCAACTTCAGCAGTACTGAGGTTCATGGAGTCGTATGCAACATTCCTTGCGTTGGTGAACAGGAATGGTGGATAAGTCGGTTCAGTGGATTGCAGACCGTGGGGTCCACTGCGCGCAATGCCACCTATATAGCAGGTGGTCTTATCCTCTTCAGCTATGTCGGATGTACGCTCATTGAGATCGGAAATTGTTGCATCGAAAAAGGAGACGACTTCCTCTGCACGTTCCTCCTTACCCATGACCTCACCCATTATACTAAGGCTCTGATACATGCTTTCCCTGTTGTTCACCAGGTCTCCGTATTCTAATGCCACCACGGGTATGCCCGTCTTTTCCTGAAGTTCTACAGCATCATAACCTCTGGTGGGATAGGTCTTGAATATGACATCCGGCTGTGGCTCCAGAGAAAGTATCTTCTCGGGGTCATCGTTGCCCCTGAACTCTCCAAAGACCGGATAATCAGTACTGAACTGCGGGTTAGCAATAGCATACGGTCTGGCCTCGTATGGAGAATCACGCACCTCAATACTGTCAACTGCTACTATTTTGTCCTGTCCTTCAAGATATGTCAACAAGCGCAGGCAGCCCGGACCAGAGCATATGACATTTTCAGGTGATCCTGGAACTTCAACAGCTCTCCCAAGAGCATCTGTTACAATGATCATTTCCACATTATCTTCCAATGGCGTTGATACTGCACTGGATGAGCTTTCCGTACAACCTGAACATAAAGTGAATGATATCAGGAGTATTAGTGAAATAAAAGCTATTTTTCCTCTTGTAAACTTCATGTGTACCTTCCCCTATTTCTGAAATATTAAAGATACAATATGTAAATAGTATTAAAATATTACTATTTCGTATTACTAATTCGAATAAAAACATATAAATGTATTAACAATATTATGCCATATTGGTAACACAAAAATAATAAAAGTAATACTAAATATGTGCTGATTGTGCAATAATACACACAGAGGTAGTTGTAATTGCATTAAAAACAGCAGGTAAGCAGTAGCTTGGAGGTGTAATCTAATATGGAAAAAATGTTAAAAGCTCTAATTGTTTTTTCAGCAATTTCCTTTTTGCTTATAGCAAATGTTGCTGCTACGGATGTCAGCTACCAGATAAGAAGCAATGTTTATGATAATACGGATAGTACAATATCCCCAGGAGATTTTTATTGGGATGCAAATTCATACCCTGGATTCTGGTACAAGATCAAACCAGGACTTTCAGGAGAGGTTTTGTATATGCATAATAGTGCAAACTCATCAGCAAAGATTAAACTTGGAGACAGAATTGCTGAAGGAGACCTTTATTACATTAGCAAACCCCAGATAAAAAAGACAAAGATTGGTGGTTTTAATTCTGAAAGTACATACAGGGTTGATGAAACCGACTTGAAAAAGTATTATCTTATGGGTTTCTTCGGTTCCCAGTACATTGTAATGCCGGAAGATCCTTCCGACCTTTTGGCTGGTTGCAAACCTGATAAAATCGCAAAAATACTCATGGAAACAGATAGTGACGACAAGACAAAACTTTTCTCAGGTGAGAAATGGGAACTTAAAGATGGATGGTCACTTGTAGCACAACAGGTCGATGTAGATGGAGAAAAGGTCTGGCTTGAACTTAGAAAAGATGGGGAAACAATTGATACTGAAGTGGTATCAACAAAAATGGAACTGGAAAAGACCCAGAGAACATATCTCTATAAGGACAGTGATGACTACCCGATATTCTACTGCTACGTTGATTCGATCTTCAGGGGACAGGATTCTGATTTTGTCATGTTGAACTATGCTTTCCTCAGAGGAGACATCACTACAATTGACAGTGATGAAAGTTACGGTATATTCGATGTTGATGGCTTTACTATAATTGATAGTTATTTTAACGGAACTGATATTGCAGGAAGTGGAAGTGCAACTGTGCTTAACATGGGAGACAAAGCATTGGTCATGTCGTCAAATGAAGATATAATACTTGATGCAGACAAGAAGATCGACCTTCATGCAGGTATGTATATTCAAACTGAAGACACCTCAAGTCCCTGCCTGAAAATGACTCTCAGGAAAACGTGTACTATTGAAGTTCCTGATTGCCAGGAATGTGAAAATGATGAAAGCGAAGCCATTGCAGTAACGGCTGAAGAGAACGTAAAGGCATCATTCAGTGAGCAAGAAGAGACTCCGGTATATGTGTCGGATAGAACATACAACAATGAAAGTTCAGAGAGCTACAATGCAAATATCATGCAGGGTTCTGTGAAAAGTCCCGGTTTTGAACTTATTTTTGGAATTATCGGAATTATCGGAGCTTTCAGATTGAGGAAATGAATAATGTTGAGGTTCTAAACCCACAATCTTTTTTCCTTTCTTTCTTTGAAAAAAGCAAAGAAAGGGAATGTGAGTCTCAAGGGTAGAGATATGAAGAGGTCAACTAATCTGTTATCCAGATAGATAAGAGTTCATTTAGATGGAAAATTGCACAGTCAGTCAGTACTCTGACAAACAGGACAAGTTTCCAGCACTATAGCTGCGTTTGCTATGATAGGAACCGGGTTTCTGTTTTCAGGATGGCTACAGTAGTGACATACACCAGCCTGACATCGTCCGGAAACTCCTGCGCATTTTGTGAACAAATTAATTGTTTTACAATATAGGCAGCTTATACAATCCATGATGATCTCCCCCATATTTTGCTATTGCTAATAATTAGCTACTTCAACCTATGATTCTAATCTTCATAGGTTTCCAGAGAGCCAAAAACAATGCTTAGAGAAGAGACATCTTCAATATCACCCACAGATGCCTCTCCTCTGATCTGATATACTTTCGGTCAACCTATTCGATGAGTCACTCCCAATCAACCCACAATAATCAGTATGTTTCCTCCTTATTTAGCATCTTTGTTTGAAAATATATTGTTACTCATTAAAATTTAACAGCATTAAAATTATGACCATCTTCTAAAGATGAATAATTATGTGAATTTATGTTGTTTTATTAACGTCTAGAGAACTTATTCAGTAGTTTGGCAGAAGAGGAAGACTATTGATTCTAACAAACCCAGGTATGCTGTTGAAAGACAATATCCAAAAGATATTAGGTAAAAGATACTCAGTATTTTTTACTCTGAATGAAAAACAGGATTTTCTAAGGCATCTTTAGCCACGTTCAGAAAGATAGACACCTGCAAGTACAAGAGCTGCCCCTATCAATACATAGATGTTTGGTATATTCCCGATTATCATGCTATCCCCTATAATCGTCACAAGTGGTATCAGGTAGATACCGTTAGTTGTGGTAGCTGACCCTGCAAGATGTATCGCTTTGTTCCAGTACAAAAATCCCAGTGCTGAGCAGAACAAACCCAGGTAAATGAGAGCAGCACTGACTACCAGAAGATCAGTTTGCGAGAATATATCTATTCTCAGGTTCTGTGCTCCAAAAATTACGAAGGGAAGAAGAAATACCGTACCTGCTAATGTGAGATCACGGGAAACAATGAGCATGTTCCTTGAACCCATACGGTCGATGAACATAGTGTAGAAGACCCAGGAAAACACCGAGCCGATCATAAGGATATCGCCCAAAGGGTTCAGGTTCAGGTTGAACGTTCCATTGAGTACCAATAACCCGACCCCGATAAAAGCAATTAAAGCTCCGATATACTTTGTCTGTTTTGAGAACTTCCTTCTGGAAACATCTATGGTTAACAGGAAAAATACTGGTACAGTAGCACTTATAAGTGAAGAATTGGTGGCTGTTGTGAATGTCAGTGCCACGTTCTCGAACATTTGGTAGCAGGTGATTCCCAGAAAACCCGCAATTGCAACGTACCTGATCTCATCCCGGCTATAGTTTTCTCTTTTCCTGCAAATCGCAAACAGAAGTATTGTAGCAATGAAAAAGCGGGCAAATACAAGACTTACAGGATCAAGATAACCAAGCAACAATTTCGTGGCAACGAAGGAGAATCCCCAGAGAACAACAACTGTCAGCATATAGAGAAGGCCTTTTGTACGATTTTCCATTTTTGCAACCTTTTAAAAATAACAACGTCAGGAATGCACCGTGATGCCTGTGTTTTTATAAATTCGTTTCGATAAGCACGCCCATACATCTCCCATCAAATTAGAATGAAGGGAGGTATTTTCCATAAAAAGTCATTTACTAAGGTGCTCCTGTTCAAAAAAAAGGGGTGAGGGGGTTTGGGGGAGAGGGGAAAAGCCGTTTACTAAGGTGGGTCCTGTCCACAAAAAAAGGGGTGAGGGGGTTCGGGGGAGAGGGGAAAAGGCTGTTGACATAGTTTCAACTAAAGATGAAATCTAACTTTCATTCATCCTCTCCATCTTTTGTTATCCAAAAATAAGAAATCATTTTTATGTAAAGCCAAATTTTGAAGTATTTTTTACAGAGACTACTATAACCAAAATATTAAATACCAATCTTGCTTGATATTTATGGGGGTTATAAAGAATGTTATTTATGATTAGTCTTGAACATACACCTGAACAGTGTTTTGCAAGAGAAGAATACAAGGCAGAAATGAAGCAATGGTCTGAGGAAATGAAAAACTCAGCAGAGAAGCTGGATATAAAAATAAATGGAGCATACGTTTGTCCTAACGAGCATATTTTCTATTTCGTCCTCGAATCAGATAGTTTGATGGCAATTTCGGAATTCTTAAAACCGCCGATGCTGACACATCACGCCGCAAAGATCACTCCTATAATGACAATAGAAGAGACAGTCAAAGGAAGCACATTGCTAAAAGAATAAATCAAATCGTGCGTTCATGATAGAAATATTCTATCTGACCGCACTTTCACTTTAGCTATAAGAAAATATTATCACCCACATTCACTCATTCTTTTTTAGGTGGTTTGTGTTTCGGGAAGCAATCCCTGCAGTATACCGGTCTATCTGCGTCCGGTACGAAAGGCACTTCTGTTGCCTGACCGCAGTCAGAACATTTTGTTTTATGCATATCCCTTGGTCCTTTAAAATCCACTTTTTTCATTTGTATTTCCCCCGCTGTTGTTTATGAAATATTTAAGTTCCACTTAATGCTGTATTAATCCAGAAAATCTGCAATACACTAAATTGCATTTCCCCAATAAAAAAATGTCTTCAATTTAATATATGTTTATTGGATGACCTCGGGCTGGATATGTTGAGGAACGATGGTTGATATAATTGATTATGAACCGGAGAGATCAAGCAAGGATCTCATTATTTCAAACAATTGAGTAGAACGATAATAGAGTATGCCAATCATCTTGAATCTAAGTTTGATGGGGATGTCGGAATGCTGGAAAGGAAGCAGGTTCATGCTGATTCTGTTGTTTACATTGGAAAAGAAGCTAACAATATTGATGAGCAGGTTCTTGATGTAAAGAAGGTACAGGAGTTTGTTAACAAGCAAGAGATAATGGAGAACATCCCCAACATGTCTCAAAAAATGGCTGAGTCTCTTGGAGTTTCAAGGAGTAGGTTTCAGGACATTAAGCAAAGGATAAGGGAAGGAAAACTCAATTTGAATACTCTGGCAGTGAGAAGATTGGTGGAATATATTTATTTATGTAATTAACTCGACGAATACAACAATATAGAAGATTTCAAATATTATCTGAATTTATATATTCTTAGTCTTAATTTCTTATGCTTATAACTATGAAATCAGTATGTTGTGCTAGAAATGAAAAAAATTAAAATGATACCTTCTCTCTTTCCAGGTGGATTTACATACTTTGAAAGTGGAAAATCCGCTGCTATACCCACAATATTAACTGATGAAGAAGTTAAAGACATATTTATTGCACATGGTCAAAAGATGTATCAATATAATGAAAAAGAAAGGAGAATTATATTAAGAAAAAATTTTGTTGTGGCACTGAATGCACACAAATTAAATAAGAAAAAACGCTTTAAATTGGAGTTCATTAAGTATAACAATTATCAATTCATATGGCTTATGCCAGTTCACACTTTAATCTTGTTCTTACCTATTTCATTTACTGCAATGGTTATTCTTATTCTTTTAGCAACTTTGATTATGTTTCTGCTAATCCGGATATATGAGAAAATAGTGCTTCGATCTGTAAATTACTCTAAAGAAGCAAATCAGATTTTTCATGAAATATCCAACGCAATAAGAGAAAAAGAAATGGAAAGATACGGGCAGTGTATTAGAGAATAAAGGTAAATTTCTAAAACCCCATAAACTTTATAAGGAAAAAGTTTGAGGCATATAACAATAAAATATAAAAGTTTCATGAGATGAAATAATGAGCAGAATTATTAATTTCCTTACCTGCGTAAAGGAATCTTCAATAAACGTAGATTCGTATATTTCAAAGAAATATTTATCTAGTGGTCTTAAATATTTTACAATTCTGCTATTTATGATAAGTCTCTTGGCAGTAATCCCAAACATTTATGATCTTTTTTCAAGTATCGACACAGAAAATATGCCGGATTTTGAAATTCAAAATGGAAAGTTAACTGTTTACGCTGAACAACCTTACTATATAGAGGAAAATTTCATTATTGATACAACCGGAATTATTACCCAACCCGTTGTAGATGAAGGAGGCCGAGGAATACTAATAACTGAAGATGCCCTCATTCTCAAAAGACCATTTGAGGAAAGAAGGTTGGAATTATCTTTACTCGAGATAACAAACAAAGAAGAACTTGAAATACTGCTTTATATCTTCCTTCTGATACTTTCTCCGATAATATTCATTATAATATTTTTAGCCAATGTTATAAAATATTCCATGTATGCATCTATTTTAAGTTTACTTGGATATATCTTGATAAGACGAAAAAGTACTTTCAAATCTGTTTTTTCAATATGTATCTACTCGTTTACCCCATACATTATCTTGTCGTATATCGATTTGTTTGCTCAGTTCTACATTGGAACAATTGGCCTAATATGGACTTTAATAATCTATGGTATGGCATTGAAAAAACATTCGATTAGTTGAAGTCACACTCTAATGTAAGGTCTGATTTTTGCTTTATATAAGGGACAGATATTATTTTTATCAAGAGTTCCGTTTTCTTGCATTACCTACATCCCAAACTCCACATAATAGCTCCTATTTTTGAACCTATTTTCAAAATCAGAGGAATTATCGAAACATCAAAATCAAGAAAAAAATGAAGATTCGAGGTTAAAACTCACAACCTCTCTTTTCAAAAAACAAATCTCACTTACCAGCCGCGTGTATATTCGTCCTGGCATGGAATACACACAAAATCACTGTTATGTACTCTGGCACGTGATTCTGAAACCATTTCTCCGCATTTTGTACATTTCACTGAATTGAATATGCGGGCTTTTGATGGGATCTTGGTGTCTGTGAATTCTATATCAAAGAGGTCCTCGACAGGGGAAGCCCTCATGCTTTCTGATATATTGTTTATGCGGGTTTTGAGTTCAATTGACTCTGCTTCGCTTGCTTTGCCTGACATTACCTTTGAGCGAAGTTCCCCAATACCGGAATCTATGGAGTTTATATCAAAGCTTGACTTTAGGGCTGCTCTGACTGCTTTTTTGCTGTTCCTGCAGATGAATGTGAATACCTGTTTGCCGTGGTCCTTGAATATGAGGTTGCCTTTTCCAATGGTGCAGCCTGTGAGTACCTGGACTGCATCGACTCCGCATGCATCGTTTTCTACAATTGTTACAAGTTCCTCATCTACATCTCTGTGGGAATCAAGTTTTTCGATGGCGGCTTTAGCGGCAATATAGCCTATTGTAAGACCGGGGCAGATATGACCGTGGAAGCTGGCAGCATCTGAGAATGATGGGATGGAAGGGGAGTTACTGTTATCGTCAGAGTTCTTATCACACATAATGATCACGGGGAATGTGTAGTAATACTAATTATAACTTTCTTCACACCAATTCAAATCGAACTGGTATTCAAAAAAAGAAAAAAAATAGAAACAAAAAGAAAAAGAAAATAGAAACAAAGTGGAGGTCAATGAAGGTAAGTGGAGGAAAAGGGCTGACTTTCATCAGCCCGTTTTGTTTTATTTGCGGCGTATGCAACTTGTACCAAGAAGTTCAATTGCCTGTTTCATGAACTGACCGATTGCCTCGGTTGGATCATAGGTAACCTCGATTCCCATTGAATCACAGAGAATATCTGTTATATCCTTCTGTTTCACGGGTGCTTCCATCATATTGGAAGTGAGGTTTAGCTGTGCTGCACAACCTGCACAGTTGGTCACAACATAATCAGCTCCCGTTTCAGTAGCTTCACCGATACGCTTCTGTCCGCAATGGGCCACTGTTGGGATATCATCGAATGATGTCACAATACCACAGCAGAGAGCTTCTTCCCTGTTATGTTCCATTTCAATGAACTCAGCACCGGGAATTGCATTGATTATACTTCTTGGGTATTCGTAAGCATCGAACCATCTGGAAACATGGCATGCATCGTGGTATGTTACCTTCTTATCCAGTGGCTTGTCAAGTTTCAGTTTGCCATCCTTGATGAGTTCATCAAGCAGGACAACCACGTGCTTTGTCTCAACATCCCAGTTGAGTCCAAGCATCTCTGCAACAGCAGCATACTGCTCAGTGAAAGTTGCAAAACATCCCGGACAGGAGAATATGAGCGTTTTGATGCCTTTCTCGTTGATCAGGTTGATGTTTCTCTCAACGCCCTTTACGAAGTCCTCTGTGTATCCACCAAGTGCAAGGTAAAGACCACAGCAAATGTCCTCCTGCTCTCCGAGGTTGACAAGCTCGATATCCGCGCTGTTCAATATCCTCACTATGTTCTGAGGCATGTTCTTGGTAACAGCAGATGACCAGCATCCTGGCCAGTAACCGATTGGTCCTGTGTCAGCCATTTTCATATCAGCGGTCTTCCACTCAAGGGCTTCCTTGGGCAGTCCCCAGAAATTTCCTGCATTGAGCACGTTCTGCCTTATCATGCCAAGACCGGTGTTCTCAAAGTCCTTTCCACCCATGATAGTACGCAGGTTTATGAACTGGTGAGCGATCTTCAGATCAGTCTGGCACTTGATGTCACACTTCTTACAGGTAGCACACAGGAACAGGTTAGTTGCGAGTTCTTCATCAAACTCAATGTTACCTTTGAGATATTCGGCGAGAAGGTACCACTTACCTCTTGGAGATTTACTTTCCCATGGGTTTGCGTCATATACCGTACAGGTGGTCTTACAGGCTCCACACTGTGCACAGATGAATGCATCCTTGCCTACTTCCTCAGGCAATTTATCATCATACTTGTATTCCACATCCTTTCCTTCCATGAGCTTACCGGCAAGGCTCATAACGGATTTACCCTTGCTTGCACCCTTCATGGCAATGGAAAGCTGTTTTATCGGAGAGTCCTTTTCAACGGAAGGTGGAAGGATCTTTCCAGGATTCATAATGTGTTCCGGATCAAATTCCTTTTTGAAGGCAACAATTTTGTTGAACAGATCCTCGCCAAGCAGCTCCTTTGATTCATCAGTGAAGAATATGCCCGATGCAGTAAGTCTGCCACCCTGTTTCTTCGCAATGTCAGAAACTATGAGTGATGATGAGAATTTCAGTGGATAATTGGTCTTCCTCTCATCAGCCAGCATGAATCCCATCATGATAAGCCTGTCAGGAGTTTCCATTATACCTTCAAAGACGAAGTCGCCCTTGAACTTCTTATCAACTGACTTCAGGAAATCTGCCAGCGAGTCTGTGGGTATGATAAGTTCACTTGCAACCAGTGAAGGACCAAGACGTTTGAGCCTCATGGTGTAGAACCTGTTGTCCCACTCATGTCTGGCAACGTTCTCAGGAAGGATTTCACCTTTATTGCGCCTGACTATATCTTCAACTTCGGATGCAACTTCTGCATTGGACTGGGAATATACGATCTGTGCAAGATACTTGCCCTTTGGAAGAGTTGTATCGTTTGCAGCCTTCTGGCTCAATTCCACATAGCCAGGAGTCTGTATGCTCACTGACCAGACCTTGGTTCCTGCTTTTCGGATATCATCCAGTGCTGCCTGCAATTTCTTTTCATCATCGAATGCAGCAAGGATCGGAATTTGCTCTTCGTCCTTTTTCACATTGAATGTGACTTTTGTGATTATACCTGTAATACCCTCAAGTGAATAAACAAGGTCAAGGTCATCCCCTTTCATAACTTTCAGGTTACCCTGCGGGTCGATCATTTCAACGGAAACTATGTTTTCCCGGAATGTGCCGTATTCATAACTGCCAATTCCACTGCCGCCCTGGGCAACCCATCCGGCAACCGTGGAGGTAGGTGCACTGCTTGGATACAGGCGCAGTGTCATTCCATTTCTTTTGAGCTTACCATCGAGTTCTGACCAGACCACACCTGGTTCAACATCTGCGGTGAGATTTTCAGGATCCATGGAAATTATGTTTGCCATTCTGGCAAAATCTATGACAATTCCATTTGCAACGGGAACAGCCCCACCGAACCCACTGGATGCTGCACCTCTTGGGACGATGGGAACTTTGTTCTTAATTGCGAGTTTGACAAGAGCAGATACCTCATCAGCGTTAATTGGCTGAACAACTGCATCAGGCATTGTAGCTATTGTCTTTTTAACGGAGTCAGGAATGACTCCTACATCATGAGAATAAACCAATCTTTCAAGTTTACTGAAAGATACACGGTTTTCAAACATCTCTTCAAGCTGGCCCTTTAAAGCTACATTAATTCCATTATTGGTCATGGATTCTCCCTCATTTTTCTTGAACTCTGTTGCATATTGTATCCATTGGATCGGCGGTGATGATAACAGTGTTAACATAAAGAACTTAAATCCAAATCTATATAAACTAACCTTCTACTGTATCGTAAAAACATGAAAAAACACAATGGCCTTTAAAATAAGCAAAGGCGTTAAAATTCGTCAGGGCTTTAAAATACTATAAAGCCGAATAAATATACATAGTGGAATGAACCTAGATACTATCTGTAAATAATCCATTCATATATCCATTTGTATTACATTCAGGACAAGATCAAAAATGCAAGCCTCACTTATTGATGCAATTTTCCTTTCCGAAAAAAGAAAGGGACTTCTTTTACTTCTTATGGAAGGACCAAAGGATATAGATGAAATTAAAGAAGTCCTCGATGTAAACTCCAGTGCGATGCTTCCCCAGATCAAGAAACTGAAAAAACTTGATCTTATTGCATACAATGAAGGGTTTTATTCCCTGACAGATGCTGCCTGGATACTTGTCAAGAAAATAAAGCCTCTTCTTGACACTATTGAAGTTTTCGAGAATAATTATGAATACTGGATGAGTCGCAATTTGAGCAGTATTCCTGAACAATTTCTTGACAGGCTGGGAGAACTGGAAAAATGTAAACTTAAAGTACCAGACATGATCTACCTTTTTGAGCCTCCAAAAGAGTTCAATGAGAGTCTCACAAAGTCAACAAGCATCAAAACCCTTGCTTCCTTCTTCCACCCCCAGTGTCCGCACAACTATGCCCAGCTTGCTAAAAGAGGCGTCAGTATAACACTCATACTCACAAAAGCCGTGTTCGACAGGATGAAACAGGACAGTGAAAAATATCTGAGGATACTACTTGAATCTGAAAAGTCAGAATTATTTATCATAGAGGAAGATATACAACTAGGATCGATCTCAATTACTGATGATATTTTTATGATAGCACTTTTCAATAAAGAAATGATGCTTGATCACCTGAAGCTTATAAGTTATGAAGATCAAGCTCTGCAATGGGGAGATGACCTGATAGAGCACTTTAAAGAACTATCAATCACTGTAGATAAAAAAAGTATGCTTGAAGAGATTGGTAGATAAAAAAAGAGAGTATCACTGACGTGATAATTTCTTGATATTGTCTAAGCCCAGTTTGTCCTTTGAAAGGGTCTCGGTTAGTCTGCTTTTATCGATCCACATGTCAGATGGACTTTGCAGACCCTGTGACTTGTGTGCATGATATTCAAGCCCCAGTCCAGGTGTTACATCGCATCCACCAGCAATTGACTGGCCACCTATATTTTGAACCAGTGGGTTGCCTATATCTTTTCCAGCTCTTATGGCATTTAATTTCTGCTCTTTTGTTTTGTCGTCAGTCATATACATTAAATGGAATTCATGATTATTAAAAGATTCTGAAAAACCATGTCAAATATTCCCTATATTCAGGGTCAATAAAAATCAGAAAGAAGAAAAGATGAAAGGTGAAAAGAAGGACTATCAGTATTCAAGTCCATCTACTTCGCGCTTGAAAAATGCCTGAACCATACCATCCTCATCTACATCGTCGGTAAACTTGATAAGTTCCCAGCCATCAACACCAAGCTCGTTCAGATCATTCTTAGTCGTTTCCCATACACCAAAATGAACAGGTTTCACATCATATTCCCATAGTGACATAATTCAACCTCGCTTTCTTTATGATATTCAATTAGTTATTACATAAACGTACATTTGCGAGCTATATATAACTTTTCAAAAAATAAATTTGTGTTCAAATCAAGTAAATATGATTTGTTGATGTACACATGCATAAAAAGATGCTTGAAAGCATTCATTCCATATCTTTATCTAATAGAACCTAACATTTTTAATGGGGAACTTATTCAGATTTTTAAATATCGATCGTGGGGCGATCTTGTGGTACGTGTAGAAAAAGATACTCTTGGAGAAGTAAAAGTACCGGATAGTGTGTACTATGGACCTCAAACTGCCAGGGCAGTTGAAAATTTCAAAGTTAGTGATGAAAAACTACCTGAAGCTTTCATAAAGGCACAGGCTACCATAAAAATAGCATCTGCAAAGGCAAATATACAGCTTGGGAAACTTGATCATGGAATAGGAGAGGCAATTATCCAGGCTGGGATCGAAGTCAGGGAAGGGAGACTTGATGAACACTTTGTCGTGGATGCCTTCCAGTCCGGAGCAGGAACTTCGCAGAACATGAATGCGAACGAGGTCATCGCCAATCGTGCCCTTGAGATACAGGGCTTTGCCAGGGGAAGATACGACATCATCCACCCTAACGATCACGTTAATATGTCCCAGTCGTCCAACGACACCACGCATACTGCAATTCATATCTCTGCCATGGAAACAATCCATTCAGACCTTCTACCGATTGTCATTGAACTGCATAGTATTCTGAATGCAAGGTCATCCGAGTTCATGGGAATTGTCAAGCCCGGCAGGACACACTTGCAGGATGCAGTACCTATAACCCTGGGACAGGAATTCAGCGGCTATGCAAGGATGATCGAGCTGGCTATCGATAAGATATACAGGGCCAAGGATGACCTGGGAGAGCTGAATATGGGTGGTACTGCAATTGGTACCAGACTGAACGCACCTGAAGGATTCGGGAACATAGCTGTCAGTGAGGTCAACAACATAACAGGACTTCATTTCAGGCTTGCAAGAAACGCATTCGAAGCAACCCAGGGTGCTGATGCCATACTGAATGCGTCCGCAGCACTTCGTAACCTCGCCGTAAGTCTCATCAAAATCGCAAATGACCTGCGCCTACTTTCCAGCGGACCACGTGCCGGTATTGGCGAGATAGATCTCCCTGCGGTACAGCCAGGGTCCTCCATCATGCCGGCAAAGGTCAACCCTGTCATGGCGGAAATGCTGAATATGGCAGCTTTTCAGGTGATAGGGAACGATACAACGATAATGATGGCAGCTCAAGGCGGACAATTCGAACTTAATGTCTTCACACCAGTGCTTGCCTCTAACCTGTTAAGGTCCATAAGGATTCTCACAGGAGCCATTGATTCATTTAACCGCAGGTGTCTGCAGGGAATCACAGCCAATGTTGAGCACTGTGCGAAACTTGCCGAGTCAAGCCTGGCACTGGCAACATCCCTTGCACCAAAGATAGGATACGAGAAAGCTGCTGAAATTGCATATCAGGCACACAGGGAGAACAAGACCATCAAAGAAGTGGTCACTGAAATGCAGATCCTCACAGAGGAAGAGATGAGCGAACTGCTTGACCCCATGAAACTTACGGGAGTTGGAAAATGATAGAACATGACATTATTGTGATAGGGGGAGGACTTGCAGGTTTAAGGGCGGCTCTTGAAGCCCACATCAAAGGGGCTGATGTTGCCATAATCTCAAAGGTCCATCCCATACGCAGCCATTCGGGCGCTGCGCAGGGTGGAATGAATGCTTCACTTGGTGCGGATGATAGCTGGGAGGCACATGCACTGGACACTGTAAAGGGAAGTGATTACCTTGCAGACCAGGACACAGTGGAGATACTCTGCAAGGAAGCACCTGACAGGGTCATCGAGATGGAGAACTGGGGCACTAATTTTTCCAGAAAGGAAGATGGAAGCATTGCCCAGCGTCCCTTTGGAGGAGCAGGATTTCCCAGGACATGCTATGCAGGTGACAGGACCGGACATAACCTTTTGCACACCCTGTACGAACAGGTGCTCAGAAGTGGCATCAAGATATACAGCGAGTGGCTGGTCACAAAACTGATAGTTGACAATGACAGATGCTTGGGCTTTGTGGCAATGAACACCGCTGACTCCAAACTGGATTCCTTCAGGACAAAAGCAACGATCCTTGCAACCGGAGGATACGGAAGGATATACCAGCGCTCCACCAATGCGATCATCAACAGGGGATTTGGTATCAGTCTTGCATATGCTGCCGGAGTTCCCCTTCAGGACATGGAATTCGTACAATTCCATCCGACAACACTTGTGGGTACTAATATACTGATAACCGAGGGTGCCAGAGGAGAAGGTGGCTACCTTTACAATAAGGACCACGAACGTTTCATGAGTAACTACGCAGCAGGAGCCATGGAACTTGCACCAAGGGATATAGTGGCGAGGGCCATACAGACCGAGATAGACGAGGGCAGGGGTTTTCCAGAGGGCTATGTGCAACTGGATATAACCCACCTCGGGAAGGAAGCCATCAACGAAAGATTACCAGGAATACGTCAGATATCCATTGATTTTGCAGGAGTTGATCCTGTAAAGGAACCCATACCCGTTCAACCCGGACAGCACTACTCCATGGGAGGTGTGAGTTCCAATAAGGATGGGGAAACCCCAACACCAGGATTGTACGCTGTGGGAGAATGTGCCTGTATCAGTGTACACGGTGCCAACAGGCTTGGAGGGAACTCCCTGCTGGATACTGTGGTTTTCGGAAGACGGGCAGGAGTGCTGGCTTTAGAGTATGTGAGTTCACAGGAAATGGCATCCGAGGAAGTATTCTTACACGCTGTTACGGAAGAGGAGAAGAAGATAGAGGAGCTCATGGGCGAGGGTGGAGAGAATTTCGCTCAGATAAGGGAAGAACTTCGGGCTGTGATGCAGGACTATGTGGGTGTTTTCAGGAGAAAGGATAAACTGGAACATGCTGTCAAGGCGATAGAGGAATTGAAGGAAAGGGGGAAGAATGTCAGGGTCAAAAGCAAGACAAATGTCTTCAATTTCGAACTGCTCAATGCGCTGGAACTGAAGGGTATGCTTGAACTGGGGCATGTGATAGCGCTTGGCGCATTGGTCAGGGAAGAGAGCCGAGGAGCACATTTCAGGACTGATTTTGCAGAGCGTGATGATGGGAACTGGCTCAAACACACTCTTGCATATTACACGGCAGAGGGACCTAAGCTGGATTACAAGGATGTCACCATAACTCAGTTCCAGCCAAAGAGGAGGGAGTACTGATGGTCGAGCTTAATATCAGAAGACAGGATGGAGACAGGATATGGAGCGAGAACTTCACAGTTGAGGACAGGCCGGGAATGACGGTTCTTGAAGCGCTGTTCCACGTGCAGGAAAGAATAGACGGGAGCCTCTGTTTCAGATACTCATGCAGGGGTGCTGTTTGCGGAAGCTGCGCCATGCTCATCAATAAGGTTCCCAGACTTGCATGCAGGACACAGGTTTCTGAAGTGAAGGATGAGAGCACCGATGAACCAAAGGACGGTGTCGCATCCGTGAAGCCATCTGGAAAGGTAGAAGGCAGAAACGAGATACTCGTAGAGCCGCTGCCTAACCTGAACGTCATCAGGGACCTCATTGTAGATATGGACCACTTCTACGAACTTGTGGATTCCATCAAGCCCTGGATAAATAAAGACGAAGGTGAACCTGAAAAAGAAACACTAATGGAACCTGCCATGCAGGTGCAACTGGAAAAATACACCAACTGCATACTCTGTGCCACATGCCACGGAGCCTGTCCGGCTGCTTCCAGGAACGGGGAATACCTCGGACCCGCAGCCCTTGCCAAAGCCTGGAGGTTCTACCTGGACCCGAGAAGCAAGGAAGAGGACCGGAACGAGCTGCTAAAATACCTCAATTCCGATTCAGGAGTATGGGGCTGCGATGTTGTTTACAAGTGCGTGGCAGTTTGCCCGAAGAAAGTTACTCCGACACAGGGAATACTTGATCTGAGGGGGAAGATGGAGTAGATATTGTGAGGGAAATGACCCTCATCCATCTTCACCAACATTTTTTCAGCCATGTAGGCACGGTTGAGTGTATTCACAGGCATTTGCCACTCGTTAGAGCATGAGTCCAATGCTCCTGTTTTTCTGCAATTTCAAGCATAGAGGAGGGAATCAAGTTATTCCGGAATATGCACATGGTTATATAAGGGAGTATAGCACTAAAGGAGTCTCCAAAAACGAAAAAGAGTGGAATCAAATGGTAAAAATTAAAGGACATGATATTGGTTCAGTAGTTGTTAAGGGCGCTAGTACCAGAAGAGCCGTACAATTTCAGAATAACATTATTACAGCATTAAGAAAGATCGGTGTTACCGAAAATGACATTGACATCCCTCTTGAGCGTATGGCGATGAGGAAAGTCAATGCTTCTGCAACCTGGTGGATAGCAGATCATAGAATGCATTTCAGCCACAATATGCAAAAGAATTATGTAGAAAATATGTATGTTCTGTCAAAGATCATTGAGATCGAAGCAAACAGAGTACTTTCAGGAGACATTGCAATAGCTGATTTCATTTCAGAGTTCAAAGAGGATAAAGACGTTCATCAGAAACGCCAGGAAGCAAGAGAATTCTTCGACTGTGCCCACGATGAAACCGACTTTACGATCATCAATGAAAAGTATAAACTGATGGCAAGAGAGCTGCACCCAGACAAGCCAACTGGAGATACTGAAAAATTCAAACAGTTAAATGTCGCACATAAGATACTGAAGAGAGAATTGACGTAAATTCTCTTTTTTCTTTTCTTTTTTTCGGATTAGTTGATTTAAATTCAATTCGTGGCTCGGGGTTATGAGGGCGAATTTTACTTAGAATCCACGTTGTTGAAAAGGTTCGAAAGCCATTGTTAGAACTTTGCTTAAGGGTAATAGTAATAACCAAAAAACGCAACGGTTTGTTATTTAATATACCGGCAGTATAAAGATTATCTAAATATTATTCTAGCATCAGAATCTCCAGAAACAAAAGTAATTTCAATTGCATTTTTGTTAGAAGCTTCTTTTTTCAATAGAAGTATATTCTCTCTGATATAGGTTTTTTCAAAAATGACTTTACCCCCGCCAATATTGATTTTCTTTCCAAAAAGCTCATATGATAGTGGTATATCGGCACACAAATTTTCGAAATATCCGTTTTCTTCATATTTATCTAATATTCCTTTCATACCTTCGGAATCAAAAGTTGCAGTTATAGAATTGAGAATTAAACATTTGTTTTCAATTATAGAAACGATCTCATTGATTATTTGAGTATCATAATTTGTAACAAATTTAGGATATGTAAAATTTGTACAATAAACGGTATCTATTATTGCAAGCTTCTGAACAAGATTTGCCGTAGCTGTATCAATTTCAAATTGTGGGGTTTCGTTTGTCGTTAAAAAAACAGTTCCTCTTTTTGAATCTTTTAGCAATAATGAGTTCCCTTCATTCAATGCAGATAAAAAGCCAAAAAATTGATTTAAATCTAAAATACTCTTCTCTTCAAGGTTTATGTCAAATTTAATATTAAGTATAGGAGTATCTTTTCTAAAATTTAGAAGTATATTGAATGGTAAATTAGTTGAAACTAATGTTGCTTCATTCTCACTTTTGTAAATATTCCCCATTTTTACGTTGTGATATGCAAACTCTGTATTTTTAACAATGAAAGATAATTCAAATGGAATATCTGAAATTTGAGGCTTAAACTCTAGTTCATGAAAGGCTCCATTTTCCCAAAACTGACCAATTTCATCATCCAAAAATGTAAAAGACTCAATGTCGTCTTCAGTAAAGACTGCAGATTTTCCTTCCTTTATTTTGCTTTCAATAAACTCCTCTATACTAGACAAACCTTCAAGTTTTTGTTTAGTTACTTTAAACCTTATATTAAATTCAATTGGATTTCCCTTTGGAGTTATTTTTAATACTCGTTTATTTTGTTCAATAGAAACAACTTGGACGTCATAGTTTTGATTATTTTCTATTGTAGTTCGAAGTATACTTGCTAACCAATCTATTTTTCTTAAGGAGGGAGTTGGGTCAAATATAGGTGCTAGTGAATTAATATTTGCAACATAATCCAAGGTTGCAGAAGATGTCTCAGCTATCCCATTTAGCTTTGAATCATATTCTTCCTTTTCTTTTTGCCCATTCAAATCCTCAACCGCACCAATTGCACTAGAAATAATAGGTACTTTTTTTGCATTGTCAATTATTAGCCTTTTACCAAACGTTTTTCCAAAATTCTTAATTGTGCCTTTTATGCCAGAATTTGTTTTTTTCATACAACATTTTTTGTATTTTTTCCCACTTCCACAATAACAAGGGTCATTGCGTCTCATTTTTTCAGGTTTGATTGGCATATCTGAAGACATAGATCAAATACCAACTTCAAAATATATATAGATGTTATATTGGTTTTCTTTTAAGGGTAGTAAGTGCTAAAATGCACTTACCAATTTCCTCACTTCTTTTGTCCAGAAATTGAACTTCCCACCACTCAAAATCCTGTCCTTCATCCTCTTGAGCGTGCTCCTATGCTTTATCCATATTCCCTTGTTTCCTTTGAAATTTTAGAATTCTGTGTACATTATAGATGAAGCTACTAAAATTATAGCAGAGAAAATAGGCATTAACAAATTTCTCACCTATTTTCCACACAAAATACCTAAATACAAAAACTCCCCACATTCAACTAACAGACCCACATTCCTTTTGATAAATAATTAAATTTCAATCACCCAACAACCCAATCGCTGTAAACAGATGCCGGATCGGTATTTGTACCCCATGCCATTATCCTCACACGGTAACGCTCCCCGGCTGGCACTTTGAGGTTGGATACGCTATACTCGATCCCTTCTTCCACATTCAGACTTGAGATCGTATCGCTTTGAAGCTGGTCCCATATTCTTCCTTCTGTGCTTGTTTCAAGAGTTGTGTATATGACAACGTCTTCTGCAATTGCGGAACCAACGTTTTCAAGTTCTATATCCAGATTGACGTATGTCTGGTAACCATCACTTAGGGTATCTCCGGAAAACTTGAGGTTCAACTCAGGGTATCCACCGTAAATTGGGACTATTTTTGCTTGTGCTTCAGTAAAATCATCTGGGATCTCCCCGACAGCCCAGCCGGAGTTGGTTGTTTCGAGATAATAATATTTGGTACCTGCATAATCATAGTAGCTGCCAGATATTCCATTGTTCCCTTTCACGCCAACTGCCATGTGTCCGGGTAATTCTATGAGGGAAACTCCGTATCCCATGTCGTAGAGAAGTGATGCAAGCAGAATGGATGAGTCCTCGCAATCTCCCCCTCCGTCATACAGTGTCTCGAATGGGAATCTGGGATACTCATCATAGCCTGAAGATACACTGTCGCTGATATAGGGAAGTGACTGAACGAACATCATGGCAACGTAGGGAATTTCCTCATCTCCGAGGTTTGCATCATGCGCCATATCTTCCAGTTGCTCAGTTATCTGGGAGATGAACTCGTCATCGTAGGAATCTGTCACAAATTGACTGTAATCTCTGTTCCTGCTTCTCTGGGAGTATACTTTGTAAGCGTCCTTGTCGTACTCACATTCCATACTGAACTCATAGTCCTCATATCCCCAAATGTAGGTTCTAGTGACTGTTTCCATGTCGATCTTTGTCTTCACTTCATTCCTTGGAGCCGTTTTAACAGGAGTTACTTCCTGGAAAATTGCTGGTTTTAAGGTGTAAGTGAGTTCGACCATGAAACTATTGTCCAGTATCCTGTCCACATGGATCGAATAAACGGTATTCTGATTGTTCTGATCTTTTATATCATAGCTTTGACCAGAGAGCATCTTTTTTGTATTGTACTCCTGTTCATCCTTCCTGAAAGATACGCGTATGAACTCCTCTTTCTTGTTGATTTCCAGGACCTTTAGAGAATATCCGTTGTCAAGAGAAAGGATTGCCGTTTTTTTCAGGGTTGCATTATAAACCTGTTCATTTAGATCAGTATTCTCATCTTCTGAACTTTCACCTGCTAAACTCCCGCCTGCTGAGTTCATTTCATTTGAATATTGATCCTTTTCAGTGCATCCGCTGAAAGAACAAATAACTAAGAAAAGTAAAAAACATGCAGCTACTTTCTGGAAGTACATACAGGTAATAGTATACTATTTGCTCATAAGAATTTTTTGGTGGTCCTTATAATTATCTTATTTTGTTTTATTTTATTTCTTATAGCACCCGTAGTTATCTTAGAAATATAATCCAATTGTAAAAATAAAGGAATTTGGGCTAGTTAGTCAAATACCATAATTCCCATAATTTTGTAGCTAACCAAAAAGTCTATCTATATTAGTGTTTACTACTTTTAATAATTATTAAAAATACTAAAAATAAGGTGTCAAAATGGAATGGATCTATCTTTTTATTGCAGGATTATTTGAAACAGCATGGGCAGTTGGACTAAAATATACCGATGGTTTTACCAAATTCTATCCAACGGTTTTTACAATCGTTTGTTTGGTTTCAAGCATGTACTTGTTAGGAAAAGCTTTGAAAGTAATACCTATTGGAACAGGGTATGCTGTCTGGACAGGCATTGGAATCATTGGAACAGCAATATTGGGAATCGTTTTCCTTAACGAATCAATGACTATGTCCAGGATTTTTTTTATTGGACTGATAGCTGTTGGGATCGGTGGTTTGAAAATGGTATCAGCATAATGATACATTATCCCAACATTTTAGTAGGAAACATTCAAATTCATAGATGAGAAAAATATGAGTGATACTGAAAAAAAGATCCTGGAAATAGGAAATGAGATATTCAGAGGATATGGTGTTGATAGCCTCACAGCTACGATCTTATCAATACTCAACTTCGAACCTGAAGAAATAAGCATGGAAGAACTTGCAGAAAGGACAGGATACAGCCTTGCTTCCATTAGTCTGAAGATGAAGAACATTGAAGTTTTCTGGAGCATTAAAAGAATACAAAAACCCGGCTCCCGCAAGACATATTTTTACATGGAAAAAGACCTTTTGGATGCATTCCTCCTGCAGCTCAAAAATGGATATGAAGCTGAATTAAATATAGCAAAAAAGAGAATATCACCCCTCATAGAAGAATACAGGAAAGAAGCTAGTTCAGAGGAGCAAAGAAAAAAACTGCACCTTTTTGAAGATTACCATGAACAAATAATTGACTTTGAGAAAGTAATCGAATACGTATATGAAAAAATTGATGAAATAAAGAGTGAGAAGAGCAAAGATCGTTCCTGAAATTGAGTAGATATCACAGAGGACATGACTAAATGAATACCCCGAATCTGGTTCTATAGTCATTATTGTCGGACTTAACCTCGCACGTACAGAAATAAAGATATATGATGGCATGTATTTGCCTTTTTATGCATATCCCCAATAGATTCACAGATCTCGTTGAGATTATAGAGAAGAACTATCCAAAACCACCTGTTGTTGGATCTGATGAAGATATGTGGAGCCATTTTTGCAAGGCTTTGTTGCTTGGTGGAAACCGAAATGAAGCTGAAGTAAATTATGTTTATGATCTGCTCGATGATTTTGGTCTGCTATTCAGAGAAGCTCTGGAAGACGACTGGGTCAAGTACGCAACACAATGCTTCAGAGATGCTGAATACGAGGCAGATGAGCCAAATATCAAGGGAAAGGACAGAGCCATTAAAAAGGTCGAAGCAGAGCTTGAAAATATCTATCTGATGTTAAGAAATGCCGATACTGTATTCCAGAGTAGGGGCATCAATGCAGAGTATCTGCAGGAAATTGCAGGTGATCAGGATAAAGAAAAGAGTCTGCTGGCAGAGATAGCTTCCCATAACGAAGTGACAGCTGTCAAAAAAACAATTAGATTCAAACACCCCTACAAGATATGGGGTTTTACTCACACTAAAGCACTCTTCTGGCTGAACAGTTGCGGTGTTGCCTTGGGTTTTATACCAAATAATGATCATTCCCTGAAGTTTCTGCGGGAATACGACCAGAAATGGTCATCCAAGGATTTCTTTGCTGTCAACAATAAATTCAATGAGTTTTGTGAACGTCTGAATGTGGACCCATACTATGCAGGTCTTGCCCTCTGGTACTATGAATCTACAAAAGGTATGCTGACAAAAAAGGGTGGCAGGTATTTCAGCCCGCTGAAACTTATGAGGGTCATGGAACATAATGACCTGGAGATCGAGGATATGCGTACGTGTTTGGAGGATATCGAAAATTTACAATATCTTAAAGAAGTGATCAACTCCAATCCTGAATTGTTAAAATGAGAGATATTTGAGATCATAAAAACAAATATCCACATCATTCTTTTTTACATAATTGAAAGCATAATTCTTTTAGCAATACCGGCTAATTGTAAATATAGAGGAATACAATGGCAAGATTTTGTAAGATATGCGGCCAAAAAAGCGGCAGATGCAATCATCTGATAGTTGACTTGGGCGAAAGGGAAGAGAATAGGGATGAAAGAAAGGGTGAAACTAAAAGCTCAGATGACCAAAAGTAGTTGTTCTTAACTTCGAATACTGTTTTTAGACATACCCCTATTGTTCATCTGTATCACACCCAGGCATTCCCACACTATCAGTCATCCCATCGTCATTCTCATTTCCGCCATCTGAATGAGTGTTGAACGTACAAGTTGCGAAACTTTCTCATCCATGATATTCCCTGTATTTTCCGTATCCAGTATATCGGGCTGCAACATATCGAGCAACATTCTGTATGAAGGATCGCATTGTCTTTCGAGGTCGAATGTTTCACGTAAGATATCGATATCCAGTTGAAGGGATCTCTGGAGTGAAGCAGGCAGGAATCTGGATATTGCATTCTGGTCCAGATATGTAAATGCAAGCTCAATATCGGACCTAAGAGAAGGGAAGTATCCATTGAGTAAACGCTCACAGACATCCTCTCCGAGCTTTTCCTTAACATCCATTATGGCAGACCCAGTACCTATGACCTCAGGTGGGATTCCCATGGAATAGAGGGCACCTGTAAACTTTATTGCTCTGGGAAGGTCCATATTTTCCACAGGCATGCTCTCTTCCAGTTCCTTTTTGATATCATTACGGCATAATCCGGATACACCTGTGATGTCCGGAACATCTCTTGCATATCCTGTGCCCCCATCACGCATCAAACGGTCACGCTGGCGGGGAAGCAGGTCAGCGATACTGTTAATGGAAGATGAGAACTGTCTTATTGCTCTGTTATAACTGGCACCGAATATTCCTATGATGTTTATGATCTCTTCTTTTTCAGTGCTGCTGAATATCCTGGCAGGTTTTGATAATCTGGACTTTGCTCTTCTGACAAGCTTTTCTGCATCCCCTTTCTCATGGTTGTACCTGATAGCCGATTGTAATGTAATAGTGTCGATACCCCTGTATTCTTCGAAAAAGTTGTGTGCATTTTGAAGGGTCAGATGCCCCCTGAAAGGTAGCGTACCGGCTCCGAATATGATTCCTATATCTGTGCCGGATTCCATTTCCAGTTCATTGAGGCTGCTTATGGCATATTTGCATGAAAGAGTGCTTGCAACATGCCCAAAAGACAGGGCAGAGTCGGATTTTCCTATAAAAACCCTGTGTTTTTTTAGCATTTCATCAGATAATCCCTGGCGTGCAGCTATGGTCTTCCCTATTATGCTTCCCGCATTCAGCAACCCCGGAACATCCTCAAGCAGCGGTATTATGCCAGGTGCTTCCATCTCGAATTTGAATTCTTTTTTTGCAAGCTCACTTACGTCCACCATATGCTGCTGTGCTTCCACGATTTCCTGAACGTTGCTTGTCATGGGATGCACTAATTCAGTTATTGCCTGGAAGTCAGAGTGTTCATGTGCATTGTAGTTCGCCTCGGCAATGGACATCATGACCATAAGCTGCCTGAACCGGTTTTCATGAAGTGCACTGGGAGCTCTGGGTGTGATAAAAACATCTTTCCCAGGAATCATATCGGTTTCATCTATGAACTTTGAAACTATCTGGACATTTTGATGGTATGGTGTTGTCTTGCCTTCATAGTCAGGCATGTATTCGTCGCAGCCATATTCAACCACTGCTTCTAGCGCCTCTCCCAATTCTTCCTGAGTTGATATATATCTTGATACAGAATCAGGATGCTGTGTGCATATTACCTTTGGAAAACAGTTTTTTTTATACATTGTAAACCACTTCCATGGTTAGAGGTTTACATTGGACATAAATGTTTCCTTGTGCAGCTGTTCCCAAAATAATTTTTTAGAATCTGGATGAAAGGAAAGAAAAGAGATGAGATGAGAAAAGAAAAGAAAAGAAAAGAAGAAAAATAAAAAGTTGGAAGGTAAAAGGAACTTACCCTGAAATTCGGACCCTCCAATCATAATCATTTAATGATCAGCTAAATTTTGCATTGTACCATTCTATTATCGACTTGCTTGCACTTTCAGCTGCTTCGTCCTGCCAGAAATGACTCGCATGCAGCAAGACAGTTTCATGGTTTTTGAAAATATTCTGGAAACGTTTGCGTTCTGCTTCCCTGAAGGCAAAATCCTCTGTCCCCCATGTGAAGAGCACAGGTATATCTTTGATCTTCTGAAGTCCTTTCTCAACTTCCTCTTCAAAGGACTTTGCCTTTATTAGCTGACGAGGAAATATTGCAGTTTGAATGCGATCTTTTTTGTTTTCAAATGGAGCACGGTACATTGCCAGGACTTCTTCATCGGGTTTATTCATAAAGCCTTCTTTCATGAAAAAATTCCACACCATGTTCGATCTGCTGCCCAACCATTGACCTATTGGTCCTCCCATGATCCAGCTAAATGCCTCATACCTGAGTTTGCCTGCAAGAGGCCATGCCCAGGTGTTTCCAATAACCGCTGCTTTTATTTTATCTGGATTTCTTCCAGCCCAACCAAGTCCTATGGGACCGCCCCAATCCTGACACACTATGATGACGTCCTTCAGACCAAGCTCTTTAATGAATTCCTCACTCACCCTGCTATGAGTCTCTGGCAGAAAATCATACCCTCCAGGAGCTTCCGAAAGTCCGAATCCGGGATAGTCGAAAGCCACACAACGAAAATCACCCTTTAAACCTGAGATCATTTTTCGATACAGAAAAGACCATGTCGGATTTCCATGAAACATGAGCAAGGTTTGACCTTCGCCCTCATCCACGTAATGGATCTTTTCCCCATTGGAAAGAGTAATGAATTTGCTTTCAAAAGGAAAGAGTTTTTTATTTACTTCGAATTTCATCTGCTTTGAACCCCCATTATAATATTGAGTTCAATTCATTTTATCCTATCCTCATGCAGAGATAAGAATGGAACTAAAACCAAGCACTTCCAATAACTCGCGATTGTGGCAGAAGGAGATTTCAGACTCATTAAAATTGAAAAACGACCATTCATGCTGGTTTCAAATCATATATATATCAGATGTATTAGAGATTGAAGTAGGCCGTTAATATGAATATGATAATTCCGAATATGAACAGGGCTCCGAATATCAGGACCATCTTTTTCCTCAGGTCTTTTTCCCTTTGCGTAAGAGGTCTTAATTCACCCTCATGTTTCTTTTCCAGGCGAGATCCGACAAGAGTACCAATGACCAGACCAAACAGATATCCACCAAAAATATTCTCAAATGCAATGGCAATAGGGATCCCGATTGCAATACCGATTGCAAGCCCCTGTCCCATATAGTGTCCTTTGGGATACTTCCCGGTTGTCTTGTGCTCTTCTCTTTTAAGCTTCACTGCGAAATATGACAGTACAAGTCCTGCAAGAAGCAGCAAAACGATCATGATCATGATAACAGAAAACGCCATGTATGTGATTTTGTATCCCTGAAGTTAATAGTTTGCGGATAGGAGGAAGTTATCATCCGGGGCTCCAACCTATTTTTAATATTTTTCTGCACTGATGGAACATTACAGAAGAAAATATCTGCTAAATATTTTCCAAAACTGGTTTTTTCTCTTAGTATTTTATTTTTTTGGATTTAAAGTCTTTTTTTAGAAAATAGAGCCTTATGATTGCTTTATAATACAAAAAAAGGATTATAGATTATTTATTATTCATCAACACCTCTATATCTGCCTTATATGCCTATATACAGTAATTATTAGCATTATTCATTTAAAAAAGACTTAAAAAAGGAGATGCTGGTTTATGGTGCCTATTATGGCAGTAAAAAAGGCCATTCATTATCATGTGATACAGAACATTCTACAACATTATGAATGTCCTGATACGTGCAAAGCGTATTGTTGTAAGAATGGACGGGTTCACATGCTTGAAGATGAATTCAAGATCCTGACGGAACTGAATCATGGAAAAGCGAAAAATATTATAAATGATAGCCTTAGCCCAAATCTCTATATGATGAACAACCCCTGCTTGTTCCTAAACATAACAGACAGGTGTGATGCATATACAAAGAGACCCACTGTCTGCGGTCTGTATCCTTTCAAGATGAATAATTCCGGTTTTTCAGTAGGATTACAGCCATGTCCCCTGGGTTTTATGATAATGACAGATTTCTCATCCTGGGTAATGGATACGATATCAAAAACAAATATCCCGGAGGATGAAAAGGCTGAAATAATCATGAAATGGCAGACTGATCTTGAATCCTACGCAGTCGAACTCTCAGAATTCCATATAAATCTAATCTTAAAAGAAATGCAAATTCCCTTCGATGAACTTGATATGCTCTCAATGTTCCTGTCCTCAAAAAATACGGATTTGAAGAACTCATCCCCCCTGATAATTTCATAGATAGACAGATATAGTCATACATAGAAATGCATAGAAGTATATCAATACAATTTATGGGGAAATTTGGTTTTGAAGTATTACGTGAACACTCTTTATCCAGGGGACTATTTTAGAGATTGGCTTGTCGGGTTACTCGGTGAGAGGATACAGAATAAGAATTGTGAGGTTGATGTTTTCAAATATAACCCTTCCTCGCATACTGTATGCAGGTATAAATTCAGAGAGGAAAGGTATAGCGTTGTAGCCAAATTCTTTGCCGAGCCATGTGGGAAAATGAAAAGATACAATGCCCACGATGCAATGAACAACGAATATAATAATCTTAAAAGAGTAGGACAATTCATAAACATTGCAAGACCCATAGCCAGACACGTGGACTTCAATTGTGCCCTTATCACCGAATATATCTCTGGCAACTCCCTTTTCCATTACATGGAGAGTGAAAGGAATCTCTATGATCGTTTGACATCGATAGCTCACACACTTCGCCAGCTTCATGATTCCACTGAAGGATATTATGATCGTGAGAGGGAATTTGCAAATTTCCATGAGGTTCTGGACCAGCTCGCACTCGACCATTCCACCAGACAGGTTTTCAATGAACTGCTTGGTAATTGGTGGTACAGTCCACTCCTTGACCGTTATTCCGGCTGCATGATCCACAGGGATGCAACTCCATCTAACTATATCTTCAGAAAAGGTGTTCCATACGCCCTTGATTTCGAAAGTTCCTGGGAAAATGGTAATGCCATAAGGGATCTGGGAATAATGTGTTCGGAGCTGAAGAACTATTTTGAACTTAACAAAGGCTCAGGAATAAATGCCGAGCCCTATATAGGACATTTCCTCTGGCATTACAGCAGCAGTGAAGATGATTTCCACTATGTAACACAAGTCTTGCCTTTCTTCATGAGTCTTGGGCTCCTTAGATCTGCAAGATTGCATAGGCAATACCCACATTTCAATTACCTAATAAAGGAGGCCATTGAATGCCTGAAAGCTCTCAAATAAAAGGTTTGATATTTGATTGTTACCGCACACTGATAGATATCCAGACGGATGAAAATAGTTTCGACACATATGATACCGTCAGCAAGTGGTTGCAGTATCATGGCGTAAAGATTGACCCTCTTGTATTGAAGGAAGAATATCGCACTCGAGTAAAGTACATTTTTGAAACTTCAGCAGAGTCACACCCCGAGATCAAGGTCGAAGAGATCTTTGAGTCGATCTGTAAGGAGAATTCCATATGGAAGATAGATGCAAAGAAACTGGGAATTGAAACTTCCCTTGTCTTCAGATCAGCATCCCTGCGCAGGTTTGAAGCCTATCCACAAAGTCTGTTGCTTCTTGAAAAATACAAAGATATTCCTAAATGCATAGTGTCCAACGGACAGCGTGTTTTCTCAGAACTGGAAGTGCGCTTTTTGGACCTGTATCAGCACTTTGATTTTATAATCTTCTCTTCTGACCTGGGATATAAGAAGCCCGATGCAAGATTATTTGAAAAAGCACTGAAACGCCTGGGTCTTGAAACACATGAAGTAATGGCCATAGGTGACACTCCTGAGAACGACATTTATCCCCCTCAGGAACTTGGAATGCAGGCCATGCACATCCACGATGCATGGAAAGAAGTCTCAGAAATAGAAGAAGAAGAAAAAACGAATGGAGAGGATTAAACCTTCACCCTCTTATTTTTCATTTCTCTCTGATCTGGCAGGAGTCACCACACATGGACTTTACAAACCCGGATACATCATCATAATTCCCGTCTGTGCAGAACACTATGCCCTTTTCTCCGTATCCGGCTGAGAGTGTGATGGTGCTGCTCGAAGGATAAAATGTAGCTTTTTTGACACTCTTCCAATTCATATCCTGGTCCTGACCGGAATTTGCAAGAAAACCTGCACCTGTTGCAGTGGAATTCATTGTGAGGAGTCCAATTATTACCAGCAGGAAGTTCAATTTACTGTTACTTTTGCGTTGTTCTTCTCTGGTGATGGTGCTTACACTCTTACTATCCATCCTGTAGGAAAGCATGTATTTGTTCCCGTAATATGCGAATATGAACAGCACCGTTAGCAAGAACATCGATCCTACCAATATCGATGCATATTTCATATCTCTGGTATTACTACTGTTAGAATAAAAATCACCGCTGAGAATAGAAGGAAGCGTTATCAAAAGAACGATGCCAACTGTGAAGAAAGTTGCAATTCCCAGAACCTTTAAGAGTTCCCTCATGATGAACTTATTAGTCAATATTGAAACATCGATATCCCATTTTGTTTCTTCATTCGTGTCCGTATCCATCACCGCCCATAATGACAGGATAACTGTACCTGGCATGGTCTAGTTGTACACACTATGAAACAACTTCCATAAAATGATTAGTATCCCAACAACTGAACGACTGCTGTTTTGAAGGAGGAGTGATTGATCAGATCTAACAGAGAAACATCGGTCAGAGATGGATCAGTGAGCCAATTACCATATATAATGTCAGGCTGGCAACCAGGTTGGCTAGTATTGCTGCTTCGATCCCCTTTTTCCAGTAAAGCCATCCCATGATGCTTCCGGACATGATATCCAAAGTCATTATTCCCACATAAGCCGGGACTACAAAACCCATTGATTCAGATAACGAAGAAATATGGACAAGACCGTAGAGCAGACTAACCACCAGAATAGAGACCCATACACCCATATTTGTTGGAAGATCCTCTGAAGTCTTTTTTATCTTCCATGATATCCACACAAGAAGAGTTACCATGAAGAATCTCAGGATCACCTCTTCCACTATGCCTGCATAGAATGAATACATAAACCTCTCCCAAAATGGTGGAGCTGTCAAAAATGAGATGAAAGAATCAGTGTACATCGAAAAAATAAATTTGTCTATTGCAAAAAGAGAAGTTGCTAAGAACACACCAAAAAATACTATCAACTTTACAGAAGATCCGAAGTCTACAGGCAGACCCCTCCCCTCGAGCAGAGATTCAAGCAATGGTGTCCCTAAGCCTACCTTTTTTCCGAGGAAAATACCTGTAAATATGGAGAGAATCAAAAATCCCGTTCCCCGAGCAAATTGAACCATCAGGAGCCCTATGAGAGAAGTTCCCATACCATATATTGCATCCCCGGAAATTGAAACTGCATATGGCAAAGATGCAAACATGGAAATCTCTGCTGCCATGAACAATATCCAGAATATTTTCCAGTCCATGACAGTTCTGATATTCATTTTTGAAACTCACCTTGTAAAAGCATTCTAAGCATAGTTGTGTACTTTACTATCCGTTATAGTTACCATTGTATAATTGTTCTTTTATTTGTAACTGTCTTTTTCTTATCAGGATGAAAAATATAAAATAACAGATAAAATAAAGGTAGCTCAAACCAAATTCACAATAAATAGGCGATAAGGTAAAAAAAGATAAATGTGCCCTAACTAGTGCAAGTGTTCAACTTTTGCAATCAAATATGACGATTCTATTAGGCACAAACTCCCACTATAAATAAAAACAGTTTTTATTGATGTCGTTTATGAATTATGATGAAATTAACACCGTTACATTTTACTGAGCAACAGTATATAATTAAACGATGGTCTTAAATACGGAAGTAACATACTTATTATTGCGGGTCGGGGAGTGACTCATCAGATGGGATATCTGAAATGATATCAAAATTGGAAAAGGGACATCTATAGAGGGTGGTAGATAAAGATGTCTCTTTTCTAGTAAATTGTTTTTTCTATTACAAGTCAGTAACCGTACCTGCTTTTCCTCCATTCAGAGATAAAATATTAGTAACATTATTGATTTGTGACAATAGTGTAGTGCTAAAGTTTCAAATGTCTCACTTTTAGAATCAAAATTATATTCCCTATAAATTAGTAATCTTAATTAGCTGAGTAATCCTAATTAGCTTAGTAATCTTAATTAGCTTAGCAATCCTAATTAGCTTAGACATCTGATGATAGACGTAATTCTGTATTTTTTGAAGAATTTAACGCCGTTAAATTTTACTGTGTAACAATATATTATGAAACGGTTATGTTAAATAAAGAAGAAGCATGTTTAATATTGCGGGTCGGGGAGTGGCTCATCAGATAGGATGCTCGAAAGGGTACCAAAATTGGAGAAGGGACATCTGTAGTGGGTGGTACATAAAGATGTCTTTTTTCTGATCGTTGCTCTATAATATCCTGATGATTGAAACCGTACCTGCTTTTCCTCCATAGTCTGATATAGAGATGTCAAACTTTTTAATGTGTGACTATCAAGATCAATTCTGCTACAAAACCTGAGAATACAGGAATTGCAAGATTGTCGTCTATTTTTTCAAAACTTGTTTCAACGAGTGTTGCAACAAATGCCATAATGAGTGCAATGCTCAGGTTTGAAAGGAAGACATATCCTATAAGAAGATCAACAATAAACTCCGCCACACAGCCTTCAAGGGATTTTCCACCTCTGAATATCCGTATCCTGCCGAATCTTTTTCCTACCAGGGCTGCACTCATATCTCCAAAGGTCGTCATCAGAATTGCAGCATAAGCAACATTCTTACTGAAAACAGATACTGCAACTATGGCACCGAGAGTGAAATAGACATAGCCTGCAACCGCTTTCCTTTCTTTTTGCCGGAACAGGTAATTCACAAGAGGCAGCTTAAATCCAAAATCAAGCCGCAGATGCTCAATGATGAGAATAGATACCAGGTAGAGGGTCATGAATTGTAAAACTACCTCTTTCCCGAAAAAAGCATAGACCAGAACAATGGCAACGGACATTAGATGAAAACCTTTGCGTAAAACTTCATCAAGAAAAGAACTGGATGCCATAGGCTCTTATTACAATTTTTTCATATATAAAAGAGATTATCTAAAACTGGAAATTAATTCTATTTGTGCCCCAGGTATTCATATTTATACACAGGTAAAGACTGGACTTTTGTTTGTGTTCTATGATCTGGATGTATCCTTGAAGCTATAATTTGATTAACATATATAATAAAATTAAAACATACAAAAACAAGGTATCTAAACAACATCAATTGATTTCAAATATATTTTATATACCACAGATAATTTTTAAACAATGTCCCCGATTTAATATAGGGGTTATTATGCCAATCAAGCAATATGGAGTTTTAAAAGGAAAAGTCATAGACAGCAAGAATGGAATGGGGGCAAATCCACATTTTCAGATAATGATAATAGATGACAACTATAGACATCGAATTGCCGTAAATGTAAAATCAAAAATGAAGCCTTCTGAGCTTCTTTACTATGTGGATGATGATTTCAGTCACCAAATGTTAGATAAGCTGGAATCAATGCCCCTGGGTTTCCATGAATTACACTCAAAACCCGGAGGAACGGCAATGGACTATATCAGAGGAAATCACTTTGATACGTCTAAGATGAGGCCTTTGCAACATAATATCCCAGGCCCTGATAATGACCTGAATGAACTTATACACAGGTACATCTCTAAAGCAATAGCCATGGAAAACAGTGAGGTTTACGCCTTTGGTGCTAAATGGGGACCTGAAGAAAATAAAAGGGATAAATATTTTGGATTCAAACCTGGAAATGGAATCCATGATATCCACATGAACCAGGGGAACAGTGATAAGTGGAAAGATGATGACGGAACATGGCAGGATGGAGGGTTGCTCATACACCTCCCTGATGAAAGCAGATGGATCGGTATTTTTCTGGCATTCCAGTCACAGTGCTTCCATACAGATGATACCACAGGACATGCAATCCCAAACAAATGCGGCAGAGCTCCAGAAGAGGAGGAAGCTGTGAAGATCATTGCAGCACTTGTAAACCCGAAAGGTCATGATCCAGGCTACGAATCTATCATCCTCTTGAACCCAACACCTGACCCAATAAACCTGGAAGGATGGGCGATAGCAGATAAAAACAAGAAGAAATACTATCTGCAAGAAACTATCAAAGCTGGGGAAACAATGAGAATTACCTTATCTGGCAAGAATACACAGTTATCCAACAAAGGTGGGATCATAAGTCTGCTCAACAAAGAAGGTCTGAAGGTAGATGGAGTAAGTTATACGAAAGAAGATGCCAGGTCAGGCTGGATGGTTGTCTTTTAAGACAGCCATTTACCCATAAGCTTATGGAAAAACGGGAATTATATCAGTATTATTCCTGAATATAATTCTATTAAATTTTATGATCCATAATTGTGAAGGTGAATGTACTCCCCCCTCCAACTTCACTTTCAACCTGGATTTGCCCATTGTGCATCTCAACATACTGTTTAACAAGTGCAAGTCCTAATCCGGTTCCCCCATATTCACGGGAAATGGATGAATCAACTTGTTTAAAGGGCTCAAATATCGTTTTTAGTTCATTTCTGGGAATACCAATACCAGTATCAGATACAGAAATCTGAAGCTTCTCATTAACATATTTGGCATTTATCCATACATTCCCTTTTACAGGTGTGAATTTTAGTGCATTGCTGAGAAGATTATACAAAATTTCTTTGATCATCATCCTATCAGCATATATGCCCATATCCACAGGCTCGACATTGGAAATCAGATCAATATATTTCTTGTTTGCCATAGGTTCCATTAACATTACAATTTCATTGAAACATTCAGATACACGGATATGTTCGGGATATAATGTCATTTCACCGGTTTCAATTTTTGAAATATCAAGTATGTTATTGATAAGGTTCAGAAGATGCCTTCCACTTTTCTGGATATTGGATACGTACCGGACCTGTTTTTCATTCAGATCACCAAAACTCTCATCTTCCAGCAACTGGGAAAAACCGATTACTGAATTGAGTGGTGTGCGTAATTCATGACTCATATTCGTAAGGAATTCCGATTTGGTACGATTTGCCCCTTCAGCAAGGATTTTGGCGCGAACAAGAGCCACTTCAGCTTCCTTACGTTCAGCGATTTCCTTTTCCAGTTCCCCCACAGCTGTGATGTCAGGTATCCATTTGATCAAGCCTATTGCTATTAGCAAAAATCCTCCGAGAAAACCTATCATTTTTTCCAGAAAAGCTTCTACTTCGGTATCCCCAATAACGATAAATCTGCCAAGTGATTCGAAATTATCAGTTATATCAATTATACTTCCAAATAAGAGAAGAAGAAATCCACTGAAAAAGAGAACCCATCCACTTCCTAAAAGTTCCCTTCTATTTTTACCCACATTCCACATGTAAATGATTATAATTAACAGAATTATGGATCGGATGCTTTCAAGAACTATATCACTTACTAAACTACTCATACCCACACCGAATTAATATTATGAATATAAATATATTTAAGAATACACATTAACCAATATAAAAATTTACCCAAATAATACTGATCTCTTAAATTTGCTTATTAGCTTCCGCATGGTTTTTAGTTAATTCCATTAAAATTACATGATTTTAAAGAATCAACGAGAATATCGAACTCAAAAAACAGAAAGATAAATCTATTTAATATCCCAATCTTGCAGTCGTGCGCTTATAGTCAAAAGGAGCTATAACCATATAGATTTTTAGAAATTGTCAGCTTAATGACGCTAACTTTGAACAGAGTGTTATTCACACCCTCAAAACAGAATGGAAAAAAGAAAAAGAATGGAAAATATTTATTCCATTGAGATTGCTTCAACTGGGCAGGTGTCTACACAGTCACCACAGTCAACACATTCATCTGCATTGATAGCTGCCTTTCCATCAGCCATTGAGATAGCTTCAACTGGGCATGATTCTACACATAATTCGCATCCGGTACATTCTTCTTTGTTAACGATAGCTGCCATTTATTTTTCACTCCAATATTAGTTTTGAGTAGGATAATACAATTCCAGACATACTTATTAGATAAAAACCTTTTGAATTAAATGATGAAAAAAGAGATAACACAGAATAATACATCTTTTTCAAGAAAAGTGGTCATACAATTCATCTTGACGAAACTGAGCTATTTGTAAAAGCTGTTATTGAATTCTTAGATGAACTAGATAGAACTTAATTTGTCAAGAAAAAGTAAAGTAAAGTAAAAACAAAAATAAATTGTATGCCAGATGGCACACAATATTACTTTTAAATAACTCTCTTGTACATCCTTGCCTGGAATCCGTGGTACTTTGCGAATCCTTCAGCATCCTTCTGGTCGATGGTTGTGCCATCAAAGGATACGAGCTCCTCAGAGTAGAGTGCGTATGGGGATGTGCGTGCGAGTATGATGACACTGCCCTTGTGCAGTTTCAGTGTCACTGTACCTTCTACACGTTCCTGTGTCTTGTCTATGAATGCATTGAGGTCTGCATAGAGTGGTTCATCCACAAGACCATAGTATGCAAGTTCTGACCACTGGTCATCCACGCTTCTCTTGAATTTGAGTTCGGCTCTTGTGAGTACGAGTTTTTCAAGGTCCTTGTGTGCAGTAAGAAGTACTGTGGCTGCTGGGTGCTCGTAGTTCTCACGTGCTTTGAGTCCGAGAACACGGTCCTCGATCATGTCAGTTCTGCCAACGCCGTGGGAACCTGCAATCACATTGAGCTTCTCAATAAGTTCAACACCGCCCATCTTCTCGCCATCAAGAGAGACTGGGACACCATTCTCAAAACCAATAACCATTGTCTGACCTTCCGGTGCAGCTTCAGGTGAAACTGTCCACTGGTAGATCTCCTCAGGAGGAATGAAACCAGGGTCTTCAAGCTTACCGCCTTCGATACTGCGGCTCCAGATGTTCTCATCAACACTCCATGGCTTTGCGGTTGTAACGCCAACAGGAATTCCATGCTTCTGAGCATATTCAATTTCCCATTCACGTGTGAGGTTCATATCCCTCATTGGTGCAAAGACATCCATATCAGTAAGGCGGAAAACTGCTTCAAAACGAAGCTGGTCGTTACCCTTTCCGGTACATCCATGTGCAAGGGCAGTTGCGCCTTCCTGCTCAGCGATCTCAACTACTTTTTTAGCGATAAGCGGACGTGCAATGGATGTTCCCATCACATAGCCCTCATAGTCACCGTTTGCTCTGATAAGCGGGAAAATATAGTCATTGACGAACTCTTCACGAACATCAAGAGTGAAGTGCTTGTCACTTATCTTCTGTGCCTTTTCTTCTGCAAGTTCAACGTCATCCCTTGGCTGTCCAACATCTACAGCTACTGTGATAACTTCGTCACAGTCATATTCTTCCTTGAGAAGAGGAATGCATACAGAGGTGTCAAGTCCACCTGAATAAGCAAGTACTACCTTCTTTGTCATAATAATTGATCCTGAATTTGATTAATACTAAAAATTGATAAAAAAAGGACCTGATAAGATCAGGCCATTTCCTTATGATATTCGTTAATGGATTTCACCGTTGATTCACCGGACTTCATGGATGTTATGGCATTTGAAGCTGCAATAGCTGCCTGAATAGTGGTGATGTACGGAACCTTGAAATCAACCGCTGCACGGCGTATCCTTGAACCATCCTTGCGTGAGAGTTTGTTGGTCGGAGTGTTAATAACAAGAGCAACTTCATCCCTGCGCATCATGTCAATGACATTTGGACTGCCGTCATGGACCTTTTTAACAATACCCATCTCAATTCCATTTTCTTCAAGGAATTCTGCAGTACCGTTGGTTCCAATAAGCTCAATTCCTGCATCCTTCAGTTTGTGTGCAACATCCAGCAATTGTTCCTTATCCTCATCCCTGACGGAGATGAAAACCTTGCCATTTAATGGCAGCAGATTGTCAGCACTGAGCTGTGCTTTGAAGAATGCACGTCCGTAATCGTAATCTACACCCATTACCTCTCCGGTACTCTTCATTTCAGGACCGAGTATCGGGTCAGCTCCAGGAAGTTTATCGAATGGTAAGAGCACTTCTTTTACTGAAATATGCTTGACCTTTGGCTCATCAAGTGACGTGTATCCAAGCTCCTTCAGGCTGTGTCCCATGATAACATGAGCTGCTATCTTTGCCATTGGAAGTCCAACTGCTTTGGATACGAATGGAATAGTTCTGCTTGAACGTGGATTTGCTTCAAGCACATACACTGTGTTGTCCTGAAGTGCCATCTGAATGTTCAGAAGACCCTTAACATTCAGTGCAAGTGCGATCTTGCGAGTATAATCACGTACTATTTGCAGTGTTTCATCAGAAAGGGACTGCGGTGGTATCACACATGCAGAATCACCGGAGTGAACACCTGCTTCTTCGATGTGCTCCATGATCGCACCGATGAGTACTTCCTCACCGTCACACACAGCATCCACATCAATCTCAACTGCACCTTCAAGGAAGTCATCAATGAGAATTGGATGTTCAGGGGAAACACTAACTGCCTCACGCATGTAGCGTTCAAGGTCGTTCTGGTCGTAGACGATCTCCATTGCCCTTCCACCAAGAACGTATGATGGCCTTACAAGCACAGGATAATCAATACGTGTAGCAACCTCGATAGCTCCTTCCTGGGATGTAGCATAACCTGCATCAGGCTGGTTTATTCCCAGTTTCTCCATCATATGATTGAATCTTTCACGGTCCTCTGCAACATCTATGTCGTCAGGGGATGTTCCCATGATAACGGTCTTAAGGTCAGTGCGTCTCTTAAGTTCCTTCTCAAGTGGTAATGCAAGATTGACAGAAGTCTGTCCACCAAACTGTACAAGCACACCATCAGGATTCTCACGCTCGATCACATTCATTACTTCTTCGAGAGTCAATGGCTCGAAAAAGAGCTTGTCTGAAGTATCGTAGTCAGTGGAAACCGTTTCTGGATTATTGTTAATGATGTGAGCTTCAATACCTTTTTCTCTGATAGCGGTCACAGCATGTACAGTACAATAATCGAATTCGATTCCCTGACCTATGCGTATAGGACCTGCACCGAGAATTAGTATCTTCTTACGGTCAGATGGCTCAACTTCACACATCTGCTCGTAGCATGAATAATAGTAAGGGGTTGCAGCTGCAAACTCTGCTGCACAGGTGTCTACCATCTTATAGGTAGGTATGATCCCTGCCTCACGCCTGAGGTCATTTATCTTTTCGCGAGTGCTTCCTGAAAGCTCAGCTATTCTGGCATCTGTCAGACCCATGCGCTTTGCTTCACGTAGCAGGTCAGTAGAAAGATCTCCGGACTCAGCTTCTGTTCTTATGCTGCTTTCCATATCAACAATGTTCTTGAGTTTCCTGATAAAGAAAACATCAATACCTGAAAGTTCTGAGACTTCCTCTATGGAATAACCTTTGCACAGAGCATGATAAACCACAAACAGCCTTTCACTGGTTGGTGTTGTAAGAAGTGTCTTGATCTCGTTATTAGACCATTCACCACGTCCGAGGTCCATCTTGATATCAAGGGAACGGACAGCCTTTTGGAGTGATTGCTCAATGGTTCGGCCAATTGACATCACTTCACCAGTACTCTTCATTGCGGTCGTGAGTGTCTTGTCAGCTGTTACGAACTTATCGAATGGCCATCTTGGGATCTTTGTAACAACGTAATCAATAGTTGGTTCAAAGGATGCAGGAGTCTTCTTTGTAACGTCATTCTGAATCTCATCCAGTGCCATTCCAATAGCTATCTTAGCTGTTACCCTGGCAATTGGATACCCTGTTGCCTTTGATGCAAGAGCTGATGAGCGGGATATACGTGGATTCACTTCCACGATACGGTACTCGCCGTCTTTTGCTGCGAACTGGATGTTACAGCCACCCTCAATTCCAAAAGCACGGATGATCTTAATAGCGGCAGTCCTTAACATCTGATGTTCTTCATCGTTAAGGGTCTGTGAAGGAGTTACAACAATGGACTCACCTGTGTGAACACCCATAGGGTCAAGGTTTTCCATGTTACAGATAACAATACATGTGTCATTTGCATCACGCATGACCTCGTACTCGAATTCCTTCCAGCCAAGTACACTTTCCTCGATCAGTACCTGGTTGATACGACTGCGCCTTAAACCTCTTTCAGTTATCTCAAGAAGCTGTTCCCTGGAATAAGCAATACCGCCACCAGCACCACCAAGTGTGTATGCAGGACGGATGATAAGAGGAAGACCAAGTTCATCTATAATTGCTTCAGCTTCCTTTAATGTTGATATTGCAATACTGCGAGGTACTTTTTCGCCGATCCTTTCCATTGCCTGTTTGAAAAGTTCACGGTCTTCGGTATTCTTGATAGCTTCTAAAGAAGTACCAAGTAGTTCCACACCATACTTTTCGAACACACCATTCTCAGCGAGTTCACTTGTGATATTAAGACCGGTCTGACCACCGATTCCTGCAATAAGACCATCTGGCCTTTCTTTTTCTATGATCTTCTCAATGGTTTTAGCTTCGATGGGTTCTATGTAAACCGCATCTGCCATTTCCGGATCTGTCATTATAGTTGCAGGATTGGAGTTAACAAGCACAACCTCATATCCTTCTTCTTTCAGGGAGCGGCATGCCTGACTTCCGGAGAAATCAAACTCTGCAGCCTGTCCGATCATAATGGGACCGGAACCTATCAGGAGTACTTTCTTTATGTCATCACGTTTTGGCATTATTTCTTACCCCCTGCAAGTTTCAAAACCTTGTTAAAGAAGATACCTTCAGTATCAAGAGGACCTGGATGTGCATCCGGATGGTACTGCACGCTGAACATGTCCAGATATTTGTGGGCAATTCCCTCTACTGTCCTATCGTTGGCATTTAACTGTGTTACAGCGACTTCTGTTTCCTCGAGTGAATCCTCATCGACTGCAAACCCGTGGTTCTGGGAAGTTATGTGTACAATTCCAGACTCTAAGTCCTTTACAGGTTGATTTGCACCACGGTGCCCGAATTTCAACTTGTAAGTATCTGCACCCAGTGCACGGGAAATGACCTGGTGCCCAAGGCAAATGCCCACTATCGGAAGCTCACCCATGAAATGCTTCACAGCGCTTACGGCATCTGTTGCCTGCTGCGGATCGCCCGGACCATTGGAAAAGAAAAGAAGGTCCGGATCATAGGATCCTATCAAAGAAGGTGATGCTGTTGCAGGAACCACAGTTACATCGATGCCTCTTGCAAGTAAACTTCGTTCAATACTCAGTTTTCTTCCAAGGTCGACAAGGACTACATTAACCGGATCATCTGCATTCCTGAACTCACTCTTAATAGTGTATGGTTCAGGACATGTGACCTTTGAGATAAGGTCGATATCAGAAATGCTTGGCTGCTCCCTGGCGATCCTGACGGCCTCTTCGCCATCATTACTGCCATTAACAAGAGCTGCACGCATTGTTCCATGCTCACGGGTCTTTATAGTGAGCATACGCGTATCAACGCCTGCTATACCGGGTTTACCTTCATCTTCCATTAACTTGAAAATATTACGTTTTGACAGATGATTTGACGGTTCAGGGCATGCTTCCCTGACAACAAGGGCCTCAGCCTTTACGCCATCTGATTCAAAACAATTTCCACTGACACCATAGTTGCCAATGAGGGGATATGTGAACATCAGGATCTGACCCTTGTAGGAAGGATCGGTCAATGCCTCCTCATATCCAGTATACTGAGTAGTAAAAACAAGCTCCCCGGAAACGATACCTTCGGCACCAAAACCTGTGCCTCTTATAATTGTGCCATCTTCTAATCCTAGTACTGCTTTCATCTTATGAACCTGCGTCTACATGTAAAGAATAGGCTATAAGCATTACGATGGAATACTATATTTTATTTGAATTGTCACTAAAAAAAGAGGAGGAGATTACCTGATCTTGCTAAGGAAGGCATATACTATGGATACTACCATCATAAAAGAGAGAACAAGTACAGATAGAATGAACTTTTCAGGCTTCTCTGTGGCAAACAACCTTACTTTCTCGATGTAGTTATTAGTCACCACCTGCTCGGAAAACTCGTCCCCCCCTGACCCATCAAGTATCTCGAATTCAACTTTCCCCAGGTCCAGATCCATTAACCATATATTGAACTGCCCATCCTCGTTGGAAACATAGGCAAAAGAAGAGCCATCCGGACACCATGCGGGAGATTTTTGCACGGATCCTTCAAATGTTGCCCTGTAAAAGCTTTTACCATCAGCACCCACCATCCAGATATCGTAATCCCCTGCCCTGTCAGATGCAAAGATTACCAGCTCACCATCAGGGCTGAATGAGGGATTTATATTACTATAAGAATCATTTGTCAATTGTGCAGGATATATGGAATCAAGGGCTATTGTAAAAATATCACCATTGGAGCTGTATATTACTTTGTCACCATCAGGACTCCATGAAGGAGAACTCTCATCACCTGTTGCATCTGTGATCTGCTTTTTATTCGAGCCATCCGTATCCATGACCCAGACATCATAATTGCCTGAAAGTTTTGATGTATACGCGATCTTAGTTCCATCAGGACTCACCGAGGGTGATCTTGAATCAGCCGTTTCTGTGAGCTTGACAATGTTACCGCCATTAGCATCCATTACATGTATACTGATGTAGCGGGCAGAGAACGCATTCTTGCTTTCACTTGCATAGTATATCTGACTTCCATCGTGACTGAACTCAGGATCCCCATCCCATGCAAGAGCATCGAAGAGCTTCTTGGAACCCGAGCCATCTGAGTTTATCCTCCAGATAGCCTGCTCTGATGAATATGTGATCTTTTTACCATCCGGACTCCAGGAAGGATGATCGCAGTTAGTACTGTCAGTCAAGCGGGACTTATCATCTAATACAACTGCACCAAGGGCTGTAGATATAAAAAATGATACAGCCAAAGCTATTAATATAAATTTAAATGTAAAGCTGCCGGAGCGGGAATAAAGTGTTGTGCACATTAAAAATATATTATTTTCCCAAATATATATTAACCTTTTGTTTTAAAAGATCACTCAATAGCTTGCCATCTGCCTTACCCCTGAATTCACCCATTACTACACCCATGAGAGGTCCAATTGCTCCGGGTCCCTTTTCCTTGATGAAATCCTGACGCTCAGTGATCATATTATCAATGAAATTCTCGATCTGCGCTGTGTCGATACCTCCAAGACCAAGTTTCTCAGCAGCATCTTTTGCGGTGATTGAAGGCTTCTTTGCCAATTCTCTGAGCACATCATCAATACCCTCTTTTGCAAGTTCTCCTGCCGCAACCAGACTGAAAACATCAGCAAAGTTACTATCCTGTAGCTTGTCAATTTGCACACCATCACGCTTTAGTTCCGGAAGGGTCCCTGTAAGGGTCCTTACCACAAGTGTCGCAGTAATGTTCTGGTTTCCTTCGAGTTCCTGCATGAGTTGCTCAAAGAGAGGCAGATGTGTTGAATAGACTATCTTTTCTGCAAGTTCCTTGTGCAGTGAGTAATCCGATACAAAGCGTTTTGCACGCTCCGTAAGAAGTTCAGGGATCTCTATGGATTCGAAATAATCAGCAGATATATCCACCTGTGGTACATCAGTCTCAGGGTACATCCTTGCCGCACCCGGAAGTGGTCTGAGGTATGAACTATTTCCATCAGGCAATGCGCGGCGTGTCTCTTCCGGCACAAATTCAAGAGTTTCCCTTGCCCGGATAATTACACTTTCCATAGCACCACGGGCACGCTTCTCACGGTCAGCGACCATGACGACAGCATCATTCACACCGGCTCCCAATGTCTCACGAAGCGCCTGCACCTCATCGTCAGTTATACCATAATTGGGAAGTTCATCGGTATGGAATATCCCACCCACACCGGATGTCTTGGCACGATCTGAGAACTCAGTTCCAAGGCGTCTGCCAGGCTGTACTTCTCTGCCCACATAACCTGCAAATCCAGGAAGCAGGACAGCTAGTACCTTTCCTTTTTTCAATGATTTTGATATTACTTTGGATTTGGTTTCCTTGAAAAGATCTGTCACATCGAATATAGTGTCGCAAACAGAAGCATTCCTTTCAAGTAACACATCCCTGATAGCGAGGAGGTTTACCTGCCTCTCCACTTCACGCTCAACCATGGTCTCTATCATATCCAGTGCCTGCACACCCTTCAACTCAACACGTGAGCCCTTTGCAATGGATATGTTCACATCCTGGCGAATTGTTCCAAGACCACGCTTTACTTTTCCTGTCGAACGAAGCAGCATACCTATCTGCTGTGCAGTTTCCCTGGCGTGTGCAGGTGAGATGATATCAGGATCTGTGCCTATTTCCACAAGTGGTATACCAAGACGATCCAGAGAGTATATTATAGAGTCACCTTTATCTTCGATCTTCTGACAGGCTTCTTCTTCAAGACAGAGTACGCCCACACCAACTGGTCCTTCAGAAGTATCAAGATAACCATCCTTTGCAAGAAAAGCAGTTCTCTGGAAACCGGATGTGTTAGAACCATCAACGACTATCTTGCGCATGATATGAATCTGGTCCACAGGCAACATGTTCAGAAGTTTGGTGATGCTCATGGCAATATCCAGTGCCTCACGGTTTACCTCTGTAGGCGGCTCATCATCATTCTCCACAAGGCAGGTGCTGTCATATCCTTTGTAAATGTACTTACGCCTGAGCTTAGACTGCTCCAGAGCAGCCCTGTCGGTTTCACCCATCTCGCTTGCTGTTGGACGCAGGTAACGGAAGAATTCGTAATTGGATTCGCTGGTGTCCCTGATCTGGGTAGGACATCTGCAAAAGAGTTTTTGCTTTGAATCAAGCTGCTGGTGAATTTCAAGCCCACACATCAGGCCAAGTTCTCTGTAATCAAATTTTTCACTCATAAAGGATCGCACCAAATGATTTTCGCGTACTCGCCGGTTTACTCAACAAACAGCCTTCGGATGTATAAAGTTATTGTTCCCCCGAAGTAAATGGATTGGATAATGCTGCTTTTTACCTATACTATAATAGTGCAAATGTCAAAAAGTATAACATTCAAAATTCCACATCCATTTAGAAACATTTATAATGTACAATCGTGCACGTTTGTCCTAGTGAATTATTTATCATGATAAATAGATACACTCGCGCATATGAAGCATTGCCCATGACAGAGAGGCAGATAAAATCCCCATATTCAGAAAAACATATGGTCTGTAATAAGGACCATTCTGATTTATGCAGGCGCATAATCATGATTTGTTTGGCAGTTATAAATAGCGTCAATTTATTTCAGGCCGGACATAACTTGAAAAATGTGACTTAATTAAAATTTATGACAATAAATGAAAACACAATCCGAAGCATTTATAAGTTATAATCATGTACAATTCAAAGTATCAAAATCAATTATTAATCGTTATAAAAAGGAGTTTGCACTATGCCGTCCAATATAGAACGTTGTTACCAATGCGGACAATGTACCTCTGTTTGCCCAATGGCAGAACAGGAACAAACGTACAAGATCCGTAAACTTTTGCAGATGGAAAAACTGGGTCTTGAAAGCGAAGAGGCCATGAAGATACCCTTTATTTTTTACTGCACCACATGTTATCGCTGTCAGGATAATTGCCCGCAGGGAGTCAATATAGTGGACGGTGTTCTGGAAATTAGAGCAAAGGCAGTACACAATGGAGAAATGCTTGCACCTCACAGAAAGGTAGGACAGATGCTTACCGACTACGGTCACGCAGTTCCTAATAACGATATCAATAAAGAGAAAAGGATCAATCTTGGACTTGATGCAATGCCAGCTACGGTCCAGAAATCTGCCGAACAATTAGAAGATATCAGAACCTTGCTTCATCTCACAGGCTTTGATGAGCTCATAGCAGATGAAGAAACAAACGATAACAGAGTTGTTATCCAGAATACGGATACTCAGCCACTCGTTGCAGAGGAAAATGTATGAGTAACCTGTCATTGTTCCTTGGTTGCGTAGCCCCAAACCGATATCCCGGTATTGAGGCAGCCACCAAAAAAACTTTTTCAAAGTTTGAAATAGAGCTTGATGACCTTGAAGGAGCTTCCTGTTGCCCTGCCCCCGGAGTGTTCAAGTCATTCGATAAAGTTACTTGGCTGACACTTGCATCAAGAAATATTGCCCTCTCTGAACAACTGAACGATGATGTACTTACAATATGTAATGGATGTTACAGCACACTCAAGGATGCTGGAGAGGAACTGAAAAAAGATTCCGATCTGAAAGAAACAGTTAATGAAAAACTTTCTGAGATCGGATATGAGTTCAAAGGTATGCACGATGTGCGCCATGTGATAGAATATCTTTACCAGGATGTTGGTATCGATAAAGTCAAGGAACTTATCAGCAACCCGCTTAACCTGAAAGTTGCTGTGCACTACGGATGCCACCTCATCCAGCCACTCAGGGAAAATGATTCTGAGCTTGTTGACGGAACTATTACATTCTTTGATGAACTGGTAGAAGCAACAGGTGCATCCAGCACGGATTATGATGATAAGATGGCTTGCTGCGGAGCAGGAGGCGGAGCCAGAACTGCAATTTTAGATGCCACATTGAAGATGGCTGACAAAAAACTTCAGAACATGACAAATGCACAGGTCGATTGTATTGTAAATGCCTGTCCGTTCTGCCATCTGCAATTTGATTCCGGTCAGCAGGACATCAATAAGAAGTTTGACACGGAATATGATATTCCTGTATTACATTACACCCAGCTGCTTGGACTTGCAATGGGCTTTTCCCCTGAAGAACTTGGGATTGACCTTAATGCCACAAGTACAGCTAATTTCATTGAAAAGATTAAAGATGGCTCCTTCAGGAGCTAAATATTTCAGATTTTTTTTGAATTTCATTGATTGACGAGAAAAATCTTTATTTTAAATGTGAAGAAAATATTACGCCATGAATCAGCCCTGGAGAAGAAATATGGCTCAAGAAGAATTAACAACTGATACAAATCGACCAGATGAACCCAGAATTGGGGTTTTTACATGCGAATGTGGAGTTAACATCGGAGGTGTTGTTAACTGCCAGGAAGTGGCAGATTATGTAGGCACACTCCCAAATGTTGCCAGATCATCAGTCAACAAATACACCTGTAGTGATTCCGGCCAATCAGAGATTAAGCAGGCAATCAAAGATCATAATCTGAACCGTGTAATTGTAGCTGCATGCACACCAAAGACCCATGAGCCTATTTTCAGGGCATGTGTTGAGGAAGCAGGACTTAACCCTTACCTATTCGAATTTGTGAACATAAGGGAGCACTGCAGCTGGATCCACATGCAGGAGAAGGACAAGGCAACCCAGAAAGCCAGTGAGCTTGTACGCATGGGTGTTGCCAGAGCGGCACAGCTTGAACCACTGGAATCCAATGAAGTTCCTGTAACTGATGCGGCGCTTGTTATCGGTGCAGGAGTTGCTGGTATGCAGGCTGCTCTTGATATTGCAGATATGGGGCACAAAGTCTATCTTGTGGAAAAGAACCCATCCATTGGCGGAAAGATGGCACAGCTTGACAAGACCTTCCCAACCAATGACTGTAGTATCTGTATCCTTGGCCCAAAGATGGTAGAGGTTGCAAGGAACAAGAATATTGAACTTATGACCTATTCCGAGATTGACGAGGTCGATGGATATGTAGGTAATTTCAAAGCAAAGGTCAGGCACAAGGCACGTCATATTGATACTGACACTTGTACTGGCTGCGGACTCTGCGTCCAGAAATGTCCAATTGAGATCCCTGATGTGGAATTCAATGAGGGAATCGGCACCCGCAAGGCCATATACGTACCATTCCCACAGGCTGTACCACTAAGAGCAGTTGTGGACAGGTCTGTCTGTATTGACTGTGGAGCCTGTATCAAGGCATGTAGCAGCAAATCCATTGATATGGAGCAGGAGGACACTTTCTCAGAACTTGATGTGGGAGTTATAGTTGTTACAGCAGGATTCGATGTATATGACCCTGAACCCACCAATGATTACGGTTACGGATTATATGACAATGTAATTACAGGCATGGAACTGGAACGTCTGATAAATGCCAGCGGACCGACCATGGGTAAACTTGTAAGGCCAAGCGATGTAACCCCACCAAAGAGAGTAGGATTCATCCAGTGTGTTGGAAGCAGGGACAAGAACCGCAACAGATATTGCTCCAGTTTCTGCTGCATGTATGCGCTTAAGGACGCACAGCTTATCAGGGAAAAATACCCGGATTCTGAAGTATATATTATGTACATGGACATGAGAACTCCCTTCAGGAATTACGAGGAATTCTACGACAGGGCAAGGGACATGGGTATAAAGTTCATCCGTGGAAAACCCGGAAAGGTCACCGAAAAGGATGACGGAACCGTCGTTGCCCGTGTAGAAGATACACTTACAAATGATGTCATTAACCTTGATCTTGACCTGCTGGTCCTCAGTGTTGGTGCAGTATCAAGTGACAGTACTGAACGTATCAGACAGATCCTCAAAGTAAGCAGGGCTGCTGACGGTTTCATGATGGAATCACATCCGAAGCTCAAGCCTGTGGATACCACACTTGACGGTATCTTTATCGGAGGAGTTACACAGGGACCAAAGGATATCCCATACTCCGTATCCCAGGGAAGTGCATGTGCTGCCCGTGCAACACGATATCTTGCGCAGGGTAGAGCAATAACAGAGGGAATCACTGTGGATGTTAATGATGACATCTGTGTTGGATGCGAGATCTGCGTACCAATGTGTCCATTCCAGGCACTATCAATGGAAGGCGGTAGACTGAATATTATCAAGGCACTTTGCAAGGGTTGCGGAACCTGTGCAGTAGCCTGCCCCACCGGCGCACTTCAGCAGAGCCATTTCAAGAATGACCAGCTGCTTGCGCAGGTAAAGAGTGTTTTCACTTACCAGGGGGAATGAAAAATGGCAGAAAATAATGAATGGGAACCGAAGATAGTTGCATTCTGCTGTAACTGGTGCAGTTATGGCGGAGCGGATACAGCAGGCATGGGAAGATTCCAGCAGCCTGCATCTGTCAGGGTTATCAGAGTAATGTGCTCAGGACGTATCGACCCATTGCATGTATTCAATGCATACCTTGAAGGTGCAGATGCTGTACTGGTAACCGGATGTCACATTGGTGACTGCCATTATGTTAACGGTAACTACAAGACCCAGGTCAGACACCAGTTCCTGGAAGACATGGTGAATGAACTTGGACTTGAACCTGAAAGACTTCAGCTGAACTGGATCAGTGCCAGTGAAGGAGAGAAGTTTGCAACTTTCATAAAGGACGTTACAGAGCAGATCAGAGAACTTGGACCAAGTCCGCTAAAACCCGAGGGAGTGAACTAAATGGTAGAAGTCGGAGACAAACTTATTGGATATTCAACCGATCCTGAGGTTCGCAACCGCGGAGCTTCAGGTGGTATGGTTACAGCCGTACTTGCTGCCGCCCTTGAAAAAGGACTGGTGGAAAGTGTGATAGTGCTCAAGCACATCAACGAATACGAAGCTATCCCAATAATCACAGATGATGTGAATGAAGTGCTTGCATCAACAGGTAGTATGCATGCAGTTCCGGTCAATCTGGCAAAGTACGCAGTTGGCAAAAATGTTGCCATGCCAGCCAAGCCATGTGATGCAAGAGGTGTGATCGAGCAGGCAAAACGCAATGAGGTAGATATTGACAACACATACATAGTTGGCCTCAATTGTGGCGGAAGTATGCACCCTGTACTCACCAAGGAAATGCTCATCAATATGTATGAGATCGACCCCGAGGATGTCGTAGGCGAGGAGATAGAGAAGGGTAAACTCATCTTCAAGACAAAGGACGGGGAAGAGAAGGCAATATCCATTGACGATCTTGAAGAAGCTGGATATGGAAGACGTGAGAACTGCCGCTACTGCGAAGTCAAGATACCAACCAGTGCAGACATTGCATGTGGAAACTGGGGCGTTATAGGCGAACTTGCAGGAACTGCTACCTTCTGTGAAGTTATGAATGAGAAGGGAGTGCGTCTGCTTGAGAATGCCATAGAATCAGGTTTCATTGAGGTTCAGCCCGCAAGTGAGAAGGGAATAGCCATAAGAGAAAAGGTAAACGGTGCAATGCTTAAGCTCGGAGAGAAGTGGAGCGGAAAACTATTCACCGAAATACCAGATCAGGAACGTATTAACTATTATATGGAACAGTTTGCAGACTGCATAGATTGCGGAGCCTGTAAGGATGTTTGCCCCTCCTGCGCATGCGGCGAGGATTCAAAATGTACGATGTTCCATAGTCTTGCAGACAACTACAAGATGAGCATGTATCACATGGTACGCCTGCTCCATCTATCTGACAGTTGTATCGGATGCGGACAGTGTTCAGATGTCTGTCCTGTGGACATACCCGTAACGACTATATTCAGACGCTTTGCAAACCCTGCCCAGAAGAAACGTGATTATAAGGCGGGAATGACCCTTGAAAGACCACCTTTCCTGGAGTTGATGCTCAAATGAAAGAAATGGTATACCAGACAATTTGCCCTGGATGTGGAGTAGGCTGCGGCCTTTACATCAGGGAACATGATGAAGGAAAGATAAGTATTGATTTCATGAAAAGCAGTCCTGCAAACCTGGGAAAACTTTGCAGGTTCGGGATCAAATTACCATATCACTATTCAGAAAGCAACAGTACAGTGACCGGTTCAGATGCAAGCATGGAAGTGGCTATTGAAGCTGCTGCCCTCAAACTAAAGGATGCAGATAATGTAGCCATGCTTTCAGTGGGAAACACAAGCAACGAAGAACATATGGCATTCACCAAAATTGCTGAGACATTGGGTACTGCGGTACAGACCGGCGTTTCAGTCTATTCACAACTGCCACCTGAATGTCACCCATATATGGCAGGTATGCCATTTGCTGATATGGAGAAGGCAAAAAGGATAGCGCTTTTCGTGGACCCCTACGTTCAGTATCCACTCATCGTCAGGAGATTGCTTGCAGCCAAAAATAATGGTGCATCCATTGTTTCTGTGGGTACAAAACACCTGCACATTGCAGATGAGAACAAAGATCTGAAACCAGAGCAGTACGATGAACTGGAACTTGACAGCGATTCTTTGATCATAGCAGACGTACATCCAAATTCCGATGCCCAGCAAGTGAAACAACTGCTAAACCTTGCCCAGAGAACAGGAGCAAAGATACACTTTATGAAACCTTTCATAAACAGTGCAGGTAGCAACCGTCTTGGAAAGGCAAAGGTAAGGAAGATGAGCCTTTCACAGATAATGGAAGGTATAGAACTTGGCAATATCAAAACTCTGGTAACACTTGACAGCGACCCTGTAGAACTCATACCCGACACAGGAGCTGCCATTAAAACACTGAAAAAACTTGACAATCTCATTGTGATAAGTTCAAGGAACAGTCCTGTTACCAAACTGGCTGATGTGATTATTTCCACTGAGCCTGTTTACAGGAAAGCCGGAACTTTCCTCAGTGTTGAAGGAATGCTTCAGGAAAACAGTGGTACAGGTGTGGAAGGTATCGATGCAATGTCCCTGCTCAATGATAAACTGGGAGGGGACAAATTCGACTATGTACAGTTACATGATCAGGTGATTGAAAGTATCAAAGATACAGGAAGTAAGCCTGAATACAGTATGATAGAAGTCGAAAATGTCGCACATATAGTACCTGAAGGCATGTACGAACTGAAGTATCTGTACAACCCGTTCATGTGGTTCAACCAGACCGATGATAACGATTTCGTACTCCTCAACAGGAATACGGTTAAGAAGCTCGGACTCAAGAAGGGCGGCATGGTGACCCTGAGCAACGAGAACGGTACTATCAATATGCGATACAGGGTAGAGGAAATGCCTGACAGCGTGGTACTGAGCGCAAAGAAATTACCCATAGCAACAGGAGTTGTTAGCACCATTTCTATGGAGGGATGCTAAATGCCGGAGCTTGACAAGGACCAGCAGAAAAAGTTTATTGAGGAATTAATGACCAGGAACGAACTAAAAGGAGGAGGGAAAAAGCGCCTCATCAAATTCCTGGGCGAGAAATATGAATGGGACAAGCAGAAAGTGCAGTTCAGGCTCAAAAGGGCAATAATTGCTGAAAAATATGCACAGAGCCATTAATATTGTCAGCAGATCAAAACAGAAAACATTATGAAGGCAATGGTTTTCCAGCCTTCATACATTAATTCTTTAGCTTTTTCCTTTTTATCGATGATTCCGATCAATTGATTATCATGATATGATCGAAAATTAAGCCAGCTTCTTTTTTATCTCTTTACTGACCTTTTCCGGCTCATCGCTTTCAACAACCTTCCTGAATTTTGCACTGCTGAGCAATGGTTTAGCCTTTTCAAGACGCTCTCTTGCAGCTTCGAGGAAGGATGAGTCTATATCAGGCTTCTCAACTTCAACGTGTTCTTTTGCAGGTTCAGGTTCGACCTCGATGGTTCTTGAAATATCCGGGAATTTCCTTTTGGATGTTACCATGGAGTCAATGGCATCTCTCCACTGGGAAGCCCAGGGAGAATCAGGTATCTTTGTGTGGCTGACCTGGGTGCGTTCAACACGCATAATATCCATGGGACAGGCATTGACGCAGGCACCGCAGTAGGTGCAGTAATCCTCTTTCATGGCAATTTTACCATCTTCCGAAACGTACCAGAGATGAGACGGACAAACATTGAAACATCCGTGACAACCCTGCGGGTCGCATTTATCAATATTGCTATCAATGAGAACTATTTCACCATCAAAGGGTTTCTTGATGTCCACCGCATCGTAGGGACAGACCACCTGACACCATGTGCAGCGAGTACATTTACTATCATCAATTGTAAGATTGCCTTCAATCTCCGGGGCCTCACCCCTTTTTTCTCCCTTGACAGTAATTGCATCCTCAGGACAGAGATCCTGACATAACACACAGTAATCACATTTGTCTTCGTCAACCAGCAATAGCTCAAAAGGTGTGGGATCAGTGGGAGTCTTGTCCTTGTCGATGAGCAGGAAGGCATCGCAGAATTCGGCGCACAATCCACAGAAATTGCACTTCTCAGTATCTATTTCTATCTCACCCTCTTTGCCTTCCTCAAAGGGTGCTATCTCCTCTTTTTTCTTGAAGGTGAACTCAACCTCAATGGCATCTTCGGGGCAGGAGGCCTTGCAAATTGCGCAGGGAACACACTTCTCGTTCATCTCCACATATGAGTCAAATTCAGGGAATTTCTCATGCTCCGGGAACTCACCCTCTTCAGTCATTACAAAGGCATGCACTGGACAGAAGCTGGCGCACATGGAACAGAAGGTACACTTCTCAAGGTCCATTGTAACAGGAGGAGCATCAAGGCCTGTGGATATTTCCTGCATGGGTCCAAGTTCAAGCGCTTTTGTGGGACAGAGACCTACACAGATGCCACAGCCCACGCATCGCTTATAATCATAATCAAGGAACTTTACGGATTTCTCGGTGATCTGCCTGTAGATGAAATGGGAATCATCTATATCCATATCCTTTGTGACGGTGAGAGATTCGTCCTGTTCTGTGTCACTCATTCAGAATCCTCCTTGAGCTCGGAACCTATGGGTCCTATTTTCTCAAGGTAATCTACAAAACTCTCCATGGAATTGGCGAACCTTTCACCTTCTGCAGCAGATATCCACTCGGTCTTGAGTCTGCCAGGGTCTATTCCTATGCCCTCAAGAACCTCCTGCAATGCTTCCATTCTTTGCTTGGCATTGTAATTGGCAAAGATGTAATGACATTCACCAAGACGGCATCCTGCCACAAGTACACCATCGGCACCCCTTTCAAACGCTTCGAGCACAAAGGATGGGTCTACCCTGCCGGCACACATGACCTTTATGACCCTGGCGTTTGTAGGATACTGTATCCTTGAAGTTCCTGCAAGGTCAGCACAGGTATAGCTGCACCAGTTACAGAGGAACGCCACGATAAGAGGGAACTCTGATTTTTGTTCTGTGGCTGCATGTATCTGAGCCACTATCTGAGCATCGGTACTGTTGCGCATACATATGGCATCAACTGGACAGGATGCACTACATGCACCACATGCCAGACATGAGACTTCATCAACCACTGCCTTTTTGTCGACCATGGTTATCTTCTTGAACTGGCAGACATCCTCACAAATTCCGCATCCTATACATTTTTCCGGTTCAACATGGGCACTGAAAGGATCGGTCTCAAGTTCTCCCTTTGATAGAAGCTGTATGGCCTTGGCGGCTGTGGCACTGCCCTGTGCAATGGAAACCTGAATTTCCTTAGGACCAGAGGCACAGCCTGCTATGTAAACACCTGAAATATGGGAGTCAACCGGACGCATCTTGGGATGGGCTATGGCAAAGAAACGGTCAGGTCTCCTGCTGAGGTTCAACAACCTTGAAAGACGATCAGCATCAGGAGTTGCTTCCATACCTGTGGCAAGCACCACAAGGTCGTAGGGTTCTTCGCATATCTCACTGTTTAGGGTATCCTCGTAGCGCAGGAAGAGATTTCCCTTACTGTCAGGCATGGTTTCCGCTACCTTTCCACGGATGAAATTAATTCCCATGGACTGACTGCGTATGTAGTATTCCTCGTACATCTCCCCGGATGCACGTATATCAATGTAATGAATGGTAATATCCACATCTGGATAACGTTCCTTGAGCAGCTGCGCATTCTTCATGCTTGACATGCAGCAGACCCTTGAACAATAGGGGTTATCCACCTTCTCATCCCTTGAGCCAACACACTGGATGAAGGCGACCTTCTGGGGCACTTCCTTTGTAGAAGGCACAAGCACTCTGCCTTTTGTGGGACCAGAAGCATTGAGCAGGCGCTCCATTTCCATATTGGTGACTACATCGGGATAGACACCATAGCCATATTCCGGTTTACGCTTGGCATCGAAGTAATCGTAACCTGTTGTAACGATGATGGCACCTACAGTGAATTCCAGTGTTTCTTCTTTCTGCTCGTAGTTCACTGCATCTGCCGGACATGCCTGCTGGCAAAGACCACAGCCTACGCAGAATTCACTGTCGATATACACGGATTGCGGGACAGCCTGTGGGATAGGCAGGTTGATTGCTTTTGTCTTGCCAAGTCCGAAATCAAACTTCGATGGTATCTCCACAGGACATACACCGCCGCATTCTTCAACACAGCCCTTACATTTGTCCGCATCCACGTATCTGGGATGCTGTGCGACCTTCACCTGGAAATTACCCACAGAACCTGTGACCTCACTGACCTCTGCCATTGTGAAAAGGTCAATGTTCTCGTGATTGTGCACGTCTGTCATCTTGGGAGCAAGTACACAGATGGAGCAGTCGTTTGTGGGGAAGACCTCGTTTAGCAGAGCCATTTTGCCGCCGATGGTTGGTTCCTTTTCCACCATGTAAACATGATAACCTGAATTTGCAAGTGTGAGTGAAGCTTCGATACCGGCAACTCCGCCACCGATGACGAGTATATCTTTTGTGATAGGGACTTTCTTGATCTGCAGGGGATTGAGCAATTTCAGCCTTGCAACACCCATTTTAGCAAGGTCGAATGCCTTCTGGGTAGCCATTTGCGGATTTTCCATGTGTACCCAGGAACACTGCTCACGGATATTTGCCATCTCGAGCATGTAAGGATTCAGGCCTGCCTTTGTCAGCACTCTCCTGAAAGTTGGCTCATGCAGATGAGGAGAACATGCAGCCACTAATACGCGGTCAAGGTCATTTTCCTTTATGTCCTTGATGATGGATTCCTGTCCTGAATCAGAACACATGAACTGTATGTTCTTCGCCAGTACAACGCCATCTAACTCGCTCACTTTCTCCCGAAGTGAATCAACATTGATAACATGGGCAATATTTAGCCCGCAGTGACATATATAGACTCCAATCCGCATATTAATGGCTCCTTTTGGATTGAATGATGACTTAGACAAAGATATAGTTTTGCATATTGTTCGAACAACCGCTGGAATTGGGAGGTATTTGCACTTAAATTCTTCATTTGCAGGTATCCAATCGGAAACTTCCCACTATATATGCTAGTATCTCCAATATACTGGTATCCTAAAGATAGCGTGTTAATCAAAGGTGAGTAAAATGTTCTGTTACCAATGTGAAGAAACAATAAATGGAAGCGGCTGTACAAAGAATGGTGCTTGTGGAAAGAAAGGCGAGGTTGCTGACCTCCAGGATGATCTGATGTATGTTCTGAAGAGCGTTGCATTCTACAATGCAAAGGCAAGGGCAAACAATCTCAACGATGCAAAGACCGATGAGTACATCATCAACGGACTTTTTGCAACAGTCACAAATACCAACTTCAGTGGTACTGACATTAAAAAGCACATAAATGAAGGCTTCAAGGTAAAGGACGACATCAAGAAGAAGCTTCTGGATGCAAAGGTCATCAATGAAAATTCAGGCTCATCCTTCCCAAGATGGATCAAGGAAAAACTCCTTGGCGCAAGCCCAAATGCAGGCGAAGAGATTCCTGTTATGGCAAAGGTAACAGCAGATACCATCGCAAACATCAACACAAGTATCCTTGCAACAGAGAATGAAGACATCCGCTCCCTCAGGGAACTTATGATCTACGGACTTAAGGGAATGGCAGCTTACGCTCACCATGCAAACGTCCTCGGATACAAGGATGATGAGGTAATGGAATTCACAGAAAGGGCACTTCTGGCAACAATGGATGACAGCCTTGGTGTTGACGAGCTCGTTCCAATGGTACTGGAATGTGGAGCAAAGGGTGTTGCAACACTTGCCCTTCTTGACAAGGCAAACACAACAACCTACGGAAATCCTGAGCCAACAGAAGTCAACATCGGTGTAGGAGACAAGCCGGGCATCCTGATCAGCGGTCACGATCTTAAAGACCTTGAGCAACTCCTTGAGCAGACACAGGGCACTGGTGTAGATGTTTACACACACGGTGAAATGCTCCCTGCAAACTCCTATCCGGCATTCAAGAAGTACGATAACTTCTTTGGAAACTACGGTGGCTCTTGGTGGAAGCAGAACGTGGAATTCGAGACGTTCAATGGCCCCATACTCATGACCACAAACTGTATCACACCTCCAAAGGACTCCTACATTGACAGGGTCTACAATACAGGTGTTGTCGGATTTGATGGTGTTAAGTACATCGATGCAGGAGAGAACGGAGCAAAGGACTTCTCAGCTATCATCGAACAGGCAAAGACCTGCAGTGCACCAGAACAAATTGAAGAAGGCACTATCATGGGCGGATTTGCACATGTATCTGCACTCTCAGTTGCTGACAAGATCATCGAAGCTGTAAAAGGCGGACAGATCAAGAAATTCATAGTCATGGCAGGATGTGACGGCAGACACAAGGACAGAAGCTACTACACAGACTTTGCAGAAGCTCTTCCAAAGGACACCGTCATCCTCACAGCCGGATGTGCTAAATACCGTTACAACAAACTTGATCTGGGAGACATCGGTGGAATTCCAAGATTGCTTGATGCAGGACAATGTAATGACTCCTATTCACTGGTAGTCATCGCACAGGCGCTTGCAGGGGCTTTCGGACTCGAGGACATCAACGACCTGCCAGTATCATACAACATCGCATGGTACGAACAGAAGGCAGTCCTTGTATTGCTCGCACTGCTCAGCCTTGGTGTCAAGAACATCATGCTCGGCCCAACACTGCCAGCATTTGTCTCACCAAATGTCCTCAACGTACTGGTTGAGAATTTCAACGTCATGCCAAACACAACAGTTGAAGAAGACCTCAAAACCCTTCTTTAACTCCACTTTTTTGGCAACTAACACAACAGTAAGGAATAAAGGGAGTAACAGATATGAAGATCACAAGCTACAAGACAGCAGAGTTAAAGAAGAACCCTCACGGAGTTAGCGTCAACAAGCTTCATGACAATGAGCACGCACAGGTTATGCATATTGAGTTAAAGCCTGGTGAAGGACTCAAAACACACACTACACCTGTTGATGTGTTCTTCTATGTTCTGGAAGGCGAAGGTATCGTGGAGATCGGAGACGAGCAGGAAACAGTTACAAAAGATATGCTCATCGACAGTCCTGCAAATATCCCACACAGGATCATGAACGAGAGTGACAGCACTTTCCGTGTTCTTGTTACAAAGACACCAAAACCTACAGAAGCTACAAAATTCAAATAAGCAACCTTCCGGGGTGTGAAAGCACCCTGCTTTTTTCATTCCATTTCACTTTTTTGACATTTTTATATTCTGCCTACAAGCCAAGTACGTATCGGGCGGAAATAGATAAATAATGATATCAAGATTATTAACTCATACTTTTTACTAGTTATCGGAGATTATCTATGAGCGACCTTACACCAATAATGGACAAAATGCATGAATGGGCATCAAGATATGCAAAGAAAAAGGGATTTGTCCTCAACCCCAATGAAGAAATGCTGCAACTGGTAATCGAAGGCCTTTCCAGAAACAAGGAAGAGCATGGTAAGCAGTACTGCCCATGCCGCATCATCAGTGGCAACGAGGAAGAGGACCGTAAGATAATCTGCCCATGCATCTATCATGAAGACGAGGTCGAAACTGATGGCAGCTGCCACTGTAATCTATTCTTCAAAGAAGAGAGCTGATTACAATATTTCAATCTCAAAAATAAGGTGATACCATGGCAAATGTGATGGAAATATACCAGTTGCTTCCAAAAACAAATTGTAAAGAATGCGGCAAATCAACATGCATGGCATTTGCCGTTGACCTGCTTGCCCGCAAGGTGACTGCTGATGACTGTCCACCTCTTGTAAAAGAAGACAAATACAAGGCAAACTACGAGAAACTCTCGGAAATGTTCAGTTCTGTTGCTAATGTCAGTGAAACAGGACTCATAGTACATGCTGAAAAATGTACAGGCTGTGGTAATTGTGTCGTTGCATGCCCGGTTGATGTGGCTGCCGACCCCCATGGTGCTGGTAGTGGCAAAGCACCTACGACTGACAAAGTTATATTCAAGGTCGTAGACGGTGTTGTAACAGCAAATAATGTTCAGGAATGTCGCCGTTTCGGCGAGAACAAGATCCTCTGTGTAGCCTGTATAGACACCTGCCCCACAAAGGCTATAGAATTTGTCTGAAGCGGAAAATCAATATATTATCTGTGGTGATTTAATTGACTGATGATTACTATGTATGCCCCGGCTGTGCCCTTCTATGCGATGACATAGAGGTTGAGACCGAGGGAAAAGAACTGACAAAGATATACTCTGCATGCATGAAGGGAGTTGCACGCATGAAAGGCGGTAGCAACCCGCTTGAGTACACTGTTGAGCAGGAATCTGCTGATGTTGATACTGCAATTGAAAAAGCTGCAGCTATCCTCAGGGATGCAAAGAACCCACTTATTTTCGGACATGGAAATTCCAGCTCAGAGGCTCAGAAGAAAGCCATTGAGATCGCAAAAAAGACGGGGGCATACATCGATGATACATCCTCATTCTGCCAGGGACCTATAATTGAGGCAATCCTTCAGGACAAACTGAAGACATGCACCCTGGATGATGTAAGACACAAGGCAGATGTCATTTTATTCTGGGGAGCAGATCCAGCTAACTCCCACCCAAGGCACATGTCCAGATATTCCTATTTCCCAAGAGGACAGGAACGCCAGAGAGGATGGGAAGAGGACCGCACATTGATAGCGGTTGATGTCAGAAAATCTGAAACTGCAGAGATAGCCGGAAAGACAGGATTCTTCCAGATACCCGTTAAAGGGGATGCAGAATTCATAGACGCTCTTGTGAGCGGGCTTTCCAGCAAGGTTCCTAAAACCTCCTTTAACTTCGATAAGAAAAGACTTCTCGAGCTTTCAAACACACTTAAGAAAGCCAAGTTCGGCGTAATATGCGTAGGCCTTGGCATGGTGTATTCACTTGAGGATCTTGAACCTCTGTTCGCATTGATGGAAAAGCTCAACTCCGTTTCAAACTTCCACCTCATACCCATGGTTGGACAGTACAACATGAGAGGCTTCAACCAGAACCTCTTCGAAGAGACCGGCTACATCAACAGGGTCAAATTCGACAGTGAAACAGGAGAAGCTAAACACGGAGCAGAATATTCCGTTGTTGAAGCACTCAAGGAAAAAGCCGTGGATGCAGCACTTATCATCGGCTCCGACCCACTCTCGAGCCTGCCACTCTCTGTTGCAAGATACCTTGCGAACATCCCACTCATCGACATAGACCCATGCCAGAATCTCACATCCACAAAGGCGAATGTGACTATCCCTTGTGCATTGGGAGGTATAGGATCCGGCGGCACTGCCGTACGCATGGACGGTGTGGAAATAGAGCTGAAACAGATAGTTGAGACTGATAAACTCTCAGATGAAGAGGTACTCACACGCATAATGGAGGCAATATAATGGGATTCGGACAATTCCTCGCTGCACCTGAGGTAAAACTGACCATTGTAACATACAGGGATGTATTCCAGAACTCCGCTCTTGAAGCATCGAGATTTGATGAGGAATACGAGCAGCTTTCAGCTGTTATCAAACTTGACCCAAAGGACTTCTCAAAGCTCTCTATCAAAGATGGAGAGACTGTCATTGTCAAAAACGGTGCTGAAAAGGTTGTTGTAACAGCCCAGGCATCCGGATACGAAGAAGCACATGAAGGAGTTGCCTATATGGTTAACAGTCCCTGGTCCAATGCCCTCGTATCTGATGAAACAAATGGAACAGGTGTTCCTAAATTCAAGAACTTCAAAGCTGTGGTTTTAAGTGCCAAAGGTGAGAAGGTCACGGGGATCAAAGATATATTCTGATCCCATCTTTTTTCTTTTTCTGATTTTAAGTTAAGCATCCTCATTTTTTAAAACACGATATTCTTATACAAAAACCAAAATACAATCTTATGTGGAAGATAGCGTAGAAGAAGAAGAGGAATTCGAGACTGAAGAATTCTCTGAAATCATCAAATACACCATTCCCGGTTATATCATAGGATTGATAGTTGGTGTAGTGCTGGATATTCAGGGTTATCAGCGCAGCCCCATCGGTCAATGGCTGGTACGAACCCTTGCAGGAGAAGGGGAAAGCATCTTTGAGGGAATATACTCAATCAGGCAGCGATTCAAAAATGCCAGCGGAACCATGGCAGAGGCATATGGATGGGGCAAACTCTTTGGTATTGCAATTCCCTGGATAATCGACCTTGGCAGCAGACTTGCCGGAGTGGATGTTTACGGTATTGAAGGTTTCTATATTCCCTATTTCTACGCCCTCAGTGACCAGATAGGAGCTAACATATCAGGTATGCTGTTTTTGAAGAGAAAAGAAGGATCATGGGACGCTGCTGTTAAAAGATACATCCACCATCCTGTTATGCTTGCAAGTCTGGCAGTAATACTTATTGTGCCGATCGGACTGTTAAGTGGACGTGTATTGGGTTTCAGCCCGACCACGCAGACATTCACTGCCCTTGAAACTATTGTTGCAAACCTGTGCTGGATACCACCTCTTGTTGGCTGGTGGGCTGAAAAACACCGGCAGATAGGAAATTAATCAGGGAAACGGTTCTATTGATATTGATTATAAATTGCATCATTTTCTTGCGCGTGCTGCTATTAAACTCAAAAAATGGAAGTTTTACAACATATTTAAATACATGGACATCATACATATGTAGTGTATAGACTACATATGCAGGATGATGTTCAGCCTGCTAAATACAAAAGGTGTCAATGATGAAAAAAATAGCAGTAATACTCCTTGCAGGCATGCTGATGGCAACTATGGTAGGTGTCGGAATTGTCAATGCGGCAGCTGAGGATACAGATAATACAGCAGTCTTCGGACCAATGTACATATGGGCAGGCAATCAAATGAGAGCCTTTGGAGGATATGGTTCTGGATACTGTCCTGGTTTCGGTTACTATGCAAATGATGGGGACATAACTACCACATCCATAGAGCTTGAAGTTGAAACAGTAGAAGAAGCAGTCAAGATAGCAGAAGATGCAACAGGTCAGGATATCTCCGAAAACAACGTCTACCAGATGGGAAGATGGTGGGTGTTCAGCTACACCGATGATGAAGGAGTTATCAAGCAGAGTCGCATCGATGCATTCACAGGTGAAGTTGTAGAGGACTTTTACGAACCTGCATATCAGGGACAACAATCCCGCCAAAATGGCCGTTACATGCGTGGTGGCAACGGATACGGTGGCGGTTGTGGCGGAGCTGGCTATAGATACTAATAGCACCTTCATCAATAATTGATAATGGGAGGGATTAATTACTAATACAGACCTCCCCATAATCTCTTTTAAGTAACAATAATCGATGGTAGGTAAGCAAAATGATGCATTATGACTATTACGGAGCCACGGGGTCCATTTGGGGTTTGCTCTTAAACATTATTCTTATACTGCTAGTCGTCTGGGTAGCAGTCACACTTCTTAACAGATCAAACTTTGTTGGGTCAGGGAACAACGAACGTCTTGCAAGGGTTGAGAAGGATGTAGAAGATATCAAAAAGATGGTTCAGGATATTAAAGAAAAACTCGATGAAATATAAATGAGTTAAGAAAAAACGTGCTTCAAACGGCCGGTTCACAAATGACAAAAACACTCCAGCAGATCACGACTATCGGAGAGGCTATATCCCATCCGGTCAGGTTAAAACTTTTGTATCTACTTTCAGAAAGGGAGAGATATATATATGAGCTTGCAAAAGACCTGAGTCTTTCCCGCCAGGTAGTGCAATTGCATCTGAAACGCCTCGAAAAAGCCGGATTTGTGGAAAGTGACCTGCGACTTGAAGAGAACGATAACAGGGCAAAGAAGTTCTTCAAGCTCAAGAAATTCAACGTTACACTTGATATTGATGATCTGGCTAAGATATTTGGTTAGATATTAATCAGTCAAATATCGTAAACTCCCAATCAACCCTATCAAAAAGAAGGAAAGTTTTTATTTATTTGCTTTCCTCAAACTCTTCATTCTTTCAAGCTCACCCTCAAGTTCTTTGATCTTCATCTCATCGATCTTATCCGAGAGGTCTGCAAGCTCCTGGTCGGCCATTTTTATTGAACTTTGAAGCTTTTCGATGATATTCTTCTCAATGCTAAGTCTCTGTTTTTTTGTCTCACTGACAAGGTCATCAACAAGTATCTTGCCTTCCTCTTTGCTGATCTTGCCTACATCAACATTCTCTTTTACAAACTCCCTTATCTTTTCTTCTGACAATGCTGCAAGCCCGGCACCTATAAGTGCTGCTGCTCCCAAAAGACCAACTTTCTTCATTTTGTCCATATTAAAACTCCCACCGATTTGTATATTTCTCATTCTCCGACAATGTTCAGATTGTTCTTGCTTAAAGTACAGCAAATAAATAGCCAAACATAGCGGTCAGGATGCCACACCCCTTGCATCCTCTATAATATATAATTATTGGAAGTTCAATCTATATTAATACAATGCTAGTAAAATAGACAGGTACAATTAATCATAAACTTTGAAAAATAGTGATATCGGTATTGCAATAACTATCCGCAGATCATGCAAACCCTGTCAGAATCAAAAAATCATCATACTTATTCAGAGTACATGAACACGCCCGCAGCCACAACTCCTACCCAGGAACGTAGATACCCTGTGCTTAAGCAGATGAGCCTCATCCCCGGTCATGCTTTCAAGGAGGGACTTATGTTCATTTTCAATATGATCAAGCATATTCTGTTCAACTTCACCAAGGTCATTTCCAAGTGCTATATAATCGCAATTGCTGATTCCTACATCGCTGCATTTTACTATTTTCATTTTCATATGGGCTGCTCCGTTTATTTTGACTAAAAACTAATACAACTAGTAGAATATAAACTTGGTTTAAGAGAACAGTTTATGGCTTCGACCGAATACGCCTGAAAACATCCAGCATAGCAATATTCTTTTCTTCAATCACTTTAAGGCCCGCTTTTTTCACATTTTTGACCGTTTCGCGATTGATGTTTACCCCGGTAAGTGCTGTGGTAATAGGATTGAAAAGGTCTTCAAAAAAGGCTATTAGCCGATTCTCACTTTTCATGTGTTCGAGATTTATTACCATACCTTCAGGTTTGCAGACACGTTCCATTTCCTCGAGCGCAGTTACGGGTTCGGGTATGGAGCAGAGTACAAAGGTTGTTACTACGTGATCAAAAGAATCATTCTTAAAAGCAAGATGTTCCGCATCCATAAGGAAGAGAGAAACATTTTCCTTCCCAACTGCTCTTTTCTTTGCGTGCTTCAACATCCTGTCGCTTATATCCATCCCTACAACCTCACAGTTTTTGGGATAGTATTTTATGTTCTTGCCGGTCCCGACACCTACTTCAAGTACTCGGCCTGAAAGATTTGAAAATAGTTCTTTTCTCCATTTACTGTACCATATGAGCTCAATGGGCAGCTCCATGAGATCATAGACATAGGAGAAACGGTTGTATTTTGAGATTATTGACATACTTTTTCTTTTTAATTATTTGTTTAAACAACCTGCGACTGTCCATGCAATGTCTGGCGAGTGTAGTGATATTAATGGAGCTAAAGTTTGTAGGCATGCAAACATCTATATAATAACAATACATTTTATAGTCTAGCCTAATAAATAAAGGATGAACAAAAAATGATAGCCAGCTTTATGATAACTTTCAGAGAAGGTCTTGAAGCGTTCCTGATCGTGGGCATCATACTTGCCTACCTCACGCAAACAAGAAGAGCAGAGATGAAACACTATGTATACTCGGGAACCGGACTTGCAATTATCGCAAGTATCATCACCGCAATTGCATTCAACATGCTCTCCATCCAGTTCGAAGGAGCGAACGAAGAAATATTTGAAGGATTTGTGATGCTCTTTGCAGCAGTTATTCTAACTTCCATGATCATCTGGATGGCACGTGAAAGCAAGAACGTATCTTCCATGATAGAACAAAAGATTGATGGCAAAAAGGCATACGGGCTCTTCGGACTTGCATTCCTTTCGGTTTACAGGGAAGGTATTGAAACGGTGCTCTTCATGAAGGCTGCAGCCATGAACACGGACAATCTCTCGGTACTATACGGAGGAGGTGCAGGTATACTTATAGCAGTGGTAATCTCATACCTCGTCTTTAAATATTCATCACACACGGATATCCACAAGTTCTTCAAGATCACAGGCATCTTCCTGATACTCTTTGCAGCAGGACTCACTGCACATGGAGTACACGAACTTCAGGAAGGAGGAGTAATACCCATAATAGTTGAACATGTATGGGATATCAACCACATATTCAACGAAAAGGGAGTTGCAGGATCAGTAATGAAGTCACTCTTCGGTTACAACGGAAACCCATCCCTGCTTGAGGTGATATCCTACGCAGGATACTATGTCATAGCCGGAACAGCACTGAAGTTCACCGGAAGAAGGACAACAGCAATTGCATCACCTGTTTAAGGTGGTTGAGGATAATATCCTCACCTTTTTCTTTCTCCTTTCCGTTCCCTTTTCCTTTTTATGCTTCATAAAATAGCCATCCATCAAAAAAGAACTTAATAGTATCAAATTCTTAATTAAAACAGGAATAATACAACGTGGTGTGATGCATGAGTTCAAAACAGGAAGATTTCTGGGATAGAAAAAACTTTGTTGTTGTAAGTGACGGCACAAAGCCAGCTATGAAATGGACGATTAATGAACTTAGAAAACGAGGCAAAAATCTTCTTGTAGTTGATCTTTCAGATAAACCGGATGAAGAGTCCATAAATGATATTTCAGATATTCCAAATAAGGCGGAAAATGTAGTCATAGGTGTTACGAAAAGTGAGCCTGCCGAGATAATACAAAAATTGAAATCAAAGGGTATAACCAGTTACTGGGTCCATATGGGAACTGATACCTGTGATGTTGAGCACCTGACCTATGACCCTGAACTGGACATAATTACAAAACGATGTCCTATGATGTACCTTGGAAAAGATGCCAGTATACATGGAATACACCGCTTTGTATCCCGTATACTTGGAAAATACTGAACCTTGCACACATTCACTATTCATCTCTCATTTTGATGTGGGTATCACTAAAAACCTTTAATACGTAATCCAACCTAAATTTAGTTGGTGAGTGGATGGTCAATACTCTATCCCATTTAGGTATCGGATTGCTAATAGCTTCCTTTGCAGGACTGGAAGGCAGGCAAAAGAAAATAGTGGCTTTTTTTGCAATTCTCCCCGACCTTGATTTTTTAGCCACTGCATTATTCACACTGATAGATGGAAGACTCACCCATCAGATGCATAACCTGTTGTTCTATTTTCTGGGACATAGGGAATTCATGCATTCGATACTGTTCACTCTTCTGGTCATACTTGGGCTATGGTACTATCAACGGGACAGGAAATTAACATTGGTAGCCGGAGCTGCAATTTTTTTACATTTATACCTGGATTATGCAACAAGCTGGAAAATGCGGCCTTTGTTCCCTTTAGACACAGGATCATCCATAATGGGTTCAATTTTTTTCTTTGACCCTGTGGTTACTATTATTTCATTTATTCCAATCTATTTCCTTTTACTTGACCAACTGAGGAAGAAGAGAAAAAATGGAAATCTCAGGAATGAAGTTAAAAAAGAGCTGAACGATGCAGGCCAAAAACGAGTAAAACTGAACAAAGCCCTGCTTATAGTATTTGTTCTTTGGTGTGTACTTACCCCATTCTCAAAAGCCCTGCTTGTAAACCATATTTCAGAAATTGAAGGACATGATATCAGTTACCAGAACTCTTATCCGATATCTCCGGGAGTATTCCTGTCAGCATATTCCTACAACCAGACACATTACAAGATCCTGGAATCGAATTACTGGTCCGGCATAGAGCAGGCTATTTTCATCCCAAAGGTTGTGACTGATGGAAGTGGAGAGGATTCCCCCTATGTACAGCGTGCAAAACGACTCTATGATGCCAGTCTGCCGAAGGAAATAGATTACGTGGTTTACAATGTATCCACGAATGAGAATAATGTTACCGTGACCTTGAGTGATGCAAGAACTTCATATGTAAGATACTGGGCCTATTTTAAAACCGACTACATATTCGTCTTCAACAGGGACAATGAGGATTACAGCCCATACATCAGAAGACAGATGGGAAATGAAGAGCTGGTAGCAAAGAACTGGTTTGAGTAGAAAATGGTAGATTGACACAATTATGACCATATTTTACACCTATGGCCATATCAGCTATTGAACTTTGAACATGTCTTAAAAAATACATACAGACCATTTATATGCGTGTTCATGTTAATAATCTCATACAGTTGTCTTATGGAGGCAGATGTATGAGGGAAGATGAAAGCAATATATCTATGAATATACAGGTTCACGAATTTATAAACAAAAATACCTGGAGTTTGCACCTGGCATTGCATGTCAACAATGTCTTTGTTGGTACAGCAAGTGCAAATCCCGGCAACTCCAGATATGATAATGAAACCGTTGTAGCTGCCATGAAGTGTCTGAAGAATCATTACTTTAAAACTATTGGCTCCCCAATGAGATACAAGGATGGAAAACTGGTATTTCTACCTGCGGACCAGGGAATTGAAGCAAGCAGTGATCAGGAAATAGCAGTTGAACATCTCAAAACAATTCCTGCTTCCGGACAAGCAGCAGCATTATTCCATTGATATAAATGCTGGTATTCAATCAATTTCCTCAGATAAACTGTGCATGATTTAAACATGAACAAAATCAATTTGCTTTCTATATGCCAGCATTTATACTCATCTTAAAAGCAAATACACATTTTTCTTCTTACTTTTCTTTTTAAGCCATAACCTATTTAACAGTTCAACGTCACATTTTAATTAAAAAAGGAGCTGGTGGAACATGATAGACGATGATGATCTTGATAATATGATAATGGCGGAACCCTCTGAACGCGAACGTGTGAAGATGGAACATGAATTCCTGCATAAGGCAGCATCCCACCCTGTTCGCAGGCAGCTTGTTAAAGCAATCGGTGTTTTTGGCGGAACAAAGGAAGAGGTCATGGAGTCTATGAATATTGATGACAACGCTTTCAAGTACCATACTGAGTTTATGATTAACGGAGACCTTCTCAATATAGTGGATGGGAAATATTCCCTGACTGAAAAAGGTCTGGAAATGCTTGAGACCATTTAAGCAGGAATCATAAGCATGTCCGAAAAAAGAAATTTTTTCAGGATCCCGGTTATTTTTCTTTTTTTTGTTTTACTGATCCTGAGTTCAGGCTGCCTGTCAGATACACAGGTAGAACAAATAACATACAATGAATCTGAGGAAGCTACTGAATTTCAGGGAATTGAGCTTACTCCCATTGTAGAGCAGCGCAACAATGCTATCAGAGGAACCCAATTCATAGACCAGGAAACATATGGACTGGAAGTCTATGGACTTGTTGATAATGAGCTGAGCATCAGTTATGAACAACTGCTTGCTTACCCGTCAGATACGCGTTTTGTCAGACTGGACTGTGTGGAAGGATGGGGATTTGATGCCAAATGGACAGGCGTTACCCTGAATACTATTTTCGATGAAGCACAGGTCAATGAGAATGCGACTAACGCCATATTCCACTGCGCAGACGGATATTCCACATCCCTTGAGATCGATTATCTTCGTAAGAATGACATAATGCTCGCATACAAGCTCAACGACATCACCCTTCCAGCAGATAGAGGATTCCCGCTGCAACTGGTGGCAGAGGATAAATACGGCTACAAATGGGCTAAGTGGATAATCGGTATCGAGATAACTGACCAACCATACGAGGGATACTGGGAGAAGGTCGGGTACAGCAACAATGCAGTTGTTGGCGGTCCCGCTTTTGAATGAAGGTGGACAATCCACCTTTTCAATGGTTTCCAAAACAAAACGTTAATTTATGTAGATATTAATTATAGGTCCAATGGAAGTCATTATCTCAACCAGCGGATTGTCAAAGAGCTTTGGCAATCAAAAGGCAATTGAACATATCGACCTCGAATTGAGAAAAGGAGAATTCGTTGCGATATTCGGCCCCAATGGAGCTGGTAAGACTACCCTTTTAAAGATACTTTCAACCATTATCGAGCCTACGAAGGGCAATGTAATCATAAATAGAATTGATCTTAAGAAAAAACCTACCGAGATCAGGAAGAACATAGGTACCATATCCCACGAAAGTTACCTTTACGATGATCTGACAGCAAAAGAGAACCTTCTGTTCTTTGGAAAGATGTATGGCATGGAAAAAGCAGAACTTGAAAAACGTGCCCATGAACTGCTGGAACAGGTTGACCTTTCCCATAGGTCGGATGACAGGGTCAGGCCTTTTTCACGCGGTATGAAACAGCGTCTTTCGATTGCAAGGGCACTGGTGCATAATCCATCCATTCTTTTTATGGATGAGCCATATACAGGACTCGACCAGCATGCTGCACAGACATTTGAAGATGTACTGAAGGCACTCGATAAGGACAAAGTCACAAAGATAATGATATCCCACAACATAGAAAGAGCGTTCCGCCTCTGTGACCGGGTACTTGTCATGGATCAGGGAAGAATAGTATACGACAGGATGAAAGATGAAATAGACAGCATCGAATTGTTCAAAAATACGTATCATTCATTACTCAGCAGGGATACGGACATTGAAGGAATATCCAATATTTAAGCGGAGATGTGGGAATGATACGAAGCATACATATTGCGGCAAAAGACCTGAAAAGTGAATTCAGGACAAAACAAATGCTCAATTCCATGGCTATCTTTTCGCTGCTTGTTATGGTGATATTCAGCATATCCTTTGGCGACCTGCTAAGCCAGTCTGAAATAATGAACAGGCTTGCTCCCGGGGTGCTCTGGATAGCATTCATCTTTGCAGGAACACTTGGACTTTCCCGTGCATTCACTGTGGAAACAGAAAATGGATGTCTTGAAGGACTTAAACTGTGTCCTGTTGACTGGGGTGCGATCTACACAGGGAAATGCATATCTAATGCTCTCATAATGTTTGCAGTGGAGATAATAACCATCCCCATATTCGTCGTCCTTTTCAATTACAGTGTCAATGAATTACCCATTCTGGGATTGGTAATATTCCTTGGGACTATGGGTTTTATCACAGTCGGAACACTGCTCTCAGCACTCACTGTCAATACCCGGACCAGAGAGATAATGTTACCAATATTACTGCTGCCCCTCATAATTCCGGTACTCATACCTGCTGTTATGGCAACAGGAAAGGTACTTATCGGCGGAGATATCGGTAGCATATATCCCGAGATCAGGCTCCTGATTGTATACGACATCATATTCTTTATTATCGGACATCTTGTTTTTGAATATGCCATACAGGACTGAGAAAAAGCGTTCTATATTCAAAATTATGAAAAGGGTTTAAATAAAAAGCATTAATAATGCCAGTGGAGACAGAATGTTCCTTGAAAAAAATAGAGAGAAGGCATTTACTGCGATAACCGGTACGCTGATTCTTATTGCCATCTGGATGATATTCTATTACCTGCCACCTATGAAAAGTGGCACAGGAGAATTACTGGACAGCAGTTTTAAAATATTCTACTTCCATCTTCCCATTGCATTTACCTCATATCTGGCATTCTTTGTGGTATTCATTGCAAGCATACAGCAGTTAAGGAAAGGAGAAAAGAAATGGGACATTGTTGCCCTTTCCGCTGCAGAGGTAGGTGTTGTGTTTGCATTTCTGGTACTGGCAACCGGTTCTATCTGGGCGAAGGCCACATGGGGATGGTACTGGATATGGGAGCCACGGCTCACCACATCACTTGCTCTTTTCCTTGTATATATGGCATATATGATGCTTCGCCAGGCAGTTGAAGAACCTGAAAAGAGAGCAAGATTAGCATCTGTTTTCGGGATAGTAGGCTTTATCTCCGTACCTTTGAGCTTCCTCTCAATTCGCCTGTGGCGCTCGGCACATCCACTTATGTTCGGTGAAACATCCTATGGAGGCAGTGGTGGAGGACTTGAGGGAACGACACTCCAGCTTACATTGCTTGTCAATATCATCGCATTCATACTGCTATTCCTATCCCTGCTTAACTACAGGATCAATAACGAAGTTCTCAGGGAAGAACTGGAACTGCGATAATTGCAGGATCTGGGACATGTGAAGAAAAAGATATAAGCCACAGGCTTCAATATTCACTTATGGTATTCAATAGTACAGGATTTGGGGGTCTGGAAGTTCCAAACCGTTTTGTGCGCTCAGCGACTCATGAGTGGATGGCTGAACCGGATGGAACTCCAACAGAGAGATTAGGTGACCTTTACGAGGAACTTGCGAAGAATGAGGTGGGGCTTATCATCACAGGTTATTCCTACGTTAACCCGAAGGGGAAAAGCGATCATCTGCAGCAGGGAATCTATGACGATAAATTCATAGAACCGTACAGAAAGATCACTTCCAGAGTACATAAGTATCCGAGCAAGATAGCTTTGCAGATAGTACATGGGGGACGGCAGACCATGATCACAACCGAAAATCCTTACGCTTTTGCACCCTCTGCTGTTACCGAAGCAACAAGGGGAATGACCCCTGAAGAGATGACAGAGGAAGAAGTACTTGAGACCATTGAGGATTTCGCACAGGCTGTAAGAAGAGCAAAGGAAGCAGGCTTCGATGCGGTGCAACTGCATTGTGCACATGGTTTCCTGCTCAGCAATTTCATCTCCCCATACACCAACCGCAGGAAGGACAGATGGGGCGGTTCGACAGAGAAGCGCACACAGGTTATCGTTGATATTATCAAAAGGGCACGTGAAATGGTTGGAGAGGATTATCCCATCACAGCCAAAATGAATGCCACAGACGGTTTCCCGAAAGGCTCAAAGAAGAAGTCTCTGGATGCCCCCGAATGTGTCGAGATTGCAAAGATACTGGCAGATAATAGTGTTTGCGCCATTGAGGTCAGCGGAGGAATAGCCGAAGCCGGAGAAGAACTGTTCTGGACAAATATCAACTCTGCGGATAAGGAAGCATATTACAAGGAATATTCAAAAATGATCAAGGAAGCTGTGGATATACCCATCATCCTTGTGGGTGGTATTCGTTCCAGACCAGTTATGGAAATGCTGATCGAGGAAGGTTATGCTGACCTTGTATCTATTTGCAGGCCACTTATATGCGAGACCGATCTTGTAATGAAGTTCAAAAATGGGGAATCAGAAGTTGCGAAATGTGTTTCATGCAACCTTTGTTCTGATAAGACAGGTATCAAATGTAATTATGATTTTGATGAATGAAGGCAACTGTTATAAGTTGGCTTCAGTTCGGAAAGATATCTGACCAGATGGATGTGGTCTTTGATGACCATATCTGCCATTTTCAGTTTTTCAGGCGGCAGGTATGTGGGCACTGCAATACAGCAAATTCCTGCACTGCGGGCGGATCGAACTCCCATGGGAGCATTTTCAACGACTATGCATTCATCCTTTTCTACACCCAGTTTTTCCATTGCCATCAGGTAAGGATCAGGAGCAGGTTTTCCTTTTTCCACATCATCTGCACTGATAATAACATCAAATATTCCGGGAAACTGGCTCTGTATGATATCGTTAACAATGGGTCTGTTCGAACCTGATACCACCGAAAATCTGAACTTGGTTTTCATGTCTTCAAGGCATTCCTGCATACCATCGAATGTCCTGAGTTCCACTATGCGATTGAATTCTGCAATGTAGCGGGAAACAATATCCTTAATATCAAAAGCGGAAGTATCACCCGTTGCTTTTTTCAGCAGATATTTGATGATATCAGCAGTCCTCTCACCTTCCCTCTCAAAGATGTCCTGCTGGTCCATTTCCACGCCTATCTGATCAAAGATATTATTCACAGCCTGTGCGTGATAAGACATCGAATCCACAAGCACACCATCCATATCGAAAATAACTGCCTTTAACAAATCATCACCGTTAGGAGGAAGCATCAGTAGCATTCTATAAACCAGTTTTGTCTTCATCAGACGACCAGTATGCAGCCAGTGCAGAACCCATGATATTATGCCAGATGCTGAATAGAGCACCAGGCAGGGCAGCCAGGGCTGAGAAATATTTTACAGCAAGTGCGACACTTAATCCTGAGTTTTGCATCCCTACTTCTATTGCCAGCGTTCTGGCATCTTTTTCATCAAGACCCATAGCTTTTGAAATGTAATATCCGCTGGCAAATCCAAATCCGTTATGAAGGACCACCGCCACTACCACCAGTTTTCCGGCAGTGAGGATGTTATCCTTGTTCAGGGCAATGATTATGGCAATTATGAATACTATGGCAGCTACGGATAGTGCAGGGAATGCATGTTTGAACCTTTCAATATACTTATCAAAAAGTGTGTTTATGATAATCCCAAGTGCCACAGGAACGAGCACGATCTTTACAATGCTCACCATCACCCCCCCAACCTCAACAGGTACCGCCTGTCCGATGTAAAGCCATGTAAGTGCGGGAGTCAGGATAAAAGCCATCAATGTGGAAACAGATGTAAGCGTTATTGAAAGAGCCACGTCACCTTTTGCAAGATAGCATATGACGTTTGAAGCAGTCCCTCCGGGACAGCAACCCAAGAGTACCAGCCCTGCCATGATCTCAGTAGGAAGATGAAGCATATATGACAGGATAAAGGCAATAAGTGGCATCAATATGTACTGCATGGCGGTTCCAAGAGCAATCACACCCGGTCTTTTGAGTACAAGCAGGAAATCATGTGCTGAAAGAGTTATCCCCATGCCAAACATTACAACCCCGAGTAAGGGGGTTATTGCAGCCTTATAGGGAGAAAAAACATCAGGATAAATAAAGGCTGCTATTGAGAGGATGATTGCCCACAAAGGGAAAAGGGAGATGAATTTCCTTATCATTCTTTAGTCCTTAAGCTAGCTTTGAAATTGTTACAACTTTTTCAGGTAGTTTAGAACTTATAATATAAATACTAAAGTCCCATAGTATCAGCATCATGAGATTGGATGCATACCTTGTGGAAACAGGATATTTTAAATCCCGGGGAAGGGCAAAGAGCGCTTTGCTCAATGGGAACGTGAAGGTCAACGGGACTATAGTTAAAAAAGCATCAAGGGACATTAAATCAGAGGATGATATCGAAGTTGAAGAAGGCATGGACATGCCAAGGGGTTATTTCAAACTCAAAGGTATCCAGGAAGCAACAAATCTGATATCAAAAGGTGATACTGTCCTCGACCTTGGCTCAAGTGCCGGCGGATTCCTGCTTTTAGCCTCAGAGATCGCTGCAAGTGTTAGAGGTGTGGAGTTTAGCACAGATTTCATATTCGATCTTGAAAAAATAGAATCTGAAAATGAGAATGTCACGGTGATGTTTGCAGATGTTTTCCATGAACCTCTTGAAAATATGTCACCCGAACAGGTGGACGTACTACTCAGTGATATGACACTTGAACCAGTGGATTCCATACGTGCTCTTGAAAGGGTTCTGCCCTTGTTGAAGGAGGGAGGAAAACTGCTTCAGGTTATCAAAATTCAAAAAAGAGAGAATCGCAGACCTATTCTTGCCCAGATAGAGTCACTGGGTGTCAATATCATTGAAGTTCTGGAACCCGAAAAGATGGAAATATATGTCATCGGCGAAAAGTCACCGGATGCCTAATTTTAAAATGGAATAATTCTTCACAGATAATATGCCCCTTAAGATACTTGGGAGTGGCAGGCCAATGAGGCTCTTTGTGGCAGGCCTGCATGGAAATGAATGGAAGGACACATCTTCCATTCTGGAAAACATAGAAGCACCGAAGACAGGAACCCTTGCCGTCATCCCATTGGTGAACAAGGAAAATTACATATCAACACTCGATGATAACTATTTTATTGATATCGGACAGAAGATTATTACAGCAATCGAGGAACTTGAGCCTGAGGTTTATATCGAACTTCATTCCTATTCTGCCGAGAACCAGACTAAACTCACAGACCCCGAACGCATCAATCGTGTCGGGGTTCCGGCTTTCAGCCAGCTGGATAATGATGTACTTCTAGGCTCGGTCGTTCCATACATACGCAAGAAGTATTTTCCAATGGAAGCACTCTGCCTGACGTTTGAGATCCAGAAAGGAAATCCGGATTCAAAGAAATGTACTGCCCTTCTAATAGACAGGGTGAAGGAATTAAGTTCCAAGGAAGAGTTCATCAAATTCATGCTTCAGCGCTATCCTGAGCAGGCAAAGAAAGTAATTGAGGACTACAAGAACTTCTATGGTCTGCAGAATGAGGACCTGCCCTATCTTCAAGACCAATACATGACTGAAAATAAAAAATAAGTTTAAAAGGACATTTTACTGTCCTTTCAATCTTAATCGAACTTCCTTCTTACCAGAACTGCAAAAGATGCAAAGACAAGTCCTGCCAGTATACCAAATCCAGGAGTGTCCTTAACTTCCACAGATTCGACTTCAACCTGCATTTCTCCATCCCGTATCTCTTCAACAGTTGTATCAGACACGGAAGTTTCCTGGTTCACAGTTTCTCCAACCTCATCGCCTACTACCCTGAAAATGGAGAATCCAGGGGTTTCAGCAGTGAAATAGATGAACTCCGAATCTTCCCTTACCTGAGTGGTTGGAAGATCCTGCCACTGTTCAGCATTATATCTTGTCATGCGTATGGTGGAGACATCAATGTTATTCTCTTCTACCCATTCCTTGCTTACTTCGAAATGGATGAGAATATTCTCAGCATTGTCCTTTGAGATAGTGCCTTCACTTCCAACATCTATGCTCATCAACTGATAAGAATTGCCTGAAGGAGATGGCACGCCTTCAGGTGAATCTGAAAGTACCTGAACCTTGGCAACAACGAGACCTTCATAGCTCTTCGCATCAAAACTTATACCAAGAACAGGAGTCTCGCCGTCAGAGAAGTCATATTCTATTTCTGCACCATCAATGACACGTATAGTGGATGAGGTTGTAGATTTCACGATCTCAGGGTCCTGACCTTGGCTGACCGATACACGAGTTCCTGAGCTGCTACCTGATGACGAGCTTGCGATAGAGTCAATAACGGGTGGGACTGCCACCATTGAAAATTCAATTGCGGAGTTTGAGCCTTCAGTAATAGTAACCGACTGGTTTGTAGGTGTTTCATATTCATTTTTCATTACGGTTATGTCGTATGTTCCAACTTCAAGTGTCAGAGTAGTGTTAGTCTGGACAGACTGGTTAACGCCATCAACATAAACCCATGCACCTGAAACAGAGGAATTCACAGGAAGAATGCCTGTATCTAACATAATGGCATATTTGAGACTGTCATTAATATCATCGTGATAACTTATGGCAGCGTTATCTGAATCATCAAAGGCAAGGGAAATGTAATATCCAACACCATCACTGTCAACGGTTTCAAGCTCCCAGCCGCTGTCATTGTAATAGGCATATTTGAGACTGGCATTATCACTATCGTGATAACTTATGCCAGCGTTATCTGAAGAATCAAAGGCAAGGGAAGTGTAAGATCCAACATCACCATTACTGTCAACGGTTTCAAGCTCCCAGCTGGTGCCATTGTAATAAGCATATTTAAGACTGTCACTTGTAGAATCATGATAACTTATGCCAGCATTGTCTGAAGAATCAAAATCAAGGGAAGTGTAAGATCCAACAAGTCCACCACTGTCAACGGTTTCAATCTCCCAGCCACTGCCATTGTAATAGGCATATTTGAGATTATCGTTATTGTTATCGTAATAACTTATGGCAGCGTTGTCTGAAGAATCAAAGGCAATAGAAGTGTACTCACCAACATGATCATTGCTGTCAACTGTTTCAAGCTCCCAGCCACTGCCATTATAATAAGCATATTTGAGACTCCCGTTATTGACATCACGATAACTTATGCCAGCATTATCTGAAGAATTAAGTGCAAGGGAACTATGACCTCCAACATTACCAGTACTATCAATTATTTCAACCTCCCAGCTAATGCCATTGTAATAGGCATATTTGAGGTCCCAATTAGTGTTATCACCATAACTTATAGCCGCATTATCTGAAGAATCAAGAGCAAGGGACGCGTAGGTTCCAACAATTCCAATGCTGTCAACTGTTTCAAGCTCCCAGCTGCTTCCATTGTAATAAGCATATTTCAGATCACCTTTAGTAAGATCGAAATAACTTATGGCAGCGTTGTCCGAAGAATCACGGTCAAGAGATGTATACTGTCCAACAATTCCACCACTGTCAACTGTTTCAACATGCCAGAATGATGCATTGGCAGGTGTTGATAACAACAATACGGATAAAACCAATAGGATTGGAAATTGATATTTTTTATTCGAACTATATTTCAAAAAATTCATCGCGCCTAGATTAAAAACAAAATATATAAAACCATGCTCAGTAGGCTTGAAAATAGCCATAAATTTTAAAATATATTTAGTTATATCCAGTTGAGATGAAAAGATTGCGTTAAATATTCAAAAACTATACATTAGAAATGGAACTCTGACCGAATATCTGCTCTTGAACTTGAAAATTATCGCTTCGAAAAGGTAGATAAGCAGACAATACTTGAAATATGAACTTACCCGAATGGAAGTTCTGAAGAATAGATAAGTTTTCACTGGAAGAAATCAATTCCAAAAAAAGTGATTAAAGAGGTAGAACCTCTTTACATCATTCCAGTTGAATCGTAGTTGTGGATGTTGTGCTCTGGAGCTACATCCATCATTTGCTTTTCTCTTGCTTTGAGCATGTCGTCAACACGGAGAACCATTGTGCAAACCTCTGTAGCTGACTTGATAGCCTGGGTCTTTACTCTAAGAGGGTCGACAATGCCTTTCTCGATCATGTCAGCAACATCACCTGTTTCGATGTTCAGACCTGCATATTTTACAGAGCCATGACTTGCACGCATCTTGAGAATTGTGTCAATAGTGTCAAAACCACAGTTGTCTGCAATTGTCTTTGGAATATCCTCAACTGCATCTGCAAAAGCGTTTATAGCAAGCTGTTCACGTCCCTGGATAGAAGCTGCGTATGTACGTAGTTTCTGTGCAACCTCGATCTCGGAAGCTCCGCCACCAGGTACGATGGTACCATCTTCGAACACGGTCTTGACAACATGTAGTGCATCATCGAATACACGCTCAACGCTGTTGGTCACGTGCTCAGTACCGCCTCTGATCTGAATGGTCATGGTCTTTGCGTTCTTGAAGCCCTTGATGTAGAGGTTTTCCTCATTGAGGTCATCCTTCTCAACTACTTCAGCATATCCCAGATCATCAGCTGTGATCTCAGAAACATTCCTTATAAGTCTTGCACCGGTGGAACGGGAAAGTACTCTCATATTTTCTTCGTTCAATCTTCTGGATGCAAAAATATTAGCCTCTTTGAAGTAGTGTACTGCATAGTCATCAATGTTCTTTGAACAGAATACTACGTTAGCACCGGAATCAATAATGAACTGTACCTGCTCTCTGAAGTTTTCCTTTTCCTTCTCCTTGAAATCCAGAAGCTGGTCTGCGCGATCAATGTAGAGCTTGGATTTTGTGCTGGTCTTCTCAAATGTAAGGTCAGTATCAATAAGAGCGATCTTAGCACCCTTGATGTGGCTTGGCATATCAGGATGAAGTGCTTCTTTCTTGATTACTATTCCTTCAATGAGATTGGTGTCATCGATGGAGCCACCGATTTCTTTTACGATAGTGATGTTGTTGTCAACATCTACATCTCCATCATCAGCAATAGCATAGATCGCATCCACACATATCTTTGCAAGCTGCTCGCGTGCAATCTGGGATGCCTTGCCTGTAATAGAAGTCAAAGCGATCTTCTCAAGGATCTCACGGTTATCTTTTGTGATCTCAATGGAGTAATCCTTTAAGACCTGAAGGGCTTTCTCAGCTGCCATACTGTATCCCTTGACAATGACAGTTGGATGGACACCAATATCGATTAACTCGTCTGTCTGTTCAAGAAGTGCACCAGCCATGACAACAGCACTGGTAGTACCGTCACCTGTCATTGATTCCTGTGTTTTGGCAACTTCTACAACCATCTTTGCTGTAGGATTTTCGATTTCCATTTCCTGAAGAATAGTTGCGCCGTCGTTGGTGAGAGTGATATCACCCATCACATTAACCATCATCTTGTCCATGCCCTTTGGACCAAGGGTGGTCTTTACGATACTGGCAACTGCCTTAGCAGCGGCTATATTCATTGATAATGCATCTCTTCCGGTGGTACGCTGGGTACCCGGATTGACAATAAGTCCTGCCATGATTTTGAACCTCCGATCATTGAAATGTTATTGTTGATAAATAGTATCTAAAGTATGAATGAAACTAACTGTCAGTGGTTCTATAAATATATTACGAGTATTTCCAAATTGTCCGTGTTTTCAAAAGATTTAAGGCATAAAGAGCTATCTTCTGACCATGCTCACTTTTATAGGACTTGGCCTTTTTGATGAAAATGATATCTCTTTGAAGGGACTTGAAGCCATCAGGGAAGCAGACATGGTATTTGCAGAATTCTACACATCCTTCCTCATGGGTAGTACCATTGAAAAACTGGAAGAGCTCTACGGAAAGAAAGTGAATGTACTTTCAAGGGAAGATGTAGAACAATATCCTGACTGGCTTGAAAATGCTAAAGATAAGGATGTAGTATTCCTCACTGGCGGCGATACAATGGTCTCAACCACGCACGTTGACCTGCGTTTAAGGGCACAGGACCTTGGTATCAGCACAAAATTAATTCATGGCGCCTCAATTGCATCAGCCATCTGTGGCCTTTCAGGTCTGCAGAACTACCGCTTCGGTAAGGCATCCACCATACCACATCCATACACCAGTAGCCGCGGGAATACCATCATTTCCGAAACACCCTACGATACTATTAAGCTCAACCAGCAGAATGACATGCATACACTGATCTTTCTCGACATTGACAAAGAAAAGGGTTACATGACAGTGAACAGGGCACTGGAGCTTCTCCTTGAAATAGAGAAACGAAAGGGTGAAGGTATCATGGATAAAGCCATAGTTGTCGGGATCGCAAGAGCCGGATCCCCCGAACCCACAGTCAAAGCCGGGTATGCGCAGGATCTGCTGGATTATGATTTTGGCGAACCACTACATATTCTGGTCGTCCCAACCTCATTGCATTTCATAGAAGCTGAGGCACTGGTGAAACTGGCTGGAGGACCTTCTGAAATAATGGAAGAACTCGATGACTAAGGAATATATAATAATAGTTGAATAAACATATAACCAAAGACCAAAGTAAGAGGGATAAAAATGGTTCGCGGTTCAGTAGGCGTTATATTTGGAGAGACAGGAACTCTAGAGTTCAAGTTGCTGGTAACTGATATTACAGCAGTTTACAGGGGTGCATACATCAAAGCCTGGCATGAGACAGACGGCTGGGTACTTGCACAGGTCATATCGATTACCAGATCAAGTGATTCTTTCACACTTGAAGAAGCAGCTAAAGGGCAACGTACAGACAAAAGTGACGATAAGATAATTGCAGAGGCTATTGTCATCGGTTCTAGAAATGATGAGGGACTTTTAAAATCTCCAGTGGTACCTTTTAGTCCCGGTGACCTGCTTTACGTAGCAGATGAGAATCTTATACGTTCGGTCCTGGGCCTTTCCGGTAAGGACATGAATATAGGAATGGTCGATGGTACCAACATCAAGGTCCAGTTAAGTGTTAACAGTCTGGTACAGAAGCATTGCAGCATACTTGCAAAGACGGGTAGTGGTAAATCATACACTGCAGCCGTATTGCTGGAAGAATTACTGGACAGGGACGTACCTCTTTTGATACTTGACCCTCATAGTGAATACACTTCACTCAAAACAGAAGGTGAAGGAGATGCCGAAGCTTTCAAACGCTTCGGTGTATCACCTAAAGAATACAAGGATAAGGTAACGGTCTACACACCTGCGAACAAAGCCATTAATCCTAATGCTGATGAATTATTCCGCCTAAACGGCATGAACCTTACAGTGAAGGAACTTACAGGCATATTCCCGGATAATTTCTCCACCACACACACCGGTATCCTCTATGAGGCAATACAGAGTCTGCGTGCCGAGATGGAAACCTACACTATTGATGATATCATCTTTGCTGTCAGCAACGATAAGAGCAAAGCAAGATGGACTGTCATAAGCATGCTGGAAAACATTTGCGAGACGGACATACTCTCACCGAATCCAACACCTATCGAAGCACTGGTCCAGAAGGGAAAAGCCTCTGTTATTGACTTTAAAGGCGTACCTCCTGAAATGCAGAGTATGATAGTTTCACAGTTATGCACAAGCCTGTTTGAAGCCAGGAAACTCAACCGGGTACCACCTGGTATGCTTGTTGTTGAAGAAGCGCATAATTATGCTCCGGAAAAAGGATTCAGTAAAACCATAAGTACAGACATACTGAGAACAATAGCTTCCGAGGGAAGAAAATTCGGTCTTGGAATGATGGTCATTTCCCAGCGTCCTGCGAGAATAGACAAGAATGTACTTTCCCAGTGTGGTACACAGATCATCATGAAGGTCACAAACCCCAATGACCTTAAAGCCATCAGCAAGGGTCTTGAAGGGGTAAATTCATATGTAGAAGAAGAGCTTATGAGGCTACCCCCCGGCGTGGCAATGCTGGTCAGTAATGATATTGAGCGACCGGTACTTGTGGACGTAAGGATCAGGAAATCAAAGCACGGAGGAGAATCCGTTAATGTGCTTAAAGCTGCAAGGACAACCAGTCCCCCACCAGCCCCACAGGCGGTAGCTAAAAAAGAGGAAAAGGTAAGTGTTCCGGCTGAACCCACAAGACGGACCGTTCCAACGCCTGTGTCTGTAAAAGTTCCTGACGATGATGAAGCACACCAGAGTATTGCACCTCCACCCAAAAGAAAGCCGTCCCGCCCTCCCAAAAATGAAGGCGGTAAGTTGTTCTCAAAGATATTCGGTGCCGCGAAGTAAATAATGATATTAACTAAGGAGCTAATATGGCTGCAGACCTGAATGAAAAGGTTAAGAGATATGAAAGACTATTAAGGGAAGCGCTCGAAAAAGCCGAGTATGCACCCATAAAACAGTCTCACATGTACAAGGTTGCCGAAGATTACAGGAATATGGCAACTTCATACTACAATGACGGACTACATTTCATAAAGACTGACGACCCTGTCAATGCACTCGTATGCTTCAGTTACGGACATGCCTGGCTTGATGCAGGTGCCCGACTTGGTCTGTTCGATGTCGATGACGATGTACTATTTACAATTTGAAAACAAATGAAGAAGAAAAGAAGTTAAACGGAGAGAAGAAGATGTCAAATTATTATGTTACACTTGAAGCTGCCTGGTTGGTTAGAGATGTGAAAACTGCAGATGACGCGATCGGCGTTGCTATTTCAGAAGCCGGTAAGCGCTTGAACCCGAAACTTGACTTTGTTGAAGTTAATGTTGGAACTACACCCTGCCCTGCCTGCGAAGAAAGCTTTGGCAGCGTCTTTTTGGCTGCAAACACAGCAATTGTAGGGCTTGTACTTGAAATGAAAGTCTTTGATGCTGAAAGCGATGAACATGCCGCAAGGATTGCTAAATCCGTAATTGGAAGAGCACTACGGGATGTGCCTCTCAATGTCATAGACGTAAAGCCATTCGAACAATAATATAAAGGGGGTTATGTGATGGATAAAATGATCTCTGTAGTTGGCCACGCTGCCATTGACCTGCTTTTTGATGTGGAGAACATTGCTATCCACGATGAATCACACCCCATTATTGACTATCACGAGTATTTTGGTGGTGGTGCTGCAAACATAGCTGTTGGAATTGCTATACTTGGCGGCAGAACACAGCTTATCTCAGCCGTAGGCGGGGATTTTGAAGTTTCCGGTTACGAAGCAGAGCTTAAAAATTATGGTGTTGATCTGTCCCTGCTTTACAGATTGGAAAATGAAAAAAGCACCCGGGCTTTTGTGTTCACAGACAGAGAACATCACCAGAGTACATATTTTGACTGGGGAGCTTCAAGGAACCTTAAAGAGCTGGAGCCACCAAAAGTTGATTTTGTGCACCTCGCAACATCTGATTCAACATTCAATGCAAAGATCGCAAAAATAGCAGATTTTGTTTCCTTTGATCCCGGACAGGACCTCATTACATATTCCCGGGAAGATCTTGAAAGCATACTCGATAACACTAATATCCTTTTCACCAACAAGCATGAGATCGAAAGGGTTTGCAAAATGACGGAAAAGTCATTCTCTGATATACTGGGAATGATAGAGACAGTCATTGTCACTTACGATGCAGAGGGAAGCAGGATATATAATAACGGAAATGAGATACCTATTCCTGTGGTAACTGTTACTGCAGTTGATCCAACAGGTGCAGGGGATGCATACAGAGCAGGTTTCCTGCTTGCTTATACACGTGGTTACCCTCTTGAGGTCTGCGGGAAGATAGGATCAACGGTAGCCTCCTTTGCAGTACAGAGCATAGGTTGCCAGACAGACCTTCCAACATGGGACATCATGGAGAAAAGATATCAGGATAATTTTGGAACACTTGAATCTTCTAATTAATGTGACAAAGTGCACATTTGACAACTTCATGGAGCCACATATTTATATAAAAAACAAAGAGTTTTTATATATAAATGAATATAATAATATTCAATGAGCCATGATTATGAGCACACCGGATTTGATCCAACTGCTTTGAATAAAGAATATAAAGGTGATATTGCCAAACAGGACATTGGCGAAGAAAAATCCTTTATTTCAAAGGTCAAAAAACAATTAGCGGCACTGAGCAGATCAAAAAAAGAACTAGCTGCTTATAATCCTGAAATTCATGGGCATCTCATTGAATATGAAATACCCGAAGGATACACCGAAGTCGAAAGATATTGGGTGAATGAACCTTACTCTTTTATCAGCATTCTTGAAAAAGGAAGAATCTTCTATTACCATGTTATAGAGCCTTCGCTGACACATTATGAAAAAGATATACTCGAGAGAGTGTATGATGACCTTCGCGACATACTCAGTCTTGGAGGGGTCGGCTCACATAATAACAGGGAAAACATGCTCACCGAGCAGGCATTGACCCTCTTCAACCGCTATCATGCCACTCTGGATATAGCATCTACGTACAGGATAATTTATTACCTTACACGCAACTTCCTTGGAAACGACAGGATCAACTCACTAATACTTGATCAGAATATAGAGGACATATCCTGTGACGGCATCAATATCCCGGTATTCATATACCATAACAAATACCGGAACATTAAAACAAACATCTCTTTTGAAGAGAAAGACCTCAATTCACTAGTGATCAAACTCTGCCAGAAAAGTGGCAAACACATCTCCATTAGTGAGCCTATGGTTGATGCAACACTTCCGGATGGCTCCAGACTCCAGGCAACTCTTGGTAAGGAGATCACAACGAGAGGAAGCTCTTTTACCATCCGTAAATTCAGGGGAGATCCCATCACCCCAATAGACCTCATTAATTACAACACATGCAACGTTGAGATGATGGTTTACTTCTGGCTTACCATGGAAAATGGTAACTGTGCCATCTTTGCAGGAGGGACAGCATCAGGAAAGACATCCATGCTCAACTCTGTTTCACTTTTCATCCCCCCACTCTCAAAGGTAGTATCCATTGAGGATACCCGCGAATTGACACTTCACCACGAGAACTGGATAGCAGGCGTTACACGAAAATCTCTTTCAGTCGGCAACACAGGAGAAGTTGGCATGTATGATCTCCTTCGTTCGGCACTACGCCAGCGTCCGGAGTACATTCTTGTTGGTGAAATAAGAGGAGAAGAAGCCCTGACATTATTCCAGGCAATATCTACCGGACATGCCACCTATTCAACCATGCATGCAGGAGATGTTCAGACGGTTGTTAACCGACTTGACAGTCCACCACTCAATGTACCTCATGTAATGCTGCAGTCACTTGACATACTGAGCATCCAGAAGCAGACTTTTGTAAATGAGAAACGTGTACGCAGGACTCAGAGCCTTGTGGAGTTCACCGGAATAGATACGAAAACAGGATACATAAGGATAAATGAACTGTACAAATGGGATCCAATAACAGACACCTTTGCCCAGAGTGGCGAATCATATGCGCTTCAAACTGTCATGCAAAATCGTGGATGGGATAAAGATAAGCTTTCTTACGAGCTGAGCACGCGACAACGAATACTCGAGTATTTGCGAGATAATAATATGAGAGATTACATTAGCATTTCACTTGTTGTCCAGGCATATGCTGCCAACTCTGAAATGGTCATACAGGCAATTGAGAACGATACTCTTAAAGATATTGTTGACCAGAGCGTCTAAAGGTGTATCCAATGAATCCAATAGATTCTGCTGCATATCTTTTGTTCGGAAAATATATCAGAAGACATATTGACGAATTCCAGGACATCAGAGATAAAATGCGCAGAGCAGACATGGGGATGCTGGTAGAACAATATATATCCCAGGCATGTCTGGTATCATTGATCGTTGGCATGCTGGCAGCTGTCGTTGGACTGGTCATCGGATTAAGATTCTTTAATGGAATAAATCTTGACAATCTCAGTACATGGAACATACCCCCGTTTATAGTATTCAATTTTCCGGAGATATTCTCCTTACTGCTATGTGTTACATTCCTTGTCGTTGCCGCTTCACTCACATACTACATGTACATATCAATACTCGAAGTGAAAGCCAACGTCAGAAGTACACTTATAAACCAATCACTACTACATTCTACAGCATACCTTTACGCCCTTAGTAGAGGTGGTGGTTTAAATTTGCTGGATATCATGCGGTCACTCACAGAAAACCATCAGATATATGGTGCAGCTGCAGAGGAAATTGGATACATCGTTAAGGATATGGACTGCTACGGAACCGACTTGCTAACAGCTCTCGAAAAAGCAGGCCACCGGACACCATCGCAGAAATTCAAGGATTTCATTGAAGGTCTGAATTCCATTGTCACAAGTGGAGGTGATATTACATCATACCTCAGGTCCAAGAATGAACAGTACCGTTTGAGTGCTACAAAAGAGCAAAAGATATTCTTTGAAACACTTGGAGTACTGGCAGAGGTTTACATTTCAGCATTTGTGGCAGGTCCACTATTTTTGATAACAATATTGGTGGTTCTGGGACTTATAAACCCCAGTTCAATAACCATCCTGAACCTGATAGTCTACGTAATAATACCCATAAGTACAGTCGTATTCATCTTGCTGTTGAACTCGCTTACTGGCGAAAATGTGAAGCTGCAACAGACAATATATGTACATGAAAAGAAGCTTGACGTATTCTCACATGTGAGACTCAGAGCAGGCGAACACAATGAAGAAGAGCTCAGGAAAAAGTTCCAGTTTTTTGAAAAACTTACCTATATACGTGATGTACTTTTACATCCATTCAATATACTGAAAAATAATCCCCCATACGTATTCTTTATCAGTCTGCCACTGGCATCGTTGTATCTTCTCTTCACAGTTGGTAATTACATAAATCTGGAAAACATATGGACCTACACAACTGTGAGCACCTACACGCTTGACATCATTGACGATCATATATTCTTATCTGCACTTATTGTGTTCATCCCATTCATCATCTTTGACGAAATAAGAAGCCGCAGGATTAAGCAAATAGAAATGCATATTCCTGATTTTCTGAAGAATCTGGCTAGTATCAACGAGGCTGGTATTTTACTTGTTGACGCCATCCAGATGAGTATGCAGTTGAGGATAGGAGTCCTTCATTCCGAAGTCAGGCGCCTTGTCAATGATATTTCATGGGGATTAAAAGTTGATGATGCATTGAGAAAATTCGAGCATCGCATCAGGACGGACATGACAAGAAGGATCATCACGCTCATCATTAAGGCAAATGAGACTACAGGCGACATTAAAAGTGTACTTACAATTGCTGCAAATGATGCAGATATCCAGCATCAACTGAAAAAAGAAAGAAATGCAGAAATGTTCGTATATATATTCATTATTTATATATCGTTCATGGTGTTCCTGTTCATAGTGTATATACTCGCAGCCTATTTCCTCCCTGCAATGCCTTCTTCAACAGGAGATCTGCAAGCAGGCCTTCCATTGCTCGCAAACTTCGACCTGGAAACATACACAATGCTATTCTTCCACGCAGCCATGATACAGGGTTTCTGCTCAGGCATCGTAGCAGGTAAAATGGGAAGCGGGAACATATATTCCGGGCTCAAACACTCAGTACTGATGATGTCCACTGCTTACCTGATATTTACATTGCTCATCTAAGAGGTTTCATATGAGAGAACAAGACAGATCATTTTGCAAAAATACAGAGGCTGTTACCGAAGTGATCGGCGAAGTGATGCTAACGGCTATAGCGGTGCTTGCATTTTCCGTTATTGCAGTTTTTGTGTTCTCATATGCCAACCCGGAAGAGAGAGTACATGCAGATATTGATGGGTGGGTAAATGTAAACTCAGACAGCATTGTTTTGCGCCATGCAGGAGGAGAGCCAATTGATATTGAAAGAACACGCATGTTGCTCGATCTTAACGGCACCAGAAAGGAGCTTGACCCTGCCAATTTGAAATTCCTGACTGGAACTAATAGTTGGCAACTGGGAGAAATGATAGTCATCAATACAAGTAGCTTCTGGGGAATAACAATTGATGAGAATGACATCATCTCTGCCACCATCATTCATAAAGACTCAAACCTGGTGATCAAGAGTGGAGCTTTGCTTGGATTCGAAGGTATCACCGGCAGTGGAAGCAACAATGGAAACACCACACCACCGCAGCCACCTGGCCCATCAATACCAGGTGACCAGATAGCCTGGTGGAAACTAAATGAGAATACAGGTACACTGGCATCTGATTCTATCGGCAGTCATGATGGGACAATAAACAGCGCATCATGGACAACAGGAATCAATAGTAGTGCACTAAACTTTGATGGAAGCACGAGTTATGTGCAGGTCAACGAAAGGATAATTTCAGGTTATCCGTTTACCATAAGTGCCTGGGTGAAGACAACGGATTCAGGCTCTGATCAGGCCATTGCCAATATCGCAGATTCAAGTCACAATAAAAAATATTACGGAATATATGTGGATTCAAGTGGAAAAGCCAGCCTGATGGCAAGGAAAACACAGGAAAAGAGAATCATTGGGAGCACCATTAATGACGGGAATTGGCACCATGTAGTCGGAGTATTCACTTCAGCAAATGATAGAACACTCTATGTAGATGGTTTGATCAACGGAACTGATACAGCCACAGTCAATTTCGATGTTAACGTAGATAGATGGGCTTTCGGAAGATGGACCGATAGTACCCCTAGTAATTACTTCGATGGAAGTATCGACGAAGTCAAACTGTGGGACAGGGCGTTGAATGCAACTGAAGTGCAACAACTCTACCTTAATCCATGAGGTGAATAAAGATGTCTAAAATATCATTCAAAGAATCGGAATCCGCTGTATCTGCAGTGGTATCCGCGGTCTTGCTTCTTGGTATAATGGTATCCATAATCACGGTTATCAATGTCAGTTATATTCCAGAATGGAGAACCGGAACCGAGCAGGCACATATGGATGAGGTTTTCTACGACATGGCCAGTATGAAATCTGATATGGACATTCTGGCTGCTACAATCAATGGAAATTCAGGTAGCACGATATCTGTAAGCTCACCAATTCGCATGGGAGGAGGAAACATTCCTGTTGTCAGTCCCGGCAAGTCCAGTGGTATGTTGAGCATAAACTCAGGCGAATTTGGAATGATGACAACTGCCAGTGATGCAAGTCTTACATACAGCAGTGGCAGTTTTCTTGAGGATCTTGGAAGCATTGGATATCTATCAAGTAATTCTCATTTTGTAGACCAGACATTCCTTTACGAAAGCGGTGCTCTGACACTGGTGCAAAAACAGCTTTCACTTATGAAACAATCCCCGTCTATTGATATCAGAAGAACTGATGCAGGCAGCAATATAACATTGGATATCAACGCTGTTCAGCTTACAGGACCTGAAAGGATGATCAGCAGTAATGCTGTTGAAGAGGTCCATGCAAGGTACAATTATTCTGCTGTACTCTATGCAAGCGAGAACCTGTTCACTGAAATTACATTGGTTATAGATACAGACTACCCTTCTTCATGGGAAAACTTCCTCAGGACGAGGATTTTACAGGCAGGGCTATATCCATCTGAATATTCACTTTCATCCAATGCTACCTCCGTAACATTCACCCTGGAAGGACAGACAGGGCAGGACATTAAGGCAAACATAAAGAAGACTGTGTTTGACGTTAATCTCAATGTGTTCGAGAATTGACACCAGTATTTTGAACACTCCCAATATTCCCATATATGATACTAACTATTTCTTAATTGGGGAATATTATGATAAGGGAAGCAATGCTCTATGAGAAGCTTGATAATGAAAAGGTCCAGTGTAAACTTTGCAGTCACAGGTGCAGGATCTCAGCTGGAAAGCGTGGTATCTGCGGGGTTCGGGAAAACAGGGATGGCATACTCTATACACTGAACTACAATGTTGTGTCCAGTGAGGCACTTGACCCAATTGAAAAAAAACCTCTGTTCCATTTTTATCCAGGCTCCACTGCATATTCATTGGGAACTTTTGGTTGCAACTTCAAATGCAGGCACTGCCAGAACTGGACTATTTCACAGGTAGAGATAGACCAGATGCAGGCCATGGAGATAGATGCGGAAACAGCAGTCTCAAGGGCACTGCGATCAGGTGCTAGATCTATTGCCTGGACATATAATGAGCCTACCATATGGTTTGAGTACACTTATGACTGTGCAAAGCTTGCAAAGGCTGCGGGACTTGCGACAGTATATGTAACAAATGGATACATCACTCGGGAAGCTTTGGAAGTGATCGCACCTTATCTCGATGCATTCAGGGTTGATTTCAAGGCGTTTACGGATAGTTTTTACAGAAAGATAGCAAGCGCAAAGCTAGAGCCAGTACTGGATTCAACGCTATTTGCAAAAGAACTTGGAATGCATATTGAAGTTATCAACCTGATAATACCCACATTGAATGATTCCCCTGATGAGATAAGGGAAATGTCAAAGTGGATATATGATAACCTGGGCGCTGACACGCCCGTACATTTCACACGTTTCCACCCATATTACAAATTACAGAACCTACCCCCTACACCCCTGGATACACTGGAAATGGCATATGATATAGCAATTAAGGAAGGTTTGAAATACGTTTATCTTGGAAATGTACCAAATACCGATAAAGAGAGCACATTCTGCCCAGAATGCCAAAAGCTCCTAATAAGAAGAGGAATCTTTGCAGTGGAAGAATACAATGTCACAGATGATATGACATGTCCTCAATGTGGCGAACCGATCAACATATTCAATGAAAAGGGTATTGAATAGAACAGATAGGAAACTGCAGATATCCAATGATTTACTGTAACTTGGAATTGTTACATCTCAGAATACAATGCAGCGAACCAAACCCCCTTATTTCCACTGGAAAATATACACCCAAGTATACATGATGATTGCCATTATTATGAGGAGGATTTTCACCGAAATTGAGGAAAATAAGGGAACAATCAACACCTTTAAATATAATATGAGTGTTAGAAGATTTGCGCCTGAGCGCAATGATAGAGCCGCAATAACTCAGTTGGTAGAGTGTCTGGCTGTTAACCAGAATGTCACAGGTTCGAGCCCTGTTTGCGGCGCTCGACACTTTCTTTTTCTTAATGGGCCTGTAGCTTAGCCTGGCTAGAGCGCTCGGCTCATAACCGAGCGGCCACCGGTTCGAATCCGGTTAGGCCCATATATTACAACTATAACAATTCCTGCTTATTTATGGATATAGAAAATTCACATGAATAAACGAATTTTTGAGAATCCATAAAAAAACAAATTGTAGAGTGATGTAAACATGGTACCTAAGAAGGCATTTTTAACCAAAGGCTTTGGAGTACACAAAGATAAATTAGCATCTTTTGAACTGGCATTGAGAGCCGCAAAAATTGAAAAATACAACCTCGTTACTGTTTCGAGTATACTACCACCCAATTGTAAGATAATACCAAGAGATGAAGGTCTAAATGATTTGAAGGCAGGTGCGATCGTTCACTGCGTTCTCGCAAGGAACCAGACAAACGAACCTCACAGATTAGTGGCTTCTGCCATTGGAAATGCGATCCCCGTTAATGAAAACAATTATGGATACATCTCCGAGCACCACTCATTCGGAGAAGATGAACGCAAAGCAGGAGAATATGCAGAGGACCTTGCAGCAACCATGCTTGCAACAACCCTGGGAATTGAATTTGATGCTGACTCAGCATGGCATGAAAGAGAACAGGTCTACAAGGCAAGCGGTCATATATTTGACACCACCCATTATTGCCAGGTCGCCAATGGTGACCCTAATGGCAAGTGGACAACTACAGTATCTGCCCTTGTATTTATCGAGTGAGCACACATACCAAAAGAATAAACCAGAGGACATCAAGTATTCCATGAATATTGATGTCCCACTTAATTTGTGAGATAAGGAATACTTATCCAAAAGATTATTAACTAAACATACCAGTAGGAAAAAACATGGCTGATAAGAAAACATATGGTGTCCCGGCATTACTCTCATTGTTTGTCCCCGGACTTGGACAGATAGTCAAAGGAGAAATTTTTAAAGCCCTGGGCATATGGACAGCACTTGTCATCAGCTGGTTCCTTACATTCATACTTATTGGATTTATCACTACACCCATCATATATCTATGGCAGATCTATGATGCATACAACAATTAAAATTTATAATATCTCTTTTACCATTTTTAAATGCTCTATACCTGCATCCAGAAAAATTTCCCCATATTCCCTGAATCCGAACCTGCGATAGAAATCAATGGCATATAATTGAGAATCCAACCTCAACCTTCTTGCGCCCAGGTCATTTGCCCTTTCCATGAGCAATTCCATTAATAAGTTTCCTATTGATCGGCCGCGATATTCCTTCAGCACACATATCCGCCCAATTACAAATGAATCCGCCTTTTTGAATATTCTTCCAGTTGCAACGGGCTTGCCACTGTCATAGAGAACAAGATGCCAGGAAATATCATCAAATTCATCTACTTCAATTTCTTCATCGATATCCTGCTCAATGATAAAAACTTCTTTGCGGACGGAAAAGGCATCATCAAATTCTTTTAGGCCCTGTGTCCACCTGGATTGCAAGTTACAGCGATCATTCATTTGATACAGAAATATAGTTTCCACATTAAAAGTATTATTACGACAGGTCCCACCAACCTCACATCAAAATCATGAACCATATACTGAAGCCGTATTTCATCGCTAAACTTAAATAAAATATAAAGTATGCATGAACACCTATAAACTATATATAATATTTAGGAGAGAGTAATCAATGAAAAAAATATTGAGCATTTTGTTAGTGTTCCTCATGATCGGGCTTGTAGCAGTCTCAGGATGTGCAGACACAGCTGAAGAAGTAGTAGAAGATGTTGCTGAACACGCAGAAGACGAAGAAACAACAGAAGAAGACATGGACGAAGATGTTGCAGAAGATGATATGACTGAAGATGCTACAGAAAATGTAACAGAAGAAACAGTAGAAGAAATGGCTGAAGAAGTTGCTGAGGAAGCAACAGAAGAAGCTGTTGCTGAGTACTAATTTTTATATTTTCAACTCAATTCCCACCATTCATTCCTGAATGCGTGGGAACCATAGTTGCTTACATTTTGCCTGTTTTTTTGAAAATTTACCTTCTTTTTTGATTATGCACGTACATTGGGATTAATGGGCTTAGATAAGCTTTAGTGTTACATTTTGAACATCAAATTAAATTCAATGGTTATCCCGAAATCGAAAGCCTTAAGTTAATTGTTCAATTATGCATAGATAACCATATTCTATATAGTTAAATTCAGGAATGAGTTGATGAAAAAGATATTAAACATGGCATTGATAGGAATTTTAGTCCTTGGGCTGGTAGCTGTATCAGGATGTGCAGACACCACCGCAGATGGAGCAACTGAAGCTGAAACGCCCGTATACAAGATCGGAACCGAACCATATTTCCCTCCATTCGAATATGCTGATGAGAACAACGAGATAATAGGTTTTGATGTTGACCTCATGAATGCAATTGCTGAAGACCAGGGCTTTGAAATTGAATGGAAAGACCTTGAATTCGATGCACTCATCCCTGCACTCCAGTCAGGACAGATAGACGTTATCGCATCAGGAATGACAATCACCGAAGTACGTGAGGAAACCGTTGATTTCAGTACCCCATACATCAATGCAGGACTTGCTCTTGCAGTTGCAGCTGACAACGAAGATATCAAGAGTGTAGAAGACATAGCAGGAAAGATTGCTGTTGTCCAGCAGGGCTCCACCGGAGCTACAAAAGCTGATGAACTCAAGGAAGAAGGAATAATTGAAGAAGTCATCTATCTTGCACATGTCAGTGACATTGTACTTAATATCCAGAGTGGTCGTGCAGATTTCATGATCAACGATCTGCCAGTCACAAAATCATATATCAGCCAGAAACCTGGTGTTATCAAAATAGTCGATGACCAGATCCAGAGTGAATCATACGGATTTGCAGTCAGAACTGGCAATACCGAAGTTCTTGACCTTATCAACGCAGGTCTTGCTAATGTCCAGGAAGACGGAACATACGACGAAATAATGTCAAAATATTTCTAAACATTAATATAAAGCAAATATGCAATTGATTTTGCATATTTTTCTTTTTTTATTATTTAAGAACATCAATTTAGAATTTCGTTTTGAGAGCTGATTTTTTTTCTGATGAACAACATATTGCTAGTGTACCAAATGAAAAACTTTAAGGTTCATCGGTTACAGATACACTGTTTACTTTTAAATTATTTAGAGGTGACATTATGGTAAAATTGAATGATGCAATGAAAGAGGCTTTTGCAACGATCAAGGTATTCCCATTTGCAACGGCATCAAAAGATGGTACACCAAATGTAATTCCAATTGGTATGTGCTACCTTCAGGAAGATGATGAGAGCATATGGATCGTTGATAATTTCTTCAACAAGACACTGGCAAACCTGAATGAAAATCCAACAGGTGCAATATATGTGTGGGGTCCTGAATCAAAGGGATGCTACCAGATAAAAGGCGACATCGAAATAATCACCAGTGGCGACGACTACGATAAGATGTACAAGATGGTAAAAGCAAAGGGAGAGATGTTCCCTGCAAGAAGCCTTATGCTCATGAAAATTACTGAAGTTTTCGAGTGCAAGGGCGGCCCTACTGCAGGAGATAAGTTACTTTAAGTAACTTCATTCTTTTTTCTTTTTGACTTTGCAGGAGATTTCACAATAGCTTTATTCGATCTTTTCCCCACAATTCATGCAGAACTTTTCCTTATCTTCAACTTCACGACCACAGTTAGGACATTTTTTCTTTCCAGAACCAATATTTGAGCGTTGGATAACACTATCCTGAATTGTGGTCTTGGTAATGTTATACTGGCTTACAGAATCATCCACAAATAGGTCGATATCGGTTCTCTTCTCGATATCCTCAATTATCTTGTGATAGAAACCGGTGAGAGCTTCTTCTTTTTCAGCCCATGCCTTGACTATGAGTCGGGACTTGCGCTTACCCACAACTTCGATGTAAGCTGCATACTTACGTCCTGCCACGCCTTCTGCATAGAATCTTGCAACACCTGTGTAGAGCTGCTGAGTAGAAGTAACCTCAGGAGTTATCATGTAAAGGTTCATGTCCTTGAGGATGCGAGTAGTGATGTCAAAAAGATTCTCAGCAGGGATTTCCAGGTCTTTTGTATCTTCCTCGGCTATGAGCATCTCGCTTGTTGCCATTCTCCAGGAAGTTTCATCAATTTCACTTATTCTCAGCATCGGACATACAATATCAACCATTTTGTTTGAAAGGTCGAACTGGACATGCTTCTTCTGAATATAATCATAATATCTTATTTTTCCTGCGATTATACAGTTACCGCATTCCCCTGTTGGTCTTATGTCAAAGGTGGTGGTTTTTCCTTCACCCGGCTGAAGCATGGATATGGCCATCTCATCCTCCTTCAGTCTGAACACATCCGGCACAATAAGATTTACCTTGATGTCCCCCACAGGTTCTGATGAATTATTCTCCACCTTGATCTTGTAAAGTATAGTGGCACCTTTGTATTGTACGGCTGATTTAATTATGATGTTCCTTTCAGGAGTTGATATTACTGGTTTTGCAACAGCATCCGATGTGCCGGTCTTTTTTGAGCCATTCCTCCCGGATATTGATCCGCCGGACTTTGCAGCTTTCTTTTTCTTCGATCTGCTTCTGACCATTAGTATTACTATAAGGAATAATATGAGAAGAAGTAGAAAAACGCCTGCACCCTCATCTGAACCGTTGCTGCCATAATCATCTGTGTAATCGGTCGGCCTTCCGTTATTGTAATCATCAACATAGCCTGAATCTGTAGAGATATACACATCAGAGATCTCCACATAATCGATGTAACTCAACGTGTACGTATCTTTAACTTCAAACTCGAGTATGAGGTAATCATCACTAAAATAAAAGTCGTCACCTGTATAGTAGTGACTGTCCAGCAGCACTGTCCCATAGTAAGTAACTGTAAATCGCGTAATATCATTATAGGTATCAACATCAATAACATTCAGGTAGTACCCATCCTGTATCTCTGCAGACTCACCCTCCATAATTGGAAAGTCATACTCTTGGCCGTATTGTGCTGCAGCTACAGGTATAAGCAAGAGCAGCAATAAGAATAATGTTACCGGAAACTTAATGGATACGTTTATCGACATGCCACCTGAATTTTTTTAAATAATATGTATTCGTTTTTTATATAATTTAGGGTACTAGAGGTTAAAAAATATGAACTCCGAGTATCCTGCCATCATGTAAGTTGTGTCCCACACTGACTACAAAAACTAGCTTCAGCAGGAACTGTCGTACCACAACCAGGACATTTCTTTACGGTGGATGAAACTTTTCCGTGTGCAGCCCCCATCATACCAGCATCCAGTTCCTGACGCCTGTATGAATCAGCACGCTCCCTGTCTTCAACATCCATCATGAAACGGACCTTGTCCTCTTTTGCTATGGCTTCACTTTGCTTGACCTTTGCCAATGCCTCTATCTGCTCAGCTGACATTTTACCATATTCACGCCCTTCACTGACAGTCTTTGCAACATCAGAACCGCCAGCTTCAGTTACAGTCCTGAGGTACTCCATATCTCGTTTGTGGTCCCGGTCTTTCATGTCGTGTTCTACTTCCAGTTCAGCACGCATGCCACGGGCTTTTGCCACTTTAAGTTCTTCTTTAAGACCAATGGCTTCCTTTGCTTCCATCATGTCTGCCTCATGCTGCAACCTTTCACGTTCTAGCTGAGACTTCGTATCTTTAAGCTGCTGCTCACGCTCAAATTCCTGCTGGACAGCATGGGGTGCATTGTCAGCACGCAGATGAGCCACAGATTCACGGCTTCTCCGATCTGCATCCCCCTCCGTTGTAAGAGTCTCCAATTCAGAAAGCTCTTCAGATGTCTGAAAATCATTGGCAGCTTCCATCACAGTTCCGTAAGAACCAAGGTCCCATTGCACCGTGTATTTAAGCATTTCCAGACCCCAGAATGAAAGAGTGGATTTGAGCCTCATCTCGAGTTCATTTTCAATTCGAAGCCTCAGGTCCCTATTACCATAGAGAGTCTCGATATTCTCCTGGCGAACCTCTGGTTCCAGCACAAGCGTGAGAACCTCGCTTTCAAGGCGCTGGTAGATATCATCAATAGAAAGTAACCTTTCTCCTTTTTTGTTTGGAGTGGTGTAGGCATACAGCATCTGGAAGAAACTTTTTGGCTCCTGTATCTTTAATCTCAAAAGACCACTACAACTGACCTTTTGATTGTCCATGGTCCAAAGATCAGACTGTGTCCATTGCAGATCCTTGGGTGATGCATCCATCAGAGAGACATCCACATCTTTTCCAATGTTCCCAGGCTTTAATAATCCCCCAACACGCAGCTTTCCGCTGTCAACGATCTCCTGGACTTCACCATTCTTTATCATAGCTGCTTTTTCGTTTGGCGAAAGTACTATCGCTTTACTAAAAAAACCACTTACTGCCCTTTTTGGTATGACTCTTGCAATGTCGTTTGGCTCTCTTTTCCACTTGAATACCATGATCTGACACCTTTTTAATCTTTATCAGCCGTATGTAGAATATATTGAATAAGTATTATATATAATGTTTTCCATTGTATACAATAGTAATCATATGTATACGTAGTTGAGGAAAATGAAGAAATCTTACCCAGTTAGTGCCAGAGTATCTGAAGATAGCAAATTATATCTGGATAAATTGATAGAAATGGGAATAGCGATCAATAGATCTGAAGCTCTGAAAATATGTATAAGGTATGCAAAACATAAGAAAATGGAGGAGGAAATATAATGGGACTAAAGAATCCTTTCAAAAAGGTCTCTCCTGAAGAGATGAAGACAAAACTTGCGATATCTGAACAGAGGCTAACTGCTCGTGAAAAAGAACTGATCAAAAAGCAGCAAAAATCCAGGGATGAGGCAAAAGAGGCTCTCGCAAAGGGCAATGACCGTGAGTTCAGGGTTGCTTCAAGACGTCACTCCCTTGTTGAAGGGCAGGTAAACACCATTGGCAGCATGGTCGAAATGGCACAGTCCATGTCCGATGTCATCGAGATGCAGACCGGCCTTAAGGAAGTTGTGGAGATCGGCGAGGATCTGGGGCAGTGGCAAAAGCAGCTTGGATTTGACACAGGCAAGCTTGAAAGTGCAGTTACAAATATTCGCACCTCAATGGAGAAGGTAAATACTGCTACAAGCATGATGACAACTTCCATGGATGCGGCAATGGGCGGCACTACAGAGCTAAACGATATGCAGGATACACTCAGGGCTGAACTTCTTGCCGAACTTAGCAGCGAGCAGCCTGCAAAGGATGAGCTTTCCAAGAAGATCGAATCTGAGATGGCAGATTCCGAGTAACTCTAAGATCGTAACCAGATTATTTTACCTATATGTAAGGTGATGAATTGAGTTCAGCAACCACTTTTGCTGCCCAGGCGCGTGGTTATGCCAAGGCAGCAAAGGATCTGGAGGATTCTGGCGAAAAGGAAAGAGCCAGACAGCTTTATCTTAAGGCAGCAAAGCTCTACAATGATGCCTATAGTCTGGCACATGATGAAATTGACAGGAGCACACAGCGTGACCTGGCAGAACATCTATTTGAAAAGGCCCAATCACTCAAAAGCGGAGCTGCCCAGTATTCCGGCGGAGTTGAAAGTAAGGATAATTCAAGTAATAAGGATGAATCATCCCTTTCAAAAGATGACCTCTTTCTCAAAGAGATGCCAAACATTGGTTTTTCGGATATTGGTGGCCTGGAGCAGGTTAAAGAGGAAATACGCAAGGCCATAATATACCCATTCACCCACAAGGAACTTTATCAGATGTATGGCCAAAAGGCAGGCGAGGGAATCCTGCTATACGGGCCACCAGGCTGCGGGAAGACCATGATGGCAAAGGCTGCCGCAAAGGAATGTGGAGCCGATTTTATTAGTGTCAAGACCAGCAGTATTGTAAGTAAATGGGTCGGTGCTTCTGAAAAGAACATTAAACAGGTGTTTGAGACCGCAAGGCAGAGTGAGAAAGCCATTATCTTTTTTGACGAGATAGATTCGGTTGCAGGAAGACGAAGTGAAAGTGAGGACTATGCCAAAAGGGTTGTTAATGAATTGCTTGCCCAGATGGACGGTGTTGACACTGCAGACGACAACACCCTTGTGCTTGCAGCAACCAATGAACCCTGGTCAATAGACCCTGCACTCAGGCGACCGGGGCGCTTTAGCAAGCTAGTATTCATACCCGAACCTGATCTTGACGCAAGGGTAGCAATATTCAACCTTAATATGAAAAAACGCCCCATCGCAGATGATGTGGATGTGAAGTCCCTTGCAGCAATGACAGGATCATATTCAGGCGCAGATATTGCAGCAATTTGCAGAGAAGCTGCTGATATTCCCCTTGGTGAAGCATTAAGAGGTAATGAGACGCGCAAGATCGAAATGAGAGATTTTGAGGCAGTTCTTAGCAAACGCAAACCATCCATCATCAGCTGGTATATTGAAGCAAAGGATGCGATCAAAAAGACAGGCGAAACTGAGGTTTTCAGCGATCTGCTAAAAGATGATATATGACACTTTAATCCATTGAGATCTGCAATCAGATCCATTAAAAAATAGTAGAATAACGAGGTGTTCATCATAGGATCATTTTTCCACACAATATCAAACAAAGCAGGTGGTATATTTGGAAGATTATTCCAGATGTACCTGGGCCTGTGGGTCCTGTGGTCTGCATATTATCTTGCCAACAACTTAAATGAGATAATTCAACATGAGGATTTGCAGCGAACTGCATATTCTTTATTTATATTTATTGTTCTCCCCTACATTCCAGTCTACATTTTCTGGCTCCATGAAAAAACTAGTGGAATAAAAAAAAGGGAACTAAAGCAGCATCTTGCATACGAGGCTGTGAACGCAAACTATAGATTCCCAATTCCTATTGAGCTTGGACTTAAGAACCCATTATACTTTGAGGTCAACAATCCATCTGATCTTGGAATAAAGAATGTATGGATCAGAGTGAATCTTCCTGATGCCATCAGATGCACCTCACCCCACATACGTATTGGAGACATAGGCCCTAATTCATCCGGCACTGCCCACATAGCTTTTATCCCCACATCAACCAGTAAGGTTGACTTTGGACATTTTGACCTGTACTTTGAACTGGAAAGCAGGAAGTACATAAAAGAGAAACTTCCACTTGGAAAGCATGAAATCGAGTGTTCATACCTACTGGTAGATTCTGTTCTTGCTGCCCCCTTGAAATTCGGACTTGAGCTGCCTCTGGCAATTAATCTTGAGAACCATTTTCCCCAGCCACTGACGGATGTACAGGTGAAGTGTTTCTTTTCAAAAGGAATAGATTTTGATACTGACACTTTTAAAATAAACTCGTTAGCATCGGGTTTTGTCCAGCCACTAAATATCAACATCCTCCCAAAAAGTACCAAAATAAGCAAAATTGGATATTTCAATGTCAACTTCATGCTTGATGATAACTATTGCCACATCCCACGTGTTGAGTTTGAAAAGTCCGAGCTGATACTCCCGGAGTTGCACATCAGACTGAACATACCAGATGTTTTCTATAAAGATATGCCTGCAACAATAGGCATCATCGTGGAAAATCGTTCAGATGAACTACTTTCTAATGTATGCTTTAGTAGCTGTTTCCCCTCTTTTGTGGATTGCCAGTTACCCAAGACTTGTATAGCTGAGATACAACTCGGAGCTTCCCGTTACGCAGCTATTGATCTGAAGCCAAATGTTTCCGGAAAGGTTAATTTCGGTAATTTGAATATATCTTTTGAGGTGAACGGGATCCTCTGCCAGAAAGAACCTATAGACCTTGGAACTTATAATGTGGCATGATGTTTTTTGAGTGAGACTGATAACCCACATTGAATCATATCAAGATAAAAGAAAATGCTTTCCCGGGCAAATGCCACAATAACGGATAAATCATTTTACATATCATATGATTCCCGTTCTGTGGCATTGATTTTGAGAGCTTATTTTCCACCCTTACCTTGCTGCCCTCATCACATCTATCCTGCTGATTATGCCCACTACATCACCACCCTCTTCAACTGGCAGAGCCGTGAGGTCTTCCTCGATCATTATCTTTGCAGCTTTTGCCACCTTCTCATCCGCCTTTATGGTTATCAGAGGACTTGACATTATATCCTCAGCAACAATGGCTACCTCCTTTACATATCTGTAGACCTTCTCCCCTGCATGTGTGGATCGACGTGCCATTTTTATGTTCTTTACAGGAAGCTTTCCTTCACTATCTTGCATCATGCTCATTGCCAGATTACTTGCAGATATCATTCCAACGGCTTCGCCCACATCATTGATTACAATAACACGGTTGGTCTCGTTCTCATTCATCTCGTCTATTACATGGTTGATAGTATGATGCCTGTGTACAGCAACTACATTTTCTTTCATGAATTCAGAAACCTTGGCCTCAAGATCAAACTTGGAAATGTTTCTGACAATATCAGTCATCGTGACTACCCCCACAACATTTTTGTTTGCAACAGGAAGGAAGGTAATCTCCCCCTCAAGCATCAGGCTGATGGCTTCTGATATTGTCGCCTCCGGGTAGATTGTTATGGGCGATTCCTTCATGACCATGCTTACAGGGATCTTATCAATGGGCCGCCTTTTCCATACAGGCTCTGCCTGAGCAATTTTTTTCCCGATATCAGCTTTGTTGACGATTCCGACCATCTTTTCGTTGTCCATGACAACGATGGTGCCTATCTTATGCCTGAGCATCAATTTCCTTGCACGCGATATGGGCTCTTCGGGGGATATTATATGGACTGGTGAACTCATGAGAGATGCCACCGTCATATTTTCGTCTTGTGCATTTGATTTGTTGGCTTTATTCGACATTGCCATGAGAAAATCCCTCTCCGTGATTATCCCGCAAAGGGCACCCTCATCAATCACCGGCAACGAACCTACATCATTCTCCCTCATGAGAGATGCTGCCTTGCCAAGGTCCATATCTGATTTGGCCCACACAACATCCTTTGAGACCAATGAACCGATGGGTTCATCAAAAGCCTCATGTATGTCACCTGTAACGATCTTGTCGAATGCCGCCCCGCTTCCAAGATAGTGCATAATATCAGAAGCTGTGACAATTCCCACAAGTATCCCATCCCTGACAAGAGGGAGTCTTCTCAGCTCTTCCCTAATCATTATCTTTGCAGCTTCACCTATCTTTATGTCCGGAGAAGCTGTCTTCACCTTCCGGGTCATGTACTGCCCGATGGACTTATCGACAGGAACGCCTGAAGCGAGGGAAACGAAATCCTTCTCAGTACAGATGGCGACAACCCTTTTTTCATCGTCCACGATGGGTATACCCCCCACTTTCCGCTCAAGCATCACCTCCAACGCATCGGATATCCTTGCGTTAGTTCCAATGAAGCCAACATCGTTCTGCATGATCTCATATACGCTTTCATTAATGGCAGCCAGAAGATTACCTTTGTATTTGTTCTCCACCAGAAGGTTCCTGTCTCCCCCTCCTAGAAAATCGATGACATCCACAGATGTGACAATCCCCTCCAGACGATTTGTCCCTGCATCCGTTATTGGTACACGTCTGAACCCCTTGTTCGTCATAGTCTTGATAGCACCCATTATTGTGGTGGTGGGGGGAAGTGTTACAACGTCCTTTGTTGCAATTGTCATTATTTCCCCTTCATGCTCCGAAGCCCTTGCATGGAAATCCACAGGTCCAAAGTCCATTGATCCTGTCATGCCCATCATTTTAGGATCCTTTCTCTGAATGGTCTTATCCTGTGCATTTAGCTTCTCCTGAGCCTTTATTTTTTCATCTTCAAGCTTTGTTGCTTTGTATCGTATATTCAATTTAACCACCAAACTCCCAAAATATTATTATTGATCTACCCCTTAATTCCCACTTTTCATTATGATATCTCTATGAAAAATCATTAACATTAGCCAGACATAGGTTTTGAGAGAGATCATTCAGAGGTCTTGCCAACAAGACATGCCTTAAGAAGATCATGCCTTCCGACTATTCCCACCATCTTTGAATCATTTATAATTATCAGCCTGCCCATATCGTAATGTAGCACCATCTCTATTGCCTTTGATATCGAGGTTTCGGGCAATGTTGCATGCACAGGGGTTGACATAAGTTTTTCCACCTTTGTGGATTCGTTGGGCTTCGGCCCGTGTGCATCACTTGAACCGATCCTGGCAAACCCGGCTTTTATGATGTCCATTCTTGTGATCATTCCCAATGGTTTGTTCTTGTCAGACACCACAGGGATGCCTGTAAAATCCTGGTCCAGCATGTTCTGCCATACCTTGGAGATGCTGTCATCGGGATTGCAGGTCCTGACCTTTGGCTCCATGATCTCTTTGACCATTTTTGGAGATATCTTGGTAATCTTGAACCTTTTAAGCAGATCCACATCACTCAGCATACCCACAAGCTTTCTGTCATTGATTGAGGCGACCACGGGGACCCTGTGCATCCCAGCTTCTAAAAGCAGTCTTGCGGCTTTTATGGCATCCATTTCAGGAGTGATCAAAGGACATTCCCTTGCATACCCTGCCACCGTCACATTGGATTTGTTGGCAGTTACATTAAGCACGTCCTGATCCGTAAGAATACCCACTACCCTTTCAGAATTATCGATTACAGGAAGACTGCGCAGAAAATAGTCACGCAGCATCTGCCGTGCGTGGGTCACGAGATCATCTTCCTTTACGAATACCCCATCTTTTGACATTATTTGACCTACTGTCATTTATTTACCTCCCTATCTAAGTATTGAATTAAATCATTATGTGAAAAAATAAATTTAATCTTATTATTCCCTTTCATATCTGCAGCTGTCGCACGATATCCCCATTTACCATTGTAAGATCAGCGACATAGTAACCACATATCTGACATGCCCCCATTGCCTCATCGTTCTTTGTTACCATTATGCTGCCCACATTGCTTTGCCATATGATTTGCGACTCTTTGAGCACTTTCCCCGACATCTGCAGTAATCACTTCTTTGCCATTACTTCTTTGACCAAGATATATTTCTCAACCTCTTTGATAGATTCGTTTATCCCCCGATTATTTCTAGTACCCATAACCATAGCTACCACTATTCTAATTTTCTAGCAATGAGCTGCTAATCCCACTGCAATACTAATTTCCCACTAATTAGAAGGTTTGTTTTTGATTATATATATTTGCTTGTGTGCATTTTTACTCCTTGATGTAGTCAACGAGATAATTATGAATTATACACAAGTCAATGAAGGCCCCCACATCACCAACATTTTTTTGAATACAAAAATCAAAAATGGTATTTTAAAGATATAGATAAGTATCTTAAGTGATAAGAAATAATGAAACCTTATTCAGGAAGTGACATGGTGAAAATCCCCGATGATCCTCAAAAGATACAGCAAGACAATCGTCAGACAGTAACAGATAATCTAAGGGATGCCTACAATGTAGTCGAAAAACTGATCCAGAAAAGTTATCAACAAAAGAAGATGGAAGTTAATTTCCAGCTTCGCAACATAAGGTCTGACATTTCCAGGATCCGTTCTGAGATAGAAAGTAAAGAACTTGACGGATTCAGTGGGAAAAAAGGTAATCTTGGAGAACTATACACGACTGAGGACATGTTTTTAACTACCGCTTCAGAAATGCTTGATCTTGCCAATTCTTATTTGGTTTCAGAAAATATAGATACACATTCACTGGAAGTTCATTTGAGCCAGTTCAAGAAAGCTTTCAACTCAAGAATAATTGTTGATAAGGATATTCTTAATGAATTCAAATTGAAAGAAATGGAATCAGCCACAGAATCCCGAGTACTTTCGGGAAAAAAGCCTGTTTTACAAAAAGTTGTTCCAGCACCTTCAGAAAATCCTGTTTTTCAAACTGATAATGTTTCTAATCCAGACGACCAGGCTTCCAGTAGTATGGACAAGGATATTGAGAGCCACATATCTGAAGAACATGATGCTAAAATTAGCCAAGATATCAATAATGAGCTTGATACTGAAACTCTTTCAAAATTGTACAATTACTTTAACTTACTGGAACATAAGTATTCCACATACCAGCCCGAAGTATCCAATGATGGGAATTATATAGGGAACAGTAAATGGAGCACCGATATTTCAGATAGATGGATCGTAGGTATTGTAAAGGATGGTCTTTTCAAAACTCCCTTGATCTTTGAAACTTACTGGCATCCGACTGAGGATCTTAAAGAACTTATGAACTTCATTCAGTCTGAGGGAAATTCAGTCGCAAAGGATCAGTATAAGAGTTTATGTCTTGTGAATTCTTCGTGGAATGATGAGATCAGAGAATGGGCACGAACTTTCATGCACCCTCGTCTGATACTTTTCTTGTATGAACTTGACACCAGTAACCTACATTTTAATGAAACTGTAGTATCTGCAGCAAGTCTTTCAATGTGGCATAACTCGGAGAAAAAACCGGAAACACTCGAAGATAAATTAGTGTCCCTGCTTGATGAAATGGAATATTTTAATGCTTCGGACCTGATGGAAAGAACTGGTTTGAACGTTAAAAACGCAGACAATTTCCTTAAAGAAATGGCCAAAAAGAACAGAATAGTTGATATTGGGTTCGGAACTTCCAAATATACCCGTTCAAAAGAATAGATCTTGTTTTAAAAGTAGTTTCAAATTAAAAAAGTGAATGAAAAGAGTGAAAATATCACTCTTCTGCTGGTGCTTCCACTGCAGCTTCCTCTTCAGGACCTGCAAGGATAGCATCAATGGACTTTGCACCCTGTTCTGTTACAACAGTGTTGATCTGAGTAATATCAGGTGAAATTTCTCTTCCGCGCATCATCTTTCTGCGGCGGACACCTTTTGAAGCTGGTACATATCCTACACCGGTTGCAACAAGTACCTTCTGTCTCTTTGGCCCAGGAAGGTCAGGTCTCATAACCATTCCACTCTTGTCGCTACCGCCTGTGATCTTCAGGGTGTAGCCAGGAAGTCCCACAACAGTACCTTCAACGGTCTCACCAATTGATCTGCCAATGAATTTATTAGCCTCAGCCCCAGTGACATCGAATTGGTATGCCTTTGTCTTTGGGTCTGATACAACAACTTTAAAATCTGCCATATTTTATCCTCGGTTTATTTTGTTCCGCTTTAATGCGTATGATTCTTGTGATTATCGTTCATCCAAGAGATATTATTTAGCCCAGAACGGATTGTCCTTTCTTTTGATCTCAAGGAAAAATTCCAATGTCTCTAATTCATCTGCCGTCATTGAGTCGTAAATTTCATGTTCAAGTATTTTGGCATGCCTTTCAGGGATGTTTACAAAAAGTAGATCCCCTTCCTTTATTTGCCTGCCGACTGTAGCACCATCAATTGCCATGGCAACTTCCATTCCAACACTTGCCTTTGAGATGTTCTCGCCCCTAGACTGAAGTCCTTTTACTGTGCCCACAACAGTTCCGTCGTCGGTTGTAATATCAACTTTCGTCTTCACAGCACCGCCAAGGATTTTGACACCAACCACAGCAGGTTTACTCTGCCTGAATATGCAGTCTGGCATTATCTGGAAGCGACTAGGTTTGATAATAGTTTCTGATATTTCCTTTTCAACAAGTTCCTTCTGCTTCTTTACCCAGTCCTTATAGTCATCTATCAGGCGATAGATAACATCGTTCTTGAAAAGAGTAACATCAAGATTCTGAACCTTCTCTTTAGCATCAGGAAGTACTTTGATGTTGAATCCAATAATAACAGAGTATAATGGATCCTCAATTGCTGCCACTTCTATGATATCACGTTGTGAAATATCCCCAACGCTTGCTTTCCTTATTGGTATATCTTCTTTGGAAAGTTCATTTACAAGAGCTTCAAGAGATCCAATCGTATCAGCTTTGATAGTTATTCCCATGGAATCTGTATCTATTTGCACATCTTCGATCTCGTTTTTGATCTCTTCAGAAATGGCATCAATCGTTTCCGGCGTTACAACCTTGATAGGAGATCCTGCAAGTGAACCTTCCAGATTCGGTGCGGATATCTTAACACCAATTGCTGCAGTTGCCGACTTGATCTGCTGGAACTTTTCCTCAGATTTCATCTCGGAAAGTGGTCGAGGTTTAAGAAGAGCACGAATCTTGGTATGGATCGGTTCTCCAAGGCTACCTATCACGATCATATCGCCCTTGTTGATGTTTCCATCGTAAAGGATGATATCAAGAGTTGTTCCAAGGCCTTTCTCATCTTTCACTTCAAGTACTGTGCCAACCCCAGGCCCTTCTGCATTGTAGTGCAGATTTGACTCGAGGAATCTCTGTGCAAGTCCAAGAAGTGTCATGAGTACGTCTGGAATTCCCTCCCCAGTAGCTGCACTTATTGGTATGATACCAATACTATGCTGGAAATCGCTAACCCTGTCATATCGTTCAGAATTGAATCCTATATTGTACAATTCACCGACAATATCGTATAACTTATTGTCAAGATCAGTCCTGACACGTTCACTCTGCTTGTTGTACGAAGCCATGAAAGAACTGTTTTTCTGGGGATTCCAACCATGTATCCGGTCCATCTTGTTGGCAACAACCACAAAAGGAGTCTTGAATCTTTTTAGGATCTGCAGACTTTCAATTGTCTGTGGCATGAAACCTTCGTTTACATCCACAATAACAATTGCAAGATCAGCAAGTGCTCCACCACGACTTCGCAGTGAAGTAAAAGCATGATGTCCTGGCGTGTCAATAAAAAGAAGTCCGGGTACTATGAACTTGTCTTTTAATGAAGGGTCCCCACATTTGTTTACTATGACATCGATCGGGACTTCGGTTGCACCTATATGCTGGGTAATAGCGCCTGCTTCCCCCGCAGCAACAGTGCTACCTCTTATTCTATCAAGTAAAGTCGTTTTTCCATGATCAACATGTCCCATCACAGAAACGATTGGTGTACGTAAATTTTCATTAACGGCCATATGCAACCCTTCAAAGTTTGATTAATCAATTGTAAAACTCAATGTCGACTAAAGATATCACAGGATTTTGCTGCAAAGTTGCAGCAAATATCCTGAAGAGACCACCTCATTACTCGTAGAGGCAGACCTCATCAATCTTTGAATAGTTTGCTATTTCTGAATCCTGGAAGTGAATTGCGATCTCGCGCTGAGCTGATTCTGTAGAATCAGATGCATGAACTACATTTCTTCCTGTTTCGATTGCAAAGTCCCCGCGAATTGTTCCGGGAAGTGCATCTACAGGATTGGTTGCGCCATTTACAGCGCGCATGATAGCGATTACATCCTTGCCTTCAACGACCATGGAAACAGAAGGTCCTGAGGTAATGTATTCGATGAGTGATGCAAAAAAAGGTCTTTCTACATGTTCTTTGTAGTGTTCCTTTGCACTCTCTTCGCTCATTACTTTCATACGCATTGCTGCGATCTTCAGACCACGTTTCTCTATTCTGGATACAATTTCCCCAATGAGTCCACGCTGGACTGCATCAGGTTTGATCATAATGTATGTCTGTTCCATTTATGACACCCATTATGCTTTCTTAAGGTAGACCCTACCCTGCTCAGTCCAGATAGTACGCCTTGGAAGTCTTCCAAGATCGAAGTTACTTTCGCATTTTGAAGAACAGAAATAGAATGATGATCCGTCCTTCTTAACAAAGAGCTTTCCTGTTCCTGGCTCAAGTACTTCTCCACAGAATGAACATTTTCTCTGTTCCATCACAATCACCTAGTAGTCAATTTCTTGGCTTCTCTGGATGTTTCAACTAACATGAAAACATCGCCAATTCTTACTGGTCCGACACAGTTGCGGGTGATTATACGTCCCTTGTCGCGTCCTTCAAGCACACGGCACTGTATCTGGCTAGCTTCACCATGCATACCGGTGTTACCGATAATGTCAATGACTTCAGCTGCAAAGCCCATATCTTCATCTGCCATAACGATACCTCACGTATCTGGATTATTTGAGTGCACTGATTTTCTGTGCAATATCTTCAACAAGTTCGCTGCCTTTTCCAGCGTCTATGATTGCCACAGCTGAACATGCAACACCGATTCCACAAGCAGCACCAAGTTCCTTCTGCTCTTTTACATATATGTAAGCTGCATTCTTCTCATCACATAGTGGTGCAATGTGAGCAATGACTTCTGCAGGGCTGACATCTTCTGCAATTACTGCGAGTTTTGTAATTCCTCTTTCAATTGCCTTTGTGACTTCATTGATGCCCTTTTTCAATTTCCCTGTGTCTCTTGCCAGTTCTACACTCTCAAGTGCTTTGTTTGCTAATTCTTCTGGAACTTCAAATTTTGCTGCCATTTTATTATCTCCTTCAAAACCATGATGCTACATCGTGGTTTTTCATTATTCATTGTAAATCAACCAATGGGCTGAAACTAATTTGGCCAATTAGGATCGTAACGAATTACTATCAATTAACTGACAAATAGTATATGCCAAAGTACTGCTGTGAATCGCTACATTTAGATATATACCTTTCGGCAAATAACGATTGCTGTGCTACAATAGTTTATACGCGTATAAAGGTTATGGCAGAAAAAATGTATGCAAAAATAAGAAAAGAAGTGAGACCCGGATCTCACTTGAATTGTTCTATTGCCAGATTATAGAAGTTTGATTCGTTGGCCGTTATTTCAACAATTGCCACATCATCCTCTTCATAGACATTAAATTCGTAGGTCAGTCCTCTTTCTGTGCTGTTGGTCTGCAGTGATCCTATACTTTCAAGCAAACTATCAGCAGGTTCGAGGAAAACTTCTGTCCTTGCATAATTACCGTCTTCAATACTTCTGAACTCGATATAATGTTGAACAGCCATAGGATCTTCCGAAGTCACTATCTGATACTGCGCACCAGGTTCGGTGTATGACAATATTTTATCGAAATCACTAGAAGCTGGAGTATTTCCTGAACTTACGTCTATTACACTTTCCAGCGAATCCCTTCCACCAAGGAGCATTGGACTTCCGATAACGTTGTATATCCCCTCATCACGTTTCAGCAGGTAGTATCCATTGTAAGGCTTTTCAGTGAAATCATACTTGAAATTTACAACTTCTGGAACTAATGTATGTGCCTGGACCTCAAAACCGGTGTTTTTGCTTTGAGCCATATATATCTGAACAACATTTGAGCCATAAAATGAGCTAAGCTCGGTGATGTTTGGTCCCAGAATTTGAATAGGTGTGCCATATGCCTTTAAATAATCCATGTAGAATACAGTGGTTGCACCGGATGGTGTGACCTTCAGACCATCTTCAAGAGAGTTTAATTGAGCATTCACGTGCGTTCCTGGAATTGTATCAAAACCAGGTGCATCAGCTACATCCGTGTTTTCCACTCCGTTGGAACTATCCCCCAGGAGACTGCTTAAAAAGAAAGAAAATACTGACATTACCATAAGGGCTGCCAGAAATAGTGCCATATGCTTTTGGTTCATTTGAATATCCTCTGATTAAATTTCAAATCGCAGATTCTCCGATCCTTGCAATAGTCTCGTCAATATCTGCTTTAAGTTCGTCAGGAATGCCCTGAATTCCAACATCCAGGAATCCTCTGACTATCATTCCAACAGCTTCTTCTTCAGAAAGACCGCGTGCCATCAGGTATTCCACCTGATCGCGTGCAATTCTTCCGACGGCTGCCTCATGAGATAATTCGATGTCTTCTACATTTGCCTCAAGGATTGGAATCGCCCTTTGCGTTCCCTTGTCGCTTAACACAAGGCCGTGGCACTCAAGGTGACCCTTGGAACCGTTTGAATTGCCTATCATTTCCCCCCTGGCAATTACTGTACCACCGGTTGTAATAGTCCTTGATATAAGCTCAGCTCCTGTTTTCTCTGCATTGAAGACTACCTTGCTTCCAAGGTCAAGTTCGGAGCCAGGATGTGCAACAGCAATTGTGTTCAGCCTGGCAAAGGCCCCTTCGCCTTCAAGCATAACTGTAGGGTATGTCTGAATGGATTTGACAGGTTTGAGACATATATAATTGCTAAGATAGGTACCCCCTTCCTCTACATGCACAACAGTTCTTGGCCTGACACCGACCTGTTCAGCCCAGTTGTGTATCATAGTAAAGTTAAGTGTTGCACCCTTTTTAACGTACATTTCAGAAATTCCAAGGTGGAGTCCCTTTTCAATTCCATGCTTTGTGGAGCAGCCTGTAATAACATCGAGTTCAGCTCCTTCCTCAACAATGATCAGGTTGTGTACTGTCTGAGAAACCTCTTCGGAACCAATAAGAAGACACGTCTGCACTGGCATCTTTGATTTTTTACCGGCAGGTGCCCTGATGAAATAACCGTTTGCATCCTGAAGATAGGTCATTGCATTGTACTTGTCTGCATCAGGCTTGACGAGCTTCCATGAATAGTCCTTGACCCAATCATGAACTTTCATTGCGTCATTAAGTGACATTAGCTCAACTGCATCCTTATCACGCAGGGATGTGTGTGAAACAGCATTGTCGAGCATTATCAGACTGCCTGAGCGGTTTTCCTCATTTGGAGTGAAACCCACATTCAGGAGTGTTCTCTGATCCTCTTCACTAAGTTCTTCGAGATGTTCAGTGTACTCTACATCTTTGGATGCGACACCATAATCGTTAAGATCGAAGTCTTCTCCATAAGCAGCATTCTTTTTGAGAGCATCTTCTACTTTCTTTCTCAAATTTTCATCAGCTTGCATTTGATACACTCCTCATATCCCTGTTCTTTGATTTCGGTCAGTATGTCACGTGGGTTTCCTGTACACATGACAGTACCATTGCAGAGTATATATCCGCGATCTGCTTCCACATAGTCCATAACCTGCCCGGTATGCGTGATCATAAGAGCTGACTTACCATGCTTACATCTCTCACCCGCACACTTGCAATCCATTTTCAAAAGCTTATTAATTGTAGTTCCCAGTAGTTCTATACTTGCAAGATCGACACCTGATTCCGGCTCGTCAAGAAGAATAAAATCAGGATCCTGGGCGGACAATTGCAGAAGCTCAGACCTTTTGATCTCTCCACCTGAAAAACCGACATTTACATCTCTTTCGTAAAAACGAACCATGTCGGTGGCTTCAGCAAGTTCTTCTGTTTCAGTGAGATCCTTTGAGATTACTTTAAGGAGATCATGAACCTTCACACCACTAAGATTTGGTGGTCTCTGGGTCATAATACCCATTCCCATCTGCGCCCTTTCATACACAGACATATTGGTGATATCTTCTCCTTTGAATATGATCTCACCTTCGACCACATTATAACCACTAAATCCCATGAGTGTCATAAGAAGAACAGATTTTCCTGCTCCATTGGGTCCAAAAAGAACGTTCGTATAACCGGTTTCAACTTCCAGGTCAACTCCTTTGAGTATCCTGCGACCGGCAACCTCAACTGTTAGATTGTTAACCTCCAGCATCGTTATAATCTCCCTTTTTGTATTTTTATAAAAGCATGTTGGCATGCCACGAAAATATTAGTTATGACTAAATACTGGTTATGAGTTAAAAATGTATTGAGATTCAAGAATTCTACTTTAAACAAAAACAGGACGTTGATTCAAAAATCATTCAACTTGTGCGTTCAAAAAATTATACTGTGACCTACAAGGGATTCAATATTAGTACGTTTTTCTTTGCAAAATTGTCCTACAATCCCAATTCATCTACCAATTCACGAAATTCCCTTCCCTTTTTAGTTGTTATGTACAGATTATCCTTTTTTTCAATCAATCCTTTGTCCTGCAGTAAAGCAAGATATCTATTGATGACTTCAAAATTCAGGTTCGCACGGTATACAATGTGTGTTTTTTTAGCACCCTCCAATGCTGCCTTCAAAATTTCCACACTAATAGCAGTTCTACTTCTTCTAATGGTATCACATCCAACAATTTATCGCAATTTATGTATGCGTTTTTAACGTTTTGTAGGATGGTATTCTTCGATGGATTCAAATATCGAATTCATGCTACCCAAAACCGCACAGATGCAGTTCAAATTTAATAATCCTGCTTTTCAAATATTTCGTTCTTGACAACCTTTTCTATCCATAGCACCATAGTAAATACGATCAAGAAGATGAATGTCACCTGCCACAAATAGTAATGCACATAATTGAAAAGTGCAGGGTACATCATACCTACAAATGAAAGGAATATCAACCTGACCATATTAATGATGACCATTGCAGGTATACCCAGAACAATTCCTATCAGTTTACTTCGTATTGTTGTAGGATAAGCAAGCACACAACCAGCATATACAAACAGTTCATACATACCCGTACACTCATCTATGACCCTTACTGAAAAGTTATTCATGTAAACTGATTGACCGTATACGGAACTTTCCACACCGAATACTGATATGAGAAATGATAGGGCACTTGCCGTCATTGTACTAAGAAAAATTAATCTCTCCTGGAATAGCACATAGATCCCGGTGAAAAGTGCTATATAAAACAAGTAAGGCCCAATAAATTTGATTATGCGGACATTCTTTTTTCCCAGCTCAATTAAGAAGTTCTTTTTCTGAGTTAGGATGTTGTCACTTTTGTTGTCACTTTTGTTGTCACTTTTATCGTGCTTTCTGGAACCTTTAACTTTTATGTTTTTCTTAGACATACTTCCCCCAGGAGAAAATTGATTATCAAAAAAGAAAAAATGGAATTAGTCACGGCGTCTTAGCGTAACTATTCCAAGAATTCCGAGTGAACCGATCAAGCCCATTATACCAATAGGTGTCAGTACCGGAACTATAGGCTGGCAGTGGAAATGACTTGGATCTGAATCGGTAACATCAGTACCTTGTTCATCTTCACCAGTTACATCTGCAATGTTCTTGTATTGAGGAATACATTCTTGCAATGTGTCAGTGACTACATAGGTCCATGTTTCACCTACAGCAAGTATGTCGTCGCCATTACCTTTGTCAACAATGTTTGCATCTGGTATTACACCAAGATGATCATCGACAACAACGATGTTTATCAATGGTACATTACCAGTGTTTGTTACGAAGTATTCCCAGGTTATGGTTTCGCCAACTTCTATCTGTGGGCCCTGTGGGAAGTCTGCATCCTGACCATTGGTATGCTTCTCGATGCCGATCTCAGGCCTACATCTTACGATGTAGTGACTTGGGTCTTCGTCTGTGACAGGTATGACACCATAAAAACCTACAACATCTGCATCATTGGCATACTGACCACATTCTGCTGTGCCGGTTTCTTCATATGTCCATTCTTCCCCAACATCAAGAATATCGTCACCATTACCTTTGTCGGTGATATCGGAAATTACTCCTTCTTTGTTGTCTGTAACAACAACATTTTCCAGAGGTACATCTCCAGTATTAGTTACAACATAGGTCCATGTGACAATGTCACCAAGGCCAAGTACAGGACCTGTTGGACTATCTGCATCTACACCATTGGTTGCCTTTTCGATATCAATCTCAGGGTTTGGTATATCTATGAATATTTGTGCCTGGTCCTCTCCAGGTATATCGAGGTTTCCTCCAGCAATTACTTTGACGGAAAAAGACTCACCCGGAGCAAGACCCAAATAATCTGCAAGTCCGGTTATTGCTATCTCGTATACTGTTGGAGCTGGAGCTGCCGGCTCATTGGCTGCAAAGGCAGTTACACTAATAGGGTTACCACCAAGGTCAGTCACCTTCACTTCATTTCCCGAAACGAGAATCAACGCATCTTTTGAGTTATGTTCCACTGTAATACTGAATTGCTCACCAATTCCTATACCTTCAATTGGTTCTCCGGTAACAGGTCCGGCAGTATCACCATTTGCCACACGACTGTCTATAGCTCCGTCACCATCAAGGTCACCTGGCATACCATATACTGTGGACATACCATAGAGTACATCGCCTACCGGGTCATAGCGAGCATAGAAACCCATTAAGTCATATCCACTAAAATTTGTTCCCATTGTGTCTTCTGTTGCCATATCTTCATTAAAAAGTGTACCCGAGTCCCTCATTGGATCTACGTCATACCACAATCCATTCTGAAAAATAACCATCTTGTCTCCAAATGGACCGAGTGGATCATAACCTGTACCTTGATCCTGTCCAAATGCCCAATTTTCATCCCATTCTCCAGCTCCACGCACCCCATTCACGGATATTGCCATAGCACTGGGGATGGAGAAGATAATTAACATTATTCCGAACATTACATGTAATTTGTTCATTATTTTCCGCTCCCAACTTTAAAGATTATACTTATACAATAAAGAGTTAGTCGCCACAATATATAGCGATACAGCAAACATAATTCAGTATCTTAGCTCAGTAAAATAACTAAGGAACATTTGCATTTTATATTCATTAATCATAAAATAATGATTCTATTTCATAATATTGATTGAAAAAGCAATTAAATTATTTATATTCAGTTAGATTAGAATGTCTTTTTGGAAATAAAAAAAGGAGGAATTATTCCCTCCTTCCAGTATAGAATGTACCTACAAGTCCAAGGACTGCTATCAACAAGAGCATTCCAACAGGACTTAGCACTGGTACCACAGGCTGGCAGTAATAGTTAGCAGGATCATCATCTGTGACCTCACTACCTTCAAACTCACCAGTGGCAACTGCGATATTCGTGTGTTGCGGCACACATTCCTCCACGGTAGTCCTGAGCTCATATGTCCAGACATCTCCAGGATCGAGAATGTCGTCATTGTTGATGCTCTTTGAGATGATGCTTGATGCAGGGATCACTCCAAGCTTGTCATCATCAACAACTACATTCTCCAGAGGGACATTGCCTGTATTCTCAACAACAAAGGTCCATATGATCTCATCACCCACAGCAAGAAGAACTCCTGGTTGCGAGTCAGCATCCTTTCCATTGATATATTTCTCAATATCTATGTCAGGTCCACAGTTCACGTTGTAGTGACTTGGGTCATTGTCGACTACCGGAATGGCACCATATTGACCTACTACGTCTGCAATGTTGGCATACTGGCCACATTCAGCTTTACCTGTTGCCTCATAGACCCATTCTTCACCAGGTACAAGTGTATCATCACCATTTCCTTGGTCCACTATGTTGGTTATGATACCAAGCTTATCGTCATTAACAACAATATCGGTAAGCTGGACATTACCGGTATTCCTGACAATATAGGTCCATGTAACATCTGAATCATAGGCAAGTGTTGGCCCAGGTGCCAGATCTGCATCCACACCATTGGTAGACTTCTCGATATCAATGTTTGGTGCACAGACAACATTGTAGTGACTTGGATCCTCATCGCTCACAGTGACTTCATTATAATCACCGTTAACCGTACCAAGATTGACATAATCACCACATGATGCACTGCCTGTTGCCTCCAGTGTCCATGATTCGCCAATAGCAAGGATATCGTCACCATCGCCCTGATCAACTATATTGGTGATAGCACCAAGAACATTGTCAGTTACCTGGATGTTAGTAAGGTCAACGTTACCTGTGTTTGTTACCACATAGGTCCATGTAACAGCGTCACCATTATCCAGTGTAGGTCCAGGAGCAGCATCAGCATCCTCACCGTTTGTTGCCTTCTCGATGTCGATATCAGGACATTCACCGAAGTAATGACTCAGATCGACGTCAATCAATTGAGTACCATCTGCATCACCTGTAACTGTAGCTTCATTCTCGTACTGGCCACATTCAGCATCACCTGTAGCTTCGAGTATCCAGGATTCACCAACAGCAAGTGTATCGTCACCATCACCCTGATCAACTATATTGGTGATAGCACCAAGAACATTGTCAGTTACCTGAATGTTTGTAAGGTCAACATTACCGGTATTAGTTACCACATAGGTCCAGGTCACAGCATCCCCTTCAGGGATTCCAGGACCAGGAGCAGTGTCAGCATCTTCACCGTTTGTTGCCTTCTCGATATCTATGCCAGGACATTCACCGAAGTAGTGACTCAGATCAACGTCAAGCAATTGGGTGCCATCTGCATCACCAGTAACAGTAGCTTCATTCTCGTACTGGCCACATTCAGCATCACCTGTAGCTTCGAGTATCCAGGATTCACCAACAGCAAGTGTATCGTCACCATCAGCCTGATCAACTATATTGGTGATAGCACCAAGAACATTGTCAGTTACCTGAATGTTTGTAAGGTCAACATTACCGGTATTAGTTACCACATAGGTCCAGGTCACAAGATCCCCTTCAGGGATTCCAGGACCAGGAGCAGCGTCAGCATCCTCACCGTTTGTTGCCTTCTCAATATCTATGCCAGGACATTCACCGAAGTAGTGACTCAGGTCAACGTCAAGCAATTGGGTACCATCTGCATCACCAGTAACAGTAGCTTCATTCTCGTACTGGCCACATTCAGCATCACCTGTAGCTTCGAGTATCCAGGATTCACCAACAGCAAGTGTATCGTCACCATCAGCCTGATCAACTATATTGGTGATAGCACCAAGAACATTGTCAGTTACCTGAATGTTTGTAAGGTCAACATTACCTGTGTTGGTTACCACATAGGTCCAGGTCACTACATCCCCTTCAGGGATTCCAGGACCAGGAGCAGCGTCAGCATCCTCACCGTTTGTTGCCTTCTCAATATCTATGCCGGGACATTCACCGAAGTAGTGACTCAGGTCACTATCATCAACTGTTGTATCGCCACTGTCACCTGTTACTGTAGCTTCGTTCTCGTATGGGCCACATTCAGCAGTTCCTGTTGCTTCCAGTGTCCATGATTCTCCAACAGCAAGTGTATCGTCACCATCAGCCTGATCAACTATATTGGTGATAGCACCAAGAACATTGTCAGTTACCTGAATGTTTGTAAGGTCAACATTACCAGTGTTGGTTACCACATAGGTCCAGGTCACTACATCCCCTTCAGGGATTCCAGGACCAGGAGCAGTGTCGGCATCTTCACCATTTGTTGCCTTCTCGATGTCTATCTCAGGACATTCACCGAAGTAATGACTCAGATCACTGTCATCAACTGTTGTATCACCACTGTCACCTGTAACTGTAGCTTCGTTCTCGTATGGACCACATTCAGCATCTCCTGTTGCCTCTAGTGTCCAGGATTCACCAATAGCAAGGATATCGTCACCATCGGCCTTGTCAATTATATTGGTGATAGCACCAAGAACATTGTCAGTTACCTGAATGTTTGTAAGGTCAACGTTACCTGTGTTGGTTACTACATAGGTCCAGGTCACAGCATCCCCTTCAGGGATTTCAGGACCAGGAGCAGTGTCGGCATCTTCACCGTTTGTTGCCTTCTCGATGTCTATCTCAGGACATTCACCGAAGTAGTGACTCGGATCACTGTCATCAACTGTTGTATCACCACTGTCACCTGTAACTGTAGCTTCGTTCTCGTACGGTCCACATTCAGCAGTTCCTGTTGCTTCCAGTGTCCATGATTCTCCAACAGCAAGGATATCGTCACCATCGGCCTTGTCAATTATGTTGGTGATAGCACCAAGAACATTGTCAGCTACCTGAATGTTTGTAAGGTCAACATTACCTGTGTTGGTTACTACGTAGGTCCAGGTCACTACATCCCCTTCAGGAATTCCAGGACCAGGAGCAGTGTCGGCATCCTCACCGTTTGTTGCCTTCTCGATGTCTATCTCAGGACATTCACCGAAGTAGTGACTCGGATCACTGTCATCAACTGTTGTATCACCACTGTCACCTGTAACTGTAGCTTCGTTCTCGTACGGTCCACATTCAGCAGTTCCTGTTGCTTCCAGTGTCCATGATTCTCCAACAGCAAGGATATCGTCACCATCGGCCTTGTCAATTATGTTGGTGATAGCACCAAGAACATTGTCAGCTACCTGAATGTTTGTAAGGTCAACATTACCTGTGTTGGTTACTACGTAGGTCCAGGTCACTACATCCCCTTCAGGAATTCCAGGACCAGGAGCAGTGTCGGCATCCTCACCGTTTGTTGCCTTCTCGATGTCTATCTCAGGACATTCACCGAAGTAGTGACTCAGATCACTGTCATCAACTGTTGTATCACCACTGTCACCTGTAACTGTAGCTTCGTTCTCGTACGGTCCACATTCAGCATCACCTGTAGCTTCGAGTATCCAGGATTCACCAACAGCAAGTGTATCGTCACCATCAGCCTGATCGATTATGTTGCTGATAGCACCAAGAACATTGTCAGTTACCTGAATGTTTGTAAGGTCAACATTACCTGTGTTGGTTACTACGTAGGTCCAGGTCACAGCATCCCCTTCAGGGATTCCAGGACCAGGAGCAGTGTCGGCATCTTCACCGTTTGTTGCCTTCTCAATATCTATCTCAGGACATTCACCGAAGTAATGACTCGGGTCATTATCATCTACCTGAGTTGCATCAAAGAAACCAACTACTGTGGCATCGTTCTCATACTGCCCACATTCAGCAACTCCTTCTACTGCATAGATCCATGTCTCACCGATAACGAGTATTTCATCACCATCACCATTGCTAATTAAGTCAGTTATTATGCCAAGTTTGTCGTCAGTAACAACAACATTTTCCAGTGGCACATTACCCGTATTTGTTACAACATAGGTCCATATGAGCGCGTCGCCCTCAGGAATTCCAGGGCCGGGAGCAGCATCAGCATCATCGCCATTGGTGGCCTTTTCGATGTCAATATCAGGATTTGGTATTTCAATGAATATACTTGCCTGATCTTCTCCAGGTATGTCAAGATTACCACCTGCAATAACTTTTACTTCGAATCCTTCTCCAGGACTCATGTCGAAATGATCTGCAAGTCCAGTTACTGAGAGCTCGTATACTGCATTTGGACCCTGGCTAGTGGATGCCAGTACATTTGATTCATCAAATCCAGGGAAGCTACCGCTTAGTACTGCCACGGAATAATCGTTCCCTGAGACGACGATCAGTAGACTTTGTCCACCTTGGGTCAGTGCAATACTGAACTGTTCACCAACTCCTACACCGGTAATCGGTCGTGCAGTGACAGGTCCAGAAGTATCACCATTTGCCACAAGACCAGCTATGCCTCCGTCACCATCAAGATCACCAGGAAGGCCATATACGGTAGTCATACCATAGAGGACATCACCTACAGTGTCATAACGAGCATAAAGTCCCATTAGGTCATATCCACTAAAATTTAATCCCGTTGTGTCTTCTGTAGCCATACTTTCACTGAAACTGGTACCTGAATCACCCGAAGGATCTTCGTCATACCACAATCCATTCTGGAGAACAACCATCTTGTCTCCAAAAGGACCATTTATATCATAGCCTGTACCCTGATCCTGTCCAAGGGCCCAGTTATCATCCCATTCATTTGCGCTTCTTTCTCCATCAATGGTGATAGCTGCCGCTGTCCCTGATATTGCGATTAACACCAGAGCTATCACAAAAAGTGTATTGCATTTTATCATGTTTGCCCCACCCATTATAAATAAAAGAGGTATTTCTAATCAAGAAATATTTGGATAGAAGAGTATTTATCATAGCAGCAAACATAAATCAGTAGAAATGCTCTGTAACATAATGCAGTAGTATAATTTCAAAAACCGTATGAAAATAGAATTTATTTTAAGAATAAAATTAAGCTCATTTATTTTAAGTTAAGTTTTCCGGACAATATATCCTCAATGATCCTGAGAGATTCATCACTTATCTTTGTCCTTTTTCCCCTGTCAGTCTTTTCCATGCTGTTGTAATCGAAAATACTTTTACATACGCCATGACTGCTGTCTAAAGGATCATAATCCTGAATGAATACAATACAGCCTTCCATACCTATTTCTTTTTGAATGTATTTCAATGCATAACCTACCCCATAATGACATCCAACACCAGGAAGAAAATATTTGTAACCTTCCCTTTTTTTCTGTTCAAGCCATGGAAAAAGATTGGAATCACGATCAATTATAAGAATCCTATCTTTGGTGAAACCTTTTTCTTTCAGTGTGTCTACCATGTCACCCAGAGAACAGGGTATATTACATTTTTTATTGTTGAGTTTTAAGCATTTTCTGTTCTTTCTAGACACTTGTTTGTCAGATACAGGGCAAACATAATTGTCGAGAGGTTTGGCGCAGTAAGGAATAAAAGATACACAACTATCCAGCTCATCAGCCACTATTTTCTGCAGGTCGAGAGATGGTGAGGAGACAGCCACACTGCAACTGAGTAATTGTTCATTTATTCGAATAGTATTCAATCTTTTTTCGATCAATCTCTTATTTAGTGAATATGGAATAAATGAGTATACTCTCTCCAACACTGATATTTTCATTGCTGACACTCCCCTTAGTAGCTACATCCACTGGGGATGCACATAAATTCAGCTTTGTATAAATCCTCGATATTCAGACGAGAATGAAAGTTAACAATTTTTTGAAATTTACCATTAGATAATGATGACAAATGCCAATTAAATCCTGATGATATTAATTTTGATAGCTATTCTACAGAGCCTTAATTTCTCCATATTAATATAGCTAAATAATGGTTTTAATACCTTAGCATTAGTAATAAAATATCGAAAAATATAACCTTTTTTTCAGAAACTCAAAAATATACAAATAAGCCTGAAAAATTAGAGAAAATCTACAGTGAAGGTTCAGTTAAAATTTAATCAGGATGCGTCTGAAAAGCGACAGCATCATACACTTGAAGAAATCTCATCTTTGTGAGGTGGACTACGAGTTACATCTTCTATAGTTTTATAGTTCCCCGAGAGTATATTTTCCATCATGATAATTGTACTTTTATGCATCTTTGTCATTTTACCTTTATCCAGGCCTTCCATTCCAATATAATCGCCCATACATTTGCAGACACCATTTTTTGTGTCACTTGAGCAATAATCATCAATAAAAGCAATACAGCCTTTGTAGCCTAATTTTTTGCCAATATAGTCAATTGCATACGAAACACCATATTTGCAACCTACGCCTGGCATGAAATACTCATAACCCTCTTTCCTCTTCTGGACGAGCCAGGGAAAAAGATTTGCATCCTTATCTATTATGAAAATTTGATTCTTCGTGAAACCATGCTTCATAAGAACATCAACCATGTCACCAAGAGTGCAAGGGACATCACATTTACCTCCAGAGATTTTCATACACCTCTGGTTCTTTCTTTTGTGAACTTTGTCCGATACCGGACACTCATGGTCACCCATCGGTTTAGCACAGTAGGGTAAAAAACTGACGCATTTATTAATATCTTCCTTGATCACTTTGTTTATGTCAAGCGAATGGGGATATAGTGCAAGGTGGCTGTCAACCAATTGTTCGTCCTGTTTGCCGAATTTGCATTTCCATTCAACTATCTTTTTATGGATCGGATAGGGTATCATTGCATATGTTAGATCGCGGAGCACTATATTCCTCCAGTAAATGTTTTTGAATTTGTTTTAGCAGATTAGTGGTATCTGCCAGCTCATCTACTATCCAATTAGTTTGGTCATTTGTATAAGTACCATGACCCTACATACAACCATTTGTGTACATAGAAAGCACGTAACGGACAATTATTGTGAACATATAAGTACATATCTATCTAAATAAATAATTTTAAATGTTATTTACTATTAAGAGATGCATGTAAAAAAAGAAAGAAAATCAAAGGCATGTACCATAGAAAAATGGCATAGCAATTTGATGAGGAACTATACCATAATAGAAATCTGGTCGAAATGATGTTCCCTGTTCTAAAAAGGAAAATATAGTGAAGATATTAGGCAAAAAAGTACTGGAATCAAGCAAAAAAAGTCTAATTCAAACTATTAGTGCATAACCTTGATAGGTATGTCAAGATTATTTTTATTGTTCAAATGAGGAATTCTACAGAACCCATTTATTTGTAATATGTATGTAGGTTATGGAGTGATAAACTCAAAGTCCCAGTTCCTTTGCAATTTCCTGGAATTCTTTTCCTTTGCTAGTGGTCACATATATATTCCCCTTATGTTCGATCAATCCTTTTTCCTCCAACATAACAAGATACCTGTTGACCATATCAAAGTTTAGATTTGCACTGTAAACTATGTGCGTCTTCTTGGATCCTTCCATTGCAGCCTTTAATATTTCCACACTAATGGCAGTTCTGCTTCTTCTGATAATAACCACATCCACTAGTAAATCATCTAAATTTTGCGCAATGTACTAAATTTACATTCATAGTCTTTGACATTGTTTTCACTGCTGAATTCATAAATGAACGTTTACTTAATGCCAAATGAATACAGCTGGAATGCCCCAATTCATCCCAGCGTTAACCATCAATATCATTTTCTGGTCTTATACATGTAAATTCCAATCACAGCTACAACAAGGACTATGCCTAAAACGACAATTGCATTGCTGCCTTGTGATGTGCTTACGGGTACAGGCTCACCCTCTTCTGCATTCAGATCCTCCGAAGGACCTTGAAGTACAATTTCCTGTTCATCCCCGACTTCTTCAGTAGCACTGGTAGTTTCAATTTCTTCTCCAGCACCAACACTACTGAAGCCGCCACCGCCACCACTGCTGCCAGAGGTTGTGGTCTTTGTTCCAGCATCAGTTACAGGTGCAGGTGAAGATGCAGTAAGATCCAGGGATACTACTTCGCCAGTTATGTATCCACTAAGGTCTAATGTCTGTGCTTCTACCCCATCCACATACATAGTAACTATTTGATAAATTGAACTAACTCCAAGCCTGTTGCTGCGTTCATCGCCAAAAAAGCCTTCATTAGTTACCGTTGTTCTAGCTACGGTGTTCCCTTCAGCTACAACTGTGACTTCTGTTCCTGCAACTGCAGGCTGTCCGTCAACCATCAAGCTCCCCTCTAATACAATAGGAGGGCCATTTGCTGAAACCGGCACTACCATAAACGCCAATAAAATGACTGATACTTGTAATAGTAACATGTAATATTTTTTATTATTTATCATACGTCCCACCTTCGATAAAGCAAAAAAGCAGTGAGAATAACTCACTGCAAAATTCTTTGGTTTCATATGCCTTTCTCAGGCCAGTACACACTCCTCGTCCACGAATACGTAGAATCCTTCGTACATATTCATGTTAAAGACATCAGTACCTACATGGTTGCCATTGATGACACCTTCCACTCCGTTGTATCCAACAAATGCATACTCGTTTGTGGTTGGCATCCATGGTCCTTTGACCTTGGAATAGCAGTCATCTATGGATGTAAGACTGATCTCAGCGGACAACTCTACATCTGCAGTGTGGCCGATAGCATTCCATCCTTCACAAAGTGTAAGGGATGCTGGTGTGGATGGTACCTGTGGTATCAGATAGTCATCATTTATGACAACAGATTCTGTCAGGTTGTTGTGTATCCAATAGGCTTTGAGTGGTTCAAAGTCAGTTGGTACTTCCATTGCACCAGTACATGCGTTATCATAGAAGATACTGTCAATCACACTACTATTGAAGTCCTGTAGTACATTGTCAATAGATGCGTTCTCGAGTGTCTCTGGGATAGATATCAGGCTCCAGCCTGGCATCAGTTCTATACCTTCAACTGGTGGTACTGTTGGCACGCTGCTTAGCTCTACAGTGTCATCAAATACATCCAGATCAGGCAGAGGAGCTGCACCATCTACAACTGTGACATCCTTAAGGTCAAGGTCGTAGAATCCATCAGCAGCACCAGCCTTTACCTCAAAGTGAATGGTAAGGAAGTCGCCAGCCTGTGGGAAAGGAGTAGCATCTGCAAGAGCAAATGATATCTCACCATCATCTGTCAGATCCTGGACGATAAACACATCTGTACTTTCAGGACCCATCAGACCATTGTAAGTAGCTCCAGTTACACTAAGAGCACCGCTGTGATACATCATGTCGAATTCCACTGCGGAAACTGTGTCATCCACTGAATCAAGACTTACAACTGCATCAAAGACATCACCCTCACCGAAGACACCTGGATCGGCTACGATCTGAACGAATGGATCCTCTCCAGGAACCACTACGCCATCACCGATTTCTGCCTCACCGTCGTTGATAACTACACCTGGTATGGCATCTCCGCCATTCACAAGCATAACATCCATCAGATCAAGTGGGTATAGCCCATCTGCTGCACCTACTTTTACTTCAAAGTCTACGGTAAGCAGGGAACCTGCCTGTGCAGCAGGAGTTGCATCTGCGATAGCAAATGATATCTCACCATCATCAGTCAGATCCTGGACGATAAATACATCTGAATTTTGCGGACCCATCAGACCACTGTAAGTAGCTCCAGTTACACTGAAAGCATTATCATACTCCAAACTTAATTCCAGAGCTGAGAGGGTAGATCCATCTGAATCTACATTCACATCTACTGAAAAGGGATCTCCTGGAGCAAGACCATCTACAAGTGCCGGATCAATGGAAACTGATGGTGCTGCTGCTGCAAGACCAATGCCTACAATGAAACATGCACAAAATATTAAAAGGGAGGTAGTCGAAACCACCAAACCCTTCGTCTTTTTATTTGTCATGATTGCACCTCGGTTAGAACTCATATGCCTGAGCAAATGCTGCGAAGTCAATGATGTCAATCTTGTCATCGTCATTGAAGTCGAAGACAACATTGTATTTCTCATCGCCTACTACAGTGTTGTATGCCTGAGCAAATGCTGCGAAGTCAATGATGTTTACATGACCGTCACCGTTGCTGTCACCCTTCATCTCATCTACTACTGGAGGTAGTGCTGGTGCTCCACCGTTCATGTAGATACCAGTTCCATCAGTTGGATCGAAGGTGAACATCATTCTCTGGAATGAAGGCTCAATCTCCTTAGCAATCTTCTCTTCTACCACAGCTGCAAACTCACCGAAATTAGCGGCATATGAGTATGCGCCTGGATAGTCAGTAGAAGGTTGTGGATAAGCCAGACCTCTCAGGAATGCTTCATCGGCAGGACCTACTCCAAGCGTATTTACTGCTTCAAAGCCAGCTGCTATAGCAGCATCTCGTGATGCGATTGTAGCTGCCGCGTTGTTTGGGAAACCATCCGTTGAAAGGTCAATCACTTGCTTTCCGGATTGAACAGCTGGGAGGTTAGCCACTGCCATATTGATTCCAGCTGCCATACCTGTGCCGCCGTTATCCTGTGGCATAGCTAGAATTGCAGCTGCAATGCCATTAGCATCTGCCTGACTGTTGATAGGTGTCAATGGAACCCCAAGAGTTGTGGCTGATCCAAACTGGATTGCACATACTGAAACTGATCCATCCTGTGGTACAATTGCAGGATTGGCTATAGCATTTGCAATACCGGTCTTCTGTAGAACAAAGTCAGCTCCGCTAATGCTTCCAGATCCATCTATCAGGAAGAACATATCGGTATTCTGCTGATCGCCATCGCCATCACAGAACTTTGAGTTTGGTGCTGTGAATGAACTGGTCAACAGGTAGTCACCATCTCCGCCTGCATTTGGCACATCTGGGTAGACAAACTCCTTGTAGAAGTCTGGCATTGTACGGATGTGTAGCCACTTCCAGGTTTCCTCAGTTTCTACTGGGACAGTTGCTTTATCATTGATGCATCCTTCTCTGAGAATTTCCAGGAGGTTGGTGTGGAACCTGTCCTCATAGTCCTTACCAGTGAAGTATATCTCAGTTGCTGGCACGTTAAGGAACATGCGTTCTGCTACTGTGTCGTAGGCAGGGTTGATGTACTGGTCGTGATACCAAAGCAGATCATCGGTTTCACTGAAGTCGCGGTACTGTCCATAGTAGCATGTTGTATCTTCGGCTCCTGGCACATAGTGTGGAATGTCAATGTCATCGATCATAATGTGGTCGCCATTGAATGGTGGGAGCACTGGTATGATCTCATTGTTATCAACCATTTCCTTGGTTACTGAGAGGTCATTGAGCTTGACATCCTGGTGTTCTGGTATTGGGTTCCTGATGGTAATGTACTTGACAGTGTTATCTTCAGGACCATATATCATTGCAACAGCATATTCTGCACCGTCTACGAAGAATGACTCACCTGTGTGGACCAGACGTGCGACACGGATCAATACCTTGCTGCTATCTGTGCTGGTACCAAAGATCTGCATTACCCATGGTTCATAGAAGTTTGGTGTACCCATGCTTACGGTGTGACGTCCTGAACTCAGTAGTCCCTGCTCGACATCTATGGAGTGTAGACCTCCAATCTGTTCTGGGCCTGGGTATGTTGGGTTCTGTTCGTTGTTACCGTTGTAGAATACCTTTACAGCAACTCTGTCGATCTCGCCCTGTCCATCGTAATAGATACCTTCGATCTCTACAATGTGGTCAAGGAACTGTATCCTGTCACCAACAGCGAGTGCGAATATCTCAGAGCCGAGAGCAACATCCTTTCTTCCATCCTGGTTGAAGTCAGAAACTGCCATCAGGTATGTCAGGTCATCCTTACCGTCATAGTTAATGTCGAAACTGTCAAGACCGATCTGGTTAGCATCGTTATCTGCAGCTGGGAACCAGAAGTGTGTCCAGAATGAATAAGTCTGCCTTGGATCAAACGGTCTACGTGGGGTTCCATCAGGTGTTGCCATACCCCTTGTTGGCTGGAAGTGCTTGTCAACGAACATGTAAGTGTATTCGTTCACGACATCTTCCCAGATGTACTTGTTTGGCTCATCGAGCCATACGCGACCTGTTGGTTCATCGTATTCAGGTACGAACCACTGTCTGAAGAATACCTTCTCGTGTGAGTCCTTGTTATCCACAACAATTCCTGCCTTGATCTTGGCTGGATTGAGTGTTACGAAGTCCTTCTTAGGTGCTTCTTCATTCAATGGGTCAAATGGTGCTTCTGGATCAGTGTATGGGAATGCTGCATCCATGTTGTTTTCACCATAGACTCTGAGTCCATTGGTCTCGGTGTCTATTTCATTAACATAGATATCTTCTGCCCCTGTTTCCTGGTCATAGACGAACATAAGTCTCTGTGGCCAGACGAAGTTGTCAGGGTTGCAGATGTATTCCTCATAGTTATCACACAGCTCAGAATTCTCTGCTCTGAAGGAACTTGTGAACAGGAAGTCACCTGTACCATCATCTGCATCAGGCAGTGCTGGGTATACGAAAGTCTTGTAGAAGTCTGGCATTGTACGGATGTGTAGCCACTTCCATGCCTCGTCACCTTCAATTGAGCTAAGTTCTGCACCTTCATCGAGCATCTCGAGGAGATTGGTGTGGAACCTTGGTTCAATATCCTTGTCAGTGAAGTAGATAAACAATGGGTCGACATCGTAGATCTTACGCTCTTCTACTGTGTCATATGCAGTGTATATGCAGTCGTCCATGTACCACTCTCCGTCAGGAGCATTCATGTTGAGACTTGAACCTACATATCCTGTGTCATCACAGCAGTTCTCACTGTGTGGAATATTGATGTCATCTACCATTGTGTGCACCTTGTTGAATGGTGGCAGCAATGGAAGAGCTTCTTCATTGTCAACCATTTCTTTGACAATTGAGAGGTCATTAAGTACAACATCCTGGTGTTCTGGTACTGGGTTCCTGATTGTGATGTACTTGACTGAGTCATATTCAGGACCATAGATTGCAGCAACATCATATTCTGCACCATCTACGAAGAATGTCTCTCTTGTGTAGAGCTGACGTCCTACTGTCATCAGAATCTTGTCATGGAATACGCCTGTAGCTTCAATCTCAAGGTACCATGGTTCATAGAACTGTGGATCATTCATTGATACTGTGTGACGTCCTGCGCTAAGGCCATCCCAGCCTTCAACGTCAACGGAGTGCAGTCCACCAATCTGCTCAGGTTCATCGTTACCGGTGTAATATATATATACAGCGACTCTGTCAACCTGACCCTGTCCATCGTAATAGATACCTTCGACTTCTACAATGTGGTCAAGGAACTGTACTTTTTCACCGACTCCTACACCCAGAAGATCGGAACTGATCTGTATATCCTTGTAGCCATCGCGGTTGAAGTCACCGACCTTCTTAAGGACAACCATATCGTCTACACCATCGTAGTTGATATCGTAGCCATCAAGACCGATCTGATCATCATCGTTGTCTGCAACAGGGAACCAGAAAGTAGTCCAGTAGGACCTTGTTGGGCTCTTTGCGGTTGCAGCTCTTGGCTGGTAGTGCTTGTCTACGAACATGTAGGTATAGTCTGTTACTACATCTTCCCAGACATATTCATTGTGATCAGGTATCCACTCAGCATGCCAGTCAACAGGTGGGCGTCTGAATAATTCAGCATTGTCCTGACTTACGACTTCTTCTGTCTGAGCGCCATCAGTGCCTATTACGCATCTGAAGTCATCGAGCCATACCATACCGGTTGGTTCGGTGTATTCAGGTACGAACCACTGTCTGGCGAATACCTTCTGCTTGGAATCGATATTGTTTGCAACAATACCATCTTCCATTAATGCAGGATTAAATGTAACAAAATCTTTCATTGGCGATTCTACATTCATAGGATCGAACGGTCCTTCTGGATCAGTGTATGGGAATGCGGCACTGTATCCATTTTCACCATAGATCCGCAATGTGTTTACTTCGTGTTCATCAGCACTTGCAGTAGCTGCTACCATAAAAATTGCAATAAGAGCAATAGCAACTATTAAAATTTGGTGCTGGATCTTTACTTTCATCCTTAAAATCCTCCTTTCTAGCCATACCGACTTCCGATACCATCAAACATGACTTCGTCTCCACTCGTTAAATGCGTTTAATGATACCCAAGTAAAGTTGCCTTGGACGTACCCACTGACAACCCCAGATAAAGATTGTATGTTAGAAGTTATAAACCGATAAGAAATAGAGATTCAGACAATTGCTCTGGAATAAATGTTGCGAACATAGTTACGTAACATAGTTACGTAACAAATTGTTCTTATTTATTCACTTTCAGCTTTCATGGTAGTCGGTTCAAGACTGAAGATCATATCATACGTGAATGTCACCCATAAAAGGAATGGGAAAGCAATCCTTCCGATGGCATATATATAGAGCAGTTGTTCCTGATATGAAATGAACATTAGCTGCAGGAAGATAATCAGAAGATTAAATGCTATTGTTAGCACCAATCCCATAATAAGAATTCGAATCGTTCTGCTTCTCCCCAGAGCAGATGCAAGTATGAGAGCCATGAAAGGAATGAAATTCAAAGGTATATAGAACAAAATGAAATTTTCAAGATTTACATTAGGAGCACTAAAATATCTTCCCCCAACCGGCGACCATGCGATGAACAACACAGTCACATAAAGGAAGAATCTTTTAAAAAAAGGCATCATTCGTATCGTTTCCATAATTCCATACCCCCCGGGATTTGCTTTTTTGTATTAGATGTGCAATCTGTTTTTCGGAACATATATATCTATACTAAGTTAAGTTATTCATATCCACAAAAAATTATTATATGAAATAAGAATATGCAGGCCAATTTAAATTCTGAACTCAAATCTGAATTATGCTTTTGAATATGGACCTGCACACATATACTGTATTTTTATCTAGACCGAGTAGAAAATCTTCTCAGGCAGTAAACCATAGACATGGACATCAGCCCTGCAATGAAACCAAAACCAGGAGTTTCCTTGGCTTCACTTTCGGCATCATACATATTTTCTGCCCCCTGTTCCTGCAACGACCCTAAATCATCATCTTTAAGGGTACTTAGTTTGAAGACTACCGGCACATCAGATATTCCGATATTTTGAGCCTTAGCATCTATTATCTCATATATATCGCTGATAATTGTGCTCCTGTCGATATCTGCATTTTCGTTGATCCTTACTTCAAAGTAGCCATTGCTAGATACACCTGTACTTACAATTATTCCACTGAGGATGTAAGGTTCCAGTTCATCTTCTGTATCCAGGGAGATCCTATAACTATCCTGGAAGAACCATTGCCAGGACTCTTTCTCATTTTCTATTTCAGGTATTTGTCCTGCGGTTCCGATCACAGAAGGATCGTATACTGAACTTTTATCGTCTGCAAGAGATGCAAGAGATATTCCATTCATTGTTTTTACATTGCCGATCAGATCATGCAAGACATCACTGACCTGGGAACCTGTACCAGACCCGAATTCGACCGGTACGTCATCAATTCCCATAGTTTTTGCTTCGCCATCAATAATAGCGTAAATACCATCAATGTCAGACTGCTCTACTAAGGGTTCATAGAAGATAACAACCAGAGATCCTGCTGAATTTGTCCCCAGAGATATGATCTTACCCCGAGGATAAAATAATTCATTCTCAAAATTAGTATTCAGTTTGCTTTCAAGCATGAGCATATCAGCTTTATTCCCCTCCTGAATATTAGATGAACCACGCTGACTTACGACATGATAATCTTCCGGATGGAATCCAAATACATATTCATATTCAAGTTGGGATTCAGCAGTTGACTCTAATGTACTTGTTGTTGTTGGAATGGTAGCAGACTTTTCCACATCCCCAAGGCCAATTGTCTCAGGAACTTCCGTATCTTCAACTGAAGCATCCCCGATCAGAACAAAAGCACCTGTTGCTTCACCAGAGATATCATTTCTATTCTCATCAATTAGTCTTACCTCTTCAAAACTTACAGGATAAGTTCCGTCTTCGGAATCAGTTTTCACCTGGAACTCGATAGTCAGGAATTTCTCGTCAGAGACCTGGTGAGTATCACCTACGGCCGCAATTTCATATTTTATCGCTCCCTGGCCATCATCTCCGCTTCCTGGCCCAACAAGCATCTTTGTGCCAAAAGCACCCTCTTCCGTTAAGCCAGTCACTTTCAATGCATTTTGATCATAATTTAGTGATACACCTATAGCTGTCAGGTCATTGCCCTGTGAATCTACAATTATGCTTAATGTAAAAGTATCACCAGGAGATAATCCTTCAGGCGATTCAGGCGATATGTAAACATATCCTGCTGCAGATGCACTTCCGATTGTTATTGCTAAAAGTAACAAAACTGCAATTGAATACTTCAATACTCCAGTTCTAAAATTCATTATATATGTAACCCCCATTACTGATTTTCAGACACAATTTCAAATGTGTTAAGTAAGTTAGATATGGAATTTAAATTCTGACGATAAATATCTTCCTATGATAAACTACAAACAAATAAATTATTTTGTTCTGAATATCAGATCTCGATATATCAAAAAACTAATAAAAAGAGAAAACAGAAAAGGTTGAGAAATGAGCGACTGGAGTTTCACCCATTTCCCGGATTTGCTTTTCGGTGGTACGCTGGTGGTATTTCGGCGAAAAGTAAATATTTATGCCCTTACCCAAAATTTGAGCTCATAGAGACAAACATGGAGACAAATCATGACCACCTATAATACATTTCACTTCACGACTAATAAAACCAGAGGAAACATATCTTTGTATTATTGCTAAGTATGAATTTAATCTTATTTTTAAACATGAACCTGCTTCAGACTTTCCTCTTCTGCTGTTTTAATGATTTCTTTATTGTGATATTTGAATAGGTAGTATATGCAAAGATAATGATTCCCAACCAGATGATGGGCTCACCTATTGATTCTTTTCCGATAAAGGAAAGTGCAAGACCTACACTCAATATAAGGACGTTCGATCTCAATATTTTCTTATTCCTATGGAGATTTGCTATCTGCCTCTGCCTCTCATTAAGTTCTTGTTTTTTATTTTGATCCATACTTTCACATCAAACCTTGATTATCATTTCCGCTGCCTTTCTTATTCGGTTACTGACTGCTGCGCCAACTCCCAGATGGCTAAAAGAACCGTCAACAAGAATAACATCGACCTTTTTTTCATCCATATATCGTAGCCCGAAGAACAAACTGGATGCTGTTTCCTCCGGCTTATCCTTTCTACCAAGAGAGAATATCTCTTTGGATACAAAATGCTTTGCACTTTCCTCAGTTAGCAGCAAACCGATCTTTGCCCCACGCATTTGGAAGTCTGAAAACATTTGAGATATTTTTTTAGTAACATTTTCATTATTCCCTTCCACAAGAATAACATTTGCATCCGGCGAATAATGGGTGTATTTCATACCAGGGGAGCGAACCTCTTTATTATCAGGATGCACCTTATCATCATAACCAATATCCACCGAGCCGATTTCATTTTCTATATCTTGCTGGCTTACCATTCCCGGTCTTAATATGGCAGGAGGTTCTGTAGTCATATCTATTACAGTGGATTCAACGCCTACTATAACAGGACCTCCGTCTATAACCACGTCAATTCTCCCATCGAGGTCTGAAATTACATGCTCTGCAGTTGTAGGACTTGGCTTTCCAGACCTGTTAGCACTAGGAGCAGCAATCGCTTTTCCGGAACATTTGATAAGCTCCATGGCAACTTTGTTATCCGGCATGCGCAGAGCAACGGTATCAAGTCCCCCGGTCGTAATATCAGGAACTACTTGCTTACGCTCCATTATCAGCGTGAGTGGACCTGGCCAGAATATGTTCATTAGAAGTACAGCTTTATCAGAAATATTTTTTACGAGACTTTCACATTGCTCTTTTGAGCTGACATGCACTATCAACGGATTATCGGCTGGCCGGCCTTTTGCCTGAAAAATTGCCTTAACTGCCTCAGGATTCAATGCATCGGCACCCAGTCCATAAACGGTTTCAGTGGGAAAAGCAACTGTACCACCTTCTTTAATAATCGCTGCAGCTTCAGCGATTGCTTCTTCCAGATTGTTTTCATCAATTCGGAATATTCGGGTTCTATATGTTTTCATTTATTGAACCATAAAGTGCTTCAAAACTTATGTCTATTTCTATTTTTCAACGATACTTCTTAATGTAGGGTGGATTCTTGCACAGTCATCAAGGATTACATCATCCATGGCTGCAACGACCGCCTGCCGTACGCTTGCATGTAGCTCCAAAGATAATTCCACTCAACTCAATGCAATATCCGCATATTAGATAGTATATTCAGGTTGATAGAAAATATCAGTATACTTTTTATCATGGCAGTGTCCCCAGAGGATTAATCAGGCAATTGGTGCTGTAATTCACATATTAATATGAGCAGGGTATAAGGATTTTGATGCCCATACTTATTTATGTTTAATAAAAGTAATCAAATATATTTTATACATTTGGAGAGTTCAAATTACATTCACAGTGTTAAATAGTTTGACGGATCCATATACTCATCCTGTATTTTGAATAAAAGAAAAGACAAATCTTATATAGTATAGTGCCTTTTAGTGCGTTAGTGAGCGGGTCTATTTTTAACCCCCACTCCCACACTAACCCCCACTCCCCAACCCGCTCACAAGATTTACGGGGTTAGATAGTTAGGAGAAATTGTAATATTATACACATATTATCTGTATATACAACTTATCCCATAATTTATCTTTAATAATTATTTTTATAATCCTGTTTTTTACTTCGGCTAATCCTTTTTTGCGTAACTCTGCCCATACTCATCCACAATAGATTCCTTGCAAAGTCCCACACCGTGCCTGTGAGCAGCACGACTGATCATATGAGCTGCAATTGGTGATGTCAGCATCAGAAAGAGTCCTACTGTAATAGCTTTTATTCCCATGGAGTTCAGACCTACTTTTACAACGATGCCAAGCATAACCCCGAAAGCTCCAAGTATTGCTATCTTTGTCGTTGCATGAAGGCGATTGTAAACATCCGGTAACCTCAGAAGGCCAAGCATTCCAAGAAACACGAAGACCGTCCCCACAGTGAAAAAGAAAATGCTGATAGCATCCTGTATAAAACTGAAGTAACTCAAAATACCACCCCTTCATCGAGATACCTGGCAATAGCAACTGTTCCGACAAATGATATGATGGAAAGTGCCAGAGCTACGTCCAGAAAGAACACAGACTCCTGTACAAAGGAGTAAACACCAAGCATCACCACTATCACAGTAGTCATGGCATCCAATCCGACCACGCGGTCCGGAATGCTGGGTCCTTTCATTATACGATATATACATGGGATTATTGCCAATGCCATGAAAACCAATGCTACGTGAAGTATGCCAATGTTCATTCAAAAGCCTCCAGTACATATTCTTCAAGTTCTTCCCTTATAGAATCACGTACCTTATCCGAATCATCGATATCAATGCAGTGCACATAAAGAGTTGATCTATCATCTGAAACATCGATCGTTAAGGTCCCTGGCGTAAGAGTGATAGTATTTGCAATTGCAGTTATCCCTACATTTGTCTTAGCACTTATTGGAACAGATATGATCCCGGGTTTTATATCGATATTCGGTTGAATGATTATCTTTGCAACAGCAATACTTGCTTTTATGATTTCAACAATGAGTTTTGAAAAATATTTTATTTGTTTTGGTATCTGTTGCAGTCTTACTACAAGGGAATCCCGGGCTTCAAAATCATATAGTACCCTTAATGGTCTGAGGAGCAAATAACCTAATATCGTTCCTATGAGAAAATTGCCCGGGCTTATGTTACCACTTACGAAGCACCAGATAAAACCAAGTGCAATGGAATATATGAAACACTTTTTCATCTGACACTACCTCCCAGTACTGCATCAATATATGGCTGCGGATCAAACAGTTGAGACGTTATCTCCGTTGAAAGAGCTAAAAGGGGTTCCGGATACACTCCAAAGAATAGCACCGCACATGCAAGCAACATTAAGGCTATCTTGATCTGCGTGGTCGGATTACGACTCAAGTAGAGCTCTTCATTCTCAGGTTCCTTGAACTCTCCCCAAAAAATGGTCAGCCATGTGCGGAACAGATAAAATAGTGTAAAGATAGCAAATACCAAAGCTATTGCGATTGGAATATAGAAACCTGCACCAAGGCCAGCATCGAAGAGCACAAGTTTTGCAATGAACCCGCCCATGGGCGGAAGTCCTGCAATTGACATGGAACCCATCAGGAACACTCCGCCAAGGAATGGAGCAGTTCTAATGAACCCACCCATTTTTCGTATATCCTTTGTACCCGCATGGTAAAGTGTTTCACCTGTAGTCAGGAACAGCATGGATTTGGCCATTGCGTGGTTGACAAGATATACCAGGGCAGCTGTTGTTGTATAAGCAGTTCCCATACCTACCCCAAGCAGCACATAGCCGATCTGGCTTACACTGGAATATGCCAGCATTCTTTTCAGGTCATATTGTCCTATGGCTGAAGTTGCTCCCACTACGATGGTTATGAGTGACAACACTATGAGGATTGGCCGGGTTAAGAACAGCACATCCGGGAATAACAGATAATGGACCCTCAACATGGCATAGACACCGACCTTTATTACCATACCACTAAGCATTGCGTGGATAGGTGCAGGTGCCGAGGGATGCACGTCTGCAAGCCAGAAGTGCAGAGGGAACATCGCTGCCTTGTAGCCGAAAACAACAATGAACATCAAAGCGATGACATGAATATGCCAGGGCAGGGTGCCATTTTCACTAAGATATGATAATTTGACTGAGATGTCTGCCATATTGAGTGTACCCACGGTTGCATACAAAGATGCTATGGCAGTCAGCATCAGGATTATCGAAAACATGTTAAGTATCAGATACTTGAAAATGGCTTCTACCTTAGCTACCATTTTCGTGTGGTCCCCCCTTCCGGTCAGGACTATAAGTCCGCAGGAAGCCATTACCAATACCTCGAAGAAAACGAATAGGTTGAACAGGTCCCCTGTGAGGAATATACCATTGAGCCCTGCAACCATTATGTTGAAAAGTGGGAAAAAGGTTGTGTCAAGAGCTGTGTCCTTATGCATATAATCATGTGCATAGAGCATTGCCATCAGGGAAATGAAGGAGCTGAGGACTACCATACCCGAGCCCAGAAGATCAGCTACAAGTATTATACCATACTTGCCCCATTCTCCAACTTCATAGACAATAATACCATTTTCCCACACATATAATAAAAGTGCAAGGCTCATTGCGAACAAACCAGCAAATACAGTAGCATTGAGTATCTTCTGTAACCTGAATGTAGACCTCAGAAAAATCGTAAGGGCCGAGAACAGTATGGGTACTGCAACCAGAAGTATCGGGATGTTATGATATATATCCATTAACCTTTCAAACTCCTTACTTTGCTTATGTCTGTAGTTCCATGCTCCTTGTAGATACGGTATGAGAGTATCAGAAGGAATGCAGTTGTTGCAAGACTGATAACTATCGCTGTTAGTGTAAGTGCCTGTACCATTGGATCAACATATAGCATTTTCGTACCTTCAGGAACTATCGGGGCAAGAATACCATTTACGAGATCATCGGTGAAGATAATGCCTGATGAATGCTGAGCAGACTCGCTGGCAATTATAGGTGCTATCCCATCATTGTTTACACCTGATGAGATTATGAGCAGGTTCGCTGCATGGGAAAGTATTGTGATACCAATGACTACTTTTATAAGGTCCTTCCGAAGGAGCATGAAGGTACCAATTCCAAAAAGTAAAGCTATGGTTATGGAAAGCATTGTATTGTTCATTCGTCATCACCTGTGCTTTTGAATATATGGAGGATGCTACCAAGAACCACAAGGTACACCCCTGTGTCAAAGAGGGCTGCTGAAACCAGTTCAATTTCTCCGACAAATGGAAGGTCTAATATCATGAATGAGCTTCTGAGGAAATTATGCCCAAAGAGAATAGCTCCAAAGCCTGTAGATGCAGCCAGGATTAAACCTAAAGCGAACCATTTTTCCCATTGGTGCTTAAAGGCAGACCTGATGTACTTCAAGCCAAAGACAACGTACATTAGGGATATAGCCGAAGCAAACATCACCCCTCCAATAAATCCCCCCCCCGGGTTATTGTGTCCTGCTAATAAGAGGGATATTGAGAACAATATAGTGATGGGCACACATGCCTTTGTCACAGTTTTAGCGATAAGTGTTGTCATTTTCTATCAACTCCGCTCCTTATGAGGTTGTTAACTCCCAATGCTGCAAGACAGAGTACTACTATTTCCCCCAGAGTATCATATCCTCTGAAATCAACCAGTATGACATTAACAATATTGTGACCCGCTGCAAGAGGCACGCTGTTTTCTATGAAATAATATGAAAGAGATTCAAACGGAGACACTATACCCTGAGTTACATTCAGTGACAGTATCAGTACCGTAATACCCACTCCAGCCGAGATTACCAGATCCCTTACAAATACGGATGCAGTTATCTTTTCCCGGAAGGTCTGTGGCACTTTTACTATAACCAGCACGAAAATGATGGTGGTAAGTGTTTCCACCAGGATCTGCGTCATTGCAAGGTCAGGTGCCTGCAAATATATGAATATAAGACTTACGAGGTATCCAACTGCTGAAACTGCTATGATTGCCTGCAGATATTTCCTTAGGACAGCTGCAGCAAGAGCTGCTACCACTATGAGTCCCAGGACTATTCCTTCATATGCAGGGATATCAAAGTTCAGATCTTCAGGGATCAGTGTGGCCTTTACAAAGAAGATCGGAATTGTTCCAAGTGTTATGAACAGTAGCATAAGTGCAACAAGATATGGTTTTACCGGACCTGGCTGCATGACAGCTGCAAAGGATTTACTTTTCCCCATTGCTCCGTCCACCACCCTGTCATAGACATAGTTGACACTGAACCACGGATAACGCAAGTTTACCCTATCCTGCCATGCGCCAATGGAGTCATATTTAGAGTATACCAAAATACCGATAATTAGAGTGATGATCGTCATAAACAGGGGTGTTGTGAACCCATGCCATAATGCCACATGAAGATCCAGGTCTTCAAGCAGTATCCCCTCAGCTGCTGGTTCGATTATGTAGTCTACTGCAATGGAGGGAAAGAGCCCTATGAGAATCACAAGGATTGCCAGAATACCTGCAGGAGCCAGCATTGTAAATGAAGGGTCATGCACATGTTCGGGAAGGTGGCCATGCTGACGCTTGCCCAGGAATATACCGTCAATGAACTTTATCGAATATGCAAATGTGAATACACCAGCAAGCAATGCTGCTGCTGGTATGAGGTAGGCGAAAGGTCCCCCGAGTAGATGACCCATCTCTATGGCGGTCTCATAGAACATTTCCTTGCTCAAAAAACCATTAAGAGGAGGTATACCCACCATGGAAAGTGCAGCTATTGTGGCTATTATGAAGGTAATAGGCATTTCCCTCCGCAGCCCCCCAAGTTTACGTATATCCCGGGTTGCCGCCTCATGAGCAACAATACCCGCAACGAGGAAAAGACAGGCTTTGAAGGTTGCGTGATTGAGAAGATGGAATGTAGCTGCCACAACCCCAATACCTGGTTCGTGATATGTTGTGTAGCCATACATTGTCATCATATAGGCAAGCTGGCTTATTGTAGAGTAAGCAAGTATTGCCTTGATATCAGTTTGTCTGAATGCCAAAAATCCTGCCATCAGCATGGTGAATATTCCCAGTCCGCTTACAAGGATGAACCAGGCTTCAGTACCGGAAAAGATTGGATGGATCCTGGCGATTATATAGATTCCTGCCTTCACCATTGTAGCGGAATGTAAAAAGGCGCTAACAGGAGTGGGTGCTTCCATTGCATTGGGAAGCCAGATATAGAAGGGACCCTGTGCGGATTTTGCTGCAGCACCTATAACTATCAATATAAGTGTGATGAGAAATAATGGCTCTGCTTTTATGGATGCTATTGCACTTGGGTCGTGAAGCAGAGATGCTAGTTCAAAGGAACCTGTCATTGAACGAAGCAGGATGAAACCTGCAAGCATGAACAATCCGCCACCGGCTGTGAGCAACAGGGATTTGGTTGCACCATATATAGAAGCAGGCTTATCCCTCCAGTACCCGATGAGCATGAAAGATGTTATGCTTGTGAGTTCCCAGAAGATGAACAATTGCAAGGTGTTAGCTGAAAAGACCATTCCCAACATGGATCCCATGAAGAGCAATAAATTCTGATAATAGCGTGGAAGGTCTTCTTTTTTTGACATGTAACCATTGGAATACAACAGTATCATTACACCTATTCCAGAAACGAGCAGCCCAAACATCATACTGAGACCGTCTGCATAAAAGGATAGGTTAACACCCAGTGAAGGGATCCATCTTAATGAGCCCTGAATACTCCCAGTCCGAATTGTTTCAGGAACTACCCACGCGATTAGGAAGAAACTCAGGAGAGCAACAGAGAATGCGTACCACCCTATGTTGCCTTTCAGGACTTTCCCAACAACCGGCAGCATGAAAGCCAGTGCAAATGGTAAAAAGACTGCCAGGGCAATTATTGTAAAAGGATCCATATAAGCTTAGATTTAACTCCCGCTATAAATCATTAATGAAGCTCGACAAACAATAATGTGAAATACTAAGATGATGAATTCTCACCATAGCTCTTCTTTGCAGCCAAATGGATGTCTAATTCATGAAAAAAGGAACAGGTTTCAAGAAATCAAATATCTGCAGGTCACTTGTATTAATAATTGTCTTTTCTTGCTTGCTGATAAGTATTAATTCCACATCAGGATTCTATAATGTCAATGGGAGTGACTCATTTAATAGTTCCATGGAACAGATCATCGAATCAAGTCATCTGATAGAACTTGATCTTAACCACGAAGGTACGATATTTGTACAGGAGTCCATTGTATTTTCCGTCAGCGGAGAAGAAGCTTTGGACAATCTGATCATTCACATCCCTGAAACAGCGGAAGTAACATCATTCAAACGTATCGAAATGATGGGGACCGACTCAAAGCAAATTGAATACCTCAGGGATCAGGATGCTTTATACTTCAATGATTCAGAACGTCTATACCAATCTTCAATGCCTGCCCTTTATGAGATAAGCTATGTGCTGGAAGATGGAAAGAATGCCTATTCCCATTCCTTCTCAAAAGTTCTTCATGACTCTGAAAAAACATCTTACCCAATCTCCAGACTGGCAGTTGTAGTCAACTATCCTGAAGGTGTGCATGTAAGTCTGACAGATGCTATAGGCAATGCATTGAAAGCAGATGAAATAAAAGATGAATCCAACACAGTATCATTTACATGGACATCTCCTGACTTTGACGTGCTTCTTGTGAGTACTCACAAAGCGGTTGAACAAGGATCCGCCAAAAATATTCAGAATATATTTGTATTGGCTCTGGTATCTGTGACCGCTTTAGTTCTGGTTTTCGTTCTTTATTCAAAAAGAAAAAAGAATGCAGATATTCATGACCTTGAAGACCGTTATGAAGCCTTGCTGGCAGTAATACTCCAGACAGAGGAAGACCGGAAGAACAAGGTAATCTCAGATCAGGAGTTCAAAGCACTGCATAAGAAGTACAAGCAGCAGGCAATGGAAGTCAAAAAGAAGATGGCGGCATTACAGAATAAATAGAGAAGGAATATTAAGGGGAGTTTTAAGAAAAATTATTAGATATTAAGGTTTTTTAAGAGGATTTCAGGGACGTTTTTCCCCATAACTATCCCCCTCTTCCGGTTCTATACTACTGACATCCGATGTCACCCAGCCAACATCATAACTCTGCCCGCAGCTTGGACAAATAAGCCCGATTCTCATATTCCCTTCTGACATCTCTTTAAAATACACATGAAAACCTCTCTGGTATCCACATTTTTTGCACACACGAAATTCTTGCTTCCCCTCATTTTCAGCCATAATTAACAATCATCAGTAATCCTTAAATTCTTTTTTGCTTCTGCATATTCTTTCACATGAACAAACAGGTTTAATTTAAAGGAGAGTATGATAGATTCATGAAAAAGGGGATCATATTTGATGTAGATGGTGTACTCGTCGATTCAATGCCTTATCACGCCAGTGCATGGGTAAAGGCATTTGAAACTGTGGGAATCAATGTCAGAGAGGATGAGATATATGAGATCGAAGGCTCAAACCATGTTGGTGTTATAAACCTCATATTCGAAAAAGCCGGAAGAGTACCAGATACTGAAATGTATGAAGATCTACTTCAGAAGAAACGTAGCCATTTCATGAAGAATAACAAATCACTGGTATTCGAAAATATGCAAGAGTGCCTTGGAAATCTTAAAAGTCACTATAAGCTAGCCGTTGCGTCAGGTGCAGACAGGACTATTGTAACAAGCCTGATGGATAAATTCTATCCGGATATTTTTGATGTTATCGTTTCAGGTCAGGACGTGAAACATGGGAAGCCAGACCCAGAACCCTACCTGAAGGCTGCGGATATGCTTGGTCTTGATGCCAGGGATTGTCTTGTGGTTGAGAATGCGCCCCTTGGAGTCATATCTGCAAAAAGTGCCGGTATGTATTGTGTGGTAGTACCGACTTACCTTGCTCCCGAAAAACTTCAGGAAGCTGATCTGCTACTTGAAGATCACAGTGCACTTGTAGATTACCTGAACAAACTTGCAGCTAGTGAATCTAGCATTGAATAAGGTTGATTAAAAAAAGAATAGTAGTACGGTTAAACTAACCGTACAGTTTCCAGATTTGTCAAAGCTCTTGTTTCAAGCTTATTCTTCTTATGAATGGAACTTGCAAGATCGATGCAAGACCTCTCATCACCATGTTCGGTGAAAACTCTTTCAGGTCTTGGCTTCATCTTCTTGATATAGTCCATCAATTGTTTTCTGTCAGAGTGACCAGAGAAACCATCAACAACTTCCACATTCATGTTCATGCTGACAACATGAGTTCCATCTCTTGTTGATATCGGAATTTCCTTCCATCCCTTCTGGATCCTTCTTCCAAGAGTTCCATCTGCCTGATAACCAACGAAAACAAGTGTGTTCTTGTTATCTTCAGCAAATTTCTTGAAATATTCGATCACAGGACCTGCGTTCATCATACCTGAGGTAGCAAGGATCACACATGGCTGCGGTTCATCGAGTATCTTCTTACGCAGTTCGTTTGAGTCCACTGGTTTGAAGCATTCCGCAAGGAAAGGATTTTGTCCCTTCTGGAAGATCAATTTACGCAGATCATTGTTAAGATATTCAGGGTAAGTTGCATGGATTGCAGTTGCTTCCCATATCATTCCGTCAAGATACACAGGAACATTTGGTATTTCTCCCTTGCGTATTGCATCCTCAAGAACGATCATGACTTCCTGACTTCTACCTACCGCGAAGGCCGGAATAAGAACTACACCATCCTGACTCAGCGTTTCATTCACTACCTGCTTGAGGTGATTCTCAGCATCCTGGAGTGATGGCTGCGTAGCATTTGAGCTTCCGTAGGTTGATTCCATGATGACACTTTCAACACGTGGGAACTTATTAACAGCAGGATCGAACAATCTTGTCTTCTCATACTTGAAATCCCCAGTGATTACAACATTGTGGAGTCCGTCACCAATATGGAAATGAGATACAGAAGAACCAATAATATGTCCTGCATTATGGAATGTCAGCTTAACATCAGGTGCAATGTCAGTAACTTCCTCAAAGTCAAGAGTTATGGTATGTTTCAACACTTCTCTTACATCTGCTGAAGAATAAGGCGGTCTTTTTCCTTCTTTTGCAGCTACATCTATATAGTCAAGCTGCAGAAGAGCCATAAGATCGCGTGTTGGAGGCGTACAGTATACAGGCCCCTCGAATCCATATTTATAAAGAAGCGGAACGAGTCCCTGGTGGTCAAGGTGAGCATGCGTCAGCACCACAGCATCGATCTGGTTGATGGGGAATGCCTCGGGAACATAGAGGTAAGGAGTCATATTGTCTTCAGAAGCAACATTGACACCACAGTCGATCATTATCCTTGATTCTGGTGTGGAAATGATGAAACAGCTACGCCCTACTTCTCTTGCCCCTCCGAGGGATGTAACCCTTACCCATTCGTCCTTGGAAGTACATCCTCGATGTATTTTTCTTCCTACGCCTTTGAGAATATCCTTCCTTTCCTTATGATTGGTACGCATGAATTCACGGATGTTCTTGACTGTCCGTGACTTGATAGGTGGAGTTCTAACGACCTTTGGAGTCCATCCGATCTTCTTTGTGATCTCTCTTAATGTCTCTCCATGTTTGCCGATAACGAGTCCCGGCTTTTCAGCCTCTATAATGACTTCACCTACATCAAGGTCAAAATGAAAATTAGAAACGCCAGACTCGGATGGAACAGTTTCTTCTATTTTTGTGATGGATTCTTCAGGTGGCATCAACACCCTTGGATCAGGACGTACAACAATACGAGTTCTCAAGGCCTTTGCCAGACCCCTGACTATATTGCCATTATCCGCAAATTTCTTCGGTTCTTCAGTATAAACAACAAGCTGTGGGCCTTCAAATTCAACATTAGAAATAGTGGTGCCAGCAGGCAATTTATCTTCGATTTTTTTCTTAAGATCAGATAGTACTTCTTCTACCGCCATTAAAACAGCCTTCCTGTAAAAAAGTAAAAATATGAGTTGTTAAAAATAATAAACATTTTTAAAATTATGCTTAATATGAATCAAGAGGAAGGGGGAACTATTATAGCCCTTCCCTCATTTTCTTCACATCTTCCATGTCAAGTCTTCTGTAAGAATCTTTTTTAATAACTACTACATCAATCCCTTCACCAGATGCAGAATCTCTCTTCATTGCATTGTGAAGTGCTCTTACGGCAAGTTCCACACCTTCATCGGTGTTCATACTTTCCACATATCTGTCCTCAAGTACACCGTATGCCATTGGTGAACCGGAACCGGTTGCAACAGCTTTCGTTTCTTCGATACTTCCGCCCATTGCATCAAGTGAATACATAGCAGGACCGTTCTTGTCATATCCGCCCACAAGAAGCTGGACCATTAGTGGATAATATCTCTGTCCGCTCAATATATTTGAAAGCAAAGTTGTAAGCCCTTTAATAGTAACAGATTCCTTCCGTCTCATCTTGTAAAGTTTTGATTCGACACTTATCATCCTTACAATCTGTTGTGCATCGCCAACAGAACCTGCGGTGGTCATTGCCACAAGGTCATCTACCTGGTAGATCTTCTTTGCGGTCTTACTTGCAATAAAATTCCCCATTGTTGCACGCTGTTCAGTTGCAAGAACAACGCCATCATTGCACACTATCCCTACAGTTGTTGTACCTTTTAAATGCTTGTCATCAGTCACAGTTATACCTCATAACTAGAAAATGAGAAATTAAAATGATAAAAATGTTATATGCAATCAATTGCACACAGTTACCCATTAGGGATTTTTATATATATATGTATCCCTTGAGTTTAATAAAATCCAATATCTTCCGCAAGTGCCCTGACCCTTTTGATAGCTTTACCATCGATCTTGCCATTTACCATGAGAGAGATACGTTCTTCAAGGGATATTCTTTCAGTACCTTTGATAAGATTATCCGCATGTGCAACTACTTTCTCTTCTATTGTTTCAGGCATGTAATTATCTTCAGGAAGGTCAAACTTCAAAATTTCATCAATTGTTATTCCCGCACCGATATGCCTTTTTATGATCTCTGCTATTGATGCATCGATCTGCAGTTTTCTTGCGATATTTGCACCCTCTACGGCGTGCCTGATACTATGGGTCTTCGACCTTCCTATATCATGCAGTAATCCACCAATCTCAACCAGTGCAAGATCAATTTCAATGCCATCGTCCGCAAGCTTATTTCCAATCTCTGTCGCAAGCTCTGAAACAGCAATGCAGTGTTCTATTACGCCTTTACTGCATCCTGCTTCTTCAAGTATCTGTAAAGATCTTTTTCGAGATATCATATAATTATTCAGTTTCAATTTCAATGATACGCTTTTTCATTTTTTCAGTTAATTTTGAATTATCATCGAACATCATATCCTCCCCACAGTCAGGGCAGAGGAATTCACATTCAGTTGCCTTGCTAAAATTCATACGGTTGCAGCCTTCAGGGCAGATGTAAAACACATTATTATCTTCAAACTCAAGGCGTGTCTTCAGGTTTCTGACAATCTTTTTCTTTTCTTTCATAAGCTGTGGTCCAATGTCCTCCAGATCGAGAGTCCATAGGTAAGTTAACCAACCACTACTGGAATCACGTTCCCGCCTGCAGACTGCAAGTTTGTTCTCATTGAGAATAAAAAGAGTCCTTCTTACGATATTGAGAAGTATTCCTGTTGACTCAGCTATCTGTTCGTCAGTAACTTCGCCTTCAGGCATATTCTTAATCATTTCCACTCCTTCTTCACCTGCAAGCCGAACGAGATATCCACTGACAACCGGATCATTTATATCTATCAAAACCTCACCTCATGAAATATATGTTTAATGTAATGTATTGAAATATTAATTTTTGGTAAAAATGCATGTTACAAATATTATCGTAAAACCTAATGATATTATCCCCAGGGCCTATTTACATCTAAGGATTCATGTATAAACATAGCGCTGTTTTTAAGTTCATTTACGACCTCCTCCCTTGTGCCCCCTGTTGCAAGAACTGAGGTTATTGGCTCATTTGCACAACTGACATGACCGCAATTAGGGACATCAGCACTTCTTTTCTTTAGTATTCTTCCCCGTATCTCTTCAGTGATCTCAACTTCCCTGTTTCCATACAGGACTGCCCTGCCGGCATATTGACAAACAGGAGAGTCCGGTATGCTTATCTGTCCCTCAAAAGCTTTCATGTGCGCATCAAAAATATTAATTTTGCTTGCCAGTTCCACTGTATCCAGACTTCCCTGGAATCGAGCATTTACCTCTAAGATGACAGGACCTTTTTCAGTGACCAGGAAATCAACACCATTAGAACCTATCAACCCTATTTTCAGTATTAATTCCTCGGCAAGTTCCTTCATCCTGCCAGTATATGGACTCTCAAAAGGTGTAATGTTCCCACAAAACGCAAATGGCATATCTGTTAGCCAGGGAATACCTATAAGTTGCTCATTGACAGCCACTGAGTGAGCAGCATCTTTTGTAGAAATTACAGAAACACTTGCAGGTATGCCTTCCAGATATTCCTGTATTAACATGTCTTTTTTTGATAATGGTATCTCCCCACCCTCAAGAAAATCCAAATAAGAGTCCAGTTCATCCCTGTTTTGGATGACCCTGTTGAATATACCGCCACCGCCACAAACAGGTTTTACCATTACAGGATAATCAATTCCCATTCCCCCGTCCAGAGAAAATTTCAGAGGATGTGGAAAACCCATAGTTTCAAGGACATTTGCAAAAATGGATTTGTCCGTAACTTTTTGCATTGTAGCAACATCATTACGCAAGATCGGATACTTGCAATTCGGGATCTCTATGGTCTCAAATCCAGATCCTGGAATGATAGCATCAAAATCGACTCCGAATTCCTCGATCAGTTGTAGTATTTCTTCTACCTTTATGCTTTTTACATCGAATCCATCTTCGATGTCAAACTGTATGGCAGCATCTGCGCACTCATTCAGGTCATGGTCACAGAATGCATCCAGGGCGTACATGTTGTAGCCAGCCCGTTTTCCCGAGCAGACAACATTACGGGTACTGAATCCGATCACAAGTATGTTCTTCATAATGACTAAAGGCTCAAAGGTTGTTTTTTCTCGAGACTTCTTCAGGTAGTGCTATTAGTCCATGAGATGTCTTGACCACAGCTATCTCATCACCCGCTTTTGCGCTTAAGAGAACCGGTTTCTTTATAGTTACTGTTTCAAATGTATCAGGATCAAGCACCATCAACTCGTTATTTTCAATTGCAACCAGTACTGCATTTGCTGCAGTGCTTCTTTTTGCGATCAAGGTTGCCCCTTTTACCTCATCAGGAGGAGCCAGGAATCGTGACCCATTGAGAAGGTCCGTACCAGTTACATTCTTTCCGAATTTCCGGACCTCAATTACCCTGTCCCTCAGTTCAATGATGTCACCTGCCGAGAATTCGGGAAGTCTCATGGAAAAGGTGTTCCTATAGACATCTTTTCCTTCCTTTCTCCCAAAAAGTGTGGGTGATTCGGAAAAACTACCCCCCAGGTATGATTCGATTTCTTTGCAAATATGACGGCTGGCGTTGGTAGAGCCTACATAAATATCAAGTCCATCCTTGTCTTCTGCACTATTTGAAATAAAGGCAAATCGGTCCCCTTTCTTGTGCATTCGTTCAAGGACTTCATTAGTTATTCGCATGCATTTTTGTATCTCTTCGGGACTGGGCTGACGATTTGTAGCCCGTATCTGAATAATGGCCTCGAAATAACCCCCTGATATCCTGCTGCATGCATCACATGCCTCCCTTGTGATACGCACTTCGGTTTTCAGTTTCTGATGTAGAGGCATGCCCATTACGCTTGCATTTATCTCTACTTTCACACGATACATATGAGGTGATAATTGCCTTGGCTCAAAATAGATCTCTATGTCCTCGGCCCTGTCATGAATGAACAATGCATCTTCAATAGTATTGAACACAATATCTTCGATGCTGCCCGTATTAGCCCATTTGTTCTTGTTAAAACGCGCACCGCAAGTTGCACATATCTTTGCATGCAGGACAAGAGGTAATTCTGCAAGTTTAAAGTTTTCAAAGAAACAGTCCTTACACCGACCATCATAAAGTTCTTGTGTCTCATTCCCACACTTGGGACAAATAGTATTTTTCATTGTTTATTAGTTTCCTGGATTGGTAAATTACTATGAAAATAATTGGACAGGAGATTCCTGCCAGGGTGCTTATTGCATCAAAGTATATTTCAGGCTTCCAGCACCAATTTTTGCAGCGTGGTCCACATGAATTACCGGGTCAACACCCCACACATCATCAATGGTTCCACTGTTCTCATTATGCATCTTCTTATTTATAAGGTCTATACTTGCCTTGTCTATAGCAACAGGATCCTTTGATGCAAGTATACCAACATCTCCGGCAAATACAGGTGCCGAAAAATTAAAGCAGTCACATCCCGGAGTCAGGTCAAATATCCAGTTGATGTATCCGATCCTTGAACCAAGTGCCTTTACAGGACCCATGGAAGCTTCCCCGAGTAGCTCCTGCAATGGTTTAAAATAACCCGCAGGTGAAGCAATTGCAGCATACTTACAAGCAGTCATACATGCCGTTTCGCCTTTGCATTTACTCTTATCAATAATGGCTTTTCCGCTTTCAAGGTTAATAACATCCCACGGACAATACTTCACACATGCCCCGCAACCTACACATTTCTCAGCGTCTACTTCAGGTATCCCCGGTGCATGTACTTTTGCTTTCCCTGCTTTGTCCAGACATCCCATTCCAAGATTCTTGATAGCTCCGCCAAATCCTGAAGCAGGATGTCCTTTGCAATGAGATATCACAATCATTGAATCTGCTGCTGCGATGACTGAAGCAACAGTTATATCCTTGAGCCGTTCTCCCCCCAGTTCTACCGTAACGCTATCATCCCCATGAAGTCCGTCTGCACATATAATGGGGGCGCCCATGCTAGCATGTGTAAATCCATTTGCTGCGGCAGTTTCAATTACTTCTACTGCATTGAATCTTCTGCTTCTGTACAATACTGTGGTATCAGTGACAAAAGGTATTCCCCCTGCAGCCTTCACCATATCGACCACAGTCTTTACGATTATCGGACGTACATAAGTGGTATTCCCATATTCCCCAGGGTGTATCTTAATTGCAACAATATCCCCTTTTCTTACAGGGGACATCTTCGGGAACAGGGCAACTATCTGGTCAACTTGTGTATTTTCAGGACCAATCTCTTCTGCAGGTGTAAAATAAACTTCACTCATGTTACGTTCATCCTTGGCCCAAATCCAGGCCTGTAATTAGTTATATGTTTGCATTATGTATATTTTATAGTATGGCATGGAAGAAACCGTCTGATGAATTGATCTCCGTCCTGGAAGAGTCTATGGATGGCAGGTTAGTAGAACCAAGAAAAATGTTTGGATGTCCTGTTTATTTTGTTAACAGGAACATGTATGCTGGTGTGCATGGCGATGGCTTCATGCTTAGACTGACACCAGAAGACCAGAAGAAACTCTTTGAGAAACACGATGAAACAGCACCTTTTGAACCCATGGGCCGCAGGATGAAGGAATACATTATTCTCCCCCCAGATGTCTATGACAATAAAAAAGAGCTTGATAAGTGGCTAAACATTTCTTATGATTACGTAGCCACACTTCCCTTAAAAGAAAAGAAGAAAACGAAAAAATAATCATTTTAAATTATGCTTGCTCACAGATCGCTGTTTGAACACAGGAGATTTCCTTGCCATTTAGTGGCAGATAGAAGATAAATGCGATACCTTCACCACCTACATCATTTAAACCAATATATCCTTCGTGCAATTCTATGAATTTTTTGGTAACTAAAAAACTCAGTTCTTCTTCACTGCAATCATCCGAATCTACCAGATTTATCTGTAAGAACCTTTCACAAATAATGTTCTTATCGACCTCAGAGAGAATCGTACCTGGATCCCTTATTGATACTTTTAGCATGTTAGAAATGATGGTCAGATCAATTTTAATACGGCTTCCTTTATCGGCAAACCGGATAAAGTGAGAAAGTAAATTGTATAGAATTTGCTTGAACTTTCTTCTGTCAGCATACATTTTGTCAACAAGAGGATCGGTACTCACATCCAGGTTGATGTTTTCCCTTGTTCTGGCTGGGTTTATTGCATCCACCACTTCAACGATTGCTTTCATCACATCAAAGTACTCATAACTCAGATCAGTATTTTGAGTTTCCAGCGTGAAAACACCTAACATCCCATTGACAACATCAGAAAGTCTTTTCCCACTAACATGGATATTATCCACATACTTAGCTTGGATTCCAGTTAGACTTTCAAAGCTTTCGTTTCTAAGTACATCAGAAAAACCAAGAATTGCATTGAGAGGCGTTCTGAGCTCATGACTCATATTTGTCAAAAACTCACTCTTCGCTCTATTGGCTGCTGCAACAATCTTTGCGTCAATTAGTGAATTTTCCATACCTTTTCTTTCGGTAATATCCAGAATAAATCCTCGCATTCCAATGACTTCACCTTCACCTATAGTTGTAGAAGCAATTATTACATTGAGAGTATACCCGTTTTTCGTGATCAACTGATATTCTGTAGGATTTAGTTCATTGCCACATCTAAGTTTTTCAAGCCGATGTCCCAGTTCTCCCCTATTTTCCCGAGAAACAATATCTACCAGATTTATTCCTGTATCAATGTCATCAACAGAATATTCAAGCAGGTCAAATCCATTTTTGTTCAGGTATGTTATATTTCCATGCAGATCAGACTCATATATTGCTGCAGGCAACATTTCAGCCATATCTTCAAAGCGCTTTTTGCTGATACGTAATTTGCTTTCTATTATTTTTCTATCTTCTATCTCTTGTAATGTGCGTTCATGAAGTATACATGCTTTAATGGAAATTGCAAATTTGGAAATCACATTTTTCAGTTTGTTCAGAAACATTTCATCAGATTCTGGATCAATTGAGTAAATTTTCAAAAATCCGACTTCTTCTAACGGAAAAATGAAGAAAGTGCCCTTGTCTATTTTTTTTTCAAATATAATCTCTTTGAAAATATCTTCATTCGAACTTACAGAAACTGGTTTCCCATTTTTGATGAGTGAAAACAGAATATTCGAACGTTGGATCTTTGTTCTATCAACACGGAATTTTGGATTTGCATAAGCAAGAGTTATGCAATCAGCTTCAGAGTGAGATGATCCCTTATCGAGCCAGACAGACGCAAATGCCAGATTTTCACGCAGTAATAGTTTACTTATAAAAGCATCACAGTTTTTTTCCAGTTCAAGCGTAGTGCCAATTGATAGCGAAAGCTCATAAAGGAGAGAGATATCGTTAATTATCTGGCAATTAATATTACTTGTCATGGAAACGGCCTATAACTACAGTCTCATTGAAGTACTCGAGCACCCCTTCACCATAGGAGGAGATCTCTCCAAGGGAAACCACACCTTCAGGAATATTTTTTTCATCCACAGATACAAGGATATCATTGATGGATTCCAGTTCCATATTCATTTCATCTTTCAGGATCATTTTCCTGCTAATACATTCTATGATAAGATCATTTCTTGATGCTTTATTTGTTGTCATGGCACTGATAGCTGCCCTGGACGATTCATTTAAAAGCCCTGTTTTTGTCCCATGCAGTATATTGACAATTGCATTTTCAGGAATTGAACCTACACAAACCAATTCGCTATTGTTGTTCACTGCTATGACTTCCCGGGCAATGTCCTCATTGCCTTTGCAGTGGATCCCAAGAGGAAATAATTTTGGCTCCTTCCTTAAACCATCAATTGAAACCTCATTGTTTGTGGCAGTTTCTATCAAGCTCCCATAAACTTCAAAGGCATTTTTCCAGTTAAGTTCCTCTACTTTGTTCTGACTGGCTTTTGTTATAACAAGAGGACCTATAAGCAGTTCAAAACCATGCCCCACCCCAAGCTCGGTCTCCATTTTTATAGGAACAATAACTGCTGCGTCTTTGAAAAAACCCGCTCCTGTGAATACACAGGCTTCCCTTTCAAATGAAGAAAAACCTGCCCCTCCCCCTATATAATTGAATGAATTACCCAGTTGGTTCGATATTCTGGAAAGTAAAAGTGATATGTTACCTGTCAGACCATCAGTTAGTATCATAACAGTGTATTTTGTGTTAATATCCAGTAGACCTTCACTAAATTCAGGCATTAAAAAACCATCTGTATCCAGATCTCTTATGATAAGTGGTTTCTGGATGTAAGGGAACTTTTGAATAACTGCGCCAGATCTGCGCATATCTGTTTTATGAATGAGTCCCGGGAATATGCCTCCAAAAAAATCAATATCCAGTTCATTTAATTGTTCAATGAGGCTATCAATATCTGTAGGGCTTTCTTCGCCAATAAGTATCATTACGGTTTCACTACTAGAGACTGCCATCATTTTGATATCTTCAACAAGGTTCTCTGCAGCTGCGTTACTGACGTACATGAAAATCACCGGTTTTCTTTACTTACTTTAATAGAGGTTACTTATATAAGTAATTGCGTAAATGTTACTTTAATGCACTTTTCATTTCATACAACAATGAACCACCATATTTGCGATGAGTAAAGAGCAATAGTATATATTCTATATATTATCAAGGCAACTAAATATAATATTTGGATTAAATATGTATATGCACAGTCCAATATTTACATTGTCGAATGAAATTGGAGCAAAACAATGCGAAACATTGAAAAATGTATTGATACATACAATAATAAAGTAGAAAGTGACTTTAAAATAATTGTAAATGGTCGCTATGAAAAAGTACAATGCCAGGATGAACTTGATCTGATCAGGTTCATGATTGGTGGGATTAATGCCAAATAGTGGGTTTGGCTCAGGAATTTGGGAGAAGGTAGTGTGAATACAGTAAGTGACTTATCTTGTGAATATTGTGGTATCGACCTGAAGAGGCAACTTATTGGCTCAAATGTTTTCTACTATTGCAACCTCTGCGGCAGAATTACTTCTGCCAAGGATATGGTAACCATAAAGATCAACAATGATGGAGTGGGAGCATGTGTATAATAGAGCAGATCGGCTATTCCAGAGAGAATAAAGAAACTTACTGTACTAATTGTATCATACAGCGGGAAACAGGAAAATGTGAATACCTGAAATATCTGGAAACAAAAGTATCTGTGGATGTAAGTTCAGAATATATTCAGGAAATAACCATAGATGAATGTGGTTTTTAGAGTATTATCCTCTTAAAAAACATTTTTTCTTAATAAATTGACAAAACTGCCAACATATGCAGTTATGTTCACTTTTTTTCAGTTGTTAATTTTTTCATGGCTGGCTTTTGCAGCAGAATCAAATAACTCATAAATAATTCACATCAAGAGTATGGACCTTAGACTTTCTTACAGGAAAATCTTGAATGAAAAATCAGGATTTATTGTATGATAGTTTCTACATACCATAAAACGACAACTACAAAAAAGAAAGTTATTTCCGTGCCATTTGGCACGGAATAAAGAAAAATTATTTGTTCTGTGGTGGCCAGTTCTTTTCCATCCATCCAGGTATTCTTCCGGAGTCAGCAGGACCTACAAGCACATTTGCACCTGTTTCATCTTCCACATCACCCTGCAGACGTGCTGCAAGTCCTGGGAGAACTATAGTGTTATGTGTGGTGTCCTTCTTCATATCAAATCCGGAATCCTCGATAGCTTTCTTGACCATTGCACCGGTCAGTTGTCCACCTGCAACAGCAGCTTCTACACCAAGTCCATCGGTATCGATTGCCCATAGGAAGCAGTCTATCTTGTTGGAATCAAGGTCACTCTCTACTGTGTAGTATGTCAGAGCGAAATTGGTTGTAACAAGTACCGGTGAATCTGCGGTTGGGTTTCCTACCTTGTACATAGCAGGGTCAACTGCAACAGGCTTTCTTGGATCAGTGTAGATGGTATCACGAATGTGAAGTTCCGGAAGCATTGCGTATGGCTCTGTGCCGTGGAGAATCATTATGTCTCCGTACCTGATGGTGAACACTGAAGATACAACGGTTTCCCAGTATGATGCATCTACAGGATCATCGTGTGCCATCCATGCTGTAAATGGAACTGCCATTATAGGATATGCGATGTCACGATCGCCATCAATACCTGCCCTACGTATCTTAATGAAGTTGTTGAATGTTTCCTTTAGCTGTTTTCCGGTTGGATATGTACCAGGATCGAGCACGATCTTTTCAGTACCCATTTCGGCAAAGGTCATTGCCATTGACTTGAGAGTATCAAGGTCATTTGGTGAGAAAAGTGTTACAGGAACATCATATTCCAGAACAAGATCAGCTACCTGCTGCCAGTTGTCCTTGTTTGCTGCGTAGATAAGTGGGTTTCTATCCTTTGTAACCTCAAGACCTGCTTTGAGTACTTCAGGGTTGAATGAACAAAGTATCAAAGGAAGATCAGTTGTTTCTGCAACTTTCTTGACAGCTGCTGCAAATTTAGCAGGGTCATCTGATGTTGACCTTACAGCTACCATATCTACTAACAGGAAGTCACCGATATAGAATTTTCTAAAGTCCTGAATCTTGTTAACTCTCTCAACAAGATCTGCTTCTTCCATTGTGTCCCAAACATCATATGCTAATGCATTCTGGTTGAAGAATGTAAGTTTGTGACGGTAAAGTACATCATCTCCACCTATCTTTACGATCTTGTCTCCAACACCAATCTCAACTTCTCTGATCTCCGGTGCGAGAAGTGCGGTAAGTTCATCATACTTTTTCTTGAACTTGTCTACGAGTATTGGCTTACAATCTTCTAGTTTCAATGACCTGTCAATGAGGTGAGCTGCAAAAGCCATACATGTCTGTTCGCCACATTCACCACAGTTTGTAGCCGGTAAGAATTTGTAAGCTTCAAGGGGGCTGTTAATTTTCATTTATCACACCTCCGCTCCGATCCAGTTTGTAATGTCTATCTCGTCTGCCTCAATAGAACCGTAGAGCATTCCTGTAATTTCTTTCATGACCTGAACGGATGTTGGGTGCATCATCATGAACATATCGTTACCTGCAAGTGAAAGTGAAAGACCTGTGATAATTTCCCATATAGGTCCACGATATTCTCTTGGTCCCCAGTCAGAATCCTGGTTAAGTGGGGATCCGACCATCCATGCTTCACGAGCTCCCCATGCATTGGTTGTACCGGAGGACATTGGGAATGTGAGTTCATCATCGCCCATAAGACCTGCAAGTCTGATACGTTCCATGTTGGTGTATGCGTAGTCGAGACCATATCCGAGTGCTGCGGTTGTTGGGTCCATAACAATGCTGTCTCTTGGGACGCCACATTGTTTCATGAGTTTTCTGTTAAGTTCCTTCTGTGCATTGATCTCCAGTTGTGTCCATGAAAGTACAACGTGACCGTAGTCAATAGCTGCCTTTGCAATTCTTTCATAGTCAAGGTTCAAGCTGGCAGATGCAAGCAATACACGCTCACCTTCAGATACTTCAGCAGCCTTTTCAAGAACTTCAGGGTCTTTCTCAGGGTTACCTGATCCACCAATAACGATTGGTACGTCTACTGCCTGAAGCACATCTTCTACAACCTTTGCAGCATCCCTTGCCGATGTGTCGTGGATGAGCGGGTCAGTAGAAATAAGGTGAATTGTTACCATATCTGCATTGAAATCACGAACAACTTTCTTTGCCCATTCTGCAGGGTCATTAATAACATCTTCATAATTGGACTTAACAGACTTTGCCATTCCGATAGGCATGTCGAAAACATCCATTGTAAAGTGATTTCGGTGTGGCATTTCAGCATCGAAATAGTATGGAAGCGCGTTCTCTCCACCAATTGTGACAGTGCTCTTTCTGGAACCTCCATCTGCTGCTGTTGCACCAATGGTGACTTCCTGGATCTTATTCTTCCAGTTATCTATCTTTGATACATCGAACTTTGAAGCGAGAAGTTCAGATGGTCTTGGAGCTGCTCCAAGAGCAGGAGTACCTTCTGGCATTGCGCCCATTCCAAAAGCAGATGCGAACAACTGCTCAGCCGGGAATCCAAGTATCCTTCCTATGTTCGCCATGTGTAAGGATATCTGGGATATCTCGCCACCTATGGCGTATGCGAGTGCCGGATTGAGACCTCCACCACCGCTGATGTCCAGTTCAATGTCACCTTCGATCGTAACACCTTCAAGTGCTTCGACGTTAAGGTCCTGCAACATATCAGTCAGTTGCGCTAACTTTACTTTCTTCGTCATGTGCATTCCACCTGTATAATAATATGAATTACAAACCTAATTTGCCTGCTATCTTTTCAATTTCCTGAACAGCAACGGAATCATCCGGAAGATCGAACAATGGCTCACCTGCAAGATCCCTCTCCGCGATCATCTCATCAACTGGCACCATACCAATAAGTTCCAGGCCGAGCTCCCCTGCTGTTTCAGCAATTACTTCACGATTTGTATCTGTGACTTTATTTGCAATAACATAGATGTTCGATACATCTGTTTCGAGTTCACCTACCAGATCCTTTATTCGTTCTGCAGTACGCATTCCTCTGCGCGAACCATCTGTAACAACCACCAGATCATCGACATTGCGGAAGATCTTCCTGCTGAAGTGTTCCAGCCCCGCTTCAGTATCAATGATAAGGACATCGTAATTGTTTACGAGCTTATCCATGATCCCGCGAAGCAGGTTGTTCACATAACAGTAACACCCAGAACCTTCAGGCCTTCCCATGACCACCAGATCATAACCGGGCATCTCCTCAAGTATCTCATAGAGTTTTGACTTGAGTATGGATTCCTTGTTACTGTCAAGTGGCATGTTGTCGCGTTCATCCTGCATGAACTGCTTGATGTCCCCAACAGTGCGGTTTACTTCACAACCAAGAGTCTCTGGAAGGTTAGTGTCCGGATCAGCATCCACTGCAAGGACAACTTTATTGGTTCTGGTAAGGTGGCGAATGAGAAGAGTTGTTGTAGCAGTCTTCCCTGTTCCGCCTTTTCCTGTTACTGCAATAATTTTAGCCACAGAAAGCCCCTTTAGTCCATTTTCTTGATGATCACTCTGTCAACACTGATCTTTGCGTTCTTGAGTATCACCTTTACACCACCAGATCCACCGCCGCCTATCATAGGTCCGGATGGTGCGAAGTTTGTTGGCATCTGCATCATCTGTGGAGCTGCAAATCCTGCCTGTGGTGCTGCAGGTGCTTCTTCTTCCTCAGCTTCCTCTTCTTCCTCCACCCATCTTTCGAGTATTGGGTGGTTCTTCTCTTTAAGGAAGTTCCTGAGTGAGTCAATGTCTGCTGCATCCTCTTCGGTTGCGATCATGTCACGGATGTAATCAGGAATATCTTCTGATACCTTGTCCTTAAGCATCTTTGGCATCCAGACAACTCTGTCCCAGCCACCATCGGCCTGGATGAACTTTGGTGAACGGAAGTAGTTTATACCGATTCCGAGGAAACCGACAACCTGCTTTCCACCACCAGTCTGACCTGCCATTGTTGAGAACTGCAGACCGTTTGGTGCTGTACCTGCAAAGTCTCTGTCTACCCAGCCGATACCATCGACTTCAGGAATGTAATATCCTACCACTTCAAAGCAACCACATGAGGTATGTGGATATTCCAGGAATGAGTGAAGCTTGATACGGTCATATTCACCGCTTGAAAGTCTTTCTGCAGTTTCATTGACACCGGTGTACTCACCGGATTCAGCATCAATTACATCACCTTTTGGAATTGCGAACTGGGGTCCTTCAGGATCGACCTTTGCTGCAGCCCTTCCATCAAACCAGTTGATAGCACCACAAAGTGCTATTCTGTCAGGTGAAATGACACAGACACTGGTAGGTGCAAATGATGCACAGAGTGAACATCCGTAGAATGTATCGACATCTTCATCATGAAGGTCACGCGTCCTCGCGTCCCTTCCAGTGTATATCGCTCTGACACTTTCGATCTCTTTCTCGATCTCAGCTTCATCTGTGATGTAGGTAGCTTCTACTTTCTCTATGAATGGAAGTTCATTCTTAAAGAGCATCATGATAGCTTGTGCAACGTGCTCTAATGAAGTTAAGCCCTTGTCCACAGCTTCCTTTCCTACTCTTACCCAGACATCGTCCCTCTGGTTCAGGTGCATCATACCCTGAATGTAGTTCTGGAATTCGTGGTTCCTTCTTTCAACGATGGACTCAAGGTCAGCTTCTACAAGTTCTCCTGCGATCTTGTAGACCATTGCAAAAGGATATCTAGATCCTTCTTCCATGTCAGAGAGATCTGGTCCTATAAGTGTGAACTTTCCATCTTCAACATCGTCCATGTCTGCTGCTCTTACAACCTCAAAACCAACGGATTTCGGACCTGCAAGTTCGACATACATGCCGTCTTTCCTAATTCTTTCTCCTTCAAACATAGGAGAGATCTCAAAAGGGAATTCATTTGCCATAGTTTATTCTCCAAGTATCCAATGTCAATGTTATAAATTCTCAATTACTTCATTAAGTGCTTCAATGTGTACTTCGGGTTTAAGGTTACCGAAGGAAAAGCTTGCATTCTGCATAAAGTGTCTTTCGAGGGTTACAGTCCTCAGATCAGTGAAATTCTTAAGTCCTGAAAGTACCTGGTTAAGGTAGTATTTCTTGTGACCGAGGAAAACTATGAGGTCATATCCGCCTTGTCCATCAAGCCCTGTCCATTTCGCATCCCCCAGGTAATGGGCAAGAGAGTGGATATTGAAATACTTTGCATCTGCTCCTTTATCAAGAAAACCTTTTATTGAGTGTCCTGTAGCTGCAACTGCAACTCCTTTGCTTGCAATTGCAATAGCTTTGTCCAGAAGTGTCTCATTTTTCATTACTTCTGATCCTACTATCAAAAGAGGCCTCTTTGCCTTGGAGATCATCTTACTAACTGTGGCGGGGTTGACCGGCTTTGCGGTCTTTGTACCCCATGTTGTATAAATAAGTGTGTTCTTTGTGGTATCTACCATTTAGCACTCCCCCTTGCAGAGCCTCTTAAGGTTTGTAGGCTGTGCGGCCACATCCAGTTTCATGGTTGGTCCGGAAAGTATCTTCTTCCTCTTCCAGTCGATCTCCCATCCATGGTCCTGCTCGAGGATCTTAAGGAGTTCCTCACGCTTTGCAAGTGGCAGGTCCGTTTCGGATCTGACAAACTTATACCAGTCTTCAGGCATATGTCCAAGGTACTTCTGACTCAGTTCCATGTAGTGGGTGAGCTTGATCATTCTTCCCATGTTGTTATCAGATGGACGGATACAGTTCTTTGCCAGCATAGGCATAAGCTCTTCAACAGTTTCAACAGTCGAAAGGAGGAATTCCGGTGAAGCAGGAATTGGCATTTCTGATCCATTCCTTGCGTCATATACCTTCCAGTCGTCTTCCTCGTATGGCTTACCTATGAGTGCTCTTCTGTACTTTGAACCATGTGGCCCGACTACGACAGGTATACCATATCTATTGCATCCGGTACCTATGGAAGCTGCCTTCTGAGAGTATGCGCCCCATGCAACACCTACTGCACCAATACGGTTCATGATGTAATCAGCAGTTTCTTCAAAGTTACCGGTGATATTACGCTGTGCAAATATAGCGGCTACTTTGATTGCGGTTCCAGTAATGTGTGAGTTTGAAACGCATGAACCTACATTTATCAGGTTTCCACCAAGGAACTTTGCAGGATACTTCTCATAGAGTGTTTCTCCACGCTCATCCTTGTACATTCCAAGATCCATTGCGGAACATCCTGATGTAACAACGATATAGTTTCTCTTGAGCATTTCATCTGCTACCGTGTAGAGGTCCTTGGTACCATCGGGGTAGTTGGAACATCCTACAAGTGCGATGATTCCCGGAGTGGTTCCGAGAACAAGGTTTACACCTTCTGCACGGATCTCAGGGTCACTTATCTGCCCCCTTCCAGAGCGGATGACGCCCTTTTCTTCACGGATAGCCTGCTGGGCAGACTTCTCGATAACATCAAGGATAGGAATATCCTTTGGACAGGATTGGTCACATCTTCCACAGCCAATACACTGGTCATGCAGAAGATCGAATTTTGTCAGGTCACCTGTTGCACCTATCTCCATAGCTTCCATTATTGGCAGGTTGTTTGGACAGACAAGTTCACATGCACCACACTGCACACATTTGTCAATGAATTCTTTGAGTTCTTCCTCATTTGGAAGTGCCTTGATTCCCATCTCCTCACGAATAGGTGCCATCTTCATGGTAAGCCTTGGTGCGACTTCTCCGAGAAGATCAAGATCAAGGATCAGTGCTCCTTTTTCTTTTCCACTTGAAAGGTCTTCCACAATGGCATCAGCACTATCCTTTGAGCGGTTCGGAAGGCCGTACATGATCTTATCATTAGTTGTAATAACAGGTATGGATAGCCTGCTTGCTTCTTTAAGCACATCAGCCCTGACACATTGTTCATCAACAACAATTACATCAGGAATCCCTGAACGGATCATCTTCAGTTCTTTTGCGAGAGTTCCGACAACCTTGACATTAGGTACACCGCCCTTGTCCATCTGGTAACGTATCATATCGATTGCAGTACAGCAAAGGCCTCCAAGCTCCACCTTGTCCGTAAGACCATGATCTTCCATGTAATCGATCATGTTTGCAACACCGGCAACATTGTGGCCGATAACAAGAAGCATAGGCTTTGTTGAATCAATGCATCCCATACCGATCTCTGCAAGAGGTGCATCCGGGTCGGATTTTGGCATCCCAAGACAGGATATCTGTGCAAGATCGGATATTTCCATTCCTACGTGGTCAAGCATTCCACCATGAAGTGCCTTTGACTCAAAGTCAATTGCAGCTCCTTCCTGTCCCATATGCACTGTTGCGAGCAGCTGGGTAATCTGTTCTTCAACATACTCGATAGCAGCTTCAAGATCACCAAGTGTCTTTGGCTCAATACCTGTTACTGTCTGAACATTAGGTGCAAGAAGGTTTGATGGCCCTACATCTATCGGATGATCCTTTCCATACTTGTCTATAAGATAGTGAAGAAGATGTCTGCCATGCCCTGAGTGTGCAGCAGCTCCTGTAATTACCCTGAGCAGGAATTCACGTGCCTGGTGACCTTCCATATTAATACCGCAGGCTCCCTCCTTGTTTCCTGTAAGATCACACTTACCGAATGTACAGTAACAACACTGGTCACACATAGGTGTGTAAACTGGCTGGTAGCGTGAAAGAAGCTTATGATCCCAATCCCTTAGTGTTGAAACTCCCGGTTTGGGGGTTAGTCCACCTACCTCTTCTTTTTCGTATTTATCCTCAATGGCACCGACTATCTTGCCAATTGTGATCTGGACGTTTTCCAGCTCTTCGATGGAAATCTGTCCTTTTGGTATATTGCTCATGTATGCTAGTCCTCCTTGCAAAGTGTATTACTAAACAACTCAGTCATATGATGATGTATTATTGTCTCTAAATTTCGGAATAAAGTTGAAACTGTTATTTTGGGTGTTCTAATAATACGTCCCCATATAAAAGTGTTCCCATTATTTATCATGATTATCTATGACAAATTGCCAGAGTTCCACTTAAAAACTTTATAGAAAAAAAACTAAAAACTTAAATATACGGTAATCTTTAGCTCAGATACACTATTTACCCATATAAATTTTCCGATATTTGTCACGATTGTTCCTTCCAACCAACAATAGTTAGTGTCGTATTTTAGAAATCGTTTTATCTAATGCAAATCTTATTGCAAAAGCAACATTATAATGGTGAATCATTTTGGACAAAAAATGCTGGATATGCGGCAAGGAAGAGCACATTCCCTTCAAGTGCCGTTTTTGTGGAAAAACATTCTGTTCTGATCATAGGCTTCCTGAGCAACATGCCTGTGAAGGACTCGAGAATTACAAACAGAATAATAGTCAATATAGTTCAGGTAATAGGAACTATAATAATGCAGGAGCTGATGACATCCTTAAGAGTATGCTTAAGGACAGTGCAAAGCATGCAGCAAAAAGTGCGGCTCATGGAATTGGATACAAGATTCGAAATTCAATAAAAAATAGCCCTTCAATGGCTATACTATATACTTGCATCTTCATATTCATTATTTCACGATTTAATCCTAATTTCATGATACTTAAATTTGCGCTGTTTCCACCTATTTCCAATATATTAACCCACCCGTGGACGATAATTACCCATATGTTCCTGCATGCAAGTTTCGGCCATCTTTTCTTTAACATGCTGGTATTGTTCTTCTTTGGACCCGAACTTGAGAGACGTGCAGGAAAGAAGATATTCCTTGATGTATACTTTGCAGCAGGGATAGTAGCTGCAATCGGCTATTCCCTGACAAGCAGTTCCGGCTTCCCAGTAGTAGGTGCCAGTGGTGCAATAATGGGTATTTTTGCAGCCCTTGCGATAATTGCACCTGATATCAGAGTCTATGTATATTTCATCCCGATGAAGATCATACATGCACTGATATTGTTCGCACTGCTCGATTTCATGCTGCTTGGTGCAAACGATATGATCGCACATACAGCTCACCTTAGTGGAATACTGGTAGGCATTCTCATGGGCATGAGAATAAAGAGGGCACAGCTAAAGTACCGCCCTTATGGCCAACAACAGTATAATAGAAGGTGATGCTGCTGGAAAGGGACATGAGTCATCTGACAAGACTTTTTCCAAGACCTCAGGAAGATGAGGAAATTCCGATCCAGCTTATTGACATTCAGGAAAAATTTGCAGGCTGGTCCCCTGCCTTGAAACGTTCCGTTTATGTGGATGATTACATGGAAACGGATGGCTTGAAACGAGTAAGGGAAGTAAGCTTGCTGAAAGTTTATAACTGGTTGCTGGATGGTGAAAGTTTTATCGAGTTATCTGACATGGAAAGGCAACAGTTTGAAAACATAATGGATATATTTATTAAATATGGGGGAGAAGTTCGGTACACGAGAAAGAAAGTTGCGGGGAGGCTAACCAATTATTTTCGATTAGAAAGAGGTTCAGATCCAAGGGCAAAAATTAAAGAAAAGATGCTTGCGGATAAGCTTTGATGCAATCCCATATTGCAGAATTCCCCCTAATCCTCGTAGTAACTATTATATGAAATTATAGTAATTATATAATCAAATTGCAACAGTTATATGAATTATAATATATGTTGTATCTTCAGATATGAACAGTTTACTAAATATCAACATCCATCCGTTAATTATCATTTATCAATTATTTATCAATTATTTATCATTATAGTGAGGTATCATGGCGACCGCAACGGTGAAAACCGGATTGAATTCCATTGTTAAGTATCTTAGTACAAAAAAGGAAAGTGGAAGACGTAGTATTGGCCTTCTTGTAGATGGGCCCAATGTTCTCAGGAAAGAATTCAATGTAGATCTCGAAGAGATCAGAGATGTGTTGAGAGAATACGGGAACGTAAAGATCGGGCGTGTTTTCCTTAATCAGTATGCATCAGACAAACTTGTTGAAGCAATAGAGAATAATGGTTTTGAGCCTATCATATGCTCAAGCGATGTAGATGTAAGACTTGCAGTAGAGGGAATGGAACTTATTTACAATCCTACCATTGACACCATTGCGTTGGTAACACGAGATGCGGATTTTAAGCCACTTTTGAATAAAGTCAATGAGCATGGAAAAGAAACCATATTATTTGGAGTGGAACCCGGATTTTCAGCTGCACTGAAAAACTCAGCAGATTATGTCATCCTCCTTGAGAATGATGAGATGAACTACTACGAAGATAACCAAAAAGACGAATAAGCTTAGATAAATATTCGGACAAATAAAAAAGAGATCATTAAAGATCTCTAATATCCTCGATCATCTCTTCCAGACGAACAGGTGGTATTCCTTTTTTTGCTTCGGTACAGTTCTTGACCTTTTCAAGAAGTACTGTAAGTTGCTCCCTTTCAAGCTGATATCCCATATCAGTCACAATTCCCTCAAGGGCTTTCATACCAGTATGTTTTCCCACTATGAGGCTGCGTTTGCCGCCAACCATTTCCGGACTGAACAGCTCATACGTCCGAGGCTCCTCAAGGATTGCGCAGACGTGTATACCAGACTCATGTGAGAATGCATGCTTTCCAACAATTGCTTTTGTAACGGCAGTACTTAAACCAGAAAATTCGTTGACCATCAATGAAAGGTTCAAGAGCCTGGAAGTATCATACCTTTCAATTCCATACTGGACGCGCAGTGAAACAAGTAACTCCTCCAGTGAGGCATTACCTGCCCTCTCCCCGATTCCGTTGACAGTGGTATGTAGTTGTTTTGCACCAGCCTCAGCAGCAGCTATTGTATTTGCTGTTGCCATCCCAAGATCGTTGTGGCAATGTATACAAATCGGAGTATTGACCGCTTTTTTAATTTCACTTACAAGATAATGTGTAGCGCTTGGATTCAGTATCCCTATGGTATCAGCTATGCTTACATAGTCAACCTTGTACTCTTCGGCAGCTTTAAATGCCCTTTTTAGCACCCCAACATCCGTTCTTGTACCATCCTCAGCTGCAAATCTGACACCAACACCATGGTCTTTTGCATACTCCACTGCAGACATTGCACAGGAGAACATTTCATCACAGCTCTTGTGATACTTGTATTTCAGATGCAGGTCGGACATTGCAATAAAGATACTGACAAAATCAACATCGCAGTCCACAGCTGCTTCAACATCACTAACTATCGAGCGTGCCAGACAGCATGTTCTGGCATTTAGACCCATGTTAGCAATTTCTTTTACAACAGCTTTTTCAGAAGGAGATACTACCGGAAATCCAGCTTCAATTATGTCGACTCCGACTGAATCAAGTTCTCTGGCAAGGGCTATTTTCTCCTCCCTTGTAAAAACGACTCCCGGAGTCTGTTCCCCATCGCGCAGGGTGACATCACATATCTCAATGTCAAGAGGTGGCAAGTTAAGATACTCGATCAGTTTATTCCTTGAATATTTTTCAATCTCTGACATGCTCTTAATTCCTGTTGTGACGAAAAAAACCCCGATACCCTATATAAGCTTTGGGATAATTAAGCTTTTTTAGAGTCTGAGGCACCGTTACAAATAGCAATACTTATTAAGCTCATATAAGGCAGCATATTTCAGTTTTTTGAGGATTGACTTTCGAAGGGGCTTATGCAATGAACTTGCGCCCACTGTTTAAACTATGAAAGTTTACTCTGCACCTTCTCGTAAAAGCCATTGATGGAACTGCTAACAAATCTTGCAGGATTCTTTGCCCTCGTGAGTGTGACAGTATCATGCTCCTTGATATTGTATGAATGCTGACCATCGATCACAATAACAGCCTCCTTCTCAGGAATTATCATTTCCACTGAGATCATGCTGCTGGCAGGAATAACCAAAGGTCTTGAAGATAACTTAAAAGGAGCCAGAGGTACTATTAAAGAAGCCTCCACCCTCGGATCAATTATAGGACCACCTGCACTCATTGCGTAGGCAGTTGAGCCAGTAGGAGTGGCAATAACAACGCCATCTGCACGCAACTCCTCTATCTGCGAATTGTCAACGGATATCTTGAAAGTCAGTATCTTTGCAGGCCTTGCAGTAATAAGAACAACTTCATTTGTTGCCGGAGGGAGTATCTTGTCATTGAATGCAACGCCAAGGCGTGCACGTTCATCATAACTGAAACCCTCAAGCACATTCTCAATAGCCTCAATGGCATCTTCCGGCGCAACATCCACCAGAAATCCAAGTGTGCCCATATTGATCCCAAGTATCGGCAATGGGTCTTCCATTTTGGATATATTGCGCAGTACCGTACCGTCCCCTCCGACAGATATCACCAGCTCGACCCCGGAACTTCTCATGCCCTCAACTGGCATTGCACGCTCAGAAGCTCCAATAAAATTCGCCGTTTTAGGGGAGATGACGATGTTAACCTTATCCTTAAAAATATCCAGGATATTCCGGACCATCTCTAAAGCATCTTCATGATCATATCGCGAAACTATCCCGATCTTATTTACTCCCATGTGCTCTCCCCTTTGAAAGTTTCAATAATTTTGCGTGGGAACATCCATTTGATGCAACCATATAAACTTTATTTACCATACTGCCTGCAAGTTTAAGGCCCGCACCATTTCCATCTGTAACAGTGCCCCCTGCCTCTTCAATGATTAACTTCCCTGCAGCAATATCAGTTAAGCGCAAAGACTCCCTCACATCGACAAATGCATCCAGTTTTCCTGCCGCTACATAGCACAGTTCAAGCGCTACACTTCCAAGTATCCTTATGCGTCTGACATTTTTGCACAGTGTACCTGCTCTGTCAACATGAGCTCGATATCCGTACACACTTATACAGTATTTACTTATGTCTGTCCCGGTAGATGTTTCTAACTGTTTGCCATTGAGGAATGCCCCTTTGCCTTTTTGCGCAAAGAAGGTATCTCCGCTTGCAAGGTTTTTGACATATCCGAAATAGGTATCGTTAATATCGTTGCGGACAAAAGCAATAGATATGCTGTAAAAAGGAATGCCAAATGATGCATTGTAGGTGCCATCCAAAGGGTCAATGATCATAGTATATTCAGGATCATTCCCGATTACCATCTCCCCGTATTCTTCACTCAGTATTCTGAATGATATACCTTCATCTTCAAGGATATTAAAAATAGCTTTCTCAGAAATGTCATCTATGAGCTTTGTGGGAGTACCATCAGCACCCATATAAATAGTTTTATTGGCATCGGGTGTTCCGACAATGTTTTCTATTGCACCATTTGCAGCATCAGCTATCCTGTCGCAAAGTGCAAGAAGATATTCGGCATCAGGCATAAAAATGTAGTAATGGGTATCAAATACCCATTGCCTTATTGGTCTTAGCTATGGATTTTGCACCATCAGTCTCGATCTCTGTCATGGCGCGTATTGCATCCACATTCTCAGGAATTACATCGGATTCCTGGTGGATTGCCTGGAAGAAGTAAAGTTCCCCCTCATGCATGGTAATGGATTCATCCCATACACAGTTCTCCCACATGTCACCTCTTGAACGTCCAAGGTCCTTGCCAAGCTCCATTATTTCGGCAGTTGAGGTTATACCCTGGCCGACAAATCTTATACGTGGCTGCTTTGCGAATAGTTCCTTCACATCATCAGCTGTGCATTCCCTCTCAAGTTCCATGTTAAGTGTGTGAAGGTGCATCAGTGTTGTTGGAAGTTTCACTGCAGTTGAAGTAATGTTGATGTGTGGTATTACACTCTTTACATCAGGACCGTGGTGTGATGGAAGTGTGATAGGATTTGGAACAATTGCATTGATCGGACCATTCTTGATATCGTTTGGATCAGCAGATCTTCTCATGAGTGTGACCCTAACCTTCTTGACACCATATTCCTGGTCAAGTGGATAGATAGCCCTGCAAAGTCCGGTTGTATTACATGAGACAACACGCACGAAATCCTTACCGAGTGCTCCTTCATAGTTTGCACCTGAGTTGAATGAGCAGCCCGTAAGATCATGCTTTTCGCCGCCCTGCCAGATAGCTTTTACACCAGCCTTTTCATAAAGCTCCTTGTTCTTGACCCCAACACCACCAGGCGTACAGTCCACAACAACATCAGCTTCTGCGATCATGTCTTCAACGGATCCAGCTGCAGATATGCCCCCATCCTTCATTGCATCTATCCTGTCAGCAAGGGTGTAGACAGCATAGCCCTTCTCACTTGCAATTACTGCTTCATAATTCGGTCTTGTCTTTGCAATACCGATTATTTCCATATCGTCCTGCAGACTTACAGCATCTGCCACTCTTTTACCAATTGTGCCGTAACCATTGATAGCCACTTTTACTTTTGACATCTAATGTACCTCTCATCCAATTTATCATAAGATGTTTTTATGATTCCAACCTTTAAGTTAAAGTATGAAATATTAACTTCGCGGAATGAAAAATTTATACATATATACTTATTTTGCAAGTATTATAGTTTCCCCTTTTGTTAGGTCTACTTCCTTTATAGTGCCACTGACAATTTGCCTGTCGCCAAGTATACCATAAAGCTCAATGGAATCCCCATCCACTATTATCCGGGTGACTGACTCCATAATGGACTTACGTTCATCCCCATCTACAAGTATAGCATTAAGTTCGCACATATTTTTACTCCTTATTCGAACAGACGTGCAACCGAACAGTCCCTGGGCGCACCTATGTCCTCCCCCACAGGGTCACATTTAACCTTTAATAAATAGGCTATAGGTCTATAACTCTCTTCTGACAGAGTCTCATAATTAGCCATTCCTTTGCTGATTATAAGAGATGCGTTTTCAAGAGCAACTTTTAATTCATCAGGTGCATCCTCAAAGCAGACACCAATCGCCTTGCAGCCTGTGGTAAGCACACGATCAACCATTTTATCGATGCCAGATTCCTCGACCTCAGCCATGGTCACATCATTCAATATAGGCTCCCCACGAACAACAAGCGTGATCTTGCCGCCCATCTTCCGGATTATCTCAAAGACCAGTGTATCGATGAGTATCTCCCCACAGTTATCTGCCAGATACACCACATTATCCAGTTTGTCCAGCATCCTGTCAGTATCATCTATATGAAGTCCAAGCTCGAAATGCTCCATGAATTTCTTGTCGAATTCCTCAATAGGAACTTTCAGTCCCATTACACCATAGTCGAAGTAATTTCCAATCACAGCAGCCAGTACCGCACGTTTGAATGTAGCGGCGTCATCACCATCACCATTGAACACATGTGACCTTATAGCAGGCAATACATTCTCGGCAACTCTGGTGCTAAGCTCCTTCTTTTCCCGATAAGGGTCATTGTCCTGGAGAATCTCATAGGTTTTCCGGTGTATAGGAGTTGAAAGTGCCGCAGCAGGCATCCCGGGTCTGTATAGTTCGTTAAGTGCCTCTATGCCCCCTCGAACGGCTTTCTGTATAAGTTCTTCGTCATCGGTGGACAGTTCAGCTTCGGCGTGGACTCGTGACAGTAAACAGTACGTGCATCTTGGATGGACTTTCATGAGATCATTCCTCTAAGGTTGGAAATCCTTTATTGTTTTATGTGAAATAAGGTTACCCTTTTGCAGGATGTGCATATTCCGGTTGAAAATATCAAATGAAAATGGAAAAAAGATACAATATTTATATTGTTTCATCCAATGAACCCCAATAAGCCTTCATCTTTAAATCCCATGGATAACTATAGGTCATTCCATGATAGAAACTGCTGTATTGTTTATTCTGAGTCTTGCACTAATAACCAAAGGTGCAGATTGGTTTATCGAATCAGCGGTTATAATATCTGAGAAAAGCGGCATACCAAAGATAATCATTGGTGCAACCATAGTCAGCTTTGCGACCACTGCACCGGAATTTGCAGTCTCGGCAACTGCAGCCTATATTGGTCATGTGGAGATGACCGTGGGCAATGCTGTAGGCTCTGCAATATGTAATACTGGTGTAGCCCTCGGCTCGATAATTGCTATAAAAGCAATACCTGTGGACCTGCATAGTTTCACACGTAAAAGTGGTTTTATGTTCTTGTCAGCACTGACACTTGTGGCACTGACACTTGATGGTACACTCTCGTCCCTTGACGGTGTAATTCTTTTACTGATATTCGTTGCTTTCCTGTACTATAACTACAGACTCCAGCGTGCCATATTCGATGGAGATGAAGATACTACTGAACGTACTCCCCTTATGGAAATGAAAAAGGAGATTCTATTCTTCGTCCTAGGTGCCTTACTTGTTGTGGGAGGCAGTCGCATACTGGTTAATTCTGGAATCACCATTGCGGAATGGCTGGGCGTTCCTGAAATGATTATTGCACTGACCCTTGTGGCACTGGGAACATCCCTTCCTGAAATAATAACGGCAATTTCTGCCACCAGGAAAGGACATCAGGATATCTCCCTGGGCAATATCCTGGGCGCAAATACAATGGACATAGCTCTTATTCTGGGCGCTTCCTCACAGATCACCCCTCTGAAGATCCTCCCACAGTCATTAGCATATGATTTTCCGGCAATGCTGGTAATAATGGCACTGTTGATAATCTTCGGCATCACAAAGAAAAGACTTGATCGCTGGGAAGGTGCTGTGATAGTTATTGCATACCTGGCATACCTTGCAGGGCTTTTTACCTATTTCATCTGATTCCTTTTTTCTTTTTTAAATGTGACATATTTTCGTTTTTATTCTTGTTTTTCCGTTTCTTAAAATTACAGTAGAATGCTATTCCTTAAATATGATAATTACCATCAGTAATAATCATGCAACTTCCAACACCTGCTGATCTAAAACGCAAGAGAATGGAACTGGGACTAACGCAGAGTGATCTTGCCAGAAGTGCAGGTGTAAGCCAGCCACTCATCGCCAGGATAGAATCTGGAGATGTGGACCCAAGACTGTCCACACTCAGGAAGATCATAGAAGTTTTTGAAAATGTCGAGAAGGAAGATGTATGTGTAAAAGACATCATGAACTCAACTGTCATCTCAGTTTCTCCCGAACAACATGTTGATGCAGCGGTTCATATCATGAAGGAGTATGGCATTTCACAGATCCCGGTCATTTCAGACGGAGTTTCATTCGGAAGTATTTCAGAGGAAATGATCGTAAAATCCCTTTCTGACAAGAAGAAAGCCTTTGTCTCAAACATGCAGATCAAAGAAATAATGGGAGATCCATTTCCTACTGTTTCTACGAATTCGGATATCAAGACTGTTTCCTATATACTTGAAACAAATCCTGCGATCCTTGTTATTGAAAATGGTCAGGCCATAGGTGTTGTGACAAAGCATGATGTCATGAAGTTACTAAGCTCATAATATAGGGGTCTGGCTAAAGTTAAATAATAGGCTTGCATAAACAGGCACGTTTATATCACTTAAAAGTATTCAGGGCAATAATTTCAGTTAAATTCTTTATTGCAAAAAATAACTTATTTCATTATTCACACACTTCAGAGTATTCAGGAGATTTATATGGATCTAGAAGATACACTTCTTATGATGCCAGGACCAGTTCCTGTTGCACCTCGCGTTCTCAGGGCTATGTCAAAGCCTATGATCAATCACAGGGGAGCCGAATTCTCAGCAATGTACGACGACTGCTGCGAGATTCTGGCTGATGTTTTCCAGACAAAGAATGATATTTTCATAATCAGCGGTTCAGGTACTGCTGCCATGGAAGCTGCCATCGGATGTACTGTGAAAAATGACGATGTAGTAGTAACCCTCGAGAATGGTAAGTTCGGCGAGAGATTCAAGGATATTGCAGCAAGATATGGAAAAGTCAATCCCCTTGAGATCGAGTGGGGACACTCATTTGACCTTGGTGAAATTGAGAAGAAGCTTGAAGAAGGCGCAAAAGCAATCACCCTCGTTCACAATGAAACATCCGTGGGAATACAGAACCCTGCCGAGCAGATAGGTAAACTTGCAAAGAAACATGGTGCGCTTTTCATACTGGATGGAGTAACGACCCTTGGTGGCGATACTGTCAAGACCGATGAATGGGGCGTTGACATTGCAGTTGTGGGCTCACAAAAATGTATTGCAGCACCACCTGGTCTTTCCATGATGTCTGTAAGCAAGCGTGCTTTTGAAGCCATGGATGACAACGATAAACTACCATACTATCTTGACCTTAAGGCTTACAAGAAGAGTGGTGACAAATCACAGACCCCTTATACTCCAGCAGTCCCTCTGTTCTTCGGACTTCAGGAAGCACTCCACATAGTAAAAGAAGAGGGCATGGATGCAAGGATCAATCGCCACGCTACCGGAGCAGCAGCAATACGTGCAGCAGCAAAAGCTATGGGTCTTGAACTCTTCCCACAACTTAATGATGAGTACAGCCACTATTCCAATACCGTCACAGCCATGAAAGCTCCAGAGGGCGTTTCAGGCAATGATATCAAGAAGGATATGATGGCAAGAGGCATTACAATTGCAGGCGGTCAATCACATCTTAGCGGTAAGATATTCAGGATTGGAAGCATGGGTAATGTCCAGCCAAAAGATATCCTCCTGACAATACAGGAGCTGGAAATAGTACTCAAGAACCGAGGAGTCATTTCAGAACTAGGAGCAGGTGTTGAAGCTGCAAGCAATGTGCTCGACACACTGATCTAATTATATATTGAGCGATTAACATGCCAGTGATCGGAGTTGTTGATACTACATTCGCACGCTTCAATATGGGCGGAGCTGCCATAGATGAGCTTAAGCAACATATTTCTGCAAAGATCATTCGCAGAACCGTTCCTGGCGTTAAGGACCTTCCAGTAGCCTCCAAGAAACTCATTGAAGAAGAGGGCTGTGATATTGTGATAGCCCTTGGAATGCCCGGTGGCAAAGAAAAGGACAAAATTTGCGCACATGAAGCATCAACCGGACTCATCCGGGCTCAGCTCATGACAAACACCCACATAATCGAGGTGTTTGTTCACGAGGATGAAGGAAAGGATGAGAAGGAACTTGCCTTTTTGATGGAACAGCGTTCCAGAGAGCATGCTTTAAATGTAGTAAAAATGCTTCTTAGACCTGAGAAGATGATAAAGGAAGCAGGAACCGGCCAGCGACAAGGATTTGAAGATGTCGGACCTGCAAGAATGTGAGTCTGCCTCAAACCAGACTAATAAATAGTTATAGTATTAATTTATACATTGCTAAATCAAATACGTGGAACAGGGATTTATATGACCATCAAATTGGGATTTGTAATAGCAGAATTTAACAGGGACATGACATATCAGATGGAATTGCTCGGAGAGGAGCACGCAAAATTCCTTGGTGCTGAGGTTGTAGAAAAGATTCTGGTGCCTGGTGTGTATGATATGCCTCTTGCTATCAAGAAATTGTGCGAGAACGATGAAATAGATGCAGTGGCAACCATGGGCATAGTTATCGAAGGTGCTACCGAGCATGACGAGATCGTGGTCCAGCAGGCTGCAAGAAAGATCACAGACCTTTCTTTAGAATACAACAAACCTGTAACTCTTGGCATTGCCGGCCCGGGAATGACAAGAATGGAAGCACATCAGCGTGTTGATTACGGAAAGAAGGCAGTAGAAGCTGCAGTGAAGCTTGTACAGCGCCTATGAAATATTAGAAAGGATTTAAGATTTAACTAGGCGGTTTAGATTGGCATGGCTTCATCAAGGTTAAAGCGTGTGGAAGAATCAGCGACAATTAAAGTTGCTAATCTGGCTAACAAACTAAAGCAAGAAGGAAATGATGTCATAAGCTTCAGTCTGGGTGAACCGGACTTTGATACTCCGAAGCATATATGTGACGCTGCAGCAGAAGCTATGTACGCTGGTGAAACTCACTACACACCATCTGCAGGCATTCCTGAATTAAGAGAGGCAATTGCAGAAAAACTCCAAAAGGAGAATTACCTTGACGTAACAGCATCTGATGTACTTGTCACACCTGGTGCCAAGCAGGCTATTTTTGAAATAATGATGTCAGTGCTGGACGATGGTGATGAAGCAATTCTTTTTGACCCTGCCTGGGTGTCCTATGACCCTGCAATCAAATTTGCAGGTGCAAATACCGTATGGGTACCCACCGACCCGCAGGATGACTTTAAGCCGATAGATATGGAAGAACATATCACTGAAAAGACAAAGCTCATTGTTGTTAACAGCCCGGGCAATCCTACTGGTGCGGTCTATGATAGATCCATTCTTAGAAACATTGCCGACATAGCAATAGATAACGATATTCTTGTTCTGTCAGATGAGATATACGAGAAGATCATCTATGAAAAAGAACATTTCAGCATAGGTTCTTTTGAAGGTATGCAGGACAGGACCATCACTGTTAATGGTTTTTCAAAGGCATACGCCATGACAGGATGGAGATTAGGTTACGTTGCTGCAAAACCTGATATTTTCAAGGGCCTGGTGAAAATTCAGTCACACTCTGTTAGCAGTGCTACCAGTTTTGTCCAGTATGGTGGCGTAGCTGCCCTAAAAGGTCCCCAGGAACCGGTAACCGAAATGGTCAATAAGTTCAAATCCAGACGGGATGTACTTGTTGAAGGACTGAATTCCATTGGCATCAAGTGCCAGAAACCAGGTGGCGCATTCTATGCCTTTGCAGATGTAAGCGAATATGGCAGTGGGAATGAAATTGCAGAAAAACTTCTCATGGAAACCCATGTTGCAGTAACATCCGGATCAGCCTTTGGCGAGAGTGGAAATGATTTTGTAAGAATATCCTATGCCACTTCACTGGAAAGAATAAAAGAAGGACTTGCAAGAATTGAATCAGTACTTTGCTGATCAATTCCATTTTTTTACATTTATGTCTTATTGCCGTAACGGATGAGTATCTTCTGAATTATTCTTCCGCTGCTGCATAAAGTACATGTTTTTGATTCTTTGATCCTTACGACTTCCGAATCAAATCCTCTTTTTTGTAATTCCTCTTTGAGACTTTCTATCTGGAAAGTCTGATCATACCCAAGCGCAATAATGTCAGGGTTAATTTCCCCGATCGGCTCAAATATGTCGGATTCGCTTCCAAGAAAAGCATAATCAACGACTTTCAATGAATTGACCATTTTAAGTCTTTGATCATCTGGCACAATTGGCTTGGGTTTATGCTTGATCATAGATTCTCTTGCAACTATGACGCATAGTTCATCTCCAAGTTCACGTGCTTTCTCAAGAAACAATATATGTCCCGGATGAAGCAGATCAAAAGTTCCTGTTGCAAGTACCTTTACCAAAAAATCACCTATTGCTGCCTCCTATGGATACACTGGTTAATAAAGATTGGCTGGCAAATAGTTAGTTCCATTTGCTGATTCGAAACATTCCAGCTGGAATCTCATTCTTTGATAATCCCAACAACTTCAAAATCATCCAATGAGTCTGATTCATGTGGTGCTTCAAGATCAAGTGATTCAGTCAGGTCTTCTCCTGCATTGTGCAATCCCATGTGCTCACCATCAACCCAGAAATCGCTGTTGGTAACATCGTAGACTTTACCTGAGTAGACCACATAGATCTTTTCATTATCCTTGCCATTGTATTTTGCAACTTCTTCCAGTGTAAATTCCTGCATATACTCACCAACTACAGATTTTCTTTCAAGGTTATAGTTCTTTGGGTATTACCTGAATCATGCTCAGTACTTCAACGAGATAGTAACTGAAATAAAAAAATTAATGCCATCAAAACTTGATGGCGCAACCTCCATGACCACCCTGCTTTTCAAAATATTGCTGATGGTACTCTTCCGCCCGATAGAATTCGGTTGCGGAAACGATCTCTGTTACTATGTCGCCGCTATAGTCACCGGAATCCTGAATTTCCCCCTTAACCTTAAATGCTGCATCCTTTTGAGATTCATTGTGATAGAACACCGATGACCTGTATTGAGCACCCACATCAGGCCCTTGTCTGTTAATTGTGGTAGGATCATGTAGATGCCAGAATATATCAAGTAGTTCCTCATAAGAAACTGCCTTAGGATCATATACCACTTCAACGGCTTCTGCATGCCCGGTTCTGCCAGTGCACACTTCTTTGTATGTTGGATTCTCCAGCGTCCCTCCAGTGTATCCTACCTGAGTGAACACCACACCTTCTACTTTTCGAAAAGCTGCTTCCACGCCCCAGAAACAACCTGCAGCAAAGGTTGCTATTTCATTTCCCTTATTGAGTAGATCTTCTTTCGCACCCATGTTATCACCCCTTCTTATCAAGGACGTTTTTAGCGAACGATTAATAATAAAAAAACTCTGCTGATATGTGGTATAAATTTTTCCGTAACTATGTTATCTGGAAAGAGCAATGACATCCGATAATCAGCGAATACCCATTGTTTCTTTCATGGAGTTGTAACATTTCTCGAATATTTCCTGGTTCCCCGGAATTTCAAGTATCTCAAAATCGAATATCTTTGCAAATTCATCCACAGTCTCATTAAAACCAGTTGTATATGGAAGACCGGTTTGTATCTTTGCTACTCTATTATAACCAGTAAGTCGGTTCATTTCCTGAAGCATTTCAATCGTTTGTCCGCCACCGGAGTCCACACGCATGATCTTCCTCCAAGAATGGGCATACATGGGTGTGAAGAAGAAAGTACCCTTATCACTAAATTGTTTGAGCGCCTTCAGGTATTCGGCGGTTCCCCCAAGAGTAGCACCTATACAATCATCAACTACCCTTCCACCTTCTTTTAGTATTCTCACAGGGCAGGTTTTTTCCTGAGACATAAATTCTTCTTCAACCTTACCCAATACATTCCCACAAAGTCCGTAGAACAACAGTATACCATCAGAATATGCAGTGAGTTCAGTAATCTTGTCATATACTCCGGATTTCAGCTGTTTTGGAAATTCATGAAGAGCAAGTTCCATGAAATATATCAGAACAATGAATTTGTCTTTAGCTTCCCTTTTCGAAACCGTGGGTACATCATCAAGTTCGGCATTCGTATATTCCAGTCCCAATGAATCCAATTTCACAAGGAATTCATTCTCCTCATTTCCCTTGACAACAATTATCTGGTCCACTGATCTGTCATTTTCAAGCAGATGAAGTATTTCGTCCTGTAGTATCCTACAGGAAAGGATTGTCATAACTGTCATTTTTTCACAACTAAAAATGCTGTTTTTCTTTTCTCAGTGAGCCTTATCTTTGTAGCCCAGGTAGATAAACGTTACTAGAAATGCAATTATTCCCGCAGGAATTCCCACAAATACCGAGAAGAATATCTTGTCCTCTAAGATTGCAGTCACAAGAATGGCTATCAGGATAAAAGCAATAAAGCTTATGAAAACGTTTTTCAGGAAATATACTATCCCGTTTTCATTTCCTGATAGCTGTTTCATAGATGTCACCTTTATGAAGTTCATTCAAAATACTAGTAATTCTATTTAGTAATTCTACAGATGAAAATTTAAATGTATCCATCATTACAAATCTTATGGGCAAAAACATGGAAATAGAATCCCAAAATTCAATAATAAGTATCAGGCAAACATCCGAGGCAGATACTCCCATTATCATGGATTTTATTAAGGGAATAGCAGATTTTGAAGGTCTAAGTGATCTAGTCACTGCAACAGAGGATGAACTTCGAGGATCACTCTTTGGTAAAAGACAATATGCAGAAGCTGTGATTGCAGAGGTAGATGCTAAGGCTGCAGGTTTTTTGATATTTTTCCATAATTTCTCCTCATTCCGGGGAAAACCCGGGATTTATATTGAGGACATATATGTACATCAGGAATTCCGTGGAAAGGGTGTTGGCAGAGCCCTGATGACCTATTGTAGAAAGGTTGCAAAGGAAAGGAATTGCGGCAAGATCAGCTGGAGTGTACTGGATTGGAATCCTGCCCGAAAATTCTACGAACATATTGGCGGCCAGTTCCAGGATGAATGGCTGGCGTATCACATTGATGAAAAAGGCATTGAAGAGCTTGCGAATAAATGCACTTCAAAGCACTTTACTGAGGAATGATTTTGTCCTTTCGTTTTTTGCATGGGAAAATACATCTTCCGGTGTGCCTTGCTCCACTATGATGCCCTCATCCATGAAAATAACACGGTCTGCAACCTCACGTGCAAATCCCATTTCATGTGTTACAACTACCATGGTCATTCCGGCTTTTGCAAGGTCTTTCATGACCCCAAGAACCTCCCCTACCATTTCCGGATCAAGTGCTGAGGTTGGTTCGTCAAAGAGCATTACCTTGGGATGCATGGCAAGTGCCCGGGCAATTGCAACGCGCTGTTTCTGTCCCCCTGAAAGGGCAGCAGGATAAACATTAGCTTTATCTTCAAGTCCTACTTTTTTGAGCAGGTTAAACGCTCTTTTTTCAGCCTCATCTTTGCTAAGCCCCCTTACTTTTATGGGAGCTAGCGATACATTTTCAAGGGTTGTTTTATGAGGGAAAAGGTTGAAGTGCTGGAATACCATACCCACTTCTTCACGTATTTCATTGATGTTGACAGAACTATCAGTGACCTTTTCTCCATCGATCCATATATCACCTGAAGTTGGCATTTCAAGAAAGTTAATGCATCGTAAAAATGTACTTTTTCCTGAGCCCGATGGACCAATAATACAAACTACTTCCTGCTCCTTGATGGATAATGACATACCTTTTAGCACATCAAGTTTCCCAAAACTTTTGTGAAGATCTTTAACTTCTATCACTTATATCAAACCTCCATTCCAGATATGTTATAAGGCGGGATATTGCAATCGTCATTACCAGATACATCAGAGCAACGGCGATGTATACAGGAAATGCAGCAAATGTCCTGGAAATATATAACTGGCCGTTTTTAAGCAGTTCATGAACTCCGATTATGGCAAGGAGAGACGAATCTTTTAAAAGTGCTATAAACTCATTTCCAAGCGGAGGTATTACCCTTCTGAATGCCTGTGGAAGAATTATCTCCTTCATTGCCATTCGATTTGTCATACCAAGAGAACGTGCAGCTTCCATCTGACCCTTTTCAATGGATTGTATACCTGCACGCATGATCTCTGCAATATATGCTCCACTGTTTATGCTGCAAACCACGATACCGGCAAGGACAGGATCTATGCTGACCGGATTGTTCGTAATATTATAATAAAGTCCGGGAATACCATAATAGAATAATAGTATCTGTACGAGAAGGGGAGTTCCCCTGATAAAATCAATATATGCTATACTTGGATAGCGGAATAACTTGTTTTTGGATAACTTACCAAGACCAAGTAATGTTCCCAGTATCATTCCAAAAAACAATGAGAACGAAGTGATCTCAATTGTGAGTAGGGATCCCAGGACAAGGTCCGGGAACACTTTGATTATGTGATTCAGGTATGAAGAAAAAAGGGACACTCTTTCGACCTCTGGTTAAGTTGTGATATTCAGTTGATTCAGAAGAAGGCAACACATGACCGGAATATAAATATGTCGCTCTTTGATTGAATTTTACGCCAATCATCAGAAAGTATAATCAAAAACCATCATGGAAAAAAAGAGGTATCAGAATTTAAACATTCCGACATTGATATTTGATTAGAATAGTTTATCCAGGAAATACTGGTGAACCCTTGTATCAAGGGTCAATTCAGGGTGGAAAGCAAGAGCGAAAACATTACCCTGTTCTGCTGCCACGATCATATCATCGATCCTGGAAAGCACTTTCACATCACTTCCAACATCGACTATGCCAGGTGCCCGGATGAACACTGCATTGTAAGGAGATTCAAGGAAAGAAAGTTCCAGCTCCATTTCAAATGAATCGCGCTGTCTGCCAAAAGCATTCCGGTTTACCGTTGTATCCATAAGTCCAAGTAAATGCTGGTGAGTTTTTGCCACCTGCTCATCACCTTCTTTTGAAAGAAGGATCATACCTGCACATGTTCCCATTATGGGTTTACCTGCATCTTTCATTTCCTGTATCTCATCTGCGATACCTTCACGTATCAACAGCTTTCCAAGTGTAGTACTCTCACCACCAGGAAGAACGAGTGCATCACATTCAGGAACAATGCCTTTATGCTTGATAGTAAGAATTTCTGCCTTTTCACCACGTTCATTAAGCGCCCTCTCAAGAGCTTCAACGTGTTCGGAAATATCTCCCTGAATGGCAATGACACCAATACGCATAAATGATCACGTTTTAAAAAATAAGTGGGATGGGATTACCATCCACGGTTCTGTAAAATATCTGCCTCAGGAATTGTATCAACGCTGATACCTTTCATACCTGTACCGATGCCCTTTGATACCTCAGCAAGTACTTTCGGATTGTCGTAGTTGTTAACAGCCTCAACAATAGCCTTTGCCATCAATTCAGGATTCTCTGATTTGAATATCCCGGAGCCTACGAATACACCATCAGCACCCATGCGCATCATAAGAGCTGCATCTGCTGGTGTTGCAACACCGCCTGCTGCAAAGTTCACAACAGGAATACGCTGCATCTCTGCAGTTTCCATAACAAGTTCAATTGGAGCTTCAATAGCACGTGCCACAGCAATGAGTTCTTCCTTGCTCATGCCTTTGAGTGCACGAATCTCACCAAGGATCTGCTTCATGTGCTTAACAGCCTCACTTACATCACCAGTTCCAGCTTCGCCCTTTGTGCGTATCATTGCAGCGCCTTCGTTAATTCTGCGAAGTGCTTCTCCAAGGTTTCTTGCACCACAGACAAAAGGAACTGTGAACTCGGTCTTATCAATGTGATATTTGTTGTCTGCAGGTGTGAGTACTTCTGACTCATCAACCATATCAACACCAAGAGACTCCAAGATCTCAGCCTCTACAAAGTGACCAATACGTGCCTTCCCCATAACAGGAATAGTGACAGTAGCAATTATATCTGCAACTATCTGAGGATCTGCCATTCTGGCAACTCCGCCTTCCTTCCTAATATCCGCTGGTACAGTCTGAAGTGCCATAACAGCAACAGCTCCTGCTTCTTCTGCAATTCTTGCCTGTTCAGGGTTGGTGACATCCATAATTACGCCACCTTTCTGCATCTTGGCAAAGCCACGTTTGATAAGCTCAGTACCATGTCTTAATTTCTCAAGTTCCATAATATCATCCTGATATGTTATTTCGAATATACATGCAAATATAGCTGCTTAATTAGAGTAGTAAATATAGTCAATACTTAAAAGCATTACTTCACTCTTCACCTGTTTTGAGTCTTGCAACTCCTACCACTTTGTCACCGGAGCGCACATTCATTATCTTGACACCCTGAGTGTTTCTGCCCTGGATACGAACATCCGTCACAGGTATGCGAATGATGATGCCTTCTGAGCTTGTAAGCATTATCTCGTCACTTTCGTTCACAGACCTTACATTTATCACAGGACCATTACGCAAACTGGTCACGATAGTAATTACACCGCGTCCACCTCTTCGCATGGTTCTGTATTCAGTAAATTCAGTTCGCTTACCAAATCCATTCTCAGTAATAGTGAGAAGTGATGCAGTCTCATCAACAACATCCATACTGACTACCTGATCTCCGGCTTCCAGATTCATTCCGCGAACTCCCCTGGCACTACGGCCCATTGGGCGCACGTCATTCTCTGAGAACCTTATGGCTTTTCCATGCATGGAAACAAGTATTGCTTCCTTTGAACCGTCTGTAAGTACCACATTGACAAGCTCATCATCTTCAAGCAGAGTGACAGCAATAATTCCACCTTTGCGAGGATTGCTGAAATCTGAAAGAGAACTTTTCTTGATAGTACCCATTCGAGTGGCCATCAATAGATATTTGTCATCTACAAATTCACTTACTGGTATCATAGCTGTGACAGATTCACCATCACCAAGTTCCAGAAGGTTCACTATTGCCTTTCCACGGGACTGTCTGCTACCAGCTGGAATTCCATATACCTTTTGCCAGTGTATCCTACCCTTATTGGTGAAGAAAAGAATATAATCATGTGTTGAAGCCACAAAGATGTCGACAACAAAGTCCTCATCCTTGGTATCCATACCGATAACACCCTTTCCGCCCCTGTGCTGTTGAGAGTAGGTATCTACCGGAAGACGCTTGATGTAACCGCTGTTTGTGATGGTAACTACCACATCCTCCTTAGGGATAAGGTCCTCATCTTCGATGTCCCCGGTAGCGGCTTTTATCTGTGTTCTTCTTTCATCACCAAAGCGCTCTTTGACGTCTGCAAGTTCTTCCTTGATGATAGAATACTTCTTCTCATCACTCTCAATAATAAATTTCAATTCAGCAATGAGTTCTATGAGCTCATCGAATTCATCATCGACCTTCTGCCTTTCCAGACCTGTAAGCTTCTGCAGGCGCATGTCAAGAATTGCACGTGCTTGAAGCTCATCCAGACCGAAATTTTCGATAAGGCCATTTCTTGCAGTCTCTGTATCATTAGAAGAACGGATAAGAGATATTACTTCATCCAGATGATCAAGAGCGATCTTCAAGCCTCTCAATATATGTGCCCTTTCCTCAGCCTTTTTCAAACGGAAAAGAGTACGCTTCTGGATAACATCGATCCTGTGTTCAATGTATATCTGGAGTAACTGCTTGAGGTTCAACTCCCTTGGTACACCATCCACAAGTGCAAGGTTAATTATACCAAAGGTTGTCTGCAGCTGTGTGTGCTTGTAAAGCTGATTGAGAACTATATTCGGATTAGTACCACGTGTAAGTTCAATGACAACACGGATACCCTCACGATTGGATTCATCACGGAGGTCAGATACACCCAGTACCTTCTTTTCCCTGACAAGAGCAGCTATGTCTTCAATGAGTTTGGACTTGTTTACCTGATAAGGAATTTCCGTAACAATTATACGGCTCTTGTCCTTTTTCATCTCTTCGATCTCAGCAACAGCCTGAAGACGCACTTTTCCGCGTCCTGTTTCATAAGCTGACCTTATACCCTGAGTTCCAAGGATCGTTGCAGCCGTTGGAAAGTCAGGACCCTTGACAACCTGCATCAATTCAGGTATTGTAACTTCTGAATTATCGATGACCATTAAAGTTGCATCTATGATCTCAGTCAGATTATGCGGAGCCATATTAGTAGCCATACCCACTGCAATACCGGTTGAACCGTTTATTAGCAGGTTTGGTATTTTTGCAGGAAGCACCACAGGTTCTTGAAGTGAGCCATCGTAATTAGGACGTGTTTCCACAGTTTCCTTATCAATGTCAATTAATAACTCGTCAGTGATCTTATCCATACGAGTCTCAGTGTAACGCATTGCTGCTGCAGAGTCACCATCTATTGACCCGAAGTTACCCTGACCGTCAATAAGTGGATATCGCAGAGAGAACTCCTGGACCATTCTAACAAGTGAATCGTAAACTGCAGTATCACCATGTGGGTGGTACTTACCAAGAACATCTCCCACTATACGGGCAGACTTCTTGTAAGCCTTGTCATGTGTGATGCCTGCCTCCTTCATGGCATAGAGAATCCTGCGGTGAACAGGTTTCAGGCCATCCCTAGCATCAGGAAGTGCACGGCTCACAATGACACTCATCGCATAGTCCATGAATGAATTCTTCATCTCATCTTCAATGAGAATAGGAACAATTTTCTCGCCAGTATCAGTTGGCTGGATATCTAACGGCATTTCATCTTCTGCACCTGTGCCTGGAGAATCATTGCTTTTAGTATTGTCATTATCGATATTATCTGCCATTTTACCTCACCTCACAAATCCAGATTGACAACTTCCTTTGCGTGTGTCGTAATGAACTGTCTGCGTGGCGGCACTTCATCCCCCATAAGGATGGTAAACATTTGATCGGCTGCCACTGCATCTTCCATCGTCACCTGTAAGAGCGTTCTTGTTTCAGGATTCATGGTCGTTTCCCAGAGTTGCTCAGCATTCATCTCACCAAGACCCTTGTATCGCTGTATAGCAACACCCTTGTCACCAATTTCCCGTAATTTGGCATCCTTTTCCCTGTCAGAATAAACATAGTATTCAGCCTTTCCTTTCTTTATACGGTAAAGAGGAGGCTGTGCAATGTAGACATAACCGGCATCTATCAATGGTCGCATATGCCTGAAGAAAAGGGTGAGGATCAAGGTCCTGATATGGGCACCATCAACATCAGCATCGGTCATTATGACAACTTTGTGATACCGAGCCTTTTCAACGTTATAATCATCCCCTATGCCCGTACCCATTGCTGTGATAAGGGAAAGTACTTCGTTATTCTTCAGCACCTTTGCAAGACGTGCTTTTTCAACATTGAGGATCTTACCCCTGAATGGAAGAATTGCCTGGAACGAACGGTTCCTGCCCTGTTTAGCAGAACCGCCTGCAGAATCTCCTTCCACAAGATATATCTCACAAAGTGATGGATCCTTCTCGGAACAATCTGCAAGTTTACCGGGCAGTGTGCCTACATCAAGGGCGCTCTTTCTCCTGGTGAGTTCCCTTGCCTTCTTTGCAGCTTCCCTTGCACGCTGTGCATCAAGAGCCTTTTGCAGTATGGTCGTGGCAACCTTGGGATTTTCCTCCATGTATTCGGAAAGACCTTCTGAGACCATGGATTCAACAATACCCTTGACCTCACTGTTTCCAAGCTTTGTCTTGGTCTGACCCTCAAACTGGGGCTCAGTCAGCTTGACACTTATGATAGCAGTCAATCCCTCACGGATATCTTCACCGGATAACTTGGAATCACCTTTTGAAAGATTGTTCTTTTTAATGTAGTCATTCGCAACCCTGGTGAGAGCTGCCTTAAATCCTACAAGATGGGTTCCACCTTCATGGGTGTTGATATTATTAGCGAATGAGTAGACATATTCAGCATAGTTATCGGTGTACTGCATCGATATCTCAACTACAGTACTGTCTTTCTCACGTTCGAAATAAATAGGATTATCGTGGAGTGAATTACGATTATGGTTCAGGTGCTCTACAAATGAAACAATGCCTCCTTCATACTGGAAGACTTCCTGTACCTGTTCATCAGACCTGTTATCTGAAATGACTATCTTAATACCCTTATTCAAGAAAGCAAGCTCACGGAGCCTTGTAACCAGAGTGTCATAATTGAATTGCACTGTTTCAAATATGGATGTATCGGGTTTGAAAGTGACTTTTGTACCGGTGCCTTCAGCATTACCGATCTCCATGACATCATCCACAGGATTTCCACGGTCATAACGCTGGTAATAGGCCTTACCATCACGATTAACCTCTACTTCAACTTTCTCGGAAAGTGCATTGACAACTGAAACACCAACACCGTGCAAACCACCTGAGACCTTGTAGGTATCCTTGTCGAACTTTCCTCCTGCATGGAGAATAGTCATGACAACCTCAAGTGCGGATTTCTTGTATTTCGGATGCATCCCCACAGGGATACCTCTTCCGTTATCCTGCACTGTTACAGTGCCATCCGGATTCAAGGAAACACCGATCTCCGAGCAGTACCCTGCTAAAGCCTCATCGATACTGTTGTCAACCACCTCATACACCAGATGGTGAAGACCCCTTCCATCGATGCTCCCGATATACATACTTGGTCGTTTACGAACAGCCTCAAGTCCTTCCAAAACCTGAATATTAGTTGCATCGTAAGCCTGTTTGTCAGCCATATTTGATACGTCTCCGTGAAAAAATGATTATAAAGAAATTCTGCTATAAATATTCAAAACGTGTACTCAGTCTACCCTTTAAATTCAATGAAAGAAATATTTGTTTTAATCCTCTAGCATCTCATTTTAATGTAAAATAATTATAGCCCCTATTAATGTATTCATGCTTATTAAATGTGTTTATAATAATAGTTTTAAAAAAGTATCTAACACTTCTGCCAAGGCAACTATTATGGAAACAAACATGGAAACAAACAAAAAAGAATAGATACGAGGATGAAAAATCATGCCTGAAAATTAGAACATATTCATCTTCTGCCCAATCCCCTTCTCCAGAGCTTTCCGGTAAACCAGATCAGCAGTCACAAGATCCTGTATAGCAAGCCCTGTGGAATCGAAGATTGTAATATCTCCATCATTTTCCCTGCCGGGTTTTACGCCTGCGATCACCTCGCCAAGCTCAGCATAGATATCTGACTTGAGTAAATCACCAGTTGATAACGGAACGTTTACCTCGCCAGAATGAGATGCCTGTTCAATATCATCGACAATCACTTTTGCCCTCTTCAATAGAGAGGATTCCAGTTCCTGCTTACCCATTGCATCTGCACCTATGGCATTGATATGAGTACCTTCATGAATCCATTCTGATCGGATTATGGGAGTTCTCACCGGAGTGGTGGTCACCAATATGTCACAATCACAAACATCTTTTATGTTATCCTTCCAGGTGAAATCGCAGTTTGTGATAGAAGCCATTTCTTTTTCAAAGCTATCACAGTGACTGATATTCCTGCAGGTCAGCTTAACCTCTTCTATATCCATAACCTCTGCAAGTGCCATTAGTTGAGTACGTGCCTGGCCACCAATACCTACCATACCTACAACCTTCGAATCAGGACGTGCAAGGTACTTTGCTGCAACACCGCCTGCTGCACCTGTTCGCATATCTGTGAGATAGGTACCGTCCATCATTGCAAGGGGAGCACCGGTCTCTGTGGAATTAAGTATGACAACCGCCATTACGGTTGGAAGACCTTTTTCCCTGTTATCTGGATGCACATTAACTATTTTGACACCAGCTATGTCTTTCTCTTCCATGAAAGAGGGCATAGTCCTCAGATCACCATTGTGCTTATCAAAATAAAGGTACAGCTTGGAAGGCATCTGCACTTTTTTCAAACCATGCTCCCTAAAACCAGATTCAACCGCATCGAGGGTCGAAGGCATATCCAGCACACTTTTCACGTCTGATTGGTTGAGCCATAAAATATCCATTAAGCACCACTCCTTAAATTGTTACAATAACTTGAATTTGATAAAATAAAGCATTTTGCTATTTTGTTACTTAATATATAAACAATAAATATATATTTACTAGCCACTTATGATATGTGTAATGGACCAAGCCAGGATGCAAGATTCAAAGCAAAGAATAATTGACCTGATCAAAGAATGTGATGAATTGTGGGATATTCTTGAAAGGAATTCAGTTTGGAATGCAGACGATTACCAGAAAAATAGAAGTATGTTCATCGCAGGATATACCAAATGGTACAGAAGTACCCTGCCCATAATTCGTGATCTTTTACCAGAACGTGTCGATAAATTCCAGAGTCTTTTCAGGACCACAAAACGTTCATGGATAAACGACTACACATATACGATCCAGGACTATATACATGGAATTTATCTTGAGAATCGTATGAAAGTCTATACTGACGGAATTACTTCAAATCGCCTGAAGGAACAAAAAGAGATTCTAAAGGATGCAGTTTCGAGAATTGACGGTTTTACTTTTGATATCCAAAAATTCGTCAAAATCAATCCAACAATCACCGGGCAAACATCATTTTCAACACCTGAATCTGGAAAGCTATTGAATGTAGAGCTTGCTGATGAACACTACAGACACTTAAAAAACGAGATAAATCTCACCTTCAAGAATGGGCTTTTTATCAGCACATTCATACTCTCAAGAAAACTTATAGAGAATCTCATGCTGGATATTCTCAAAACAAGGTTTCCACCCATATCAAACGAGAATGCTAACCTTTATTTTGACAGAAAGTACCAAATACACAAGGACTTTAACCTTCTACTTGATTCCTTTGAACAGCGAAAAGGAGATTTCCCAATAGATACGGAAGAGCTTGACCAATTCATACAAGAATTAAGCATATTCAAATTGAAGGAAAAAGCAAATTCCCACTCTATTAATGATATACCTGATAGCAATAAGATCAGAAGCTGTAATATCGAGAAAATTGTTGAAGGGTTTTTAGAGATATCACAAATGTTAAAAGAAGAAAGCCCTATATAAATCAATTAATAACTGACATCTACATTTTTAATCAAAGACTCTTTAAGCCAAAAAAAGCAACCTGAAAACAACGTTGCTTCCTGTTTTTAAAAAACGTATCTATGCAAGCCTAAAGACTTCGAAATGATTCGTAACTTAGACAAGCAATTTATAGTAATCTTGCCTAGTTGTTTTGAAGAAAATAAAAAGAGGGCTGTGCAATGAAAAGAGATGGAAATGCATTTATGGGGATTCTTGTCCTCATAACGATAATTGTTGTTATGTTGGCAACCTTTTCACTGGGTTGCGCTGAAAATCCAGATAAGATATCAGAAAATAATGATGTTGAAGATGGAAATACAGATGATGGAAATACAGATGATGATAATTCGAACACTGAAACTGGACAATACATTCGTGGAACAGCAGTTGTAGAAGATGTTGAGATCCTTATTCTTGAATCATTTCCGGTTCAGATCCATGCTGTTGCAACAGGATATCTCCCTGATGGCTGTACTGAAATAGATGATGGAAGTATAGAAATCGAATTGAACGATAACACATTCGATGTTACTATAGAGACCATTCGTCCAAAAGATATGGCCTGCACTGAAGCCATAGTACCATTCGAGCAGAAAGTTGTCCTGGATGTATATGGTCTGGAAAAAGGTGTTTACACCGTAAATATAAATGGAATTGAAAGCAGCTTTGAATTAGCCACTGATAATAGTATCCCTGAATAAAAATAGTTCATCTTGAAGTGAACTTATTTGTAGCACTTGCCCCTCTGTATTTGACCTTTGCTTTTATTTGCCATCAGCATCTTCCACAGGCATAGCAAATTCCCCACTATTCACTTCGGATTGCATCGACACTTGACTCCACGATGGACTCCATTAGTTCTTCATTATTCTGGAGACTTGACAGCGTTTATTCGTTGCCCAATTTCATTCAGCCATACAAAAAATGTAGTTTTAACATTAATATGATACTTATCAACTGTTGCTATTCTGCAGCCAATAAAAAAATTACATATACTAATTTAATCCGTTAGTATGTGCATGCACTTTTTCCTTGAAACTGTGGATATCTATTGGCTTGGAAATATAATCAATACAACCTGCAGAAATGAAGCGTTCAGCGTCACCACGCATGGAATGGGCGGTCAGAGCAATAGCTGGAATATCTTTTGTGTCAACATCAGCTTTTAGTTTTGAAAGGACTTCCAAGCCATCCATTTTAGGCAGCTGGATATCCAGAAGAATGAGATCGAATTTGTTAACCTTTACCTTTTCAAGAGCAACAAAACCATCCTCAGCCTGGACAACATCATAACCATATGATTCAAGGAGGTCAACAGTTAGTTCCATGTTCACCGGATTATCTTCCACTACAAGTATCAAAGCCATCATTAACCCTCATTATTAAGTAATCCATAACATATTTAATAATATATGTAGGTCAGGAGCGAAGATAAGAAGAATCCCACTTAAATGTTACACATATTACCGTTTAGTATCAACTTTCAGATATGCAATATTTATATTAAACATTATATAATAACTTTTTGCATGAATAGTATATAGGTATCGACAACAGAACAAATACTTACAAACATTATCTAAATTGAGTTGAATAAAATGATAATCCTGGATGAACCCTATGTATCAGACCTGCTAAAAAACAGCATTGCGGAAATGGGAGTTAATGTTCTGAAAAACAGGACATCCATAGAACAGAATTTTTCTGCTGATGTCAACTTGCTAAGCGATGAAGAATTCATCAAAACAATGAAAGAACAGGAAAAATACAAAATCTACAGCAATTCCGAGAATTCCATCGAATGGGCCATAAACAATCTTGGATTCACAGGTATTCCTGAAAAGATACTCCTGTTCAAGAACAAAACATCCTTCAGGAAATTGCTTGAAAATGTATATCCCGATTTTTTTTATCTTGAGGTTGATTTTGATGAGCTCGACAAACTAGATATCACTAAATTAAGAAAACCTTTCATCCTGAAACCTGCTGTTGGTTTTTTCAGTGCTGGCGTCTATCGGGTCAATAGCAATGAACAATGGGGAAGCATCTTGCATTCACTGAAAAAGGAAATGGACGAAATAAAGTACATGTTCCCAGATCATGTATTCAGTTCAAAGAAATTCATTATAGAAGAATACATCGAAGGAAAAGAACTCGCCATCGATGCATACTATAACAGTTCAGGAAAGCCAGTGATATTGAACATACTGGAACATGTGTTCTCATCCGGAGATGATGTGGAAGATAAGGTATATCACACATCAAAGAAGACCATTGATACATATCATTCTGTCATCCAGGACCTTCTTCGGACCATCGGAGAGCTGACCGGACTTCAAGATTTTCCTTTTCACATCGAGGTAAGGCTGGACGAGCAGAATAGGCCGATACCAATAGAGGTGAACCCAATAAGATTTGCCGGCTGGTGCACTACTGACATAGCATATTACGCATATGGCATCAACGTGCACAAATATTTCCATGAAGAGCTTGAGCCTGAATGGGACAGTGTACTCAGGGATAAGGAAGGTAAAATATATTGCCTTGCGATAGCCAAAAATCCTAAAGATATTGATATAGAAGATATAGAAATGTTCGACTATCAGGGACTTGCTTCATCTTTTGAGAAAACTCTTGAGCTGCGTAAACTGGATTATACAAAGTATCCGGTATTCGCATTCATTTTCACAGAAACGAGAGAAGATAACTGGGATGAGATAGAATCTTTCCTGAGATCGGACTTAAAAGAGCATATCTCCTTAAAGTCCAAAATTTAGACCGCCAACCTAACATCCCGATACAGTAAGAGGAGTTGCAGCCTTGCACGAATTCATTCCAACAAATGAGGAAGATATTTCAAACCTTATACAGCATATCCACAGTTCCCCTTTCAAAATAGTCATAGCTATGACAGGAGGAGGGAGCGAAGCCATAGGAGAACTTCTCAGACATGGAAACGGCTCTGCAACACTTCTTGAGGCATTTGTACCCTATGATACAGATGCACTCGAAGATTTTGTAGGCAAGTCAATTAAAAAATATGCATCTGAAAAGACTGCAAGGGAAATAGCCATGGCTGCTTACAAGCGAGCCCTTGAGCTAAAAGCTAATAAAGGAGGAAATGGACCTGAAAACCTCATTGGTATTGGCGTAACTTGTAAGCTGGCAAGGGAGAATGGAGAGAGAAAAGGAAGAGAACATGAGATCCATTTTGCATCCCAGTCCCTGCTTGAGTCTACTTCTATCAGCCTGAAGCTTAAAGAATACAGGACAAGAGAGGAAGAGGAAAGGCTGGCATCCCTCCTGAGTATTTACAGAATTGCAGACCTTTGTAGTATCAAAGTATATGACAAGATAAGAGACAACATAACATCAGGATCAGATGATGTGGTTGAGAGAAAATCCGAAGTTGGCAAAAATATCGGTGAGCTGTTAGCAGATACACTTCTGGACAGTGATCATAATAAAATACAATCTGTTAAAACAGGCTTAAGTAAAAGAAAAAGCCTGCCATCTCCTGAATTGGTTTTTTCAGGGTCTTTCAATCCCTGCCATAAGAACCATATACTCATGGCTGAGCTTGCAGCCAAGAAATACCATTCACCTGTCAGCTTTGAGATATCACTGGCAAATGTGGATAAACCACCTATCGATTTCATTTCACTTCAGCGCAGGCTTGATTCCCTGAAGAAATACCTGAATGAAGATTTTGCGGACGATGTTTACCTTACAAATGCACCACTTTTTGCAGATAAAGCAATATTATTCCCAAACTCAAGATTTATTATAGGATCTGACACGCTAAGCAGGATATTCAATGACAAATATTATAGAAATGGAGAAGATAAATTCACATTATTGAAGCACTTTAAGGAGCTGAATGTTAGATTTGTTGCCTATCGGCGAAAAGGCTCCAAGTTAAGTGTTGATGACGACATAATGGAAATATGCGACATTGTACCTTTTGAGGAATATTTGGACGATGGAACATCATCAACAAAAATAAGAAAAGAAAATGAAAGTTAAACTATTGCATATTACATATTTTACACAATGAAGGGTAACCTTTCGATTCATGAACATTGGCAATATCATCAGTCAAAGTGCTGATCAGATTATGCAGTATTTTTTGAGACCTGAGTATGTCCTCAGTTCCTGTTAAACCCCATTTTTCAGATTTTATATTATCGAGAATCGTCATGATGAAAGCAAATTCTTCTTTGGAAATACATGTGTCAAAACTGACACAATGGAATTCATTTTCACATTGGCTCTTTGTACGGAAAAATATTTCGTCAAGTGAGTTGCCACTGAAGTCATAATTGAACTTATGTCCAGATGGCACTACATTATTTTTATGATAGTGCACTTCTGCTAAAAAAAGAAATCTATCACATTCATAAAGCCATTCTCTTAAATTGTAGAGATAATTCATGACACACCTACAAATTACTATTCTTAATACTATAAAAACATATGTTCAACAAATACACATTAACTGGGTTTAAAATTATTTCAGCACACGAGGAAACTTTTTTTACCCATTCTAATCACATAAACTATCTGTTTCGAACCCAAACTCTAAAAATAAAAAATGAGTAGACCAAGATCACGCCAATATCTTGATCTCCTCATAGTTTATGGCATTTACAGGACAAACCCTTACACATCTCTTACAGGAAGTTCCAAGGCATTTCTGTGTATTATACATTGCAAAACGATTGCCACCTTCCTCGACAATGGTGATTGCATTCTCAGGACATTCGATCTCACATCTGTGACATAGAGTGCACCCAACAGCAAGTTCTTCAATAGTTATACCAACATCCTCGACAATTTCTACGCCGGTCAAACCAGTCTCTTTTATGTCCTGTGATGATCTCTTTTCGATAATAGGAGCATTGGATTCCAGTGGCAATGCAGGTAGACCATATATGTCCAGGAACTTGTTGTACATATCCTTTGACATACCTTCGGTCCAGTAAGAAAGCTCACACGAATAGAAGTTCTTGAATGTTACACTCGTAGCCATCATCAGGTGATCTGCCTTGATCTGATGAGCAAGCTTGATCACTTTATCAAACTTGGATTCATCCAGCAATATCTCCCTTGCAAGTGCAAGAGAAGTGTTGCCAAATTGGACTATCTTTTTGGAGAAATCCGGGCATGACCCAACATGCATTGCTTTTCCAGCATCTACATATGTACCTGAAGCACCGGTCATGTACATATTCTCAAGATCATCATAATGCAGACCGGAGTCGATTATAAGCGTCAATTGAGCTGCTTTTATAGCACCTATGGCCTTTCCGGCTTCTTTGATATCATCCTCTGTGAGGAATATATCATCGCCAAGCAGGATCTTTCCGTATTTTAGTTTAGGTGGGTTCTCGATAAGACCCGTTCTCATAGCAAGTGAAAGAACTGAAATTACACCGGTACCCGTTATACCAACCGGCTTGATATCTGAATCCTTTACTATCTTTCCGGTAACAGGGTCTATAAGATAACTTTCACGGGCTTGCATATCAGCATCAAGGACCATGAGTCGCCAGTACTTGCCTTCACTGATAACATCAGAAATTGCCCCGGGACTTGCAAGCATACCGCATCCAATACCCTGTCCTTCGATAGCAGGACCAGCTGCTGCACTGGCCGTGATTATACGGTCACCTACTTTAATAGCCATTTCAGCATTGGTACCATAATCAGTTACAAGAGTGGGAACAGTCTGATCCAGGAAATCGGTTTCCAGCATCATTGCAAGGGCATCGGCACCTATTTCGTGTCTGATGGCAGGCGGAACAAAGATATCACAATCCTCAAATGCAGGACTACCTTTGAATATCTCAGATGCAGGGAAGATCCTTGCTTCACGCTTGACATCCTCAATTCCAAGTCTCATCTGCATGTTCTTGCCTGCATAGGCAAGATCTCTTATCTCAGAGTTCTGGAACAATGAAAGTTGGATCGGATTTCCGCAAACAACTATCTTTTTTATCAATGAAGCATCCACATGGAAGCTGTCTATCACTTTACGTATTGCATCAACGATTATCCCGTGCGCTATATCCCCACCCACAGATATCGCAAAATCAAGATGATCTGTGATATTTCCCCCGGGAAGAGGATGCTTTGCAGTCATTGAAACCTTAAATACATCTTTTGAGTCCAGGTTGATCAACTGCGCCCTAAAGCCGCTCGTTCCCAGGTCCAGTGCTATTCCATACATTTAACTACTCCTAAATATTGATTTTTTTATAGTATTCACTACATGAATGAATGTGAGTGAAATTGGAAGCACAGGAATTCAGGACAAATTGTTTCCTTCTATTTGCCAGAATACCTGTAGCTTACTGATCAAGATCCAAAATACCAACCTGACATCGTGGATCAATCATTTTCTCATAAGTATCTTATCAATCCTCAAAACACTGTTTGTAGCCTCTGTTGCTGCGATCATAGACAGTTTCTTGATGCTTGCAGAATCATATACGGGAGGATTGTTTGGCACAACCTCCCTGGACATATCGATCCTGGCGTCTATACCTCTGTTATAATAGCTCCCCATGCTTGCCATTGAATCTATGACATTCATACCCATATTGCGTGCAAGCGTCCTTGGGATCTCTTCCAGTGCATTTGCATACTCTATGATGGCAAGTTGTTCTTTTCCAACAACTGTCGAAGCGTATTTTTTGAGCATCTGAGCGATCTCGAACTCTATCCAGCCACCGCCCTGAACGACTACCGGGTTCTTTAGCATGAAAGCTGCATTGTTAAGAGCGTCATCAACAGCTTCCTCTACTTTATTAAGACCGTATTTGAAAGGCTCCCATATCACTATGGAAGACATTGGCTGGTCCTTTACGGAAATGGAGAGGAAATATTCACCACATTTCTTGTCCACCTTTACCTCATCGGCACAACCCAGCTCACTGGGAAGTATATCGTCCTTGATGGAAAGGATAGAAGCACCAGTAGCCTTTGAAACTTTTTCAAGGTCCTTCATTTTGAGCTTTCTGTAAAGCAAAATATCATTCTTTGCAAGGGTACCCTCGATCATAGGATCGACCTTGCCTTCACAGAGAACTACATCCGCACCAGAGTCAACTATCTTCTTTGCAAAGTCTCTCACGACACGTACCTGCTCGTTCTCAAAGATAACAGACATGTCAAGGCTGTCAATGTGTATGTTATGCTGAGAATTAATGATCTTACTCTCAAATTTTGTATTGTAGTTGAGGATCAGGATCTTTGCTTCTGTGAAATGGGTGGTCACGCCTAGATTTTCAGGCTCTTCATCGAGCACGATACCTGAAATAAAATTCATATCAGGACCGCCTACCTTCTTGACGACCTTTACGTACTCATTAAGGTCTATATATTCATCTTTGCCCAGCTCCTTCAGGCGCTCAACGGTTTGCAGTACAGCATCCGTGATCATTTTTGCCTGGCTGATTTCCACACCCTTGCTAAGACTTGCATTTTCTATAACAGAATGCATAGCCTCGTGGGAACTAGCCAGTTTGGTTGAGTACTCCAGGATATCATAAGCCTTGTTAAGAGCAAGCTGATAACCTTTTATGATAGTTGAAGGATGCATTCCTTCACTTGCGAGTTTGGCAGCGTTCTCGATCAGGGATGAAGCTAGCAGAACAGCTCCCTTTGTACCATCACCACATGCTCTGTCCATTGATCTTGCCAGCTCTTTCATTGACGTGACAACAGGGTGAAGCACATCCACTTCCTTGATGATGGTCTTCCCATCACTCGTCATGATGATGTCGCCAGATGGGTTTGCAATTAGCTTGTTAAGACCACGAGGACCGAATGAAGAAGAAATAAGGTCTTTCACATCTGCGGAAACTGATTCCATGTGATAGATGAGATCGTCACCTTTGACATCTCCATCTATGCCTATTCTGCCCCTTACACTTGCCTTAAGGGCATCCATGCTATCCAGTTCATGAGTGGAAACCTGGGGCTGACCTACCATAGAGCTCATGCGCCCCCCCTTGGACTGCCAACTGCAAGTCCTTCTATTTTTGTTTCAAGGGGAAGCGTTCCCATAGAACCAATATCATTGCGTTTTAGTTCAAACTTAACTTTATCCATGTTCAGACCGTACCCTTTCATATATTCAGAAACCGAATCTTCCACAAATGTGATTCCGTATTCGACAGCAGATTTATAATCTTCAAAAAGACGTCTCTCTTTTCCCGAGAACAATGTGTATTGTGTGCTACCAAAGGAGGAAGGCCGTATCAAAAGTTCTATCCTGTAAATGACATCACCAACAAGAGCACCCACAGCATTTCCAACTTCATGGAAATCAGGGACAATGATATCACCGTCAATGGTCTTTTCAAGGTCAGCCTTATAGGCACCTACCGGAGCACCCACAAGCACAACTGGATGTTTTATCCTGAATGTCATGTCATCAGAGCAATTCATCATTTTTTCTATGTCTGCTGTCTTGACATCGTCTGCAAAATAGGATATAAGATCAAGAGCCAGATTATCTACCACTCCTTTCTTAACATTGGAGCAGAATTCTTCTTTACTAATGTTCAGATAACCGGAAAGTATCTTTGCACCTATGTCAGATGCTCTTCCATCCCATCTCCCATAGTCCCCGAGAACATGGAGCGCATCGGTTGGCGTGAAACCTATCTGCTGGACACACCTTTTCTTCACAAGTGTTTGTAGTATATGTGTGAACATCAGAGGGTGCATTTCCGTCTTTTTTGCAATATCCATTATAGATGTCGGATAATCTTCCACGGCATCCAGAATTTCCATTTCCTGCCCGTCAAGATCAGATAAGGCTCTACAATGCGCTTTCGAGCCCTTGCTAATGAAAAATGTTGTTGACTGCAGGGTTTCTGTCATTATACGCGAGGAGTATTTATCCGAGTTTTCCAGCTCATCTATCATTGAAGGATATTCGCTTGCGGCAAGGCAGAGAGGAATTACCCTGTTGGGACCGATGTACATCTTGTTCTGTACCCATACGTGACTATCCCCACCCATTGCAGAGGTTCTCATTTTAATGGCTTTTACCATGGTATTCCAGCCACCCACCACAGCGCCCTGGTCATCTATCTGGGGAACACCATCACGGATCATTGCAATGTCGGTGCTTGTTCCACCCACATCCATGGCAACACATTGTTCAAAGGATGTAAGGTGCCCTGCACCAACTAAACTGGCGGCAGGCCCTGAGAATATAGATTCCACTGGTTTTTCCACTGCTTCTTCTATCTTAACAAGTGAACCGTCACATTTCATCATCATGAGAGTGGAATCAATTCCGGCATCTTCCATTACCGAAAGGATCGACTTTATAAAATCATCTATGACAGGTATAAGCTGGGCATTTAGAAGAGCAGTCACAGCCCTCTCATAGGCTCCAAGGCTCGTGGATAGTTCATGCCCGCAAACTATAGGATGATCAGTAAGTTGGCGTACATATTCCTTCACACGGTTTTCGTGATCAGGATTTCTCACACCAAAATATGAGGATATTGCAAATGAAGCAACTTTCCTTTTATTCTCGAGAACAAAATCCCGGACTTCTTCAAGCCCTTCAAGAGGATTTATTTCATTTCCATCTGAATCATGGCCACCGCCTATGGACAGGACATGGTCTGTTGGCATTTTTTTGCTAATTGAATAGCCGATGAGTATGAGACCGGCAGGATAACCTTTACCTTCAAGTGTGGTGTTGGTTGCCAGTGTTGTAGAAACGGAAGTAAAACTAATGTCTTTTAGATATTTAGGATCAAGTCCATTAAGAGTATTCTTGATACCCTCTACCAGATCAGGATATGTTGTTAATGATTTATTAGAATCGACCAGGGATCCATCAGAGAGATCCATTATTGCAGCATCGGTGTATGTGCCACCTGTATCAATACCAAGTCCTAGTTTCATTTTTGTCACCTGTTAAAATAAGTAATAAGAAGAGATGATGGAGACATTCTTCTCTTTTGATAGATTTTGCTCCTTTGATCAATCCAAACCAAATTTTGCAATCACCTCACAAATTAAACAAAAAATAAAAGGAAAAATGGGTGATCACACCCACTTTAACCAATGATTTCCTTCTGCAGTTGTGGACCGAGTTCCTTGACAACATCGACCATTGCCTTAACTGTACTCAGTGGACCTCCTGGTGGGATCTCACAACCTGAAGCCATGATATACTTGGACTGCAGGTTATTTTCCTTGAGTGTTGGAAGTACGTCTCTGAGCAACTGCTCTGTGTCGTTCTTGATCTTCTGAACACCTTCTGGTGAACCGTCCATGAAGTCAACAGGGTTGATCTCTCCCATCATACAACATTCCTGACCGTACTTTGGAATAAGGTCCATGTGTCCCTGTGAGCCCTTACCCCTCAGTTTTGGATAGTATGCGTAGCTGTACAGTTTGGTACCGAACTTTGTGATCTGGGTATCATAGTGTACTGCATCTGCACAGTTGTGGATGATGTATGGCTGGTCGTGTTCCTTGAAGATAGGCAAGTGCTGGTCGTAGACGAACTTACCATCGAACTTCCAGTAATCTGCTTCGTCCATGATCACATTGTTGGACCAGAGGTTGTCAATACAGAGTGCATTACATGCGCCCTCATCGAAGAATACCTCGGATACCTGGCAGATGTAATCAGTACATTTCTGCACAGCTTCAAGTACAACTTCAGGGTTGGTCTTCATGTCCATGAGTACACGGTCTGCACCCATCAACTGAGTAAGGGTAAGTAATGGACCTTCGTGGAAACCGACAAATGGTACATTGAGTTCCTTGTTGAGTTTCTCAGTTGCAAGTTTTGAGGCCTGGATGAGCTCGTATGCACGGGTTCCTTCCTTGACTTCAGGTACTTCGATCTTGTCGTAATCGTCGAGGTGACCTTCTGATGATGGTGTGTCATCTTCTGGATACTTGATCTTACATCCAAAGTCAGATGATGTTGCTGAAAGGTCAATAAGACCTACGAAAGTGTCAGTGTCAAGATACTTGGTACCGAGGAATGCACTGTCTCTAAATGCATTTGGATTCAGAGCATAATCTTTATAACTAACATTTGCGAATTTCCTCATCACACCACATGCGAGAGGATATACTGGAAGACGGTCAACCTTCTTATCGCCCATGGCGTTGAGTGTTCTGTCCATGTGGGACATTTCTTCTTTTTCTTTGACAGCGACTTTTTCGAATTCAGCAATGATCTCTTTTGCGGTTTCGAGTCCTACATCTGTCTTGCCCTTTACCTTCTTCTTGGAAAGTATTTCTCTGTACTTGACCTTTCCAAGGCCGATCTTTGCATCGCTCCACCTATCTTCAGATGGACCTAATGCTTTTACAGCGTCCTTTGCCCAGTCTGTTGCAAGCATTGCATCATTGTGGGTTGAATCTGCGCCGATCTCTGCTGCAAATGCTTCGGATATTGGAGCACCACCGACCATGACGGTCATAGCATCTCTGATACCTTCTTCCTGAAGCATTTCAATAACTTTCTCCATGTTGACCATGGTTGTTGTCATCAATGCACTCATTGAAACAAGATCAGCTTTATTTTCTTTAGCAACTTCTACAAATTTCTCAACCGGTACGTCAGCACCAAGGTCGATCATGTTGAAGCCTGCTGCGGAGAGCATGGTCTTTACGAGGTTCTTTCCGATGTCGTGGACATCACCCTCAATACTTCCGATTACACCAACTGCAGGTACGTGACCTTCTTGTGACTTGATGTGTGGTGAAAGGATATCCATACCTTTGTACATTGCATTTGATGCAACGAGCAGATGTGGAACAAAAGCCTCTCCTCTCTCGTACTTGTCACTGACAATGATCATTCCCTTTGCGAGACCATCGATAATAGCCTCATAAGGATCATCGCCCTGTGCAAGAACCTTGTTCGCAAGTTCTTCTACTGCGGCAGCGTTGCCTCCAACGACAGCTTCCGCTAACTGGTTTAACATAGCAGCATCCATAGGATTTTTCCTCCGAATTTATACTTATGTCACAGTTGCTCACACTACTTTGCAACTGTTGACATACTAATGTAATATTGGTAGGTATATAAACTAAATGGAAACTAAATGTCGGATTTGTTAACGCTGTGACACCCTCTAATTTCATTAACAGCGTAAACTCACCCAATGATTAAAATCCAATTAAGCAGGCTAATTTCAAAAATGGATATGATACGATTAACGGCATTAATCAGATTAACAGCATTAATAAAACTGAGTAAACATATAATGATATAAATACAAAAATGATTTTGTTAGTATTTGCTCAACAATTACATCTTTTCAGCGCACCCCATACTTAATTCGTATATTGCCTTAATGCACCAATATCTTGATCTCCTCATAGTTTATGGCATTTACAGGGCAAACCCTTACACATCTCTTACAGGCAGTTCCAAGACATTTCTGTGTATTATACATTGCAAAACGATTGCCACCTTCCTCGACAATGGTGATTGCATTCTCAGGACATTCTGTCTCACATCTGTGACATAGAGTGCACCCAACAGCAAGTTCTTCAATAGTTATACCAACATCTTCTACGATCTCGACGCCTGTCAGACCAGTCTCTTTTATGTCCTGTGATGATCTCTTTTCGATAATAGCAGCATTGGATTCCAGTGGCAATGCAGGTAGACCATATATGTCCAGGAACTTGTTGTACATATCCTTTGACATACCTTCAGTCCAGTAAGAAAGCTCACATGAATAGAAGTCCTTGAATGTACCACTTGTAGCCATCATCAGGTGATCTGCCGTGATCTGATGAGCAAGCTTGATCACTTTATCAAACTTGGATTCATCCAGCAAGATCTCCCTTGCAAGTGCAAGAGAAGTGTTGCCAAATTGGACTATCTTTTTGGAGAAATCCGGGCATGACCCAACATGCATTGCTTTTTCAGCATCTACATATGTACCTGAAGCACCGGTCATGTACATATTCTCAAGATCATCATAATGCAGACCGGATTCGATTATAAGCGTCAATTGAGCTGCTTTTATAGCACCTATGGCCTTTCCGGCTTCTTTGATATCATCCTCTGTGATGAATATATCATCGCCAAGCAGGATCTTTCCGTATTTTAGTTTAGGTGGGTTCTCGATAAGACCCGTTCTCATAGCAAGTGAAAGAACTGAAATTACACCGGTACCCGTTATACCAACCGGCTTGATATCTGAATCCTTTACTATCTTTCCGGTAACAGGGTCTATAAGATAACTTTCACGGGCTTGCATATCAGCATCAAGGACCATGAGTCGCCAGTACTTGCCTTCACTGATAACATCAGAAATTGCCCCGGGACTTGCAAGCATACCGCATCCAATACCCTGTCCTTCGATAGCAGGACCAGCTGCTGCACTGGCCGTGATTATACGGTCACCTACTTTAATAGCCATTTCAGCATTGGTACCATAATCAGTTACAAGAGTGGGAACAGTCTGATCCAGGAAATCGGTTTCCAGCATCATTGCAAGGGCATCGGCACCTATTTCGTGTCTGATGGCAGGCGGAACAAAGATATCACAATCCTCAAATGCAGGACTACCTTTGAATATCTCAGATGCAGGGAAGATCCTTGCTTCACGCTTGACATCCTCAATTCCAAGTCTCATCTGCATGTTCTTGCCTGCATAGGCAAGATCTCTTATCTCAGAGTTCTGGAACAATGAAAGTTGGATCGGATTTCCGCAAACAACTATCTTTTTTATCAATGAAGCATCCACATGGAAGCTGTCTATCACTTTACGTATTGCATCAACGATTATCCCGTGCGCTATATCCCCACCCACAGATATCGCAAAATCAAGATGATCTGTGATATTTCCCCCAGGAAGAGGATGCTTTGCAGTCATTGAGACCTTAAATACATCTTTTGAGTCCAGGTTGATCAACTGCGCCCTAAAGCCGCTCGTTCCCAGGTCCAGTGCTATTCCATACATTTAACTACCCCTAAATATTGATTTTTTTATAGTATTCACTACATGAATGAATGTAAGTGAAATTGGAAGCACAGGAATTCAGGACAAATTGTTTCCTTCTATTTGCCAGAATACCTGTAGCTTACTGATAATGATCCAAAATACCAACCTGACATCGTGGATCAATCATTTTCTCATAAGTATCTTATCGATCCTCAAAACACTGTTTGTAGCCTCTGTTGCTGCGATCATAGACAGTTTCTTGATGCTTGCAGAATCATATACGGGAGGATTGTTTGGCACAACCTCCCTGGACATATCGATCCTGGCGTCTATACCTCTGTTATAATAGCTCCCCATGCTTGCCATTGAATCTATGACATTCATACCCATATTGCGTGCAAGCGTCCTTGGGATCTCTTCCAGTGCATTTGCATACTCTATGATGGCAAGTTGTTCTTTTCCAACAACTGTCGAAGCGTATTTTTTGAGCATCTGAGCGATCTCGAACTCTATCCAGCCACCGCCCTGAACGACTACCGGGTTCTTTAGCATGAAAGCTGCATTGTTAAGAGCGTCATCAACAGCTTCCTCTACTTTATTAAGACCGTATTTGAAAGGCTCCCATATCACTATGGAAGACATTGGCTGGTCCTTTACGGAAATGGAGAGGAAATATTCACCACATTTCTTGTCCACCTTTACCTCATCGGCACAACCCAGCTCACTGGGAAGTATATCGTCTTTGATGGAAAGGATAGAAGCACCAGTAGCTTTTGAAACTTTTTCAAGGTCCTTCATTTTGAGCTTTCTGTAAAGCAAAATAGCATTCTTTGCAAGGGTACCCTCGATCATTGGATCGACCTTGCCTTCACAGAGAACTACATCCGCGCCAGAGTCAACTATCTTCTTTGCAAAGTCTCTCACGACACGTACCTGCTCGTTCTCAAAGATCACAGACATGTCAAGGCTGTCAATGTGTATGTTATGCTGAGAATTAATGATCTTACTCTCAAATTTTGTATTGTAGTTGAGGATCAGGATCTTTGCTTCTGTGAAATGGGTGGTCACGCCTAGATTCTCAGGCTCTTCATCGAGCACGATACCTGAAATAAAATTCATATCAGGACCGCCTACCTTCTTGACGACCTTTACGTACTCATTAAGGTCTATATATTCATCTTTGCCCAGCTCCTTCAGGCGCTCAACGGTTTGCAGTACAGCATCCGTGATCATTTTTGCCTGGCTGATTTCCACACCCTTGCTAAGACTTGCATTTTCTATAACAGAATGCATAGCCTCGTGGGAACTAGCTAGTTTGGTTGAGTACTCCAGGATATCATAAGCCTTGTTAAGAGCAAGCTGATAACCTTTTATGATAGTTGAAGGATGCATCCCTTCCCTTGCGAGTTTGGCAGCGTTCTCTATCAGGGATGAAGCTAGCAGAACAGCTCCCTTTGTACCATCACCACATGCTCTGTCCATTGATCTTGCCAGTTCTTTCATTGACGTGACAACAGGGTGAAGCACATCCACTTCCTTGATGATGGTCTTCCCATCACTTGTCATGATGATGTCGCCAGATGGGTTTGCAATTAGCTTGTTAAGACCACGAGGACCGAATGAAGAAGAAATCAGGTCTTTCACATCTGCGGAAACTGATTCCATGTGATAGATGAGATCGTCACCTTTGACATCTCCATCTATGCCTATTCTGCCCCTTACACTTGCCTTAAGGGCATCCATGCTATCCAGTTCATGAGAATAATTTTGGGGCTGACCTACCATAGAGCTCATGCGCCCCTCCTTGGACTGCCTACTGCGAGTCCCTCTACTTTTGTTTCAAGGGGAAGCGTTCCCATAGAACCAACATCGTTGCGTTTTAGTTCAAACTTAACTTTATCCATGCTCAGACCGTACCCTTTCATATATTCAGAAACTGATTCTTCCACAAATGCGACCCCGAGTCAATAGCAGATTTGTAATCTTCAAAAAGACGTCTCTCTTTTCCAGAGAATAATGTGTATTGTGTGCTACCAAAGGAGGAAGGCCGTATCAAAAGTTCTACCCTGTAATGACATCGTCTGCAGAATAGGTCGAAAGGAATTCATCAGACGTATCCATTATTGCAGCATCGCCGCATGTGTCAACTGTATCAATAGCAAACTCTAGTTTGTTTTTTAATGCTACAGTAAGTAAGAGAGAATGTGGAGGCATTCTACTCTTTTGATTTATTTTGCTCCTATGATAATCCAAACCTGATTTTGCAATCACCTCAAAAATTAAGGAAAAAGGAAAGGAAAAAATGGGTGATTAACCCACTTTAACCAATTATCTCTTTCTGCAGACTTGGGCCGAGTTCCTTGACAACATCGACCATTGCCTTAACTGTACTCAGTGGACCAGCTGGTGGGGTCTCACAACCTGTAGACATTACAAACTTGGACTGCAATCCATTATCCTTGAGTGTTGGAAGAACACTTCTGAGCAACTGTTCTGTGTCGTTCTTGATCTTCTGGACACCTTCTGGTGAACCGTCCATGAGGTCAACAGGGTTGATCTCTCCCATCATGCAACATTCCTGACCGTACTTTGGAATAAGGTCCATGTGTCCCTGTGAGCCCTTTCCTCTCAGTTTTGGATAGTATGCGTAGCTGTACAACTGGGTACCGAACTTTGTGATCTGGGTATCATAGTGTACTGCGTCTGCACAGTTGTGGATGATGTATGGCTGGTCGTATTCCTTGAAGATAGGGAGATGCTGGTCGTAGACGAACTTACCATCGAACTTCCAGTAATCTGCCTCGTCCATGATCACATTGTTAGACCATAGATTGTCAATACAGAGTGCATTACATGCATCTTCTTCGAAGAATAGCTCGGATACCTGACAGATGTAGTCAGTACATTTCTGCACAGCTTCAAGTACAACATCAGGATTAGTCTTCATATCCATGAGTACACGGTCTGCACCCATCAACTGGGTAAGGGTAAGTAATGGACCTTCGTGGAAACCGACAAATGGTACATTGAGTTCTTTGTTAAGCTTCTCTTTTGCAATCTTTGATGCCTGGATAAGCTCATATGAACGGGTTCCATTCCTGACATCAGGTACTTCGATCTTCTCGTAATCATCAAGGTGACCTTCTGATGATGGTGTGTCATCTTCTGGATACTTGATCTTACATCCAAAGTCAGATGATGTTGCTGAAAGGTCAATAAGACCTACAAACATATCTGTGTCAAGGTACTTGGTTCCAAGGAATGCACTGTCCCTAAATGCATTTGGCTCCAGAGCATATTCTTTATAGCTCACATTGGCGAACTTCCTGAGTGAACCACATGCTAGAGGATAAACTGGAAGACGGTCAACCTTTTTGTCACCCATGGCATTGAGTGTTCTGTCCATGTGGGACATTTCTTCTTTATCCTTGACAGCTACCTGCTCGAACTCTGCGATAATTTCTTTTGCAGTCTCGAGTCCGACATCTGTCTTGCTCTTTACCTTCTTCTTAGAAAGGATTTCCCTGTACTTGACCTTTGCAAGACCGATATTTACATCGCTCCACCTGTCAGCAGATGGGGACATTGCTTTTACAGCCTCTTTTGCCCAGTCTGTTGCAAGCATTGCATCATTGTGGGTTGAATCTGCACCGATACTTGCCGCAAACTCTTCAGATACTGGAGCGCCACCAACCATAATTGTCATAGCATCTCTGATACCTTCTTCCTGAAGCATTTCAATGACTTTTTCCATGTTTACCATGGTTGTGGTCATCAATGCACTCATGGAAAGGAGATCTGCTTTGTTTTCCTTGACAACTTCTACAAATTTCTCAATTGGTACATCAGCACCGAGGTCGATCATGTTGAAGCCTGCTGCAGAGAGCATGGTCTTAACGAGGTTCTTTCCTATATCGTGGACATCACCCTCAATACTTCCGATCACACCAACTGCAGGCACGTGGCCTTCCTGTGATTTAATGTGAGGTGAAAGGATATCCATACCTTTGTACATTGCTTTTGATGCAACGAGCAGATGTGGAACAAAAGCTTCTCCTTTCTCATACCTGTCACTGACAATAACCATTCCTTTTGCAAGACCATCAATTATAGCCTCATAAGGATCAAGACCTTCTGCAAGAACCTTGTTTGAAAGTTCTTCTACAGCGGTAACTTTGCCTCCAACGACAGCTTCCGCTAATTGGTTTAATATAGCTGCATCCATAAAATTATTCCTCCAAATTATTACATTTGTGTCGCAGTCACCCATATTCTCTTTGCAACTGTCGACGCGCCCTAGGAAGAATGAATAATATATAACATAAATGGAATGATAAAACAGAGCCTGTTGATATCGTTAAAATGTATCAGGTCATTAAACGTATTATTTAACAAATGGAGAATCATCTGATTAAATAGGTCAATTAAAAAAATACATTTAATCTCATTAACGCTATTAATCTAATTAATAGGAGACATTATTTTGGAATGTGAAAAGTAGTTTATTGGGTTTTGTGCAGCAATTTTATATTGCTAATTTCTCACAAAATCTCAGCCTGCATATAAGCTAATTAATGTATAAAGTAATAGTTAATAAGCGATTCGGTGAAAATAGCGTTAATTAGATATTTGAATTGCTTCACAAAATACTCATTTGAACAATAAAAATCCGCATACAAATGAAGAGAGATTAATTACAAAAATGTGCTTAATCTCATTAATGACATTAATCTAATAATAGAATACATTATTTTGGCTCTGTAAAAAACCCTCATTTGAATGACAGAAAGGTCCGCATCCAAATGAAGGACTTATCCTAAAAATAGCTACAAAATTTAAATGCCATCCACATAAAGTGAAGTTGTCTTAAAATATTCAAAAAGAGCTTCACCCCATTTCAGAGCACTTTTCTCATAACCAATCATTGCATGATTGTGATACATCCCATTTTTGAAGAAAAGTGCAAATGATAAGAATTTATCAGTTGCAATACAAGAAGCAAGGCCAATATCATCATGATAAACATAAAGATCAACATTGCCCATACTAATGAACTCTTCCAATGTAGGTCGGTATTCATCCCTAATTCTTTCAAAAACATGCTCTGTCACAATGAGAGACATCTTAACACCCTTCCTCGCATATTCAAGGTACTTTGAAGTGTAAGCGGGACTGAAATACGATGATACTTCCATTATAGTTTTTGCTTCTGCGAGATTGTCTTCCAAATCCTTTGGAAGTTCATACATACGATTCAAGTCAGGCTCCACAAGACTGCAAGAGCCAATCTCTGAGATCCTGTCCTGTAAAAGTGTAGGGATTGAACTGAATTTGTGATTATCCCAATATTCAAGATTATCTGAGTAAACCTGTAAAGTTTTAACCAGAGGTAACATTTTTCTGGCAATTACCTCACCAAAGTTTGAAAGGAAATACCTGTCATTAGCATAAACGACCAGACCATGGTCAATAAGTATCTTGATCTGCGTCATTATTGCACTTGTTGTTACATTGAGATTATTCTTGATATCATCAATACTCATTGGCCCATCTATTAACAAAAGAAGCGAGTCCTTTCTCTTATCCGAAAGGAAAATTGTACCTAATAAAGCCAATTCCATTTGTCAGTCCACCTAATATTATTAATTGATCAATAAATTGTTTAACATTTGAAATAATATGCTCATTATTACTACTTCTTATATAGCAACTAGATTTTAGTTTATTCTTTCCACAAGGGAAGATTAATATGAACCGTTGTTCCCTTACCTAATTCACTTTCGACCCATATCTTGCCCTCATGAGCATCAACTGTATCTTTACACATCTGAAGGCCTGATTCAATTGCCCAATACATGTGACCTGAACTCTCATCCAACTGATAGAAGCTATGGAAAAGATGGGGTATCAGATCATTCTGGATACCAGGACCCATATCGGAAATTTCCACGTGAATGAAATTATTATCCCCATATACCTTTAGGCCAATTGACTTGCCTTCCGGAGTGAAATTGATCGCATTATCTATCAGATTGAGAAAAACTTCATTCAATTTTTCTTTATCCCCTTTCACCAAGGGAAGATCCCGAGGGATTTCTTTCTTAAGATCTAATTGTTTTTCATCGATCAATAATATAAGATTGAGCAATACATCAGATATCAGACTGTAAACATTAAGAGCTTCAAATGAATACTTTATCTCGCCCAATGCTTTCAAATTCTGATAAAATACAGTGTCAGACAAACGCTTTATTCGCTCAGAATTACGAAGTAAAGACGATATCGCCTCTTTCTGAGAATTATTTATTAAACTAAGAGCTTCGTCACTAAAAGCATCACATTCTGAAAATGTGGATTCATTATCCATACGGAAATTATCTTCAATGAAATCTGCTTTCATGCTATTGATAGACCTTAGTTCTTTGTTAGATTTTGAAAGTTCAGAGGAATATTTGCTAAAAGCGGCCACCGTTTGTCTTCTCTTGATCAATTTCCACATTGCCTGCATAAGAAGAGTAAGCTGAAGTACATCAGATTCATCATAATCTTCTTCCTTATTACCTACACCTGCCACAGCAACAATATGATCGCCATCAAACAATGGAATATTCAAGTGTCTGGATAACTGGACATGACCACTGGGATAGCCTTTCTTCATGGGACTTTCCATACTATAATCATTGGTGATGACGGGTTTACGTCGTCTTACTGCCTCCCCCCAAAGACCTGTGGTCGCTATAGGATATGTGAAAAGCTTGTCTTTTATCTCACACTCCTTCATTGCGAATTTCGACCATGAATGCATAATAATAACTGTTTCATCTGCATTCGTAAAGGCAAGGTAACCAAGTTTACTGCCAGTAAGGCGAACAGCCTCTTCCCTGGCAAAATCTGTGATCTCATTCAGGGAAGCACCTGCCATTTCATTCAGCTTGACCAGTGCCTCGAGGCGTGATGTATTCAGTTCCTTAGCTTTTTCAGCTTTTTTCCTCTCGGTAATATCACGTGCAACGGATAATATGATTTTCTTACCATTGTATTCGATAAGTCGGGCATTAACTTCAAGTGGAATGACTGAATCATCTTTTCGAATGGCTGCTGCCTCATAAATGGCTTTTCCATCCTTCTCTATAAGCTTGATAAGTTCAGAAGCACGCTGCACATATTTCGAAGGAACGATGCTTGCAGGTGACGAGCCTAAAATATATTCTTTGGAATAACCAAGAGTGTCAACAACTACCTGGTTAACATCTATTAAAGAACCATTCGGTTTACTAACAAAGATAAAGTCATTGATACTGTTAAAAATGTTCTTGAACTTATGTTCTGATTCGCGGAAGGTTTCATTAGATATACGGTTCGCGATCTCAATAGCTGCAATGTCTGCATTCGCCTTGAGATATTGAATACATGCTTTTTTTGGGGATTTGGCATTCTCAAAATACATTGAAAAAACCCCGAGAATTTCGCCGTTAGAAGCTACTATCGGTTCAGCCCAGCAAGCATTAATACCTACACTCTTTGCAAAATCCCTGTACTTTGTCCAGTAAGGATGCTTCCCTATATCGTCTACTATGACCCTTTCACCAAGACATATAGATTTAAGACAGTAACCCGTGCCATATTCTACATCCATCCCCTCAAGAGTTTCTCTGAATTCATCAGGGAGACTTGGAGCTACTACATGGAAAATTTTCATCTTGCTTTTGTCAAGCAATATCACGGCACATTTCAGATCAGAGCCAATCATCTCAGCATTGGTCACAAGAAGTGTCAGAACGTTCTCAAGAGATGATTCTGCATCAAGAACACTAATATCTGCTTTCCATTGATTCCCCAGTATTTCCCGTTGCTTACGCTCAGTGATATCTATAATAATACCATCAATATAAGAATCACCATTATCCCAACGCCTTATCTTCGATTTTTCCTCGACATAGCGCGTTTCACCGAATTTGGTGATGATTCTATATTCCTGATCAAACTCGGTTATTTCAGGATTCAGGAATCTAAAAGCCTTTGAAATTATGTTAAGATCATCATGATGTATGATTTCACCAAAGTTCATTCTCCTGGAAGTGAAATCTTCGGGAGAATACCCAAATTGTTTGATGTTCGCATTTACATACACAACCGGCAAGTCATCTTCAAGCTTCCGGGAAATTACAATAAAGGGACTTTCTTTGATGATTTTTATACCGATTTCAGTATCTGATTGTTGTAGCATGTTTTGACCAGATTACCACAGATACCCATCAATTATAGCCTCATAAGGATTATCGCCTTGTGCAAGAACCTTGTTTGCAAGTTCTTCTACACCAGTAGCGCTACTCCCAACAGGAGCCTCCGTTAATTGGTATAATATAGCTGTATCCATGTGTGATTCATTCCAAATCGTTTTTAGTCGTCAACTCTTTCAAATAATATTTGGAAATATTGACACACCAAGGTAGAATGAATGATATATAACATAAGTGGAATGATAAAGTGAAGCCTCTTAATGTCATTAATAACATTAATCTAATTAATAGAATTCATTATTTTAGAATATAAAAAGTAGTTTATTGAATTTTTTGCAGCAATTTCATTACTACCTCCCCACAACATCTCAGCCCACATTTTGAGATATTTAGTATGTAAGTTAATAGCTAATAAGCAATTTGATTAAAATGACGTTAATTGCCTATTTGAATAGCTCCGTAAAAGTACTCATTTGAACAATATGTCGCATACAAATAGAGAGTCATCCCAAAAATAACTAAAAAAGATTAAATGCCATCCACATACAGTGAAGTGGCCTTAAAATATTCAAAAAGAGCTTCACCCCATTTCAGAGCACTTTTCTCGTAACCCATCATTGCATGATTGTGATACATCCCATTTTTGAAGAAAAGTGCAAATGATAAGAATTTATCAGTTACAATACAAGAAGCAAGGCCAATATCATCATGATACACATAAAGGTCGACGTTACTTATACTAATGAACTCTTCCAATATGGACTTGTATTCATCCCTCATTCTTTCAAAAACAGGTTCTGTCACAATGAGAGACATCTTGACACCCCTCTTTGCGTATCCCAGGTATTTTGAAGTATAAGCGGGACTAAAATACGATGAAACTTCCATTATACTTTTCGCTTCTGCGATATTATCTTCCAGGTCCTTTGGAAGCTCATACATACGATTCAAGTCAGGCTCCACAAGACTGCAAGAACCAATCTCCGCAATCCGATCCTGCAAAGGTTCAGGGATCGCACTGAATTTATGATTATCCCAATATTCCATATTCTCGGAGTAAACCTGTAATGTCTTTACCAGAGGTAACATTTTTCTGGCAATTACCTCACCAAAGTTTGAAAGGAAATAGCTGTCATTAGCGTAAACGACCAGACCATGGTCAATAAGTATCTTGATCTGCGTCATTATTGCACTTGTTGTCACATTGAGCTCACGCTTGATATCATCAATACCCATTGGCCCATCTATTAATATAAGAAGCAAGTCCTTCCTCTTATCCGAAAGAAAAATTGTACCTAACAAAGCCAATTGCATTTATTTACCCACCCGAAATTTCCAATTGAACAATAAAGTGCTCAACATTTGATGATATACTTACTATTACTACTTAAAATTATTACGTATTATTACTACTTCGTTACTTAGTTATTTACTTAATAAAAACTAACTAATTTTCAGCCTCTTTTTCCCACAAAGGAAGATTAATGTGAACTGTTGTTCCTTTACCCAATTCACTTTCAACCCATATATTGCCCCCGTGAGCATCAACTGTATCTTTGCACATCTGAAGACCAGACTCAATTGCCCAATACATCTGACCTGAAGTCTCTTCCAATTGATAGAAGCTATGGAAAAGATGAGGTATTAGATCCTTCTGGATACCAGGGCCCATATCAGCTATTTCAATGTGGATTAAATTATTATCCTCATATGCCTTTACACCAATTGATTTGCCTTTTGGAGTAAAATTGATTGCGTTATCTATCAGACTTAAAATAACATCGTTCAATTTCTCTTTATCCCCTTTTACGAAGGGAAGGGTCCTGGGAACTTCTTTCTTAAGCTCCAATTCCTTTTCATCTATCAATAATATAAGATTAAGCAATACATCAGATATCAGGCTGCAAACATTGAGAGGTTCAAATGAATATTTGATCTTGCCCAATGCTTTCAAGTTCTGGTAAAATACAGTATCAGACAACCGTTTTATTCGCTCAGAATTACGAAGCAAAGCTGACATTGCCTCTTTCTGGGAATCATTTATCAAACAAAGAGCTTCGTCACTTAAAGCATCACATTCTGAAAATGTGGATTTGTCATCAATATCGAAATTATCTTCAATGTAATCTGATTTTATCCTATTGATAGACCTTAGTTCCTTGTTAGCTTTTGAAAGTTCCGTAGAATATTTACTGAAAGCAGCTACCGTTTGCCTCCTCTTAACCAATTTCCACATTGCCTGCATAAGAAGAGTGAGCTGAAGTACATCAGATTCATCATAATCTTCGTCCTTATTGCCCACACCTGCCACAGCAACGATATTATCACCGTCAAATAAAGGAATGTTCATGTGCCGGGTCAACTCGATGTGATCTTTGGGATAGCCCTTTTTCATGGAGCTAGGTGCTTGATAATCATTGGTGATGATTGATCTACGCTGTCTTACTGCCTCACCCCAGAGACCTGTGGTTTCTATAGGATATATGAAATATCGATCCTTGATGCCACACTCCGTCATTGCGGATTTAGACCATGAATGCATGATGAGAACCGATTCATCAGCATTAGTAAAGGCAAGATAACCCAGTTTACTGCCAGTAAGGCGAACAGCCTCCTCCCTGGCAAAATTTGTGATCTCACTCAGGGAAGCGCCTGTCATTTCAGTCAATTTAGCCAGTGCTTCAAGACGTGATGTATTCAGTTGCTTAGCATTTTCAGCCTTTTTCCTCTCGGTGATATCACGGGCGACGGACAATATGATCTTCTTACCATTGTACTCGATAAGCCTGGCATTTATTTCAAGAGGGATTACAGATCCATCCTTTCGAATAGCAGCTGCTTCATAAATGGTTTTCCCATTTTTCTCTATCAGTTTAATAAGTTCAGCAGCACGCTGCACATACTTTGAAGGAACGATACTTGCTGGTGGTACGCTTAAAATGTATTCTTTGGAATAACCAAGGCTATCGACAACTACCTGATTTACATCTATTAAGGTCCCATTGAGTTTACTAACAAAGATAAGATCATTGATACTATTATAAATTTTCTTGAATTTGTATTCAGATTCACGGAAGGTTTCATTAACGATCCTGTTCTGGATCTCAATTGCTGCAATATCTGCATTTGCCTTGAGATATTGTAAACATGCAGTTTTTGGAGAGTTGGCCTTCGAAAAGTACATTGCGAAAGCCCCAAGAACTTCACCGTTTGAAGAGATAATTGGTTCTGCCCAGCAAGCATTGATATCTACTGTCTTTGCGAAATCCCTATACTTTGCCCAGTAAGGATGTTTCTCTATATCTTCTACTATGAACCTTTCACCAAGATGCATAGCTGTAATACAGGAACCTGTACTATTCTCCACCGGCATACCTTCGAGAGTTTCCTTGAATATATCCGGGAAACTGGGAGCAACAACATGGAAAATTCTCTTCTTGTTATTGTCAAGCAACATTACAGCACATTTCAGATCAGGGCGGACCATTTCAGCATTGGTCACAAGAAGAGTCAGAACGTTCTCAAGAGATACTTCCGCACTAAAAACACTAATATCTGCTTTCCATTGTTTCCCCAGTGCATCCCGGCTCTTGCGCTCAGTGATATCTGAAATAATACCATCAAGATAAGAATCACCATTTTCTCCACGCCTTATCTTAGCCTTTTCTTCAACATAGCGTGTTTCGCCGAATTTAGTGATTATCCTATATTCCTGTTCAAACTCCGTTATTTTAGGATTCAAGAAGCTTAAAGCCTTTGAAATTATCTTAAGGTCATCAGGATGTATGATCTCACCAAAGTTCATACTTCCGGAAGTGAATTCTTCAGGAGAATAACCAAATTGTTTGATATTATCAGTTACATATACGACCGGCAGATCATCTTCAAGTTTCCGGGACATTACAATAAAAGAACTGCTGCCGAAGATTTCCATACCAATTTCAGTATCTGATTGTCCCATCATGTTTTTTGACCAATTAATCACTGATACTCATCAGTATATAAACCTACCCCTCTTATTTAAAGAGCATACAGAATTATGCGTCTGATGTGCTTGATTCACCCATTACCGAACCTTTAAGCAGTACCCCATTTTCATACCTTATCAGGCTTATTCTTTCTGTCACCATGAAGTCAAATATCAGTTCTATTTTTTCAGGGTAACTACCTTCTAAATTTATGGGAATCAGAGGCTCGCCATCCTGCATTTCTACATAGAAGAAGTCACCCCCGAAATAGGAAATGAAACTTAAGAAATGCTCTTCAAAAGCCGCAATAATGAATTGTTTTGAAATGGGAGCCTTAGCAAATTCAAAATCATGGTCCTGAAATTCGATGAAATTCCCTTTCATAAAAGAAGATTGACCATATAAGATAAAAACTAAACTGAAACTATTATCTAAAGCATACATTATATTGCATATTTTGAATTTGAAACATCAAACACTAAACATTAAACAGAATACAATGTTAAAATTGGATTATTGAACCATGTTCATGGCAGCCCTTATTGCCGATACAAGTTCATCAGCTCTCTGCGAGCCCAGCATAAGCCGTTTCCCATCAGTGAAATCGAGTAGTACTCCCCTGGTTCCACTGGTAGTGTAGGCTTTTCCTTTTGGACCATACCTTATCCCCCATCCACCGTAGTCCCTTAAAGGACGATAATTACTCACCCCATAGTTTCTAATATTCTCAAAAGGAGTCTTTTTCGGAGAAAAATGGAAGGGGTAGAACTGGATATATAAACCGTCGTTTCTGACCTCAACCGACAAGCGTAGAGAATACATAAAAACTGGAAATATAATACCGAAAACTATCCACATGATCAGCATGGAAACATCTGACGCAGGATCGTTGCCAACTGGTTTCCCATAAACAAATTGCGAAAGAGCGGCATACCACATGAATACAACTGTCAGAAGTACTAAAAACTGCATCCACCACTGGTTGAACTTCTGCTCTTCCCTGAAAAAAACAGTTTCATTCATTTCAATCATATTTAAGAAAACAGTATTATATAAGGTTACTTTTTAGCCTTAACTATACTATATAGATTTAAAATAAGAAGAAATGAAATGGTGAAATGTATGTACCTGATAATCCATACGACAACCTCCACTCCTGAGGAGGCAAAAAAAATAGCATCATATCTGGTGGAGAATAAACTGGCTGCCTGCGTGAATATGCACTCAATATCCTCAGTTTACAGCTGGAATGGAAAAACAGAGGAAGATCATGAGATAGCACTTTCCATCAAGACCACTTCCGAGAACTTAGATGCTGTAAGTGAAGCCATAAAGTCAATGCACAGCTATGAGCTCCCTGCAATCATATACTGGGAGATAGATGGCGATAAAGATTACCTGAAATGGATCAGCGACTCTACAATAAAAAAGTAAATAATGAAGAAGTAAACATCATTTTTTGCCATTAAGCAGCCAGAAAATTTCCTGAAATATACGCCACAATATGTAAAGCAGCAGCAGTGTGAGTAAAATACCTACCACGATAGTTGGGCGGCGGAGCAATATCCATAGAACGGCAAGCATACCTATGATCTTCAGGAACTTATCGAACAATCCTTCTGAAGCAGGTTTTTCCGGGTCCACATAATCACCATAATTACTCTGTTTTGCATTGGAATTATTTGTTTGCCCGTATCGTTCCTGACCACTTTGGTATCTGCGTTCCCTGCTGAATCCACCTCCAAAAAGCCTGCGATTATAGGCAGCTCTTTTTTCCGAATCAGAAAGTACAGAATATGCTTCTGTGATCTCTTGTGTCCTCGCCCCTGCAGAAGGATCACTGTTTATGTCAGGATGGTAGTAGGATATAAGTTCACGATATCTCCGTCTAATTTCATCAGCGGAAGAATCAGGCAATACCCCCAAAACCTTGTAATAATCGATCATCCACAATGCACCTTTTCTGCTACCCATTTATGACTGTGAAACAGAATATAGAAGATAAAGAAAGATAGACGGATAAATAATTAAACATGGCCCTTTCCAGAGCCACCAAAAATGATTGCAGATCTCAACTTGACTTTAGAATAGTGTGTGTTGGGAATGGTATGTCAATTCCTTCATTTTTGAACTGCTCGTTGATCATGGTATTCACCATATCAATTACTGCAAACTTTTCACCGGGTGTTTGAACCCACATTATCATTGCGAAATCAAGGCTGAAATCACCATGATTGTCAAACCTTACATAGGGTTGAGGATCGTCAAGAATGATGTCTATACTTTCGGCTATACCATAAAGCACCCTTCGCACCTTCTCAACATCAGAACCATATGCAACGCCAATTGTGACCTTGACCATCATAGTTGATTCAGGAGTAGTATAGTTGACTATCCTGCTGTTAGCTATTATGCTGTTTGGTATTACGATCATGTTATTGTAGAGATTCATGATGCGTGTACTCCTGATACCTATATCCTGCACAATACCAATCTCACCACCATCTATCTCGATCCTGTCACCAAGCTTGAAAGGCTGGTCAAAGTAAATAGAAATTCCACCGAAGAGCTGTGCAATAGAGTCCTTGGCAGCAAATGCAATAGCAAGTCCGGCAATACCGGCAGATGCAAACAAGGGACCTATGTCCAGACCCCATATGCCTTTTAGAATTGCAAGGAAACCAAAGAAAACAATTAAGACGTTTATGATATTCCGGAATAATGGCAATAGCTCATCATCCATTTGTGTCTCGGTCTTTCTTACAATATTGGAAATAACATGCCTGAACAGTATCTTGTTGATCCGGAGCAGGGCAACGATCCATATTATACTCAGAAACGAGAACAATATACCCGCAATAAACTCAATTGCAGCGTTTCCGGCATAGAGCACCTCTGCAGCGATGTAAAAACCGAAAAATACAAAGGTGTAGAAGATGGGTTTTTTAACTGCAGATATTATCAGGTTGTCACAGTGAAACCTGGATCTTGAAGTGAAATGTAAGAGAACTTTTTCAAATATGAGATCTGCCAGAAAAGCCAGGACAACCGAAGCAATAAGAATGACGATTGCTGAAGCTATTTTTGATTCGAATAATCCCAACTGGTATCCTGTAATCTCAGCCATGTATTGAGGGATCGTTTGATTCAAAAACATATGCAAGAGTTAAATGAAAAATATATAAGTTTTTCCAGACAAACAAAGCCCACTAAAAAGAATGATATAGCATTTCCGGAATAGATATGGATGTGAAAGAAAGCAAAAGGAATGTTTCCAGGAAATGGACACAACAGGGAATCAAGGAAACTGATCCGGATAGAAAATTGCATTATTTTAATCTGGCATTGGAAGTGAACCCCTACGATATAATTTCATTGAACCAAAAAGGAATGCTCCTTCATAAAGCCGGTGAGTATGAGAAAGCAATCAACTGCTATGACAGGATACTGGCCCAGGTAGATACAGAAAAAACAGTATCTGCAATCTACAATAAGAGCCTTGCTTTAAAAGCCATGGGAAAGTATGAAGCAGCTTTGAATTATCTCAATAAGGTAATCAGGCAGGATCCCGACAATCCAAGAGTAAAGGACCAAAAAGCAAGTGTCCTGAAATTGATGGGAAAAGTTGGAGATAGCAAAAAAGTACCTGATCAAAACAGCATTCCACTCAAGAAACTTGCAGTGAACATTATCTATAGCGAATGGAATCCACCGTCTGCCAGTAACCTTCTGGCAGATTCCATGAAATGCAGTCGCAGTGACATAAAGTATCACAAGGGCCTTGGAGAAGACATCATTCAGGAAAAAGCGATACAGGATAAACTGAACAAGCGTGTATACTCATGTGCAATATGCCGTTTTCAGGAAAAAGAAGTATGTAATTATCCTGAAACAAAAGGAATGGCTGTATCAGCAACAGCCATTTGCAGACACTTTAAACCCATAAAGGGCATCTGATAAGATGCTCTTTATATGATACCAAGTTCGCTCAAACGATTTGGCAGGTAAGTATCCGTGACAAAGTCAAGACCTTTTCCTGCAAATGCTTGCTGTTCAGCTTTTTTGCCAATATCAAGTTGTAAACTTATCTGCTCCTTCCAGTAATCTGACTCGAAACGGGGGTCTGTAAGCTCACTTCTCAGCGCACTTATGTCCTTATCTGTCAGTTTATCCGTTGAAAGTTCGTATTCCACTATATCGGAAGGCTGAACTCCTATGAAATGAGAACCAGGTGTCGCCATGTGTTCGGACAAGTGAGCACTTTTTATAGCACCGTATGCAACCGAAGCAAAAATACGATATGACCAAGGGTCACCATCAGTAAAAACAGTTACCGGAATGTTCATCTCTTCATTCATGCGTTTGATAATACGCCGGGTCGATCTTGCAGGCTGACCTTTAAGGTGAACTAATATTGCATTGTACTTCTCATCAAAACCATTCTCAATGAGCCTTGCGTACATACCACCAGTCTCAACAGCAATGATAAAATCAGCATCATGGTCAAGGAACTCAATATTCTCAACATTGAATGGGATCTGGTAACCACTTTCCCCAATATCTTCCTGGCAGTGGATGACCCTGTCACCACGTTTGGTTTGCTCACGCAGACGTATTGGTCCGAACATGGTTGCGCCATCTTCCTCAGGACGCATATGGAAGTACTCTCTCTGAAGACCGGAAATAATCTCAAGGTCCTCGATAAGCCTGTCACTTTCAGGCTGTTCGCGGAACTTGGCTATGTCCCAGTTCTCTGAAATATAATACAACTCTCTTAAAGTAGAACCTCGGTTCTGCCCTATATGGTTGCCCAATAGGAAATCGACCACATGGGTTGATTTCAAAAGCTGGAAAGCACCCTTTACAGTCTTGGCAGTTCTCTCAGTTTCCCTATCACCATAAACCCAGACATCACTTTCTTCACTATACTCAATGTTGTTCTTTGTACGGCTTGGGAGAGTAACGTTTGGAATAACCTCATCCACAAATTGATTATAGAGATTACTACTTAGACCCAGAAGACGATTCTTTGCGATCTCATCGTTTTCGATCCTCTGAGGAGATATATCATTAGCCATTTAGTTCACCCCTTTTATTGCCTTTGCACCAGTAACAAGTTCTTCATCCAGCCCTTCAACTATCAATGATGGTAATCTGGCAATTTCATTTTCATCAAGACTTGCCACTGAATAATTGATAACTTTGGATGAATCAGGAGATATCACCATATCCCAGATATAGTCAAAATCATTACCCATCGTAATTATCTTAGGTTCAGGCACCGGACCTTCTATCTCAAATGGAAGCATGTCATGTACTTTCAGTTCCTGTTTTTTCCCGGAAAAATTCTTCACCCTTATTGAAACATCAGCCCCACCATTACCATTACTCTTAATGTGCCGATCAACAAGGAGGTTGCCCATAACCTTTGCAACTACGGGATTGATATCCGGAACATCCTTGCCAAGAGTCTCAGCAAGCTTTTCAGCCATTCTGGGAAGTACTTTTGTTATAATAATCTCTTTTTCACGGCGCTTCTTAAGGGAACTTTGCTTGTTAAGGTAACGGTTAAGCTTCCTGGCAACCTCTTTAATGGCAAGCTCTACTTCATCCTTTATCTCAGGGATATCGGCAATCGCGTCTTTTGATTCCGATGTGAATGGAACGTTTGTGGAAGCAACGTGGATAAGAATGACAAGTGGTCCGCTGGGCAATCCACCTCCGGGCTGATTTAGTCCGTATTGTTTCCATTTTATAGACTCTATGGCATGGGTTGTAACACAGCCACCCTGTTGATACAGAAGAGGGACCCTGTTTGCAAAACGCATTATATCAACGCGGTCATCCTTGTGGAGTTCTCCACCATACGCCATGCCCACTTCAACAACAAAAGGATTACCCGAGAATACTGATGCTGTGCGGGTAGTAGTTGCTATGAAATCCACGTTGAACTCTTTTTCAAGTCCTTTGTAAATAAGTTCCCCACCAATAGGTGAAAGACAGTCAGTAGGCGGTGCCATTATCTTCACTTTTGTGAAGGCTTCCAGAAGTTTTTTGACCTGATTGCGGTTCAGATCATGAGGATCTTCCTCAGGGTCGAGTCCTGATGCCTTACATATCTCCTCTGCTGTGAGGTGACCGATCTTCGAGAATGAATAACGTAGGAAAGGACTCAGTTTTTGCCTCTCTGTGTATCGAAGCATTTTCATGAGAGTACCAAGCTCGATTCCCAATGGGTGTGGAAGGATTTCCTTTGCAGGAACAGGTAATTTATCTGTTCCCCTCTCAAACATTACCTCATTGCCATCCGGCTCGACAAGGGTGATCCTTGCGTGCGGATTCACAATTGCAGTTGCTTTGAGGTACTCGAATATTGACTGTCTCCTTCCTCTAACATATGAAGCTTCCATTTCCATCTCAATACGAGTTCCGTGAGGACGGTCCCAGTCTACGATGTCATCTTTGAGGATCTCAGGATCATTGGTGCTGGTATTTATCATCAGCTCATAGTAATGTGCCGGCTCACCATGCCCTATTTTGGAAATGATCTTTGTAGGGTGGCCTGAGGTCAGTTGGGAGTAAAGTACTGATGCGGAAATTCCTATACCCTGCTGCCCACGACTCTGTTTGATGGCATGAAAACGTGATCCGTAAAGGAGCTTAGCAAATACCTTTGGGATCTGCTCCTTTATTATACCAGGCCCATTGTCCTCAATTATTATGACAACGTTGTCCTTTTCCGAGCGCTCTATATGCAACAGAATATCAGGCAATATCTCTGATTCTTCACAGGCATCAAGAGAGTTATCTACTGCCTCTTTGACAGTTGTGATAAGACTGCGTGGGGCCGAATCGAAACCAAGTATCTGCCTGTTCTTCTCAAAGAATTCTGCAACACTTATGGATTTTTGGTTTTTAGCAAGTTCTTCTGCAATTGGAGCTGACATAAGAGAATCTTCCTCTTCCAATGTTAATAGAAAATCAAAGTAATAGGATAGATAAATAAAGATAGATAAATAAATATCGTAGAAAATATAAATGGGTTTTGAATATTATTTCAATTCAGCACCCACGATAGTCTGAGTTGCAGTCACATTATCAGTTTCCCGGATAAGGTCAACAATACTATTCAGATTACCAAGGTCATCAACTTCAATAATGATCACAAAATCATATTCTCCAAAAACGTGATATATGTCCTTGATACCTTCGATCCGGTTAAGCTCATTGTAAGCAACCCGTTCATTACCAGGCAAAACATTCACCATAGTGCATCCAATAACGGTCATACATTATATCTCCTATAATATGAATTTAGTAAGTGCATGTGATGGATATGAAAAGGGAAGATTTGGTTAAATACGAAACGGTCAGGGAATGGATGGAAATAGTTAACCCTAGGCCTAATACAAGACGTAATTACCTTACAGGGATGCTAAAATACGTTAAGTTCACAGGACTTAACCCCGATGAACTATTGCAGGAAGCAGATGAGGACATTAAGAAAGGGGTGCTGCCTAGAGAACGCAGGATTAAGAAAAAGCTAGTATCTTACAGAAACTGGCTTGATTCACAGGACCTGGCAATAAATACAAAACTCAATGACTTTTCCGGTCCTAAATCTTTTTACAGGTCTTTTGACCACGAATTACCAAAAATGCCCAGGTGGGAACGTTCAAAGCCAAAAGAGGAACATCTGGATATTCCAAACAAAGAAGAAATTAGAAAAGCATTGAATGTTTGTTGTCTGCGTAACAGGGCAATTATTTTGACTGGTTGTTCGTCCGGTTTGAGTGCCGAAGAAATCTGTAAACTTACAATTGAGCAGTTCAATAAAGGTTATGACACTGAAAGTGAAATAACAACATTGTTCATTAGGCGTGGGAAATCAGGACAAGACTTCGTTACCTTCATATCACCAGAAGCTACACGAGCAATTAGGAAATATTTGGAATACAGAAATAGAACACACAATGTCAATGATCCCAGAATCCAAGTACAGCTTGACAAACAAAAAATCTATGGCAACGCTGGTTATCTATTTATCAAAAAGAACGTGTCAGATGAGTATCTAGATACTTATGACGAGGGATTAAGGAAACTTGACGTTGATGGGTTAATTAAAGCATACAGAGTATTATCGGCAAAGGCAGGTTTATCCAATAATAAAGGAACGTGGAATCTGATCCGCAGCCATAACATGAGAAGGTTTTTTAACACTACATTGAAAAATGCGGGCTTCGATAGTGAGCGGGGGGAGTATTTTATGGGTCATGCACTTGATGGTGTCAAAGGAGCATATTACAGAGCTGAAGCAGATAAATTAAGGGATATATACAAAGCTTTTGTACCATACCTCACAATTCAAAAAGACCTTGATGTTACAAGCACACCTGAATACCAAAAGCTCACAGAAGAAAACCAAGATCTTAAGGCAGCTAAGGAATATTACAAGGTTGAACGCGGTGAATTTGAATCTCTGAAATCTGAACTTGAAAATATTAAAAAGCGTGAAGCTCTTAAGAGTGAAGGATTAAAACTGTTTCCATGTGATATCCAAAAGGCCATTGAAGCTGAGGTCGCAAAGGCTATTAAAAACTGACCTATCACATTCCCTGCCTGTGGTGCCTAGTTATGATTGTAATATAGCAGACCACAGACAGGATATCCGCAGGGCACAACCATTATTTCAAACAATAAATTATTTAGGTGTAATCCACGCACCATATAATACCTCTTTATTTTTTCCTGCTATATGCGATGTACTTATCCAGCGATTTAGTTACTATATATATCTTTGGGTGTATGTGGCAGGGCATCCATGCCCACCTACCATATATGGAAGCTGGGCATAGCCCATAATATGGCATCTTTTTCTTTTTTACCATGCTACGGTCAAAAAAATATATATAAGAGCTTGTTTCTGTTTTTATATATCTATAGAATATGTGTCAGACATGTATTCGGAGGAAATGTAATGCAAAATGTAATAGCAACAAATATGACATTGGAAAAAAACGTTCTTGAATGGATTGATCATTCAAGGGGGATAGCTAAGAGATCAACATACGTTAATCAAATCTTAAAGGAAAAGATGAATCAAAAAATTGCATGAAGTGACCACACACAACGCGCCCACGTTGTGTACGGTCAAAAGAGATTGATTCAATCAACCGTCTCTACAAAATGGTTTTTGAATCGTTAGCATATATAGCTTATGCTATATACACACTATTTTAATCTCTTTTGCCTGGTGTGGTCCTCAATATCGAGGAAAATATATGAATGAAAATTTTAAAGAATGGGCAAAAAAAGTCCATTCAGAGAATCCTGATGTTATTAAGCACTGGAAACAGTCGAACGACATAATTGAGCGAGCACTGGCGAATGCAATTTATGAAATTGTGAGGGATGATTGAATGACTACAAAAACTGAGCTCCTACGTGCTATCAGGCAAAATTGCCTAGCTTGCTGTTGTGACTCAAGAAAAGAAGTTACAGAATGTTCTATCACCAAATGTCCTTTGCATCCATATCACATGGGAAAGGATCCATCCCCCGCTAGAAGTTGCAACATACAAAAAACTCCTCTTACAGAAAGACAGTTTTCCGTGCTAAAATAAAAAGGTGTATTGAAGTATAGTGGAAGGGAAATGAATGATCAATTTAAATGACTTAAAGATTCCGGCCTCCTACGAAAGCGGCATAGTTGCAAAGAAAGTGATAACAACAATTCCAGTCAGGAAACCAAAGAAAACGGAGTTCTTTAGGATTCGGCCAGAGCCGGAATGGTGTGTAGATTTGGCCATTGCTGACATGATGGATGGAGAGGATGAAAGATATCTGGTAATGCCTGAATTTTACCCCGAATTGGAAGCTTTCGGGGTCTTAAAGCCCGTCAGAATCTATACCGCAATCACATACACTACTAATGTTTTGTTTTTGACGGACGTTGGATTACCAGATGTTGAAGGTAAGCACAACGAATACCACCGCTCAAGGATGGAAGCATATGAGGTAGCGAAAACAAACTGGGTCAAAATTATGGCAGACATGAGCCTTGGAGCTTATATCCGCTATGAACCTGCGACACAACTTGATGATCCTGATTGGCCGGAAGAGCCTGTAAACCTTGAAGCAGCTATAAACATAGCCTTCAAGGGACGTATAATTGACAGCAACGACCACCCAGTATTGAAGCGCCTTAGAGGTGAGGTCTGATGCATCCACAATTTAGAGAGACGTGGGTAGTTGACTTTGAATTTATGGCACCAGATGGGGAGAAACCAGACCCTGTTTGTGTTGTCGCAAAAGAGGTCCACACAGGCAAAATCATTAGAGAATGGCTACAGGGGGTCGATGCCCCCAAAAAGCCACCATACCCTATCGACGAGCAGTCTTTATCGGTAGCATATTATGCAAGTGCTGAGTGGGGCTGTCACCTGTCTTTAAGTTGGGACCTTCCACAGAGTACGATTGATCTATATGCCGAATATAGGAACTTAACAAATGGATTTCCAGGAATCAGAAGAGGTTTATTGAGTGCATGTAGCAGATATGGAATTCAAACAGCAGCTGACGCCTATAAGGAAGGTATGAGAGATAGGATTTTACAAGGCCCTCCGTTTACCGATCAAGAAAAAAAAGATATTCTGGACTATTGCCAGTCCGATGTTGATGCCACCTGCGAATTGTACAAAGCAATGTCACCGGAAATAGACGTCCCTAGGGCACTTTTTAGGGGCGAATACATGGAAACCATTGCCCAGATGGAATACCGAGGCACCCCCTTGGACGGAAAAACTTTGACCAGACTTTTAGATAAATGGGATGATATAAAGGCACTATTAATTAAAGAGACAGATTCTGATTTTGGGGTTTATGAAGGTTTAAAATTCAAGATGTCCTTGTTTGAAGACTACCTTACTAGAAATGGTATACCGTGGCCAAGGACAGAAAAAGGTAATCTGAAAACAAATGATGACACCTTTAAGGACATGGCAAAAGCCTACCCAGAGATCCAACCATTAAGGGATCTCCGGTTTATTATTGGACAATTGAAATTAAACGGGATAGCCATAGGTAACGATAATAGGAACCGTTGCCTTTTATCCCCCTACAATACTAAAACAGGCCGGAACTCTCCCAGTACAAAAAAATTTATTTTCGGACCTGCTGTCTGGCTCAGGAACTTGATAACGCCAGAGAAGGGAAAAGCTCTCGGATATATTGACTATTCTCAGCAGGAGTTTTATATTGCTGCTGTCCTTTCCGGTGATGTCGCTATGCAGGAGGCATATAAATCCGGTGATCCTTATCTAGCATTTGCGAAGCAGGCAGGAGCAGCACCGGAGAATGCTACAAAAACTACGCACAAAGAGATAAGGGACGCATTCAAACAATGTGTCCTAGGAGTTCAATATGGAATGGGAGCCGATTCTTTGGCATATCGTATGGGAAAAACGCCAGCACACGCAAAGGAATTACTACGACACCACCACAGGGTTTACAAAACATATTGGGATTGGAACTCAAAAGTATTCAACAATACTTTATTGAACAGAAAAATAACCACTTGTCTGGGCTGGAGCTTTTGGGTTATTGGTGCTGGTTGTAAAGAGCGGACCATTAAAAATTGGCCAATACAGGCGACAGGTGCAGAGATTCTGCGTATAGCATGCATACTTTTGAAAAGGGAGGGTATCCACATTGTGGCACCCATCCATGATGCCTTACTGGTTGAATGTTATGAGGATGAAATAGAGAGCATTATACCTTTAGCACAAAAATTAATGGAGGATGCATCGGAAATAGTTCTAGGACAAGGGTATAGAATAAGGACTGATGTAGATCTGATAAAATGGCCCGACAGGTATCAAGATCCCAGAGGTGCAAAGACCTGGGAAAAAATTATGGGCATATTAGAGACACTTGAAGGTGATGTAACATGGACCACTTAAACAGACAAACTGTCTGTTTAGACGGACAAATTGTCAGTTTAAACGGACAAATTGTCCTACCCGTCCTATATTTTATTTTATTTATTATTTGTTTAAATACTAATAGTGATGAGGTGGTGATGGTAAATGGTTAAATCAAGCAAATTAGAGGAACCTTTCATAAAAAATATTCCACTTAGACACATATATAGAATTGTAGTGCTCCCAGAAAATGCTATAAAGGTATTTTTGTATCTGTGGTATCTTTCAGGAGTTACAAAGAAAACAGAAGATCTGGCTATATCATATAAGAAGGCAAAGAAGTTTAATATAAATGAGCGGGGTGTTTCTAGGGGACTGGGATATCTAGAAAAAGCTGGTATTATAAAAACGAATCGGGGCGTAGGTCGTGCCCCCCGAGTTACTTTACTGTTGGATTGAGAGGGATATATCCAGGATCTCCTAGCTTTTTACTTTTCAACCTAACAACTGTCATAAATTTTAAAACCATTCACTTTCATATATATATTGAAGAATATGTGACACATAAGTACCAACTTCGTGATAAAAATAGCAATGGAGGGCGGTTTAAATGGTTAAAGAAGACAGGATAAGCTCTGATTCTGCAAAAAATATCGACCGAATGAAACTTTTGGATGTTTCCTCATGGTTGGTGGAGTCACTACGTATCAGACTTGCAGCCGATAGATTCAGGGAACGCGAAGGTGACAGTATCAAATTGCAGTACCTCCGTGTGCTCGTGCAAGCAATGCAGGCACATAATTCCATATTAAAGGAACAGGAGTTAGAAGAAATAAAAACAAGGCTTGATCAGCTGGAGGGGAATGCATGATCCATTCTGAAATAAAAAGAAGGCTTGCAGCAATCGAAGAGAAAAAGAATCGAGGTGACTTTAAAGCATTCATGAATATAGACCATGAACTGGATGCACAGATAGAACAGTACAAGCAAGAACATCCACATGACGAACTTATGATAATAGAGGTGGTTAACCCCAATGCGGAGGAAGTATAATTATTGTTGCTTCGATAATCCATCATATTGGATAAAATAAACTATCCTCTAAGAAAGCTGTCCAGTACACCCCCCAAGTGTGCATGCATAGGATGACCGTATACCCTGGAGACCTCTTTTTTTCCATATTCTGACTTTTCTATGAAAGATGAATATAGTCCCTACTTCTTTGTATCCATCATCCTGAAGGATTATGTAGGTTTCTGGGAGGGGATATGATAGGCCTTTCTGGCTCCTAGTACCCATAATAAAGGAAGTGTGAAAGATGAGTAAACTTACAATTTCAAAGTTTCCTAGTTATCCCGGTTACAATGTTGTAGCTGATGGAAAATATCAGAATGGTACTATCGAACTAGGCTCTGATAATCAATGGAAATTTTACCCTAATCAGGGTGGTTTCGATTCTTCAGAACTGGTTCAGGTAATAGAACTCATGAAGAATATAGATTCCGAGAACCCATAATAAAGGAAACAAGGTGACCAGGTGGATGCTTTGTCAGGTGCTTTCAATGCGCTGTTTAAGAAGCCTGTTAAGGTTCCAAGGTTCTCAGCTGGGTTTGGTGTTAGTGGTGGATTAAGAGTTTAGAGTAAAAAAGTAAGCAAAGGGACCTTAACCCTTCACTTAAGAATCACTCTTTCCTGCGCTGGAAGAAGAATGCCAGTCCAAGTATTGCAGCTACTGGGAGTGCAATGGTTGGGAACTCTGGGATTTCATTACATTCTGTATCATATTCCAGATCATCAAGTGCAATTCTGGCCTCAGTGTCGTGGTATATTACATAAGCTATCGGGGTTGAACTGCTTACCTCAATGGGATTCCAAAAATATGGCCCTAGACCAGGGGCAGAGACCGAATCTAAAAGGTTATCGCTACTGTCATATGCTTCAAGGTAACAGATTGAATCGAAAGTTGCATACATAAAGCCAACCCTTGAAACCGGCATATCAAAATCAATTCTCATGGAACCTGTCTCGGAGGCTACAAAAATTGGTGGAGATGGGGCAGGGAAAAATATGGTAGGTATAGTTAGGGCGTCCCCTGAAAACGTCAAACCAGGATAATGTGTACCAACATATACCGAAGCACCCAAATCATTGAAGTTGATCTTTACGGTTTCCGCACTTGCGGATCCTACCATCGCTAGCATCAGAACAACAAGCAAACAAATTAATTTTGTTTTCATTTATATCCCCCATGAATTCATACAAAATCTGAGTTTTTATATATTGTTTATATTTGCTTTACACTGCACTATATTCTTTGTGAAACTGTGATTCGGAACGTTGCTACTTAAAAAGTAAACGGCATTAATTTAAAAGATAAAAATACAATCATCCTATTCCTACTTCGCCAAATAAAGGAAGTGCAGAGGATGAAATATAAAATAATATTGTCATTTTTAATTATTTTTATTTTATTCTTTAACTATGCAGAATTTACAATTAGTACTGATGAACATATATTATCTGTATTCAATATTGAAAGAGATGTTTTCATAGAAGAAGGTGACAACGGCTGGTTTTATGGTCATTTTTATGAACATAATTGCTTAATCACAATTAATATATTGTTCATTAAAAAACAAATTGCTGCATATTACTAGAAATTACCTAAACTGCCAAATAAAGGAAAGCGTAATTGGGAGGCACTTGCATGCTTTTTAATGAACATCGATGTGGTCACTGCTTTGTCACTATAAGTGCGCACTACATGTGCCTGCCTAAACCGCCAAGTAAAGGAAATCAATATAAAGAGGTATCAAATCCAGCTATTGATATTATACATAAAAGGTCTGTTTCGTCATCTTATATATGGTTTTGACAGGTGTATCCATTGTCATAAACTCATGTTGCCATGGACTGATAAAACCTTTCAGATCATATGTGGAAATGTGTATTATTCATGTAAAGTTCATGATGATAGCAAAAAGTAACACTTTTGCAACTTCCAACGACATACTAGAAAACCGCCTTTTCCCTTTTATACTATCTCGGGTTTTGTGTTATCGGTTGGTTGCGTGGAAAATAATTTCCGATTAGTTTGTATAATCGGAAGGTTAGAACCATCCTGTCAGCCTCTTTTTGATCTCTATTTTCTCAGCCTCAGTAAATGGCAATCCTTGGTAATGGTTCATTGATGTTAGCGTATCATGTCCCTAGCACAAGCAAATCATATTACGAGGGATGTCTGCAGTTACTACCAAGTACCTATGCTTTTCCTACTGTTTTACCGCTTATACCTGGAGTCCAATGCCTGCTTTTCCAGTGCACATTAAAAGAGTCCCACTCCAAGAAGATCTTGAAGGAGGCTTTCTATTCTCAAAAAAATAGTCCAGTACATTCCCCAGCTGTGCAGGAACAGGATAGACATATCTCCCAAGATACCTCTTTTTGCCTTATTTTGAGTTTCCCCCAGAAGATGAATATAGTTTCTTATGGACCTTTATCCACCGTTCAGGATGATTATGCCGCCTCTGGGCTTCTACATATCCCATCCTTGAATCTTAATACCATTCACCAGTGTGGGCTCTATTTTCCCATGCTATTTTACTATAACAACAATATTTCGTAGCTTTTTTGGTAAATCCCCTGCAGAATCTCTCAGATATCAGCAGTAAAAACCTATCCTTATGGGAAAGGATTCATCTCCCGCCAGAAACTACAACGTTCAAAAAACTCCTCTTCCAGAAAGGTCGTTTTCCGTCTTAAAATGAAAAGGCATATTGAAACGCAAGGGAAATACATGCCAATTTCGAGGTTCCCTAGTTTAAGTAAAACTAGATGGCAGTTCCTTCGCCAAAGAGATCAGATGTGATAAAATGCCAAACATCTGGAGGGTTATTTCCTTTGTTTGATATCATTGCGTTAACCGATTTTATTGCTGCTTCTCCATATTTGCCGTATTATAGGTGGAGTGGGTAAAAATGGGACAAAAAGAAGACAGTCTCTTTAGAAAAGGGTCAAGACTGTCAAACTTGGGGTGGATTGAAAAAATCACTCCAATATTTGTTCATTCTCTTTTGCCCAGGCAGGTTGGTCTATAACAAGGAGTTCAAGGTCAACATCTCCAGTGCTCTGCGTGTACTGCTTTGAGTTTGCAGGTATGTGGACGAGCTTTCCTTTGCTCAGTTCAAATGGCACATCTTCTATGTAGAGCACGCCTTCACCTTCAAGAACATAGTATACCTCGGAGTTATTCATCCTGTGAAGTTCAATCGATTCCCCTGCATCGATCATCACATGTGTAAAGCTGTAATCCACATCAAGATCCCTTTCAACTTTTGCTGGGTGGAGGAGATATCCAACGGATATGTTTCCATAGCGAGTGTAATTCAGATCTTCAAGAGTCCTGGTATAGATATAGTCATCAATATAGAACCCTGACCCCACAAGGTAGGTCTGGTTGTCAAAGGATGCTGCTTTGATGAAGGTGTATTTATTTGAGGGTTCTGCTTCATCGGGTTTTGGCCAGTAGTAATCAATCCAGCCCTCTCCTTCTTCACTGAGAGCTATGTCTATGAACAACTGACCTGTTGGTTTACCGTTGAAATCTTCATGATTGCTCACGTCCTGTCCTTCTCTGCTGACATCTGGCGGATACACCACACGTATTCCATCGGTCCTCCAGACGAAGATGTAGAAATCATCATGGAACCACTGACTGTTCTTCTCCCTGAACTGCGGGAAAGCCTGCCCCCCTTCCTCCTCTATTAACTCGACGGCTGAATTGACCTGTGAGGCAGTAAATTCTCTTTGTGAAGCCAGTTCATTCTGTTCCTCAACTATACCCTGTTCGTCTTCACCAGTATCATCTGGTTGCACACACCCTGCAACTACAAAGAACATTACAAGGATTAATAGAACACAAATTACTTTCTTCAACTCGATCATATCACAACACTCCCATATCATGTATGTTTTTAGAATAAATACGACTATTGGTTCAATAATATCGATTATAGTAAGTTTTGAAGTGGGAGTTACATGCTTGTATAACTGGAACTTTTTGATAGATTGCGGTGATTGGGTCCTTCAGATAGCTATTAATCTCGTATCAAAAAGAATAAATCTCCAGTCAACTGTGATTAAGCAGACATGGAGATTGGAAACCATGAAGCTCAGATTATCTACCATTCATGTAATCCGAGCATCATCGTACAGGTCATTAATTGGCGTTAATGTGATAGAGGATATTTGATATGTCGCCTGTCACATAGATCGTACCCGAAGGACTCACATCCACACTATTGAATATATATGTAGGTGAGACGCCGAGAATTGCTTGTACACCAACTTCGAGATTTTCGGCTATGTTACTGATATCTCTGGTTTGGAGGTCAATCTTCGATAGGCTTCCGGTACCTGTTTCGGCAATCAGTAGATTCACATCCACAGCAAGACCTTCCGGGAATGACAAGTTAGTTGCAACTGGCATTGGTTGAGCAAGCATTTCGCCATCTTTCACTATTTACAACACCATACCTGTGAATCAGCCGCTTACCCATAGGTCATTTTCTGTTGCTGCAATCCCTACAGGTACTGCAAGTCCTGTGGCAAGCGTTGTGCGTTCCGTATCGTTTACTTTTACAAGACGTGCTGCTCCGGGTTCCAGCCCGAGTTCAGCGACAAACAGATCACCATGGAAGATGATTGAATTCATGGGCACTGCACAATTCAGATGTTCCTCGAACTGTTCTTTTTGATGGTGCTTTCCGGAATAGTTCTAAATAAACAAAAAACAAAAGTTCAGACCGACCTCTGAACTTTCTCGAACTCTTCCTGAATTTCCTGTTCCGGCTCCTCACCAAATCTGGTGATCAGCATGATAGCAATGCTTGAAAGCACAAATCCCGGCACGATCTCGTAGAGATCGAAGATTCCGCCTGAGAGCTGTTTCCAGACGATGACCGTGGTACCACCAATGAGTATTCCGGCAAGTGCTGCATTCCTTGTCATCTTCTTTGAGAACAGTGAGAAGATGATGGCAGGGCCGAAAGCTGCACCGAATCCTGCCCATGCATAGGCTACAAGTTCAAGGACTGAACTTTCCGGGTCGAGTGCGAAATAGTATGCAAGAAGGGAGATTCCGATAACCGTGAAACGTCCCATCCAGACAAGTTGCCTCTGGCTGGCATCTGACTTGAAGAGCAGCGTGTATATGTCTTCTGTAAAAGCAGAAGATGCCACAAGTAACTGTGAGTCAGCAGTACTCATTATGGCTGCCAGGATCGCTGCCAGCATTACTCCTGCAACGACCGGGTGGAAGAGGCTGTTGACCATTACTATGAACACGGTCTCGCTTGTTGCCCCTGCAAGGAACTCCGGGACATATGCCCTTCCCACAAGACCGACGAACACTGCAAATGCGAGGGAGATGGTTACCCATGACATTGCTATTGCACGGGACTGTTTGATCTCCTCAGGTTTGTTGATCGCCATGAAACGCACAAGGATATGTGGCTGTCCGAAATACCCGAAGCCCCATGCCATGAGGGATACGATTGCCATCAGTGAGATCATGGTTCCGTCAGAGCCTGTAAATGGGCTCAGGAGGCTTGGGTCGATGGTCCTTATGATATCAGTGGTCGAAGAGATACCTCCAAGTCCGTTCATGGCTGTCAGAGGTACTAATGTAATAGCAAGAATCATGAGCAGGGCCTGGAAGAAATCGGTCCAGCTGACTGCCAGGAATCCTCCCATGAAAGTATAGAAGATGATGGCAAGCACTCCGATGGTAAGCGCTGTGACATATTCGCCCCCGAAGACCGTGCTGAAAAGCTTACCGCCGGCAACGAAACCGGAGGATGTATAGAAGAGGAAGAATATCAGGATGAACAGGGCTGAGATCGTTCTCAGGAGTTTGCTCTTGTCACGGAAACGGTTCTCGAGATATACCGGGATAGTGAGAGCATCGCCTGCTTCCATTGTGTATTTACGAAGCCTCTTGGCAACGAACTTCCAGTTAAGGTATGTTCCGATTCCCAGTCCAATGGCGATCCACATCGCTTCCATTCCTGCAAGGTACGCATAACCGGGTAATCCCAGAAGCAGCCAGCCGCTCATGTCCGATGCCTGGGAACTTAAAGCGGTTACCCATTTGTTCAATTTCCTGCCACCAAGAATATAGTCGGACAGGTTCTCAGTTCTCTTATAATAGTAAAAACCGATCGTTAGCATAAAAAGCAGATATAATGCAATTATGATCGCAACACTCTGGTTGTCAGATGTGATTTCCATGACTAATGTTCTCCTGTGGGTATTGGTCCTTGAGATACAGTTTTTCCGTTATTAATGTTATAATTTATCAGTGAAGCATTAAAATCCTTGAACAACGACTGTTTTGCAAAGCGATTCTGCTCTACATGATCTATACTTTCGAAAGGTGTATAGAATAAGAAGTGGATGCATCAAAGAACTGAAGGGGATCTGGATGCATCCGTCATCTTTATTAGCTCAAATAGACTCCCGCACCGAGCCACCAGGTATCATCGACCTTCTGGACGTAGCTCATCTTGGGTTCAAGGGTCATATTGTGGGATGGGTTATAGTAGTGGTAGAAGATGTAGCCGCCGCCGTGTTGTGCCAGAAGGATCTCGACTCGGGTGTAATTGACACCGTAGGGATCCTGAAGCCCGGAGAGGTCGGTTCCGATCAACTGGGGCTGATGGGGGAGCGACAGGGTCGTTCCATTATAATCGAAGGCGTAGATGTAGAGATTGTCGCGTACAAACGTACCGTTCTGATCATTGAACTCCGCAATCGCGGCATCCTTTCCGTTCGTATGGGCATACTTAATCGCTTCCTCTACAAAGGATTCCAGGCTATCTCTTACCTGAGGATTTGTGCCCATCCTCACGACCGGCGAATCCTCCTGCGGATCGTAGATGCCGGCTCCGATGAACCACCCCCTGTCCACCATCATCACATAGCTGAGTTTTTGTTTGACCGTGAAGTTATCTGTGGGGTCTACATAGAGATACCGGGCGAAGCCCCCGCTGGACTGTGCGGTGGCTGCCATATCTTGGATATATGCGGTGCCATTCGCATCCGTAATGTTCCACCGTTTCGTCCCGATGATCTCGGGCTGGAATGGAAGGGCCAGTGTGGTGCCTTCGGTATCGTAGGCGAAGATATAGAGTTCGCCGTCAACGAACTGGCCAGTCTGGTTATTGAACTCCCTGAGAGCAGCTTCCTGTCCATGGACGTGTGCATATTCATAAGCTATCTCGACGAATGCCACGAGTTCCCCTGGAGATACGGTGGAACTGGAAGCTGGCAACAGCGCGTCGGTCGGCGTAGCCTCCGATTGGTTCTGAGGAAGAGTGGTATCGGTGTCCATACAGCCGGCACCAAGGACAGCTATCAGCACGAGTGTAATAACAAAAAGGGTTGTATGAGTTTTCATAAATAAGAATTAGGGTTTGTATTAATAAAGATTAGGTGAGATTATCAGATTATTTATTCTCCATTCTAATTTGATGGGGCATTTCTATGGAACCCGAATTTCGAAATGTTTTTTACAGAATGAGAATATATTCTATATTAATGAGAACCGGGAATGGAGAACAACCTGCTGATCGTAACGCATTTAAATGTGATCTGATGGGGTTTAGAGAAGCACATAATCTTTCGAAGATACTTTCTCAAAAAATAAAAGAGTCAGGATATGTTCCTGATATCATAATTGCAATTGGCAGGGGTGGCTATGTGCCTGCCAGGTTGATCTGCGATTTTCTGCTTTTTGATGACCTGACAACAATAAAGATCGAGCACTACAAAAGAGCTGCAGATATTCAAGAGACAGTAAAGCTAAAGTTTCCCCTTTCTGTTGATATCCATGGTAAAAGGATCTTTGTTGTGGATGATGTTACAGATACAGGTAAAACACTGAGTCTTGCCGTAGAATACCTGGAACGCTTTGAACCTGCAGAGATTAAAACAGCAGTCCTACAGCACAAAACATGTTCTGATTTCGTGCCGGATTATTATGCTAAAAAAGTTGTCAAATGGCGTTGGATCATTTACCCATGGGCTGCTTATGAAGATCTTGCAGGATTTACTGAAAATATAATTGCTGACAGAACTTTAACTGCTCTGGAAATTTGTACGGAGTTTGATACTCGTTACAATATTACAATAAATGAGTCAGATCTTATGGAAGTACTTGATGACCTTAGTCTGAGGGGAGAATTGGAACGCATTGATAATGAAAAGAATATAGAATGGAGAAGAACAGGTCTTTCAGAGTAAATCGAATAGTATTTTAGCTTTTTATTTTGTAGGTTGTAGACAATCGCAATAATGGGTAGGGGAGTCAAATGCGTTTGGAAGACAAGATATTTGCCGGAATTGGAATGCTCAAAGCAGACACCATCCTTGAGAACTGCAGGATCGTTAATGTCAACACAAAAGAAATCCTAGCTGGTGACGTCGCAATAAAATTCGGTTATATTGTAGGTATCGGTGATGTTTCGGAACTCAAAGGTGCACAAACACACATTGTTGATATTAACAACCGCTATCTTTCACCAGGTCTTATTGATGGCCATGTTCATTTTGAATCAAGTATGGTCACCCTGTCCCAGTTTACCAAAGTTGCATTGGCACACGGTACAACCGGAGTTGTGATCGATCCGCATGAAATTGCCAATGTCCTCGGAAGGCAGGGAATAGAACTTGTACTTGAAGAAGCAAGAACACTACCTTTGAACGTCTTCGTTACCGTATCATCATGCGTGCCTGCAACTGTTTTTGAGACTTCTGGGGCAAAGATTAGTGCAGAGGACGCAGAAGCGCTGATGGATAATGATGATGTAATTGGGTTGGCTGAGATGATGGACTATCCCGATGTGCTAAGAGGAGATAAAGAAAAGATTGCCATGATTGATGCGGCACTTAAACGAAGACTTCTAGTGGACGGACATTGTCCGGGACTCCGCGGAAGCAAGCTAGGGGGATATATGTGCGCCGGCGCTTCTACAGACCATGAATCTATTGAATATGAAGAAGCACTGGAGAAACTGCGACTTGGCATGAAACTGATGGTCAGGGAAGGTTCGGCCGCAAAATCACTTGACAGCTTCCTACCTCGATTGATTGAAGATAAGATTTCGCTTGAAAATGTGTTCTTCATCACAGATGATAATCATCCTGGGGACCTTATTCATGGTTACATGGATGCTATAGTGAAAAAAGCTATTATATTGGGACTTGAACCACTGGATGCTATTTCAATGTGCACTACAAACACAGCTAAGCATTATCGGATAGAACACTTGGTGGGTTCTATTAGTATAGGGAGAAAAGCCGACTTTGTAATCCTGGATAATCTGGAAGAGTTTAAGATTCATTCGGTATTTGCTGGCGGCACACCCATTAAAACCAATAAAACTGTTTTCAGTTACCCTGACCATGTATTCAACACTATCAAATACAAAGAGATTGCAGCCGAAGACCTGCAGCTCATTGATATTCCAGAAAAAACGGTTCCAGTAAACGTCATCAAAGTATTTCCAGATAAAATACTCACCGAAATGGTCAAAGAAGAGATCAAGACCGACAGTCAAGGCTTTCTAGTGCCTGATATAGAAAAGGATATCTTAAGTACAGCCGTAATCGAACGCCACGGCAAGAATGGAAATATAGGGCGTGGATTTATCACAGGCTTAAACCTAAAATCAGGAGCACTCGGGCAAAGTATTGCACATGATAGCCATAATGTCATTGTAACCGGAACTAACTATTCAGATATGGCATTGTGTGCCAACACTATCCGCAAAATGAATGGTGGTATCGTGCTTGTTCAGGATAATGAAGTGCTAGATAGCCTGCCCTTGCCTTTTGCAGGTTTGTTGAGTATGTGGCCTATAGAAAAAGTGAATAATAAACTGGAAAACATGCACGAAACTATAAGAGATATGGGCTGCACACTCCCGGCTCCTTTTATTACCCATTCTTTTATTGCTCTGCCTGTGATACCTGATATCCGTTTGACTGATATGGGACTGTTTGATGTGAAGAAATTCGAATTGATAATATTCTGACTTGATTTGTCTATTTTGCAGCCATCAATAACAAGCAGCGCTTTTTAAAAAGTCACTTAATTTGGCCCTGTAGAGTTCCATCTTTCATATTTTTCTTTAATTTATCTAAAAGTCAGTTTAAAAATGAGTGAGAATTAAATAGAAAATGGTTTTTCTACAGAGTCGCTGGATGAGAAACTAATATTTACCTCTTTAAAAAAGGTGGAATGATAGATCACTCCAAGATTTGTTCATTCTCCTCTGCCCAGGCAGGTTGGTTTATTGCAAAGAACTCAAGGTCGGTGTCCCCTGTGTTCTCCGTGTACTGCTTTGAGTTTGCAGGTATGTGGACAAGCTTTCCTTTGCTCAGTTCAAATGGCACATCTTCTATGTAGAGCACACCCTTTCCTTCAAGAACATAGTATACCTCGGGGTTCTTCATCATGTGAGGGGCGATGGAATGGCTAGGCTTGACTATCACATGGGCTATGCTGTAATCTACATTCAAATTTCTATCAACTCTTGCTGGGTGGAAAAACTCTCCAAGTAATATGTTTCCAAAGCGGGTGAAATGTTCAACGTCTTCGAGATTTTTGGTGTAAACGTAGTCATCAATATAGAACCCTGATCCCACAATGTAGGTCTGGTTATCAAAGGATGCCGCTTTGTTGAAGGTGTATTTATTTGAGGGTTCTGTCTCACCGGGTTTTGGCCAGTAGTAATCAATCCAGCCCTCTCCTTCTTCGCTCTGGGCCATATCTATGAACATCTGACCTATTGGTTTACCGTTGAAGTCTTCAAGATTGCTCACATCTTGCCCCTCACCGCTGGTATCAGGTGGATATACCACACGTATTCCATCGGTTCTCCAGACGAAGATGTAGAAATCATCATGGAACCACTGACTGTTCTTCTCCCTGAACTGCGGGAAAGCCTGCTCCCCTTCCTCCTCTATTAACTCGACGGCTGAATTGACCTGTGAGGCAGTAAATTCTCTTTGGGAAGCCAGTTCATTCTGTCCCTCAACTATTATACCCTGTTCGTCTTCACCAGTATCATCTGGTTGCACACACCCTGCAACTACAAAGAACATTACAAGGGTCAATAGAACGCAAACTACTTTCTTCAGCTCAATCATATCATAACACTCCCATATCATGTATTATTTTTAGAATAAATACGACTATTGGTTCAAGAATATAGATTATTGTCAACCCTGTTAACTTTTTGAGGAGCACTGTTTCGAATCACAGTTTCACAAAGAATATAGTGCAGTGTAAAGCAAATCTAAATAATATGCAAAAACTCAGGTTTTGTATGAATTCATGGGGGAATTGAAATCAGAATTAAACAGAATATGGTTGTTTGTATTGGAATATCCTTGATATTTCTGATAATGTCTGCGGGGAATGCAGCAGGAACAGCGGGAGCGATAGATATTGATATCGAGAAACTGACACTAGGCACGGATGGCATCTGGTATGATGCTGATGTTGCACCCGGTCCAGAGATCCCTGTTGGTGACCCAGTTCAGTGGAAATATGTGGTCACAAATACAGGTGACATAACTCTGGTCGAGATTAAGGTTACCGATGACCAGATTGGTCAAATCGGCACAATAGACGATCTCGGAGCAAATGGAGTCGTGGAATTTACAGTGACTAGCACAGCTGAATCTGGCCAGTATGTAAACGTAGGTACTGTGGAAGCTGTGGATGAGGTGGTTGGATTGCTGATATCTGATACAGATTCCAGTCACTATTTCGGCATTGAGGATAATGAAATTCCTGAATTCCCAACAATAACTTTACCGATACTTGCAATAATGGGACTGGCATTTGTATTCATGAGGAGAAGGGAATAATCTCCTCAATCTATTTTTATTGTTAGTAAAATCATCATTATCAACATACTCCCCATTTATCCAACCTCTCCCTAACATGAGCATTCAGAGTAAACGGCTTATCACTCTTTGCATTCTGCTTCATGTAATGCAAAGTACCCTTAAGGAACCCATCTTCTTCCTTATTAGCCATCTATCTCTCTCCAAAGCAAGAATTAGAAAGATTTATTAATGTATTTCTACAATTGTTTATATGTATATTCAGCGGGGGTTTTGGATTATGTTCACATTAATCAAAGATAAAAGAGGGATTTTAAATGGAATCTAAAAAAGATTCTTTATTAACGCATCTAAGTATCTTTTTAATTCTGATCCTTATTAACACACTCCTTTCAAGGTTTGCAATTGTCAATTCCCCGATATCTCCGGCTCCGGGTGTATCTGGAATATATTTTGCAGTTGCTTTCATGATCGCTTTTGGGCTGTGGTATGGTATGTGGGGTGCTCTATCTGCCTACCTAGGCTGTCTGATAGGTGCGGGAACTCTTATCGATATGCCACTTTCACTAAACATAATATGGTCTCTTGCTGATTTCTGGCAGGTTCTGATACCGCTTGTTGCCTTCGTTTCACTGGGCGCCGATATCACCCTGAAGACTCGGCGGGATGTGGCCATTTTTCTTGTATTCGGGTTTTTCCTCAATAATCTGGTGGGTGCTTTATGGGGCTCTTCCGTACTTGTTGCCGGGGGGATCGTTCCATGGTCTGAATACAGAATCGTTTTCCAGGGATGGTTCATTGGCAATCTGGTTGTTACAATCCTTATAACTCCTCTTCTGCTCAGGTTCGTAACACCCTATCTGTGTAATACAAGGTCATATGTCAGGGGTTACTGGAGTTGATACTCTTTACAGATAGGGAATAGAATGGAATGTGTGAATCACGTGCATTCATATGGATGAACTCCTGCCTGTTCATAGCATGGTGATGATAGGCCCTACGTCAGCCAATGAGACCGCAGTTATCGACTAGACAATGAACACTATATAAGAAGTAGTGCGAGAGGTGAGATTCGAACTCACGAACTCCTACGAGAATGGGTCCTAAGCCCATCGCCTTTGGCCTGACAGAGCTACCTGCCTTCGTATAAGGAAAATACATATCTTCTTTCAAAGATAAGGCACAGTTTTTGATTATTGTTAATCCAAAGCATTGCATTACATTTGTACTTTAAATAAGCAAATATAGGCTCTGTAGAAAACCTATCAAAATCGATGTCCATTAACTGGAATTGAGATTATAATCTAATATCGTGCAACACATTAGATAATATTTTTAAATCTGATTGTTGCCTGAATATTGAGGATTTCTACAGAGCCCAAATATAAATACCACTTCAAGGGTGAGCACATCAAATTATAATGAAGGAAATCAAGACCATGTAATTGATTCCTAGGAAAAAGCCATTTCAAACCAAAAGCTCATATAGAAAAAGTCAATAATAATGTATTGCCTTTTTTGGTTGTACTCTTACCATTGTTACTCCGATTACCATTCAATCACCGATATATGGGAATGCTACAAGTTATTTATCTGTTTTCTTTGTAAGAACTGTATGCCCAGGAGTTTGACTGTAAAAATATACATACGATTTGTATGAAACATATAATCGACATCAGTAGAGGCACATAGAAAACCACCTCATCATTATGATGAGTATACTCGTTAACTATAAATACAATAGAGAATAACTAGGTATTATCTGAGCGGGTTATCCTCTTTTTGACAATAACCCCCACTCCCCAACCCGCTCATACTCCACTATTTTTCTGTTTTTACCAAGTCTACAAAGCTTAATTGAGATTTTCTTCCTGAAAGGTAAGCATAGCTACACAAAAACAGCTTCATAAGACAGTGGCTAATGACATAATGTTCATACCACTTATTCAGGACAGGATTATACAGACTAAGCTGTCCAATAAATGATTCATATTGCGTATATTACATATGATGTATAAAGTTAAATATATACAACTGCCCAACCATTGTAAAATATACACTTGAATATATACACACATACCAAAAATACGTGCGGTTAAATTTACAAAGAAGAAAGAAAAAATAGAAAATAGAAAATTTCAAAAATCAAATAGCGTCTTTTGTGGCTTTCTCTGAGAGGAAGACTTTGCACGGGCAGAACTACCAGAATTATCAGAATCTTTTGAATTATCCGAATTGTCAGAATCCTTTTTCACAGTAGTTGACTTTGGAATTGATTCAGATATCTTATCAAGACTCATCTGAGAAGGAGCCTTTACGGATTCACGAGTGGGGGGTACAACAAAGAACTCAACATCACCATCTGGTCGATCCTTACGCATGTTTTGAGCTTCATCATAAATAGCCTGTAACTTTTTTGTAAGCTTGCTACTACCACTCATGTGCACCAGCTCATCCTGATCAAGACCCAGATTTGCAACTACACCAGGAGCATATGAACCATCTTCCAGCATTTGAGAATATATGGAAGCCAGCCCCAACCGGGAGTAACTCATTGACTCATGACAATGAGAGCCTATTTTTGAAGCAATATTATCCCTCATATTACGTCGGGAGCGCATCTGCCCCATCTTCCTCCAGAGCGAAGGAGCCTGGTACTTGACATAACCACCCCGCATACGGGACCTGGAAACAACAGTGCCACCAACCATAAGTGCACTGGCGTACCTCCACATGCGATAGTTTTGCCTTCGACGTACCCGCCCAAGGAAACGATCAGCCCTTGAAAGATAAGTATACGCCTGAGCTATATCCGAAGTTAGTTTTTCCTCACCTTTTCCAGTATACTGATAAGGAAGATTCTCATCAATCCAGTGGACAATGTCCTCAGGAGACTCATCCAGACTATAGATAGAATCCTGAACGGATCTTATATCACTCCCTTTGAACACTTTTCCTATGGCTTTGAAAATAGATTCCTTAGTATCACGTTCAGAAGTTGATATATCCTCGATATTGATCTCAGTGCGCCCCATTGCAACCGCCTGGAGGTCATTGACCGCACTTCTGAAATCACCGCCTGCACCCTCAGCCAGCTTCTCAATGACACCAACACCACACATGACACCTTCGTTCTGTGCAATCTTTTTCAAAGCAGGTATCATTGACCGAGTCTGTACAGTACCAAACTTGAGTTCAAGACAGAGTGAACGCAACGAAGAAGAAATACCATAGAGATCATTTGCAATTAATACGATTGGCTGACTGGTTTTCTTAATTATGTTAATGAGTGCTCGGGAACCACCACGGTCACTATTTCCATGAAGATTATCCGCTTCATCAAGAATGACAAGCCTTCTACCGGAAGTACCGGTGAGCGTTCTTGTCTGTGAAGCCGAACCTGCAACTTTTTCAATCACAGATGCAGTCCTTTGATCACTGGCATTAAGCTCGATGACTTCCCAGCCAAAATCAGCTGCCAGTGCATGTGCACAAGAGGTTTTACCAATTCCCGCCTGTCCATGCAGAAGGGCAGCTTTTTTATCAGGAACACCATGAACCCACTGATCAGCCCATGAGCGCAGGTCATCAACTGGCTTTTTATGCCCAATGACATCAGCAAGTAATCTTGGCCGGTATTTTTCTGCCCATTCCATCTGTACAGTCATAAACGATCATCACCCAATATTCAGGAAAAGTAATTAATGTTTTCACCCCTTTGTGTGTTCTAATTGATATTACTGATGGTAGGTACCTTAAATGGGAACAAAAAGTACTGAAGACTTGCTTGGCATTATTGAAAAAAGAGCATTACAGAACAAAGCAAGAGTTGCCATAGGTGTTAGAAACCCCACCCCTAAAATGCTAAACAGTGCCAAGGATGCACACGATGCAGGATATGCACACGTCATCCTCATCGGAAACAAAAAGGAAATAGATGCCATTGGGACTGAGCTGGAAGTCATTGGTACAAATGACCCGGAAAAAGTTCTTGGAGATATGCTGAAGTCAAAATATGTTGACGCTGCAGTCAGAGGTACGGCGAGAGCATCTGAAACCCTATCCCACCTCAAGAAAATACTGAATCAGGAAAAGCTCCACCGAATCGCGTTGCTACAAACAAATGAAGGTAAAGCTTTTTTCATAGCCCCGGTAGGAATCGATGAAGGAAATGGCCTTGCAGACAAAATATCATTCATCAAGCTTGGCGTGGAGCACATACGAAGATTCAATATCGAACCAGTTGTCGGGGTGCTTTCAGGAGGAAGGCTTGGAGATATTGGAAGGAACAAATATGTCGATCAGACACTGGCAGACGGAGACTTCATTGTAAACCGTGTGCGAGAAATTGGCATCGATGCAAATCATTACACCATCCTAATAGAAGATGCCATCAAGGAAGCTAACTTTATCCTCGCCCCAGATGGTATTTCAGGGAATCTTATATTCAGGACACTTGTTTTCCTCGGTGGCGGGGACGGACTTGGAGCGCCCATTTTGATGGATGAGCATGTGTTTATTGACACATCAAGAGTCGGAGGGCACTATACAAAAGCTATCATGCTTGCCAGTGCACTTGTGGGAAGCGAACAGAACGATTAAAATACATATTAAATAGTATAATTATGCAGATAATAAGGGAATGATGAGAATGGAAGCTATACTGATAAAGGCGAAAACGATTTCTTCTGCATGGTCACAACTGATATACGAGATCTACGAGAAAGGCGAATTGCATAAACCGGATTATGGAACCTCAACAAAAAGAGTTCATGCAACTATACAGATAGAAGATGTCAATAATAATCAGGTGAGTGCTGCAGTTCCGTTTGGAAAAAACCTTATTGAAAAGTACAAGGAAGAGCTTACCGAAGAATATGCCGACTGGTACATGTCAATCCCTGATGATGACAAAAGGAAATTTGACTACTGCTACGCGAAACAGCTGTTCAGATTTGGAAAAGACGTGTACGATACAGTTAATGCAAATGTATCCAACCTTCGCAAAGGGTCCAGAAGACATGTGGGGATACTCTGGGAAAATGAAGTCCACATACCAAAGTTCGAGGATCAGCCTTGCTGGATAGCTTACAAGATCGAGCAACTAAACGATAAGCAAGTAAGACTGTATATATTGTACAGGTCATGGGATGCATTCGGCGGCTTCCCTGCCAATATCCCCGCAATCGTAGAAGGATTTAAGAAAGTCCTAAGGGAACATGAGCTAGATTATGAGATCGAATCTTTAATTGCTACGGGATGGGACACACACATCTATGAAGCTGATCTGCAGGCTGTCGAGAAGATATTCAAGACGAGCGAATTATGTCCGCTTTGCAAGAACATAACACCAAAGCACTCCTTTATTTCAACAACCAAAGGAAAAGCCTGCCCTGATTGCAAAAAATCAATGTGATTCATTTTCAGCGGGCACAAAGCCCGTTCTGCTTTTTTTACATGTGGTTAATAATATATTTCCACTAAATATATATGTATGATACATGCATACGTTAGTATGAAAGTACATAGGTAAAGTTTAATGAGAGATTTCAATGAAATGGTTAACAGTTAGCATGCCGGATGAGCTTTTTGACAAACTGGACAGCATAGGCAACAAAAGTTTGTTCATTCGAAAAATGTTGGAAAGAGAACTGGGCATGCCCCATGACCATCCTGAAACCAGTATAGCAGCTAACAATGACATTGTAATCCTCAAACAGATCACAAATGACCTGAACAAAAGAATAAATGAAATCGAATGCCAGCTAAACGGACACCTCGCCGAAGCAGGAGAGAATGAAACTCTGAAGGCATCAGAAATTGAAATTGCAGGCCACTCCTTACTTGAAGACAGTATTGCACCAAGGCAGGAATTTGTTACAAATGATGAAGTGCAGGAAGACAACATAATCATAACCCCGGTGTTTAAACCACCAATGGAAATTACGGATAAGAAGCCAATAGATATGCCGGTTTTTAAACTGCCAGCAGATATCAAGGATGAGAATCCAATAACTATGCCGGAACTTAAACCACCAGCAGATATCAAGGATGAGAATCCAATAACTATGCCGGAACTTAAACCACCGGTGGAAATAACGGACGATGATCCAATACTGATGCCGGTGCTTAAACCACCAGTACAAATAATGGATGAGAATCCAATATTTGTGCCGGAATATGAAATCCCAGTGGAGATGACGGACGAAACACCTGTAGTAATACCGGATTTTGGATCAATTGATACGATTCCTTTTGATAATCCAGAACAAAAAGATACAAATGAAGTTCCATTCAGCCCCCCCAGTGACCAGGCATCATTGGTAAATGAGAATCTCCTACCAATCTTTTCTCCGGCAATGCCAACAAAGCCCCAGGAAATTATGCAAGCATCTGCAATTCCTGGCAATCATACTGAAACTGCAACTTCAACCCAAGATACGAACATACCACCACAATTTGACAATGCCCCACAGCAGACTCAAAATGATAGAAACAGAAATGACAAATTGGAAAGCAACATTTTGATGTATATGCCCCACGGTGCAAAGGTTAAAAAGAACATCATCAAGAGCCTTGTTTCCAAGCAATTCTCAGATGCTGAATTCGAGGGAAAGATACAGGAAATGTTCTCAAAACAAGTACTTGGCAGTGTCATTGAGGAAGGTATTGAATATCTGATAAGAACCTAGGTTCTGAATTCAATTATCTTTGCAGAGTCCTCTGAAAAAGACCTGCCCCTGAAGCATTGAATACAAATATTTCTATCAGAGTGATAACATTTTTCGCAAACAGACCTACCACAAAGCATGCAGGTATGCAATTTTGCAGCCCGATCACAAATAGAACAAATCCCAGTAATCTCCATTCACCATTAAGTTGGGTCATCTACTTAAAAAGTCTTACTGACACAAGCAGGAGCAGATATCCAAAAAAGAAAAAGAAGAGCTGAATAGTTATCTTAAAACAGCTATTCAGAATTGATGATTATTCTATTATCGCACCCTTGCTTGCAGAACTTACAAATCTTCTGTATCTTGCAAGATAACCAGTCACTTCCTTCTCAAGTGGTACAAAAGACTTCCTGCGCTTTTCAAGTTCCTCATCAGAAACCCTGAGCTCAAGTTTTCTTCCAGGGATATCTATCTCGATGATGTCACCCTCCTCCACAAGACCAATTGGGCCACCTTCCTGTGCCTCAGGAGAAATATGCCCTATACATGGACCACGAGTTCCACCGGAGAATCTACCATCGGTGATCAAAGCCACAGAATCAATTAGTCCCATACCAGCTATTGCAGAAGTTGGAGATAGCATTTCACGCATACCAGGGCCGCCTTTGGGACCCTCATACCTGATAACTACTACATCACCTGACACGATCTTTTTAGCGAGGATCGCTTCCATTGCCCCTTCCTCACTGTCGAAAACACGTGCAGGACCACTATGATTGAGCATCTTAGGATCAACTGCCGCCTGTTTCACAACAGAGCCATCGGGTGCAAGATTACCTTTGAGTATGGCAATTCCACCCTCTTTATGGATAGGATTGTCAAGTGTGCCAATTATCCTGGAATTCAGCTTTGGATTTATTATGATCAGCTCAGCGAGGTTCTCACCAATGGTTTTTCCATTGACTGTCATCTGATCGAGGTTCAGTATGGAAGCCATACGCTGCATTATAGCCTGGATGCCACCTGCCCTCTCGAAATCAAGCATATAATTCTCGCCGCCGGGTTTAAGAGAAATAAGATGAGGCGTACTCTTGCTCAGGAGATCGAAGGTATCAAGGGAAAGGCTGAGGCCAAATGCATGTGCAATTGCAGGCAGGTGAAGGGTAGTATTAGTGCTTCCGCCTATTGCCAGATCAACCATTATAGCATTCTCGAATGATTCCATTGTAACCATTGAGCGAGGAGTAAGGTCCTCATTCACCATGGCGACAATACGTCTGCCGGACTCCTTTGCGATCCTGAACTTTTTAGCATCAGCCGCATGTGCCGTAGCACAGCCAGGCAAACTCATACCAAGTGCCTCGGTCATGCATGCCATGGTGTTTGCGGTATACATACCAGCGCATGAACCTGCCCCAGTACAGGAGTAATCCTCCAATATCTTCAATTTTTCCTCAGATACTGCATCAGCCTGGCATTCTCCGACACCCTCAAATACCGAGATCAGATCCCTGGGCTCGTCATCAACATATCCGGGCATCATAGGGCCGCCAGTTACGACTATGGTCGGAATATTCAGATTCCCTGATGCCATTAAGTGCCCAGGAGTGATCTTATCGCAGGCAGTTATCATAACCATTCCATCCAGTTGGTGGCCCTGGAGTACGAGTTCAATGGAATCTTCTATAGCTTCCCTGCTTGGAAGTGAATATCTCATACCTTCATGACCCATGGCAATACCATCGCATATACCAATGGTGTGGAACTCGAACGGAACACCACCAGCAGTACGGATGCCAGCTTTTACTGCCTCGGCAACCTTATCAAGATGAATGTGTCCCGGGATCAGTTCATTCCAGGAGTTTACAACTGCTATGAAAGGTTTATCCATTTCATCATCAGTCACACCTGTCGCCTTCAAAAGAGAACGATTTGGTGCACGCTCAAATCCTTTTTTGGTCTTGTCACTTCTCATTAAAAAACCTCATTAGTTGCATAATGGCTAAACTATTATAGTAATGGAGAAGGAAATATATAACCAATATGCACAGTGCTTGAGCATAATCAATCACAAATTTACGAACATACAGCCTCATACCCAGACTTACATGCCCTGCGTGAAATATGATTAGCACATACTCAACATATGCAATTCATATATATCATAAAGAGCATACTGCTACTGTTTTAGACATTCAGACTGCTTTTTTCGTAAAAAGAGACACAAGAGTAAAATAAAAGAATGAATTAAAGCCACAGTTAGTGAAAATCATAAACCAGCACGACCACAGGGAAATGGCTGGTCGCGACCTCCAGTGCTATGACCAACTACCCGATGATCAATAGAATGATCCATTAATTGACAGTCAGAACGACCAATCAATGGATCGATCATGCGGAAAGTGCATCAAAATAAGCATGATACAGTACATCACAACGTAAACAAAATATAATCTATACTTCAATAGACACATTGAGAAGATTACAACATGTTGAACATAAAAGCAATCATTATTGACGGATATGTGGATGAGCCGGCCTGTTTTGGAGTTCCACCGTATATATCACCTTACATAAGATACATTGCGGGTGCATTAAGAGAAAGAGGGATTCCTGAAAATAATATACACTACCGCACCATCGATTCCATCAGAAGCCAGCCAGAAGATGCAGGTAAAATTATCAAAAGTGCACAGCTTGTTATAATCGTTGCAGGGATGACAGTACCTGGAAAATACCTGCGTTCCACACCCATTAGCCCAGGTGAGATAGAAAGCATATTCAGTGCCAGCAAGGGAGCGAAGATACTGGGCGGACCAATTCGGCTTGGTTTTAGCAAAGAAGGGGGAAAAACTGCCACAGCACTTGGAATTAGTTCAGACGACACCCTTGTGGCACAGGCAGATATTGAATCTCTTGTATATGACATATCCAAAGACGGAACTACAAAGGCAGACCTCCAAGATCCCACACACCGATTCAGAACCGTAGAAGAAATAGGTAGATGGGGGAAACATGGGGCATTCATTATCAAAAAGCACCCTGATTACCCACACGTCATGTGTGAAATGGAAACATACAGAGGATGTGGACGCAAAAAACACTGCTCGTTCTGCACTGAGCCATCCTACGGACCATCAGATTACAGGCCTGTTAATGATGTTATAGAAGAAGTAAAAGAGTTGTACAATAACGGAGCACGCTACTTCAGAATAGGTAGACAGCCAGACATCATGAGCTATCATGCAATTGATAAGGGAGGCGATATGCCGGAACCCGATCCTGAAGTGCTCAGAAAACTCTACAAAGGGATAAGAGAAGTTGCCCCTGAACTAAAAGTTCTGCACATGGATAATGCAAATCCTGCAACCATTGCCGCATATCCTGAAAAATGCAGAGACATTCTGAAAACCATAGTCAAATACCACACATCAGGAGATATCGCTGCGCTTGGCATGGAAAGTGCAGACCCTGCAGTAATAGAAGCCAATGATCTAAAGGTCATGCCCGATCAGATATTTGAAGTGATCAGAATGATCAACGAAGTCGGAGGTACAAGAGGGAATAGCGGCCTGCAAGAACTTCTACCGGGAATCAATTTTGTACATGGACTAAAAGGAGAGACGAAAAATACCTTTGAGTATAACTACGATTTCCTTAAGGAAGTACTGGACTCCGAGCTACTCCTTCGAAGGATCAATATCAGACAGGTCATGGCATTCCCGGGAACGAAAATGTACGGTAATGACGAGCTCATAGGAAAGCATAAGAAATTATTCCTCAAACACAAAGAAAAGGTCAGGAAGGATATTGACCTCCCCATGCTTCGCAAAGTTGTTCCTACGGGCACCATACTGAAAGATGTGTTATGTGAGAAAAATGATGGAAATGTCTGTTTTGGCAGGCAGTTAGGTTCATACCCATTACTTGTAGGAATACCTGCAAAATTACCAGTGAACAGTTTTATCGATGTAGCAGTGACCGGGCACGGACATCGCTCCATTACAGGAATACCATACCCACTTAAGATAAATACAGCACCTGCATCACTTATCAAAGAGTTGCCGGGCATTGGAAAGAAGCAGGCAGTAACCATTCACAGCAAAGCACCATTCTCAAGTGAGGCAGAGTTTCTGAAATATGCAGAGAATAATGAGAAAATACTACAGTACATAGATCTAAATAATCGTCAGAACGCCTAGCGGAGTACCTTCCCTATGGAATCAGTATCCCTCAGTATTTTAAAACTGACAAAACTACCCACGATCAGATTCATGTAGAATGTCAATGCCCTCCATGCAAGAACAGTTATTCCAAGTACATGGGAAGGTACAAATATGGAAAATACGGTTGCAGCCCCCAATTCTGCGACCCCGCTTGCACCAGGTGTAGCAGGAAGCACCATCAAAAGCATGATGATGATCTGTGATGCAAACACAGCCAAAATATCTACGTGCAGATTCAATCCCAGAAGGACAACATAAAGAAGAGAGAATTCCACCACCCAGAATAGCAGTGTGCCAAATATAGCGATCATAAGACCTTTCCTCCCTTCCTTCAGTAATAACACAATGCTTTCATGAAAATTATCAAGCTCGTTATCAACCTTTTTGATAACATGTTCAATTTTTGCATCCGTTCTGTCACTAAAAAATGGCGTGATCCGATTTACAATGAAATAGGAAAAACTTCTTGTTGGGCCAGGGCGCCATATTGCATACATCAATAATAACAAAATGCCCACCAAAAAGAATTCTGCCACTATCAGGATAGTTTCAAATCCGGAATCAGCCAGAATATTCCTGAATATATAAATTGAAAATGGAGCAAGAGACAGTATAAGGATCCCATCAAGCAAACGCTCCCCGAGAATGACTGCAGATGCTTTCCCAAGAGACATACGATCCATATTCAGTAAATGGATCCTGAGAGGTTCGCCACCCAGTGAAGAAGGAGTTATGGAAGCTGCAAGTGCACTGGAAGTTACTATTTCCACGGATTTAATAACGCCAATATCATGTCCAAGTGCTCTACAAAGGACACGTATTCTCATGCCCCATATCAAGTATGAAAAAGCATGCAAACATATGCCAAGCAAAATAAATTCAGGTTTTATACTAAGCAGAGCGTCAATAGTGCCTGTATCAAATGTTAGTAAGATAACTATAAGTCCCGAAATAAAGCTTATTAGTAATGATATTAAAAGCCATTTCTTTATTTTATTCATCTCAAGACAGATCCAGGCATTATTAAGATAAAAAGAAGATGTTAATTAGTATTGTTTTACAATATCCTTTTTAACAGCTTCGTTTGCAGGAATAATGATATTCTGCCATATTTTTACGTTTGAATGAACTGTTGAACTCTCACCAATGAAAGCATTGGGCCCGACAACAGTCCCGTTTTCAAGACTGCAATTATCAGAGATCTTAGCACCATTATCAATTGTAGAGCCGGAAACATTGCAATTCATACCAATGCGCACATCGTTGAATATATAGGATGAGAGAATCCGAGACTCATTCTCGATCACACAGTTAGAACCTATGGTCGTATATGGCCCGATAAGTACATTGTCACCCACCACAGTATTGGGGCCTATAACAATAGGACCAACCAATGCCGAATTAGAACCTACTGAGACATTGTTACCAAGTTTCAATGGACCAGTTATGCGAGCATCCTTTGTGCTGAAATGTCCATCAATGGTCGTCCCCGGTAAAGCCTCAAGCATCCATCTTTGAGCCTGCCTGTAAGCAGCAGGATTACCAACATCAGTCCACTGGCCACGTGCGAGCATGCCATTGATCTTCCGGTCCTTTGAAAGCATATCAGGGAAAAGGTCTTTGGCAAAGTCATAATTGGTTTTTTCAGGGATCCAGTCAAATATCTCAGGATCACACATGTAAATACCAGTACTTGCAAGATTACTGAATATCTCCCCGGGACCTGGCTTTTCAAGGAATCTTCGAATGCGATTGTTGACATCCATGTCTGCGATACCAAACTCACGAGGATCGTCAATGGAAAGAAGACCAATTGTCACAAGTGCATCAGTCATTTCATGAAAACGATACATTTCACGCAGGTTCAGATTCATTACATGATCCCCACCTATAACTATGAAAGGCTCGCCTGCAAGGAATTTTTCAGCGTTCTTTACGCCACCTGCAGTTCCAAGCTTTTCTTTCTCATAGACATAATCAATGTGAACTCCGAATATACGCCCATCACCAAGTTGCTCCTGTATTTTCTCAGCCATATAGCCAAGAGTTATGACTATATCATTGAATCCTTCTTTTGATAGATGCTCGATCAGATGAACAACTGACGGCTTGTTAAGAATAGGAATACTTGGCTTTGGTCTCGCAAATGTTAAGGGACGTAGCCTTGTACCCTCCCCACCACACATAATACAGGCTTTCATATCTGCTTGAGATGTGGTTTTCATTTAAATCATTAGCGATTAATTTTTTATGTTGCCTGTCGCAAGGGAAAAACAAAACAAAACAAAACAAAACAAAACAAAACAAAACAAAACAAAACATATCAGGATAAAAGAACGTCATCCTTATCCTGGACAATAATTTCAAGCTCACCCTCGTATTCCTCAACTACACCAAAAATATGCACATCAGAATCTTTCTCCACCTGAGAGTTGATTGCACCTGCGCCATTATCAGAAGGTACAAATATCTTCACAGGACCGGAAATAGACTCAATTACCATTATTAGATGATTGCCCGAATAGGTTAAACGTTTGGAGATCACGCTGCCTTCAACGAATACATTTTCACCAGGAGCAGAGGAACTTGAAAAAGCGGAGATATCTGAATCTGCTGTTTCGAAAAATACGAGATACGATATCGAAAGAGAAAGAAAGATCATGGAAAGAAGAATGACTACGACCTTTTCTTCCTTTTCCATGTAAATCACCTGATCAGGCATTTGAAGATTCTATTGACACGACTTCAATTGTGAATACAAGCGTTTCCCCGGCAAGACGGTGATTGCGATCAACAGACACATTATCCCCGGATATATCGGTTATAGTTCCCACCTGTCCCTGATAAGTGACTTTTTGCCCGATAACAGGAGTTATATTCACCTCTACGAAATCCTCCTGCGGGATATTTATCAATAACGCAGGGAGGAAAGGCCCATAAGCCTCTTCCGGAGGAATTGTCACAGTCTTTTCATCGCCCACAGCCATTCCAATGACCGCACTATCAAAACCTGCGATCATCATACCGGTACCAGCGACAAAATCCAGAGGTTTGTAGTTACGTTGTGGATTGTACACCCCGGAATCTATGGCAATTTGTTCCACAGAAGTATCAAAAACAGTACCATCAGTCAATCTGCCCGTATAATTAACTGATATGTAATCCCCTGGCTCCACAACTGGTCCCGAATCATTTGAATCGTTAGTAGCACAGCCACTTGAGAACACAACAAATATTAGAAATAGTAAAATTGCAACTCTTTTCATAAGATCACCTTTTTTTAAACTATACTGCTAGTTATTTATGAAACTTACAGTACCCTTACATAGCCCCCCACAATCCACTGAAATTATTCATTTCAGTAGACAGGTATGCAATACAATACTTTCAAAAAAGTATATAAAGTTAACTAAAAGACACCAATTTAAGAGTAGAAGAGATTGCATAGATGCGTGTGCCCACCTGAAACTGACCGCCATATAGACAAAAACTGCAGAATTGCCAATGATTGGGCGCAAGCAAGCAAGAATAGCCTGAACTGATAACAGTGCCTTCTTCAAAATAAAAAAAATGAATATAAGAGCGAAACAATTATACCCCAAACGATTGAAATTAATTATCGGGGGTAGAGTTTGCCCACCTCGGGAAATGGAGGTGAAACTGAATGCCAAGATATATCGATCAGCATAAAATGGGGTCTATAACACCAGAGATGCTTCACAAAATGCAGAACGAGCCAAGAGACGAATTCGGGATATTACATCATGAGATATTTTATAACAAGGAAGATGACAAGGTCTGGTGCGTTGTTGATGCGCCAGACAAGGAATCCGTCAGGAAACACCATACAAAAGCGGGAGTTGAGGTCGAATGGGTCCACGAAATAGAATCAACTCTGGATTGAATCACATTTGAATTGACTGTAAGGGGGCGATATTGGACCACAGTCTGCCTCCATATTCATTTTTTCCCGTTGAGCCATTATTGCCCAAGGACATTAGAAGCAAATTGCCAGATAGCCTCATGCATATGTTTCTAACCTTCAGGAGGGCAGACAAACAAATCTTCAAAACTAATGATAGGTTCAATGCCTACAACTCGCGCGAGTGTACTTGCGACAGCATCAACTGCTACCCTTTTGAATTGAAATCAAAAAATGCATGTATATCTGTTAAAATATACAAAAGAGAAAACGTTGTTGGGGAAATACTATTAAAAATATTTTGGTGGACTGGTCGGGAATTGAACCCGAGGCCTCTACCATGCCAAGGTAGCGATCTTCCCCTGATCTACCAGCCCATTATATTGCCTAAAAAGCATAATCTAAAATAAACTTATCGCTAAAAACGATGGAAAATAATCTACCATAGATTTTTTTGCCCATTGAAAGACCTACCAGCGAAACTCTTAAATACCTGTGCGAGTATTAGGAGTGTCGCGTGATGAATACCACAATCACGTGAGTCAATTGCATTGGGCCCGTAGCTTAGCTAGGTGGAGCGCACGGCTGATAACCGTGAGGTCCTGAGTTCGAATCTCAGCGGGCCCACCAACACTTTTTTTTAATGCCATAACAAACAGATAACTTTGTTTTTGTTATTTACAAACCCAATATACCTAACATGAAAGTTATGTGAAACATTCTAATTTTTGTTCGTTGGCTTGAAGCTACCGTTATTCAGAAAATAAGCTTCACTATATAATATATTGTCAAAAATAGACTTTATATATTATCTGTTTTATTATAATAATTATTAATATAATATAACTACATATAATAACACGTGGTGGTAAACATTGGATGGTACGGAGCAAAATACTGTGCCAATAGCAACGTCACTAAGCCGGAAATCCCATGGAAAAATTAACAAAAGGCATACCGGAGACTTGCTGAAATATAAAAATGTACTTTGATAAAACTTACGTTTATATTTAGGTGACATATTATGAGAGACAACAAGCCCCATAGTAACATGAATGAAAAAGAGTACGAAATTGTCGAATTGCTCAGGAAACTTAATATGAACAGACCTGTTGCTTTGACTCTCGCATCCCTGTCAAATGGGGATGAGATCACATCCAGAGAGATAGAGATGAACTCGAGCCTGAGGCAACCAGAGGTCAGTATCGCCATGAGATACCTCAAGGATAACAACTGGGTCGAGATAAGAGAAGAAAAGAAGACAGAAGGAAAAGGTCGACCTGTCAAGTTATACCGCCTGATAATACCCCTTGAAGAGATAATTCAAAGCATTGAAAAAAGAGTTTTAAGGGAAAGTCAGTATGTGCTTGAGAATATTGAAAAGCTCAAAAGACTGGCCTGACACTTTACAATTTGCTGCCTTGAAAGCAGCAAACCATTTTCAAACTCTTTTTAATTGATATTAACCCCTATTTTTCCACCAACAGCTACTTTTAATCGAAGATTTTATTTTTAAAGGGGATATTTAGTCATCCATACTTGTAAATTGCGACAAATGGAGTTATTTTTTTGAGCACAATTAGTGAAAAGATATTCAGCCGCGCGGCCGGAAAGGAAGCAAAAGCAAATGATTTCGTAATAGCGAATGTGGACTACGCCATGGCCCATGACGGGACGAGTATCCTGGCTTTGAAATCATTTAAGGAAATGGAAGTAGAGAAGGCATGGAATCCGGAAAGGATCATTATTCCTTTTGATCATCTTACACCGGCAAACACTGATACTACCGCAGGGCTGCACCAGAACACACGTACATGGGTAAAGGAGCAGGGAATCAAGAACTTCTACGACATAGGCGAAGGCATCTGCCACCAGTTACTACCAGAGAATGGCTTTGCAATGCCCGGTAAACTGGTTGTCGGAGCAGATTCACATTCATGCACCTATGGAGCCTTTGGCGCATTTGGAACAGGAGTTGGAGCAACCGACATGGCAGAGATTTTTGCAGCCGGAAAGCTCTGGTTCAGGGTTCCCGAAAGCATAAAGATCACAGTCGAAGGAAAACTTGGAAAACACGTCTACTCCAAAGACATGACACTCAAGATAATAGGAGAACTTGGTGTTGCCGGTGCCACATATAAAGCCGCCGAGTTCTACGGAAGTACCATCGAGAACATGTCCATGTCAGGAAGAATGACCCTTTGTAACATGGCCATCGAAATGGGAGCAAAAACGGGAATTGTGCCACCTGATAAAACAACCTTTGATTATCTTAAGGACAGGGCTGTGGAAGATTACGAAGCTGTTTATGCAGATGAGGACGCCACCTATGCAAGTGAGTATCATTTTGATGCGGAGAATATCGAGCCACAGGTTGCCTGCCCCCACAACGTTGACAGTGTAATGAACATATCCGACCTACCAGAAACCAAGGTAGACCAGGCGTTCATAGGAACCTGTACGAACGGAAGACTTGAAGACCTCGAAGTTGCAGCAAACATACTCAAGGGCGAAAAAGTGGCAGTGAGGACAATTGTGGTGCCTGCATCAAGAGAAATTCTCCTGGAGGCAACCCGCATGGGAATTATTGAAACATTGCTGGAAGCAGGCGTGACCATAGGACCACCAGGATGCGGACCATGTCTTGGAGGACACATGGGAGTCATCGGAAAGGGAGAGGTATGTATTTCAACCGCAAACCGCAACTTCAAAGGAAGAATGGGCACAGGCGGCTACATATACCTGGGATCCCCTGCAACTGCAGCTGCATCGGCTCTGACAGGAGAGATCAGCGACCCCTCAGACATTTAAAGAAACAAAAATACCAACAGGTGATCAATTGACAACAGAAATTGACGCAGCAAAACTGAAGCATCTACTTGGGCACTGGATAGAACATAATGATAGCCACAGTAAAAGCTTCAAAGAGTGGGCAGACAAAGTAAAGGCAGCAGGCTATGATGAGCTTGCAAAAGATATCCTGCTAGCTGACGAGAAAATGAATGAATGCTCTGATCTGTTAAAAACAGCAAGTGAAAAGATCTGAAATTTAGAAAAAAATGTGAAAACGAGGGCGATCTTTATCGCCCAAGTTCAGCATGTGCTTTTGCCAGGTGTCCAGCTGCCTGGGCACCAACCAGAGACATTTCTCCTGCCAATACAGCAGCTGCCACAATTTCTGCAAGTTTTTTAGAGTTTGAACCTGGAGGATTACCCGAGCCCTTTACACCCAGGATATTCAGACATTCTGCCTGTGTAGCCAGATTAGTACCGCCACCTACTGTACCTACAGCCACAGAAGGGAGAGTTACCGAACAATACAGGTCCCCATATTTTGTAAGTTCCATGGTAGTGATAGTAGTACTGCCCTCCACAACATGAGCTGCATCCTGCCCGCATGCAAGATACATGGCAGCAATTATGTTTGCAGCATGTGCGTTAAATCCAAGTGAACCCGCGCGTGCAGAACCCAGGAGATTTTTACGATAGTTCACTTCCACCATGGTTTCAGGCTTACATTTAAATCGTTTTTCCACCAGCTCTTTTGGGAGAACAACATCAGCAACTACAGTCTTTCCCCTTCCAAGTATGGTGTTGATTGCAGCTGGTTTTTTATCGGTACACATATTGCCGGAAAGTGAGATGGGAATTGCCCCAAACTCATCTTCAATTAAGCTCAGTACAGCATCAGTTGCAATTGTAACCATATTCATACCCATGGCATCTTTTGTGTCATAGGAGAAACGCAGATAGACAGTATTCCCCAAAACATATGGATCAACACTTAGAAGTTTGCCAAAGCGAGTGGTTTCTGCTGCCTTTGCCTTCATTTGCTCAAGTACTTCGGGCTCCTTTACCCAATCTGCAAATTTTCGGACCTGAATCACATTTTCCAGCCTGAAAACCGGAGCTCTTGTCATTACATCCTGGAAAATACGTACATTGGCACCTCCTGAACGTGTTATGGCAGAACATCCACGGTTCACACTGGCAACCAATGCACCTTCAGTTGTGGCCAGAGGAAGAGTATAGACCCCATCTGCAAATTCACCATTCACCTTCAATGGACCTGCTGCACCAAGAGGGATCTGAATTACACCCACCATATTCTCTATATTGCGTTTTGTTGCAGCTTCCACATCTATGGAATAATTCTGGATGTGTTCAAAGTCTACACCACAGGAAGCTTCTAAAGCATATCTTCTGATTCGAACAGCTGTTTCTTTGTCGGTTAAAGAATCTATCTTGTGAGATGAAATTTCACCTGAAATCACTTTTTCTAGAAGGGCCTGTTCATCTTCACTTAGATCTAATTTTGATACCATTGATAGTCTCCGGAAAAACTGAATAAAATAGCAACAGATTCATCTTTTTATTGTAAGGAAATAGTATACAATGATACAAATAGTTCACGCTTTTTTTTAGTAAATAACCATATTCAGAAGCAATAAAAAGGAAGATTAGACGGGATTTATTAAATAAATACATGCGCTTTTATATTATAAAAACATAATAAACTCTGCTTAGATGAGTAGAAAGTAATTAATGATATCGACTCAAACAATAGTAATAATTAACCTTTTATCTAAATAATACAAATAAGTAATTTATAACTTCAATTTACCATTCAATTAACTAGAAGGTGGAACATATGTCAGACGCAGATTCATCAGAAAGAATGAAAACTGGAATATCAGGATTAGATGAGATGCTTCGAGGGGGATACTTCAAAGGAACTGCAAATGTTGTATCAGGTGCATCTGGTACCGGTAAAACCATTTTTGGTACGCAGTTCTTATTAGAGGGAGCAAAGAATGGCGAGAACGTCATGTGCATCATCACCTCTGAAGAATCCAAATCCATTGTAAAGGAAATGAAAACTTCTTTTGAATGGGACCTTGAGGAATATGTCAAGCAGGGAAAACTTACTTTTGTAGATATCACCGACCCAAGCCTACGCCTTCAGAAGAGCGTAGAAATTGCACCTTCGGAACTAATCAAAAGTTTTAAGAAACTTGTGGAGAGCAAGATTGAAGAGATACAGCCCACCCGTATTTTCATTGATTCCATAGAGGCACTTTTCCTTGCAATTGAATCCAATTACAAGCTTAGAACCCTTATAGATGATGTGTTCGGCGTTTTCCGCAAACACAACGTAACATCGGTCATTACCGTCGGAGCAATGTATGGCCTTGATGAAATGGTAGAATATGGCGCGGACTCCGTGGTCAAGCTTGGCAGGATAACAACAGGAAACAACCTCCAGCGCAGTATTTATATCATGAAGATGAGAGGATCCGGAACCATCAATGAGGTTCGTGTACTGAGCATTTCAGACAGCGGAATGTCTGTGCTTGCACAGTCCCCATATCTTGAATAAAAGAGTGGCTTTTTGCCACCCACACTTTTTTTAGATTATTTTATGACCCGCATATCAGGTCAGAACAGGAACCAATCTTCATCTTCTTCAGTTTCAGTATCATTCACACTGACATTTGGAAGGGTTTTTCCAGCTGCGGATGAGAGAGCAGCCACAAAATCCCTGACATACGCTTTTTGGTTAAGGCTACCATAAATGAACTTCTTGTCCAGTTGAAGATTTTCAGTTATTGTTTCTTCCTTTGGAACTATAGTCACCTCAACATCAGTCATTTCAGTTGCCTTTTCCATGGCTTTTCTAAAATCCCCTATGCAATAGGCAATACGATGCTTGTAATTGTCCCGAGTCTTTTCCAGATATGCAGCAAGCCTCTCACTCTCCATCTTGATAAAATCACGCTTGACCCTGATAATATTACATTTACCCATCATGAATTTGTAGTCCATAAAAGGATACTCAGTGTCAAGTTCCCGTGGAGTGATACCGCAAGTGCCAAAAACAACAATGTGCACATCATCCGGATTGAGAATATCAAAAATAACTTTGTCAAATAGCTTATGTGAAGGACTTTCATGATAAGGTTTTTTCCTTGAGCAAGGAACAAATATACAAACATCCCTCACAGGTGCCTCGTACTCATTAAGTACCCACTCATTAGCACGTATCATATCAGGGTGATATATCAATTGGGCCGTATCCAGAGGTTCACTGGAGCGTTCATTTTCAGGTATGATTGGGGTCACGATGCAAAAGATTCTGGCAAACTATATATATAATTGACGCAATCTTCAGACGGTTTTGTATAAATCATACAATTGCGCCATAATAAGCACAGTTATAAACCATACCACCCATGAGGACAGATAATGGCAAGTTCAATTCCCGAAATGTTAAGAGCAGAATGTAAGTGCGAAGACATGGCAAAGTGCGTACTTGGACTGAAAGAGCTTGACATCAGTACCTACAAATTACTTCTTGAAAATGGACCCATGACTGCAGAGCAGCTTGGAGAGTTACTTAGCAGAGAACGCAGTACAGCATACAGATCACTCCAGAACCTGATATCTGCCGGACTGGTCTACAGAGAAACAAAGTCCATCGACATAGGCGGATACTACTACGAGTATGTTGCCATTGAACCTGCAAAGGTAAAGAAAATGATTAAAAGTACCATTGATGATTGGTATCAAAGAATGAATTTGCTTGTCGAGAATTTTGACAGAGAACTGCTGGGCGAATAAACATCCTTCAAATACATAATATCCAACCTATTCAACCCCTGAAGCATCAATTTCATTTTTATTCTGCAATAGAGCAAAACTATTGGTTACTTAATTCATAATCATCAATTACAAGGCAACCGGCAATTATGTCGTGAAGTCCCTGTTTCTTTTCTGTGAACCCTATCATAAAATAACCAATATAGAAAATAATTCTCGATAGTATTTTGGCCAGGTGCCTTACCGTTGCTCTCATGAAAGTTACCCTGTTGCCACTCACATCTGTTACTTTGATCCCTATCAACTTCTTACCAAACGTTGCCTGATAGGATGAACTTTCCATGATAGCAAAATAAAGCCACCTTAGAAGAACAAAAATGCCAGTTATGAAAAATGATATGGTCGAGAAAAATACCGGAAAGAAGTCACTCTTTGCAACCGCACCTGCAATACTACCTGCGATCACTCCAAAAAAGACACCCAGCACAAAAGCAAGAATTCCACCTACAATGGCAACTATAATGGTATCAAGGATTCCTGCTGCAAGACGTCTCCAAAAACCTGCGTACTTGCGAGTAACTGCAAGACGAGTATCGCAATTACGGCAATAAGTCACATTTTCAGGATTGTAAGCATTACACCGTGGGCAGTACATGCAGTTACCTCTTTTCAACCTTATGCGATTATTTCTATATAAGAAGTTGCAGAGTTGAAGACAGAAACAGATTAAGGATGAAAATCAAGTAATTGAAATCAAAAATATGAATATATACTGAAGGATCGAACATGAGCAAATTGGACGTTTTTGAGGGAGAGAGTTTAAAAGGATTTTTGCCCACGTTCGTTTTTAGCTAAATTCGTTTTTTCACTTCAGTGATTCCCGATGACTTCATACAATACCACCAACACTCATGCAATCTTTCGGGACATACTGGTCATGATTGCAAGTAAAAAAATCAATTTGAACTATATAAATATATCTATGCTTTTATATATGTTGAGCATGATGATGATGAGATAATAACGATTTTAAATTCACTTAAAAGAACATCAACAGCAATAAACAACATTGGAACTACGGCATTAGTTATCGATGCTAAGTGCATCCACAGGGCAGCGTTGAACACACTTAAAGCAACTGACACAGCAGTGATCATCAACTATGCCTTTTTTTGATACGCCGATCCCCATAGGACAGACCCTATCACATACTCCGCATGAATTGCACAATGCTGAATCTCTTTTGATCATTTTGACCTTTACCAGATTACAGACTCCACCAACTGCCCCTTCCTTGCAGAAATACTTGCATGCAGCCCTTTCCACAAAAAGAGAAAGAAAGATAGAAACTATCATGACCAATACCAGACCATCCAGTACCAAGAGCTGAAAATTATCTGAAAGCAAGTGAAGTTCAAAAAGCACAAGAGTGATCAGAACCATTGCCAGAAGAACATACCTGAAATACATTAGATTAGGGTGTAAGCTTTCCGGAATAAGAGTATTATACCACCTCCCCAGTAATTTACGCCCGATTCTTGCAAATATATCCTGAAAGAGGCCCCTTGGGCACATCCACCCACAATAGACTGGTCCAAAGAGCAGAGCAAGAGGAACACTGAGGAGAACAACATACATAGTAGACTGGCTTCCAAAGTATACAAAAATAGCAAAACCGACTATTTGAAAGACAAGTCTGTAAAGTTCAACCTTTTTCCTGTTCTTAGATCTTGAGATGAAAGGAATTATCTTTTTCACTTAACGGACTCCTGAGTAAAGTCAGATATTGGATCTGACGAAAGCAGAAATTTGTATGCCCTTGAAATACATGCATCTGACTTATAGCTTGTTAACAATGAAAAAGAACATAAAACCTGCATAATACACATACCGCAGTATCAAAGTAAGTCTGCTGTGCCTGACACATATAAAACGGATACACACATTATTAATGCCACATACGGAAGCATAAATGTATGGTTCGTATGAAACTGCACCTCATGCCAACCATTATGAATAAAGAACAAGAGAGCAGAGGATAGATATTACTTAAGCACCAAAGAATAAGAAAAATGGATAATACATAATATATTATATATAATATATTATTAATATATAGCTATCTGATACGGCATATTTTGAGGACTTCCATGTTCACCCATTCATTCATCATTCAACGAACACTTGAAGTTGTTACCCGAGATAACCACCAGATAATAGGCAGCTGCAAGTGCCACAATAAGAATACCCATACCTGCCAGGAAGAGGGGGTTGGTATCTTTTATATCAATGATCAGAATCTTACGCACAATAGCAGTCAGACCTACAAGTATGATAATACCTACATTCATCATTGATTCATCCAGAATCATCTTAATGGTTTCGAGAAGTTCTATTCCAATAACGATTATGAAAAATAGACTGAATACATCCAGAACCTTTTCAACCTGAAACAAAAGATAAGGAGGGGTTGCCAGGCTACTGACAATTATCCACCCAACTTCAAGAGTGGCGCTGAATATAACTACAACCATCATCCATATGATAGACCACACGACCAGCTTCTGGAATTTGTTGATCCGTCTCATCATATTAGATACACCCGCCACAAATAGAATAAGTCGTTCTCAATTAAAAGTATGTAGGTCAGATCCCAGCGGGAAACTATAGTATCCTGCATAGAGACTCTGTATAACTTATATAGTATAATCGAGAAATGAAGCGAATAATGAAGAATCCAGGCAAGATGGCACAGGCACTTCTTATTCTTGGCATACTTACCGCAGTGCTTGCGTATGCACTTTATCCATACCTTACTGCTTTTTTAGGAGCATTCATACTATATGCTGTATTTAGACCTCTGTACAAGCGATTGACAGAACGCCTGAAAATCAGGCCAGGAATTGCGTCATTTATCTGCATCCTTGCTTCAATAGTCATCATCCTGATTCCACTGTATATGCTAATGACAATTGTCATTCTTGAAATACAGAATGCCATCACCAATGTTGGAGACATACTGGTATATACTGAAGCATTGTCCACATACATAAGTCAATTAAATATTGATTCAATGCCCATTAGCATTAATATACGGGAGAAAGTGCTTGAAGTCGTATCTCTTGCTGCAAATTTCTTTAGCGTATTGTTGATAAATGCAGTACAGAGTCTGGGACAGAGAGCCATTGAGCTCACGATCATGTACTTCCTGCTCTATTACCTGTTCGTAGGAGAAGGTTCTAACTTTTCCAGAAGCTTGAAAAAAGCATTCCCCTTTAACGAAAAGAACACAGACCTGCTGCTTAAAGAATTCAGTTCAATTGTAAATACTACTCTGATAAGTGCCGGATTAATTGCACTCATCCAGGGAACACTCCTTACCATAACATTCCTGATACTTGGCATAGAAGGCGCATTCCTCTGGGGATTCTTAACTGCCATACTCTCATTCCTGCCAGTTGTGGGTGCAACGCTTGTCTGGATACCTGCCATGATAATACAACTGGCACAGAGTGATTACGTCAGTGCAGTCGGCGTTTTCATAGGTGGCATGATCCTGAGTTCCATTGATAACTTCATCAGACCCGCCATTCAAAAGAAAGTAGGTCAGATACATCCATTAGTCTCACTGATAGGAGTCATCATAGGACTGAACCTTTTCGGATTGCTGGGAATAGTCATAGGACCCCTCCTGCTATCCTACGTCATAATCATGGCCAGAATGTTCAATGAAGAATACCTGTCAGGGAATTATTAAAGGCGCTTTTTGAAGCCCACAAACTGTTGAAATCAAGTGCCTAAGCCCACACCCAGATAGTATTATATAATATAACTGATTACATTTTTTGAGGTATAATACATGTCTATGTTAGCAAACATTTGGGGACTAATTGCACTGGCATCTGTGATCTGGGTCATATATGATGTGTTGACTCAGAATCAAAGACTAGGCACAATTAAAAAAGTAATCTGGATACTTATAGCAATCATATTCGGAATTTTTGGTGCAATAGCATACTATCTATTTGGAAAGAAATAAGATATTTTAATTTATTTCTCTTTTTTCTTTATGTAGCTACAATACTTTTAAAATTTAGATTACAGGCATTTTATTTGTCACACATCTTAAGAAATCATGCCACCATAATGCCATGAAATACATATGAATAAATAAAGGATTACTCAAAAAATAAGATTCAGGGACAATAAAACAGAGTATTGCCCTCGTAAAAAATTGATAATTGAAACTTAAAGCCCGCCTACGAATGTTTCCATCCTGCCAAGAGCTTCTTCTATCTCTTCCCTTGATGTGGCGTAGGAGCAGCGCAAAAACCCATTTCCGGCTTCACCGAAAACATTGCCCGGAATGGTTACCACTTTCTGCTCGCTCAGGAGACGTTCTGCGAACTGGTCGGATGTCAGGCCTGTGTTTTGTACAGAGGGGAATGCATAGAAAGCACCCTTTGGTTCAAAGCAGTCAAGACCGATCTTGTTCAGGCCGCTTACGATAAGATGGCGACGGCGGTCGTAGTCCCTTACCATTTTTTGCATCTCATGCTTGCCGTTCTTGAGAGCTTCAATAGCCCCAACCTGCGCAGTCACAGGAGCACAGAGCATAGAATACTGATGTATCAGCATCATGGATTGGATAATCTCAGGAGGGGCCATTGCATATGCCATCCTAAAACCCGTCATTGCATAAGACTTCGAAAAGCCATTCAAGAGTATAGTCCTCTCTTTCATTCCATCGAGTGACGAAAAACAAGTATGTGTGCCATTATATGTGAGGCAGTCATAGACCTCATCCGATATCACCATAATATTGTGTTCACACACAATATCGGCAATTGCTTCAAGATCACCCTTTGACATTGTGGCGCCAGTCGGATTATTAGGATAATTCATAAGAACTGCCTTGGTTTTTGAAGTGATAGCTGCCTCCAGCTCCCCTGGAGTCAATTTGAAGTTATTTTCCAGCTTCGTATTGACAATTACAGGCACACCGCCAGCAAACATCACAGAGGGGACATAGGCGACATATGAAGGCTGTGGAATGATTATCTCATCGCCCGGATTTGTAATGGCACGTATAGCCACATCCAGCCCTTCACTTACACCAGAAGTTACCAAGATCTCTGATTCAGGATTGTAATCTACCCTATAAGTATCTGAAAAATGATCAGCTATTCCTTCCCTTAGCTCTATGAGGCCATAGTTTGAGGTATAGGAAGTCTCACCACACTCGAGAGAGTGGATACACGCTTCCCTTATGTGCCACGGAGTGACAAAATCAGGTTCACCTACACCTAACGATATTACATCATCAATACCTGACGCAAGGTCGAAGTATCGACGTATACCGGATGGCGGTACTTTCCGGATTACACCGGCAACAAAATCAGAAGGGTTGCAGCCGTTTCTCATGACATATACATCCTGCAGACAAGATATAAAAATATTACATTGAAAAATAATACATTAAGGAGTTACCAGCAGACGTCCTGCATGCTCCTGCTCATAGAGAATGATACCATCTTCCTTGTAGGTCTTCAATACAAAATGAGTTGTTGTATGTTGTACCTGCTCCAGAGTTGAGATCTTCTCTGCCACAAAGAAAGCGACTTCTTTCATGGACTTTCCTGATACGGTCAGTGAAAGGTCATATTGACCGGAGAGGAGTCTCACAGAGCGAACCTCAGGGAACTTATACAGACGCTCTACAAGAGCCTGGTAGCCCAGATTGCGTTCAAGAGTTATATGTAACTCTATAATCGCATAAACATTCTCATCACCTGCAAGATCCCAGTCAATAATAGTCTTGTACTTGCGGATGACACCCGAATCTTCCATTTCTGCGATACGTTTGCCTACCTCTTCTGCAGAAAGGCCTGTGAGGGTTGCAATTTTCTCATGACTCAGTCTTGCGTCCCCTTCAAGACATTCCAGTATATGACGTGTACTTGTATCCATATTAGCAACCCAATGATGAAGTAAAAATAAAAATAAAAAATAAAAGCAGATTGCTCAATTAAAGCAATACTGCATTCACAACGCCATCCTGACCAGGACGACTTGTGACCTTAGCGTCACCAAGAGGAGTCTTGATAACTGAACCCTTTGTAAGAATGTTACGTCTGACATGGTGAGCGTTTGCAGGGCTACCAGTTACATTCTCAATAGCAGCTACCTGTGTTTTACCCTGAGTATCAGTAACATTTGCAACATTACACTGCAAAAGTCTTACCTTTCTGTTGCCGCCCCTTGTTGAGACATTCTTCCTTTTTGTATCGTGGATGTGAGTGTCAGCTGATTCACGGCCAAGTTCGAATTTCCTTTTACCACGTGATGCCCTGATCTTAGCACCTGTATATTTCCTTTTAGATCTGCCTTGCCATTTCATGATATATCCTCTTAGTAATTAGTATGAATGAATTATCCTAATGATTTGTATTTGAAATTAAGTACGACTTATGGACGTACCATTAATAATAAGATTCTATATGAACTTTTCGAGTGATATGAAAGTCACTTAACATAATAACGTTAGCAAGAAAAATGGATTGAACAATACATAGTAAATAGTTACGGATATGAAATAATTAGCGGTAATTGATAAATATTCAAAAGTCAATTATGGCATATGCTTCGTGTAACTTTTCTTGGAACAGGCGGTTCCCTCCCCACACCAGACCGAAATCCGTCAGCCATTATGATCAATCGAGAAGGAGAGCTTATGCTCCTTGATTGCGGAGAAGGAACACAACAACAGATGATGAGAGCAAAAACAGGAATGAAAGCCCTGACTTCGATATTCATCACACACTTCCATGCAGATCACATCCTGGGCATTCCCGGGTTAATACAAACAATGTCATTCCACGGAAGAACAGAACCACTCAAAATATATGGCCCGCATCACGTACACGAATTTGCCAGGATACTCAGTGCCCTGGGATATTACAAATTACGCTTTGAGGTTGAGGCAATTGATCTTGAACCAGGAGATATTATCAAACGAGATGGATATTCCATCCACGTAGTTAAAACAGACCATAGCATACCAAGTCTTGGATATGCGATTGTTGAGGACGAACGACCCGGAAGATTCAACCGTCAGAAAGCCATCGAACTTGGAATTGCTCCAGGACCACTATTCTCAAAACTTCACAATGGACAATCTGTGGAAGTAAATGGAAAAATAATCAGCTCAGAGGACGTCGTCGGTAATCCAAGGCCAGGAAGGAAGATCGTATATACAGGAGACTCGCGCCCATGCAAGAGCATATTGGAAATAAGTAGAAATGCAGACCTTCTGATCCATGATGGAACACTTGCAAAAGACCAGCAGGATTGGGCTATCGAGTCAAAGCATTCTACTGCAGAAGAAGCTGCAACCATTGCCAGGGATGGGAATGTCTCAAGCCTTATAATAACACATGTCAGTTCAAGATACTCGGATGACACTACAGTCTTACTGGATGAAGCTACAAATATTTTTAAGAATGTGACAATTGCTGAAGACCTTATGGAACTTGAGATCCCCTTGCAAAAAAAGTAAATTAAGAGGAATTAAACAAAGGTCCAGTCCAACCTATTATCCTGGGCATCATAAAGGGAAACTTCCATGGTGAAATCCCCTATTTCAGGAGGAAGCGGATTTATGCCGATATACAATATATCCCCAGGAACGTAATCAAATCCCTCAGGCTTTGTTTTCCCGAAATACACACGGCCTCCGGATTCAACTTCCTCTACGACAACACCTTTCCAACTCAGGTTATCGATAACATTTACGATTACACACTTAAAACGATCTGATGCACAAATATCCGTCATGAATCACGATACAGGTGCAAAACTTAAAAAGATAATCCCTAGGCATACAGGCCATCGGGATTAAGTGTTGTGCCGGATTTCTTGATCTTTTTTAAAGATGATTCAAAATCTTCAACTGTGACAATATCGCGGTCATCCACTATTGCAATATGAAGAGCGGTCTTGAGGAACTTTTCCACAAGATCTCGACCTGAAAGACCTGCTGTTTTCTTTGCAAATAATCTCAGGTCAATGTCCCCAACTTCCAGTGGGAAGGTAGCCAGATTGAATTCCAGTATCGCATAACGTTCATCATCATCAGGGAGAACGAATTCGATCTCCTCCTCAAACCTACTGCGAACAGCAGGGTCCAAAGCATTGGTCCTGTTGGTTGCGGCAATTGTACATACACCAGGACGTTCCACAATGCCATCCATTTCAGTAAGCAAAGCGTTGACTATCTCAGCCACATCCCCACGCAGTTCCTGGTTCTTTCGATCAAGAGCAATAGCATCAAGTTCATCAATGAAAATTATGCATGGAGCCATTTCCTGTGCACGGTCATAGAGTTGATGTATCTGCCTTGCACCCTCACCTACAAACTCACCGATCAGCTCAGTGGCCTTTACAGGCAAGAAAGGGACATGTGCCTTATTTGCAAGAGCCTTAGCCAACATGGTCTTCCCCGTACCAGACGGACCATAGAAGAGAACGTTGTTCGGAGCCCATTTCCCAAATCTACCAGGCTCTTCAAGAAAACGCTCGATTAGGCGGCATTTTTGACGGGCATTCTGCTGACCGACAACATCATCGAAAGCAACCTCACTTCGAAACTCAACCTTGGGTGCGCTGCCTGTTGCAACATCATTCACAATAATGGTAGTATTCGAACCGATTATAGAGTCAGGCGGCTCCACTTCTTTCACCTTATAGGCAAAATCCGGGTACATCCTTTTGTCAAACAGATAATCGCCCTTACGGGCAACATAACCATTCCATTGATCACGTGCATAATGCTCAAAAACCCCAGGATCCTCGATTTCAGGGTATTCATCGAGTGGGCTGGCCATAGGGTAACCTGCTGGTTCGAGTACCAGAAATTCAGCAGTACTGTCAACCTGATCAGTTGAAAGGTCCCTCTTGGTTTTAGTATTGATTCTTTGTGGAGTCCTTACTATGTGTATCATCTCTTTATTTTGTATGGTATCAAATGAATTATAACAATAATAAAACTTAACCCTTAAATATTTCGGGTCAGGAAATACATTCGAATATAATAAAATTCAGAACATATAAATATATTAACATCAGATATAAATCGGCGTTAAAACTTCAGGATTATGTAAAAATGAATACAAGAATACCAAAACTTGCAAATGGCGCATTTCTCATGATAGTATGCGTGCTTGGAATTGTCCTTATTTCACCTTATATAATACCTGAAGAAAACAATATACTATTAATAAGCTCAGCATTGATCATAGGAACTTTTGCAATTATAATATACACCAGCAACCAGATCGAAAAGACAAATCGAGAGTTAGAACAGAAAATGGCCAAACTCAACGATGAAAAAAGAATAGTGGAGAAACTGGTTGAACATAAATCAAATATAGAGAACAACGTATCCTCATTGATATCATTATTCATTGCCCCAAAAGATGTGGATACTACTATTAATGAAACTCTCAAAAAGGTAGGCCACTTCTGCGGATCCAGATGCAATTACCTGATTCTTTTGAACAATGATTCGAACTCGTTTTACAAGACCCATGAATGGAATCCTGCAGAAAACAAAACAAGCAGAATGATGTTTGAAACGCCCGGAATGGCAAACTACCCATGGATTATGAAACAGTTTAAGAACAAGGACATATTTTCCATCCCAAATATCGCATCCCTGCCAAAAGAAGCATTCAGGGAAGCGGAGATCATGAAATTGAGAGGAATTGAAGCACTAATAGCAGTACCAATAGAACTCGACCAAAATGTAATCGGTTTTATAGGAATAGAAAATCCAGAGTTCCCTGAAAAATGTTATGAAGAGCAGTTGCCAACATTGAAGATATTATCTGAGCTTATGGGAATGAGCATGCAACACAAGATATTCCTCGATGATCTTAGCCTTTTCAAAAATCTGATCAACGAATCTAATGACTTCATATTCATCCTTGACCCAGTAAATAATACCATTATCGATGTGAATGAAACAGCTTCCAAATACCTGGGATATTCCAGAGAAGAACTCCTGAACATGCAGAAAGAGGACATCAGGCAGATCTTCGGAGGACTATTCTGGGAGGAAGATATTCAAGAAGTATGCGGAAACAGATTCCTGGATCTTGACAGGACAATTGAAGGAAAAGATGGGAAGATCATTCCTGTTGAGATCAATGTGACATTCACAACCCATGAAAATAATAAATATGCACTGGCAGTAGTGCGCGATGTTTCCACACGTAAAGAGATGGAAGAAACACTCAGTAAAACCCAGGAAAGAGTCGAGCTTGCACTGGCAGGAGCAGATCTTGGTATGTGGGACTGGAATATTGAGACAAATGAACTTATTTACAATAACAGATGGGCAGAAATGCTCGGATACCAGGCAAAGAAGATCAAACCTCACTTTGATTCATGGAAGAAACTGATACATCAGGATGAAGTCGAAGAAGTGATGAGTGAAATTAAGCTCCACCTCAATTCGGAAAAGGAATTCTTTGAATCTGAATACAGAATGAAGAACATTGATGGTAAATGGCAATGGATACAGAGTCGTGGAAAGGTTGTGGAATGGAACAAAAACAATGAACCACTCAGGCTAACAGGCACCAGCATGGATACGAGCGAAAGAAAGCAATTTGAAGAAGAACTTTGCCGCTCAAATGAGTTAAAGGATCTATTCACAGACATTATGAGACATGACCTGCTGAATCCTGCAGGAAACGTCAGAGGTTTTGCAGACATACTTTATGAATCTGAAGAAGATGAGAAAAAGCGAAAATTCATAAACAGCATAAGGCGCAATAGCAATAAGGTCATAGAAATGATAGAGGCTGCTGCCAAATTTGCAAAACTCGAATCCACAGAAGAACTGGAACTGCAAAAAATGGATATAGGATCCATTTCCAGAAATGTGATAGACCAGTTCGAGCACATACTGGAAAACAGGCAAATGACCATCGAGATGAAAGCTCCAAACACATACTACACAATGGCAAATCCAATAGTGGAAGAAATACTTGCCAACTACATTTCAAATGCTATCAAATACAGCCCCGATGGAACAAATATTACAGTAGACATCGTTGATACAAACTATGACTGGAAGGTCGAAGTAACGGATTTGGGAGAAGGCATACCTGATGAATATAAGGAACAGGTATTCGACCGCTTCAAGCGTGCCAATAAGACTGGAGTCAAGGGAACCGGACTCGGACTTGCGATCGTGAAGCAGATTGCGGTGATCCATCAAGGAGATGTTGGTGTAGAAGATAACCCTAATGGACAGGGTAGCAGATTCTGGTTAAAGTTAAAGAAAGCACCAGATACAGGAAATCCAACAGTACCACACATGCAGACAGTGGGATATCATGAATGTGAAAATAACGACAGGATAGCAAAAATACAGCCCCAATAACTTTAAGTCAAATGCCCCCTCTATGAAAACCTAATTTTACAGCAAAGAGGCACAAAAATGGAACTCGATGAAGTCACTATTACAAGAGCTATATTTGAAGAGTATTCAAAGGTTTTTCTCGATTATATAGACGTTGACGTTGCACTGGTAGGTGGGGGACCTGCAAACCTGGTTGCAGCCAAGTACCTTGCTGAAGCAGGATTGAAAACTATCTTGTACGAAAGAAAACTCTCCATAGGAGGAGGAATGTGGGCTGGAGGAATGATGTTCCCACGCATAGTCGTGCAGGAAGATGCAAAGCACATCATGGATGATTTTGATATCCCATACCACGAATATGAAAAAGGATACTACGTTGCAAATTCAATCGAATCAGTAGGAAAATTAATTTGTGGAGCCACCGGAGCGGGTGCTGAGATATTCAACCTCATAGACGTCGAAGATGTAATGATACGTGAGAATGATACTGTTTGCGGACTTGTCATAAACTGGGGACCAGTGTCCATGAACAAACTTCACGTTGACCCACTTGCCATTCGTGCAAAGGTCGTCATTGACGGAACAGGACACGATGCAGCGATTTGCAGTACAGTACAACGCAAGATACCTGGTGCTGAAATGGGAGAACTTGGAGTCGTTGGTGAAAAGCCAATGTGGGCAGATGTAGGAGAGAAACTCCTCATGGAAACAACGAAGGAAGTTTACCCAGGACTCATAGTAACAGGAATGGCTGCAAATGCGGTTGCCGGGGCGCCAAGAATGGGACCAGTCTTTGGTGGTATGCTGCTTTCGGGTAAAAAAGCAGCAGAAATTGCAATTGAAAAGCTAAAAAGATAAAATAATTCCTGCATAATACACATAAAAGACGTTTTATGCCCATTTTCAAAGGAAAAGTTTATCTAAGAAAAATACAGTTATAGGGTGCTTTCAAAGGGAAGCACCTACTTCGAGCCGGGGTAGGGTAGCGGTTATCCTGTAGCCCTGTGGAGGCTACGATCCGAGTTCGATTCTCGGTCCCGGCCCCATAATTCTTTTTTCAAAGTAAACAATCAATCGAAGATTGTACTATTTTCATACCCTCATAATTAATAGCGATGCTAACAGAGATGTCACTAGCAGTGAATTTTAAGAAATATAAGAAAAACCATACCTACGCCTGCAAGAGTTACACATTCTTGCAAATGATTAATTCTAAGGCCCTATAATTAAAATCTGCTAATAACATAAGTTAAGTGTGTATAATCATAAACACCAAAATTAAAAAAATTAAAAATAAATGAACTTACTCAAACTCATGGAGTTTAAGTTGTCTGCGCTGACAGGTCTGCTCACCAGGAATATCCACAGGATAAGCGCCTGTAAGACAACCAAGGCAAAGATCATCCCTGTCAAGACCAATGGCGCTGACGAGTCCATCAATACTGAGATATCCAAGTGAATCAGCATTAATGACAGCTTCCACACCACTTACAGTCTTGTGTGCGGCAATTAACTCATCCCTTGATGACATATCGATACCAAGATAACATGGAGCAATTATAGGAGGACTTCCTATGCGCGCATGAACCGCATTTGCACCAGCTTTCCTGACCATGTCAATGATACGTCGGGATGTGGTTCCCCTGACAATACTGTCATCTACAAGAACTACACTCTTACCCTTGATATTTTCATCAATGGTATTCATTTTAAGACGAACCGCAGTCTCACGCATCGCCTGCCCAGGGAGAATGAAAGTACGCCCTATGTAACGATTCTTCATGAGACTTTCTTCATAATCAATATGCGATTCGCGAGAATAACCAATAGCTGAAGTTATCCCAGAATCAGGCACAGGGGATACCATATCAGCATCCACGGGATGTTCACGGGACAAATGCTCACCTATCCGCTCCCTCACTCTATAAACAAGCTGCCCATCAATTATTGAGTCAGGGCGTGCAAAATAAACATATTCAAATACACAATGTGCACAGCAGGGTTCATTGAACAGTTGATGGGACTCGATCTCGCCATCTCTGAAAATGATAAGTTCACCAGGCTTCACGTCCCTGATAAGGCTTCCATTCAACGTATCAATGGCAACACTCTCAGAAGCTACCGCATACCCGGATTCAATTTCTCCGATGCACAAAGGCTTGAATCCATATGGATCCCTTACAGCCATCAGCAGGTCATCGATCATGATAACCAAAGAATAAGAGCCATTAAGGACTTTCATCACATTACGCATGGCTTCTGGCGGCTCGTGTTTCAGAAGTTCCTTTACAAGAAGGTGAGCAATCACCTCGGTATCGGAATTCGCCACAAAAACATGGCCTTCGGCTTCAAGGCCATTGCGTAGATCCATCCCATTGACCAGATTACCATTATGGGCTATTGCCACAGTGCCACTCTTATAAGTGACAATGAAAGGCTGGCAGTTCTCAATTTTAGAGTCGCCACTGGTTGAGTAGCGCACATGGCCAATACCCACATTGCCTTTCAGCTCAACAAGATCATCCTTGTTAAAAACTTCCGGTACAAGCCCCATGCCCTTAAAAGCACGAGGTTCTCTGCCATTATGAACAGATATACCTGAAGATTCCTGCCCACGATGCTGTAGAGCATACAGGGCATAATAGATCTGGAGCGCTGCGGGCACAGGATGTGAATTCGCATCTTGCTTAACCACACCCACAACACCGCATTCTTCTCGCATTTAGATCCTCGGCGTTAAAAAAATAAATGAGTATTCAATTAATACTTGCACTTTCTCTGCCATTTGTAGCTTCTCATACGAGAAGTCTTTCCAAAGCCACATGATGTACACTGCTTTGTATGGATGTTAAGTGAAACACTTCCGCAGCGCCTGCACTTAAGATGCGTGCGCTTCTGCCTCTTACCCATTGAGGGAGTACCTTTTGACATTTATAATCACCTTTAGTTTGAAATTGAAATAGTATTTTGATTAGTAGGATTTTACCCCTGATATGGTTATTAGTTCTTATATGTTACGTTTGTCTCAGGGAGAAACATATACTACGTTATCGCCCCTGATAACAACACTACCTAATTTTCTAATAACTTCTCCTTCTTTCAGTTCTTCCGCATCATCGAGTACGAGGTTCATGTGAACATCGTATCCCTGGAGTTTACCTCTAAACTCTCTTGCGCCTTTTAGTCTCACGATCACAGGTGTGTTCAAAGAATCATTCAATATATCAAGAGGTCTGTTTCCCATATTAGTCGCCCTCGTTTAAAAACCTGAATAGTAGTAATAAATATCAGGTATTCTAAATTTGTTTACGTACATATACGCCTTATGCTGCACCACTCTTGCACATACAATATATAAATCTATCGTACAATTGGCAATAGTTGATGAAATGAAGAGGATAATCACCATATTTATTTGCGATCTGACCAACTACTATTTAAATCACCAGACGTTAAGTCCAGCATCGCAAAGAAGTTAATCTGCATAAGACACATCCATCCTATATAAGGAGAAGCGAACATGACAAAGACACCTGTTGTAATGACAATAGCCGGATCTGATTCAGGCGGGGGTGCGGGCATTGAAGCAGACATTAAAACCATTGCCAGCCACGGACTGCATGGAGCAGTTGCTATAACGTCAGTTACGTCACAGAATACAACAGGCGTTTTAAGTACATTTGACCTGCCCACAGAAGTAATAGCAAATCAGATCGATGCAGTTTGCAACGATATGGATGTTAAATGGGCAAAGTCCGGCATGCTATCATCATCCGAGATTATTACCACCGTTACTAAAATGGTGAAAAAATACGGATTAAAGCTGGTAGTTGACCCAGTAATGGCCGCAGAAGCTGGCGGAGACCTTCTAAAAGAAGATGCATTATCAGCACTTAAAGAAGAACTTCTCCCCATTAGCCAGGTCGTAACTCCAAATATAAATGAAGCCACTGCCCTTTCCGGCATGAACATAAGCAACATCGAAGATGCAAAAAAAGCTGCAAGGACCATTGCGGCCACAGGTGTCAAAACTGTAATTGTTACAGGAGGACATCTAGATGCATCCGATATCGTATATGAGAGTGAGAATGAAAGATTCACCATTATTCCCGGTGAATTTGTAAAAGGCGGTACGCACGGTTCAGGTTGCACATATTCCACATCATTAGCATCGCATCTGGCATGTGGAAAGACAATTGATGAAGCCGCAAAAGGAGCCAAGGATTTTGTAGTGCATGCCATCCAAGGCAGCCAATCGGTAGGAAAAGGGGTAGCTCCAGTAAACCCTCTGGCAAAACTCCAGCATAATACCGATAAATGAATCCACTTTATGGAAATTTATGCCTATAGGTAATTAACTTGCAAGCGAGCAGAAACGCAAGTGATCATACAGATCTATATTTTACAGAGTGAAACCAAAATGGAAACTATAACATTCAACGACCTCTACCTTTCAAGAGAATTGAGAAGAGGCATCACAGAAATGGGATATAAAGAGCCAACCGACATCCAGCAAAAGGCCATCCCCATCATACAGGAAGGAAAAGACATCATAGGCCAGGCACAAACAGGAACAGGTAAAACTGCTGCTTTTGGCATACCCCTTCTGGACAGCATCAATGCCAGAAGTAAAAAAACACAGGCAATGATACTTTGCCCCACAAGAGAACTGGCTAATCAGGTTGCCGATGAATTAACTAAAATTTCCAAGTACCTCGAGGGAATAAATGTTGTACCCATCTACGGTGGCAAACCAATAGGCCAGCAGATTAGAGACATAAAGAAGGGAGCACATATTATCGTCGGAACCCCCGGCAGGATCATTGACCATATCGAACGCCGTACTCTAAGAATGGACAGTATTGAGATCATGATCCTTGACGAAGCTGACGAGATGCTTAACATGGGATTCAGAGAAGATATCGAGCGCATACTTGACAATGCACCGGTAGAAAGACAGACATTGCTTTTCTCCGCAACTATGCCAAAACCCATTCTCAGACTTACAAAAGAATACCAGCAGAATCCAGAGCACATAAATGTGGTCAAGAGAGAGCTTACTGCACCAAAGGTAGAGCAGTTCTATATTGAGATGAAGGGAAGTGAAAAGGCAGATGCGGTTCGCCGAATCATAGAAGCGAACAATTTCAAATCATCACTGATCTTTTGTAATACAAAGAGAGAGGTCGACACATTACTTGTGAAACTCAAGGCACATGGTCACTCCGTAGAAGCATTGCATGGTGATATCAAGCAGGCTCAAAGAGAAATAACCATGAAAAGACTTCGTGATGAGAAGATTAATGTTCTTGTTGCCACAGATGTTGCTGCAAGAGGTCTTGATGTCGAAAACATAGAAGTTGTTTTCAATTATGACCTCCCTCACGAGATAGAAACCTATGTTCACAGAATCGGAAGGACCGCAAGGGCAGGAAGGCCTGGTGTTGCATATTCCTTTGTATCAAGAAGAGAGACAGGGAAACTAAGGGCTATCAAGAAGTACACCAAGACCGAGATCATATCCGCAAGGGTGCCATCCTACAAAGATATCGAAAAGATAAAGGATGCACAGATAGCAGATGCGGTCAGACAAACACTTAAAGCAGGCCAGCTTGACAAATACGATTCATGGGTCGAACAACTTGCAGAAAGTGACGAGTACAACTATAAGGACATAGCTGCTGCACTTGCTAAAATGATACTTAGAGATGGTAAAAAGAACAAGTACTGACTTCACTGAGCATACAGGGCGATACTATGAAGGATTTTGTCATTATAGGACATAAAGCACTGACATCCGGTGATTTTTCACTAAATGACCTTCCCGGTTCCGCAGGGAGAATGGACATACTGTGCCGTTGCATAAATTCGGCACTCTTCCTTTCCCATGAAATGAGAAGAGACATCAATGTGCATCTGGTCTTACTTGGAGAACCAGATCCTGGAAAGGTCATTCGTTTCAATGGGCAGGAACTTAAGTACCTCAATCCGGACGAAAGAAGTAGCGGATCCCTCATAAAAAAAGCACTTCAGAAAGATGCACTCGAGTACGAATCCCGTTCCACCCCAGGCGTATGGATACGCCGTGCAGGTCTGGAACAGTTGCTCGAAGAATTTGCTGAAAAGGGAAAAACGGTCTATTACCTGAGAGAAGATGGAGAAGACATCAGAGAAATAGCACCATCCCTTGATAATTCTGTATTTGTCCTTGGTGACCACATGGGAGTAACTGAGGAAGAAGAGGCGATCATTGGTAAATTTGCCTCAAAGACACTGACAATAGGGCCTATTTCACTTCATTCAGACCACTGCATAACAATAATCCTTAATGAGCTTGACAGGGTCGAGCAATAATAAGCTAAAAAGGATTATATTGCAAACTGAACAAATCGTGCAATACCCAAAAATCAGTATTCAGTAAACTATCAATTCATATTAAGCACAAAAGTGATCCAATGAGCATACTTGAAACTGCGAAGAAGATAATCAGCGAAGGACCCATATGTGACAATTGTATGGGCAGGCAATTTGCGAAATTATCCACCGGACTAAGTAACCTTGAAAGAGGAAGCGCCATTAAATTGTCCCTTGCAATGGAAGGCGACATGATCTATAAGGAGTCAGGAGATGACACAGTCCTTAAGGAGCTTTCCACATGCAATCCCTATGCAAGAAAAACACTTGGAATTGAGGGAGAGGACAAAAAGTGCTGGGTATGCCTTGGCCTTTACGAAACCCTCGACCAATGGGCCAAACGCGCAGTTGAAGCTATCGGAGATAGGGAATATTCAACATTACTTGTAGGAACAAAGATTAGTGGACTCCTTTCCGAAAATGAGGAGATACTCTGGAGCGAGTGCGGCATAGCGCATGCGGAACAGTTTAAAACCGAATTGAACAGGGAAGTAGGAAAGCTGATCGCACCACTTACTGGAAAGGAAGTGGATTTTGACCGCCCCGACATACTGGTTACCCTCGATATTGCAGAGAATGATATCAAACTTCAGGTACGTTCACTCTACATACAGGGAAGATACAAGAAATTCGTAAGAACCATACCGCAGACAAGGTGGCCATGCCGCTCATGCAGAGGAAAAGGTTGCGAGAAATGCGAATTCACTGGCAAGCAGTATCCTGAATCAGTTGACGAGCTCATCCGCGAAGAAGTCGTTAAAGCCACTAATGCAACCGATACCAAATTCCACGGAGCTGGAAGAGAGGATATTGATGCACTTATGCTTGGCACCGGAAGGCCGTTTGTAGTTGAAGCACTTAGCCCGACCATACGCAGCATTGACCTGGAGACTCTTGAGAAGAAAATAAATGAGCATGCTGCAGGTAAAGTTGAAGTAGAAGGGCTTAAAATAGTAGAGAAGGATGTAATTGAGCACTTGAAAGCATCAAAAGCGGATAAAGTTTATAACCTTAAAGTTACATTCAAAGAGCCAGTTTCAAAAGAAAGACTTATATCTGTCATTGACAGTCTGGTCGGAGCTGAAATTGCACAGAGGACACCACAACGTGTTGCCCACAGGCGAGGCGATCTTGTCCGCAAAAGACGTGTACATGGAATGCAACTTCTTGAAAAAACTGAAGAATACGCCATCATACAGGTTCATTGTGACGGCGGATTATATGTCAAGGAACTAACATCTGGTGATGAAGGAAGAACAGAGCCAAGTCTCACAGGCCTATTAGAAATTGAGGCGACAGTTACAGAACTCGACGTTATTAGCGTTGACATTTGACTGGATATCACAGATCAATAATCAATATTATCAACTAACTAAAATAATCAATCATTTAATCAATGGAGGAAAATTATGGCAACATCACACGGCGAAAGACATTGTACACGCTACAAGTTGAAGAAGACTGTAAGAGAAAGAGGACTTTCCACAATAAGCAAGGCAATTCAAGAATTCACAGAAGGACAGATGGTACACATCGATATCGATCCAAGTGTGCAGAAGGGAATGCCAAACCCAAGGTTCCAGGGTAAAACAGGGAAAGTATTAGGAATGCGCGGCCGTGCATTTATGTTGCAGATAAGAGATGGAAAGGCAACCAAGCAGATCATCTCCCTTCCACAGCACCTGAAACCACAGAAGTACAACTAAAACTAAATGATTTCAGGCACTTGACCTGAAGTCCTTTTTATCGATAGATATATCTTTATTGCCAACTTTAGAGATGTATCTTCGATTATAATCTATGCCACCAGGCAATTTAATTTTCTAAAGAGTGTTTATTGATGATAGTTAAAGAAGTGTTGAATGAGGAATTACTGACCCTTCCTGAAGTCAAGGGCATGTTACACGAGATCATGGAAGAGCGCTTAAAGGCCGAGGAAGAACTTGGATACGAACTGCGCAAGGCCATCAATCATGCAGAGATGTTCTCCAAGACGACGCCTGAAAAAGCAAGGGAGCTTGTTAACAAACTTCTAGATCTGGAAAAAATGAAGCCGGAAATTGCAGTCCGGATAGCAGACATCATGCCCCAAACAAGAGATGAATTAAGGACACTTTATGCAAAGGAAAGATTCACCCTTGCAGACGAAGAACTTGATGAGATGCTCGGCATGGTTGAAGAGGCAATGGATTAAATTTATATCCAATACATTCCTATTTTTATCCGAATGATTTGATGCCAGTATCAGTGGATATGTGGTTGGAGGGAACAAATGACTACAAGGGGAAAGCCACCTGAAAAGGAAGAATATGCATTGGTCCTTGATTATCTTCCATATGGAAGTTCAGATGACAGGCGACCAGCGTACCAGAAAAAACCTCTGGTTCAAGTCGTCGGAGAAAACAATTTTGTCTTAATGGATCTTGTGCCAAAAGAAGGAGAAATTCCTGACATACAGTCACGTGTTTATATTGGTGATGGAGACAGAGATGTAATTGACCATGTTAAACACAAGGTATCCTATAAAGACCTGAGTCATGGAGCCCAGCTTGAGCTACCATATGTGCTGGAAATAAGCATCAAAGCAAATGAAGAGAGATTTGTTAAATTCTTCAATGACGCACATTCAATTACCAGCAGGCTACATATGCTGGAATTGCTTCCCGGAATTGGCAAGAAACTCATGTGGGCTATTATAGACGATAGGAAAAAAGGCGAATATAAGAGTCTGGAAGAACTTCACGAGAGAGTTGGCGGTGTACACTCCCCACAAAAAGTGATTGCCAACAGGATACTTGAAGAGCTCAAGGATGATAATATAAAATACAGGCTTTTTACCTTACCGCCCCGCCGCACCAGAAATCAGTGAGAAGGGGTATTCTTTTTGGTTCGTAATATTCTCAGGAAATATGGAATACGTGGAGGAAACCACGACCAGCATTTCCTTATAGATGAGCGTTTGCTTGACAAAATTGTCGAGGCTGGAGACATACAGCCAGACGAAGTCATACTTGAGATTGGAGCAGGTATTGGCAATCTTACAGAAAGATTGATCAAGCAGGCGAAGAAAGTTATTGCAATAGAAAGGGATCCCGAACTTGTTGATGTACTTAAAGACAGGCTAGGAGAGTGCGAAAATCTGGAGATTATTCATGGAGATGTCCTCAAAGTAGATATCCCTGATTTTGATAAGGTCATAGCCAACCTCCCATATTCCATTTCATCGGAAATAACATTCAAACTATTCCGCCACAAATTCAAACTTGGAATCCTGATGTACCAGTATGAATTTGCACAGCGCATGGTATCACATGCCAATTCAGATGACTACAGCAGACTCTCTGTGAATACACACTATTTTGCGGATGCATCAATTATCATGAAAGTTCCAAAAGGGGCATTCTCACCAGCTCCAGAAGTACTATCTGCAGTTGTGAAGGTAGAACCAAGGCCTGCACCTTTTGAAGTGCTGGATGAGAAGTATTTCCTCGCCTTTGTAACTGCTGTTTTTGGGCAGAGACGCAAGAAGATGCGAAACTCAATAATCAGGAATAAGCAACTTCTTGGCATAGATGACATGAAGGAATTCATCACCGAACTTCCTGAAGATATGCTAAACAAGCGACCTGAAAACCTTGAGCCTGAAGAATTCGCATACCTCGCAAACATCATGTTCAAGCATAAGCAGGACATATAAATACCCTTATTATGGCAACCATCAATTACAAGAATACCAGTGTAAAGCTGGCTGAAAATGTATATGAGCCGGCAGAAGACTCGTTTTTACTTGCAAATGCAGCACTTGATATAACAATTGATGGAATGCAAATACTTGAGATAGGTACCGGAAGTGGCTTTGTTTCTGCGATCCTCCAGGCAAACAAAGACATAAGGCTCATAGCAACCGAAATAAATCCTTTTGCTGCCAAATGTGCCAGGTCCAATGGAATAGAGGTCATAAGAACCGATATGTTCGCAGGGATCAAAGACAAGAAGCATTTTGACATGATCATATTCAATCCACCCTACCTCCCTACATCGGAAGATGAAAAGGTACCAGGCTGGCTTAACTATGCATTTGACGGAGGGATTACCGGACGTGATTCCATCAAGCCCTTTTTCCGGAATGTTAAAAAATACCTTCGATCGGAAGGAATAATTCTACTTTTGATATCATCCCTTACAGGCATTGATGAAGTGAAAAAAGAGATCTCGGATTTTGATTTTGATTCGCAAATCATAGCCAGGGAAAAATGTTCTTTTGAAGAACTTGTTGTTCTCAAATGCAATACCAGAAAAAATTGATCATAGGCTTATTGAACATTGCCGTGCTATATAGATCACTTCACGCTTACCGATAGAGCCTGAAAATTATAATTGATGGTTAGATAAAACCATCAATCAATTCGTTTATCTTTTCAGTTTCAGGTTTGCCCTTCACAAGAGGACCGGATTTTAGCACATCCAGATGATCCCCAAATACCGGTTTATCTTTTTCATAGAAAATACCAAGAGGTATCTTCTCACCCCATTCGAGTGATCTTTCAAAGGCCCTGACCCGTTCATCCAGAGGATATTCACCTTCGTCCATTTTGTATACCCTTTCGGAATACCACTTGAACGTGTTCAGCTTGTTAAATGAGACACATGGTTGCAGCACATCAACAAGTGAAAAACCTCTGTGATTGATTGCCTTTTCGATCAGCTCCGTAAGATGTGGAACATCCCCGGCATATCCCCTGCTTACAAATGAACAATCCAGAGAGATTGCCATGGCAAGCGGGTTTAAGGGCGTGTTAAATACACCGTGATTCTGGATCTTTGTCTTCATGCCAAGTTCACTTGTTGGTGATGCCTGTCCTTTCGTGAGCCCGTATATCTGGTTATCATGCACTATTAGTGTGATATCGGGATTTCTCCTTACGTTGTGAATGAAATGGTTGCCCCCTTCACCATAGCAATCACCATCGCCAGCAACTGCAAGGACCGTCAGTTCATGATTGGCAATCTTTGCACCAATAGCAGGTGGTAGTGAACGACCATGCAGACCATTGAAAACATTGCATTTTAGATAATGCGGCAGCTTACTTGACTGACCGATACCTGAAGCGATAAGAACCTCATGCGGAGCTTTTCCAAGGTTTGTAAGTGCCTGTTTTATGGCTTTGAGGATTGCAAAGTTACCACACCCAGGACACCATTCCGTTTCATAATCCCCATAATCTTCTATGCTGACCATTCAGATCACCCCTTTTTCTTTAAGAGCATTTACTATGAATTCCGGACTGAAAGGTTTCCCATCATAACGCAGTATTTTTCCAGTAAGCTCAACACCGGTATCCGATGTAAGCAATCTTGCAAACTGCCCGGTGGCATTGCCTTCCACGCATATTATCTTCTTCGACCTTCGAAGGATCTCGCGGGTTTGAGATGCAGGGAAAGGATACACGTAATTGTAGTGAACAAGATTTACAGAATGACCTTCAGCATTGAGATTATCCACAGCTTCTGCAAGAGGACCATAACTCGAGCCCCAGCCTATGAGTGATATATTCGCATTTTCCGGACCATGGACTGCAGGGGCAGGAATTTCCCCGCTAAGAACCTCCAGCTTCTTCATCCTTTTTTCATTCATCCTTATGCGATTCTCAACTGTTTGATCAATATGCCCCATCTCATTATGTTCATCACTGTCTGCAACTACCACAACCCCCTCCTGACCGGGAATTGCCCTTGGAGATATACCAAGAGGTGTGAACTTGTAACGTTTGTATTCGCCATGTTTTGTCCTTAGTTCCTGGTCGGAAAGAAGGTGCCTCTCGATATTTACCTTTGAAGGATCGAACCTCTCACACGTGAACAGGGAATCTGCAAGATACT